>RYFE02000059.1 GCA_004138175.2 Chloroflexales bacterium ZM16-3 | reverse complement strand
GGGAGTCGGGAGTCGGGAGTCGGGAGTCGGGAGTCGGCGTCGGCGTCGGGCCGGCCCCCGACTCCCGACTCCTGAGTCCCGACTCCCGATCAATCATCACCAGCCGCACCCTATCGCCGTACTTCTCACCGAAGAGCGCGATCGCGCCAGCGTCAATCGCCGCCTGGTAGTCCATCACCTCCCAGGCGACCGCGCCGTCGGCGCGCACCCAGGCGTTCAGGCGGGTCTCGATCTCGCGCAGCTGGGCCGGCTCCACCGCGCGGTTGTGGGTGAAGTCGAAGCGCAGCCGGTCGGGCGCCACCAGCGAGCCGGCCTGGGCCGCGTGCTCGCCGACCACATCGCGCAGGGCGCGCTGGAGCATGTGGGTGGCCGTATGGTTGCGCTGGATGTCGGCCCGGCGCGCGGAGTCAACCTCGGCGCGCACCGCATCGCCCGCAGAGATCAGGCCGGACTCGACCACCCCATAGTGGACGGTCAGGCCGGGCGCGGGGCGCTGGGTATCCTCCACGCGCACCGTGCCAGCGGGGCCGAAGATCAAACCGGCGTCGCCCACCTGGCCGCCGCTCTCGGCGTAGAAGGGCGTGCGGTCGAGGACGACCTGCACCTGCGCTCCGGTCGCCGCGCTGCTCACATCGTCGCCATGCGCCACCAGGGCCAGGATCTTCGCCTCGCCCGAGGTGGCCGTGTAGCCGGTGAACTCGGTGCTGGGCAGGCCCTTATCGGCCCAGATGTCGGCGTCACCGCCGCGCTTGAACTGGGCGGCCGCCCGCGAGCGCCCGCGCTGCTCGGCCATAGCCGCATCATAGCCAACCTCGTCCACCGTCAGCCCGGCGTCGGCGGCGATGCGCTGGGTCAGGTCGAGCGGGAAGCCGTAGGTGTCCTTGAGCACAAAGGCGTCTTCGCCGGGGACGGCCGCCCCGCCGGAGGTTTTAACCTGCTCGATGATCGCGTTGAGCCGATTGATCCCGCCTGCGAGCGTTTTGAGGAACTGCTGCTCCTCGGCGTCAGCAGACTCAAGGATGAACCCGCGCCGGTCGACGAGCTGCGGATAGGCGTGGCCCATCTCATCGATCACCGTAGCGATCACCTCGGCCAGGAAAGGCCGGGTGAAGCCGATGCTGCGCCCCTGGTAGGCCGCCCGCCGCAGGATGCGCCGCAGCACGTAGGAGCGGCCATTGTTGCCGGGGAGCACGCCGTCGGCGATCAGGAAGGCAATCGCCCGGCAGTGGTCGGCGATTGCCCGGTACTGAGCGAAGTGCGCCCGGTAGTGGGCCGCATCGCTGCCCAGCGCCGCGATCACCGTGTTGATGATCGGCACAAAGACATCCGTCTCGTAGGTGCTATGGACGCCCTGCATAGCCATGGCCATGCGTTCAAGGCCCATGCCCGTATCCACCGAGGGCTTGGGCAGCGGCTTCATGGTCGAGCGCTCGTACTGCATGAACACATTGTTCCAGATCTCGACATAGTCGGGGTCATCGCTGTTCACGCCCTCGGCGCTCATCTTCGCCAGGTCGTCCCCGATATAGATCGTGATCTCGGAGCAGGGGCCGCAGGGGCCGGTGTCGCCCATCACCCAGAAGTTATCTTTGCGCCCAAAGCGCAGGATGCGCGACGGGTCGGCGCCCTGGGCGACCCACAGACGCTCCGCCTCTTCATCAGCGGGCACCTCGTCATCGCCAGCAAAGACCGTGAACCACAGCCGCTCAACCGGCAGCTGAAACTCCTCGGTCAGCAGCTTCCAGGACATGGCGATCGCCTCGGCCTTGAAGTAGTCGCCGAAGGAGAAGTTGCCAAGCATCTCAAAGAAGGTCTGGTGGCGCGGCGAGGGGCCGACCTCCTCAAGGTCGTTGTGCTTGCCCGAGACGCGCAGACACTTCTGGGCGGTAGTGGCCCGCGTGTAGGGGCGCTGCTCGTGGCCGAGAAACACATCCTTGAAGGGCACCATGCCCGAGTTGACAAACAAGAGCGTCGGGTCGTCGGCGACAACGAGCGAGGTACTAGGCACTATCGTATGGCCGTGACGCTCGAAGAATCTCAGATATTTCTCGCGGATCTGTGCCGCAGTAAGCTTCTGCATGGTCATTCTGAGGGGCCTGTTCAGTTAACGGGGGATGCGCGAATATGGGCGCTATTGTAGCCTATCGTAGCGCGGGGTGTCAACTGTATTTAAGGGTTAAGGCAGGGCTGATGCAATATCATGGGGCTGCGCCCCATACGCATCAAGTTTAGGGCTGCCGCCCTAAAAACCGACATTGTTTTGTCCAACATGGCCAGCTTCGCTGGCCATGTTGGACAAAACAATAAGAGATTCTGCGGCGAATCCGCCCCCGCGATAGGCAGGCGTCGCTAGACGCGCCCGTACGCGGCGGTGAGCAGGCGGATGCCGAAGGCCAGCCCGTCATTCAGCGCCTCGGCGTGGAAGCGCCAGCACCAGTTTCCATCGGGGCGGCCCGGCGTATTCATACGCGCGACGCGCCCCAGGCGCAAGATGTCTTGCAGTGGCACGACGGAGATGTCAGCCACCGACATCAGCGCCAGGCGAAAGATATCCCAGGCGATGTCCGAGCCATCGCGGCCGAGGTAGAGCCGGGTCGCCTCACGCTCCTCCTCGCTGATGTCCTGGAACCAGCCGAGGGTGGTGTTATTGTCGTGGGTGCCCGAGTAGACAACATAGCCCGGCGCGTAGTTGTGCGGCAGGTAGGCATTGCTCGAGTCATCGCCGAAGGCGAACTGGAGCACCTTCATGCCAGGAAATCCGAACTGCTCGCGCAGGGCGTGTACCTCAGGGGTGATCATGCCCAGATCCTCGGCGATGATCGGCAGCTCGCCAAGGGCCTCGCGCAGGCGAGCGAAGATCGCCGCGCCCGGCCCCTTCACCCACGTGCCCTTGATCGCCGTCTTCTCGGCGGCGGGCACCTCCCAGTATGCCTCGAAGCCACGGAAGTGATCAAGGCGAAGGATATCGACGATCAAGAGAGTCTGACGCAGGCGGGCGACCCACCAGGCGTAGCCATCCTTCGCCATACGATCCCAGCGGTAGAGCGGGTTGCCCCAGAGCTGGCCGGTGGCGCTAAAGTAGTCCGGCGGCACACCGGCGACCACGGTGGGGAGGCCCTGATCGTCCAGGTAGAAGAGCCTGGGGTTCGCCCAGACATCGGCGCTATCGTAGGCCACAAAGATCGGAGCGTCGCCGATGATGCGGATGTCGCGCTCGTTCGCGTATGCCTTCAGCGGCAGCCACTGGCTGAAGAAGAGGAACTGGAGGTACTTCTGCACCATAATCGGCTCGGCAAGATCCTGCTGAACCTTGCGCATAGCGGCGGCCTTGCGCGAGCGCAGCTCGGGCGCCCAGGTGCTCCAGCTCGCCCCGCCGTGCATATCTTTGAGCGCCATGAAGAGGGCGTAGTCATGCAGCCAGCCCGCCTGCTCGGCGCAGAAGGTCTCGAAGGCGGCGGCCATATCGGGGGCAGTGCCAGACTGAAGGCGGGCGTAGCTGGCCCGCAGCAGGCCAAGCTTAAAGCCGATCACCCGCCCGTAATCGACATGGTCGCCCCCAAGATCCCCGGCGGCGAGGGCGGCGGCCTCAACCTCGGCCTGGCCCAGCAGGCCGCGCTCGATCAGCTCGTCGAGGCTGACCAGCAGCGGGTTGCCCGCAAAGGCCGAGAAGCACTGGTAGGGCGAGTCGCCGTAGCCGGTGGGGCCAAGGGGCAGCACCTGCCAGAGGCGCTGGCCTGCGGCGGCCAGGAAGTCAACAAAGTGGTAGGCGGAAGCTCCCAGGTCGCCGATGCCCCACGGGCCGGGCAGTGAGGTCGGGTGGAGCAGAATCCCGCTCGAGCGGGGGAAATCCATAAGAGCCTCTCCGTGGCGTATGATAGTAACAGCGGGGCATTGTAGCATAACACTGAGGCGCTGAATCACTGAGGCACTGAATCACTGAGACACTGAATCACTGAGGCACTGAATCACTGAATCACTGAATCACTGAGGCACTGAATCACTGAGGCACTGAGGCGCAAACGCCTCAGTGCCTCAGTGCCTCAGCGCCTCAGTGCTCTACCCCTTGACGGAGCCGGCCAGCAGGCCGCGCACGAAGTAGCGCTGGAGCGAGAAGAAGACGATCAGCGGGACGAGCATGGTGATGAACGCGCCCGCCGTGAGGATGTGCCAGTCCTGCCCGCGCGAGCCGACCATATCGGCCAGGCGCATGGTGAGCACCTGCACGTTTGGCTGCGTGCCGATGAAGACCAGGGCTACCAGGTAGTCATTCCAGACCCAGAGGAACTGGAAGATCGCGAAGGAGGCCAGGGCCGGCATCGAGAGCGGCAGGATCAGCTGGGTGAAGATCGTGAAGTGCGAGGCCCCGTCGATGAAGGCCGACTCCAGAATGTCGCGCGGGAGCTGGCTGACATAGTTATAGAGCAGATAGATCGCCAGCGGCAGGCCGAAGCCGGTGTGGGCCAGCCAGACCGCCAGGTAGGTGCCGTTCAGATCGAGGCTGACGTAGTCGCGCAGGATGGGGATGAGCGCCACCTGAAGCGGCACCACCAGCAGCGCCACCACCAGCGAAAACATCAGGAAGCGACCGGGGAAGCGCATCCAGGCGAAGCCGTAGGCAGCGAATGCCGCGATCAGGATGGGGATGACCGTGGCCGGGATGGCCACCGTGAGCGAGTTGATCAGCGCGCCCGAGAGGTCGTCGCCCTGGATCGTGCGCTCGCTGCCGTCGGCATTCCTCACCACATACTGCTTGCCGCTGAGCACGTTGGCGTAGTTCTCAGTGGTGAAGTTGGTATTGACCGTCCACGACCCCGTCTGAAGCGCCAGCAGGCGGCCGCGCCGATTCTCCCAGGTGGCCTTGCGACCATCCGGCAACTTCACGCCCAGGGCGATATCATCGACGCTGTAGGAGCCGCCGCCGAGCTCGGCCGGGAAGACGATCGGCTGACGCAGGTCGATCGTCTTATCCAGCTGGAAGGAATCGACCGTCTTATACTCCTGGTGCGGCAGCACCGTCCACCAGCCCGAGGTGGCGATGTCATCACGCAGACGAAACGACGAGACAAGCAGTCCCAGGGTCGGGATGGTCCAGGCAATGCAGATGATCGCCAGCACCGTGTTGACGATAATCTTGCCGATCAGCTGCTGGCGCTTGGCGCTGGCCCGGCTGGTGGTACTTTTGGATGGGGCAGTAATAGCGGCCATCAAAACACCTCCTGCTTGTTGAGCTGGCGCAGATTGTAGACCATTACCGGGATGACGGCGATCAGCAGCACGATGGCGATCGCCGAGCCACGACCGTTGTCGTTCGACGTGAAGAGCTTACGGTAGAACTCCACCGCGATCACGTTGGTACCATACTGGCCGCCGGTCATCACGATGACCACATCGAAGATCTTCAGGGTAAGGATCAAGATCGTCGTGGTGACGGTGACCAGGGTGCCCTGAATGGCTGGCAGCATAATCTGAAAGAAGATCGTGACCTCTTTGGCCCCATCGACGCGGGCGGCCTCCAGGATATCCTCAGGGATGCCCTTGATCGCCGCCGAGAAGATCACCATAGCGAAGCCCGTCTGCATCCAGACCAAGATGGCGATCAGGAAGAAGTTATTCCAGGGCTGCACCAGGCTCGTCCATGCCTGAGGCTGGCCGCCGAAGGCGGAGACGATCGCATTGAGCAGACCGATCTGGGGCTGGCCGGGGGGCGAGAAGTAGTAGATAAAGCGCCAGATCACGCCCGCGCCGACAAAGGAGATCGCCATCGGCAGGAAGATCAGCGACTTGGCGACCGGCTCGAAGCTGCTGCGGTCGGCAAGGACGGCGATCAGCAGGCCAAAGATCACACAGCCGGCGGTGCCGAAGATCATCCAGAGCAGGTTGTTCTGGAAGGCCGTGAGCATCGTGCGCTCAGTGAAGGCGGCCACATAGTTCGACAGGCCCACAAACTGGGTCGAGTCATAATTAAAGAAACTGAAGTAGAACGTGCGCAGGGTCGGTAGAAAAAGGAACCAGCCCAGGAGCAGCACGCCAGGGCCGACAAAGACAAAGGGGGTTAGCTGACGGCGCACGACCAGCGGAAGCTGCTCGACAGTAAAGTTGGCCGAGAAGAAGACGGCGGCAGCGCCGCCGACACCCCAGATGATCGCGAAGATGCCGGTCAGGATCTTCGGCATGCTATCATCGCGCTGAGTGGCGCGCAGGAAGTCGAACCCCCACCAGAGGGCGGCGAATAGCGCAATCAGCAGCACCAGAGCCAGGGCCAGGCGACCAATATTCATTCCGTCTTCATCAGGCGCGGCTTGCTGCCGCGCATTCACATCGGTTGTTTGCATTTCCACGCTCCATTGCGATATGAACAGCGCCTCTGGTGCTGCGCTCCATGCCTAGCTTTTTGCCGGGGGTTGGCGGCGAACCCGCCAACCCCCAGCAAAAAATTCACTCCTACTTCGGCCAGGCCGCGTCGATCTCCTTCATCGCCTCATCGAGGGTGATGGTTCCGGCGACGTAGGCGGTCATGCCTGACCAGAAGGAGCCGGCGCCCACCTGGCCGGGCATCAGGTCGGAGGCATCGAAGCGCACGCTGCTGGCATCGAGGATGATCTTTGCCACGCCGCGGTCGACGTCGTTAGTGTACCAATCCAGGCTCGAGTCAGCCTGGGGCGAGATCGCGCCGTTCGACTTGATCCAGTTCTCCACCGAGAGGCCGCTGGAGAAGTAGGACAGTACCGCGCGCACCTCGGGCCGGTCGTTGAAGGCGGCCATCAGGTCGCCGGCAACCAGCACCGGCTTACCGTACTGCGGGTCGATCCCGGGCATGTAGAAGAAGTCGTAGTCCACGCCAGCCTTCGCCGTCGCCGGGAAGAAGCTGGTGATGAAGTTACCCTGGTGGTGCAGCCAGCACTTCGGCGGGTTGTCGAACATCGGCGCGGGCGCGTCGCCGAAGCTGGTGGTAACGATCGAGGCGCGGCCACCGAGCACGTAGTTGTCCTTGAACCAGAGGTCGGACATCACCTGGGCGGCGTTGGTCACCTCAGGCGACTCGAACTTCAGCTCGCCCTTGACCCACTTGTCGTAGTTCTCAAGCGAGGTGGTGCGCAGCATGATCTCTTCCATCCAGTCGGTGGCGACCCAGCCAGTGGCCGCGCCCGACTCGATGCCGATGCACCAGGGCGAGTCGCCATCGGCGACGATCTGGTCGCTCAGGGCCAGCATCTCGTCCCAGGTGGTCGGGATGGTGTAGCCAGCCTCATCAAACGCCTTCTTGGGGTACCAGATCAGGCTCTTAGCATTCACACGCTGCCAGACGCCAGCGGTGATTGGGCCGCCCGGGCCCTCCATCTGGGCCATGTCGAGCCAGCTCTGGTTGTAGTTCTTCTTCAGCCAGTCGGCGCTGATGAACTGGCTGGCGTCAACGACCTTACCAGCACTGACGAAGCTGGACAGCAGGCCGGGCTGGGGGAAGTCTACGATGTCGGGCGGGTTGCCGCCGTCGATGGCGATCTTGATGCTGGCCTCGAACTCCTTCGAGCCGGTGTACTGAATGTCGATGCCGGTGGCGTCCTCGAAGGACTTCACCGTGGCATCAAACTTCACGGCATCAACGTCGGTGAACGGGCCGGTCATGGTGACCGTGGTGCCCTTGAGGTTACCTGCCAGGGCGTCGTCAAGCTCCGGGCTGATGCCGGCAAGCTTGGCGGCGTCGAGGGTGCCGGCGGGGGCCAGGGCAACCGTGGGGGTAGGCTCCTCGACGGTAGCCTCAGCGGTGGGCTCAGCCATCGCCTCGGTGGGGGCCTCAGCCATCGCCTCGGTGGGGGCCTCAACCATCGCCTCGGTGGGGGCCTCGGTGGCGACCGGCGCCTCGGTGGCGGGTGCCGCCGGGACGGCGGTGGGCGCAGCGGCCGGCTGGCCGCCGCAGGCGGCGATCATGGAGCTAACCATCACAAGCAGGAGGGTTAGCGAGAACTTGCGGAGCATTGGGTATCCTCCATCCATCATTGGAACACATAGGCTAACGGTGCCGTTGAACCTGAACAGATTATGCTATGCACGATCAGCGCTGAGAGATCGCCCATCACCCCCTTTCAATCACGCTGGCGGCGCGGTGGTGCCGCGAGCCACCAGCTTAATCGGCAGCACCTCTGACGGTGGCTCCGGCAGATCGCCAGCGATCAGGCAGAGCAGAATCTCAACCCCGCGCTTCCCGCTGGCGAAGAGCGGCTGGTACACGGTTGTCAGGCCAAGGTACTCGGCCACATCAATATCGTCGAACCCGACCACAGAGAGGTCGTCAGGCACCCGCAGCTGCTGATCGCGGGCAGCCTCAAGCACGCCCATGGCCTGCGTATCGCTTGCGGCAAAGATTGCCGTCGGTGGTTCTGCGAGCTGTAGCAACTCTCGTGCCAGCAGGCGCGCCTCGTAGCGGCCATGAACGCCGTAGCGCTGGTACTCGGGCGGCGGGGTGATAGCCAGGGCGTCAAGAGCCTTCAGGTAGCCAATCTGCCGGTGGCGGCTGCTGGTGAAGTTGAAGTCCTGCACCTCTGCCTCCGAGTCTCCGACAAAGCCGATCCGCCGGTGCCCGAGATCAAGCAGGTGTCGCACCGCAAGCTCGCCGCCGTAGACATCGTCGATCCGCACGCCGTACATCCCCTCTGCCTCCGTATCGATCAGCCCCACCGGAGTGCCCGCCTCGCGCAGGAGCATGATCTCATCCTCACGCGGCGTAAGCGAGATGATCAGCACCCCATCGGAGCGGTCGTGGCGCGAGACATCGTGCAGGCAGGCGTCGCGGCGGGCGGCCGTCTCCACATTAAAGACCACCAGGCTATAGCCGCTGGCGTGGAGGGCCGACTCGATGCCGCGCAGGCGCTCGACCACCGAGGGCCGGGTGAAGAACGGGGCGATGACTGAGACGGTGAGTGTTTTGCCCGAGGAGAAGCTACGGGCGATCTGGCTTGGGGAATAGCGAAGCTCGGCGATTGCGTCGAGGACACGCTCGCGCGTGACCGGGCTCACCAGGGGGCTGTTGTTCAGCACGCGTGAGACGGTGCCGAGGCCAACGCCAGCCCGACGTGCCACATCGCGAATCGTCGCAGCCATCACACCTCCTTGTGTGCTGTCTTCGTCGGTCTCGATGAATTCGTAATCTTGGAACTGGTTCCATAGTAGCAGAGATTCGCGCTCTGTCAAGCACTGAAGCACTGAATCACTGAGGCACTGAGGTACCGAGATGTCCAACTCAGCGCCTCAGTGATTCAGTGCCTCAGTGCTCTATGGTATGATTGCCGCCTATGAGCACACCGCCCGCCGAAGCGACCCGCGTCGCCATGCTCGCCCGCGTCGTGTACCCGCTCCACGGCTTCGGCGGGATCGAGCGCCACGTTGGCCACCTCGTCACCCACCTGGCCCGCCTGGGTGTGAGCGGGACACTCTACGTCCAGCCGCCCCCCGACGGCCACCGCCCGACAGCCGCCGAGATCCCGGCCCTGGCCGACGGCCGCTGGGCGCTGTCCACCCTGCGCTACGACCGCACCTCGCCGCTGCTGCCGCCCAACGGCATCCTCGGACGACAGATCAACTATCCCTGGTATAGCTGGCAGCTAGGCGTCACCGCCGCCGCCGCCGTGCGCCGCGGGGCCTTCGACGTGGTTCACAGCCAGGGCCTCTGCGCCACCGGATACGCCGCCATCCGCGCGCGCGACCCGCTGCTGCGCCGGGTGCCCTTTGTGGCCAACCCCCACGGCATGGAGGAGTTCCGCACCCCCGACTGGCGCAAGTGGCTCGCATACGCGCCCTTCCGCGCGCTCTACGCCTACGGCCACCGCACGGCCGACCGGGCCATCGCCACGGACGCCTGCACAAAGGATGATCTGCCGCGCTACCTGGGGGTGGACCCGGCGCGGGTGGCGGTGGTGCCCTCGGCGATCGATGTGGACGAGTGCCTGGGCTTCGTCCGCGCGGATCTGCGGGCCGATCTGCGGGCGCGGCTGGGGCTGGGGGAGAGCGGCCCGACACTGCTCAGCGTGGGCCGGCTGGAGCGCAACAAGGGCTTCCACATCCTGATCGCGGCCCTGGCCGGCCTGCGCGACGAGCTGCCGCCGCAGTGGCGCTGGCTGCTGGTGGGCGTCGGCAAGGAGCGCTCCGCCCTGGAGCAGCAGGCCCGCGAGGCCGACATCGCCGCGCACGTCACCTTTGTGGGCAAGCTCGACGACGCCGAGCTGCACAGCCTCTACGAGGAGGCGGACCTGGTGATCCACCCGACGCTCTACGAAGGCTCCAGCTTAGTCACCTTAGAGGCGATGATCCACCGCAAGCCGATCATCGCCAGCGCGGCCGGCGGCATCCCCGACAAGGTCTTCAGCGGGCGCAACGGCTACCTGGCGCGACCAGGCAGCGTCGAGGATCTGGCCGAGAAGCTGCGCGCGGCCCTGGCCAACCGCGCGCGCTGGCCCGCCTGGGGCGAGGAGAGCGTCAAGATCGTTACGTCAACCTTCGCCTGGCCGGTGGTGGCGCGGAAAACGGTGGAGCTGTACCGGGAGCTGCTCTGTGAATGTTGAATGTTGAATGCCGCAAGCTCTTGCGGAGATGAGCCAGCGGGGCGACAATAAAGTGAATGTTGGATGGGGACGTAACTGTGCTGAATACTGAATGCTGAGCGGTCTAAAAATTCAACATTCAACATTCAGCATTCAACATTTGCACAAGCAAGAGGAGATCCCTATGCGCCGGATCGCTCTGCCCCTCACCATCGCCCTGGCCGCTCTGATCGCCGGCGGCGTGGCCCTCGGCCAGATCACCCCGCGGGCATACCTGCCCCTGGTGAGCAACAGCCCGGCCAGCCCGCAGCTCGCCGGATGCCCGGTCTTCCCCGCCGACAACGCATGGAACCAGGATATCTCCGCCTTCCCTGTTGACCCCGGCTCGGACGCCTACATCGCCAGCATCAACGCCGGCGGGAGCCAGTTCCTGCATGCCGACTTCGGCGAGAACCAGAGCTACGGCATCCCCTTTGTGGTGGTGCCGCCGAGCCAGCCGCTGGTGCAGATCAGCTTTGTGGAGTACGGCGACGAGAGCGACCCTGGCCCCTACCCGGTGCCGCTCAGCGCGCCGGTGGAGGGCGGCGGCGGCGACAGCCACGTACTCGTGCTGCGCCAGGGCGAGTGCAAGCTCTACGAGCTCTACCACGCCAGCCAGGTCGGCGCGGGCTGGGAGGCCAGCTCGGGCGCGGTGTGGAACCTGCGCAGCAACGCGCTGCGCCCGGCGGGATGGACCTCGGCCGACGCGGCGGGGCTACCGATCCTGCCAGGGCTGGCGCGCTACGACGAGGTCGCCGCCGGGGCCATCCGCCACGCGCTGCGCTTCACCGTCTGGCGCTCACAGCGCGGCTACATCCTGCCCGCCACGCACTTCGCCAGCTCTACCAGCGACCCGGCCTTCCCGCCGATGGGCCTGCGCCTGCGCCTGAAGGCCAGCTACGATATCTCCGGCTTCACCGGCCAGTCGCGGGTGATCCTGGAGGCGCTGCGCCGCTACGGCATGATCGTGGCCGACAACGGCAGCAGCTGGTATATTAGCGGGGCCACCGACCCCGGCTGGGTGGACGATGACCTGAACCAGCTGAAGGGCGTGCCGGGCAGCGCGTTTGAGGTGGTATCCACTGGCGTAATTGTCAATTAAAGGAGGGGTTTGCGGGGAGGCTCCGCCTCCCTGCAAACTCCTCCACCTTCGATTATGCGTAACATTCAACATTCAACATTAGTAGCCATCGGCGGCGGCGGCGGTGCCTCCCAGATCCTCATCGGCGCGGCGCACTCCTTCGCCCGGCGCGTGGCGGTGGTGGCGGTGACGGACACCGGCCGCAGCACGGGGGTGGCCCGCCAGGTGGGCAAGATCCCGGCCCCCGGCGACCTGCGGGCTACCATCGCAGCGCTGGCAGCCGACCACGAGGCGCTCTGGCCGCGCCTGCTTGAGCAGCGCTTCCGCGCCCCCGATCACCCCGCCCTCGACGGCATGGCCTTCGGCAACCTGCTGATCGCGGCCCTGGCCCAGCTCGACGGCGACTTCGCCGGGGCGGTTGCCACCGTGGCAGAGCTGGCGGGTAGCGCCGCCGAGGTGCTGCCCGCATCCACCGCCGACGTGCAGCTCTGCGCCGAGCTCGATGGCGGTGCGACCGTGCGCGGCGAGCTCCATGTGCGCGGGCTGGGCAAGCCGCCGATCCGGCGGCTCTTCCTCGACCCGCCAGCGTCGGCGCACCCGCAGGTCCTGGAGGCCATCCTCAGCGCCGACCTGGTGACGGTCGGGCCGGGCAGCTTCTTCACCTCGGTGCTGGCCACCCTCCAGTTCGGCGGGATGGTCGAGGCCCTGCGCTCGACGGCGGCGCGGGTGGTCTACGTCTGCAACTCCACCACCCAGCCCGGCCAGACCGATGGCTTGAGCGCATACGACCATGTGGCCCGCCTGGACGAACTGCTCGGGCCGGGGCACCTCGACGCCGCGATCATCAACCGCAGCCCTGGCCTGCCCGAGGAGATCGTGAGCCGGCTAGCCGCCGACGGGCTGCATGTGCTCGCCCCAGGCGACGATGAGATCGCCGCCATCGCGGCCCTGGGCGTGCGGCCCCTGATCGATGACTACAGCGAGTCCCCCGGCGCGGCCCGCCAGCTCTGGAACAAGCAGGACACCCTGCGCTACGACCCGGCGAAGGTCGACGCGGCCCTGCGCAAAATAGCCGATAGCCGATAGCCGACATACAGAGATCGGCTATCGGCTATCAGCTATCGGCTGTCGGCTATGAGTTACGCGAGCGCCAGATCCACATCCTCGACCTCAGCCGCGCGCGAGGCAAGCGCCATGCGCGCCGCGTCCCACTCGTGGTAGCCCGTCTCATATGCCTCGACACCGAGGATCTCGGCGGCAATGTAGGCGGCCGTCTGCGGCGAGATCCGGCCATTCTCCAGGCCCTCCTCAAGGGTGGCCAGCAGCTCACGGTACTCCATACGACGCTCCTTCTTACTCATACGTTGAGAGGGCGACCATGGGGCGTCGTTGCCCCAGATCGCCCTATATAGATTGGCAGATAATACACGCGGTCGTAGTTTTCCGCAAGTGAGAGTTTCCTGTTGCTAGGGCTACGTCAGCGGCTAGGGCTACGTCAGCAGCCCTGGGGTTGGGGGGAGGACTCCTGACTCTCGACTCCCGACAGATGGTACAATAAGAACGCGGATTACTGATTTTACGCGCCTCTGGCGCACGACTATGGCAATCTCGTACCAGGAGCAGGCAGATCTCACCTGCCCAAGCTGTGGAGCGGATTTCACCGCCGCGATCTGGCTGATCCTCGATGCGCAGGAGCAGCCGGCGGCGGTTGATGATCTGCGGCGCGGTGTGCTTAATATGGTGTCATGCCCGCACTGTACCAGTAGCGGCCCGGCTGGGGCACCGCTGCTCTTTCACGATGCCCAGGCCCGGCGGGTGATCTTCGCTGGCTCGCCGGGCGCTGCCGAGCACGCGGTGCGCGACCAGGCCCGCGACCTGCATGCCATCCTGGTCGGCTCTATCCCCGAGGAGCAGCGCCGACCCTACCTGGCCGATGTGGATATCGCCCAGGATGTGGAGGGGGTGGCCCACCTGCTGCGACGGATGGACCGCAGGCGCAGCGCGGCCCCAGCGCCGACCCCGACTCCCGACTCCCGACTCCCGACTCCTGAGCCCGCCCCGCCGCTGCTGCTGGCCGTGCAGGAGCTGCTTGAGGCCGGCTCGCCCGAGGATCTTGACCGGGTGCTGGCGCAGCACCCACTGCTGCTGGCCCCCGCCACCGACCTGACCCTGGCCCAGTTGGCGGATGTGGCCGTCGAGCAGCGGGCCTATGCCATCGCCGAGAGCCTCCAGCAGGCCCGCCGGCTGCTCGCGCAGATGGGCGGCACCCTCACCGATCTATCTGCGCCGGACGCCGAGGTGCCGACACACACCTTGTCCGACCAGGCGCTTCAGGCGTTTATGCAGGCCCAGAGTGGGGCCGAGTTGCTGGATGCGGTGCGAGCCCACCCGCTGCTGCTGCACCCTGAGGTGGACGGGCTGTTGGCCGAGCGGATCGACCAGGCGCTAGACGAGGGACACGACCGGCTGGCCAGCGCTCTTGAGGAGCGCCGCGAGGCTTTGGCCGAGCTACGAGTCGCCCGCGCTGTCGAGGTTGTCGCCGCACCTGATGACCAGCCAAACCCGCAGGAGCCGACTCTGGAGGAGGCAATCGAGGCGCTGCTGATAGCCGATGGCGAGGAGGCTATGGTCGAGGTGATCGACCTCTACCCGGTGCTGCTGGAGGAGGTGGCCACCCAGGCCCTCTGGCAGTTCGCCAGCGAGGCCCGTGTCGGCGGCGATGAGGAACTGGCCCGCTACGCGATCGAGTGCCGCGAGATGCTACGGCGCGTCCGCGAGGAACTTGGGGATTGACTGTAGATTGCAGATTGCAAATTACAGGCAGGCCCAATCTGCAATCTGCAATGGGGAGTGGACTATGCTAAAGCGCACACCTCTCTTTGAGAAGCACGTCGCCGCAGGCGCGCGGATGGTTGAGTTCGGCGGATGGGAGATGCCCGTCCAGTACAGCGGCATCATCGATGAGCACAACGCGGTGCGCCAGAGCGTCGGGCTGTTCGACATCAGCCATATGGGCCGCCTGATGGTGCGCGGGCCACAGGCCGAGGAGTTCCTTCAGCACGTCGTCACCTGCGATGTGTCGGCCATCCCGCTCGGCCAGTCGAACTACGGCCTGCTCTGCCGCCCCGACGGCGGGATCGTCGATGACATCTTCATCTACCACCTGCCCGATGAGTTTCTGGTGGTGATCAACGCCTCGAACCGCGAGAAGGACTGGCAGTGGCTGCACGACCACACCGAGGGCTTCGATGTGGAGATCGTCAGCCGCTCGGATCGCTGGGCCATGCTGGCGGTGCAGGGGCCGGGCGCCGAGGCACTCCTGATCCAGGCCGAGGAGTCGGGGGCGGGCAGCCTCCACGATCTGCCCTTCCACGGGGTGGCGCTCAGCTCGATCTTCGGCTACACCGCACTGGTGGCCCGCACAGGCTACACCGGAGAGGATGGCTTCGAGCTCTTCTTCGACGCGGTACACGCCGAGGAGATCTGGGATAAGCTAGTCGGCCTGGGCGCAAAGCCCTGCGGCCTGGGCGCCCGCGATAGCCTGCGCTTTGAGCCATGCCTGGCCCTCTACGGCCACGAGATCAACGACGACATCAACCCCTACGAGGCCCGCCTGGGCTGGGTAGTCAAGCTCGACAAGGGCGACTTTGTGGGCCGCGAGGCCCTCGTCGCCATCAAGGCCGCCGGCCCCTCCCGCAGGCTCACCGGCTTCGAGATGGTCGGCAAGGGCGTTGCCCGTGGCGACTATCCGGTACATACGCTCGACGGCGAGCCCATTGGCGTTGTCACAACAGGGATGCCCGCCCCAAGCATCGGCCGGCCCCTGGGGATAGCCTACGTGCCCACCTCCCTCAGCGCCGAGGGTAGCGAGTTCGATATTCTCATCCGCGAGAAGCCCGTGCGCGCGCGGGCGATCAAGATGCCGTTCTACAAGCCCCGATATAAGAAGTAGGGGCACGGTATGCCGCGCCCTTACATATGGAGTAACGAAACCTATGAGCCATAACGTCCCGGCAGAGCTGCGCTACAGCAAGTCCGATGAGTGGGTGCGGGTCGAGGGCGACGAGCTGGTGATCGGGATCACCGACTTCGCCCAGGATCAGCTTGGCGATATCGTCTACCTGGAACTGCCCAAGGTCGGACAGGTGATCGCGCCCGGCGAGCCGTTCGGGGTGATCGAGTCGGTGAAGGCCAGCTCCGACCTGTACGCCCCCGTGGGCGGCGAGGTGGTGGCGGTGAACGGGGATCTGGACGCTAGCCAGGAGGCGATCAATACGGCCCCCTACGGGGCCGGCTGGCTCATCCGCGTCCGCCCCTCCGGCGATGAGGAGGAGGGCATCATGGACGCCGCCGGGTATGCGGCGTTCTGCGAGGATCGCGCGCATTAACACGTAGGGGCGTTGTAGGGGCGCATCGCGATGCACCCCTACAACGCCCCTACCTATGACGATACGGATTATGTCACACTATATCTCCATCACCGAGGCCGAGCGGGCCGAGATGCTCCAGGCGATCGGGGTCGCCAGTACAGACGACCTGTTCGTCGATGTTCCCGCCGAGAAGCGCTTCCCTACGCTCAGCCTGCCCGCGCCGATGTCCGAGCCCGAGCTGGTGCGCGAGCTGCTGGCCATGAGCGGCCAGAACGCTAACACGCTCAGCCAGAGCATCTTCCTGGGCGCTGGGGCCTATAACCATTTTGTGCCCGCCGCTGTGGATCAGATCTTGCGTCGGGGCGAGTTCTTCACCGCCTACACGCCCTACCAGCCCGAGATCAGCCAGGGCACGCTCCAGTCGATCTTCGAGTACCAGAGCCTGATCGCCTCGCTCACCGGCATGGAGATCGCTAACGCCTCGCACTACGATGGGGCCACGGCGATCGCCGAGGCGGCGATTATGGCCCTGAATGTGACCCGCGGCCGGCGCACAATCGTCGTCGCCCGCGGCGTCAACCCGCAGTACCGCGCGGTGCTGCGCACCTACCTCCAGGCCCTCGATGTGACCGTCACCGGCGATGAGAATCCCGGCGCGACGATCGACGACGCCCTGGCTATGGTGGATGATCAGACCGCCCTGCTGATCGTGCAGAGCCCGGACTTCCTCGGCCGTATGCACGACCTGCGCGGCCTGGCCGAGAAGGTGCAGGCGAAGGGGGCGCTGCTCTGCGTCCACTTCGACCCGACCGCCCTCGGGCTGTTCCAGACGCCCGGCGAGGTCGGCGCGGATATTGCCACCGCCGAGGGCCAGCCGCTCGGGATCGGCCTGAACTTCGGCGGCCCCTACCTGGGCATCTTCACCACCAGGCAGAAGTATGTCCACAAGATCGCCGGTCGCATCGTCGGCATCACCAAGGATGTAGACGGCCAGATGGCCTATGTGCTGACCCTGCGCGCCCGCGAGCAGGACATCCGCCGCGAGCGGGCCACCAGCAACATCTGCACCAACCAGGCACTGATGGCGCTGGCCTCTACGGTGTACATGGGCCTGATGGGCAAGCAGGGCATGCGCAAGGTGGCCGAGCTCTGCTACCAGCACGCCCACTACGCCGCCGCCGAGATCGCCAAGCTGCCCGGCTACCGGCTGCTGAGCGACGGCACCTTCTTCAAAGAGTTTGCCGTGGGCCTGCCGCGCCCTGCCGCCGAGGTCAACGCCGCCCTGCGCGCCCAGGGCATCGTCGGTGGCTACGACCTCTCCGCCGATGAGCCGCAGCTCGGCGACGCCATGCTCCTCGCGGTCACGGAGATGAATAGCAAGGCGGATATCGACCGGATGGTGGGGGTTTTGCGAGATGTGGGATAGGGATTGCCCTTTCCGCGTGGCCCTCTTCCTGGAGCCTGTCCGCAGGGCTGATCGGGCAAGGAGACCGCTATGAGCACCGCTGTCCAGCCGCTCACCGCCGAGGAGTTCGCCGCCCTGCCCGGCTCCCGCCACCAGGAGCTGGTACGAGGAGAGGTCGTTCAGATTATGCCGCCCGGAGGAGTACACGGAAAAGTAGCAGTAAGCGTTGTTATGTTTCTTGGGTTCTGGGCGAGACAGGGTTCAGGGGGCATTGTTGGCGTCGAATCGGGCTTCATCCTTGAGCGCGACCCCGATCTGGTGCGCGGCCCCGACGCTTACTATGTGCGGACAGAGCGAATCCCCGCAGGTGGCATCCCCGAAGGCTTCTGGCCTATCGCCCCCGACCTCGCTGTCGAGGTCGTCTCGCCCAACGACACCGCTGGAGAGGTGCGGGCAAAGGTGCGCGAGTACCTGGCCGCCGGCACCGCCGCCGTCTGGGTGGTCTACCCGAGCACCCGCGAGGTGATCGCCCACACCCCCGACGGCATGGCGCGCACCTATGGCCCCGGCGAGACCCTGGAGATGCCCGAGTTGCTGCCGGGGTTCAGCCTGGCGATCAGCGAGCTGTTTGGTTAAATCCCCACTTCGAGAAAGTCACATCCTAAATGGATACCTACGACCCACATATTTACGAGCTCTCGTCGCCCGGCAAGCACGGCACCAACCTGCCGCGCCTCGACGTGCCCGAGAGCGAGCTGCCCGCCGACCTGCTGCGTCAGGACGGCATGAACGACTTCCCTGAGCTGACTGAGCCAGAGGTAATCCGCCACTACACCCGGATTAGCCAGCGTAATGCGAGCCCCGATACGTGTTTCTACCCATTAGGGAGCTGCACGGTAAAGTACAACCCCCGGCTCCACGAGGAGGTCGCGCGCTACGCCGGCTTTGCGGCGGCGCACCCGCTGCAAGACGCGGCGGACTCGCAGGGCGCGCTGCGGCTGATCTATGAGCTTCAGGAGTATCTCGGCGAGATCGCCGGTTTCTCAGACGTGAGCCTCCAGCCGGCCGCCGGTGCCCAGGGCGAGTTCACCGGCATCCTGGCCTTCCGGGCCTACCACCTGGATCGCGGCGACCACGACCGGCTGGAGGTGCTGGTGCCCACGGCGGCCCACGGCACCAACCCGGCCACGGCGGCCATGGCCGGGCTTAAGGTGATCGAGGTGAAGGGCCACTCCTGCGGCGGCGTCGATATGGACGACCTGCGGGCCAAGGTCTCGCCGCGCACCGCCGGCATGATGCTGACCAACCCGAACACCCTGGGCCTCTTCGAGAACCAGATCCTAGAGGTCTGCGAGATCGTCCACGGGGCGGGCGGGCTGATGTATGGCGATGGTGCGAACTTCAACGCTATCTTGGGCATCGCGAAGCCCGGCGAGCTCGGCTTCGACTTCATGCACTACAATCTGCACAAGACCTTTACCACGCCCCACGGCGGCGGCGGCCCCGGCAGCGGCGCGGTCGGCTGCACGGCGGCCCTGGCGCCCTTCCTGCCCGGCCCGCGCGTGCGGGTGGCAGATGACGGCAGCTACGAGTTTTTTACCCCCGCGAAGAGCATCGGCCGCATGAAGGCATTCCACGGCAACTTCGGCATGCTCGTGCGGGCCTGGACCTACATCCGCACGCTCGGCGCGGAGGGCCTGCGCGAGGTGAGCGAGATAGCCGTGCTGAACGCGAACTACGTGCGCGTGCGACTGATGGATCTCTACCCGCAGGCGGTGGAGCGCATCTGCATGCACGAGGCGGTGCTGAAGGGCCAGATCGTCGGTGCGCCCAAGGACATCCGCACGCTGGACATCGCCAAGCGCCTGATCGACTACGGGTTCCACCCGCCGACGATCTACTTCCCGCTGATCGTGCCCGAGGCGCTGATGATCGAGCCGACCGAGACCGAGGGGAAGCTCACGATGGACACCTTCATTGAGGCGATGCGCCAGATCGCCCGCGAGGCCGTGGAGACGCCCGAGCTGCTGCGCGAGGCACCGACGAAGGCGCCCGTGCGCCGACTCGATGAGGTGCGCGCCGCACGCCAGCCCATCCTGCGCTACGACCGCGAGGCCATCGCGCGAGTGCGCGCCGAGTAAGGAAGATAGGGGGTGAAGGGCCTGCCAGCTGCGCTGGCAGGCCCTTCACCCCCTATCGATGATTGCCGCGTAGATGCGGTACAATGAGACCGAGACACCAGCGCGGCGCACTGTAGCGTCGCGTATTATCGGCTTGCGGAGCAAACCATGAGCCTCTACCATAGCCGCCACGTAGCTGCGCACTTTGTCCCTAGCCTCTTCCAGGCATTTGTGCGCTTATATCTCCGCCCACACGTTGAGGGTGCCGACCATCTGCCCACCGAGGGCTCGTTTATCATCGCGGCCAACCACAACAGCCACGCTGACACGGCTGTGATCCTCACCGCTCTCCCCCGCCACGCCCGCAAGCGATTTGTGGCCGCCGCCGCCCAGGACTACTTCTTCCAGGGCGGGCCGTGGCAGTTCTTCTCGCGCGTTCTCTTCAACGCCATCCCGATCGCGCGAGACCGACGCGGCGGGCAGGACCCGCTGCGCCACGCATCCCGCGCCCTGCGCGAGGGCTACGCCCTGCTGCTTTTCCCCGAGGGTACGCGCAGCAAAGATGGCATGATTGGCCCATTCCGTGGCGGTATCGGCCGCCTGATCGCCGAGTTCCCCGGCACGCCGGTGATCCCTACCTACCTCAGCGGGACGGCGCGGGTGATGCCGAAGGGCAAGCACTTCCCACGCCCCTATAAGGTGACGGTGCGCTTCGGCGAGCCGATGCTGATCAAGGCCCACCCGAAGTTCCGCGCCACATGGCAGTCGGCCACCGATGAGGTGCGCGAGGCCGTGCTTCAGCTCGGTGGGTTTGCCAGCGTCGCCGCGCCAACTCCCGCAGTTGCGCCCGAGGAGAGCGCCGAAGAGAAGGGCGAGCAGTAACGTGTAACGGTTGTTCGCACGACGCCGAGGATCGTGATGAAGCACCTCCCGCTCCCACGGCTTGATCGGCACCCCGATCTGCGCCCGTACCTGCTACGCTACTGCCGTATCCGCGAGGGCGAGATCTGGGATGACCCGGTCGGCCTTCACCGGGTCGGCTGCATCGACGCGGCGGATGCCCGCCAGGTTGCCGCGCTGATGGGCGACGAGCGGGCAGCGCTGGCGATCCACGACCCGCCCTACAACCTCGTCGCATTCGAGCAGCGAGCCATCGAGGGATACATCGCATGGTGCGAGCGCTGGGTCGCTGCCACCCGCCAGGCGCTGCTCCCCGATAGCTCGCTCTACGTCTGGCTCGGCGCTGATCAGACGGCGGGCCTCCAGCCGCTGCCCGACTTTATGATCATGATGCGGCGGACGCCCTTCCGACCGCGCAGCTACATCACCATGCGCAACCAGCGCGGCTATGGCACACAGCATAACTGGATGGCGGTTCGCCAGGAGCTGCTCTACTATGTCGTCGGCGAGCCCACCTTCAATATCGAGGCCGAGTACACCGACATCCCCAAGATCTTGCGCGGCTACTACAAGAAGGATGTCAATGGCAAGGCGACCGAGAACATCGAGCGGGGCAAGTCCGAGCATATCCGCGCCGGCAATGTGTGGGTCGATATCCAGCAGGTCTTCTATCGCCTAGAGGAGAACGTCAGCGGCTGCTACGCGCAGAAGCCGCTGAAGAGCTGCGAGCGGATCATCCGCGCCAGCTCGGGCCGTGAGGATGTGGTGCTCGATCTCTTTGGCCACTCTGGCAGCACCCTGATCGCCGCAGAGCAGCTGGGCCGCCGCTGCTACACCTCTGATATCGACCCAGTCTACTGCGAGATTATGATCCGCCGGATCGAGCGCCTGCGCGCCACAGGACGAACGGGATGGCAGAACAGCAACCCCTTTGAGGATGAGTGCGAGACCGACGGCGAGCTACGGCAGATGCTAGGTATGAGCGCCCCCGACAAGCTCTCGTCTGGTTAGATCAAGCTGATCAAGGGTGGTGGCCCGCCAGCGCGCCATCTCGGCAAGCTGGCGGTAGGAGTCGCGCAGGTCGAGCGGGCCGCGCTCGCCAGAGACCCAGGGGCCAAGCGAGTCGGCCAGATCGCGCAGGGCCGTCGGGTCGTCCACCAGATCCTTGTAGCGGGCCATAGCGCTGTAGAAGGGGCCGTGGGCGGGGTTACAGGTGCGCAGGTCGTAGTCGCGGTCGACGGCCTGGGCATGCATCCGCTCAAGATCATCCTCGCGGGCCGAGTCGCGTGCCTCGGGCGCGGGCCGGGGGATGGGCGCGGCGCAGGCTCCGCCGGTGGCCAGCGGGCACATGCCGCTCAGGCCAGAGAGCAGCATACCCAGACCGACGATCTGGGCGAGGATCTGGGGCCAGCCAGATAGCGCGTTCGTCGCGGCGACTAGGATGGCCAGGCCAAGGACGCTGCGGGCTGCGCGGGGCAGCGGGTCGTTGAGACGCTGAAGCATGGCGTGTACCTCACGCCCCGGCGACGACGGGTATCTGCCCGAGCACCCGCCGCAGCCGCGTGCCCACCTCGACCGCAATCTCGGCCAGGTCGTCGCGGTGTACCACCGAGAACATGGCCTCGGGGTCGATCGCCGAGACCACCGTCTGCCCGGCGTCGTTCACATAGACGACGACATTGCAGGGCAGCAGCAGGCCTATCTCGGGCTCGGCGGTGAGTGCCTGGTGGGCCAGGGGCGGGTTGCATGCCCCCAGGATGGTGTAGGGCGTGCGCTCGACGCTCAGCTTCTGGCGCATCGTCGCCTGAACATCGATCGTCGTCAGCACACCGAAGCCCTCGCCCTTAAGCGCCTGCGTCACCGCCTCAATCGCCTCGGCGTAGCCGAGCGGGGTGACGAGCGTGTAGCCGTATGAGTGACGGGTGATCTGCTCCGCAGTCTCCACAGGTACCTCCCTTGTATAGACAGTATCGCTGCTGATCTGATGCACGGCAGGCGCATCACGTTACAGAACGAATGCTACAAATCATCAAGGCGCTGGATCAGATCCTGAGCGGGCGCGACCCCTACCGCCAGATCGCCCGCTTCACCCACCTGGTCGCACGCCTGGATGATCACCAGAAAGTCCACGCAGATCGCTGACGCAACTGCCACGCAGTCGCGTTTATCCTTTAAGATGTTTATCACCTCGCTACCGACCGCAATAAAGCACTGACAATACCATATGCTCTGGTACCTAACCTCGTACGCGATCATCCCATGCATCGCCGCCGCTATCTCAGCGGCGGTATTCGTACTTGTCTGGCGGCAGCGCAGCAGCACTCTGACCCAGCCATTCTTGATTATGCAGGCGGCGATCATTGTCTGGTGCGTCTTTCAGGCCATCGAGCTCTCATACCGCTCATTCGACGGCAAAGTGATCTTTACAGTTGTGCAGTACATGGCGATCGCCACTATCCCGATCGCCCTGCTGTGTTTCGCGCTGATCTACAGCGGCAGGGAGCGACTGGTCACGCGCTGGCTGGTGGTGGGGCTCGTGGCGCTACAGCTGCCGACCTACCTGGGCGCGCCGACGAATATGCTGCACCGGCTGTTCTGGAGCGACCTGAGCCTGCTGAGCCTGCCGGGGGCGCTGATCCTCAACGTCACCTTCGGCCCGCTCTGGTACTACCATCTCGTTATGAGCTACACGCTGATCATGATCGGCACGGTGCTGATGGTGCGCGGGCTGCTGCGCGCGCCGCCGCTCTACCGCCGTCAGGGGGCCGCGATCCTGATCGGCGTCTTCCTGCCCTGGATTGCCAGCATTCTCTATGTTGGTGGGCTGCGCCCGTTCGGCTTTATGGATCTGACCCCGCTCGGCTTCGCCCTGGGCGGCGTCGCCCTCGCCATCGGTATTGCGCGCTTCCATATCCTCGATCTGGTGCCGACCGCGCGCGACGCGGTGATCGCGTATATGGGCGATGCGGTGGTGGTGCTGGATGCAAGCCGACGGATCGTGGATATGAACCCGGCGGCCCTGCGCCTTGTGGGCGCGCCCATAGATACGGTGCTGGGGCGAACTGTGGGCGATCTGCTGCCCAACCATGCCGATCTGGTCGCCCGCTTCAGCGACCTAGATGATGCAGCGACAACGATCAGCCTTGATCGGGGCCGTGGGGTCGAGCACTACGACCTGCGGATCTCGCCGGTGCGCGGGCGGAGCGGCCTGGTGAGCGGGCGACTGCTGGTGCTGCGCGATATTGGAGAGCAGAAGCGGGCAGAGCAGGAGCTACAGGCCGCCAAGGAGGCCGCCGAGGAGGCCAGCCGGGCTAAGAGCGCCTTTCTGGCGAACATGAGCCACGAGCTGCGCACCCCGCTCAATGCGATCATCGGCTACAGCGAGATGCTCCAGGAGGATCTTGGCCAGCGCGATGAGTCCGCGCATTCCGATCTTGGGCGCATCGCCGGTGCCGGGAAGCATCTGCTGGCGCTCATCAACGATATCCTCGATATCTCGAAGATCGAGGCCGGGCGCATGGAGCTCTCGCTGGAGGAGTTTAGCCTCCGCCCGTTGCTGGATGGCGTGATCGCTACCATCGAGCCTCTGGCGCGGCAGCGCGGGAATACCCTCGGGCTCCAGGTCCCCCAGGTGATCCCGCCCCTGATCACCGACCCGACCCGGCTCCAGCAGATCCTGCTGAATCTGCTCTCGAACGCGGCCAAATTTACGCAGGACGGCCAGATCCAGCTAGAGGTCACGCTGCGGCCGGGCGCGCCTGATGGGGCGGAGCCGGAGATGATCGTCTTTGCGGTGCGCGACACCGGCATTGGCATGACGCCCGAGCAGATGAACCGGCTGTTCCAGCCATTTGCCCAGGCCGATAGCTCGACGACGCGCCAGTATGGCGGCACGGGCCTGGGCCTGGCCATCAGCCGCTCCTTCGCCCGCATGCTGCACGGCGACATCTATGTGGAGAGCAGCCCCGGCGAGGGCTCGACCTTCACCCTGATCTTTCCTGCGGTGCGGGCCGATATACTGAAACCAAAAATCTAGTACAGCACTCCAGAAGTTCATTGCCAGTGGGATTCGACAAACGACGAACGATGAACGACGGGTAGTGGATTCTATCTCGAATGTCACCCTGAGCGCAGCGAAGGGTTCCGACCAGTATTCCTCGCTGCGCTCGGAATGACCACCATTCCACATTGGGCCACTACTCCAAACCGATCATGCCTGCCAGCTGGCATGAAACTGCTTGAAGCTCTCGCTGATCATAGCAGCCGCCATGTCGCGGGTCACCTGCCGCACCTCAAGCGTATCATCCGTCAGCGATTCGCCTATAACCAGCCAGCTGCCGCCGGCCCCGGCGATTAGTCGCAGCAGCGTCTGCGTAACCGTCGGCTGGAGCTGAGCCACCAGCTGAAGCACCATGTTGAGATCAGGCGCGGCCAGCGTCTGGGCCAGCAGGGCCGCCGCCGGGGCATCCACCCCGGCAGACAGCAGGGCCGCCGCCGCCGCCCCGCCGCCTCTGGCCTGATCCTCGGCAGCGGCGAGGGCCGCCTGGGGGAGATGCCAGGTACCACCCTGGTCGGAGGAGGAATCCGGCAGCGCGGCGGGCGCGGCGCTCGCCGCGCCCGCGCCCATATCCGAGGCCAGGCTGAGGCTGAAGCTATGCGTCCCGAGGTCGTCGGGCTGGTGCAGCACCGCCACCTCGGGCACCCGATAGTAGAAGCTCTGGCGGGTCGGGCCGCCGGCCTTGGTGATAGCCAGTGAAACCAGCTGGTCGGGGCGGGTGCAGGCCAGCCCGATCGCATACAGCCCCTTATCGAGGCTCAGGCCATCGTCCTGCGGCACGAGCAGCTCACGGGCGATCAGCGCCCGCCCGCCCGCGTCGCGCAGGGTAGCCAGCATCGCCTCATCGGTCACGATCGCCGCGAGGCTGCCCATGCCGGGGATGTTGTTGGCATGCACCGCTCCGATGATAAACAGCACCTCTTCCTGACTAAGTCGAATCGTTAGCGGTTCCATCGGTATGTCTCCGGAGTGATTATGGCGTCGCAGGCAGATAAGGGGCGGTGGGGTGCCCCCCATGTGCGGACGCGCTGCTAATTAAAGAAGCTATTCCAGATCGAGCCCACTATCTGTGAAGGCGGCGGTATGCTCATCACCGCATCGCTCAGGCGGTCGGTGTACTGATCTATCGCATCACGCACAGGGGATGGAAGTTGTGCTGAGAAGCTCTCGGTGTACTGGTTGATCGCCGCCAGTGGGATGATGCGCGCCGCATCATAGGTGCGGTCGAGCAGCGTCCAGCCCCCGCCGCTCATCCCAGGATGCGTGGGCAGATCAGTCGAGACGGAGGCGATCTCCTTTGCATTCGACCACTGTGAGAAATCGATGCTGGAGGGCGAGTTATCGCCGCTGGCCTCAAGCGCCTTGGCATAGGTTTCGGGGCTATGCGCCGTGATCGGGTTGAGCGTGCCGCTGTCGAGCGGCGTCTGGCTCAGACGCTCGCCGAGCTGCCCGGGCAGATCCTTCGGGGTAGACAGCGAGTGCAGCAAGCCGCCGTCGGCCCAGGGCACCGCATCGGCACTGTTAGCGTAGCGATGGTACTCGATCCCATCGCGCATGGGGGCGCTCTGCGATGAGCCGATCGTGGTCACCGACTCGATCATGTAGCGGCTGCGGAAGTCGGCGTTATCGACAAGGTTATGGGCGGTGATCCCTCCCTGGCTATGGCCGACAAAGTGGATCTTCGATCCGGGGGGGATGTTCTTGGCGATGACATCGCGCACCTGTTGCTCAAAGGGGTTCGTAACCTCATTGCCGCTGCCAAAGGCCGAGATCCAGTTATTGCTCACCCCAAAGCGGGTGGGGTCAGTCCCCTGGAGCAGCACCAGGTACTCGCCGTCGCCATTGCGAATAATCGTGATTGGCTGCGAGCGGCTGTCCATGAGCTTGATCAACTGGGACATCTTCTTGGGCGGGCCCTTGTCGTTGGGGATACCTGCGGCCACGCCGTCTGCGGGCTGGCTGGCTGTGTCGGCGGCCCCGTTGGCCTCACCCCGGAAGGGCCGGGCCGCCTCCTCCTCAGCAATGGACATCAGCTCGGCGATCTCGCGCACGCTGGTCTGGGCCAAGCGGATCGCGTCGGCCATGCGCAGCTGGGCGGGCAGCAGCTCGCCGTGCATCTCCGCGAAAAAGGCGTCGGCACCAAAGCCGAGCCAACCCCCGTCCTCAAGCCGCGCCAGCGATGACTCAACCCGCCGACGCAGATCATCGCTGCGCCCGGCACAGGAGCCAAAGCGGGACGCGATCTGGGCCAACTGATCATAGTTCACCTGCACCTTATCTACACTCATGGGGCAACCTCCAGATCGCGCACCAGAAACTTTAGCGCGATCCCGCTATGCTCAAGTACCAGCATATTGCCGTCCTCGATCAGATGACGGCCCTACTCAACCGGTTGGTCGTTCGTCGTTCGTCATTCGTCGCAGAACCCACCACGGATTTCCGAAAGGCTGTACTAGTCTAGCACGCCCATACTACGGTGTTGCCGCGATCCGCACCCCGCTCGCGCAGGGCCAGATGTGCGGCACCAGCACGCCGTCCTTCAGCTCCATGTCGGCCCAGCAGCGCGTCCGCTCGGCGTTGGGGATCTGCGGCACGTACCAGAACACGCTGTCGCCGACCAGCGGCTCCGGCGGCGTGACGAAGACCTCCGGCCCCTGCTGGATGTCCAGGCGGCAGCAGGTGCCGATGCTTGGCAGGTCGCCCTGGCCCTCGGCTTCCTTCGCCGCGCTCCAGTACACATAGGCCAGCGTGGCATCACCCCACACCGGCGTCACCCGCACGTCGCCCGCGACGAAGCCGCGATCGGCACCGCTGGGCCAAGTCGCAGCGCCCTCGGTTGTGAGCGGCGTGACTGTCCCGTCGGCCAGCAACCCCACGGCGGCGGGCGGTGGCGCAATGCGCAGCACCGGGTGGTAGAGCCCATCCACCCCACAGCCGCGCCCGTCGCTCCCGGCCAGCACGGTCAGCGTCCCATCCGGTGCGAAGGTTGCCGTGAAGGTGTACTGGTAGTTACACGCCTGCGGCCAGTTCGGCGATCGGAAGATCATCTTCAGCTGGAATCCCCCGCCTGCTTCATCCGTGATCGTCGGCAGGCTGTAGGGAATGATCGCCGCCGACGAGAAGACCGGGCAGCCGACCGTATCGCTAAAGCCCACCCGCTGCCCGTCGCTGCCTGCGGCGTAGCCCACATGCCAGTCCACCATCTTGACCGAGGCGAGCAGTGGGCGACCCTGGTAGGACACGTCGCGCAGCTCCAGGCCGTCCGAGCTGGTGAGCAGATAGCTGGCCCGCCAGCCGTCCCGGTCAAGGGTTTGCGGCGTGTCGCAGAGCGGGGCGAGGGCGTCATCTTG
>RYFE02000058.1 GCA_004138175.2 Chloroflexales bacterium ZM16-3 | reverse complement strand
ACCCCCGCCCCCTGACTCCCGACCCCCGACTCCCGACTCCTGACTCCCGACTCCTACTTGCCCCGCCCCCGGAAGTAGCCGGCCCGGAAGGCCACCGCCGCCACCAGGGCGATCACCACCAGGATCACCACGCACTCTAGCCCGCTGACTGAGCCGACGCTCATGCGGACACCCCCTTCCTCAGCACAAACAGCGTCCCAAGCGCCTGCTCCAGCGTCGCGTGGGCGTGGAGATCGGGAAGATCGACGCCCAGGCTCACTAGGGCCTGGGCAACCTCGGGGCGGATGCCGACCAGGATGGAGCGTGCGCCGAGCAGGCGGGCGGCCTGCGCGGTGGTCAGCAGCACCCTGGCCACATGGGTGTCGATAATCGGCAGCCCGGTGACATCAAGGATCAGCGTCCGCGCCTGCTGGGCCTCGATCTTCGCCAGCACACGCTGGAGCAGCAGGCTAGCCCGCGCGCTGTCGAGCGCGCCGACCAGCGGGACGACCAGGGTGTCATGGGTGATCGGTATCATCGGCAGCGAGAGATCGGTGATCAGGGCGTTCATGCGCTCCTGGGCCTCCAGGGCGTCCTGGAGGGCGAGCGCGTGCGTCTCGCTCTCGGCGAGGGAGACGCTCAGCGCGGCGGTGCGCTCGGCCACCTGTCGCTCAAGGCTGGCATTACTCTCGGCCAGGGCGTCATTGGCCCGATGCGCCTCCGCGCGGGCCTGCCGCGCATCATTAAGCGCCCGCGCGGTGGTGAGCGTGCTGATCACCACGATCAGCGCCGAGAAGGCTTGCAGCATGCCGGCGTTGATGCCTGTGCTCAGGATGCTCGGCGGCGCCTGGTTCGCCTGCTGGGTGAGCAGAGCGGTCAGGATTAGCGCGGCCAGGTTCGCCGCCACCATGCCCCAGATGCCGATCGGCGACAGGATCACTCCGGCGATCAGGATGTTAATCACGAAGTAGTAGGCGCTGGCAGAGAAGTCAGCCGATCCAAACACCGGGACGAGCACCAGGCTCGCCGTGGTCGAGAAGATCACGAGCGTCGCCACGAGGTTCACATATCCCCGGTGGGTCAGAACGATCAGCCAGGCGCCCACCGGCAGCGCGATGATGGTGTTGATCAGCGATCCGGTTCGGCTGTTTATAAGCGTGACCGGCAGGCTGAGCAGCGTAATGCCGATCAGCCCCCAGATGATCGTGATCAGATTCTGCCCTCTGCGCCGAATGTCCTCATCCGGGTGGTGCATAACGAACATGCGGGATAGCTTGTATATGCCTGGCATCGGTTGCCTCTCAAACAGACTGCGTGCTGTAGATCTGATGCCCTTATAGAGCGGCGCATGAACACGCTGAAGAGCGTAATCGTTCTGGGGGTAGCTGTCAATCGAATTGAACGCTTTTGCACGACATAGTGCCTCTTCCTTGCCTCTAAAGCAAGCCACGGCAGCGGGCAGAGGCTGGCAGCTTCTGCAATCTACAAGGGCATAGGCGAAGCCGCCAGCATGGCACATGCTATACTTACGGTCAGCGCTGATCACTATTCAGCTCTCAGATTGCGACGCGGTGGCTGTCAACGGAGTCACGTCTATGCCAGGCTTATCTGCGGGGCTGCTGAAGAAGCTGAGGCGAACCCTGCTTGACTGCGGGCCGTTCACGGATCACAGGGCGCTCAGCAGTGTGTTTGTCGATGATCGTATTTCCCCCTGGAAGAGCTCGATTTTATCTGCCTCTAGCGCCAATGATCGGGTTGGCCTGTTCGTCGGCGCGTTCTTAGGGCGCAGCGCCGAGGCTGGCGCGGCCCACCGCGCCGCCCGCGCCGTCAACAGCGAGCCCGGCGTGGCGCAGCGGGCCATCCTGCTGCTGGGCATGGTCGGGGGCGCGGAGCGGTTCTGGGAGGAGTGAGGCGGCAGGGGACAGGGGACAGGGACAGAGGACAGAGGACAGGTGGCAGACGGCAGTGGACAGGTGGCAGGGTGAGGGCCGACGGGTTACATCACAGGAGGGAACCATATGCTACAGCGATGTGGGGGCATTGGCTCGGTGGTGATTCGGCGGGGCTATGCGCTCCTGGTGCTGGCGCTGGGGATGTTGCTCTTCCCAGCCTACTGTCTGGCGAGCGGGTATCCCCCGGACAGTGACCGCTATGTGAACGATTACGCCGGCGTGATGACATCCAATGACGTGGCGACTATTCGCACCATGTTTGCGGATTTCGAGCGTGACGCGGGGGTGCGGGTGGTGGCGCTGACGATTGGCTCGATCAAAGACTATGACACCCCAGACACCAGCATCGAAGCGTTTTCCACAAACCTCTTCAACACCTGGGGGATCGGCGATAGGCAGAAGAATAACGGGGTGCTGATCGTCGTCGCCAAGAACGACCGTAAGGTGCGGATTGAGGTTGGCAGCGGCTATGGCAAGGCGATGGACGCGCCGATGCAGAGCGTTATTAATGAGTTTATGCTGCCTGCGTTTAAGCGCGAGCAGTACAGCAGCGGGATCGCCGCCGGGGCGCGGGCGGTGGTTGACACATTGAGCCGCAGAGCGCCGGTTGCGCAGCAAGGTTCGAGTAGCTGGCTGTTTGTGCTGCTCGGCATCGGGGGGCTCTTCGTCACTTCTGGTATGGCGATGATTGGGCGCAACTACTATGTGCGCGAGCACACCTGCCCGCAGTGCAGTCAGCTCGGCGTGAAGATCAGCCGTGAGACCGTCGTCGCGCCCACGTATAGTTCAAGCGGCACGGGCCAAAAAACGCGGCACTGCGCATCGTGCGGCTATCATACCGAGAGCGCGTACACTATCTCCCAGCTGTACGATTCGAGCAGCTCCAGCAGCTCTTCCGACGGGGGCAGCTCTTCCGATGGGGGCGGCTCTTCCGGCGGAGGGGCGAGCGGGTCGTGGTAGGGGCGCGTCGCGACGCGCCCCCGCAGCACCATCAGTGTTTTTGTGGGAGAGCTTCGCGCTCCCACACCCTCACAGCTGCGTCAGCCCGCCCGGCGTGTAGGCGCGGGCCACCTCGGCCAGGCGGGCCACGCCGGCGGCGATCAGCTCGGGCGAGGAGTAGGAGAAGTTCAGGCGCAGGGTGTTGGTCACGTCGCCGGCGGGGTAGAAGCTGCGCCCCGGCACGAAGGCCACCTGGTGGGCGATCGCCCGCCCCAGCAGCTCGGCCGCGTCCCAGCCCTCGGGCAGGGTCAGCCAGAGGAACATGCCGCCCGCCGGGCGCGTCCAGCGCACCCCGGCGGGCATGGTCGCCTCCAGCGCGGCCAGCATCGCGTCGCGGCGGCGGCCGTACGCCTCGCGCAGCACCGGCACGTGGCGGGCCAGCAGGCCGTCGCGGCAGGCCAGGTAGGCCGCCACCTGCGCCAGGCTGCCGGTGTGCAGGTCCAGCCCCTGCTTGACCTGGCCGAGCTTGTCGATCAGGGCGGGCGGGGCGACCAGCCAGCCCACCCGCAGGCCGGGCGTGAGCAGCTTCGAGAAGGTGCTCAGGTAGACGACGTGGCGCAGCTCGCCGTGCAGCTCGCAGTCGATGGCCGCCAGCGGCGTGGCCCGCTCGCCCTCGTAGACCAGCTCGCCGTAGGGGTCATCCTCGATGATCGGCAGGCGGTGGCGGGCGGCCAGCTCGACCAGCGCGCGTCGCCGGGCGGGCGCCAGGGTCACGCCGGTGGGGTTCTGGAAGGAGGAGACCACGTAGAGGAAGCGCGGGCGGGCGCCGGTCTCTAGCAGCTCGGCCAGGGCGCTCACATCGAGGCCATCCTCGTCCATCGGCAGGGGCAGCAGCTGCGGGCGGTAGGGCTGCCACGCCTGCAGCGCGCCCAGGTAGGTCGGGCTCTCCACGGCCACCGGCGCGCCGGGGTCGATCAGCAGCTTGCCGATCATGTCCAGCGCCTGCTGCGAGCCTGAGGTGATCATCACCTGGCCAGCGGAGGCGCGCAGGCCGAGGTCGGCCATCCAGCCCGCGATCAGCTCGCGCAGCGGGCCGTGGCCCTCGGTCGGCCCGTACTGCAGGGCGGCGGCGGGCGACTCGATGATCGCCTGCTCGCAGGCCGCGCCGATCTCCTCGGCGGGGAACAGCTCGGGCGCCGGCAGCCCCCCGGCGAACGAGATCATCTCCGGCTGCACCGTCAGCTTCAGCAGGTCGCGGATGGCCGAGCTGCTCATCTCGCGCGCGCCCTGCGCGATCCGCTCGCCCCAGTTGATGCTCATGTGTCGCTCCGCAGGGGTGTGGGGTCGGCTGCGCCGCCCCCACGATATTTTTGGTGGGGCTGGGCGGCTATGCCGCCCAGCCCCACCAAAAAGCAGGATCTGAGGCTTCGCCTCAGGGTTTTCTAAGAGCCGTGCTCAGTATACTCCCCGCCGGGCGGAGCCATCCAGAGACAATATCATCCCCAACCGAGCGTATAATGCTCTTTCGGCATTCAGCATTCAGCATTCAGCATTCAACATTCATATGTCCCACCTCGCCTTATTTCACGCCCGCCTCCAGGTCACGATCACGCTGGCGCTGGCCATCCTGGTGCTCTGGGGGCTGGTCTGCGCCCTGCGCGGCGCGGTCGGCCGTGGCTACACGGCGGCCCTCTGGGTGGCCGAGTTGCTGATCATCGCCGAGGCGCTGCTCGGCGCGCCGCTGCTGCTCGGCGGCGCCCGCCCGGCCGGCCTGGCCATGCACATGGTCTACGGGGCGGTCGCCCTGGGCCTGCTGCCCGGGGTGATCGCCTACAGCCGGGGGCGCGCCGGGCGGCGCGAGGCGCTGATCTACGCCGCCGTCTGTCTGTTTCTGCTCGGCGTGGCGATGCGCGCCTACCAGACGGGAGTTGTCGGGTGACCTACGACGCGATCATTATCGGCGCGGGGGTGGGCGGGCTCACCACCGCCGCCCTGCTCGCCCGCGACGGCTGGCGGGTAGCCCTGCTTGAGGGCCATATCGAGCCCGGCGGCTGCGCCTCGTCCTACCGCCGCAAGCGCCCCGATGGCAGTTCATACGTGTTCGATGTGGGGGCCACCCTCTTCGGCGGCTTCCAGCCCGGCGGCGCGCACGACTGGGTTGCCCGCAGGCTGGGCCTGCGTTTCCCGGTGGTGCCCCTGGAGTCGGCCATGCAGGTCTGGCTGCCCGACCGTACGGTGACGCGCTACGGCGACCCTGCTGCCTGGCGGGCCGAGCGGGCGCGGGCCTTCCCCGCGCAGGCCGCCGCCGCCGAGCGTTTCTGGCAGAACCAGGAGGGCGTCGCCGATATCGCCTGGCGCTTCGCCGCGCGCAACCCGCCCATGCCGCCCGAGACGGCGGGCGACCTGCTGGGGCTTATCCCGGCCATGCGCCCGGAGATGCTGGGGCTGCTGCCGCATCTGGAGCGCACCGTCGGCCACGAGCTGCGCCGCCACCGGCTGACCGACCCGGCGCTGCGGGCGTTCATCGACGCCCAGCTGCTGATCTCGGCCCAGGTTCCCGCCGATGAGGCGGCCTGGCTGTTCGGCAGCGTGGCCCTGGATCTGGCCCGCCAGGGCGTCTTCTACGCCGAGGGCGGGGCATGGAGCATCGCCCGCACCCTGGCCGACGCGCTCATCCGCGACGGCGGCGAGCTGCGCTACCGGGCCTGGGTCGATCAGATCCTGGTGGCGGGCGGGCGGGCGGTGGGCGTGCGCCTGGCCGGCGGCGAGGAGCTGCGCGCCCGCCACGTCATCGCCGGCCAGACGGTCTGGGATGTCGCCCGGCTGCTGGGCGAGGCCGCGCCGCGCCGGCTGCTGCGGCTGGCCAAGGAGACACCCGAGGCGTGGGGCGCCTTCACATGTTACCTGGGAGTGGACGCGGCGGCCGTCCCGGCGGGGCACGCCGAGCACCACCAGGTGCTGCTGCGCTACGGCGAGCCGCTGGGCGAGGGCAACACCGCCTTCATCTCGCTGCACCCGGCCCACGACACCAGCCGCGCCCCGGCGGGCCAGCGGGCGGTCACGATCAGCACGCACACGCGGGTCGGCCCCTGGTGGGAGGCGCGGGCGGCGGGCCGGGCGACCTATGTTGAGCGCAAGGGGCGCTGGGCCGAGCGGCTGCTCGACGCGGCCGAGGTGGCGCTGCCGGGGCTGCGCGGCCACATCCGCTACCAGCAATCGGGCACGCCGGTGAGCTTCGCGCGCTACACCCGCCGGGCCGAGGGCATGGTCGGCGGGCTAGGCCAGCGCCCCGCGCAGAGCGGCTTCCTCAGCCTGGGGGCGCGCGCCGCCGGGGTGCCTGGCCTCTGGCTGGTGGGCGACAGCGCCTTCCCCGGCCAGAGCACCGCCGCCGTCACCCAGGGGGCCATCCGGCTCTACCGGGCGCTGCGCCGGGGGTAGGGCCAATACCTTTCAAATAAAGCAGTATCGCAGAAGCAACCCTGTGCGACGCCGTCAGTCGGGGGCTGAAGCCTGAGTCTACGAAGGCCGCTGAAGCGGCCTCGGACAGGCCGCTTCAGCGGCCTTCGTAGACTCAGCCCGGCCGTTTACGGCCGGGCGACTCAGGGTGACAGGGGCACTTCTGTGGTATTGCCAAATAAAGTATTGCGGCTAGGGCGGCATTGGCCCAGTCTTCGCCTATGCCCATAAATCCATGCCACCTGGTATCGCCAGCCCCTCCCTCCATGGTGTATGATCGACGTAATCCACAGATGTGCAGGGAGGTTATCGATGGCTGATATGCAATACTCCTACGATGAACTCGCCAGAGAGAACGCTGAGCTGCGGGCGCGTCTGTCCGAGGCAGAGCAGCGCATAGCGGCCTACGGCACCTATGTCGAGACTGCCCCACTGTCCCGCTTCTCCGAGATCGTGCTGCGCGAGATCCTGAATAAGCTCGCTGCAGGGGTGCTTGTGCAGAACGCCGATGGCCGCTACTTGTATGCCAACCAGCGCGCCGCCGCTGTGTTCGGGCTGACCCCCGCCGAGGTGGTTGGAAAGTCGATGAGCGATCTGCTCGCGCCCGAGGACGCTCAGACATACCTGGAGCGCAACCGCAAGTTTATCGCCAGCCGATCCTTCGAGGAGTATGAGCGCACGTTCACGCTCCCGTCCGGCGAGCGCACCTTCTTTATCTGCGATCAAGTGCTGGTCAATGCCCAGGGCGAGGGCTACGCCCTGCTGACGAGCTCGATCGACATCACCGCGCACAAGCGCGCCGAGGCCGATCTCCAGGTTGCGCTGGCTAAGTACCGCACCTTGTTCGACGCATTCCCCCTGGGCATCACCGTCTCGGATGCTGCGGGCCAGATCGTCGAGACAAACGCCATGGCAGAGCGCCTGCTCGGCATCGGGAGCGAGGCGCAGCGCCAGCGCCAGATCGACGGCGCCGAGTGGCAGATCGTGCGCGCCGATGGGTCGCCCATGGCCGCCGATGACTATGCCAGCGTGCGCGCGCTCAAAGAGCAGCGTATCGTCCATAACGTCGAGATGGGGCTCGTCACCTCGGCCGATACGACGACCTGGATCAACGTCACGGCGGCGCCGCTGCCCCCGGAGCTGGGTGGCGTGGTGATCACCTATAGCGACATCACCGAGCGCAAGCAGGCCGAGGAGGCGCTGCGCCGCTCAGAGCATGCCTTTCGCACGCTCTACGAAAGTATGCCCGATGCCTTCGTCAGCGTCGATCTGCAAGGCGCGATCCGCCACTACAACCGCAGCTTTCGGGATCTGATCGGCTACACCGACGAGGAGATCCCGCAGCTCTCCTATCAGGACATCACCCCGGAGCAGTGGCACGCGGCTGAGGATCAGATCGTGCAAGATCAGATCATGCCACGCGGCTACTCGGAGGTGTACGAGAAGGAATACCGCTCCAAGAGCGGCGCGATCATCCCGGTTGAGCTGCGCACCATGCTGACCCGCGACGCGCAGGGGCAGCCGATGGACATGTGGGCGATCATTCGCGACATCACCGAGCGCAAGCGTGCCGAGGCCGAGCTACGCCATGCTGTGGATGAGCTGACTCGCTCCAACGCCGACCTGCAGCAGTTTGCCTATGTGGCCTCGCATGATCTCCAGGAGCCGCTGCGCGGGGTGGTCGGTATGGTGCAGCTGTTGCAGCAGCGCTACCAGGGCCAGATCGACGCGCGCGCCGACCAGTATATTGCCCTGGCGGTCGATTCGGCCACCCGCATGCAGGTGCTGATCAATGATCTGCTGACCTTCTCGCGCGTGGATCGCCTCGCGCAACCCTTCGTATCGACCTGCGTTATGGCGGCGCTGGATGTCGCCCAGGCCAACCTCCAGGTGGCGATCCAGGAGAGCGCCGCTGTGGTCACGCACGATGATCTGCCCACGGTGTGGGCAGACCTAAATCAGCTCACACAGCTCTTCCAGAATCTGATCGCCAACGCGATTAAATTCCACGGCGATGTGCCGCCACACATTCATGTTGGTGCCGAGCGGCGTGATGCCGCCTGGTGCATTTCGGTATGCGATAATGGCATCGGGATCGCACCAGACTACTTTGAGCGCATCTTTGTGATCTTTCAGCGCCTGCACTCACGCCAGGCATACCCCGGCACTGGCATCGGCCTAGCCCTCTGTAAGAAGATCGTTGAGCGCCACGGCGGCCAGATCTGGGTTGAGTCTCGCCTGGGACAAGGGGCGACGTTCTTCTTTACCATCCCAGATCGGAGCTAACCTATGCTCGCATCGGCATCCCCCAGTCATATTGAGATCTTGCTGGTCGAAGATAGCCCCGCCGATGTGCTCATCACCCAGGACGCCCTCTCCGAGGCCCGCGTGCTGAATGCGATCCATGTGGTGGACGACGGGGTGGAGGCGATCGCCTTCTTACGCAAGCAGCCCCCCTACGCCGATGTGCCGCGACCAGATCTCATCCTGCTCGACCTGAACCTGCCCCGCAAGAGCGGGCGTGAGGTGCTCGCCGAGATCAAGGCCGACCCGACGCTGAAGAGTATCCCGGTTGTGGTGCTCACCACCTCGCGCCTCGAAGAGGACATCTGGCGCGCCTACGACCTCCACGCGAACTGCTATGTGGTCAAGCCCCTCAACTTCGCCGCCTTCGTCGAGGCGATCCAGTCGATCCGGCACTTCTGGCTGAGCGTTGTGGCCTTGCCATCGGAAGCCGACTATGGATAAGCCGCATATTCACATCTTGCTGGTGGAAGATAACCCAGCCGACGTGGTTCTGCTGGGGGTGGCGCTGGAGCAGATCGCCTCGGCCAGCTTCCATATGACGGCGGTCGAGCGACTCAAACAGGGAATGGTATGCCTTGCCGAGCGATCCTTCGATGTGGTGCTGCTCGACCTGGGGCTGCCCGACAGCCAGGGTCTGGCGACCTTCACCCAGCTGCACGCCCAGGCTCCCGAGGTTCCGGTCGTGGTGCTCTCGGGCATGCAGGATGAGGAGCTGGCGGCCGAGGCCGTCCACGCCGGGGCGCAAGACTACCTCGTCAAAGGCTATGTTGATCGCGAGGTGCTGGCTCGGGCCATCCGCTACGCGATCGAGCGGCACCAGCTCCAGTCCCGGATTCGCGCGAGCGAGCGCTACTTCCGCGCGCTGATCGAGCATAGCGCCGATGGAGTGGCCACCCTGTCCGCCGATGGCACTATCCTCTACGAGAGCCCGGCGGCCCTGCGCATGCTGGGCTATCTCCCAGATGAGATGATCGGCGAAAACTCCCTCGCATTCACACACCCAGATGATAGAGCCTTGAGTAGCGAGCTGTTTCAGCAGCTCCTGCAAGCGCCGCACCAGTCAATCACGAGCGAGCTGCGCTACCGCCGCAAGGATGGTAGCTGGTGCTGGGTGGAGGCGACCGGCACAAACCTGCTGGACATCCCAGGGGTGGCGGTGATCGTGGTGAACTACCGCGATATCACCGCGCGCAAGCAGAGCGAGGCCGCGATCCGACAGCTCAACGAGACGCTGGAGCTGCGGATCGTCGAGCGCACGGACGATCTGCTCCAGGCCAACGCCGCGCTTGCCCGCGCCGCCCGGCTCAAGGACGAGTTCCTGGCCAATATGAGCCACGAGCTGCGCACACCGCTCAACGCCATCCTGGGCCGCTCCGAGCTGCTCCGCGAGGAGATCTACGGCCCGCTCGCTGCGCGGCAGGCCGAGGCGCTGCACAGCATCGATGCCAGCGGCAGGCACCTGCTGGCGCTGATCAATGAGATCCTCGACCTTGCGAAGGTTGAGGCCGGCAAGCTCGAACTCCAGTATGAGACCGTTGCGGTCGAGCAGATCTGCCAGACCGCACTGCACATGGTGGCGCAGAGCGCCGTGCAGAAGCGCATCGCGATCAGCACTAGCCTCGACCCGCAGGTGACGACGATCTACGCTGATGAGCGACGCCTGTTGCAGATCCTGATCAACTTGCTGTCCAACGCCGTCAAGTTCACCCCCGAGGGCGGTGCCGTTGGCCTAGAGGTGCGCGGCGACCAAGAACAACAGCTGGTCACCTTCACGATCTGGGACACGGGGATCGGCATCGCCGAGAGCGATCTCGCGCGCCTGTTTCAGCCGTTCATGCAGATCGACAGCGGTCTTAACCGCCAGTATGGAGGCACCGGGCTGGGCCTGGCGCTGGTTCAGCGCCTAACACAGGCGCACCAGGGCCGGGTGGAGGTGACCAGCAGCCTGGGCCATGGCAGCCACTTCAGCGTGGTTCTGCCCTGGAGCGCAGCCGCCGCCACAGAGGCCATGCCCGCCCCCTTCGCGCATGGCAATGCTGCCACCACCCAGGTAGCTGCGGTGCCGGGCACGGGCATTCCGGCGATCAGCCCGTCTCGGATGGATACAGCCCGAGGCATCCTGCTCGTCGAGGACAACGCCGATCAGATCCAGGTGATGACCGACTACCTGGAGGCCCACGGCTATCGTGTGAGCGTCGCCCAGAACGGGGGCGACGCGCTCATGCTCGCGCATGGCTATCCCCCGGTGCTGGTGCTGATGGATATCCAGATGCCGGGCATGGACGGGCTGGAGACGATACGGCGCATGCGGCTCGACCCCCAGCTACGGACGCTGCCGATCATTGCGCTGACCGCACTGGCGCTGCCCGGCGACCGCGAGCGCTGCATGGCCGCCGGGGCCAACGCCTACATGGCGAAGCCGGTCAGCCTGTCTGAGCTGCGCGCTGAGATCGAGGCTCGCCTGGGCCGGGGTGCGGGGCCGACCCAGGTGGCTGCGGCCTCGCCTTGATCCGGGGGCGTCGCTACGGCAGCGAGACATAGACGGCGACGGCGTCGGGGACAGGGCGGCCGGGGCGATCCCAGACTGGCTGGCCGCGCCAGACGGCCTGGGTGGAGGTGTCATCATCGCCGCCGAGCGCATCAGAGCAGCCCATCTCGCGCAGGGCGCGGGCGATCTCCTCACCGAGGGCGCCCTCAGCGGTGGCCAACACCAGAACGTGCCCGCCGCCAGGCAACTCGCCGACGCCGATGGCCGTCTTTGGGTAGCGCCCGGCGTAGATCTTCTTGCGCCAGTCGAGCTGGGCGAAGTCCTCGCCGAGGGGGTTGAAGGGGAGCACATCGTCGGCGGGCCTGTCGGCGGCGAGGCTGACGGCGCGGCCCTGCCAGAGGATGACCGGGCCGGCCCCGGCGGCCTGGGCGCATCCCATCAGGTCGGACGCGTTGAACATGCCGATGACGGCCCGCAGGTCGGGGGTGACGCAGAGGGCTGAGCGCCCAGCGTTGACCCGGTGGATGACCCCATCTACCACCACGCTGCCCTCGTCGGAGGTGCGCGTGTCGCCGTGGAAGCCGAAGGCCATGGCGAAGACCAGATCCATCCCATCGCGGGCGGCGTAGGGCGCGGCGGCCATCTCGGCCACCGGCTGTAGGTGTCGTCCGCCGTCTGCCCACATCGTATCGCCCGCCGCATCGCTGGCCGGGGTGGCCCCGTCGGCGCTGATCACCCCGACGTGGACGCCTTCAACGAGGCGCACCACCACGTAGGCGAGAGTGCCGCCGCCGGGCAGGGCGCGGCGGAAGGACTGTACGGCGCCATCGGCGGCCGAGTCGAGCAGGGCGCTCCCGCGATTAAATTCATCAAGCCCAACAACGGCTGGGGCCGCCCGGCCGGCCAGCGGCTCGGCCTTGCCCATCAGCCCTACAGACGCCTGATCGGCCACGGCCGCCCCCCAGCGCGAGAGTACGGCTGGCCGAACCTGCCCCGCCTGCACGGCGAGGAGAGCCGCAGCCAGGGGGACAATAATAATGAGGGCTAGGTTGCGTGGGGTGAGCATGAGTATAATTATTGTACACGTATCATGCAACTATATGGTATTATAGCACAAAAGTACTTATTAACTCGTATCTGCGTCGCATTTGTACCTTTCATGATCGAGGAGTCCCCTATGCTGCGTCGGCTGATTATCGCCATCATCACCACCGCCGCCATGGTCATCGCGCCCGCGCCCGCCGCCCAGGGTGCGGTCGGGCTTGCGCAGCCGCTGCTGACGGCCAGCATACCTGCGGCGGAGTCGGGCCAGCAGGCGACCCTGGCCCAGATCTCCGGCGGCCTGGGCGGCTGGCTTCCCGCCCTGGCGATCATCGCCCTGCTGATCACCATGGGCGTCCTGGTGGCCTTCGCCGTGTCCGACTGGCGATCCTACCAGCAGCGCGGCACCCGGCGCGGCTATCGCCCCAAGCGCACGGCCCACGAGCGCTTCGCCGCCGGGGTGGACTACCAGCGCCGCGCTGCGCGCGAGGGGTTCAGCGCCACGCCGCCGCCCGCCCCACACGCTGCGGATGATGAAGACGAGCTGCTGCGCCAGCTGCTCGGTCAGTAGAGACAAGCTGACTTAGTCCTGCATAACAATCTGCTCATCAGAGCGGCTGACGGCCCTCCATCGAGCTACATTTCACAAAACGTGCCTGAATACTGCTTGACGACGATCATACACAGCAGTATACAGAGTGAGTGACACGCATGCCCATGCATGGTCTTGCAGAGGCATCATATACTATGCCCAGCAACCATACGCAGCTCTTAAGCGATCTTTTTACGTATCCCGGCCTCATGTCACGCTGAGCGAAGCGTCCCGACCGTAGTATGGGTTGCCGGGACGCTTCGCTCAGCATGACACTCACTGGCTCATCTATATCTACTCAGCGCTATACCCGACAGGAGCGCGATTATGAGGGCAGGTATTGCGTACGGAAACGCTATGGCAGCATACGACTTGGGCATGCAGGTGGCAACCGATGCCATGCGGCATGGCCAGATCACAGCCCCAGATCTTGTGCTCGCATTTGTAAACAAGCAGATCGATGCGGAAGCCTTCGCGAACGGGCTGCGCAGCGTTCTCGGGGCCAGCGTGCCGATCATCGGCGGCTCGGGGATCGGCGTGATCACCAATGACCAGCTCTCGTATGATGGTGCCCCGGCAGGCGTCGCGGTGCTCCAGCTGGACGGCGGCACGATGCAGTATGCGACGGCCAGCGGAGTTGACCAGAGCGAGTACGAGGCGGGGCGCCACCTGGGCGAGCAGCTGTCTGGCAGCCCGGATGCCAAGCTGCTGCTGATGTTCTACGACTCGATTAAGATACCAGCGACGCCAGCGACACCGCCGTCGATGAACGCATCCCCGCCGCTGATCGCTGGCATCGAGTCCGCTCTGCCGTCCGGCATACCCATTGTGGGCGCGGGGCTGGTGGGCGACTTCGGCTTTAGCTCGACGATCCAGTTTGCCGGCTTGTCTGTTGCGCAGCAGGTGGTTGTTGGCATGCTGCTGGGTGGCGCGATCGAGCCCTATGGGGCGATCATGCACGGCTGCTCGCTCAAGGATGGCATCTACCATACGATCACCCGCATGAGCGGCCCCGTCATCTTCGAGATCGATGGGCGGCCTGCCACCGAGGTGATCGACTCAGAATACGGCGGCACAAGCTGGCGCGAGCAGCTGCCGGTGCGCCGCCTTAGTATCGGGGTCAATCACGGCGACCGCTTCGGCGATTTTCGGGAGGATCAGGTGGTTGCCCGCCTGATTGCTGGCGTGACGCCTGACGAAAGCGGGCTGGTGCTCTTCGAGCCAGATCTGGAGGAGGGCACCGAGTTCCAATTTTTGCTGCGCGATGGCCAGATGATGATCGAATCTGCCCGTCGGAATGCGACCGCGCTTATTGAGCGGGTGCGCGCCGCTGGCCAGACACCCCGCTTCGCGCTCTACATCGACTGTGCGGGCAGGTGCGCCGCGTTCTCAGACACGCTCACCGAGGAGGCCAGCGAGATCCAGGCCGTGATGAACCAGCATCAGGTGCCGCTGCTCGGCTTCTACTCAGGCGTGGAGGTGGCGCCGCTGCTCGGGCGCAGCCGAGGGCTTGATTGGACGGGTGTCTTGCTCATCTTAGCGGAATCGTGAGCGTTACTATGTCCACAGAAGAGGTCGCAACCCTTACTGAGCAGCTCCAGCTGGCGCGCAAGGAAGCCGGCTACTACCGCAAGCTCGCGCAGGAGTGCGGGGAGCGCCGCTTAAAGGAGTCAGAGGAGCTGTCGAGCCTGATCGCGCAGCTGCGCCAGACCGAGATGGTTCTGATGCAGGCCCGCGACGAGGCCGACGCCGCGAACCGCGCCAAGTCTCAGTTCCTGGCCACCATGAGCCACGAGCTGCGCACGCCGCTGACCGCGATCATCGGCTACAGCCAGCTGATGGAGCAGCTAGTGATCGCTGGTGACTACCGCACCGTCGAGACGGATCTGCACCGTATCTATGCTGCCGGGCGGCACCTGCTCTCGCTGATCAATACGGTGCTCGACCTCTCGCGGATCGAGGCGGGCCAGCTCCAGTTCGACGCCGAGCGCGTCAATGTGCCGTACATTGTCGGGACGGTCACCGAGACGATCATGCCGCTCATCGAGCAGAACCACAATACGCTTGAGGTCATCTGCCCCGCCCACATCGTGACGATGTACACCGACCCGCTCAAGGTGCGCCAGTCGCTGCTGAATCTGCTTGGCAACGCCGCTAAGTTTACCAAGGCGGGGACGATCCGGCTCACGGTTACTCAAGAGCAGGTTGATGGGGTGGACTGGGTCTCGTTCGCGGTCGCCGATAGCGGGATCGGTATCTCCGCCGACCAGATCTCAAAGTTGTTCAAGCCATTCTCGCAGGTCGACGACTCGCTGAACCGTCGCTATGACGGCTCGGGGCTTGGGCTTGTCCTCAGCCAGCGGCTCTGCCAGCTGCTCGGCGGCGACATCACGATGGAGAGCACCTTCGGTGTGGGATCGGTCTTCACCATGCGCCTGCCGGCGATTGCCCCCACAGAGCCCGTCCTGCACATAGCTCGACCGTCTCCGGCAGAGCGTGCGCCCGACGAGGAGGTGCCTGTCGTCAGCGACAATATTGTGCTGGTGATCGACGCTGACCCGGCGGTGGGCAGCCTGATCGCGCATCTGATCGGCCCCGAGCGCGCCTGCGTCATCTACGCCGCCAGCGGGGCCGAGGGCATCGAGCTGGCTCACGACGTGCTGCCTGAGCTGATCTTCCTCAATGTGCTTATGCCCGACAGAGACGGCTGGCAGTTGCTGGAGGCGCTGAAGACAAACCCCGATCTCGCCCACATCCCCGTCGTCATGATCAGCATCGACAACCAGCAGCAGCGCGGGCTCGCCCTTGGCGTGGCCGACTTCATCACAAAGCCGATTGACCAAGACGCCGTCGCATCGGCCCTCAGGTGGCTGCCCGCGCCTACGCATACATCAGGTTATATCTTGGTTGTCGAAGGCGACCATGCGCTCGCCGAGCTGTACCAGCGCACCCTTGAGGGCGCGGGCTGGCGGGTTGTTATCGCCAGAACTGGGCGCGAGGCGCTCACCGCGATCACGACCCACCCCCCCGCCGCGATTATGCTCGACCTGCTGCTGCCAGACATGGACGGGGTGCATCTGATCAATACGCTGCGCGAGCGCCCCGGCCGGGTCGAGTGCCCCACCATCATCGTGATATCGAGTGACCTGAGCAACGCAGACCGCGCCCAAGTCCAGGGCTCGACCCGCCAGATCCTGCGCAATGGAGCGCACACCTTCAGCGAGCTGACCAAACAGCTGCACTGCTGCCTCGCCACCCACAGTAGCACTGGCCTGAAAAAGCAGACGGAGCCGCCCCATGGCTAAAATTCTTATCGTCGAAGATGACAAGACGAACCTTGATATGCTTGAGCGGCTGCTCACGATCTACGGCTACGAGGTAATCTCCGCGCCTGACGGGGCCAGGGCGCTCGCGCTGGCTCGGTCGCAGCAGCCCAACCTGATCCTGATGGATATGGGACTGCCCATCCTCAACGGCTGGCAGGCCACCTATCGCCTGAAGTCGTCTCTGGCGACCTGCCATATCCCGGTGATCGCGCTCACCGCATATGCGCTCAGCGAGGATCGGGCGCGCTGCCTTGCGGTCGGCTGCGACGACTACGACGTCAAGCCGATCGATATCTCCCGCCTCTTGGTCAAGATACAGACCCACCTTGAGCGTACGACAGCGGTTGGCTCTGTCGCCACCACGCCTATGGTTAGCACCGATGAGGATCTTGGCATGTGAGATCGCCGTCTTATGTTCATATGCGGGGTGCGCGCCGAATGCGCGCACCCCGCATATGTGTTTTACCCCCCGCCGCCGCCGCCAGACATGATCCCGCCCTCGGTCATGGCCCGCACGTCGAGCAGTTCGTCGACCTTGTCGCCATCGAGCAGGCCCTTCTCGACCACCACCTCGCGGATGCTCTTGCCGGTGGCCAGCGACTCCTTGGCCACGGCGGCACCGTTGAGGTAGCCGATCGCCGGGTTAAGCGCTGTCACCAGGATGGGGTTCTTGGCCAGCCAGCCGAACGCCTTCTCGCGGTTGGCCGTCACGCCGACGACGCACTTGGTGGTGAAGGCGTTCATCGCGCCAATCAGCACGTGCATCATCTCGAACAGGTTGTGGGCGATGATCGGCATCATCACGTTCAGCTCAAGCTGGCCGGCCTGTACGGCCAGTGAGACGGTCAGGTCGTTGCCCTGGGCGTGGAAGCAGGCCATGTTCAGCATCTCGGCCATCACCGGGTTGACCTTGCCGGGCATGATGCTGGAGCCGGGCTGCACAGCCGGCAGGCGGATCTCGTCGAGGCCGGTGGTGGGGCCGGAGCTGAGCATGCGGAAGTCGTTGGCCACGCGCACCAGGGTGATGCAGAGCGCGCGCATGCTGGCCGAGAAGTCGGCGGCGTCGCCCATATTCTGCATGCTCTCGAAGAGGTTGCCCGAGGAGCGCAGCTCGTGGCCGGTGATCTCGCTGAGCTTGTCGACCATGCGCTGGTGGTACTCGGGGTGGGCGTTCAGCCCCGAGCCGGTGGCGGTGCCGCCGATGCCCAGGCGACGAATGCGGTTGGCGGCCGTCTCGATTCGCTCCAAGTCGTTGCGCACGGCCGCCGCGTAGGCCCCGAACTCCTGGCCCAGCCGCACCGGCACCGCGTCCTGGAGGTGGGTGCGCCCCGACTTGACCACATCGTCGAACTCGCTGGCCTTGGCCTCAAGGGCGTCGGCCAGGTCGTCCACGGCGGCCAGCAGCTCGGGCAGGCGCCAGAGGCAGCCCAGGCGGATGGCCGTGGGGATGGTGTCGTTAGTGCTCTGGGCCATGTTCACATGGTCGTTCGGGCTCACCGGCTTCTTAGGGTCGGTCAGGGCGAAGCCAAGGATCTGGCTGGCCCGGTTCGCGATCACCTCGTTGAGGTTCATATTGTGCGAGGTGCCGGCCCCGGCCTGGAACGGATCGACCACAAACTGGTCGGCGTGCTTACCAGCGATCACCTCGTCGGCGGCGGCGATGATCGCCCCGGCCAGGGTCGCGTCGAGCAGCCCCAGGTCGCGGTTCACCTCGGCGGCGGCGCGCTTGACCACGGCCTGTGACCAGACAAAGGCGGGGTAGGGCTTCATCCCGCTGACGGGAAAGTTCATCACGGCGCGCTGGGTCTGTGCGCCGTACAGCGCCTCGGCGGGCACCTGCATCTCGCCCAGCGAGTCCTTCTCGGTACGATACTCGGACATTGCAGACTCCTTTGTCGTGCGCCGCGCGGGGCGGCGGGACGATGGGTTGACCGGGCTAGATTCTAGCACATGAAGTTACATGTTCCGGTTGGGGAAGGGCAGCTTCAGCGCCCATTCTTAACAACAACGAGGCAATACCGCAAACATCAGCCGGTGCGGCGTCGCCCGGCGGCTGAAGCCGCGGGCTCCCGTCTGCGAAGGCCGCCTGCGCGGCCTCAGGCGGCCTTCGTCGAACAAGAGCCCGCCCGTTTACGGGCCGGGCACGCGCGTGGTATTGCAAAAACGATGCCTGAGACATAGCACGGGCATGCGTTTTGCACATTTTCAACCGGTTATCCACATGCGCATTTTCTACGAGAATCAGTCGTAGTCGGGAATTTGTATGCTTTACACCTCCCGCTAGCCGCCCGGCTGTGCTATAATGGCGGACATGCTCTGATGGCCCGCGCCTCTCCCCACGTTATGTAGATCTATCGCTTCCCGATGCGCAAGTTCTGACATCTGCATTGTGGATAATGCTCTGTTTTCTTCAGGCTGCCGCCTGATATTGTTGATCATGGTGTAAAGCGTTTATGAAAGATTTCACCCATCTACACGTCCACTCGGAGTATAGCCTGCTGGACGGGTACGCGGCGACGAAGGCGATCGCGGCGCGGGCCGGCGAGCTGGGGATGGACAGCATCGCCCTGACCGACCACGGCGTGATGTACGGGGCGATGGAGTTCTACGACGCCGCTAAGAAGGCCGGGATCAAGCCGATCATCGGCATGGAGGCGTACATGGCCCCCGGCTCGCGCACTGACGCGATGACCCGTGGCGGCAAGAACTACTACCACCTGCTGCTGCTGGCTAAGAACGAGGTCGGCTACCGCAACCTGGTGAAGCTGACCAGCCGCGCGCACCTCGACGGCATGGGCAAGGGCGTCTTCGCCCGCCCGCGCATCGACCGCACGCTGCTGGAGCAGCACCACGAGGGGCTGGTTGTCACCTCGGCATGCATCGCCGGCGAGGTTATCCAGAGCCTAACCGCCCAGCAGCGCAAGCAGGCCATCGAGCACGCGGCCTACTACCGCGACATGCTCGGCCCCGATAACTACTTCCTAGAGCTGCAGCTCCACGAGAATACCCCCGAGCTTGAGGGCATCAACGATGAGCTGATGCGGATCGGCCATGATCTCCGCATCCCCATGGTCGTCACCAACGACACCCACTTTGTGCGCCGCGAGGATATGCAGACGCAGCACATGGTCATGTCGATGGGGATGAACCTGACCTACAAGGAGTTCTGCGGCAAGGGCTACATGATGGACGACAGCTACCACATCATGTCTGGCGAGGAGATGTGGCAGAAGTTCCAGCGCTACGGCACCGCGCCGATGGAGAACACCCGGCGCATCGCCGACATGTGTAACCTCAAGCTGGAGTTCGGCCGCGTTCAGCTGCCGCAGTTCGAGATCCCCGAGGGCCACGACGCCGCATCCTACCTCAAGCTGGTCTGCGAGGAGGGGCTGATGAAGAAGTTCGCCGGCAACCCGCCGGCCAACTACATCGCCCGCCTTGAGGATGAGCTGGATGTGATCAACGCCACCGGCTTCCCCGACTATATGCTGATCGTCTGGGACTATGTGAAGTACGCGCGCTCGCGCGGCATCCCCTGCCTCCCCAGAGGCTCGGCCGGAGCCTCGCTGGTGCTCTACTGCCTCGGCATCACCGACGTGGACCCGGTGAAGAACAAGCTGCTCTTTGAGCGCTTCCTCTCGCGCGAGCGCCTGGAGATGCCCGATATCGACACCGACTTCGCCGACTCGCGGCGCGGCGAGATCCTCGACTATATCGCCGGGAAGTACGGCCGCGAGAATGTCGCCCAGATCATCACCTACGGCACCCTGGGGGCCAAGGCCGCCCTGCGCGATATGGGCCGCGTGCTCGGCGTCGAGCTGTCTGAGGTTGACCGGGTCGCCAAGCTGATCCCCTCGCTGCCCGTGGGCACCACCATCGCTCAGGCGCTGGTGAAGGTGCCCGAGCTCAAGCAGATCCACGAGACCCAGCCGCACCTGGCCGAGGTGATCGACTGGGCCCAGAAGGTCGAGGGGCGCATGCGCAACGTCGGCACCCACGCCTGCGGCGTGGTGGTGTCGCGCACGCCGCTTGAGGAGATGGTGCCGCTCCAGCACACCACCAAGGACGAGCACGCCGTCATGGCCTCGTTCGAGGGGCCGACCCTGGCCAAGATGGGCCTGCTGAAGATGGACATCCTCGGCCTGACCAACCTCTCGGCGGTGGCCGAGGCGCTCACGTATATCGAGCGCACCACCGGCCAGAAGATGGAGCTGACCGACATCCCCACCGACGATGTGAAGACCTTCCAGTCGCTCGGTCGCGGCGAGACGAAGAACGTCTTCCAGCTGGAGTCGGCGGGCATGACCCGCTACCTCGTGCAGCTCAAGCCCACCCGCGTAGACGACCTGTACGCCATGGTCGCCCTCTACCGGCCCGGCCCGCTTGAGCAGATCCCGAACTACATCCAGGGCAAGAACAACCCCGGCGGCATCCACTACCTGCACCCCATCCTCAAGCCCATCCTGGAAGACACCTACGGCGTGATCGTCTACCAGGAGCAGATCATGCAGCTGCTCCAGACGGTGGCCGACTACACGCTGGGCCAAGCCTACATCGTGATCAAGGCGATCAGCAAGAAGAACAAAGAGCTGATGGCCCAGAACGGGGCGATCTTCAAGGAGGGCTGTCGCAAGAAGGGGATCAGCCAGGCGGTCGCCGATGAGCTCTGGGAGCTGATCCTGCCCTTCGCCGGCTACTCCTTCAACCGGCCCCACGCCACGCTCTACGGGCTGCTCAGCTACCAGACGGCCTGGCTCAAGGTGAATTACCCGGTGGAGTATATGGCCGCCGTGCTCACCGGCTCGGGCGGGGTGACGGAGGATGTGGCCAAGAGTGCGCTGGAGAGCCGCCGCCTGGGCGTGCAGGTGCTCAGCCCCAGCGTGAACCACTCGTCCAAGGGCTTCGATATCGAGCCGATCGTCGGGGGCATGCCCGCCGGCGTGAAGTTCAACCGGGCCATCCGCTTCGGCATGGCCTCGATCAAGAACGTGGGCGAGGGGCCGGTCGAGGCGATCATCGCGGCCCGCGAGGAGGGCGGCCCCTTCACCTCGCTGGAGGATATGTGCGCGCGGGTGGATCGCAACGCCCTGAACAAGCGCGTCGTCGAGAGCCTGATCAAGGCCGGTGCCCTCGACACCTTGCCCGGCACCCGCCGCCAGAAGCTGGCCATCCTCGACCAGGCGCTCAGCGCCGGGGCCGAGGCCCAGAAGGCCAAGGAGGTCGGCCAGGGCAGCCTGTTCGACATGTTCGGCGAGAGCACCGGCGGCGCCGCCAGCGTGAATGTCTCGCGCATCCCCATGCCGATAATCCAGCCCACCCCCGCCGAGAACAAGGAGGAGCTGCTCTGGGAGAAGGAGCTGCTCGGCCTGAATGTCTCCGAGGACCCGGTGGCCAAGTCGCTTGAGGGCATCGACATGCGCGGGGTGACGGAGCTTGGCGCCATTGAAGACAGCCATATCGGCAAGTCGCTCACCTTCGTGGGTATGCTGAGCGGGGTGCGCCGGATCACCACCAAGAAGGGCGACGCGATGCTGGTGGGCGTGCTGGAGGACATGACCAGCACGATTGAGATCGTGGTCTTCCCCAAGATCCTGGCGAAGTGCGGCGATCTGCTCCAGAACGACGCGGTGGTGAAGATGACGGCCAAGGTGGACAACCGGCGCGACAGCCCGCAGCTGGTGGTGGACGCTGTTGAGGCGGTGGAGGCCAGCCTGCCCCTGGTGGCCGCAGCCGTGGAGACGGAGATGGACCTAGAGGGGGTGGGGGAGATCGAGGAGTCGGGGATCGGGAGTCGGGAGTCAGGGTTCGGGGGTCGGGAGTCGGGGGGCGTGAGCCAGGAGTCAGGAGTCAGGAGTCGGGAGTCGGGGTCTCCGACTCCTGACCCCCGAACCCCGACTCCTAGCCCGGCACCGACTCCCGACCCCCAAGTCCTGACTCCCGTATCCGTCATCCAATCCAGGGGCCAGGTGAAGCTGGGGAGCGGCAAGAAGGGCGCGGCGCCCCCGGCCAGCGAGGAGCACCAGGCCACACCGAGCTGGAGCGGGCGCACCCTGCGGATCTACTTCCCACGCGGCGACCACGAGGGCAGCGTGCGCTACATGCAGAATGTCCACGACATCCTGGCCACCAGCAGCGGCGCGGATATGGTCAAGCTGTACGTACCAAACGGCGTCGGCATCGTGGTGCTTCAGTCGCAGCACACGGTGAGCTGCACCTCGAACCTGCTCGATGACCTGCGCGGGGTGCTCGGCCCCGAGCAGGTAGAGGTGAGGTAGGGGATGCGTCTCGAATTAGGACTTACGCCGCAGACCGCCACCGTCTCATGTTATCCTTAACCTGAAACGTGTATATCCTGCATACTGTCGCGCACCTCCACCGGGCCTCCACGGGATCTCCAACATCGGCTGCTATTGTGTAGTTGGGCAATCGCTCACAACACACGATTATGTATGCTGAAGGAGATATCCATGCGACGCGCGATCATCTTGTCTTCACTGGCGTTGGGCCTCGCCTTGGGCGCATGCGCCGCGCCCGCCACCAGCACGACCGCAGTGCCATCGGCTCCCGCAGCCGCAGCCGCCAGTCAGCCGAGCGCCTCGATAGGGGGAGGTGTGGCTCAGGGCAACCAGGGCGGTCAGGGCCAGGGCAGTCAGACCCCGGTTGGCCAGGGTCAGGGCAGTCAGGGCAACCAGGGCGGTCAGGGCCAGGGCGGTCAGACCCCGGTAGGCCAGGGTCAGGGGAATCAGGGCAACCAGGGCCAGGGCGGTCAGGGCCAGGGCAGTCAGACCCCGGTCGGCCAGGGTCAGGGCCAGGGCAGCCAAGGCCAGGGCAGCCAGGCCCCAGTCGGCCAAGGCCAGGGCCAGGGCGGCCAGGGCCAGGGCGGCCAGGGCCAGGGCGGCCAGGGCCAGGGCGGCCAGGGCCAGGGCGGCCAGGGCCAGGGCGGCCAGGGCCAGAGCCAGCCAACCGCATCGACGACCATCCTGCCATCCGACCTGACCGAGACTCCCTGCCTAATCTGCGACGCTGATATGAGCCAGTACAGCGGCCCGCTCAGCGCGGACGAGGTCAACGGCCTGCTGCTGTCGCTCAACGACGAGTACCACGCCTGGGCTGTGTACAACCAGGTGATCACCGACTTTGGTGACGTGCGGCCCTTCGCCAGCATCATCCAGTCCGAGGCGGGCCACATCAGCAGCCTGGAGACCCTGTTCAATGTCTACGGCGTACCGCTGCCTGCCGAGAACCCGTGGGTCGGCCAGGCACCCAGCTTTGCCAGCACGAGTGAGGCATGCGCGGCTGGCGTGGGCGCCGAGATCGTAAACGCAGACCTCTATGCGCGGCTCTTCGCCAGCACCGACCGCGCCGACATCCTCCAGGTGTACGAGGTGCTCCAGTCTGCCTCGCTCAACAACCACCTGCCGGCCTTCCAGCGCTGCGCCTAAACCCATTGCAGATTGTAGATTGCAGATTGCAGATTGGTCGCAATCTGCAATTTGCAATCTGCAATCAAGGAGCCCCCGATGTCCTGGCTCAACGCGATGATCGACCGCCTGCGCTACCGCAGCGTCCCGCCGCCCGAGGACCGCAGCCGCATGCGGGCCGTGGCCAACAACCTCGTCCTACACCTGCACCCCACCCGCGTCCCGGCGCCCGCCCTGCGCTTCAGCCGCACCTGGGGGCTCGGCGGCATCTCGGCGCTGCTGTCGGTGCTGCTGATCGCCACCGGCGTGCTGCTCATGTTTCGCTACGACGCCAGCATCGAGCGGGCCTACCCGGCGGTGCAGGCCATGGAGACGGTTATCCCCTTCGGGTCGCTGCTGCGCGGCATCCACCACTGGGCCGGCAATCTGCTGATGATCACCGTCGTGCTGCACATGGTGCGGGTCTTCGCCTCTGGCGGGTTTCGCGGCGAGCGCCGTATGAACTGGGTGGTTGGCCTGGGCATGCTTGTGCTGGTGCTGACATTCAACTTCACCGGCTACCTGCTGCCCTGGGACCAGCTGGCCTTCTGGGCGATCACCGTCGGCACCGGCCTGCTGATCTACGTGCCCCTGGTGGGCCAGGCGATCAGCGACTTCCTGCTCGGCGGCCCGGAGGTGGCCCAGTCGGCCCTGCGCAACTTCTACGCCCTGCATGTGGCCCTGCTGCCGGTGGTGCTAATCTTCGGCCTCTCCTACCACTTCTGGCGCGTGCGCAAGGACGGCGGCGTGACCATCCCGCCCCAGAGCGAGCAGGTGACGAAGCTCACCACCATCCCGCACCTCGTCACCGCCGAGCTGGGCGTGGCACTGATCACGCTGGCCGGGCTGGTGATCTTCGCTATGGCCGTGCCGGCCCCGCTGGAGGCACTGGCCAACGCGGCGCACCCGCCGAACCCGGCCAAGGCGGCATGGTACTTCCTCGGCGTGCAGGAGCTGCTGATGCACATGCACCCGCTGGCGGCCCTCTCCCTGGCGGCGAGCGGCCTGCTCGGCCTAGCCGTGCTGCCGCTCTGGGACCGCGACACATCTGACGAGGGGGTCTACTTCCGCTCGCAGACTGGCCGCAGGGCCGGGATGATCGGGGCGGCCCTGGCCATCGTGCTGACGCCGCTGCTGGTGCTGGTCGACGAGCTCTGGCTGGATCTGCCGACTCTGCTAGCGCCCATCTCAACCCTGATATCGAACGGGCTGCTGCCGCTGCTGCTCACCCTGGGCGGGCTCGCGGGGATCTACGCCGGGCTGCGGGGCGCGCTGCGCGCCCGCCACAGCGAGGCGCTGGTCGGCCTGTTCAGCTTCGTCATGGTCGCGCTCGTTGTGCTCACGGCGGTGGGGATCTGGTTTCGCGGGCCGAACATGGCCCTGGTGTGGCCGTTCTGATTGCAGATTGCAGATTGCAGATTGCAGATTGTCGGAGTCCGGCAATCTACAATCTGCAATGGCAAAGAGGTTGGCTTTGGCGAAGAATACACCACAACCGAAGAAGGATGCCCCGGCGGGTACCACCGTGAGCCGGCGCGACTTCCTGGCGCTGGGGGCGGGCGCGCTCGGGCTGGTCGGCCTGCTCCAGACCGGCGGCATGGCCCTCCAGTTCCTGGCCCCGCGCCGGGTCGATGGCGAGTTCGGCGGCGTAGTCTCGGCCGGCCCGGCCGAGAGCTTCCCGCCCGGCTCGGTGACGGAGTTCCCCGACGGGCGCTTCTTCCTGGCCCGCGCGGCCGACGGCGGCTTCCTGGCCGTCTCGCGGCGCTGCACCCATCTGGGCTGCGCGGTCAGCTGGCACGCCGCCGACGAGCAGTTCGCCTGCCCCTGCCACGGGTCGCACTTCGACCTGATCGGCGATGTGCAGAACCCGCCAGCCCCGCGCGCGCTCGACACCTACCCGATCACCGTGCGCGACGGTGCGCTGCTGGTGGACACCGCGCAGGCCCAGCAGCGCGATAGCTTCGCGCCCGAGCAGCTGGTCTATGTCTGAGATAACTATACGTGGGAGCCGTAGGGGCGGCTCGCGAGCCGCCCCTACGAGCCCTCTTCATCGAGGAGCACGATGAGACGTTACCTAGGGGCGGGGTTTGTGGCCCTGCTCGTGATGATCATCGCCCTGGGGGTCTACGGCTCCCGCGAGGGGCAGCGCATGGCCCTGGCCCAAGAGAGCCTGCGCGATAACGCGGTGGGCGACGCGGCGGCGATCTATGTGGAGTACTGCGCCACCTGCCACGGCGCGGCGGGCGAGGGTATCGGCACCACCCCGCCGCTGAACAGCGACGGGCTGCGCGGGATGGACTACGACACGCTCTTTAAGACGATCGCTCGCGGGCGCTACGGCACGGCGATGGTCGGCTGGCACACCGACGAGGGCGGCATGCTCAACGACTACCAGATCGACCAGCTGGTGGCCATGGTGCGCTATGTGGACTGGCCGCAGGTGCGCGAGCTGGCCGCGCAGCGCGGGCTGATCCCGGCCACCCTGGCGGCCCCGGCGGTCGGGCAGAGCCAGCTCGACGTTATCGCCGCCCTCGGCCCCGAGGGCAGCGCCTGGAGCGCCGGGTTCACCACCTTCGCCGAGAACTGCACCGTCTGCCACGGCGTGAGCGGCGATGGCTCGTCCCTCGGCGTGCCGCTAAACACGCCCGAGCTGCGGGCCAAGGATGCCACGACCCTGGCGCGCACGATCACCGAGGGCGTGCCCGGCACGATGATGGCCCCCTGGGGCAAGACCCTTAGCCCGGACGAGATCGCCTCGGTGGTGGCATTCCTCCAGCACTGGGACGAGATCCAGGCGGCGGGGGTGGCCCTGGTCGCGCCCGTGCCCGTGCAGATCGACCTGGGAGACGCGCAGGCCGTCCTGAACCTTGGCGAGCGGCTGTTCACCTCCACCTGCACGGCATGCCACGGCGAGGGGGGATCGGGCGGGATCGGGCCAGCGATCAACAGCCAGCAGTTCCTGAGCCGCAAAGACGACGCGGCGATCACGCAGACGATCATCGCGGGCGGCAAGCGCCCCGGCTCGGCCATGCCCGCCTTCGGCGACCGGCTGACCAGCGTGGAGATCGACTCTATCGTGACCTACATCCGCTCGCTCCAGGCGACGGCGCCGAATGTGGCCAACCCTCGCGGCACCCAGCAGGGCGGCGGCGGCCCACCGTGGATGCGCGCCACGGCCACGCCCGACCCGAGCGGCGCAACCGACCCGCAGAGCAGCACTGGCACCGGCGGGCCGCCGCCATGGGCCAGCGGCGGGAAGTAAGAGAGACACAGGGCCGGGGCAGCTCAGCTGCCCCGGCCCTGTGTCTCTCTTCGCATTGGCCAGCTATCATCAAGACAATAGCCGCTGATCATCGTTCACCATTCGTCGTCGCCAGGGAATCCCCGGCAGCAGGCCAGCGAGCAGGCCGGTGGCAACAATTGACTGGGTCAGGGCGGCGATCGTGTCGGGGGTGCGGATGACTAGGGGGAAGGCCACCGCGATGATCCAGCTGAGGGCGAGCGGGTACCAGGCCCAGTCCCGACGCCAGCGGATGACAACAAAGGCCACCGCAGAGGTCATGTAGATGACCGAGAGCGGGTAGACGAGCAAATTCAGCAGTATCAGCAGGCCGAAGTGATCGCCGCGCCCGTGACGCCACCAGAGCAGAATGGCCATCAGGCCGATCAGCGGGCCGAACGGAGGGAAGAGCAGCATTCGGTCAGGCAGCAGGTCATCGTACACCAGCAGCCCCGCCACCCACTGGGGGACAATCTGCGGGCCAGCGATGAGCAGGGAGACGCCCCAGAGCGCCGCGCTGATGCCGAAGAAGGCCAGCGGCAGCCGGTAGCGACGCTCACGAAAGCTGCGCACGAGCAGCCATGCCGCAGCTAGGACAGACACCTGGGGCTTGAGCACGGCCAGCGCCAGCAAAAAGCCAGCGCGGCGCTCGCGGCCCTCGTTGTAGGACAGCTCGGCGAAGACCAATGCCACCAGGACGATCAGCGTCGTCTGGCCAAGCACAAGGCCCTGGAAGAGCGGCAGCCAGAGCAGCATCCAGGGCAGCCCGATACGGTTACTTGTGCGACGAGCCCAGCGCTCAAAGGACAGGGCCGAGGCCAGCACAAAAAGCACGCCGGTCAGCTGCCAGGGGAGCAATGCCAGAGGCGTAGCGAGGATAAGCGTCGGCGGGGGGTAGCCATAGGCACCAGCGTGATGCGCTGTGCCGAGAAAGCCGGTAAAGGGGCCATAGGGGTCGCCACCGTCAAGCCAGTGGCGGATGGCCGCCATGAACATACGCCAGTCAGAGAGGAAGAAGCTGTCCATGTGCTGCTCGGGCCAATACCTTTCAGAGCGCCGCATCACCAGGGGATCGCTTCCTCTCTCACCAGGGGAGAGGGGAAGCGTGGTGCCGGAGCCTTATTTGGCAGTAGAGCAAAAGGAACGCTGTCACCCTGAGCGAAGCGAAGGGTTCCGGCCGGGATTCTTCGCTTCGCTCAGAATGACAAGTAAATACCACAGC
>RYFE02000057.1 GCA_004138175.2 Chloroflexales bacterium ZM16-3 | reverse complement strand
CCGTCCTAACACAACATCACAGCACCGTCCTAACACAACATCACAGCACCGTCGCACTACAAAACGTTTGCGCCAGAGTCTCAGCCGCACAACCTGATAAACAAAAAACCAGTACGTTGTTACGCAAGTGCTCCGACCTCAGTCTCCATGCAGTGGACGCAGCCCCGGCAATATTGCCGGGGCTGCGTTTTTTTGCAATGTCGTTGCCCGGCGGCTGATGCCGCGGGCTGGCCGAGGCCGCGCAGGGTGACAGCGTTCCTTGCGCCCCACTAGCGGCGCTAGGCCGGGGCTGCGTCGAGCTCGGGCGGGCGCGGTGCGAGGTCGGCAGCCTCGATGAGAACGACCGCGCGCTGGCCGGGGCGCGGCGATAGGGGCAGGTCAGTTGCGCCAATCTGGAGCGCGCCGCCCTCGCCCACCAGCAGCAGTGGCGTGGCCCGCCGACCCTCGGGCGACTGGAAGCCGCCCCCGGCGCGGGCGGCCAGGGTGGTCACGCGGATCTCGCCGCCGCGGGCGAGCTGCTGCGTCAGGGCGGTGTGGGTCAGCTCGGGCCAGAAGAGCAGACGGCCCTGGAGGTGGTGTGGGATGGCCACTTTGCCGGGCTGGGCCTCACCGCGCGGCTGGAGCTGGAACACCTGCTTGCGACCGAAGATCGGGGCGAAGTGCGTGGCCGCCAGGGTGTTCACCTCATCGTTCTGGGTGAGCGCCAGGAGCCGGCCGATCCCGCCCAGGTTGAGCGACTCCATCAGCTCGTCGGAGAGGATGTTGCCGCGCTCGGCGCTCAGGCCGGCGCGCTCGGCGGCAGCCACATTGGCCGGGTTGCTGTCCACCAGCAGCACGCGCAGCCCCAGGCCCTTGAGGGCCACGCCGAGGGCGCGGCCGAGCTGGTGCGCCCCGACGATCAGGACACCCTGCGGGTCGGGCTGGGCCACGCCGAGCCGCCGGGCCACCGGCACCGCCGTGAGGCTGTAGACCAGCACCGTGCCCACGATCACCATGAAGGTGATCGGCGCGAGGCGCTCGGCATCTGGCACGCCGGCCTCGGCCAGCCGCAGGGCGAAGATCGAGGCCACCGAGGCCGCCACGATGCCGCGCGGGGCCATCCAGGCGATGAAGGCCCGCTCGCCGAGCTTCATGCCGAATCCCATTGTTGAGAGGAAGGCCGCGACCGGCCGGACAATTAGGATGACGACGGCCAGGAAGGCCAGACTCTCTAGGCCAAGCCCAGTGATGTCGGAGAGCTTCAGCCGCGCCGTCAGCACAATAAACAGCCCGGCGATCAGCAGCACGGTCAGCGTCTCCTTGAACTCCACGATATGTCGGATGGAGACGAGGCGCTGGTTGGCCAGGATGACGCCCATCAGGGTGACGGTGAGCAGGCCGGACTCGTGCTGGAGCGTGTTAGAGAGAGCGAAGGCCCCGGCCACCAGCATCAGCGTCACCGGGCTCTGGAGATTGTCGGGGATCCAGTAGCGGCGCAGGCAGAGCACCAACAGCCCGGCGGTCAGCGCGCCGACGACCACGCCCACCACCAGCGTGATCGCGATCCCGCTAATCACCAGCATGGCAGCCATCTCGGGGCCGCTGGCCCGCACCGCCTCGAAGACCAGTACCGCCATCGTCGCCCCGATCGGGTCGATCACGATGCCCTCCCACTTGAGGATGGCGTTCACCGATCCCGAGGGCCGCACAAAGCGCAGCAGCGGCCCGATCACGGTCGGCCCCGTCACCACCAGGATGGCGCCGAGCAGGGCCGCCAGCGAGAACGAGAAGCCGAAGATGAGCATGGCGGCAGCGGTGCAGATCGCCCAGGTGATGGTTGCGCCAAGCGTGACTAGGTTGCGCACGGCCCCGCCGACCGCGCGCAGCTCGCTGAACTGGAGGCTCAGCCCGCCCTCGAAGAGGATGACCCCGACGGCAAGGGAGACGAGCGGGAAGAGCAGGTCGCCGAAGAGGTGCTCCGGGTCGATCCAGCCGGTAACCGGGCCGGCAATAAAGCCGAAGAGCAGCAGCATAAGGATGGACGGGAGGCGCAGGCGAGAGGCGAGCCACTGGGCACCCACCCCGAGAACCAGAATGCCGGCGACGCTGACAAGGGCGTGTTCGGACATAGAGGCTCCTCCGTGAAGCGCAGATGTGCGCGGCAGGGCCGCGCACATCTGTGTCGAATAGCGTATAGGGCGCACATCACCCCATTTGTTGTATAACTCAGTCTAACATGCCCCAGCAGGTTATGCAGACAGCAATTATTTAAGCTACATTTAAGCCGGGGCGCGCGCCATTTAACACGCCGGGCGGCACAATAGGCTACACTCAGATCAGCACTTACTGTACACAAACCAGGATGTAAACGATATGTCACAGCGCCAGCCAAACCGCCCCTCGCCCCTGCTCCGCGCCGTCAAGAAGTACTCAGTCTCGGCCTTTGTGGTCTGCTCCTTCACCGCATACGCCGTCCACGAGCGGATGATCGGTGCCGACGCCACAGCCGCCGCCGCAGCCAGCCAGGCGCCGTCTGTCGCCGTGGCCCGCCAGGTGCCGCTGCCGCCCACGATCACCCCTGCCCCGCGCCAGATCGCCCCGGGGCGATCCACCGGCGCCTCGGCGATGCTGCCGCCCGCGCCGCCCACCGCAGAGCCCACCGCCGCCCTCGGCCCCTACAAGGACGGCGAGTACACTGGGCCGATCGTGGACGCCTACTTCGGCAATGTGCAGGTCAAGGCCACGGTTCAGAACGGCCAACTGGCCGATGTGAGCTTCCTCGACTTCCCTAACCACCGGCGCACCTCGGTGCGGATCAACAACTACGCCATGCCCTACCTGACCAGCGAGGCCATCCAGGTGCAGAGCGCCCGCGTGAACATTATCTCCGGGGCCACGCTCACCAGCGAGGCGTTCGCCCAGTCGCTCCATGTCGCCCTGGAGAGCGCGAAGTCGTAGGGGCGCGTAGGGACGCAGCGCGCTGCGTCCATCTAGGCGAGGACGCAGCGCACTGCGTCCCTACTACGTCAGCGAAATAATGAAAACCACCCGCATCCTGATGGGCATGCCGATCACGGTCGAGGTGCTCGACTCCAACGACGAGTCCCTGGTCGAGTCGGTGTTCGCCTACTTCACCCACGTGGACGAGGTGTTCAGCACCTATAAGGACACCAGCGAGATCAGCGCAATCAACGCCGGGCGGCTGCGCCCCGAGGAGGCCAGCGTCGAGATGCAGACCATCTTTGCTATGGCTGAGCAGACCCGTCAGGAGACCGACGGCTACTTTAATATTTGGCGGGGCGACCGCTACGACCCGGCGGGGATCGTTAAGGGCTGGGCGATCGCGAACGCAGCCGACATCCTGCGTCTGGCTGGCTGCGCCAACTTCTATGTGGACGCGGGCGGCGATATTGAGGCGGCCGGGCATAATGACGAGGGTCTGCCCTGGCGGGTCGGCATCCGTAACCCGTTCGATATCCGTCAGATCGTTAAGGTGCTGGAGATCAGCGGCTGTGGGGTGGCCACCTCGGGCACCTACATCCGTGGCCAGCATGTGTACGACCCGTATGCGCCGGGGCGGCCAATCGACGAGATCCTTAGCCTGACCGTGGTTGGCCCGAATGTCTACGAGGCCGACCGCTTCGCCACGGCGGCCTTCGCCATGGGGCGGCGCGGCATTCTATTTATTGAGCAGCTCGCCGGATTCGAGGGCTATCTGATCGATGCCGGTGGCCAGGCGACCCTCACAACTGGGTTCGGGAGGTACGTCCTATCATGATCGCCCTCGTCGACCGTATGCTCAACCGAGTCACCATGTACCGGCTGGTCGTCTACTACCTGATGTTCCTGATCGGCGTGGCTACGATCCTCTCCTTCGGCGGCGTGCTGGCCTACGACCCCTTCGCCCTTCTGTTCAGCACCGGCTTCCTGATCGCCGTCTGCTGGGCGAGCAACCTCCTGCTGGCCTGGGGCTTCTCGGTGGCTCCGGCCACCGACTCGACCTATATCACGGCGATGATCCTGGCCCTGATCATCACCCCGCTTGAGGGCTACAGCGATCTGTGGTTTCTGAGCTGGGCCGGTGCGATAGCCATGGCCTCGAAGTATCTGCTGGTGATCGACCGCAAGCACCTGTTTAACCCGGCGGCGGCGGCGGTGGCGATCACCTACCTGACGGTGAATGAGTCGGCGAGCTGGTGGGTGGGCAACCCGATTCTGCTGCCCTTTGTGGTGGTGGGCGGCCTGCTGGTGGTGCGCAAGATCCGCCGGGGGGCCATGGTGGCCACCTTCCTGGTGGCCGTCTCGGCGGCCACGCTGCTGCTCAGCCTGCCGGCCGGCGAGGACCCGCTGACCACGCTCGGGCGCACGCTGCTCTACGCGCCGATCTTCTTCTTCGCATTTGTCTTTGTGACCGAGCCGCTGACCACGCCGCCGACCCGGCGCTGGCAGCTGATCTATGGCGGGCTGGTGGGCCTGCTCTCGGCGCCGCAGGTTCATCTGGGCAGCTTCTACGTCACCCCGGAGCTGGCGATCATCGCCGGGAACCTCCTCTCGTACCTGGTGAGCCCGAAGGCGAAGCTGGTGCTGCGGCTGAAGGAGAAGATCCAGCTCGCGCCCGACATCTACGACTTTGTGTTTCAGCCGGCGGGGCGGCTGGCCTTCGCCCCCGGCCAGTATATGGAGTGGACGCTGGGCCACCGCGAGCCGGATGACCGTGGGAACCGACGCTACTTCACCCTGGCATCCTCGCCCAGCGAGGAGGAGCTGCGGATCGGGGTGAAGTTCTACCAGCAGTCTAGCAGCTACAAGCAGGCCATGCTGAAGATGCAGCCCGGCAGCGAGATCGTGGCCGCCCAGCTGGCCGGTGACTTTACCCTGCCAACTGACACCACGCAGAAGTGCGTGCTGATCGCCGGCGGCGTCGGCATCACCCCCTTCCGCAGCATGATCAAGCAGCTGCTCGACACCGGCGAGCGCAGGCCGATCACCCTGCTCTACAGCAACCGCGCCCCGCGTGACATTGTCTACCAGGATGTGTTCGACCGCGCACGCGAGGAGCTGGGTGTCAAGACGGTCTACACGGTGACGGATGCGCGTAAGCTACCGGCCAACTGGAAAGGCCGAGTCGGCCGGATCACCCCGCAGATGATCCAGGCCGAGGTGCCCGACTTCCAGCGCTGTATCTTCTACCTCTCGGGGCCGCCGAGTATGGTAGACTCGTTCAAAGAGACGCTGCACGTGCTGGGGGTGCGCAGCTCCCAGGTGAGGACGGACTTCTTCTCGGGTCTGGCGTAGGTTGGGAGTCGGGAGTCGGGAGTCGGGAGTCGGGAGTCAGGGGCGCGCGCAGGCCGCTTCGCTCTAGGGGCAGGAGGCGGATGAGGGACACAGACCGAGCACCGCCCGGCGGCTGAAGCTGCGGGCTATGTGTTGCGAAGGCCGCTGAAGCGGCCTGGTTGAGGCCGCGCAGGCGGCCTTCGGAGACGTAGCCCGCCCGTTTACGGGCCGGGCCCGGTCGGGTCACAGTGTGACTTCTGCGGTACTGCTAACTTTTATATACCCGCACCCCAGTCACCGACTCCCGACTCCCGACTCCTGACTCCCGACTCCCGACTCCCGACTCCCGGAGCGCAGCGACACATGCCCAACGTCCTAATTATCGACGACGACAAGCGGCTGACCGGGCCGATGCGCTTTCAGCTGGAGGCGCATGGTTTTGCTGTGCTTGTGGCTGCGGACGGGCATGCCGGGCTGCGCGCGGCGATCGATAGCCGTCCCGATGTGGTGCTGCTGGATATTATGCTGCCCGGCATGGATGGCTGGCAGGTCTGCCAGGAGATCCGCACGTTCTCGCAGGTGCCGATCATTATGCTCAGCGCCTTGGGTATGGAGGTAGACCGCATCCGTGGGCTGGATCTTGGCGCGGACGATTATATGACCAAGCCCTTCGCCTTTGCGGAGCTGCTGGCCCACATCCGCTCGATCCTGCGCCGCGTGCAGTGGGATCAGTCTCGCGCCCCCGACAGCCAGCTGACGGTCGGGCGTATCCGCATGGATCTGGCTTCCCGGCGGGCCTACCGGGGCGATGAGGAGCTGGCGCTGCGCCATAAAGAGTATGAGCTGCTGTCTCTGCTGATGCAGCAGGCCGGCAGCGTGCTCACCCGCGAGCAGCTCTTCAACCAGATCTGGGGCACCGACTGGCTGGGTGACACCCGCACGCTCGATGTTCACATCCGCTGGCTGCGCCAGAAGATCGAGGATGACCCATCGGCCCCGCAGTACATCCAGACGGTGCGTAACGTGGGCTACCGCTTCGCCAGCGCCAGGGAGGTGGCCTTGTGAGCGATCTATTCCGCTCGCTGCGCGGCCAGCTCTCCGCCGCGATCATCTCGGTGCTCGCCCTGGGCCTCGGCATGCTCCTGCTCATGGCTGGCACCCAGATGTCCCGCATGACGCTGGAGTCCTTCACCCACGAGCAGCAGGTGACGGCCCTAATGCTGACCGGCAGCTTCTCCGAGACGCTGGAGCAGTCTCAGGTCGATAAGATTATGGGCCTGTGGGCGACCCACAGCGACCAGTGGCGCCGCGAGCTGCCTGCCGACACAAACCTGAGCATCTTCGACACCTCGGGCATGCTGCTGGCCAGCAGCACCGGCGATAGCGCGGCGCTCTCGGTGGGCGTGCCCGCGCTGCTGGCGGGCGACATCGTGAGCCACCGCGACGGCGAGCGGCTGACCACCGCCGTGCCGGTGCGCCACGAGGAGGGCGAGGTGATCGGCATCCTCCAGATCGACTCGTCGCTGGCCCCGCTGGACGCACAGCTCTGGGAGCGCTGGCTGGCCCTGATCGGGGTAACGGCGGCGACTCTGCTGCTGACCCTGGTGATCACGCTGTGGCTGGCCGCGCAGATCACCCAACCGCTGGCCGAGCTGCGCGGGGTGGCCGAGCAGATGGCCGAGGGGCGTATGGACGCGCGGGTGGAGATCGACGATAGCGCGAGCGAGCTGGCTGAGCTTGGGGCGATGTTTAACCATATGGCCGGGCGGGTTGAGGCGAACATACAGCAGCAGCGCGACTTTGTGGCGAACGCATCGCATGAGCTGCGGGCGCCGCTGGCGGCCATGAAGCTGCGCGCTGAGATCTTGGCTACGAGGGGGATTGACGCGGAGCAGACGCGGCAGTACGCGGTTGAGATCGACGAGGAGGTGAGCCAGCTGGCCGGGCTGGTGGGCGACCTGCTCCAGCTCTCGCGGGCCGAGAGCGGCGGGCCGCCGCCGCCCGAGCGGCCGGTCAGCGTGGCCGATGAGCTCGCCGCCTGCGTGCGCTCGGCCCGGCCCAGGTCTACGGCGCGCGGCCAGCAGATCGCTGTGGAGCTTGGCGAGTGCCTCGCTGAGGCCGCCATCTCCCCGAGCGACCTGGCGATTATGGTTGGCAACCTGCTCGATAATGCGATCAAGTACAGCCCCGAGGGCGGGCAGATCCGCCTCGCGGCCGACCGCCGCGAGGGGCGGCTGGAGATCGCGGTCAGCGACAACGGCCCCGGCATCCCCGCCGAGGATCTTCCGCGCGTGCAGGAGCGCTTCTTCCGGGTGAACCGCGCCCACACCCGCGACATCCCCGGCTCTGGCCTGGGCCTGGCCCTGGTGGCGGCGGTGGCCCGCCAGTACGGCGGGACACTGCTGATCAGCAGCAGCGGCGTGCCGGGCGAGGGCACCTGCGCTCGCCTGAGCATCCCGGCCCGCGCAGATGAGCTGTGGGCGAATGCGGCACCTATCGAGATTCGCTTATAATAGGCCACCGACGAACGACGAACGACGAACGACGAACGACGAACGGCTGCGGGATCATGTGCGCTGCTGGCCGTTGGTCGTTCGCCATCCGTCATAGAAGAGAGGCCCCTATGCGAGCGAGTCGCGCAAAAGAGCGCCAGGCCGAGGAAGAGGCGAAGAAGCGGGCTGCCATCAATGAGCGCCAGCAGCGGCGGGCGTTCCAGCAGGCGGTCGATGAGCTCGCCACCTACCTCGGCGAGACGGGCGGGAAGCCGAAGGCTACGATCGAGCGCTCGGTGGCCTACCTCGGGATCGAGGCGGCCCAGGCGCTGCGCCAGGAGGTTGAGCAGATCGAGGCAGACGGCGGCATGATGACCGCCGACGGCACCCGCCGCCGCACCCCCGGCGGCATCTACCTGCTGCTGCTCAAGCAGCGCTTGAACGACGCAGGCAAGAAGGCTGAGCTGAAGCAGATCCTCAACGGATGAGAGACTATTGTAGATTGCAGATTGTAGATTTAGCGCAGCCGTATGCGCTCGATCTTATCTGCAATCTGCAATCTGCAATCTGCAAATGCTTCGTGTCGCCCTACAGATCTACGTCGCCCTGGCCATGGCCCTGCTGCTAACCGCCTGCGGCGCGGGTGCGCAGGGTCGGCTGCTGTTGCTCGACAATACCGCCACGCTCGACGAGGCCGCCCTCGCCGCGCCCGCTGCGCCCCTGCTGGCTCGGGGCGTCACCCTGGCCCTGGTGCTGGTGGAGGTCGGCGATAGCAGCGGGGCCGACTTCGCCGAGCGGCTCGCCGCCGCCGGGCTGCTGCGCGGCGACCAGATCGCCCCCGATGTGATCGGGGTGTACGTGAGCCTGAGCCCGCGCTATAGCGAACTGCGCGCCGGCGAGCGCTGGAGCACCTACCTGCCCGCGCCCGCCCTGGAGCGCATCCGCCAGGACGCCCTCGGCCCCGAGCTGCGTGCGGGCCGGACAGGTGCGGCGTTCGCATCGACCCTGGCCGCTATCGAGGGCGAGATCCTGTCCCAGCAGGGCCGGGAGCGGGTTCAGCTGAACATCGTCATCGTGGTCTTCACCGTGATTATCACCGGTATACTGTTTATGTCTCATCAAGATGAGCTGAACCGCCGCTGGAAGCACTCGGCTCCCGGCAGGCTGACGGCGTGGATCTGGGGCCGCACACCGGCCGGCCGCGCCGAGGCCCACCGGGAGCTGCTGCGCATGATCGCCGCCGAACGGGGCCGCATCGAAACGCTGGATCAGCAGGTTCGCCAGAAGCTTGGGCAGCTGAGCGCGCCTCAGGATCTGCAGGAGACCTTCGACGAGCTCACCGCCCGCCGGGCGGCTCTGCTCCAGGGCGAGGAGATCGCCGAGCTGCGGGCGCTGCGCTCGGCCTACGACTCGTGGCTGACCGATGTCGATGATCTGATCAGCACGCGCGCCACCAAGCAGGGGCGCGCCGCGAGCGCCCGCAGGCAGCTCGCCCGCCTGCGGGCCGATATGCAGCGGGCCGAGAAGCCCACCCGCAGCCAGCGCAAGGGCAAGCAGCCCCGCCCCATCAGCGCCGAGGATCTGGCGCAGCTCGCGGCCCTGGATGCCCGCATGGCCGAGCTGGAGGCGTCCGATGCGCAGCTGACCCAGCACTGGCACACCGCTCAGGATCGCCAGGTCTGGCTGCACCAGCTGGGGACGGCCTACCGCGCCCTGGATGCCGAGGCCCTGGAGCTGTGGAAGACAGCCTGCCCCGAGGCGTATGCCGCCGAGGAGATTCGCCTGCTGGCCTCCCTGCGCGCCCGCACCTCCGGCTCGGCGGACTCGTCTTACACGCCCCCGTCCCCCAGCGGCGACTCATCTAGCTCAAGCGACTGGGCGGGCGACTACGGCGGCGGGGGCGAGAGCCGGGCCGGCGGGGACTGGTGATCGCTCGGTGCGCCCCGCCGCGTAGCCCTCACCCCCAGCCCCTCTCCCTCAAGGGGAGAGGGGAGTGTATCCCTTCCTGGTGCGGAATACCCCCCCTCTCCCGTTCTTTAGGGGCGGACAGAAAAAGTGTTTCATGCAACCATGCACCGCATCAGCAAAGGATCGCCCCCCCTCGCCCGCCGCAGCGGGAGAGGGGGCTGGGGGGTGAGGGCCAAAAGCCGCCCCAACGCCATGAGTCGCCTTATCGCCCAAACGTTCTGTCCGCCCCTAAACTCTCCCGTTTAGGGAGAGGGGGCTGGTAATCGCTCGGTGCGCCCCGCCGCGTAGGCCAGGCTCGCCGAGTTGACCGCTATGCTACAATCAACCACCGTTCGCACAGAGTAGTGCGACATATCTATGATCGATGTGTGGAAGGAGGCGCCCAATGCGTATGACGATCCTTGATATCCAGAAGATGAAAGAACGCGGCGAGCGCATCCCGATGATCACCGCCTACGACTACACCTCCGCGCAGATCGCGGACCGGGCCGGTGTGCCGATGATCCTTGTGGGCGACTCGCTGGGCATGGTGGTGCTCGGCCATAGCTCAACAGTGCCTGTTACCCTCGATGAGATGCTGCACCACATCAAGGCGGTGGTGCGCGGCAGCCAGCGCTCCCTGGTGATCGGCGATCTGCCCTTTCTTACGTACACCAGCGTCGAGCAGGCGGTGGCGAGCGCCGGCCGGGTGATGCAGGAGACCGGGGCCCAGGCCGTCAAGCTGGAGGGCGGGGTGTCCGCCGCCCCAATGATCGCCCGGCTGGTCGAGCTAGGCATCCCGGTGATGGCTCACATCGGCTTCACACCGCAGTCGGTCAACCAGATCGGCACGCGGGTGCAGGGGCGGCAGTCCGACGCTGCGGCGCAGCTGATCGCCGACGCCCTGGCCGTAGAGGCCGCCGGGGCCTTCGCGATCGTGCTGGAGCTTATCCCGGCCGAGCTGGCCGCCGCGATCACCGCGCGCCTGCGCATCCCGACGATCGGGATCGGCGCGGGGGCGGGATGCGCAGGGCAGGTGCAGGTCTGGCATGATCTGCTCGGCCTGTACAGCGACTTCTCGCCGCGGCACGCCAAGCGCTACGCGAACCTGGCCGACCAGATCGGCTCGGCGGTGGCATCTTACGCGTCCGAGGTGCGCGATGGCGTCTTCCCCGGCCCCGAGCACAGCGCGACGATGCCGGAGGGCGCGCTGCGCGCCGCCCTCGATCAGGGAGAATGATTATATGGGAGGCGCGCTGGCCAGCGCGCCTCCCATATACCTAGTGAACCCTATGGATGTGATCACAACAATTGAGGGATTCCGCACGGCGCGGGCTGGCCTCGGCCAGCTTGGCCTGGTGCCCACGATGGGCTACCTGCACGAGGGGCACCTCAGCCTGATGCGCCAGGCCCGCCGCGAGTGCGGCGCGGCGGCGGCGAGCATCTTCGTGAACCCGACCCAGTTCGCCCCCCACGAGGACTTTACGCGCTACCCGCGCGACCTTGAGCGCGACATGCGCCTGCTTGAGGCCGAGGGGGTGGATCTGGTGTTTGTGCCCGAGGTCGGCGAGATGTACCCCGAGGGTTTCGGCACGGCGGTGGTGCTGCCCGCCGCCGACGAGGTGCTGGAGGGCGCGGCCCGCCCCGACCACTTTCGCGGCGTGGCCACCGTGGTCTGCAAGCTGCTGAACATCGTGCAGCCGACCAGGGCCTACTTCGGCCAGAAGGACGCCCAGCAGACGGTCGTCGTGCGCCAGATGGCGCGCGACCTGAATATGCCGACGATCATCGTCGTCGCGCCGACGGTGCGCGAGGCCGACGGCCTGGCGATGAGCAGCCGCAACAGCTACCTGACGCCCGAGCAGCGGGCGGCGGCGACGGTGCTACACCGGGCGCTCACGGCGGCGCGGGATCTGCGCGCGGCCGGCGAGCGGGGCGGGGATGCGCTGCGCCAGAGGATGGCCGAGGTGTTGGCGGGCGAGCCCCTGGCCCGGCCCGAGTATGTGAGCGCCGCCGACCCGCTGACCCTGCGTGAGCTCGACGAGATAGGCCCGCGCGGCGCGCTGCTCTCGATGGCGGTGCGGCTCGGCGCGGTGCGCCTGATCGACAACCTGCTGGTTGATCTGTAAAAAATAGAATAATATGCTGGAATTTGACAGCTTCGCTGTCAAATTCCAGCATATTATTCTATCTATTTGTTTACGGCGGCGATTGACTCGCCGATGATCTGGACGATCTGGTCGATCTGCTCGGCGCTGGTGGTGAGCGGCGGCGCGAGCACGATCGTGTCGCCGACCACGCGGGTGAACAGGCCGCGCGCCACCATCTCGTTGCTCACGCGGACGCCGACATTGGCCGAGGCCGGGAAGGCTTCCTTGGTGTCCTTGTTGGCCACCAGCTCGACGGCGGCCATCATGCCCTTGCCGCGCACATTGCCCACAGAGGGCATCTCCTCTAGCTCCTGGAGGCCGGACATCAGGCGCGCGCCGCTGGTTGCCGCCTGGGCCACCAGTCCCTCGCGCTCGATGATCGCGATGTTGGCCAGGGCCACGGCGCAGCCGGTGGGGTGGCCCGAGTAGGTGAAGGCGTGCATCCAGCGCTTCTCCGGGGCCACCGTGTCGATCACATGGCTGATCTCGTCTGACACGCCGATGCCGCCCAGCGGGAAGTAGCCCGAGGTGACGCCCTTGGCGAACTGCGCGATGTCCGGCTCGATGCCGTAGTGCTCCAGGCCGAACCATGTGCCGGTGCGCCCAAAGCCGGTGATCACCTCATCGGAGATCAGCAGCACCTCGTACTGGTCGCAGATCTCGCGGATGCGGGTGAAGTAGTCGTCCTGCGGCGGGATGACCCCACCGGCGCCCTGGATTGGCTCGGCGATAAAGCCGGCCACCGTATCGGCGCCCTCGCGCAGGATAGCCTCCTCCAGCAGGTTGGCCGCCGCCACGCCGTCGCTCAGCTCGGGCGTCTTGTTCACAAAGCGGTAGGGGTAGGGCGACTCGATGTGCGAGAAGCCGGGCACGCGCGGCTCGAACATCGGCCAGTAGGCCGGCAGCCCGGTGGCGCTCATGGCCGCCAGCGTCACGCCGTGGTAGCCCTTTATGCGCGAGATAAACTTGACCTTGTCGGGCTTGCCCTTTGCCTTCCAGTAGAAGCGGGCCGTCTTGATCGAGCTCTCGGTACTCTCGGCACCGCCGCTGGTGAAGAAGAAGGTGTTGATGCTCGGGTAGAAGAGCTCGCTGAGCTTCTCGGCCAGATGGATGGCCGGCAGGTTCGTCGAGCCGGCGTAGGCCGAGTAGTAGGCCAGCTGCTTCATCTGGTTGTAGGCCGCCTCGGCCAGCTCCTCGCGGCCATGGCCCACGTTCACATTCCAGAGGGCGCTCAGCCCGTCCAGGTACTCCTTGCCGTTGATATCCTTGACCAACGAGCCCTTCGCCTCGACCCAGATCTTAGGCGACTGGTGGGAACTGGGGTGGGAGAGCGGGTGAATCAGGTGGGCCAAGTCGGATTGGACAAGTTCGATCTCGGTCGTCACAAAAAGCCTCCTAATGAGGCCAGATGGCCTCTATGCGGCGCGAATCAGCGGTATCTTGAGGGTAGATGACGAGGTAAGCTAGATTCTAGTATAGATCGGTGCGGCGTGCAAGCGGGCGGGCGAAGGGAGGCGTGTATGCGTGTGGCGATCATCGGCGCAGGGGCCATGGGCGGAGTTTTGGGCTTTTACCTCTCGGCGGGGGCCGAGGTGGTGCTGGTGGACGGCTGGGCCGAGCATGTGGCGGAGATCAACGCGTCCGGCCTGCGCTGTGAGGTTGGCGGCGTGGGGCAGGCTCGCCCGGTGCGCGCGGTGACTGACCCGGCCCAGGCTGGGCCTGTCGATGCGGCGATCATCCTGGTGAAGGCCCGCCAGACTCCGTGGGCCGCCGGTGTGGCGCAGGCAGTTCTCGGGCCGGTCGCGGTGGCCTACACGCTCCAGAACGGCGTGGGCAACCGCGAGGCTCTGGCCGCATCGCTCGGCGCGGGCCGGGTCGGCCAGGGGGTGACATCACTGGGCGGCACGCTGCTCGGCCCCGGCCGGGTGCGCCACGCAGGCATGGGGCCGACGGTTTTTGGCGCGACGCCTAGCCGACAGGCGGCCGAGTCGCTGGCCGCGCTCTTCCGCAGCTGCGGGCTGCCCTCCGAGGTGAGCGACGAGATCGACTCGCTGGTGTGGGGCAAGCTGCTGGTGAACGTGGGCATCAACGCGCTGACGGCGCTGCTGCGGGTGCCCAACGGCGCGCTGGCCGCGCTGCCCCAGGCCCGCGATCTGCTGGCCCAGGCGGTGGGCGAGGCGGCGGCGGTGGCGGCGGCCCGGGGCACCGCGCTGCCCTACGCCGACCCGGTGGGCCACGTCCTGTCTGTGGCCGAGGCCACCGCCGCCAATCGCTCCTCGATGCTCCAAGACGTGCTGCGCGGCGGGCCGACCGAGGTCGCGACGATCAACGGGGCGGTCGTCCGCGAGGGCGCCCGCCTCGGCGTGCCGACACCGCTCAACAGCGCCCTGCTCGCCCTCGTCGCGGCACTCGACGAGAGCGCCGATCGGCGAATCTCCTCGTGAGGGTGTGGGAGCGGCTTCGCCGCTCCCACGTTACTTTTATGTTGGGTTTGGGCGGCTTCGCCGCCCAAACCCAACATAAAGCAGGGGCCGGGGCGCAGCCCCATGCGCTACCCGTCGAGGAAGGCCCGCACGGCGTCGGCCACGCTGATCTCACCGGCGTGGATCGGCGGACTGTAGCGCGGCAGGAAGTCGAACATCAGCGATGTGCCGGTGCGCAGCTCGCGCAACATAATCTCAGCCATCGGCCCGATCGCCTCCATCGCCCCGCCCTCCACGAAGGCCCGCTCGGAGATCGCCACATCATAGGCGACCCGCCGGATGTCGGCGGCCCAGCCGCCCCGGCTCAGCGTCAGCCGGGCGTAGGCGGCGCGCGTGTCGCCGTCGAAGGGCAGCCCCACCGAGCCAACATTCACCAGCAGGGTCGCATCCACCTGGCGCACAAAGGGCATGTGCGTGTGGCCAACGCAGAACACCGCAGCGGTAGGGTCGATCTGCTCGCGCAGCTCATCGTCGCTCGCCGCCTCCAGCACCCCGTCGCGGTCGTGGCGCACCGAGGCGTGCATCACCCGCAGGGTGCCGGCGGGCGTGGCGAGATCATACCGGTCGGACAGGGCGGCGATAGCGGGGAGGCGGTCGGAAACCTGGCTATAGGCCCAGCCGATCAGGCGGCTGAACTCGTAGCGCGGGCCGCTGGACGGGACGGCACCGGCGGCCACATCCTCTGCGTAGCGCAGCATGTAGCGCTCATGGTTGCCGGCGATCACCCGCCAGCCGCGCTCATCGCGCAGGCGCAGGGTCAGGTCGAGGCAGGCGTCGGACTGCGGCCCGCGATTCACCATATCGCCGGCGAAGATCACGGCGTCGGGTGCCCACGAGTCGATGTCTTCAATAACGGCGTGCAGCGCTGCGAGGTTGGCGTGGGTGTCGGCGAGGATGGCGATCTTCATGGCAGTGGTATGAGTATAGGCCAGGCGTCTGCGAGCGTCAAATGTAAGACAAGGCTTCAGGGGTCGGGAGTCAGGAGTCAGGGTTAGCGCATCAACACTGCCGCCTACGCGGCCTCAGTCAGGCCGCGTAGGCGCGCTTCGCAAAAAAGAGCCGAGGGCTTCAGCCCCACGGCGGCGGCGCTGGACGACAATGACCTAGCCCTATGTAACGCCCAAAGCTATGCCGAGACTGTAGCATCGGAACATGGCGCACGGGTGCTGAATATATCCAGAGGGGAGCAATAGCGATGGCCAATACGGAGATCACCGTCTACGGGGCGACGTGGTGCGGCGACTGCAAGCGGGCCAAGCAGTTCCTCGGCGAGCAGCGCGTCCACTACCACTGGGTCGATGTCGAGCAGGACGCCGAGGGGCTGGCCTTCGTCGAGCGGAGCAATAATGGCAAGCGGATCATCCCCACCATCGTCTTCGAGGACGGCAGCCTGCTCGTGGAGCCATCCAACGCCGAGCTGGCCGCGAAGCTGGGTTTGCAGAGCCGGGGACGTGCGCCAGGGCAGCACCAAGCAGGCGGCCAGCGCCGCCGGCGAGGGTGCCACCGCCGCCCTGATGATCCGCGAGTACCTCAAGGGCGTGTGAGCAACTCGCCGCCGGGCGGCGGCCCGCCTGCAAATGGCCAGACATTATCCTTCGAGTCGTTTGCCGGTGAGAGATATCGACCGTTCTTTGGTGTGCATGGTTACAGCAATGCAACTCATATTCCGTATAGTCATACGGAAGAATCATCCACACAAGGAGCGCACGCGTGAACTACCCGATCAACCTCGAAGGCTTCGAAGGACAGTCCATCAGCGTTCAGACCGCGAGCTTTCTCGCAGGCCCAAAGCTGCTTGTTAACGGGCAGCCAGCGGCGAAGGGGCCGAAGCGCAACCAGATGCTCCTGCGCCGAAACGATGGCCGAGAAGTCGTCGTCGATTGGAAGCCGCAGTTTATGGGCCTCGATGTGCCACAGATCGTCGTCGACGGCAGCACTGTCAGCGTGACTGAGCCGCTCAAATGGTATGTCTGGGTGTGGAGCGGGCTCCCGATCATCCTCATCTTCATCGGCGGGTTGATCGGGGCGGTCGCGGGCATGATCGGTTTCAGCATTAACACCAGCATCTTTCGGTCGGCCTGGCCCGCCATGGCAAAGTTCGGGCTCACCGCCATCGTCTCGCTCACCACCGTAGTCGCCTATATCTCACTGGCGGCGCTCTTTATCTCCGCTGTGGGGAGATAAGGTACACGATATTCTGGAGAACCGCCGATGATCACGATCCGCCTACTTGGCCCCGGCGATGCTGCCACGCTGGAGCATGTGGCAGACGATGTGTTCGACGAAGATGTGAACCTCGCCGCGACGGCCGAGTTTCTGGCCGACCCCCGCCACCACTTGGCGGTCGCCATCGACGGGGGCGCTGTGGTGGGCTTCGCATCGGCGGTACATTATGTACACCCCGACAAGCCGGTGGAGCTGTGGGTTAACGAGGTGGGGGTGGTGCCGAGCCACCAGCGGCGCGGCGTCGGCCTGATGCTGGTGCGGGCGCTGCTGGATCGCGGGCGAGAGCTGGGCTGTAGCCAGGCCTGGGTGCTGACCGACGAGGAGAACACGGCGGCGCGGGGTCTCTACGCGGCGGCGGGCGGCACGGAGACCTCCGGCGTCATCATGGTTGATTTCGACCTCGCGGCGGAGTGAGGATTCTCGCCTTCTACGGCTTTATCGTGGGCCTTGCGCCTCAGCGGCTGAGCGTCGTCACCAGCAGCGCATCAGGCCCGGCGACCGCCGGGTCGGCGGGGCTGCCCTCGGCGAGGGGCAGCCGCGCGAAGCTCTGCGGGTCGTAGAGGCCGATCACCAGCCGGTAGGTGTCGCTCGGCAGGTTGGCGGGCAGGGGGAGCGAGATCCGCGTGTAGTAGTGCCGCCCTCCCTCCCAGCCCGCCGTCAGCGCGGGCAAGTCGGCCTGGGCCTGGCGCTGCCCGTCGGCCCCCAGCAGGTGGATGAAGAGCGAGACATCCGGCGGCGCGCTCGCTGTCGCCCAGTGCAGGGTCAGGTTGAGCGCCCCGACATCTGATGTCAGGTCGTAGCCCTGAAGCGCAATATCCTCGCCGAAGGCGGCACGTAGCTCGTGCTGCGGCTCGCGCACCACCTCGTAGACATGCGCGTAGGTAATGCCCTTGATCTGGACCGTGTAGACCGGCGGCTGGGTAGCGGCGAAGGTGCGAAAGGGCTCCGGCAGCCCGTTGCCATCCTGCCAGCTGCGCAGGTACGTCACCACATAGCCGGCGTGCTCGGGCAGACTCCCGTCGGGCAGAGGAAACTCAACCGCGCCCCCCGGCCGGATGTAGGGGCGCAGCGTTGATGCGGAGGTGCTGACCGTCACCACCTCGCCAATATCGGGCTGCTGGTTAAGCCAGGCGGCCACCTCCTGTTGACCTTCGCCCCAGCCCATACGCAGCGCCCACTCGGCGGTTGTGGTGCCGCCCAGCAGCTGGTTGAAGGCGATCAGGCCGTAGGGGTGCCACCATGCCACATTGATCATCGCGGCCAGCAGCAGCGCGGAGACAGCGGCGGCCCGCGCCCGTGCGCCGCGCAGCAGATCGACGGCGGCCCACAGCCCCGCCGCCGCCAGGATGTCTAGCGCGGGGAAGATCGGCATCAGGTAGCGGTCAAACTGCTTCGGGAAGACAGCCAGCTCGGCGGTGAGGATGATCGCGAACAGGGCTGCCGCGCCGAGAACCGGACGATCTGCGGGGCGCGTGCGCCGCCAGAGCAGGCCGAGCAGCCCGATGCCGATCATCGTCCAGGGGGTCAGGCGCAGGGCCATCGACACCGGGTAGATCAGCGGCCCAGGTACCGATGTCGCCGCGCCCAGAAAGTAGTTTCCCGACTGGTGTGGCTCGCCGCCCTCCTCCGTCACTCCTGCTTGTAGCTTGGTGAAGGCCATGTCGGGGGCGGCCCAGAGGGCCGGCCAGATCAGCAGGGCCGCCACCGTCGCCGCCCCGCCCCAGATCAACAGATCGCGCAGCACCCGCTGCCAGGGCCAGCCAGCGCGCCGCGCCGACCAGACCACAAGCAGGGCCACTGTGGGAACCAGTGCCACCCCCGGCGACTTGCTCAGCACCGCCAGCGCCGCGAGGATTCCCGAGGCGATTAGGAGTCGGGGGTCAGGAGTCGGGAGTCGGGGGTCAGGAGTCGGGAGTCGGGGGTCAGGAGTCGGGAGTCGGGGGTCAGGAGTCGGGAGTCGGTGCGCGGACCCCGACTCCTGACCCCTGACCCCCGACTCCCAAAAGACGCAGGCCGCCAGCAGGCTCAGCGTGGCGAAGCTGCCCATCAGCCCGTCCACATGGAGCACGCGGCTATACCCAATCACAAAGGGGTCAAGCGCCCAGAGCATGGCGGCGAGGAAGGCGATCCGCGAGGCGAGCAGCCTGCGCAGCAGCCAAAACCCGGCCACCACGGCCAGGCTGTTCACCAGCGCGGGCATCAGCTGCATCAGGCCGAGGCGAGCGGTGAAGTCGGCGGAGTCGACCATGCCGCGGGCGATCAGCGCGTTGCGCACCAGGATGCCCATCGCCCCGAGCCACATCGTCGTCACGCCGGGGTGGGCGGACTGCGCGGTGGTGGCCAGGTCTCCAGTCGTGATTGCCCTCAGGAATCGGGCGGAGCGCACCATCCAGCCGTCGGCCTCATCGATCGTAATGAACTGCCCAAGCGCGATGATGCGGGGTAGCAGAGCGGCCAGCGCCACCAGCAGGTAGGACAGGCCAGCCTTGGTTCGTGAGGACATAGTCCCTCTGAAAGGGCGCAGCAGCGACACATGCGGCCTCTACGTGCGAGGGCAACTGAGCTGCTACGCCCCAACTCAACACTCAACACTCATCTCCAGCACCCGCTGGGCCAGGGCGCGCAGCTCCTCGCGCAGGGCTGCGGGCTGGCGCACCGTCAGCGGCAGGCCGGTGGCCACCAGCTCGCGGGCCATCCAGCCCAGGTGGTCGCCGTGGGCGCGCAGCAGCACGCCATCGGGCAGCTCCTCAAGGGTGCCAAAGATCGGCGAGATGCGCCGCCGGGCCTCCGCCAGGGTCGCCCGCAGCAGCACCTCCACCTCCCAGGTATTCGGCATTGTGGCCAGGGCGTGGACGACATAGGCGGCGGCGTCGAAGGCGGGCGGGCGGGCGAAGGGCGTCTCCTCGACGCGCAGCTCAAGCACCCGGTCGAGCCGGAACATCCGCAGGGTCTGGCGCAGGTGGCAGTAGCCGACAGTATACCACCGGCCCTGGCGGAACACGATCCCGTAGGGGTCAAAGCCGCGCTCGGTCAGCTCGCCCCGGTCGGGCCGATAGCGCATCCAGACGCGCAGGCCGGCCTGAGCGGCCTGGCTCATCGTCACCACCACATCGCTGGATGGCGCGCTCTCGGAGCGGGCCAGGTCGAGCACCAGGCTGGCCTGCACCGCCTGGAGCCGCTCGCGCAGATTGTCCGGCAGCACCCGCTCGATCTTGGCCAGGGCGCCCTCGGCGGCGGGCGCGGCCACCGTCAGGCCCAGGCGGCGGGCGGCCAGCAGGCCAAGCACCACCGCCAGCGCCTCGTCCTCGCTGAACATCATCGGCGGCAATTTGAAGCCCGCCCGCAGCATATAGGCCCCGTAGCGCCCGCGCTCCGCCTCGATTGGGATGCCCATATCCTGCAGCATGGTGATGTAGCGCCGCGCCGTGCGCGCGTTCACCTCCAGCCGGCTCGCCAGCTCCGGCCCGGTCAGCCGATGGTGCGACTGGAGCAGCTCCAGCACCGTCAGCACACGCGTCGTCGGGTGGTACATCGCTGCGCTCCCCTTCAAGCCATAGACCTGTCAGCTGCGGCCAGCCGCAGCATTGCAAGCGCGATGCCCGTCGGGCCGCAGCTGACAGATCTGATCGTCCAATGTAGCATATCTGTGCGAAAGCGGATCGATTATAGCCGAATTCGGCGCTATGCTCAAGCTAGATCACTGAGACACTGAGTGGGTGAGGTGCTGTCTGTAGCGGAAAGGTGCCCTTATGACAGAAGGCGAGCGGAGCTGGCCCGATGATCGGCGCGGCGGGCAGCAAGATCCAGCCCGAACCACTGAAGACACCAGCCTGGCGGCATGGCTGCGCCGGGCGCTCACGCCCCGCCCGCGCGAGGTCTGGGTGATGGAGCCCGACGGGCGGATGCGGAGGGTTAATGTTGAATGTTGAATGCCGGGCATTCAACATTCAGCATTATTAGGCATCCGACAGGCTGCCATACGTGCGGGCGTAGGCGTAGGAGAGCTCGCCGCTCAGCAGGATGACCAGGCTGCTCAGGTAGATCCAGACCATCAGGGCCATCACGCTGCCCACCACCCCGTACGAGGCGTAGTTGGCCCGGCCGAGGTAGATCCCCACCACCTTCTGGAGCGCCGTGAAGAGCAACGCGCCAACCAGCGCGGCGACCCAGACATCGCCCCAGGGCACCTTACAGTTGGGCAGGAACTTGAACAGCGTGGCGAAGGCCAGGCTGAGCAGCCCCAGCGAGGCGGCGAACTGGACGACCTGCCAGAGGATGCCCTGGCCCGGCAGCGCCGTGGTGAAGCTGCTCAGTGCCGTCACCGCCACCGTCGACACGATCGACAGCAGCATGATCAGGGCGCAGCCCAGCACCAGGGCGAAGGCCAGCAGCTTCTTCTGCACCACGTTGATGATCACCGCCAGGATGCCCGCGCCCTCCTTCTGCTCCAGGTGCGCCTCCCAGATCATGTCGAACGACTTGTCGAGCGCGCCAAAGATACCGCTCGCCGCCAGCAGCAGCGTAACAAAGCCGATCAGCCCCGCGCCCGTGCTGCTGCTGTTCAGGTTCTGGAGCGTCTGCGTCACCAGGCCGCGCACCTGCTCCGAGCCGATCTGGTCCAGCAGGCGCTGCTGCACCGAGAACTCCTGCGGGTCAACCACCGCGCCCACCACGCTCAGGATCACCAGAATCAGCGGGAAGAATGAGAACAGGGTGTAGTAGGCCAGCGAGGCCCCCAGGCTCATACAGTCGTCCTTCTGCCACTTGGTGAAGGCGGTCATCCCGAAGCTCCGCAGCTTTGTCATCTGCACGGCTCTCTCCCTTTAACAATATGCCCACGTCGCCCGCCCGATTATACTAGGCTCTGTGGGTGATCGTCACACGCCGCTTGCTGATGCGCTCAACCCGTCCCTCGTCCCCCGTCCCCTGTCCCCTTGTCTTATGGTACAATCGGCACCGCAATGGGCAAGACGCCCAACCCCAATGCGACGACGCAAACGTGCCGATCAGACGGCCGCAGCCATAGATTTATTGAGGAGCGACTGTGAGCACCAGGAAGATTGGCGTGATCGTCGGCCGCGAGTGGTCGTGGCCGCCCGCGTTCATCGAGGAGGTCAACCGCCGCAACGCTGGCGTCGTCGCCGAGTTCGTCAAGCTCGGCGGCACCCACATGGCCGAGGCATCCGACTACGATGTGATCATTGACCGCATCAGCCACGAGATCCCCTACTATCGCACCTTCCTCAAGACGGTGGCCCTCTCGGGCACCCGCGTGATCAACAACCCCTTCTGGTGGAGCGCCGACGATAAGTTCTTCGGGTCTAGCATCTGCACCCGGCTCGGCATCGCTCACCCGAAGACGGTCGCCCTGCCCTCACACTCCTACGTCGAGGGCGTGGTCGAGGAGTCGCTGCGCAACCTGCGCTACCCCATCCCCTGGAAGGAGCACGTCGAGTATGTCGGCGGCTTCCCGGCGATCCTCAAGCCGGCCTGGGGCGGCGGCTTCAAGCAGGTCTTCAAGGTCAACAACTTCGAGGAGCTCTGGCGCGCATATAACGAGACCGGCACCGAGTGCATGATGCTCCAGGAGTACATAGCCTGGGAGAAGTACGTCCGCTGCATCGTGATCGGCCAGGAGCATGTGATGACGATCAAGTTTGATGCGAACGCCCCCTGGCCGAACCGCTACTTCCGCGACGACCACTACCTCACGGAGGAAGAGGGGAGCCTGGTGGTGGACGGGGCGCTGAAGATCAACCGCGCCCTCGGCTATGACATGAACACGGTTGAGTTCGCCCTGAAGGACGGCGTGCCCTACGCGATCGACTTCACCAACCCTGCCCCCGACTTCGACGTGAACTCGCTCACGCCGCACTACTTCGACTGGGTGGTGAAGACGATGGCCGACTACACGATCGGCCTCGCCCTCAAGGGCCGCAGCGAGCCCAGCGAGTATGCCTGGAGCAAGCTGATCGGCGGGGCCGCCGCCCCGTCCGCCGTTGCCGTGGCCGAGCAGCCCGCCGCCGCCAAGCCTAAGGCCGCCCCCGCAGGCAAGGGCGATGACCTGACCCTGATCAACGGCATCGGCCCGGCCTACTCCAAGCGCCTGATCGCCGCAGGCATCTCCTCCTTCTCCCAGATCGCCAAGGCCGGCCCCGATAAGGTGCGCGATGCGATCGGCGTCACCCGCCTGCCGATCAACGCCGAGGCATGGGTCGCCGAGGCCGCCGAGCGATCTGGTAATAGCTGACAGGTGGCGGCTTCGCCGCCACCTGTCAGCTATGTGATGCTGTTAGATATGGGCCGTTGGCGGCAATGCCGCCAACGGCCCATATCCACCATGGAAATACTACCCACGAGGTGGCGTATGTCTCTGGCTGATGCGATCGACCACTACCACGAGCTGCTGCTCAGCGCCGACATGGCCCGCGAGTCGTGGAACACGCTGACCGAGGGGATGCACGCCCGCAGGCTCTACTTCGGCGAGCGCCCGCTCTGTAGCGTGCTCCGCCCGCGCCTGATCAGCGAGGCACAGTACGCCCTGCTCCAGCACAGCGTGGGCGCGGTCGCCCGCGCCTCCCGCAAGGTGGCCGACCTCGGCATGTCGCCCGGCCCCGCCGGCGACGCTGTCCGCAGCCAGCTCATGCTCACCCGCCACGAGCAGGCCCTGATCGATATGCACCCCGGCTACGCCGACCCCAGCGCCCACTCGCGCATGGACACCTTCCTCACCCTCGACGGCACCCTCCAGTTCGTCGAGTATAACGCCGAGAGCCCCGCCGCCATCGCCTACGAGGATCTGCTCAGCCAGGCGTTCCTGGAGATGCCGGTGATGCGCGAGTTCGCCCAGCGCTACCCCATGCGCCCACTGCCCGCCCGCCAGCGCATGGCCGAGACGCTGCTCGGCGCATGGCGCGAGGCTGGCTCGCCCGGCGGCGAGCCCCGCGTCGCGATCCTCGACTGGCCCGGCCTGCCCACCGCCACCGAGTTCGAGATGTTCCGCGACTTCTTCGCCCAGCAGAACCTCCCCGCGCTGATCTGCACGCCCGACGACCTGCGCTTCCGCGATGGCCGGCTGCTCGCCAGCGTCGGCGGCGTCGAGACGCCGATCACTATTGTCTTCAAGCGCGTGCTCACCAGCGAGTTCCTCACCCACTACGGCGACGAGGCGCTCGATCACCCGCTCACCGAGGCATACGCCGCCGGGGCCTGCGTGGTGGTCAACTCCTTCCGCGCCAAGCTGCTGCACAAAAAGTCGATCTTCGCCCTGCTCACCGACGAGCAGTTCCAGGCCGACTTCACGCCCGAGGAGCGCGACGCAGTCACCTACCACATCCCATGGACCCGCGTGCTGCGCCCCGGCGCAACCCACTACCAGGGCGACGAGATCGACCTGCTGGAGTTCACGCGGGCCAACCGCGACCGGCTGCTGCTCAAGCCGAACGACGAGTACGGCGGCAAGGGCATCACCATCGGCTGGGAGAGCAGCGCCGATGAGTGGGACGCCGCGATCAAGGCGGGCCTCCAGTCGCCCTTCGTCGTCCAGGAGAAGGTCACCATCGCCTACGAGCCCTACCCGGCCATGGTGGACGGCCAGGTGGTGATCGGCCAGCGCCTGGTCGACAGCGACCCCTTCCTGTTCGGCTCCGAGGTAGACGGCTGCCTCTGTCGGCTCTCCACCGTCACCCTGCTCAACGTCACCGCCGGCGGCGGCAGCACCGCGCCGGTCTTCGTGATCAACGCGCGATGATGTCGGCGCTTGGCGTAGGGGCGCGTCGCGACGCGCCCCTACGATTCATCCTCGCTCTCCTCTTCGCCGCCCTGCTGCTCACCCTGGCCCTGGCCCACCCATCGCCGCAGACCATCACCGTGGGCGCGCCAGGCGACGCCTACTTCCTCACAAACTTCTACCCCGCCGAGTCCGACGGCGGCGGCCCCTACCGCTGGAGCGCGCCCGGCGCCCGCCTGCTGCTGCCCGCCGCCCACCAGGGGCCAGTCGCCCTCACCATGCGCCTGCGCGGCGCAGCCTTCGCCCCGCCCCAGGATCTCAGGCTATCCCTGGCGCGACCGGATATGCCAGGTATCGCCTTCGGCGCGGACACCGGGTGGAGAATCTACCATGTACTGCTGTCCCCTGGCGGCAGGGATTCGCCTTTCGGCGACCAGGCACCGCTTGATCTGATCATCCCCTCCGCCTCACCCGGCCCCGCCGACCCGCGCCCGCTCGGGGCCGCCCTCAGCCGCGTCGATCTGCGCTACCTCGGCCCCGCGCCCCTCGGCCCGCCGCTCATGCGGGCGCTCCTGATCGCCTGGGCGCTAGGGGTGATCGGCTGGGCGGCGGGAAGAGTCGGGCGCAGCACACTGCGCCCCTACGCGGCGGCGATCATCGGCGCGGGGCTGGCCCTCTGGGCCTGGCGCGACCCCGGCGGCTTCGCCTGGGCCGTGCCCGACCCGCCGCTGTGGCTGCTGATCGCGGGGACGGTGCTGGCCCTCACCCCCCTGCCCCCTCTCCCGCTGCGGCGGGAGAGGGGGGGGCGCAGCCGCATGATTTGGCAGGTCGGCCTGCTGCTGGCTGGCAACCTGGCCCTGCTGCTGCCGCTGCCCTGGCGCGGGCTAGGCGCGCTGATCGTGCTCGGGCTGCCGGGCTGGCTGGCCGCCCGCGCGCTCTTCCCCGACGAGGGCGACCCGCTGACGCGCACCTTCCTCGGCCTGTGCGGCGCGATCAGCATCGCCCCGCTGCTCACCCTCGCCCTGCACGCCATCCCCGGCCCGCTGCCGACATGGCTGCTGCTGCTCACCACCGACCTGCTCAGCGCCGCGATGATCGGGGCTGCGCCCCATGCCCCCTTTTTGTTAAGTTTTGGCGGCTTCGCCGCCAAAACTCAACAAAAAAATACTCTATTGATTCTTCTGATCGCCGTAGGCGTCGCCCTGCGCCTCACCCTGCTCGGCGGCGCAGAGTTCCAGGGCGACGAGGCCAGGGCCATGCTGCTCGCCGTCGGCGTGGCCCAGGGCGACGACGGCATCCTGCTGACCCACACCAAAGGGCCGGTCGAGGCGCTGCTGCCCGCAGGCCCGCTCATCCTGGCAGGCTCCGGTGTCGAGTGGGTCGCCCGCCTGCCCTTCGCCCTGGCCGGGGTCGGGCTGCTGCTGGGGGTGGTCGTGCTGGCCAGAGAACTCTCCTCGACCAGCAGCCAGCGACCAGCGTCAGAACCACATTCGCCCCTCATCCTTCATCTTTCATCCTTCATCCTTCATCCTTCATCCTTCATCGCCCTGGCCCTGCTCGCCACCGACGGCTTCGCCCTCGGCTTCTCACGGATCGTCCAGTACCAGAGCGTCGTCCTGCTCACATCGGCGGGAGCCTTCTGGGCCTGCTGGCGCTTCTACGCGGGTGCGGCGTGGCCTGCGCGCCACCTTATCTCAGCCGCCGTGCTGCTGGCCGTCGGCCTGCTGGCCCACTACGACGCGGCTATGGTCGCGCCGTCCCTCGCCTGTCTGGTGATTGCCGGGGGCGTGCGGCGCGGCTGGCGGGCGCGCGAGTGGCTGGCCGGGCTGGGCGTCCCTGCCCTGGCGGGCGGGCTGCTGCTGGCCAGCTTCTACCTGCCCTACATCACCGGCCCCAGCTTCGCGGATACCGCCGCCTACTTGGCCGGGCGGGCGGGCCAGGGCGACGCGGGCGGGCCGCCCTTCAACAACCTGCCGCTCTACTTCAACATTCTGAGCTTCTACAACGCCCCGCCCCTCGTGCCGATCCTAGCCATCGCCCTCGCGGCCTCGCTGCTCCTGCTGCCGCTCGCCCCCGGCGCAATCCCGCTGGCGCTCTGGTTCGGCGTACCCTTCCTCGCCGAGTCCTTCCTGATCGCCGAGCCGCGCACCCACTTCTACAGCGCCCACCCCGCCGCCGCGCTGATCATCGGCATGGGCGTGGCCTGGCTCCTGTCGCGGCCCTCCTCGCCCCGGCTGCTGGCCGTTAGCCGTTGGTCGTTCATCGCCCTCGGCACCCTCTGGCTCGCCGCGAGCCTGGGCTACGCCCAGCTGCTCTACCTGCGCCAGCGCCCCGAGTACGAGCGATCATTCCCTGCCGCCCGGCCCGCCACCCTGCGCGCCAGCTACGGCGACCAGCTGCCCGAGGCGGGCTACTTCGGCTTCCCGCACAACGACGGCTGGAAGGCCGCCGCCGAGCTCTACCGCTCCGGCGTGATCTCCGGCAGCTACGACACCAACCAGAACCGCTGGCTCGTCGGCTGGTACATGCGCCAGATGCCCCGCTGCGCGGAGCGCCCCGACTACTACCTCATCGCCGAGGCCGAGGCGACCCGCTACTTCCCGCCGGGCTACAGCCTGCTGGGCGAGGTGACGGTCGGCCCGACGCGCGCCCTAGCGATCTACAGCCGCGCCCCAGTTACCGGGCCGCCCCAGCTCTTCGCCGCCGAAGGGCTGGCCGCCGCCTTCGACGCGCGCCCCGTCGAACCCTTCCCCGCCGCCGCCATCCTGGCGGACACGCCCCGAGTGGAATGCGCGCCGTAGGGGCGGCTCGCGAGCCGCCCCTACAGTGCCTTGCCGTACCCGTCGATCTTCTCGCGCAGGCGACGGGCCAGGGCCGGGCTCGCCCCGGCCAGAGCCGCGTAGATCTGCTCGGCCTCATCGCGGTAGCGCATGATCTTCGCAGGCGTCCAGTGGGCCGGCGGCGGCTGCAAGTTCGTCACCCGGTCGGCCAGCTTCACCATCCAGACCTCGGCGGGCTGGAGGCAGATCCTGCGCAGGCTATCGGCCATCTGCTCGCCCTTTGGCAGCGACTCATCCTTCGTGAGCGCCAGCACCCCGTTGGCCACAGACTGCCCGAAGGCCGCCGCAACCTCAGCGTAGCCCAGCGGCGTATCCTCGATCACATCGTGGAGCAAGGCGCACTGCACAGCCAGGTCGCCATCTCGACCGGGCTCCTCGCGCAGGGCCGCAATCACCTCCATGCTCACGAACGACAGGTGCATAATGTAGGGCAAGTCGGTGCCGGTGTAGATCTGGCCCTGGTGCGCCCGCGCCGCGAAGTGGTAGGCCGCCAGGTAGCGCTCCTGAGACCACATAGAGTGCCTCCTTCATTCAGCATTCAGCATTCAGCATTCAACATTTACCCTACCCCCCGCGCAGCGCGATCAGCAGGGCCGCGCTGGCGAAGGCGGCGGCCAGGGCGCCAATCACGATCAGGGCGGCCAGGAGCCATGCGGCAGCCGCGCGCCAGAGCGAAATGTGGTGGGCCGCCGCCACCCCAGCCACAGCCAGAGCGACCGAGGCGATCCCCAGCAGCCCGTGGGCGCCCCAGCAGATCGCGGCGGCCAGATCCTGCCACGGCGCGGCGGCCCCCCCGCCGAAGCTAGCCGCCGGGATGAGCGCCAGCTGCCCAAGCCAGATCAGCAGCCCCGCCGCCTGGGGGGCCGCCGCCCAGGCCAGACCAGAGCGCACCGCCCCCGCCCCACCCGCCCCGCCCAGCCCGCGCCCGGCGGTGCGCAGCAGCACCCCGCCGATCACCAGCGCC
>RYFE02000056.1 GCA_004138175.2 Chloroflexales bacterium ZM16-3 | reverse complement strand
GCCTTGAGCACGTCTTCTTTGGTGACGCGGCCGCCGGGGCCGCTGCCGGGGACGCCGCTTAGATCGAGGGCGTGCTCGGCGGCGACGCGGTGGGCCACTGGGGTGACGGGAGTCGGGAGTCGGGGGTCGGGAGTCGGTGTGGGTGCCGCCACGGGTGCTGCGGCAGGGGTTGCTACGGGTGCCGCTACGGGTGCCGCTACGACAGCGGCATCGCCGGAGGACACCGAGCCAAGCACATCGCCGACGGCGACGACATCGCCCTCGCCCTTCGTAATTGCGGCGATCACGCCAGCCTGGTCGGATGCCACCTCAAGGTTGACCTTATCGGTCTCCAGTTCCACCACCGCCTCGCCCGCAGCCACCGCCTCGCCCGCACGCTTGAGCCACCTGGCCACTGTCGCCTCGACAATCGACTCGCCGAGCGCGGGGACTTTGATCTCGTAGGACATCTGTATTCTCTTCCTAATCTATTGGGCGTGGTAGGGGCGCATCGCGATGCGCCCCTACGGGATACCGTCAACCTGTGACAACAACCGGCGCGCCCTGCATGGCCTGGCGGATGATCCGGTTCTGCTCTAGGGTGTGCTGGCTGTGTAGGCCCTCGGCGGGGCTGGCCGACTCGCCGCGACCGACGTAGCGGATGGGGATGGCCGGGCTAACCACCTCGCGCAGGTGCGGGGCGATGTAGCTCCATGCGCCCATGTTCTGTGGCTCCTCTTGGAGCCAGACGATCTCCTGGAGGCTGGGGTAGCGGGCGAGCAGGGCGGCCAGATCCTCGGCGGGGAAGGGGTAGAGCATCTCGACGCGGGCCATGTCCACGCTACCACCGGCCTTCTCAAGCTCGCCGCTGGCCAGCACGTCGATCGCCACCTTGCCGGAGCAGAGCACCAGTCGTGAGACCTCCTCGGGCGGCGGGGAATCAGCGCCGAGGGTGAGGACGGGATGGAAGCTGTCGTCGCTAAAGTCGCTCAGCGAGGAGTTGGCGCGCGGGTTGCGCAGCAGGCTCTTGGGGGTCATCAGGATCAGCGGGCGCGGGTAGCTGGACAGCGAGGCGGCCTGGTAGCGCAGCAGGTGGAAGTACTGGGCGGCGGTGCTACAGTTGGCCACACGGATGTTATCGGTGGCGGCCAGCTGGAGGAAGCGCTCAAGGCGGGCGCTGGAGTGCTCTGGCCCCTGGCCCTCGTAGCCGTGGGGCAGCAGCAGGACGAGGGCCGGGTCCTGGTTCCACTTGGCCCGCCCCGAGGCGATAAACTGGTCGATGATCACCTGCGCGCCGTTGGCGAAGTCGCCGAACTGGGCCTCCCAGAGCACCATCGTGCCGGGCGCCTGGGTGCTGTAGCCATACTCGAAGGCCAGCACGGCCGCCTCGGAGAGCGGGCTATTGTAGATGGCGAAGGCGGCGCGGGCCTGCGGGATGCTGTGCAGCGGGATGAACCGCTCGCCGGTGGCCGAGTCATGCAGGACGAGGTGGCGCTGGCTGAAGGTGCCGCGCTCGCTGTCCTGGCCGCTCATACGGATGGGCGTGCCGTCGGCGAGGATGGCGGCGAAGGCCAGCGACTCGGCGTGCGACCACTCGATGCCGCCCACATCGTGGATGAGCTGGCGGCGGCGCTGGAGCATACGCTCAAGCTTGGGGTGGGTCGTGAACTCATCGGGCCGGTCGAGCAGGGAATCGTTCAGCTCGATCAGCTTGTTGGCCGACAGCGGCTTGGCGTAGACGGTCGGCTGCGGCGGCGGCTTTACCACGACACGAGTCTTCGGCGGCGGCGGGGTCTCGGCGGCGAGGCGCTTGCGCTCGCGGACCTTATCGAAGGCCATCTGGAGCTTGCTCATCTCGTCGTCGAACATCTGCTGGGCCTCGACGGAGGTGATCACGCCCCGGCGCTCCAGGTCGCGGGCCCAGATCTCGCGCACTGTCGGGTGGTTGCGGATCTTCTCGTACATGCGCGGCTGGGTGAATTCGGGCTCGTCGCCCTCGTTATGGCCCCAGCGGCGGTAGCCCACCAGGTCGATCAGAAAGTCCTTCTGGAACTTCTCGCGGTAGGCCCAGGCCATACGGGCCACGGCGATACATGCCTCCGGGTTGTCCGCATTCACATGGACGATCGGGATCTCAAAGCCACGGGCCAGGTCCGAGGCGTACAGCGTGCTGCGCGAGTCCTTGGTGTCGGTGGTGAAGCCGATCTGATTATTCAGAATGATATGGATCGCCCCGCCGACGTGGTAGCCCTCCAGGCGCGAGAGGTTTAGCGTCTCGGCGACAATGCCCTGGCCGGGGAAGGCCGCATCGCCGTGGACGAGGATCGCCAGCGACTCCTTCTCGTCCTCCTGGGGGTAGCCAGGGCGCGTGCGCTTCTCCTGGGCGGCGCGGGCGCGGCCGATAATCACCGGGTTGACGAACTCTAGGTGGCTAGGGTTAGGCGCCAGGGTGATCGGCATTTCGGTCACACCGCTCTCGCGGTACGCCTTGCGGGCACCGAGGTGGTACTTCACATCGCCCGTCCAGCCAGTGTAGGTATCCTTGCTATAGTCAGGCGTATGGAACTCACTGAGGATGGACGAGTAGGGCTTGCCGAGGATGTGGGCGAGCACATTTAGCCGACCGCGATGCGCCATGCCGATCACCACCTCGCGGGTGCCCGAGGCCGCCGCGTTGCGGATGATCGCATCGATCACCGGGATGATCATGTCGGTGCCCTCGACGGAGAAGCGCTTCTGGCCCGGCAGGGTCTTGTGCAGAAAGCGCTCGAAGCACTCGACCTCCGTCAGGCGATCCAGCAGCTCGCGCTGGCGGTCGGTGTCGAAGTTCTCGAAGAAGTGACGCCCCTCGGCCATATCGCGGATCCACTCCCGCTCGCCATAGTTCTGGATATGGTCGGTCTCATAGCCGATCTGGCCAGAGTATGCCTGGCGCAGGCGCTCGACACCGTCGGCGGCCGTCGTGGAGCGCGCAGCCAGCGGGCCGCGCACCATAGCCGCCGGCAGCGCGGCCAGGTCGGCATTGGTGACGCCATGGTTCACCAGCTCAAGCCCGGGGTCGCTATGCGGGGGGCTGCCGAGCGGGTCGATCCGCGATGCGGTGTGGCCAAGCTCGCGGATGAAGCGGATCAGGCGGGCCGCGCCGACAATACGGACAACATCGAGGGCGGGCGCGGCAGAGGACGCAGCAATCGCGGCGACCTCAGGGTCGTCGGCGGGGGGCGTCCACTGGGCAAAAAATGCCTGGGTCGGCGCATCGACGGAGCTGGGGTCACTGCTATAGCGCTCGTAGAGCTCTAGCATATAGCCAGCGTTCGGGCCGTAGAAAGGGTTCCTATCGCTCATAGATATATCTCACGTTCTAGCTTGTGTCTCCATTGACGCGCCATGCCTCGCGCATCGGGCTTGATGCGGCCCATTGTACCACGGGGGGTTACGCCCTTTCTGGTGGGGAATTTCACAATACCGGACCAAGCATAGCGCAATATTACGACAGCATATAGGAGCGCCAGGCTCATAGTACCCTCATATTCAAGCCTACAGCCGTAACCTCTTTATCATCGGGCCCGCGTATACTTGACATGTCCAGCCCCCTGGGCAGCGTCCAACTTGAAAGCCAAAACCTGACATGATCGCTTCTATGGAGGTGTCTGTGCGTAAAATGCTCACCATCACAATTGCAATACTGCTCATCGGCGTCCTGAGTCAAGCTCTGTTTACCACCCACGCCGCCTATATCGACGAGCCAGGTATTCCCCAGGCCGCGACCAGTATTCAGGTCGACGGGGCCACACGCTACCAGACCATCGAGGGCTTCGGGGTGAACGCCAACTCGCGGTCGTGGGATCTCGCCAACCCCGGCAGCTTCACCCCCCAGATCGACACGCTGATGGATGATGTCGGTGCCAACATCTGGCGCGTGGTCGTCGAGAGCCATAAGGACTGGGAGGTGACGAATGACAACGCGGATCCGAACAGCTTCAACACGGCCTTCTACAACACGCTCTACGAGACCGAAAAATTCAAGAAGCTCTGGGCTATGCTTGACTACCTAGACAAGCGGGGCACGAAGACGATCTACCTAAGCGTGATGGGTTGCCTGCCGGACTGGATGGGCGGCTGCTACCTGCCCGACGACGGATCACAGGACGACGAGTGGGTCGAGATGATCGCCTCGATGGTGAACTACGCCCGCACCACGAAGCACCTGCGGATCGACTACCTCAGCCCGATCAACGAGGGCGATCTGACCCACCCGGCCTCGACCGAGGGCCCGCACATGACCGCGACACAGTACGTGACGATCATGAAGAAGCTCTCGGCAAAGCTTGACGCGCTGGGCTTGGGCGACCTACGCCTGATCGGCCCGGACATCGCGCTGGCGGATAACGCTGCGGACTACCTGAGCGCCATGGCCGCCGAGCCGGCCCTGGTGGAGAAGTACGATCACTTTGCCTCCCACCGCTATGAGCGTGGCGAGAGCGCGCTAGTGGGCGCGATCGCCGCATCGGACTACCCGAGCCTGACGCCCTGGGTCACAGAGTACTCCGGCCTGTGCCCGAACACAAAGTGCGACATCGGCCAGCAGGTGACGCCGGATGAGAACTGGCAGTTTACGACCGACACCTTCGACTACCTGCTGAGCTACCTGGACGATGGTGTGACCGGCGCGCTGGCATGGGAGGGCTATGATAGCTACTACGAGCATCATGCAAATTACTCGTACTGGGGGCTGATCGGCTATAACGTGGACACCCAGGTCTACTCACCAACAAAGCGCCTGTATGTGGCGCGCTTGGCCTACCGCTTCATCACGGCGGGTATGCAGCGCATCGACGCTACGAGCGACAACCTCACCCTGGTGAATGCCAGCGCCTTCCAGGATAGCAGCACCGGCAAGATTGTCGTGATCGGGCGAAACCTGACGAGCAGCCCGCTGACGGTCAGCATCAACCTGCGCGGTGTGGGCACGCCGGGCACGCTTCAGCTCTACCAGTCAACCAAGAGCGTAGACTGGAGCGAGAGCAGTGTGACACCCAGTGGCGGCAGCTACACGCTCAACCTACAGGCCGACAGCATGTTCACCTTGACGAATGTGTCGTCCGATGGGAGGAAGCCGACGGTGACATTCACCACACCGGCCGAGGGGGCGACGGTGACAGGCAATGGCGTGGGGATCACGGTGAGCGCAAGCGACAATGTGGGCGTGGCGGGGATCCAGTTCGCCGTCGATGGGGTGAGCCTGGGGGCCGAGCAGAGCGCGGATAGCCCAAGCATCAGCTGGGATAGCACGAGCGTGGCGGACGGCGGACACACGCTCGGTGTGGCGGTGCGCGATGCGGCAGGAAATACCGCGTCCGCCATACGCAGGGTGACGGTGAGCAACCTTGTCTTCACGCACTATCTGCCATTGGTGTGGTATTAGGGTGAGCTTGTGTTGTAGGCAATACTACCACGCGCAGCGGCGAGGGAGATCTGCCGGGCGACGACGATAAACTCCTCGCCGCCCCAGCGCCCCAGGGTGTCGCTGTCGCGCAGCTGGCCGCGCAGGGCGGCGGCCAGGTCGATCAGCACCTGGTCGCCCACATCGTGGCCGAACCGGTCGTTGATCTGCTTGAAGTGGTCGATGTCGCGCAGCAGCGCCGCCAGCGACCCGCCCGCCGCCCGCGTCTCAACAAGCGCGGCCTGGATCTCGTGGGCGGCGGCGCGGCGGTTCGCCGCGCTGGTGAGGTAGTCGACGTTCGCGGCGGCGCTCATCACGCTGGCGTCGGCCCGCGCCGCGACAAGGTGGGACTTGAGCCAGGCGATGCTCATGAGCGCGACGATGTAGACCGGGTGCGCCCAGAGCAGGTTGATCAAGATAGCGTGGCTGTCGCTGCGTGCGGCGACCGGGCCGCCCACAATGATCAGCGCGAGGATCGGCACCAAGAGCGCTGTGTAGATCAGGATGGACATGCTGATCGCCTGGCGCGTCTCGAAGAAGATGAAAGCCGTGATGTAGACGAGCGGAAGCCACTGGGCTAGCGTGGCGATGCTGTAGAGCGACGAGTCGGGTTGGAGGTCGAGGACGATGCTGAGGAGCTGCACGATCACATAGAGGGAAAAGGTTAGGAAGCTGACCTTGCGCTCGGCCTTGGTGAGCAAGGTCGGCAGCAGCCCGTCGGCGCGCATAGAGCCGTAGATGACAGCGAACGGGGCGAGAGTCAACGGGGGGCGGATCGAGACACCTCGATCCGCCCCCCCCGACTCCCGACTCCCGACTCCCGACTCCCGACTCCTTGCAATCCTACGGTACGAGCGCCCGCAGGCCGAGGTCGCGGAAGGTCGCCTCGACGGAGCCATCGCCGGCCACGGCGACGAAGCCGTACTGGTTGCTGGGCGGCGGCGCGGCGAGGGTGATCTTCGCCACCCGCTGCCCGTTGATCCGCAGGTCGATCTGGTCGCCCTCCAGGCGTGCGGCGAGCCGGTTGCTGGCATCGGGGCCAGACAGCACCGCCCGGTGTCGCTCGTCGATCAAGGGGCTCGGCCGCCCGCCCAAGCGCTGCTCTACGCGGAAGCTGCCCCCCTGCGGGTCGACGAGGAAGGCCAGGTAGTTGCTCGCGTCGCTGAAGCGCAGCACCAGCCCCGCCTCGCCCCCGCTCACCTCCACATCGACCCCGAGGAACATGTTTTTACCGGCGGGGCTGGTGCGGTAGGCCCAGATATTGCCGAGCCCGCGGGCGGTCGTGATCACGTAGGCCCCGCCGTCCTCGGCCACGCTCCAGCCGCTGCCAGAGGTGCTCGGCCAGGCGTTGCTTCGGAAGCCCTCGGAGTAGAGCAGTTGGCCCTCCTCAGCCAGGCGCGCGGGCGTCGCCGTAGGCGCGGCGGTGGGAGTGGCGGTCGGCGGCGCGGCGGTGGGAGTGGCGGTCGGCTGACTGGTTGGGGCAGGCTCCGGCGTCGCCGTGGGCGTGGCGGCGGCGATGGCCACGGCGCTGGTGGGCTCTAGCGCGCTGGCTGATGTAGGCGATGCGGCGGCCGGGGTTCGCCGCAGCCACCATGCCGCGCCGCCGACGGCGGCGAACAGCACGCTGCCCACCCCGCCGATCAGCAGCGCGCGCCGGTTGCGGTCCGGCACAGACGACGGCGGGGCGGGCGGCGGGGCGGGCTTGCGGGGCGGGGCGGGCGGCGGGGCGGGCTTGCGGGGCGGGGCGGCGTCGACCTGGGCCAGCAGCGCGGCGCTATCGCGGTAGAAGGGGTTCAACTGCTGAAGCTCGCGCAGCGTGGCGACGGCCTGGAGGGTGCGCCCGGCGTCGATGTGGGCGCGGGCGCGATCATACAGCTCCGCCTGATGGTCGCGCGGAATCTGCGGCGTCGGCTGCTGGCGGGGCGGGGCAGACGCCTTGCCGCCCAGGCGGCGGGTATAGACCGCCCGCGCGCCAACGTCACTCAGCGCCTGGTATGCCTCGTTGATACGTAGCGCCCGCCTGCCCGCGTATGCCTGCTCCTCAGGAGCGGTGCCGGAGACCCGGTCGGGGTGGTAGCGCCGCATCTGCTGGCGGTACGCCTGCTTGATCTCTTCCGCCGACGCGTTGCGACTTATTGCTAGAAGTTCGTAGTAGTCGAGCTGCTCGAAGTCGTCCATAGCGATTCAAATGCAATATGCCATATGGAAAAGCCAAATAGTCTATGCTTTAGCCACCATGGCTGTACTCAAATTCACCGCATAACCGCGTCATTATAGCATAGCCGTCACGCCATTCCCCTCCGGCGCGGTATAATTCCGGTCAGGAACACAGCATAAAGGGCAATAGAGCATACGTAACGCTGTCACCCTGAGCGAAGCGAAGGGTCCCGGCCGGGATTCTTCGCTTCGCTCAGAATGACAGGACTCCTCACAGGGTTACTTCTGCGGTATTGCCATAAAGGCAACCCATTCTATTGGAGGATCACCATGCCCGCCTACTGGCTGCTTAAGAGCGAGCCCGACGCCTATAGCTACGACGACCTGGAGCGCGATGGGGCGACCGTCTGGGACGGGGTGGCCAACAACGCCGCGCTCATGTACATCCGCAGGGTGCAGCCGGGCGACCAGGCCCTGATCTACCACACTGGCGACGAGCGCCGCGCCGTGGGCCTGGCCGAGATCGTCAGCGCGGCATACCCCGACCCGAAGCTGGGCGACCCGAGGCTGGTGGTGATGGATCTGCGCCCCATGCGCCGCCTGCCCCGTCCCGTCGCCCTAGCCGAGGTGAAGGCCGACCCCTTCTTCGCCGACTTCGCCCTGGTGCGCCAGGGTCGGCTCTCGGTGGTGCCGGTGACGGCGGAGCAGTGGGCGCGCCTGCTGGGCATGGCTGGGTGAGGGCCAGCTAGCCCCACATGACATGGCCCCGCCACAGACGTGGTATAGTTAACGGAACACCCGGCCCGCAAGCAATGTCTACCCTCTCAATGTCGGCGCACCTGTGGCGCGTATGCGTGCGCCTCTAGATAAGGGTACAGCGCACAGGGTATAGCCAGATCTCATCAGCAAGCAATCCGTGACGCCAACCTGTAAAGCCCCCCCTTCCCTGGCCCTCTATCTCAGGCGGCTTCCCCCGGCATAGATGCGTGAGGTTCTGCGATGGATGCAGCGACAATCCTGGTTGTTGACGATGAGCAGCCCATCGTCGACCTGGTGGCAAGCTACCTTGCCGCCGAGGGGTTCGCCGTCCAGCGGGCCTACGACGGCCCGAGCGCCCTCACCCTGGCCCGCGCCATTCGTCCCGACCTGGTCGTCCTCGATGTGATGCTCCCCGGCCTCGATGGGATCGAGGTCTGCCGACGCCTGCACCAGGAGACGGCGGTGTATGTGCTGATGCTCACCGCCCGCGCCGACGAGGTGGATAAGCTGATCGGGCTGTCGGTGGGAGCCGACGACTATCTGACAAAGCCGTTCAGCCCGCGCGAGCTGGTGGCCCGCGTGAAGGCTATCCTGCGGCGCAACCGTGGGCCCGCCGGTAAGGCGAACGACCGCCCGGCCCTGATCTTCGGCGCACTCTCGATTGACCCCGAGCGGCGCGAGGTGCAGCGCGGCGACCTGCTGGTTGAGCTGACCCCGCGCGAGTTCGATCTGCTCTACGCCCTGGCCAGCTACCCCGGTCGTGTCTTCACCCGCGAGGAGCTGCTCCAGCGCGTCTGGGGGCCGGACTTCGCCGGGATCGATCGCGTGGTCGATGTCCATGTCGGCACCCTGCGCCGCAAGCTGGAGGACGACCAGGCCGAGTCGTCGTTTGTGCAGACGGTGCGCGGCGTCGGCTATAAGTTTGTGGGCGGACCGCGATGAGATGGCCCCATCAGCTGCGCTGGAAGCTCTTTATCTCGCACCTGGTGATCGTGGTGATCGCCGATATTGTGTTGCTGGCGACGGCCACCTTCCTGGCCAGCATCGGCCTGGTGAACTCGGCACCGCTCACCCTGGGCTCAGCCGCCGCCGAGACGGGCAGCCTCGACCCGAGCCTGATCGCCCAGGCCCCGCCGCTCCAGCAGTTCCAGGCCGTGGTGCAGCAGGCGCTCCTGGTGAGCGGATTCGCCGCCCTGGCCGCCGCCGTGGTGGTCAGCCTCTTCGTGTCGCGGCGGATCGTCGAGCCGCTGCTCACCCTCACCGGGGTCAGCAAACGCCTGGCCCAGGGATTCTACCGTGAGCGCACCCGCATCGCATCCGACGATGAGATCGCCCAGCTCAGCCAGAGCGTCAACCAGCTCGCCGACACCCTCGACCAGACCGAGCAGCGCCGCCTGGCCCTGCTGGCCGATGTCACCCACGAGCTGCGCACGCCGCTGGCCACTATCGGCGGCTATATGGAGGGGCTGCTCGACGGCGTGGTGAAGCCCAGCCCCGAGACCTTCAGCCTCATCCTGCACGAGTCGAGCCGGCTCCAGCGCCTGATCGAGGACCTAGAGCTGCTCTCGCGGGTCGAGGCCGGGCAGCTGCCGGTGGTGGCCCGCAGCACCGATATCCGCCGCCTGCTCGACGCGATGCGCGTGCAGTTTGACCCGCTCTTCGCCGCGAACCAGGTGTGCCTGCACATCGACGCGCCCGAGCGCCTGCCCGCCGTCTGGGCCGACCCCGACCGGATCGACCAGGTGCTGATCAACCTGCTCTCGAACGCCTACCGCTACACGCCCGCCGAGGGCGAGGTGGCGCTGCGCGTCTCGACCACCGCCGATATGCTCACCATTGAGGTGTCCGACAGCGGCGTCGGCATCGACGCCGAGCACCTGCCCCACGTCTTCGAGCGCTTCTACCGCGTGGATAAGTCGCGCGCCCGCCAGAGCGGCGGCAGCGGGATCGGCCTGGCGATCGTGCGCCACCTCGTCTACGCCCAGGGCGGCGATATCTCGGTCTGGAGCGCAGGCAAGGGCCAGGGGACGACCTTCTCGTTCACGCTGCCCCTGGCCCCGCACACGTTCGACATGCCCAAGTTTACCGCCGAGACCCCAGTGTCATTCGAGATCTAGGGGTTGGGGGTTGGGGGCTAGGGGCTGGCCCTCGCCCCAACCCCCAACCTCCAACCCCCAACCCCCACGTGTATGCTCTTCTGGCTCGGCCTGCTCCAGCTCATCGTCATCGTCGGCGGGTCGCTCGCGGTCGCCCTGTGGCTGCTCAACCGGCTCTTCCCGCCGATCAGGCGCGCGCGCGACACGCGGCCCAGCGTCGTGGGCGCCCCGGTGCGCTCAGTGTCCCGCGCGCCCGCCGCGCCCGCCGCGCCCGCCGCGCCCGCCGCGCCCGCCGCGCCCGCCGCGCCGGTCTGGCTGGCATCCTACTGGGGGGCGAATCTGCGGATGATCGGGCCGTACCTGCTGATCTGGCTGATCAGCTTCACCCTGCCCGCCGTGCTCGCCGCGCCGCTCAACCAGATCAGCGTGCTCACCGGATTCCCCTTGGGCTACTACATGGGCGCCCAGGGGACGCTGATCATCTTCATCATGCTCACCTTCCTCTACAACTGGCGCATGCGCGGGCTGGATCGCCAGTACGGCCTGGCGCCGACGGTTGGGCCGGAGGAGCGCGCCCGCCGCTGGCGCATCCTCGGCGCGTACGGCGGATTCATCGTCGGGTTCGTGCTGCTCGTCATCGCCGTCGGCCTGCTCGACATGGCCTTCCACATCCCAGAGGCGGCCATCAGCTGGTTCTTCCTGCTGCTCACGGTCGGGATCTACGCCGTGATCGGCCTGCGGGCGCGCACCCGCCAGCTCGACGAGTACTACGTGGCCGGGCGGCGCGTGCCCGGCATGCTCAACGGCCTGGCCACCGGGTCGGACTGGATGAGCGCCGCGTCGTTCATCAGCATGGCCGGCGCGCTCTACCTGCTCGGCTACGAGGGCCTGGCCTACATCACCGGCTGGACGGGCGGCTACGTGCTGCTGGTGCTGCTGCTCGCCCCGTATCTCAGGAAGTTCGGCCAGTTCACCATCCCCGACTTCATCGGCGAGCGCTACCCCGGCGCCTTCACCCGCGTGATCTCCGCCGTGATCAGCATCATCATCAGCTTCACCTATGTCACCGCCCAGGTCACCGGGGTCGGCATCATCATGAGCCGCTTCCTCGGGGTGAACTACATGCTCGGCGTGATCGTCGGGCTCTCGGCGGTGCTGCTCTGCTCCTTCCTCGGCGGCATGCAGGCGATCACCTGGACGCAGGGCGTGCAGGGGATCATCCTGGTGATCGCCTACCTCGTGCCAGTCACCTGGATCTCGCTGAAGATCACCGGCGTGCCGCTGCCCCAGCTCATGTACGGCCAGGCCATGCACCAGATCGAGGTCCTGGAGGCGGCCCAGGGCATCCAGAGCTACAGCCAGCCCTTCAACGACTGGACGCCCTGGAACTTTGTGGCGCTGACGCTCTGCCTGATGCTGGGCACGGCGGGGATGCCGCACATCCTGGTGCGCTTCTACACGGTGCCCAGCGTGAGCGAGGCCCGCAGCAGCGTGAGCTGGGCGCTGGCCTGGATCTCGATCCTCTACCTGACGGCCCCGGCCTACGCGGCCTTCTCGCGCCTAGAGATCCTTCAGGATGTCGTCAACAAGCCGATCGCCGAGCTGCCACAGTGGGCCGAGAACTGGGCCGCCACCGGGCTGCTCGCCATCGCCGACGCCCCCGAGCAGGGCGGCAACGGCGACGGGCGGCTCCAGTTCCGCGAGCTCCAGATTGACCAGGACCTGGTGGTGCTGGCCACCCCCGAGATCGCCGGCCTGCCGGCCACCGTGGTGGCCCTGGTGGCCGCCGGAGGCATGGCGGCGGCCCTCTCGACGGCCGACGGCCTGCTGATGGTGATCGCCTCGGCGGCCGCCCACGACATCCTCTACCGCACGCTCAACCCGAAGGCCAGCCAGCGCGAGCAGCTGCTGCTCAGCCGGATCATGGTGCTCACGGCGGCGATCCTGGCCGCGCTGACGGCCATCCAGCGCCTGGCGATCATCGTGCAGATGGTGGCGTGGGCCTTCTCGCTGGCGGCGGCCAGCTTCTTCCCGGTGCTGGTGCTGGGCATCTTCTGGAAGGGCGCCACCAGCCGCGGGGCCGCCGCCGGTATGATCAGCGGCATTATGGTGACGGCCGCCTACATGGTGATCAACTACACCTTCCCCGAGCAGAGCATCCTCGGGATCAGCCACAGCGCCGCCGGGATCTTCGGCGTGCCCGTCAACTTCCTGATCACCTGGTTCGTCAGCCGACTCGACACGGAGCCGCCCTCTGCCGAGACCCAGGCGCTCGTCGACTCGCTGCGCCAGCCGGGGGCGTAGTGAATGTTGAATGTTGAATGTTGACTTGTACATTTGTTCGATACCGTGTATAGTATACCCTAAAGAGACGAGCATACACGCACGGGCACCTCAATGACACAGGAATATTACCGCCGACCGATTGCCATCGATCTCTTCGCCGGGATCGGTGGATTCTCGCTCGGGTTCGAGCAGGCCGGGTTTGATGTGGCCGTCGCCGTGGAGTACGACCCGGTCCACGCGGCGGTACACGCCTACAACGCGCCGCACACCCGCGTGATCTGCGCCGATCTGAGCGCGATCCCCTCTGAGCAGATCGCCGAGGCTGCAATGGCGATCCCGCACATCGCCGGGCGCACCGGCGCGGGCGCGATGCTCGATATCGACGTGATCTTCGGCGGCCCGCCCTGCCAGGGCTTCTCCACCATGGGCAAGCGCCTGATCGACGACAAGCGCAACCAACTGGTCTTCCACTTCTTCCGTGTGATCCGCGACCTGCGGCCAAAATACTTCGTCATGGAGAACGTGCCCGGAATGAACGCTGGCGGGCACTCCAGCATTCTACAGCAGCTGATCCGTGAGTTTCAGGAAGAGGGCTACCAGGTTGCTCAGCCGCGCATCCTGAACGCCGCCCAGTTCGGGGTGCCACAGGATCGTCGTCGGCTCTTCCTGCTCGGCGCGCGTGAGGATCAGCCGCCCCCCAACTACCCGGCGGCACGGGTATGTCCCGTCCCCAAGCGCACCACAGCGGCGCTGGCCGACACAATCAGGAGCGAGGTGCTCTCTGATGGCATCCCGATCGGGCCGACAGTCTGGGATGCGATCGGCGACATCCCCGACCTCGACACCTTCGATGATCTGCTGGCGAGCGACGAGATCAGGCTGCCCGAGGCGATCCTGGCGGCGCAGGAGTCTGCCGCCAGCCAGTACGCCCGCATGCTGCGAAACAGCGAGGCCGACGCAGATGATTTCGCCTACCCGCGCCGCTGGGATCGCGCGCGCCTGACGAACTCGCTGCGCACGGTACACACCGAAGTCTCTATCGAGCGATTCGCGCACACTGCGCCCGGCAGCACCGAGTCGATCAGCCGCTTCTACCGGCTCGACGCTGGTGGGCTCTCGAACACCCTGCGCGCAGGCACCGGCAGCGAGCGCGGCGCCTACACCTCACCCCGGCCCATCCACCCGCTGTTGCCCCGCGTGATCTCGGTGCGCGAGGCTGCACGGCTGCACTCCTTCCCCGACTGGTTTCGGCTCCACCACACCAAATGGCACGGCTTTCGCCAGATCGGCAACGCCGTCCCGCCGCTGCTCGGCCGCGCCATCGCCGCAGAGATCCGTAGCGCACTGCGCGTCTGGCCGGTCAGGGTCGCCCAGCCGATCAGTCTTGGCGACACATCCCTGCTCTATACCGACATGGGGTCGGCGGCACGGCTCTTTGGCGCAGCAAAGCACGCCATCCCGCAGCCTCGGACACGTCGGGTGCGGAAGGAGGCGTAGCGCATGCCGCCAGAAGATGATCAGAACAAAGATCGCTACAGCAAAATTATTCTGCACCTCTTCCGAAAGCACTACAGCGAGGGCGCAACCGAGGTTGTATTTCATCGCAGCGAGATCGGGCCAGCCTCCGAGGCCGAAGGTGTCGAGGCACCGCGAAACCTCGGCGACCTGATCTACTACTTCCGCTTTCGCCAGCCCTTGCCCGAGGAAATCATACGGAAAACACCGCCCGGCCAGCAGTGGATTATCCGCAGCGGTGGGCGCTCGATCTACAAGCTTGTCGCGATCACACCGACATTTGAGATTGTCCCTAACCCACACAAGCTGACCATCAAGATACCCGACTCGACCCCTGGGATCATCGCGCGCTACGCCCTCTCGGACGAGCAAGCCCTTTTGGCGAAGCTGCGCTACAACCGCCTGATCGACATCTTCACTGGCCTCTCGTGCTACTCACTCCAGAATCATCTGCGCACTACGGTAAAGGGCATCGGCCAGGTTGAGACCGACGAGGTCTATGTCGCCATCGACAGCCGGGGAGCCCACTATGTCATCCCCGTCCAGGCTAAGGGCGGGCGCGACACGCAGAGCATCGTGCAGATCGAGCACGATGCCGCGATGTGTAGGCAGAAGTTCAAGGGGTTAGTCTGTAGGCCGGTTGCGGCCCAGTTTATGGCCGAGAACCAGATCGCCATGTTCGACTTCATCGAGGTCGATGGTGAGATCAAGCTGGTAAATGAGCAGCACTACCAACTGGTGCTGCCCGGCGAGATCACACTGGAAGAGCTTCAGACATACCTACAGATCTCGCGGACGACCTCCGCCAGCTAGGCACGGGCCGATGGAATGCAAAATGCAAAATGCAAAGTTTTGCATTTTGCATTCTTCGTTGGTGGGCCGCCCGGGATTCGAACCCAGAACCATTCGGTTATGAGCCGATTGCTCTGACCGTTGAGCTAGCGGCCCCCGCAGCGAATTATATCACGGGTGTGCGGGTTCAGTGCGCGCGGGGTGGCACGTTGCCTGGGCTTCTGTTGGGGTCTGGCGGCTTCGACGGGCCTATCCTGTTGGCCCGACCGCTAGCCGATGGCGAGCCGCAGGCAGCCGGAGGCGACGAAGAGCTCGGCGAGCACGAGCAGCGAGAGGCGCGGGCGGGCGCAGAGATAGACCGGCCGCCACTGGGGGGCGAACTTGGCCTTGAAGCGCAGCAGACCCTCGGCGTTGTAGACGTAGCGCATGCTCTGGCCAACGGCGCTGATCAGTCGCTCGCCGGGCCGCAGGTCGCCGTCGATGTGGTGGAAGGGCGCCTCGTTCAGGCTCAGGCGGCGCACGCCCTCCTCGCGGAGCTGGGCACCGGCGAAGGCGAAGAGGCTCTCCATCACCCCGCCGGGCGCGTCGGGCGCGCGCAGCATCAGCTCGGTAACGGCGGCCGTTGGGCTGGGCGACGAGATCAAAATAGCCCCCTGCCAGACGCCATCCTCGTGGTCGAAGATGAAGAGCCGGGTGCCCGGCACAAACTCGGTGCGGAAGAGGTCGTGGAGCTGAGGCCGCCCCCCGTAGCGCGCCCGCGCCGCGAAGGCGCGCAGCTGTGTCGCGCCGCCCTCGCTCCAGATGATCTCGCGGGCGGCGCCGTGACGGCGGGCCTGCTTGACCATCTTTGTCACCGCGCGGCGGCGCATGCCATCGCCATCAAGGTCGACCAGCGCCTCCACGCCAGCCCGCGCGGTGGCCCATCCCCGCTGGCTAAGGAAGCTGGCGAGGGCCGGGCCGCAGCCGCGGATCATAGCGCCCGGCATATCCTGAAGCCAGTCGTCGTAGAGCTGCTCGAAGCTGTAGCATGCTGGTAGATCAGCGTAGGCCACCCAGCTGAGCCGCGAGATCGGCAGCTGGCGCACGGTGAGCGCAGGCTGATCGACGCCCCCGCGCGCCCAGCTCAGCGGGAGATCGGGGCCAACCAGCGACTCGGCGATGGTGCGAGTGGGCGTGTGCGGCAGCATCGCCGAACGGGTTGGGATGATGGAGAGGCTCACAGGTTCTCTCGTATGTTATGCACATTTTTTGCACATCTGCCCTCTAGTGTGCCCTGACTGGCCAGATCTGTCAACCCCAAAACCCGTCGCCACAGGGCATGGGCAACGTCGCTGGCGGCTGAAGCCGCGTCGCGGGGGCCTGCGGCCAGCTGCCCGCCTGCGCGGGCGGTTCCGGCGTCGGCGCAGGCCGACGCCCGGCGCAACGCGCCCCGCCGGCGCGACTTCCAGTCGCCAGCCGTTGCACATGCTCCGCTTGCCCCGCCGGTAGGTTTGACGGGCTGCGTCACGGATGCTATGATGCCCCGCATTCTCCCCCGCCTGAAGAAAGGTGCTAGGCTGCGCCATGAGTCAAGATCAGATTATCGCCCTCCGCGAGATCTACTGGAACATTGACCCCTTCATCGGGCCGCTCTTTCTCTACGGCCTGATCACGATCACCTCGCTCGTGACGACGTGGGGCGTCCTGCGCGACATCGCTCGCTGGCGGAAGGGCCGCCCCGAGGCGCGCATCGGCCAGCTCCCCGCCCGCGCCAGCGAGTTCCTGGTGCAGCTCTTCGGCCAGAAGAAGGTGCTGCGCGACCGGAAGCCGGGCTCGATGCACGCCCTGATTTTCTTCGGCTTCCTGGCCCTCTTCATCGGCACCGATATCATCGCCGTGGAGGAGGACTTCACCGTGCCGATGATCGGCGAGCAGGCCGGTAAGATCCTGGTCGGTGGCTTCTACCAGAGCTTCGAGATCATCCTCGATACGCTCGGCCTGGTCTTTGTGGCCGGCCTGATCTGGGCCACCTGGCGGCGCTACCGCGCCCGCCCCGACCGGCTCGATAACCGGCGCACCGATGGCTGGGTGCTCGGCGTGCTGCTCTTCCTCGGCATCGGCGGCTTCCTGATCGAGGGTCTGCGCATCGCCAACCAGGTGATTGAGATCAAGGATGCGGCCGGCAATATTCTCGCTTCGGGCATCGTGTACGACCAGGGCTGGGCGCGGCTCTCCTACGTCGGCTTCACGCTGGCCACGCTCTTTCGGGCGATCGGCCTGGGCGACGGCAGCCCGGCGGCGCTGGCCATCCACCCGCTGCTCTGGTACACCCACGCCGCCGCCACCTTCGCCTTCATCGGCACCCTGCCCTTCAGTAAGTTCCGCCACATTCTCTATACGCCGCTCAACACCTTCTTCCGCGACCTGACGCCCATGGGCGCGCTCGATGTCATCCCCAACATGGAGGCCGAGATCGAGAAGGATGAGCCGCGCCTCGGCGTGGCCACCATGGGCGACCTGACATGGAAGCGGCGTATGGATCTGGACGCCTGCATGCGCTGCGGGCGCTGCCAGAGCGTCTGCCCGGCCCACGCCAGCGGCGCCGAGCTCTCGCCCAAGTACATTATCACCAAGCTGGCCGACCTCCAGCGCGCCGAGCCGATCCTCTTCAAGGACGGCACGGTTAAGACCTTGGCCTCGCTTGAGCCCGCCGAGGGCGCGAGCCTGGACGCCGAGACCCTGCCGCTCTACGGCAACCTGTTCAGCGAGGACGAGCTGTGGGCCTGCACCACATGCAACGCCTGCGTCCACGAGTGCCCGGCCATGATCGAGCATGTGGACGATATTGTGGATCTGCGCCGCAACCTGACCATGATCGCCAGCGAGGTGCCCCAGGGCGTTAAGAGCGTGCTTGAGGGCATCGAGCGCCAGGGCAACCCCTGGCGGCTGCCCTCCGGCGAGCGCAGCGCCTGGACCGATGGCCTTGAGGTGCCGACCATGGCCGAGAAGGAGCAGGTCGATGTGCTCTACTGGGTCGGCTGCGCCCCCAGCTACGACGAGCGCTCGCGCAAGGTGGCCCGCGCCATGGTCCAGATCTTCCAGGCCGCCGGTGTAGACTTCGCCATCCTCGGCGATGAGGAAACCTGCACCGGCGACCCGGCCCGCCGCATGGGCGAGGAGATGCTCTTCCAGGCTCAGGCTGAGCAGAATATCGAGACGATGAAGCAGTACAGCTTTAAGCGCGTGGTGACGACCTGCGCCCACTGCTTCAACACGATCAAGAATGAGTACTCGCAGTTCGGCGGCAAGGCCGGCGTGGACTACGAGGTCGTTCACCACACCGACTTTATCGCCGAGCTGATCATCGCGGGCAAGATCAAGCCGACCCGCCCGGTGAATGAGAAGGTGGCCTACCACGACCCCTGCTACATCGGGCGCTACAACGACATCTACGACGCGCCGCGCAAGGCGCTGGAGTCGATCCCCGGCCTGACCCTGGTCGAGGCGCCGGAGCGCAACCGCGAGCGGGCCATGTGCTGCGGCGGCGGCGGCGGGAATGTCTGGCTAGAGGGCACCGGCAAGCGCGACATCAACGCCATCCGCCTGGAGCAGCTGACGCAGGAGCAGCCCGACAGCCTGGCCCTCTCCTGCCCCTTCTGCATGGTGATGTTCGACGACGCCGCCAAAAATAGTGGCCGCGACGAGACCCTTCCGCGGCGCGACATCGCCGAACTGGTGCTTGAGTCGATCACGCCCGCCGAGTCGTAGGCAGGGGATAGGCGAGGCTGTTGCAACGTCACCTCCCGGTGGGGGTGCGGGGGCGGCGAAGCCGCCCCCGCAGAATTTTTGTTGGGTTTGGGCGGCGAAGCCGCCCAAACCCAACAAAAAACCGGGTCTGGGGCGAAGCCCCAGGACGTTGCAACAGCCCTAAAGAGATAGGCGGCGAATCTATGGAGGGGCGGCTCACGAGCCGCCCCTCCATGATTCGCCCCTACCCGGCCCGCCTGCCCACCACCGCAAAGAGCGGGTCGCTCAGCCAGTGGCACGGCGAGCGGTCGAGCCCACGGATGTCGGTGAAGCGGTCGGACTTAGCGAAGTACTGCTTCACCAGCGCCATGTGCTGTGTGTCGCTGGTGCTGACCCAGATCTGCACGGCCTTGCTGGGGAAGCAGCGGTTGGAGAAGGTGACGATGAAGGGGGCGCCGGGCCTGAGCACACGGCCGACCTCGGCGAAGACCTCGACAGGGCGGGTGAGGTACTGCACCGAGACCGTGCAGACCGCGCCATCGAACGAGGCGTCGGGGAAGTCGAGCTGAGGCGTGGCGTTAAGGTCGTGGCAAAGGTACTCGTCGAGGCGCTCGTTGAGCCGCAGCTCCTCCTCGTTCAGGCCGAGGCCGACAAGCCGGGCCACCGGGAGGTCGGCGGGCATATGGCTGTGGTAGCTGCTCATCAGGTCGAGAATCTGGCCGTCGGGGGGCAGCTCCTCGCGGAAGATCTGGCCGACGGCGCGGCATGCCGCATCGTCGATATGGGCGGTGAGGCGAGGGTAGATGTAGAAGTGCTGGTCGTCGCTCTCGTCGTAGCGTCTAAAGTAGCCAGGCGGAAAACTGTTCTCAAGACGCAACATGTGTCTCCTTGTTGAGCGGCTAGTGCAGCCAGTGAACCGCGCCCCCCTCGGTGAATTGCTGTTATAGTATAGGCTCAGTTTTCTCTGGGGCGCAAGGGAGGAGCGAGCTATGCGAGCGATACGCATTCACGAGACGGGCGGGCCAGAGGTGATGCGCTACGAGGAGGTGGCGCTGGCCGAGCCGGGGCCGGGCCAGGTCCGGGTGAAGGTTGCGGCCACCGGCCTGAACTATATCGAGACCTATCAGCGCACCGGGCTCTACCAGGTGCCGCTGCCCTTCACCCCCGGCGGCGAGTTCGCCGGCACGGTGGATGCGCTCGGCCCTGATGTGAGCGGCTGGAGTGTGGGCGACCGGGTCGCCACCGCCTCGGGGGCGGGCGGCTACGCCGAGTACGCCCTGGCCCCCGCCGATAAGCTTGTCGCCGTGCCCGAGGGCATCGATCTCTCTCAGGCCGCCGCCGTGATGCTCCAGGGCATGACCGCCCACTATCTTGTCTACAGCACCTACCCGCTGAAGGCCGGGGACACCTGCCTGATCCACGCGGCGGCCGGCGGGGTGGGCCTGCTGCTCACCCAGATCGCCAGCCGGGCCGGGGCGCGGGTGATCGGCACCGCCGGCACCGCCGAAAAGGCTGAGCTGGCCCGCGCCGCCGGGGCCAGCGAGGTGATCCTCTACCGCGACGAGGCGTTCCCCCCGCGCGTGCGCGAGCTGACCGGCGGGCGCGGCGTGGATGTGGTCTACGACTCGGTGGGCAAGGACACCTGGGACGGCAGCCTGGACTGCCTGCGCCCGCGCGGCATGATGGTGAGCTTCGGCAACGCCAGCGGCCCGGTGCCTCCAGTCAGCCCGCTGACGCTCAGCGCCAAGGGATCGATCTTCCTCACCCGGCCGACCCTCTGGCACTACATCGCCACGCCCGAGGAGCTGGCATGGCGCGCGGGCGACCTGTTCTCTTGGATAGCCTCCGGCGAGCTGGGTGTCCGCGTGGACCGCAGCTTCGCCACGGCCGACGCGCCCGCCGCCCACATCGCCATCCAGAGCCGGGCGACGGCGGGCAAGGTGCTGCTGGTACCATAGACGCCCCGGCGGGGCGTCTCTACCGATATTTTAGAGGACTGTATGCGCGTTGTGATGAAGTTCGGCGGCACCTCGGTCGGCAGCGCCGACGCGATCCGCCAGGTTGCCGCGATTGTGCGCGAGAGCCGCCAGAGCCACGAGGTTGTGGTTGTGGTGTCGGCGATGAACGCCCCCGACCTGCGAACCACCGACACCCTGATCGCCGCCGCCCACGCGGCCGCACGGGGCGACGGCGACTCTATCGCCCATCTGGCCCCGCGCCTGCTTGCGCTGCACATGGGCGTCGCCGCCGAGCTGGCCCCGCCCGCCGAGTGCGCCGCCCTAGAGGCTGAGCTGCGGGCTATGCTCGACTATCTGAGCGCCCTGTCGCGCAGCATCGCCGTGCTGGGCGAGCTGACCCCGCGCGCCCTCGACCTGTTCAGCGGCCTGGGCGAGCGGATCAACGCCCGCCTGATCGCCGCCGCCCTGCGCGGCGCCGGCGTCTCGGCCCAGGCGGTGGATGCCACCGGCCTGATCATCACCGACGAGCGCTACGGCAACGCCTCGCCGCTGATAGACGAGACGCGAGAGCGCTCCCGCGCGGGCCTGCTGCCCATGCTCGCCGCAGGCACCGTCCCCGTCGTCACCGGATTCATCGGGGCGACCCGTGCCGGGGTGCCCACCACCCTCGGGCGCGGCGGCAGCGACTACACCTGCGCCATCCTCGGGGCCAGCCTCGACGCCGACGAGGTCTGGTTCTGGAAGGAGGTCGACGGGGTGCTCACAGCCAACCCCAAGGTCGTCCCCGAGGCCCGCACCCTGCGCCAGCTCTCGTACAGCGAGATGGCCGAGCTGGCCTACTACGGGGCCAACGTGCTGCACCCGAAGACAGTGCAGCCGCTGGTGCAGCGGCGCATCCCCATCCGCATCCTAAACACCTTCAACCCGGCGCACTCCGGCACGCTGATCGGCGCGGGCCGGGGCGACCGCACCGCCCGCGCGGTCACGGCGATCAAAGATGTGTGCATGATCACCGTGGGCGGGCCGGGGATGCTCGGGCTCGCCGGCGTGGCCGCGCGCATCTTCAGCGCGGTGGCCCGCGCCGGGGCCAACATCCTGCTGATCTCGCAGGCCAGCAGCGAGCAGAATGTCTGCCTGTCGGTGCCGCGCGCCGAGGCACCATCCGCCGTGGCCGAGCTGCGCAAGGAGCTGGCCGGTGAGTTCTCGGCCCACGATGTGGAGCATGTCGAGGTGCTCGACTCAGTCGTGATCGTGGCTGTGGTCGGCTCGGGCATGCGCGGCACCCCCGGCATCGCCGGGCAGGTCTTCGGGGCCATGGGCGCGGCCAAGATCAATGTGATCGCCATCGCCCAGGGCAGCACCGAGAACAACATCTCGCTGGTGGTCTCCGCCGAAGACAGCGACGAGGCGGTGCGGGCGATCCACCGCAGCTTCGCCTTGTAGGGACGGCTCGCCGGAGGGGCGGCTCGCCGGAGGGGCGGCTCGCGAGCCGCCCCTACATATGACACGAATGCTCAATGAGGCACATCGAGTAAGCGCGCCGCCTCAGCGCGGCGCGTCGGCGGACGGCGGGCAGGCCGCCTCGGCCTCGGCGCGCTTGCGCCAGTAGCGGGCCAGACCGCGCCAGCTCAGCTCCATCGCGCCAGTCTGATAGGTCAGGGCCGCCCGCTGCGCATCCGAGAGGGCGGCGGCCTCGGCGGCGGCCAGATCCTCCAGGGCGGCGATCTGAGCCTCCTCGGACGTGCCCGACTCCATGCCCCGGCGCACCTGCTCGCCCCAGCGGGCCAGGCGGGCGCGGTAGTCGCTAATGTGGAACTCCACATCACTGTAGGCTCCGAAGTGGGTCAGCATCAGCCAACTCGGCATCAGCTCGTCGAGCATGAGCAGGGTGCCGTCCCACGCCTCCAGGTCGATGTCGGGCGGCGGGGTGGCCGGGCGCACGAGGGACAGCCCCGGCAGTCGCACGCCGCCGTTATCGCCAATGAAGGCCCCATTGCTCTGCTGGTCCAGGTAGATCAGGTGGTGCTTAGCGTGGCCGGGGCCATCGAAGACATGGATCGTCCGCCCGCCCAGGTCGATCATCTCGCCGCCCTCCAGCAGCGTGAGCGACTCGGCAGGCACCGGCACGATCTCGCCCCACAGGGTGCCCATCATATCGCCGTAGAGCTGGCTGGCGCTCTTGATCAGGCGCGAGGGGTCGATCACGTGCGGCGCGCCGACATTGTGGACGTAGACGCGGGCCTTGGGGTTGCGGGCCAGGATGCTGCCGGTGGCCCCGGCGTGGTCAAGGTGAATGTGGGTCAGCAGAATAACGTCGATGTCGCCCAGGCCGAGGCCGTTGGCGGCCAGGCCGGCCTCCAGGGCGGGCAGCGTGCTGGCCGGGCCGGGGTCCACCAGCGCCGGCACATCGCCGGTGAGCAGGTAGGTGGCGATCACCTGCGGGCGGCCCAGGTGCATGTCGTCGATCGTGATCACGCCGTCGGGTGCTGTCATTTCAATTCCTTTAGGCACAGATATGCACTTGTGTTCTGGCTCTATTCTGGCTATAATCTAGACAGAATAACCGCAGAGCCATGATGCTCCGATGACATATACCATCATCCTCGCCCCTGAGGCAGTAGAAGACCTACAGCGCCTCAAGGCCCACATCCGCAGCACCGTTCGTGCCGCCATGCTCACGCACCTGCGTGATGAGCCAGCCCGCGTGAGCAAGAGCCGGATCAAACGGCTTAGAGGCATTCGCCGTCCGCAGTACCGCTTGCGCGTCGATGAAATCCGTATTTTCTACGACATCTGCGATCTAGATGTTGAAGTCCTGGCCATCATCGACAAATCAGAGGCCGACGCCTGGCTGGATCAGTTTGGCGAAGCAGAGGAGGTTGCCCCCGATGAAACAGATCCCGCTCTCTGAAGTGAAGAACGACCTCTCGAAGTACCTGCGGATGGCGACCGAGGAAGATATTATCATCACACGACACGGCAAGCCTGCGGGTATTTTAATCGGATTCGAGAGTGAGGACGAGTGGTTCGAGTATCGACTTGAGCATGACTCGCGGTTTCTCAAGCGGGTCGAGGAGGCTCGCGCAAGCCTGCGCCTCCGGCGCGGCATCCCGCTCGACGAGATCCCTGAGTAAAGCAGTTACCAGCCCTGTCGCCTGACACCTACTTCTCGCCGACAACCAGCAGCATTGAGCGAGTCGGCGGGATGGCCGTGGTCAGGGCGGAGAAGGCCGCCTTGACCAGCACACGCAGGGGGTGCGTGCGCAGGCGCCCGACCTCCAGCCCGACCTTCTCCCAGGGCGCCTCGTACTGACGGCGCACCACGCGGAACCCAGCCTGCTCGACCAGCCAGCTCAGCTCGCCCATGGTGTAGGTGCGGCTATGGGTGGTGTAGCGCTGCTCGCCCTCCAGGCGCATCTGGTGGCGGAACTCGTCGCGGGTGAGCAGGCTCTGCCAGAGCAGCATGCGCAAGATGCCGCGCGCCCGGCTCTTGAAGTAGAGCTCGTTAGGCGTGGTGATCAGCAGCCGCCCGCCGGGCCGCAGCACGCGGCGGAACTCGCGCAGCACCGGCAGCGGCGAGTAGACCAGGTGCTCGATCACCTCGGAGAAGACCACCTGCTCAAACGACTCGTCGGGGAAGGGCAGTGCCTCGCGCTCCAGGTGAACCTGGCGCACCTCGACGCCTAGCCGATCCCACAAAGCTTTACGCGTGAAGGGGTCGAGGTCAGCCCCGCTCACCTTATAGCCAGACTGGACAAGCAGCTCGGTGAAGTGGCCGGGCGTGACGCCCACCTCAAGCACGCTGGCGCCGGGCGGGGCGCTGATAGCCTGAAGCATCGCCGCGAAGCGGTGGCGGTGCAGGCGGAAGTAGTGGGCCTTGCCGTCGGCCTCGGCGCTGCGGGCCACCTGGGCGAAGAGGGACTGGGTGTTTGTTGCCATATCGGGGCCGCTCCTCCAAACGAAATGCCACTAGCCAGGCGTAAGCCTAACCGGCGGCATATAGTATCATAGAAATGAGCGGGGCCGCCTATTTGGCCCTGGCATAGGGCTGACACAACGATCCTGGGGCTGCGCCCCAGACCTGCTTTTTGTTGGGTTTGGGCGGCGTAGCCGCCCAAACCCAACAAAAAAAGAACGTGGGGGCGGCGAAGCCGCCCCCACACCCCCACCGGGAGGTATCTATGCAAAACCAACCTGTGCTCCCCACAGACAACCGCCCGCCCTGGCAGCGACTGCTGCTGCGCTGGCTGATCAGCAGCCTGGCGATCTTCGCCGCGACCTGGCTGGTGCCGGGGATTGAGTTCAGCGGGCCGGGCTGGCAGATCGGCGTGGTGGCCCTGGTGTTCGGGCTGCTCAACGCCCTGCTGCGCCCGCTGATCTACCTGCTCACCTGCCCGCTGGTGCTGCTCACCCTGGGGCTCTTCGGCCTCGTGATCAACGCCGTCATGCTCGGCCTCACCTCAGCCCTGGCCGACCAGCTCAACATCCAGTTCCACGTCTACGGCTTCTGGCCAGCCTTCTTCGGCGGCCTGGTGATCTCGATCGTCACTACCCTGCTCAGCTTCCTCGCCGGGGATACGAACGTGCAGGTGGTGCGGGTGCGTCCGGATTAATACAACCCCTGTGATCGCGAGCGACGGTGCAGGCGGCGGCTCGCGGGTATGTTACAATCGGGCGACGTTCCGCGCCACACGAGCGAAGGAGTGATTGTATGTCCCTATACCCCACTGGCACCCTGGCAGACCGGCTTGTTCCCGCTAGCGGGCCTCTGGCCCGCCCCCTCGTCCGCGACGGCCTGCTCGTTTTGGCCGGTACCCTGCTCATGACCATGCTGGCCCGCATCAGCCTGCCGCTGCCCTTCACCCCCGTACCGCTTACCGGCCAGACCCTCGGCGTCATCCTGATCGGTGCGCTCTATGGCCCGCGACTAGGTGCCCTGACCCTGCTGGCCTACCTAGCCGAGGGGCTGCTCGGCCTGCCTGTCTTTGCGCTCGGCAGCAGCGCGTGGAGCGCCAGCCGCATCCCGGGCCTGCCGGTGATCCTTGGCCCGACTGCGGGCTACCTGCTGGCCTTCCCCATCGCGGCTTGGGTCGTCGGGCGGTTGGCCCACCGTGGCTGGGATCGCGGGGTGGCCACAGCCATCCCGGCCATGCTGGCAGGCGAGATGGTCATCCTGGCCCTGGGCTTCAGCTGGCTGGTGGCGGCGACGGCGATCCTGACCGGCAGCGTCAATCTGGCGGCCCTGTTTGTCGCAGCGGTGCTGCCCTTCCTGCCGGGCACGGCGGTGAAGATTACCCTGGCCTCCCTGGCCCTGCCCGGCGGCTGGCGTCTGCTCGGCGAGCGCCGCCCCTGAGTGAATGTATGGGGGCGCAGAGTGCCAGCTTCGCTGGCACTCTGCGCCCAGGGCATCAGCGTAAAACTCGTGTGATATAATCAGATATAGATGTGGCGTGCCGACACGTCAATAGCGTTGTATAACGGTGAATGTGGGAACGGCCATGGCGAAACGACGAATTTGGCGCATTGATAACCAAGAAGATAAGAAAACCCTGAAGATGAACTGTCGCCCGGTGAAGCTGCCCGACCGTAACTTGAAGCAGCTGGTGGCCGATATGTTCGAGACTATGCGTGAGGCCAATGGCGTCGGCCTGGCCGCGCCGCAGGTCGGCCTGCCCATCCAGCTCTGCATCATCGAGGTGCCCGCCGAGATCGAGGAGCAGGAGGACGGCACCGAGGTCGAGGTCGCCCCGGCCGAGGAGTATGTGCTGATCAACCCGCGCATCGTGAAGACGAGTGGGGACGAGGTGATGCGCGACGAGGGCTGCCTGAGCCTACCCGGCTGGTACGGCATGGTGCCGCGCCACAGCTGGGTGACGGTGGAGTTCCAGGATCAGAACGGCAAGCTGCGCCGCCTGCGTAAAGCCGATGGCCTGCTCGGCTGGGCTATCCAGCACGAGGTCGATCACCTGCACGGCGTGCTCTTCACCGAGCGCATCCGCGACCTGGGCACGCTGCGCGATATCACCCAGGCTCCCGAGGAGCCGATCGCGGCCTAGTGCAAAGATTTTTATATGTGGCTTCTGGCCGCGAAGCGGCTAAAAGCCACGTATAAAGCTAGGTCTGGGGCATCGCTCCAGGGACGTATGCGCCGCATCTGGCCCGATACGCTTATCCTGCTGCTGCTCTGCGCTGCGGCACCCCTCTGGCTGGCCATGGCCTATGGCGGCCACCGCGGCGCCTCCTTCGCCGCCGACGCCCTCGCTGTGATGCTGCCGACCTCGGGCATGTACGAGCTTGAGCCTCTGGCTGATCGCCCTGGCCTGTTCCGCTGGGCGGACGGCGACGCTCGGCTCCAGCCACCAAACCCGGGCGGCCCGCTCTACCTGCGCCTCAGCCTCTCCAGCGGCCTCGACCGCGCCACCCCGGTTGTCCTGCGCGCCGCCGATAGCGAGTCCTCGTTCTTCGCCCTCCCCGGCCTGCACACCTACAGCCTGCTGCTGCCCGCGCAGCCCGGCGAGCGGGTCAGCCTGCGTATCGAATCGCCCACTGAGGTGATCGATGGCCGGGCGCTCGGCGTGGTCTTCCACACGCTCTCCCTTGCCGGCGACGGCCCGCCGCCCACGCAGCTTGTCGCCGCGCTGCTGCTGGCCACGCTCGGGGCCTACCCGCTGCTGCGGCGGGCCGGGCTGGGCAGGCCAGCGGCGATTGTCACCGTGCTGGGCCTCCAGATCGCTGCGGCGGCATGGCAGCACGCCGGGCTCTGGCGCTACGCCCTGCTCGGCCAGCTGCTCGCCGCCGTGGGGGGGGCCGCCCTGGGGGCGCTGGCGATCGATTTAGGAGTCAGGAGTCGGGGGTCGGGAGTCGGGGCCGCGCCTCCGGCCACCCCAGCCCGACTTCTGACCCCTAACTCCCGACGAGGGGGGAGGAGTCGGGTGTCGGGAGTCGGGGCCGCGCCTCCGGCCACTCCAGCCCGACTTCTGACCCCTAACTCCCGACGAGGGGGGAGGAGTCGGGTGTCGGGAGTCGGGGCCGCGCCTCCGGCCACTCCAGCCCGACTTCTGACCCCTAACTCCCGACGAGGGGGGAGGAGTCGGGGGTCGGGAGTCGGGGCCGCGCCTCCGGCCACTCCAGCCCGACTTCTGACTCCCGACTCCCGACCCCCGACTCCTGACCCCCGACTCCTCGGGTTGCTCATCCTTGCCCTGCTCATGTGCCTGCCGTGGCTGGGCGCGCCCGACCCGGTGGGCGACCTGAAGCTCTCGGCGCGGCGGATGGGCTTTATGTTCGAGCGGGGCGGATTCAGCCAGGCGTTCACCTATGGCGGCGACTATATGCCGTTCCGGCTCTATATTCTGCGCGGCCTCTCCTTTCTGGTCGAGCCGCTCGGCGGTACCTTCTACGACCCGGTGCCCGCCGTGACGCGGGCGCTGATCAAGATTCCGAGCATGCTCGCCCTGCTGGCCACGGTGGCGCTGCTCTACTGGTGGGGGCTGCGCTACGCCGGGCCGCGCCGGGCCGCCCTGATCGCTGGCCTCTACGCGGTGATCCCGCCGGTCTGGATGAATGTGGCCTGGTGGGGACAGGTGGATGTGCTGCTGGCCCTGCCGATGGTGGCCTCGGTGGCGCTGCTGGATGTGGGCCGGGGGCGCTGGAGCTGGCTGTGCTGGGCGGCAGGGGTGATGGTGAAGCCTCAGGCGATCATCCTGGCCCCGCTGCTGTATGTGCTGACCCTGCGCCGTCACGGGGCGCGCGGGCTGGTAGAGGGCGGCGCGCTGGCGGCTGGGCTGATCAGTCTGGCATGCGCGCCCTTTGTGCTGATCGGCCAGGGGCCGGGGCTCTATCAGGCCGCCGCCGGCGCGGTGGGCCGCTTCCCCCAGGTGACGAACCGGGCCTACAACCTCTGGTGGCTGGTGGCTGAGGATAAGCCGATCTCGGATCTGGTGCAGGTGGCCGGGCTGAGCTACCGCAGCATTGGCTTTGGCCTGGTGGCCCTGGCGGCGTGTCTGGCCTGCCTGGCCGCCCTGCGGCGGCCCGGCGGCCCCTCGCGCGCCGCCGCCGCCGCCGCCCTGGCGATGGCCTTCTTCGTCCTGCCCACGCAGATCCACGAGCGCTACTCCTTTTTCGCCCTGCCCTTCTTGCTGCTCTGCGCCGCCGCCGACCTGCGCGCCCTGGTGCCCTTCGGCCTGATCGCGATCACCGCAACGGTCAATATTGTCGGCGCGATCCCTGGCTTTGTCCCCGACGCCCAGCGTGTGATCGTGCGCTCCAGCCTCCCCACCGTCGTGGCCTGGGCGAATGTGGCCATCCTGATCGGGATGCTGATCTTTATGTGGGCGGAGCGGGATGAGTGTTGAGCGTTGAAACATGTCATTAGGGCAGGCTCAAGAAGATGAAGGTGGCCTGCTTGGGCGGGGCGTGGCCGCGCTGCGCGGGGGGGATCGCGCCCGCGCCCGCGAGCTGCTGGCGGCGGCCGTGCGGGCCGACCCGCGCAGCGCCTCGGCATGGCTCTGGCTCTCTGGCGCGCTGGACGACCCGGCCCAGCAGCGTGAGTGCCTGGAGCACGCCCTGGCCCTCGACCCTGCGAACGAGGCGGCGCGACGGGGGCTGGCGGCGCTGGGTTCCAAGGAGTCGGGGGTCGGGAGTCGGGAGTCAGGGGCCGACTCCCGACTCCCGACTCCCGACTCCCGACTCCCG
>RYFE02000055.1 GCA_004138175.2 Chloroflexales bacterium ZM16-3 | reverse complement strand
ACCCCCAACCCCCAACCCTCAACCCCCAACCCCCAACCCCCAACCCCCAGATGATCCTCGCCTGGTTCGCCGCAAACGCCCGCGACCTCCCTTGGCGTCACACCCGCGACCCCTACCGCATCCTCGTCTCCGAGATGATGCTCCAGCAGACCCAGGTTGACCGGGTGCTGCCCAAGTACCACGCCTTTCTAGCAGCGTTCCCAACCCTGGAGGATCTGGCCGGCACGCCAACATCGGAGGTGATCCGGCGCTGGGCGGGCCTCGGCTACAACCGCCGCGCGGTGAACCTCCAGCGAGTCGCCCAGGCCATACGCGACAAGTACGACGGCCAGTTCCCGCGCACAGTGGCCGAGCTACAGAGGCTGCCGGGGATCGGCCCCTACACGGCGGGGGCGATGGCATGCTTCGCCTTCGAGCAGGATGTGGCCTTCATCGACACAAACATCCGCCGGGTGCTGCGCCGATCCCTGGTTGGCCCCGACGATCTCGACCCGCCGCCGAGCGACCGCGAGCTGCTGAATCTAGGGGCATCTCTCATCCCGCCCGGCCAGGGCTGGGCCTGGAACCAGGCGATCATGGAGCTGGGTGCCATGATCTGTACGGCGGCAGCCCCTGCCTGCCGGGGCTGCCCGATCAGCGGCGCGTGCCGCGCCTACGCCGCCCGCCGTGCCGACGACGAGGCATTGCTCCTCGCAATGGGCGAAGATCCGCCTACCGAGATCGCACTCGGCGATCCCGCCCGCCCCGCCCGCCGCGTGGCCGAGCGCAAAGAGGAGCCCTACAAAGGCTCGCGGCGCTGGCAGCGCGGGCGGATCATCGACGCCCTGTGCGCCCACCCCGCCCTGCCCCTCAGCCAGATCGGCCCCCTCGTCAAGCCAGACTATGATCATGATCAGGACGCCGACTGGCTGCGCGACCTGGTCGCAAGCCTGGCCCGCGACGGGCTGGCCATCCTTGACGGCGACGAGGCCCGGTTGCCGTAGGGGCGCAGCGCGCTGCGCCCGACAATCGTGTTCACGCTTGACCCCGCTACCGCGCTGTGTTACAGTGTTTTCCCATAAGCGCAATCACATAAACACGAGGCTCAGTGCCTCAGTGCCTCAGTGCCTCAGTGCCTCAGTGCTCTAAGCTTATGGCAACCATCACCCTGCGCCCCGGCCGAGAGCGTCCCGTCATCCAGCGCCACCCCTGGGTCTTCTCGGGGGCGGTCGCATCTGTGCGCGGCGAGCCGGTCGATGGTGAGCCGGTGGACATCCTCGCCCCCTCCGGCGACTGGCTCGCCCGCGGGCTCTGGAGCGGCCACTCGCAGATCCGCGCCCGCCTCTGCACCTGGGACCCGAACCAGCAGCTGAATGAGGAGTGGCTGCGCAGCGGGATCGCCCGCGCTGTGTCCGGTCGGGCTGGCCTCGCCGATGGTGCGGGCGGCGCATGCCGCCTGATCTTTAGCGAGTCCGATGGGCTGCCCGGCCTGATCGTCGACCGCTACGGCGACTACCTGACGGTGCAGATCCTCACCCAGGGCATGGAGGCGCGCCGCAATGAGCTTGTGCGCGCCCTGGCCGATATGCTCGCCCCGCGCGGCATCTTCGAGCGCAGCGACAACGACATGCGCGAGAAGGAGGGCCTCCCGCCTAGCGACGGCCTGCTCTGGGGCGAGGAGCCGCCCGACCAGATCACCCTTCGCCCCACCGCACCCCCAGGATCGTCCGCGACACCCCCGATCCTCCTGGCCGACCTGCGCGCCGGACAGAAGACCGGCACCTACCTCGACCAGGCCATCAACCGGGCGCGCGTGGCAGCCTACTGCAAGGGCGCGAACGTGCTCGACTGCTTCTCCTACAGCGGTGGCTTCTCGGCCTACGCCGCCCGCGCCGGGGCCGCCAGCCTGACCCTGATCGACAGCAGCCCCGCAGCCCTCGACATGGCCCGCCAGAACCTCGCCCTGAACGAGATCGCCACGCCCGCCGACTATGTCGAAGGGAACGTCTTTAAGGTGCTGCGCGCCTACCGCGCCGAGGGCCGCCGCTTCGATGTGATCGTGCTTGACCCGCCCAAGTTTGCCAATAGCCAGGGCCAGGTGAACCACGCCACCCGTGGCTATAAGGACATCAACTGGCTCGCCATGCAGCTGCTCAGCCCCGGCGGCACCCTAGCCACCTTCAGCTGCTCCGGCCTGATCTCGCCCGACCTGTTCCAGAAGATCGTCTTCGGCGCCTCGGTCGACGCCGGGCGCGATGTGCAGATCATCGAGCGGCTCGGGCAGTCGCCCGACCACCCCATCCTGCTGACCTTCCCGGAGAGCGAGTACCTCAAAGGGTTTGTGTGCCGCGTCTGGTAATTGTGGATTGCAGATCGCAGGCTGCCGCTGGCAATCTGCAATCTGCAATCTGCAATCTGCAATCGCAATGAGCTATACCATCTTCGAGGACGGACACATCTCTAGCCCGCACGGCTTTCGCGCCACAGGGGTCTCATGTGGGCTGAAAGATGGCAGCAAGGCCCGCGACCTGGCCTTGCTCTACTCGCTGTACCCCTGCAAGGTGGCGGCGGTGTTCACCACCAGCGTCACCCGTGCCGCGCCCGTCTACCTCAGCCAGGCCATCCTCTCGCGCAACCGCGAGGCCATCCGCGCGGTGATGATCAACTCGGGCCACGCCAACGCTGGCACCGGGCAGGCTGGCCTCACCGATGCGGTGGAGTGCGCCAAGCTGGTCGCTGACGAGCTGGAGATCCAGCGCGACGCGGTGATGTTGATGTCCACCGGCATCATCGGGGTGCCCCTGCCCATGCCGAAGATCCGCGACGGGATCCGCCGCGCGGTGAGCGAGCTCGACAGCGGCGGCGGGCGGCGGGCGGCCCAGGCCATCCTCACCACCGACACCAAGCCCAAGGAGCGCGTCTACCGCGTGCAGCTCGGCGAGGGCCACCGCGTGACGATCGCGGGGATGGCCAAGGGCACGCGCATGATCCACCCGCGCATGGCCACGATGCTCTGCCTGATCACCACCGATCTGGCGATTGACCAGCACCTCCTGGCTCAGTCGCTCAGCCACAGCGTCGGACGCACCTTCAACCGCCTCAACCTCGACGGCGACTGTAGCCCGAACGATACGGTGATGGTCCTCGCCAATGGGGCCGCCGAGGGGCCGCCGATCACCGACCCTAGCTCGCGGGCCTTCACCGCGTGGCAGGAGGCGCTCACCCAGCTCTGCTATGAGCTTTCGCAGCAGATCGTGCGCGATGCCTCAACTGGGGGTAAAATTATTCAGGTGACGGTGCGCGGTGCCCCGAGCGAGGAGGCCGCCCGTAAGATCTGCGATGTCGTGGCCCGCTCAAGCTCGCTGCGATCCACCTGCATGCGCAATGTCCCCGATTGGGGAACCCTCCTTGCCGCGATCGGATCGAGCGAGGTGGAGCTGCGGCCAGAGCTGCTGGAGCTGCGCATCGGCCACGTCGTCCTGATGCTTGAGGGACTGCCCTGCACCTTCGACCAGACTATGGCGCTCCAGCTCTTCACCAGCCCCGAGATCGATTTTATGATCGATATGCACCTTGGACCAGCCGAGGCGACCGTGCTCACATGCACGTGGCCTGAAGAGTAGCGGAAGATTCGTATGATCCAGCAATTACCGCTGTTCCCGCTCGGGACGGTGCTCTACCCGGGCAGCACACTGAACCTGCACATCTTCGAGGAGCGCTACCGCACGATGATCGGCAAGTGTATCGAGGAGAACACCCCTTTCGGGGTGGTGTACCTGCGCTCCGGCGACGAGGTCGACGAGGGGCGCGCGCTATCACGCCCCGCCGAGACGGCCAGCATCGGCACGATTGCCCAGATCAGCGCCAATGTGCGACTTGAGGACGGACGCTATCTGCTTAACGCCACCGGCACACGGCGCTTTCGCATCCAGTACATCCTCCAGCGGGTGCCCTACCTGATCGCGGCGGTGATCGAGCTCCCCGAGGAGGGCGGGCCGCAGGTTCAGGCGGCCGCCAGCGAGCTGCGCGCAGTCTACGGGCGCTACTGGAAGGCAGTCTCGGTCGCCTCCAGCGCCCCTATCGAGGTCGAGGAGCTCCCCGACGATCCGGAGGCAATGGCCTACTATCTGGCCGAGCGCTTCCACGTACACTACGATCAGAAGCAGCGCTGGCTGGAGACGGAGCTCACCGAGCGCCTGCGCGGCCTCGCCGCCGAGCTCCTTAGCGAACTGGCTATCCTCCCTCCTGCCGCCGGGCTCGGCAACTTGAATTAGGAATGTTGAATCCTGCATTCAACATTCAACATTCAACACTCACATGGTCATCGGCGTCTGCACCCTCACCCTCCACGTCTTCGCCGCCCAATCGCTCAAGGAGAAGCGCCAGGTCGTCAAATCGATCCTGGCCCGCGTCCGCAACGAGTTTAACGTGTCGATCGCCGAGGTCGGCGGGCAGGATACCTGGCAGCGCGCGGAGATCGGCATCGCCTGCGTCAGCACCGACCAGGGCTACGCCCACGGACAGCTTGAGGCCGTCGTCCGCTTCATCGAGCGCATCCGCCCCGACGCGCCCGTCGGCGGCTATGAGATTGAGATGCTCTGACAATTGCAGATTGTAGATTGTAGATTGCAGATTGCAGCAACCTACAATCTGCAATCTACAATCTACAATCTGCAATGGACGAAGTCCTCCCCTTCCCGCTGCTCGCCCTGGTGGGCCAGCCTGAGCTGAAGACCGCGCTGATCCTCGGGCTGATTAACCCGCAGATCGGCGGCGTGCTGATCAGTGGACCATATGGCGTGGGCAAGACGACGGCCGTGCGCGGGCTGCTCGACCTGATGCCCCACGTTGATCGCAGCTGGGAGGACTCCGAGGGCCATACCCACAGCGCCCGCGAGCCGATGCGCCTGATCGAGCTGCCGCTCAGCGCCCGCCTGGAGGATGTGGTCGGCGGGATCAATGAGCGGGTCGCCATTGAGCAGCAGCGCGTCACTCTCGACGAGGGCGTCCTCGCCAACGCCCACCGCAACCTGCTCTATGTGGACGAGATTAATCTGCTTGACCCAGCCGTGGTCGAGGCCATCCTCGACGCGGCGGCCCAAGGGCGCACCCTGGTGCGCCGCGGCCCGATGACCCGGCTCTTCCCCAGCCAGTTCATCCTCGTCGGATCGATGAACCCCGAGGAGGGCGCCCTCCGCCCGCAGATCCTCGACCGCTTCGGCCTGCGCGTCTGGGTCGCCCCCCTAGAGGACCCGCAGGCTCGCCTGGAAGCCTACCGCCGCTCCCGCGACTTTCGCGCCGACCCGACCGCCTTCCGCATCGCCTACGCCGCGCAGACGGCAGCCCTGGCCGATGAGGTCGATGCCGCCCACGAGATCCTGCCCCACGTCGAGACGCCGCCGCACCTGGAGCAGCTCGCCCTAGCGCTGATCCAGGCGCTCAAGGTGCCCTCGCAGCGCGCCGAGATCGCGCTGCTGGAGGCCGCCCGCGCCCGCGCCGCCGCCGACTTCCGTGACCAGGTGATCGAGGAAGATATCTGCCGCATCGCGCCCATGGCCCTGCGCCAGCGCCGTAGCCTCCAGCTTGAGCAGTACGCCCGCAACCTCGCCGATGAGCGGGCCATGATCGACAGCGCCCTCGCTGAACTCATTGCGGCTGAGGAGCCTTCCGCCGCTCCCCGCAAGCGAAGCACCGTCCGCAAGATCGAGGGCGATGCCTGAGCGTGAGGGGACAGGGGACAGGGGACAGAGGGCAGGGAACAGGCAACGAAGCGCATGCCCTCTGTCCCCTATTCCGCTGCAAAAAGCCCGCCCCGATACGTTTAGGGAGCATGAACGTGGCAGACCGACGGCTACGACCGGCGCTCGTAAACTTTTTGTTAACTTCTACTCGCCCCAAAGCGCTTGTATATTCATCACAACATGCTATAAACAACAGCGATACCGCTATCAGAGCATCACCTATCGTAAGGTTCCCTGGTGACGGCTCCGCCTGTACCCTGTACCCTATACCCCGTACCCTTGTAAGGAGCCCCCCGTATGCGTGCTCTCCCTCAGGCGGCACGACTATATCTCATCGGCCTCTGGTGTACGGCGCTCCTGTTAGCCCTCGGCACATCCCTCGTCTACCCATCCCCCCCGATCCAGCTGATCGATATCCTCTCGGCCCTAATCTTCGCCGGCATGCTCATGGTGGGCGACCTGACCGCCTTTGAGGTCGAGGATGATCGGGTGCTGTCGATCACGATGGCCCTGCTGATCGCCGGGGTCACCGCCCTAAACTGGCCGCTTATACTCGGCGTGGTGATCGTCGGCACCGTGAGCGCAGCCCTGGCCCGCGATATCTCCTGGTGGCAGATGATCTCGATCATCGCCGTGCGCACTATCAGTGCTGTGATCGCCTTATGGATCGCCCTGATCCACCTGCACGATGGGTTCTTCGAGCCGGGCGTGGGCACCCTGCCGTACACAACGCTCACCTCGCTGATCGCCCTCCTGCTCACCGGGGCGATCATCTACGCGGTCGAGCGCGTCGCCGAGGGCGGGCTGGCCATCTTCACCGAGGGCAAGCCGCCGCGCCAGGCAATCCGCTTCCGGCTCGATGAGGTGCGCTGGCACGTGCTGATGCTCGCCCCCCTCGGCGGCCTGCTCGCCACCCTCTGGGAGATCAACGGATTCGCCTTCATGCTCGGGATCGTGCCGGTGGTCGTGCTCCACAACGCCTTCCGCAGCCAAGGCGAGGTGCTGCGCTATAGCACGGCCGTCCAGAACCTCGCCGCCGACTCGTCGGCCCTCTCGAATAAGCTTGAGCGCCTGCAGGGCCTGATGGTCGCCCTGATCAGCACCCGCGACGTACCGGCTATGCTGGAACTGCTCTGCAACCGCCTCGCCGTGCTGATGAGCGCCTCCAACGGCTGGGTCGTCCTGCTCGATGACCTCCAGCAGCCGGCGATGGTGGCCGCATACAACCTGCCCATCCCAGTGGACGGCAGCGGCCCCTTCCCGGTGCCCTTCCCCAAGAGCTACGAGACGGTGCTCGGCCGCCAGCGCGTGATGATGTTCACCGACCAGCACACCCAGACCCTGGCACCGCTGCCCGAGCTGACCCAGAACATCTACTGGAACGCCCTCGTCTGCATCCCTCTGGTCGAGGAGAAGCGTGTGATGGGCGCGATCTGCTTCACCTTCCCCGAGATCCGTGGGCTCTCTGAGGATGAGCAGCGGGTGCTGATGACGTTCGCCCGCCAGGCAGCTACGGTGATCCAGAACGCCCGGCTCTTCCGCAAGGTGCAGGAGTCCCAGGCCGAGCTGATCCAGTCATCCAAGCTGGCCGCCGTAGGCACCTTCGCTGCCGGCATTGCCCACGAGTTCAATAACCTGCTGGCCGGCATGCTCGGCTACGCCCAGCTTGGCCTGGCCAGCCCCGACGACGAGACGAAGAATGAGTCGCTCAAGGTGGTGGTGGACACCTGCAAGCGCGGGAAGAGCATCACCGGCAGCCTGCTCACCTTTGGTCGCCGCCAGGCACCGCGCCGCGAAATGGCCGACCTCTACGACGCAGTGCAGGGCACCCTGACCCTGATGGAGATCGAGCTGCGCAAGCACAAGATCAAGGTCGAGCGCAAGATTAACCCGGTGCCGCTGACAATCTGCGACGCCGGGCAGATCTCGCAGGTGTTCCTCAACTTCCTCACCAACGCCCGTGACGCGATGAAGCCCGACGGCGGCACCCTCACGGTGCGCCTCGACAGCGACGATAAGCGGATTACCCTGGCGGTTTCGGACAGCGGCTGCGGTATCCCCGACTCGATCCGCGACAAGATCTTCGAGCCATTCGTCACCACCAAGGGTGCCCTGGGCGGTAGCGCCACCCCCGGAACCGGACTCGGCCTCTCGGTGTCATACGGCATTGTGAAGAGCCACGGCGGCGCCTTCGAGGTGGACAGCGAGCCCGGCAAGGGCACCACAATGACCATCCACCTGCCGATTACGGAGAGCGCCCAGGAGGCGGCCGCCATCGCTGCCGCCGAGCAGGAGCCAGAGGAGTTGCCCAGCCTGAATCTGCTGGTGGTCGATGACGACATCTCGATCAGCAAGTCGCTCCAGGGCCTGCTGGAGCATATCGGCCACAAGGTGACGATCTACGCCGATGCCCTGAGCGCTCTGGACGCCTACAAGGCCCGCGGGTTCGACATTGTGCTAAGCGACATGGCTATGCCGGGAATGAATGGGATCGAGCTCGTGCGCGAGCTGCGCGCCTACGACCCTGAGGCCCGCGTGCTGATCTTCACCGGCCAGGCGCTGCCCAACCTGATCGAGGAGGCCGGCCGCGCCGGGGCGCTCAATGTTCTGCACAAGCCCTTCGAGCTCGACGAGGTGCTGAAGGCCATCCGCAGCGCCTACTTCCACCGCAAGAGCACGCCCGTCGGGCAGTAGAGACGCCCCGGCGGGGCGTCTCTACCGCAGCTCCGGCATCTCCACCGGGTCCTCGCGCGGGTCACAGACCCCGCAGAAGAGCGCCCTGGCTGTGACAATCGCCTTCGGGCTACCCTTCTGGTCGTGGTAGAGGGCGACGATATGCGGCATCTCCTGGGCGTGCTCGCGGCAGACCGCGCGCCCGCAGAAGATGCACGTCCCGTGGGCGGGCCGCTCGCAGTGCCAGCAGTTCATCGACGTTCTTCCTTATGTCATGTGTGGGAGGGCCACTCAGACCCATGGCTGTTGCAACGGCCTGGGTTCCACCCCAGACCCTGTTTTTGTTGGGGTTTTGGCGGCTTCGCCGCCAAAACCCCAACAAAAAATCTTTGGGGGTGGCGAAGCCACCCCCAAACCCCCGCCAGGCGGCGACGTTGCATCTAGCCCTGCACTCATGCCAGCGCCCGATAGACCGCCGCCCACTCGGCCAGAGAGAGCGTCTCGGCGCGACGGGTGAGGTCTACGCCAGCGGCTGCCAGGGCAGCCAGGGCCGCGTCGCGGGCGAGGGGCACGCCCATGGCGGCCAGGCCGCTGGGCAGCGCGTTACCGAGCTGCTTGCGCGAATGGAGGAATCCGGCCTTGATGATCCGGAACAGGCCGCCGACATCGTCCACATCGACGGCTAGGGCTGGGCGACGGCGCAGGCGCAGTACCGCCGATTCGACGGCCGGGGCGGGGTGGAAGCTACTGGCCGGCACGCGGGCCACGATCTCCGCCTCGGCGTAGATCTGCACCGAATGGGCGAGCACACTCATGTCTCCCACCGTCGCGCAGATCCGCTCGGCCACCTCCCACTGCACCAGCACCACCGTCAGGTCGGGCTGCGGCTCTCCCTCCAGGAAGTGGCGCAGCACCGGCGCTGTGATCGCGTAGGGCAGGTTTGCCACGAGTTTATAGTGTTGCGTGTTAAGTGTTGCGTGTTGCGTGTCTGCATAGGCCAGGATCTCGGCGGGCGAGATGCGCAGCACATCGTCCTGCACGATGCACAGGGCGGTGTCAGCAAACTCCTCGTGCAGGCGGGCGGCCAGGCGTCTGTCAAGCTCCACAGACACCACCCGTCCCGCGCGTCGCAGCAGTTCCCAGGTGAGCACGCCCAGGCCAGGGCCAACCTCAACCACCAGATCATCGGGGCCGAGGTCGGCAGCATCTACAATTGAATCCAGGGCCAGCGGGTCGATCAGAAAGTTCTGCCCCATGCCACGGGTCGGCCGGAGGTCGAGGGCGCGCAGGGCCGCGCGAACGCGTTGGGTTGAGAGGTAGGGGTTATCCATTGAGTCCTTGTAGGGGCGTTTCGCGAAACGCCCCTACTCGATCGGCACCACAATCATCACCTTCGTGCCCTGGCCGATCACCGACTCCATCTCGGCCTTGCCGCCGACCAGGCGGGCGCGCTCGTCGATATTCAGCAGGCCGAAGGAGCCGCGCTTCTCGTAGGTGCGCAGCACGGCGGCCTTATCAAAGCCAGCGCCATCGTCCTGCACCACCGCGTGGAGCAACTTGTCCTCGTTGCGCATGCGCACCCAGATATGCTTGGCCTTAGCGTGCTTGAGGGCGTTGTTCACCGCCTCCTGGATAATATTGAAGAGCGTGCCCTCAGTCTTCGTGTCAAGGTGAACATCACCCATCTGCTCGGTCTCAAGCACAATCTGCGTCCCGGCATTGTTCCCCTTGAAGCGCTCAAGGTACTGCTCCAGAGTCACCTTGAGCCCCTGGGTCTCCAGCACCAGCGGGCGCAGCTCAAAGAGCATCGTGCGCACCTCGTAGGTGGTGCGCTTAGCCATAGCGCTGAGCTTATCGAGCTCGTCCACAACCCGCTGCGGGTCACGGTCGAGGAGCTTCTTGATAAACTCGATATTCATCGTGATCGCTGCGATCGACTGGGCCGGGCCGTCGTGCAGGTCGCGGGCCAGCTGGTGGCGCACCTCCTCCTCTTTAGAGATCAGCTTCGTGCGCTCCTCCTTGAGGTCGAAGATCAGCTGGGCGTTATGCAGGGCGATGATCGCGTAGCCAGCCAGGGCCGAGAGCATGTCGATCTGCTCGCCGGTGAATGGTGCGGCCCGGTCGGTGGCAACCACCATCAGGCCGTAGGTGCGCAGGGCCGCGCGCAGCGGGATGACACAGGCGCTCCGACAGCTGCGCAGCGATTCGAAGACCTGTAGCTCGCCCTGCTGGGCCAGGTTCATCGTGCGCGCCTCGCTGGAGCGCAGCACCTCGGCGAGGCCGCTCTGGCCCGCCATAAGCGTGCGGGACTGGTCGGAGACGCTGATCGACTGGCTCGCCGCCACGTATAGCTCGTCGTCCTGGCCAGACGAGAGCAGCACAAAGCCACAGGTGTAGGGAACCAGGCGTCGGCTCTCGCGCAGGGCGGACTCAAGGACGTGGCGGTAGTCCATCGTTGTCGAGAGTGAGTAGGCCACCTCGTAAAGCGAGCGCATCTGGTCGCGGTAGGCCCGCGCATCCGTCAGCGCCTGCTCAGACTGCCGCTGGGCCACGGCCACGCTCTGGCGGTTATTCTCACTCCAGCGCTCAGCCAGGCCGCTGGTCATCCAGGGTATCAGGCTCAGGATCAGGCCGCGCAGGCCAAGCGCCACATACTCAATGCTCGTCACCCCGCTCTGCTTGATCAGGTAGCTCCAGCCGATAAAGGCGGCCCCGTAGCAGACCGCCGCCGCGATCCCCGAGAGCAGGCTCACCGCCGGGGTCTGGCGGATCGCCGCGTTGATCAGCGGCAGCAGGTAGAGCGGGAAGAAGATCGCAAACTGGTCGCCGCCGAAGAAGGCCATCAGCGAGATGAAGCCAATATCAATCAGGTAGGCCAGCTCCAGCATCTGCCCGACGCCAGGGATAAAAACAGCCAGGCTCGCCAGCAAGCTGAACGCCGCATATGCCCACAGCATCACCACCAGCGGCTGGCTCTCGATGCTGATCGGCCAGATCGGCGTGTCGGTGATGAATCGCGTGACCGCAAACAGGAGCAGGATCGTCACCCAGCGCGCAAAGGTATAGAACCGCTCTCCACCGAGAAGCTTCCAGCGTTCAGGGCCAGCGCCCGGCGGGGTGGGTGACGGAGGAATCGTTGTCGTGCTAACCTTCACAGGTACCTCGTGGAGAGAATGTATATGGAGCATTGAGCATTGAGCATTGAGCATTGGACAGCGCAGATCCGCTCGTTATCATAGAAGCGAGCGCATTCCCGCCACTCTATCTTAACAGCGTATGCGACTTTTTCAATGCTCAATACTCAATCCTCAATCCCGTCTCCCTCACAAAGTCTTTAGAGTCTCCAGCGTCGTGCGCACGGCGTCGGCCGACTTCTGCACAAGCGCCTTCTCCTCATCGTTGAGCGGCAGCTCGATGATCTTCTCAACGCCGCCAGCGCCCAGCACCACCGGCACGCCGAAGTACATATCGCTCAGGCCATACTCGCCGTTGAGGTAGGCGGCCACCGGCAACACCCGCTTCTTATCCTTGATCACAGCCTCGACCATCTGGGCCGTGGCCGCCGCCGGGGCATAGTAGGCGCTGCCGGTCTTCAGCAGGTTGACGATCTCGCCGCCGCCTTTGCGCGCCCGATCCACGATCTCCGCGAGCCTGTCGGCGGGGATGAACTCGCTCACCGGGATGCCGGCGATCGTCGAGAAGCGCGGCAGCGGCACCATCTCATCGCCGTGGCCGCCCATCAGCATGGCCTGGATGTCCTCAACCGAGACGCCTGTCTCCATGGCGATGAAGGTGCGGTAGCGCGCGCTATCAAGCACGCCGGCCTGGCCGAGCACCCGCTCCTTGGGGAATCCGGCCGCCTGCGCGGCCACATAGGTCATCGCGTCCAGCGGGTTGTTCACCATGATGATCACCGCGTTGGGCGAGAGCGGAGCCGCCTTCGAGATGCAGTCGCGGGTGATGTTCGCGTTGACCTTGATCAGATCCTCGCGGGTCATCCCCGGCTTGCGCGGCGCGCCCGACGTGACCACGATTACGTCCGAGTTGGCCGTGTCGGCATAGTCGTTTGTGCCGATCACCCGCACATCAAAGCCCTCGATCGGGGCGGCCTCGTAGAGATCCAGGCCCTTGCCCTGGGGAATACCATCAACCACATCCAGCAGCACGATATCGCCAAGCTCCTTGGCGGCCACCCAGTGGGCCGTGGTCGAACCGACGAAACCGGCACCGATAATGCTAATCTTTTTCCGCATAGCAGCCTCCCACTTCCTCGTAAGAGAGGGGCGTCTCACCGCGGCACGATCCGATATAACGCCTCTGGTGCCACGCCCACAAACAACGTGTGCATTGTATCACAGGCGGATACGGACCCTGCGGTGGTCAGATCCCGACCGCCGCCCGCAGCTTCATCAGGGCCGCTTGGAGATCAGCCGGCAGCGGAGAGCTGAACTCGCGCCAGCCGTTGCCCGGCAGGCGAAACCCTAGCTGCTGGGCGTGGAGGAACTGCCGATCAAGCCCAAAGCTCGGTCGGCCCTTCCGCGCGCCGTAGAGCGGGTCGCCTAGCACCGGACGGCTGATATGCTGAAGGTGAACGCGGATCTGGTGGGTGCGCCCGGTCTCTAGTCGCAGCTCCAGCAGCGTGTAGCCGCCCAACTCCTCGATAACGCGGTAGTGTGTGCGCGCCGACCGCCCTGTGCGCACCACGGCCATGCGCAGCCGATCCACTGGGTGCCGACCGACCGGCGCATCGATCACTCCCTCGACATCCTTGAAGTGCCCCTCGACAACCGCCAGGTAGATCTTGCGCATCTGCCTCGCCCGCTGCTGATCGGCCAGATCGTGCAGGGCCGCGTCGTGGCGCGCCACCACCAGCAGCCCCGAGGTGCCCGCGTCAAGCCGGTGGACGATGCCGGGCCGCAGGTCGCCAGACACCTGCATATCGGGGTAGCGCGCCAGCAGCGCGTTCACCAGAGTGCCACCGGGGTGGCCCGGCGCGGGGTGGACGACCATCCCAGCGGGCTTATCCACCACCACCACGTCGGCGTCCTCGTAGACGATCTCTAGCGGGATCGCCTCAGGCACAAGGTCGACCGGCTGCGGCGGCGGCACCGCCACGGACACCAGATCGCCCGCCCGCAGGCCGAGGCTCGCCCGTGCCGGTCGGCCGTTCACCGTGATCTGCGCGTCGACGATCAGCTGCTGGGCATATGATCGCGACAGCTCGGGCAGCGCCCGCGCCACGTAGCGGTCGAGCCGCTCGCCCGCCGCCGCCTCGTCAACCGTCAGATTGTAGGTTGCAGATTGCAGATTGCAGATTGTAGATTGTAGATTGTAGAGCTGCGCTCAATCTGCAATCATTCGAGGTCGCGGCTGAGCAGATCGCTCAGCAGCCCATCGTCCCGTGGGGCGATCGGCGGCGTAGTAGGTAGATCATCGCCGATAAAGATCAGGTAGGTAGCCATGGCCGTGACCCCAACCGTGATCGCGCTATCGGCCAGGTTGAACACCGGCCACCAGCCGACGCTAATAAAGTCCACCACCGCCCCAAGGCGCAGTCGGTCAAGGATATTCCCCACCGCGCCGCCGATGATCAGCCCCATCGAGACCTGCACCCAGGTGACGCGGTTCGGCAGATGGACGACGTAGGCGTAGATCGCGCCAATCGTGATCAAGATCGATGTGACGGTGAAGAGCTCGGGCATGCTCTGAAAGAGCCCAAAAGCCACCCCGGTGTTCTGCGTGTACACCAGCCTCAGCCATGACGGGCCGAGCGACATCACCCGCAGGAAGGGCTCAGGGCCAAGCCGAGATATAATCCAGCCCTTGCTCAGCTGGTCGCACACAAAGACCAGGATTCCAAGGGCTGCGGGGATTGCCCAGCGTCTATGGATCGAGCGTGGCAGAGCTGACATCACAGACATCACTGAAGAACCACCGACCGATCATCGTGGCGATGCGCGATCTCCTCTAGCAAAAACTGAACCATAAGCAGCGCCGCGCCGACGGTGATCGCGCTATCAGCCAGGTTAAAGATCGGGAACCAGCCAACCTGGATAAAGTCGACCACGTAGCCCAGGCGCACGCGATCAATGATATTGCCGAAGGCCCCGCCCAGGATGAGCCCGAGGATAATCTGAACGAACAGGTGCCGGTTCGGCAGCTGGGTGATGTAGAAGTAGATCGCGCCCGCGACAATGGACAGCGATGTGAGGGTGAGCAGCTGCGGCATGCCCTGAAACAGGCTAAAGGCCACCCCGGTATTGTGCGAGTAGGCCAGGCGCACGGTGTCGTCGATCACCGGGATGAATTGCCGCATCGTCTCTGGGCCAAGGCTCTGCACAATCCAGGTCTTGCTGATCTGATCGGCAAGAATCACAAGACAGCCAACCAATAGTGGGAGAGCCCAGATACGATGTTTTCGCATATTCATGCGTATAAACTCCATCAAAAATATGTATGTTGGGGTGGAGCGCCGCAATATCCGCCACACATCTGCATATTATACCATCCGCCACTGCCGGTAGGGCTACGTCAAAGTGAGAGAAACGCCGATAAGTGTGAGTACCGCCGTGACGGACGCAGCCGTTGCCCGCACTGCATCGGCAATGTTGACCCAATCGGCACGACGCCAAAGGGCCAGTAATCCGTTTCAGAGGGCAGCCAACGTTTCGAGCGCACTTCCGATGCGCATGCGATGGCGGCTTCTATAGCACTGAGCAGAATGCTTGAGCCACTGAGGCACTGAACACGGTAGTGGCGAATACTCGAATGGTCGATCATACGCATAGATCGCACCAGAACGCCGAAACCTTGCGTGCGGCGAAGGGTGAAACGCAATACCGCAGAAGTAACGCTGTGAGGCGTCCTGTCATTCTGAGCGCAGCGAAGAATCCCGGCCGGGACCCTTCGCTTCGCTCAGGGTGACAGCGTTACTTATGCTCTATTGCGGTGAAACCATTCGAGATCTAGCCACTACCCTGAGCACTGCGTAAGTCCTATCGTTATCGAAAGTGTGGAGGGCTGTCAGACCAGCGCCTTCTCGCTCTCGCGGTCGAAGATGTGCATCTTATCCATGTCGAGCACGATTTCGAGGCCGTGGCCGGTGCGGGCGCTGGTGCGCGGGTCGAGGCGACCGATGAATTCCTTGCCGTTGCTCTCGATGTAGGCGAACACCTCAGAGCCCATGGCCTCAGTCAGGTTGACCTGAGCCTGGATCTTGGCGCTCTCGTCCACGCCACGGGCGACGAAATGCGAGTCATGCACATCCTCGGGGCGGATGCCGAAGTAGACGTCCTTGCCCACGTGGCCACCGACCTTGTCGGCCTTGCTGGCCGGGACGGGCACCACGAAGTCTTTGCCGATCACCACGCCAATACCGCCACTCACCCGATCAAGCTTGGCCTCGAAGAAGTTCATAGCCGGGCTGCCGATAAATCCAGCAACGAACATATTGGCAGGGCTGTCGTAAAGGTTCTGCGGCGAGTCGAGCTGCTGCAAAATGCCATCCTTCATCACGGCGATGCGCGTGCCCATCGTCATAGCCTCGGTCTGGTCGTGAGTCACGTAGATGAAGGTGGTCTTCAGTCGCTGGTGGAGCTTGCTGATCTCGGCGCGGGTCTGCACGCGCAGCTTGGCGTCAAGGTTCGAGAGCGGCTCGTCCATCAGGAAGACGGCGGGGTCGCGGACGATGGCGCGACCGAGGGCGACGCGCTGGCGCTGGCCGCCGGAGAGCGCTTTGGGCTTGCGGTCGAGCAGGTGCTTGATGCCGAGCATATCGGCGGCCTCATTGACCCGATTCTCGATCTCGGGCTTGGGCACCTTGCGCAGCTTTAGGCCGAAGGCCATGTTGTCGTAGACCGACATATGCGGGTAGAGCGCGTAGCTCTGGAATACCATCGCGATGTCGCGATCCTTGGGCGGTACATCGTTGACCACGCGGTCGCCAATGATGATGCTGCCGTCGCTGATCTCCTCAAGGCCGGCTAGGCAGCGTAGGGCGGTAGACTTGCCGCAGCCAGAGGGGCCGACCAGCACCAGGAACTCGCCATCGTTGATCTCGATGTGCAGATCTTTAAGGACCGTCACCTCGCCGAACCGCTTCCACACATGGTCGAACTTAATTCCCGCCATTGGTTTGCCTCCATTGGATCACTGAGACACTGAGACACTGAGACACTGAGACACTGAGACACTGAGACACTGAGACACTGAGACACTGAGGTATTGCAATGCTGCGATGCTGCGATGCTGCTGAGCCTGTTATTGCAAGACGCGAGCGAAAGCGAGCCACCAGTCTCAGTGCCTCAGCGTCTCAGTGTCTCAGTGCTATCGCACCTGAGTGGCGCGGTTGAGCGCCGGACAATAAGCTGCATACCGAGGGCCGCGTCTGGGCTGCTGGGCTGTCGCTCAACCTGGCTGATCAGCCGGGCTGCTAGGGCTAGACCGAGGGCGTGGCGCGGGGCGCGCAGGGTGGTGAGCGGCGGGTGGGTGTGGGCCGCCAGCGGCGCGTCGCCACATCCAACCAGCGAGATCGCCCGGCCGACCTCGATTCCCGCGTCGCGCAGGGCGTGCATGGCCCCAAAGGCCAGGGTGTCGCTGGCCGCAAACACCGCCGTGGGCGGCTCGGGCAGGGCCAGCAACTCCTGCATCGCCGCCATCCCGTCGTCCTGGGTTGCCCCCGACTCGACGGTGTAGGATGGGTCAAGCTCGACGCCGGCCTCGGCGAGAGCGTCGGCGTAGCCCTGGAAGAATAGCTCGCTCTCGGCGAGGTCGGAGGGCGGGGTGATCTGGGCGACCAGCCGGTGGCCGAGGGACAACAGGTGGCTGGTGGCCGCCCGCGCCCCGCCGTAGCTGTCGAGCCCGACGCAGGGGCAGCCCTGGCTAGACTGGGGCGGCCCTGCGCAGATGATCGGCGCGCCGAGGGTGAGCAGGTGGCGCACGCGAGCATCGTCGGCGCGTAGGTCGAGCAGCACGAGGCCATCGACCCGCCCGCTGCGCAGCAGCTGCTCGCCGAGCAGCTCCTCGGGCTGCTCATCGCTGGCGTTTGCCAGCAGGAGGAAGTAGCCGCGAGCGGCGGCAGCCTCGGCGAGGCCATCCACTAGATCGGCCATCGCCGGGTCGCTCAGGCGCGCGGCACGTGGCGGTAGCACCAGGCCGAGGGTGCGCGAGCGCGAGCGCAGGCTGCGGGCGGCGTGGTTGGGCTGGTAGCTGAGGGCGGCCGCCGCCGCAAGCACGCGCTGGCGCGTCGCATCTGTCACCGTGCCGGTGCCATTCAGCACATAGGACACGGTTGCTGTCGAGACGCTGGCCCGCTCCGCAACATCCTTGATCGTTGCCAATCCTGCCTGCCTGCTTGTTAGTTAATAGATTAAGTGCTTAATGGATTAAGCTGAGTGTAGCATGCCATCAGGGGGGTGTCAAGAGGATGCTGAGCAGGCTCGTGCAATGTCCTGGGGGTTCGCCCCCGCAGCACTTTCTATATCCCGTAGCCTACCGCACCCTTGGGCATTGGGGCAGGGCTACAACTCTGTCGTTCAGCTCCCTGCGCCCAGCGGTGAAGCCACGGGCTACCGTCTGCAAAGGCCGCTATAGGCGGCCTTCGTAAAAAAGAGCCGAGGGCTTCAGCCCCACGGCGGCGGCACTGGATGACAATAATGACGTAGCCCTATCAACGTCGGCCTATGGCTTTGCAGCGCGGGGGAGACATGCTATAATAGGCAGCAGGATGCCCGACGGGCATCGTGTGTTCTGTGCGTCCTACGCGGCTTCCATGCGGTCGCCCCGCACCCAGATGCGGTATTTAGTGCGGCCAGCATCGTCATTAGCATAGAGAGATGGAGAGTATCAGGAGTGAAGGTTACTACTGAAAAGCTGCCCAAAAGCTTGTTGGCTTTGGAGATCGAGCTCGATAAGGATCAGGTCGAGCGTGGCCTCGACAAGGCCGCGCGCCGCCTCTCGCAGAAATATCCCGTGCGCGGGTTTCGCCCCGGCAAGGCACCGCGTGCGATCATTGAGCGCTCCTATGGTCGCCCCGCGCTTATGGAGGAGGCGACCGACGACCTGATCAACAAGGCGTATCGCGACGCCCTCGACCAGGAGAAACTGGCCCCCGTCGGCCCGCCCACCCTCGAAACGATCCTGTCGGCGGACCCGTTCACCTTTCGAGTTACCTTCCCCATCGCCCCCACCATCACCCTTGGCAGTTATCGTGATATCCGCACGCCCCTCGACCTGACAGAGATCGCGGATGCAGATGTCGATAGCGCGATGGATCGGCTGCGCGATAAGCACGTCGTCCTCAAGGAGCTTGATGAGCCCCGCCCTGCACAGGAAGGCGATCAGCTGAAGGTCAACCTCAATACGATCTTCGGCGACGATGACGAGGGTGAGATCATCGACGCTGAGGACGCCGAGGATGAGATCATCGACGCTGAGGACGCCGAGGATGAGATCATCGACGCTGAGGACGCCGAGGATGAGGACGCCGAGGATGAGGACGCTGACGACGACGAGGGGCAAGAAGAAACCCTCGACCTTGTCCCCGGACGCCTCGTGGACGAGCTCCACAGCGCCCTGCTCGGGCTGAACATCGGCGACCGCGCCGAGGTCACCGCCACCATGCCCGAAGACCACGGGAATGAGTCGGTGCGTGGCAAGACGGTGACATTCAAGGTGAAGGTGAACGACATCCAGGAGCGCATCCTGCCCGATTGGGATGAACTGTCGATCCTGGAGAACGTCGAGGGCGGGATCGATGGCCTGAGGGCCAAGACGCGCGCCGACCTTGAGAAGTCCGTCCGCGATGCCGCCGAGCGCAAGACGATCGACGCCTACATCGAGGAGCTTGTCGCCACCACCGAGTTCGACATCCCCGATGTGATGGTTCACGAGCTGGCCGATGAGCTGCTCCACGAGCAGGGCCACCAGTTCGAGCGCTACGGGATCACCCTGGAGCAGATGCTCCAGTACCGTGGGCAGACCCACGATGAGGCGGTTGAGGCGCTTATGCCCGATGCCGAGCGCCAGACGAAGACGACCCTGGCTCTGCGCGAACTGGTGGAGCACGAGGGGCTGGAGATCACGGGCGATGAGATCGAGGCCGAGGTGCAGCGTATGGCGCTCGACTACGACGAGTCCTCCCGCGAGAATATCATCCAGACGCTCCGCACCCAGATGATCAACAACGTCGCCAATGTAGTGATCGACCGCAAGCTGCGCGCGCGGGTCATAGAGATCGCCACCGGCACCGCGCCAGCCCTGAAGCTGCCCGCAGATGATGCCGCGACTGTCGCCCCTGGAGAATCAACGGACGAGGTGCCCGCCACTGAATCTGAAGAGCAGGCGTGATGATAGAGCGCCGAAAAAGCGCACGGATCGCCTCTTCATGGTATGCTTCTAGCATAACCTGTCCGCCGTTTGTCCGAGGTTGTCCTTACATCTGAAAGAGGCGTCTATGAAGTGGATAAGCCCGAATCAGAGCATCGACTGGCGCAGCCCTTCTGCCGCAGACATGCCCTCGGCCCTCATCCCGATGGTTGTTGAGAGCAGCAGTCGGGGCGAGCGCGCCTTCGATATCTACTCTCGTCTGCTCAAGGAGCGGATCATTATTCTGGGCACCCCGATTGAGGATCAGATCGCGAATCTGATCGTCGCCCAGTTGCTCTTCCTAGAGAGCGACGACCCTGATCGGGACATCTGGCTCTACATCAACAGCCCCGGCGGCTCGATCACCGCTGGCCTGGCGATCTACGACACGATACGCCACATTCGGCCAAGTGTGGCCACCGTCTGCGTCGGTATGGCTGGCAGTATGGCCACGCCCATCCTCGCCGGCGGCGCAAAGGGCAAGCGCTACAGCCTGCCCCACTCAACGATCCATATGCACCCGGCGGGCGGCGGCGCGCGCGGCTACGCTCCCGATGTAGAGATCATGGCCCGCGAGCTGCTCCGCGAGCAGCAACTCATCCGCGAACTGCTCGCCACCGACACCAACCAGCCGATCGAACGGATCGCCAAGGATTTCGACCGCGACCTGTTCATGACCCCGACGCAGGCCAAGGACTACGGGATTATCGACGAGATCCTGACCCGCGAGGATCTAGCAAGCGTCGAGAAGAAGTAACCTGGGAGTCGGGAGTCGGGAGTCGGGAGTCGGGGGGACGGCGCTGATCGTCATACCATAAGGGCTTACCGGCTCCCGGCTCCCGGCTCCCGGCTCCTGACTCCTGACCCCTGACTCCTGACCCCTGACTCCCAGGAGACCCCCATGACCCGATCCCGCAACACAACTGGACGCGGTGCCTATGTCTGTTCGTTCTGTGGCCGGGGACAGGATGAGGTGCAGCGCCTGATCGCTGGCCCCGGCACGGTTTTTATCTGCGATGAGTGTGTCGCTCTCTGTAGCGCCATTATCGCAGAGGAGACCGAGCAGCAGGTCGCCGCGCCGCGCCGCAACGCGCCCGCCGGACCAGCCCGGCTGCCAACCCCGCGCAAGCTCCGCGAGAAGCTCGACCAGTATGTGATCGGACAGGATCGAGCAAAAGTGGTGCTCTCCGTCGCGGTATACAACCACTACAAGCGGATCAAGGCTGGAGCGAAGGTCGATGACGTCGAGCTGAGCAAGAGCAACATCCTCCTGCTTGGCCCCACCGGTAGCGGCAAGACGCTCCTCGCCCAGACCCTCGCACGAATCCTTGATGTGCCCTTCGCCATCGCGGACGCGACCGCACTGACCGAGGCGGGCTACGTCGGCGAGGATGTTGAGAACATCCTGCTGCGGCTCATCCAGGCCGCCGACGGCGATATTGAGCGTGCGCAGACCGGGATCATTTACATCGACGAGATCGACAAGATCGCCCGCAAGGCCGACAACCCCTCGATCACTCGCGATGTCTCCGGCGAAGGCGTACAGCAGGCGCTGCTGAAGATCCTTGAGGGCGGCGTGGCCCACGTGCCGCCGCTGCCCGGCCGCAAGCACCCCCAGCAAGAGTACATCTCCTTCGACACAACCCACGTCCTGTTTATCTGCGGCGGTGCCTTCGAGGGCGTTGAGGAGCTGGTCTCGCAACGCATGCGGGGCAAAAGCACCATCGGCTTTGCCAGCCAGCGCCCCGACGAGCAGCCCGGCGAGCACTCCCGCCTGCTCAGCCAACTCAACCAAGACGATCTGCTGCATTACGGGTTCATCCCCGAGTTCATTGGCCGTGTCCCGGTGATCGTCGCCCTTGAGCCGCTTACCAGCGAAGCCATGCTCCGCATCCTCACCGAGCCACGCAATGCGGTGATCAAGCAGTACCAGAAGCTGCTCTCCCTCGACCACGTCGAGCTAGAGGTCACCCACGATGGACTGGAGGCGATTGTCGAGCAGGCCATGCATGCGAAGACGGGGGCCCGCGCACTGCGGAGCATCGTCGAAACAGTGCTGCTCGACGTGATGTACGAGGTGCCAGCCCAGGAGCATATCGGCCGCTGCATCATCAACGCCGAGGTCGTCCAGGGCCGCGGCCACCCCATCCTCGTGCCGCGCACCGACTTCCGCCGCCGCCTGGATGAAGCCGTGTAAAACTGATTGCAGATTGTAGATTGCAGATTGTTACAATCTGCAATCTGCAATCTACAATCTGCAATGATCATATGCCGCCAATCCGCCGCACATCTGAACGCGCCGCCGACGAGGCCCAGGCTCCGCGCAGCATCCTGATCGCCGACGACGACCCCTCGATCGTGGCGCTGATCCAGATCACCCTCAAGGATCCGCGCTATGATATCACGGCTGTCTCGAATGGCCTGGAGGCGCTCAAGGCGTTTGAGAATCGGGAATTCGACGTTGTCATCCTCGATGTGATGATGCCCTATGTGGACGGATTTGAGGCGTGCGAGCGAATCCGCGCCCAGAGCGATGTGCCCATCGTCATCCTCACCAGCCGCGATGGCACCGAGGATGTGGTCCACGGGTTTGAGCTCGGGGCCGATGACTATATCACCAAGCCGTTTAAGACGATCGAGCTGATCGCGCGGGTCGAGTCGATCCTGCGCCGCGTCGAGGGCTATAAGTCGCGCCGGGCCCCGCCTGTGGTGCGGGCGGGCGATCTGGAGATCGACGAGCCGCGCCACCGCGTCACCGTGCGCGGCAGCGATGTGAACCTCACCCCCATGGAGTTCGAGCTGCTCTACTTTCTGGCCGCCAACGCGGGGCAGGTCTTCGACCGCGAGACCCTGTTCCGCGAGGTGTGGGGCTATGAGTATGTCGGCGAGACGAACCTGGTCGATGTGTGTGTGCGCCGCCTGCGCGAGAAGGTTGAGCTGGTGCCCTCGCGGCCGAAGATCATCCTGACTGTGCGCGGCGTGGGGTATAAGCTGTCCGACGGATGAGCAACTGCTATGGATCGTGTCCACGTCTCGACCCACCCGCTGGTGCTGCATAAGCTGGCCCTGCTGCGCACCGAGCAGACCGAGCCGAAGAAGTTCCGCGAGCTGGTGCGCGAGATCGCGCAGCTGCTCTTCTACGAGGCCACCCAGGATCTCTCGCTGGCCCCGATGACGGTGCAGACGCCCCTGGGCCCCGCCGATGGCCACGAGGTGGCCGAGCGGGTTGGGATCATGCCCATCCTACGTGCCGGCCTGGGCATGTCCGAGGCGGTGGTGGAGATCTTGCCCACGGTTCACGTCTGGCACCTGGGGCTCTACCGCGACCACGAGACGCTCCAGCCGGTGACGTACTACAACAAGCTGCCGGCCCAGCCCGATATCGACCTGTCGATCATCGTCGACCCGATGCTGGCAACCGGCGGGTCGGCCGTGGCCGCCGTCGATATCCTCAAGCGCTGGGGCGCAAAGCGGATCAAGTTCCTCGGCCTGATCGCCGCCCCCGAGGGTGTAAAGACGCTCAGCGAGGCCCACGACGATGTGGACATCTACCTCGCCGCGATCGACAGCCACCTCAACAAGCACGGCTATATCGTGCCCGGCCTAGGTGACGCCGGCGACCGACAGTTTGGGACAGGGTAGGTTTTCAGGGAGGGATGTCCCTCCCTGCCCCTCCCTGAGATAGTATGATCGCACTGGCTCTCTCGCTTACACTCCTCACCGCGTTCATCGTCACCATACTCCTCATCCCGCCATTGATACGCCTGAGCGTGGCGCAGGGCTGGGTGGCGAAGCCGGGGCCGCGACACATCCACCGCATACCCACCCCTACCGTCGGCGGGCTGGCGATGTTCGCCGGGTTCGCCGTCGCCCTACTGCTTAGCTTCGCCCTAGAGCGGCTGGACCCTGATCTGGCCCGCTCGCCCTTCGAGCACATGCGCCTGGGCCTGCTGCTCGCCGGCGCGTCGCTGGTGGCGATCGTCAGCCTGATCGACGACCTGTACGACCTGCCGGCCCTGCCGCGCCTCGGCGTACATATCCTGGCCGCCCTGATCGCCGTCGGGCCATACCTCTGGGATCACACGCTCTACCCCGACGCGCTCGGCGCACCCACCGAGGCCCGCGGGATCATCCTCACCGCATTCAACTTCCCGTTCCTCAACCAGATCCCGCTCCACCAGATCAGCCCCTGGCTGGCGATCGGCGCGACGATCTTCTGGGTGGCCGGGATGCAGAATATGGTGAACTGGGCCGACGGGCTGGACGGGCTGGCCAGCGGGGTGACGCTGATCGCCGCCGCGATCCTGTCGATCCACACCCTACGCCTGACTCCGCCGCAGCACACCGTGGCCATGCTGCCGCTGGCCCTCGCCGGAGCCTGCGCCGGGTTCCTGATCTTCAACTTCCACCCGGCACGGATCTTTATGGGCGACGTAGGCGCAATGACGATCGGCTACATCCTCGGCCTAAGCGCGATCATCGGCGGGGCGAAGCTGGCCACCGCCCTGCTGGTGATGGGCGTGCCCCTGATCGATATGGCTTGGCTGATTCTCTCGCGCACACTGCGGGGGCACTCGGCGGCCCACGCAGGGCGCGACCATCTGCACCATCGCCTGCTCGATATGGGGCTCTCGCAGCGCCAGGTGGTGCTCTGCTACTACACGCTCAGCGCGGCCTTTGGGGCAATCGCCCTGCTCGACTTCTTCACGCCGCTGATGAAGCTGGCGGCCCTGCTGATCCTCGGCCTGCTGGTGATCGGGGTGATGCTCTATGCCGCCCGCCGTCCCTTCGCCGCAAGCGGGTTCTAGTCAAACGGCGAGTAAACAGATTAATACATTGGCCCAAATACATACCGAGAGGAGGATCCGTGAGCAACCGCAAAGAAATCCACGAGCGCGTACTGAACGCATCGACCAAAGAGGATCTTGTCGACGCCTACGCCGAGTGGGCCGACCAGTACGACAGCGATCTCCTGGACGAGATGGGCTACGTAGCGTATATGTCCGCGGGTAAGCTGCTCCTGAGCCACATGAGCAACAGCGATGCTCGCATCCTGGACGCCGGCTGCGGCACGGGGATCGTGGGCGAGTTCCTGCACCAGAGCGGCTATGGGAACATTGAGGGGCTGGATTACTCTCCACACATGCTGGAGAAGGCCAGGGAGAAGGGCGTCTATACCGCGATCTTCCAGGGCGACCTGATGGACCGCCTGGAGATCGCCGACAATCGCTACGACGCTGTGATCAGCGTGGGCGCGTTCACCTGCGGCCACGTACAGCCCGAGGCACTGCGCGAACTGGCGCGCATCACCAAGCCCGGAGGCTATATCTGCTTCACCGTCCGCGAGCAGGCATGGGAGGAAGACGACTACCGCGCCCGGCTGGGTGCCATCGAGGAGAGCGGCGTCTGTCAGCTGAAGGAGTCGCACACGGCCGAGTATATTCGCCAGGAGGGCTCCAACTGCCGGATCTGCCTGTACCAGGTGGCGTAGCCCTCATCCTGACGCGGAATACCCCTTCTCTCCCAGTGGGAGAGTATCAAGTGTAGGTTTTTTGCTGGATGGCTTCCAGATGCAATGCCCCCTTCTCCCCTCAGGGGGAGAGGGGGCGATGTTTTCTCGATACTGAAAGCATTGCCCCTAGATCAGCCCGAATCGCAGACGCCAGACGTTGATCAGCGCCTCCAGCACAATCCGGCGCGACATCTTCGACTGGCCGACGCGACGGTCGGGGAAGATGATCGGCACCTCGCCGATGTGGGCACCGGCGGCGCGGGCGCGGTAGACCATCTCGATCTGAAAGGCGTAGCCGTTTGAGCGCACGGCGTCGAGGTTGATCGCCTCTAGCAGGCCGCGCCGGTAGCAGCGATAGCCGCCGGTGGCGTCGGCCACGGGCAGGCCGAGGATGATCCCGGCGTAGAGGTTGCCACCACGGCTGATCAGCTTACGGCTGAGCCCCCAGTCCGTCGTGCCGCCGCCGCGCACGTAGCGCGAGCCAAGGACGAGGTCATACTCAGTGGATGCCGCATCGATCAGGGCGGGCAGATAGCGCGGATCGTGAGAGAAGTCGGCGTCCATCTCGACGATGAGCTGGGCACCCTCGGCCAGGGCGCGGCGGAAACCGGCGATGTAGGCGGTGCCGAGGCCGAGCTTACCGGGGCGAGAGAGCAGGCCGACACGCGGTTCCTCGCGGGCGATCCGATCAACCAGCGTGCCGGTGCCATCGGGCGAGCCGTCGTCCACCACGAGGACGCGGCAGCGCGGGTGGGCCAGAATCTGGGGAATCAGCTGACCGATGTTCTCGGCCTCGTTATATGTAGGGATGATCACCGTGCAATCAGCAACCGTGACCGAGGGGGTGGATCGCTCGTAGTTTGTACGAGGTGGGGCGATGGATGTCATAGCATTCCTCTCTGCCGATGAGGCCGAGTCCCGTATGGGAGAGCGCCCCAGATGAGCGTAACGTCACCATGCTATTATAGCCGCGCACTGAACGGGGAGCTATCTCCCGCTCTAGCTGTTTAGTCCTGAAACGCAATACCGCAAAAGTCACGCGGTGCGGCGTCGCCCGGCGGCTGAAGCCGCGGGCTCTTGTTTGACGAAGGCCGCCTGCGCGGCCTGCCTGAGGCCGCGCAGGCGGCCTTCGCAGCACCGTAGCCCGCCCGTTTACGGGCCGGGCACGTGCAGGGTGACAGCGTGACTTCTGCTCTACTGTCCTGAAACCTCAGAGAAGAAGGCAGCCCATGGCCAACCCCCACCCGCCCCGCGCCGGGCTTCGTCTCGACCACCTGTGGGCCATCTTCGCGCTGAGCGTGATCGGTGGCTTCATCAGCCTGGTGCCCACAGCACCGAACGACTTCTGGTGGCACCTCAAAGCCGGCGAGCTGGTTGCCACGAGTGGGATCCCCACCACGAACCTCTTCGCCTGGACCCTGCCCGCAGACCAGCCGTACACCTACCAGAGCTGGCTGGGCGAGTGGCTCTTCTACGCGCTCTTCCGCATCGGCGGGCTGCCGATGACGATCTTCGCCCGCAATATTCTTGGCGCGGCGGCCTTCGGGCTGGTGGCATGGGAGGCCCGCCTGCGCAGCGGCTCGTGGCGGCTAGGGGCGCTGGCGGCCCTACTCGCGGCGGCGATGACGATCAACAACCTCAACGCGCGCACGCAGAACTGGTCGTGGCTGCCCTTTATGGCCACGCTGATGATCCTGGGCGGCTACACGGCGGGGCGGCTGCGGGCGCGCTGGCTGATCGGCCTGCCGCTGCTGATGATCTTCTGGGTGAACGCCCACGGCGCCTTCGTGATGGGGATTTTGGTGGCGGGTGCCTTTGTGTCTGGTGAGACGCTGCGGCACCTGCTGCACCAGCCGCGCGCCCTGGGATGGCCACAGCTGCGTCGGCTGTACCTGGCTTTTACGGGCATGCTTATGGCGACGCTGGCCAACCCGCTCGGCGTCGGCGTCTTCGGCTATGTGGCCAGCCTCCTGGGCGATCAGGCCAGCCAGGGGCTGATCAACGAGTGGCAGCCGCCCGACCCGCACGGCGCGGCGGGGGCGATGTTCTTTCTGGGCGTACTGGCGCTGATCGCCGCCTTCGCCTTCGCCCGCCGCCGCCCGACGATCAGCGATGTCCTGATCGTCTGCGGTCTGGGCTGGCAGGCGTTTCTCGGGGCGCGCTACGTGGTCTGGTTCGGCATGGCGGCCATGCCGATCATGGCCCAGTCGCTCGCGGCACCTCGGATGGTCTTCAGCGCCGAGGGCGCGCCTGCGCCGCGCAAGCTGGGAGGAAGCCCGGCTAACCTGGTGCCCGCCCTGCTGCTGGCGGCTATGGTCGTGGCGCTCCAGCCCTGGCTGAAGCCGCTGCTGCCACTGCCCGCGCCCTACCAGGAGATCTTCGCCGATGTGCCGGGGGCGCCGCAGCTGTTCAGCGCCGACACGCCGGTGACCGCCGTGGATGAGCTGAGGGCCAGACCCTGCGCGGGGCCGATCTTCAACGAGATGGGCTACGGCTCGTATATGGCATGGGCGCTCTACCCGGAGGCCCAGAGCTTTATCGACCCTAGAGTTGAGCTGTACCCGCTAAAGCTCTGGCAGGATTACGCGGCGATCAGCCGGGGCCAGGGCGTGCTAGAGGGCCTCGACCACTACAGGGCGGCATGCGTGCTGCTCGATACCGGCCACCAGAGCGGGCTCGCCACAGCCCTGGCCGAGTCAGACTCTTGGGAGCGCAGCTTTGAGGATGGGCGGAGCGAGATCTGGAGACGACGGTAGAGACGCCTCGCCAGGGCGTCTGTACGGAGCATACTGTGAACCTTCCAGCAAAACGCAGCGCGGGACTAACCCTCGACCATGTCTGGATCTTCGCGGCGGTGGCCTTCATCGCCATGCGCGCCCTGCTGACGCCTATCCCGCCGAATGATTTCTGGTGGCATATGGCCACCGGTCGGCTGATTGTGGAGAGCGGGCAGATCCCGACGGTCGACAGCTTCTCGTACACGCGGGCGGGCGAGCCGTTCTACAACCAGAGCTGGCTCGGCCAGCTGCTGATGTATGGGCTCTACAAGCTGGGAGGGGCGCCCCTGGTGATCCTGGCCCAGGCCGCGCTGCTGGCTGGCACCTATGGGCTGCTGCTGCGGCTCTGCCTGCGCCGCAGCGGGCGGCTACGCCTAAGCGTGGCCTTCCTGCTGGTGGCGACGATGCCTGCCTCCTTCGACAACTGGATCGTCCGCCCGCAGACCTACGCGCTGGCTCTGTTTGTGGCCTACCTGTATGTGCTGGACGGGTGGCGATCTGGGAGTCGGGAGTCGGGAGTCGGGAGTCGGGAGTCGGGAGTTGGGAGTCGGGGGCTGTGGATCTTGCCGGTGCTGGGGGTTATCTGGGTGAACCTGCACGGGTCGTTTGTACTGGGAGGGGCGCTGATTGGGCTGACCTTTGTGGGCGAGGGGCTGCGCCGCTTTGTGGCCGACCGACGCGAGGAGGGGGAATGGGCGCGCCGACCGGTGGGCCGGGCCGAGGATGTGCTGGATCGCCCGCCGCCGCCGGATCGCCCGCCGCTACGCCAGCTTTTCCTGGCGGGCGCGCTCACCGGGGCGGCGTGGCTGATCAACCCCGGCGGCTTCCAGGTGATCGGCTATGTGCGCAATCTGCTGGGCAGCTCGGCGGTGACGCAGCTGGTGACTGAGTGGGCACCCCAGACGGTGCGCGGTGTCGGCGGGGTGGTCTTCTTCCTCTTTGTGATGGTCGGGGTCGTGCTGCTGGCCTACGCGCCGCGCAGGCCCGACCCGGTGGACATGCTGGTCGCCGGTGCCTTCTTCTGGCTGGCCCTGGGCGCGGTGCGCAACAACATCTGGTTCGTCGCCGTGGCCACGCCGCTGCTAGTGAACCAGCTGGCGAGCTGGGTGCCGCGCGACGAGCGCCCGGCCTTCCAGGGCGCGACGGTGATCAACGCGGCACTGGCCGGCGTGATCGGCCTGATGCTGCTGCTCGCCCTGCCCTGGGTCAAGCCCACCCTCGGGCTGCCCCCCGAGCTAGGCGATCTGCTCGCGCCCGAGACGCCTGTGGCCGCAGTGAGCTTCCTGGAGGGCGAGCCGCAGCCACCTAAGCGGCTCTTCCACGAGATGAGCTACGGCAGCTACCTGATCTGGGCCGACCCGCAGCAGAAGGTCTGGGCCGACCCGCGGATCGAGCTGTACCCGCTGGAGCAGTGGCTGGACTACCAGCGGCTGTCGGGCGGCGTGAATGTGGATGATCTGCTAGGAAAATACCAGATCGATGGGCTGCTGCTGAGCAATAAGAGCCAGGAGGCGCTGGTGGAGTACGCCCAGGCACACCCGCAGGAGTGGGAGCAGCGCTACGCCGGCGAGGAGGTTTCATATTTTGTGCGCAGATAGCGCACAAAATATGAAGAGACGCTACCGGGTGTGCACGAGGGCGAGCCACTCGCCCTCGATGTGGCGCTCAACCTGACGCAGGCCGACGGCGGCGAATGCCTCCGCCACGTCGGACTCTTTGGTGTCGATGATCCCGCTGCTGATCAGGGTGCCGCCGGGGGCCAGGGCTTCGGCAAGATCAGCCGCCAGGATCACCAGCACCTTGGCGATCAGGTTGGCGGCGATAAGATCAAACTGGGAGTCGGGAGTCGGGGGTCGGGAGTCGGTGGCGTCCCGACTCCTAACCCCCGACTCCTGACTCCTGACCCCCGACTCCTGACTC
>RYFE02000054.1 GCA_004138175.2 Chloroflexales bacterium ZM16-3 | reverse complement strand
CACGATCCACACACAACCACACTCGATTGGGTAGATGCCAGCACAGAGGCACTGAATCACAGAGGCACTGAAGTTCTACCTTCAGTGCCTCTGTGATTCAGTGCCTCTGTGATTCAGTGCCTCTGTGATTCAGTGCCTCTGTGCTCTCGGCACGGATTATGCTATGCAGGTAACGTATAGCATTTAGATCATGGAGGAGGACACCCTATGGCGAAGACCCGTACCTTCCCGACCCACATCGACATCACCGCGCCTGCCCGCGATCATCTTATCGCCGTGCTGAACCAGCAGCTCGCTGACACCTTCGACCTTCAGAGCCATGTGAAGCAGGCCCACTGGAATATCAAGGGGCCGCAGTTCATCGCTCTCCACGAGCTCTTCGACGACTTAGCCGAGAACCTGGAGGGCCACGTGGACACGATCGCAGAGCGGGCCGTGGCACTCGGTGGCTTTGCCCTCGGCACGGCCCGTATGGCCGCCACCGCCACACGTATCCCTGAGTACCCCAGCGATATCACTGACGGCATGCAACACGTGGCCGCCCTCGTTGACCGCTACGCTCAGGTTGGCGCATCCACCCGCAAGGCTATCGGCATGGCCGATGAGATCGGCGATGCCGACACTGCAGATCTCTTCACTCAGGTTTCTCGCGACCTCGACAAGTACCTCTGGTTCCTGGAGGCACATCTTCAGGGGTAGCCTGAACATTCCGTATCGTGTTGTGACGATGGGCCAGCGTTGCTGGCCCATCGTCGCAACACCATAAGATGCTGCTATAATCGCGGCGATGAATACGACACTACCCACCCGCGCCGCACGGCTACTCGGCACTGCACTCGTTATCATTATGGCTGTGGCGTGCGCCGGGCCGCCTGCGCCGCCGGCACCCGTGGCCGATGCGCCGACGCCTACCGCTGCACCGAGCGCCAGCCCTATACGGCCAACCGCAACCGCGCGACCGACACCTTCGCCCACGCCGCCCCCACGGCTGCTGCTCCTCTGGGTGAGCGAGGTCGATGCCAACCTTGAGGCGGTGCGCGCCCTCGCCGCCGACTACCAGCGCACTAGCGGTGTTCAGATCGATCTGGCTGCGAAGAGCCCCGACACCCTGCGCCTGAGCGTAGCTGGGGTCGTCCTCACTGGCGAGCCGCCTCCCGACCTGATCTGGGCCGATCAGGAGGCCCTGGCAGGACTCCTGGCCGACGGACAGATTCAGCCGACGCAGGCCACCGGCGACCCGCTGCCTGGTCTGCTAGAGGACGCCACCACCGAGGGTAAGCTCTGGGGTGTGCCGCTGACCGCCCAGGGCACGCTGCTCTTGCTCTATAACCGCCAGATTGCCACTGGCCCGCCCGAGACCAGCGACGATCTGATCGTCCGTTCGCGCGCTGGCGGGGCCGGCCTGGTGATGGCCTGGGACGAGCCGCGCTGGCTTTTGCCCTGGCTCTATGGATTCGGCGGGGCCATCACGAATAGCGCGGGCGACACGCCAACCCTCGACACGCCCGAGATGGTGAGCGCCCTCGGCCTGCTACGTGAGCTCGCCGCCGCCTCGCCCGCCGAGGTGAAGACCTACCGGGGCGGCCAGCGCTGGTTTGGCCAGGGCGAGGTGGCCTTCGCCGTCGATGGCGACTGGGCGCTGCCTGAGTACCGCACCCTCACCGAAACCCTCGACCTCGGCGTCGCACCGATGCCGGTAGTTCCGGCCACAGGGCAGCGGGCGCTGCCGGTGATCGGCGGCACCTTCCTGATGCTCCACCGCGATCTGGGCGGCGAGGATCTGGCCCGCGCCAAGGCGTTCGCCGCCTTCCTGGAACGCCCCGAGACTCAGGCCCGCCTTGCCCTTGCCCTCGGCCGCCTGCCCGCCAGTAGACAGGTCCTCGACGACCCGGCCATCCGCAGCGACCCGGCCCTCACATCCGCCGCCGCCATGGCTGCCAATGCCCCCGGCCTGCCGCCCACCAAGGCATCACGCTGCGCCCTCTTCGGCATCGATGTCTGGCTGCCCAGCCTGCTGGGCGGCAAGCTCAACCAGGCCGAGACAGCCACCAATATGCAGCGCGAGGCCGAGGCATGTGTAACACAGTAGGAGTCTGTTGCGTATATGGAGTAATGCAGTAACTCAAAAGGAGCGCTGTCATCCTGCGCGTGCCCGGCCCGTACACGGGCGAGTGAGGCAGCGCCGCGTGACTTTTGCGGTATTGCGTAGTAACCCGAGTGCGCTTATAGAGCGAGCGAGCAGTTTCAGTGCCTCAGTGGTTCAACCGCTTTGCTCAGTGCTATAAACAGCGAGTACCGCTATGAAATGTCCATTATGCGACGCAGACCTCCCCGATGACGCGCGCTTCTGCATTGAGTGCGGCGTCACGCTTGATAAAGCCACCACCGGCCCGACCGTCCACCTGCGCCCGGAGGATCGGGCGGCGGCGACGTGCCCGGCCTGCGGGGCGAGCAACCCCAGCCACGCGATCTTCTGCGTGCGCTGCGGTCGGCGTATGGGAGACCCGGCCCCTCGCCCCGCCCCGCCCCGCCAGGCCATCAGCGGCGATGTCATTCAGGGCGCACCCGCAATGCCCACCTTCCGGCCAGCCCGGCAGCCGTCGCTCGGTCGCTCCTACAACGGAGAGACTGCAAGCATCGCCGTCTTCCTGATCGGCCTGGGGCTGCTCTTCGCGTTCTCGAAGCTGTTCTGGCCCGGCATTCTGATCGTGATCGGCCTATCCAACTTCGTGCGGGTCGCCAGCCGCGGGCAGATCGGCGCGGGCGTCCGCACCACCCTCTGGCTCTTCGGACTGGCCTTCCTCTTTATGATGCCGATGCAGAGGCTGTTCTTACCCGGCATCCTCGTCCTCATTGGCCTGAGCGCCCTGCTTGATGGGATTATACGCAGCAGAAGGCGACCGTGATAATCAGCGCCCCCTTCCCTGATCGGCGACCGATCTGGGGAGAGGGTCTCAAAACGTAGGACTATGGTAGAGGAATTCGACGCAGCCCAACAGGCAAACCAGATCGGGGCGATTGGTATCTTGCTCGGCCTGATCGCCATTGGCGCGATCATTGAGTTTGGCCCCCTGCGCTGGGCTCGCCGCCGGTCTATCTCTGGCGACAACCTGCTTGGCGAGGTGATCTTCACCGCCCTGAGCGGGCAGGCGCTCTTCTGGGGGGTTATCGTCGGCCTGCGCCTCACGACCAGCGACCTGCTGCCGAAGCTGAGCGACCAGTTTCGGTCGGCAATTCTCTTTGCCGTCATCCTGTCCGTCGTCATCCTAATGGTGCGCCTGGCCACCAACTGGGTGCGCTTCTCCTTCGCCCGCCTCCAGATCGGCTCCGTCTCCCTGATCAATAATCTGCTGCGCTTTATCGGCGGCATGGTGATCACCGCCACCATCCTCAGCTTCTACAATGTGCCCATCGGTGCCCTGCTTACCGTCGTGGCCGGCAGCAGCGTTGGCCTCTCCCTGGCTCTGCGCGACCCGCTAGCCAATCTGTTCTCGGGTATGACCGTGATCGCATCGAGCAAGATCCGCCCCGGCGACTATGTCCGCCTAAGCTCCGGCGAAGAGGGCTACGTCACCGATATCCGCTGGTCAGACACCTACATCCGCCAGCTCTCGAATAACCTGATCGTCGTCCCCAACTCGCTGATGACCAGCACGATCGTGGTCAACTACAGCCGCCCCGAGTCAGAGCAGTCCGTCCTTGTGCCCATCGGCGTGAGCTATGCCAGCGACCTGGAGCAGGTTGAGCGTGTGGTAGCCGAGGTTGGCAGCGAGGTGATGGAGGAGGTGGAAGGGGGAGTGCCCAAGTTTGCGCCATTCATCCGTTATAACACCTTCAACGCGTCGAGCATCGACTTCAACGTCATTCTACGCGCTAAGTCCTTCGTCGACCAATATCTGATCAAGCATGAGTTCATCAAGCGCGTGCGCGCCCGCTTCCGCGAGGAGGGTATTAGTATCCCCTTCCCCATCCGCACGATCAACCTCAACGGGCCGATCCCTGTGCAGATCCAGCCCCAGGAGACGGAGGATAGGAGTCAGGAGTCGGGAGTTGAGGGGCCGGTCAGCATGGGTGACAATATCACGAGTCCCCCCTCTCCCGCCGCAGCGGGAGAGGGGGATAGGGGGTGAGGGCCATGCGACCACAAAGAAGGCTCGATCGCACCCTATTGGCTATTGGCTATCGGCTATCGGCGATCTTCCTGATCGCACTCGCCGGCTGTGCGGACATGACTAGCATCAGCCCGCCCGCCGACACTGCGAGCCCGGCGGTGCCTGGCGATCAGCAGCCTACCGCAGCGCCCACCCCCACCGCCGCCCCCGGCGCGAGCGACCGGATCGTCTTCTCCTCTGATCGTGGCGGGAATGAGGAGATTTTTGTGATGAACGCAGACGGCTCGGGGCTGGCCCGCCTGACCGATCACCCCGCCCGCGACTATGACCCCGACTGGGCACCGAACCGCCGCCAGATCGCCTTTGTCTCGGATCGCACTGGCACCGCCGAGCTTTACCTGATCGCACCTGACGGCAGCGGTCTGCGGCGAATTACCGATGAGCCAGATGGTGCCAGTGAGCCATCATGGTCGCCCGACGGCAGCGAGATCGCCTATGTGGCTACACATGGCGCGAACCGGGTGCTGGCAGTCGTCACCGTCGAGAGCGGCGAGACCCACACCCTGTTCGCCAACCCGCCCCGGATTGGAGCACCGGCATGGTCGCCTGATGGCACCCGGATCGCCTTCTCGGCAGCTGACCCCACCGCCAATAATAACCGCGAGATCTACCTGGCGAATGCTGACCAGTCAGGCACTATCGTTAACTTGACGAATAATGCCGCCAGCGACGAACGACCAGCATGGTCTCCCGATGGCCAGCGGATCGCCTTTGAGCGGCGGCGCGGCGGGCAGAGTGATATCTATGTGATGAACGCCGACGGCGCGGCTCAGACCCCGATCACCGACGGCCCGGCCGATGATGAGTCACCATCTTGGGCGCGCGATGGACGGCATATCGCCTTCGCCTCTAACCGCGACGGGAACTTCGAGATCTATACGATGAGCGATAGCGGCAAGGACGTGCTTAGGCTCACCGAGCACCCCGCCGACGAGATGACGCCGCGTTTCCCGCCCCCGCCGCCGCTGCGCTCCAGCGATGAGATCCTGCTCGCAGCCGGGACGCTCGGCGGCGTGCGCAGCCTACGGGTGGTCTCCATCGATAGCGGGCAGAGCAACGCCCTGACCGATAACTTGCTCTTTGATGAGATCACCCCCGCGTGGTCGCCCGACGGGCAGCGGGTCGCGTTCGCCTCCGACCGCAACACCTTCGACATCTACCTGATGAATGCCGACGGATCGGGGCTGGCGGCGCTCACCAGCGGCCCCGCCCGCGACATGCACCCGGTCTGGTCGCCCGACGGAAAGCGGATCGCCTTCGAGAGCAACCATGGTGGCAACTGGGATGTCTATGTGGTCAACGCCGATGGCTCAGGCGAACCGACCAGCCTGACCGACAGCCCGGCCAACGACGGCAACCCCACATGGTCGCCCGACGGCGAGCAGATCGCCTTCGCCTCGGATCGCAGCGGGAATTTCGATATCTACCTGCTCGATGTGGCCAACGGTGGCGCACCGACCGATCTGACCAACAGCCCGGCCAATGAAGTCTTCCCCTCCTGGTCGCCCGACGGCGAGCGAATCGCCTTTCGCTCAGACCGCGACGGCGATAATGATATCTACATTATGACAACTCAAGGGACAATCACGCAGCAGATCACGAACAGCCCGGCAGATGACACGACGCCAGCGTGGTCTCCCGACAGCCAACGCATCGCGTTCGCCTCGAACCGCACTGGGCTAACGGCGAGCGGATCAGAGCCAGGCGACAGCTACGACATCTATGTGGTAACGATCAGCTCGGGAGCACTTGTCCAAATCACCGCAACAGCAGCAAGCGAGCAGTATCCTTCTTGGCGACCGCGGCGTGCCCAACCGTAACCGGCTGCACGGATAGGCCACGCCGACGCTGGGCGTAGACGAACCGCCACGCTGGTAATGTCAATAATCAAGCTATCGGCATGGGTTCCGGCGATACACTCAAGCACATACTCCATACCAAGTCTTCTGCTATACTTGGCAGCCATGAGCATTTTTAGCATTACCGCCCGCGATGCGCACAGCCGGGCGCGGGCCGGGGTCGTCCACACCGCCCACGGCGACGTGGCCACGCCCGTATTCATGCCCGTCGGCACACGCGGCACAGTCAAAGCGATCTCTCCCCGCGAGCTGCGCGAGCACGGCGCGTCAATTATTCTGGGCAACACCTACCACCTCTACCTCCAGCCGGGCCACGATCTCATCGCCCGCCACGGCGGCCTGCACGGCTTTGCCAGCTGGGATGGCCCGATCCTGACGGATAGCGGCGGCTTCCAGGTCTTCTCACTGGTCTACGGCGGCATCGCCGACGAGATCAAGGGCCGCCGCCCGCAGCACCCCCAGCAGCTCAAGGGCATGGTGAAGGTGACTGAGGACGCGGTGATCTTCAAGTCCTACCTCGACGGGTCGCGGCACATCTTCACGCCCGAGCGCTCCATCCAGATTCAGCACGGCCTGGGCGCGGACATCATCGTCTGCTTCGATGAGCTGCCGCCCTTCCGGGCGACCTACGAGTACACCCGCCAGAGCATGGAGCGCACCCACCGCTGGGCCGCCCGCTGCCTGACCGCCCACCGCGAGCGCGTCCCGGCCAGCCTGCCGAACCCGCAGCAGTACCTCTTTGGCATCGTCCACGGCGGGGTCTTCCCCGACCTACGGCGGGCCAGCGCCGAGCATCTCGCCGCTATGGGATTCGACGGCTTCTGTATCGGCGGCTCGCTTGGCGGCGACAAGGCTCAGATGTACGATGTGGTGGACATGACGGTGCCGCACATGCCCGACGGCATGGCCCGCCACCTGCTCGGCGTGGGCGATGTGGACGACCTGCTGGAAGGCGTGGCCCGTGGGATCGACATGTTCGACTGCGTCAGCCCGACCCGCCTCGGCCGCCACGGCACGGCCCTCGTGCGCGACCCGGCGCGGCGCTGGAAGCTGAACGTGCAGAACGCCAGCCTGCGCGATGACGACGGCCCGCTCCAGCCCGGCTGCACCTGCGAGACCTGCCGCACCTTCTCGCGGGCCTACATCCACCACCTCTACAAGGCCAAGGAGATCCTCGGCATCCGCCTGGTGAGCCTGCACAATGTGGCATTCCTGCTCAACCTGATGGCCGAGGTGCGCGCCGCCATCGCCGAGGGCACCTTCGCCGACCTGTATGAGGGCTGGCTGGGAAAGCCGCTGCCCAACGTGGTGCGTGAGGCGTGATGCAGGTTTAAAGCGCCTTAGAGCCGCTATCACACGTGCCAAAACAAGAGAGGGTGACCCATGTCTGACTCACCCTACATCCTGGCGATTGATCTCGGCACCTCTGGCCCCAAGGTCGCCCTGGTTGCGACAACGGGCGAGGTGATCGGCTGCGCGGTCGAGACGGTGGATCTGCTGCTGCTCCCCGGCGGTGGCGCCGAGCAGCGCCCGGCGGACTGGTGGGCCGCGATCTGTGCCGCTGCGCGGCACCTGCTGGCCGAGACACCCGTCGCTCCTGAGCGTATTGTCGGCGTGGCCTGCACCGCCCAGTGGTCGGGCACGGTCGCGGTCGATGCGGCCGGAGCGCCGCTGATGAACGCCCTGATCTGGATGGACTCGCGCGGGGAGCCCTATGTCCGACGGATGACCGGCGGGCCGCTGCGCATCCAGGGCTACGGGCCGGGCAAGCTGCTGCGTTGGCTACGGCTGACCGGCGGAGCGCCGACCCACGCCGGCAAGGACTCGATCGCGCACATCCTCTACCTTAAGCATGCGCGGCCTGAGATCTACCGGGCGGCGGCGACCTTCCTGGAGCCGAAAGATTATCTGAACCTAGTGCTGACTGGACGCCGGGCCGCCTCGTTCGACTCGATCATCCTGCACTGGGTGACTGACAACCGCGATGCGCGCCATGTGCGCTACGACGAGGGACTGCTGGCTATGGCCGGCGTCGCCCGCGAGAAGCTGCCCGAGCTGCTGCCGGGCGATAGTGTGCTTGGCCCACTGATGCCTGGGCCGGCGGCCGAACTGGGTGTGCCTGCCGGTCTGCCGGTGGTGGTCGGCACGCCTGATCTACACTCTGCGGCGATCGGCGCGGGCTCGGTGGACGACTACGCGGCCAACCTGTATATCGGCACATCGTCGTGGCTGACCTGCCACGTGCCGTTTAAGAAGGCCGACCTGCTGCACAATATGGCCTCGCTGCCCTCGCCCCTGCCCGGTCGCTACCTGCTGATAAACGAGCAGGAGTGCGCCGGGGCCTGCCTGCGCTTCCTGCGCGACGGCCTGATCTTCCCAGACGACGCCCTGGCCCTCGGCCCAGGCCCCGCAGATGCCTACCGGCGCTTCGATGACCTGGCCGCCGGGGTTCCCGCCGGTAGCGGCGGCCTGATCTTCACCCCCTGGCTCTACGGCGAGCGCACCCCGGTCGAAGACCACACCCTGCGCGGCGGGCTGTTCAACCTGTCGCTGGACACCACGCGAGCCCAGGTTGTGCGGGCGGTGCTTGAGGGCGTGGCCTATAACTCGCGCTGGCTGCTCGGCCACGTCGAGCGATTCATTGGACGCCGACTGGAGGCGATCAATATCGCCGGCGGCGGCGCGACATCCGAGCTGTGGTGCCAGATCTACGCCGACGTGCTCGACCGGCCCATCCGCCAGGTCGCCGCCCCGGTTCAGATCAATGCCCGTGGCGCCGGGCTACTCGCCGCTGCCGCCCTCGGCCACGCGCCCTACGTCGGCCTGGGCTCGCGGGTGCCGGTCGCGAGCACCTTCACCCCCAACCAGCGGACAAGGCCAGTGTATGACCGGCTCTTCCGCGAGTACCTGGGCCTCTACCGGGCGACGCGGGGCATGTACGCTAGGCTAAATGGGTAGACCGCATACAGGGAGAGCAATGCCGACACCATTCCTGAGCGCCCTCCGCGCGGCGGGGGCGCGGGCCACCGCCGGGCTGGAGCGGGCGGCGCTGCGGCTGCCGCCGCTGCGTCGACGCATCGAGCGGACCTATGATCAGATGCTGGCCGATCTGGAGCCTGCGCTGAAGCCCTACCGCGCCGAACGCCCTGCGCTGACTCGGCTGCCCAGCGAGGGGCGCGAGCACGCGGCCATCCTGGGCGAGCTGGCTGATCTGGCCGCCCGCGAGGAGAGCCACTGGCGCAACGGCTTCGTCTCGGGGGCGGTCTATCACGGCGACCCCGCGCATATCGCGCTGCTCAACAATGCCTATGCGCTCGGCTCGCAGAGCAACCCGCTCCACGCCGACATCTGGCCGAGCGTCACCCGCTACGAGGCCGAGATCGTGGCAATGACTGCAGCTATGCTCGGCGGCGGGCAGCTAGACCGTGAGCCAGAGGAGCAGGTCTGCGGCACAGTGACCTCGGGCGGCACCGAGAGCATCCTGCTCGCGGTGAAGGCATATCGCGACCGGGCCAGGGCGCGGCGGGGCGTCCGCCGGCCCGAGCTGGTTGTCCCGACCAGCGCCCACGCGGCCTTCGACAAGGCGGCGCAGCTGTTCGGGGTGAAGCTGGTGCGCGTGCCGGTGGGGCCAGACTACCGAGCCGACGTGGCGGCTATGGGCCGGGCGATCACCCGCCGCACCATCGCTCTGGTCGGCTCGGCACCGAGCTTCCCCCACGGGACGATCGACCCAATTGGCGAACTGGCCGGGCTGGCCCGCAGCCACGGGGTCGGCATGCACGTAGACGCGTGCCTGGGCGGCTTCGTGCTGCCCTGGGCGCGTCGGCTGGGCTACCCGGTGCCAGACTTCGACTTCGCGCTGCCGGGCGTGACCTCGCTCTCGGTCGACACCCACAAGTACGGCTATGCCGCAAAGGGCACCTCGGTCATCCTCTACCGAGGCCGCGAGCTGCGCCACTACCAGTATTACACCACGCCGGACTGGCCGGGCGGGCTGTACTTCTCGCCGACGCTGGCCGGTAGCCGCCCCGGCGGGCTGAGCGCAGCCTGCTGGGCGGCGCTGGTCGCCACCGGCGAGCGGGGCTATCTGGATGCCACCCGCCAGATCTTGGAGGCGGCGGCAACCATCCGTCGCGGGGTCGCGGCCATCCCCGGGCTGCGCGTGCTGGGCGACCCGCTCTGGGTGATCGCCTTCAGCGCGCCTGAGCTGAACATCTTCCAGATCCTTGAGCTGATGAGCCGACGCGGCTGGAGCCTAAACGGACTGCACCGCCCGCCAGCCATTCACCTCGCGGTCACACTTCGCCACGCCCAGCCGGGCGTGGCTGAGCGATTCCTCGGCGACCTGGGCGCGGCGGTGGCGGAGGTGCGGGCCAGCCCGCGCGCACGCAGCGGCATGGCCCCGGTCTACGGCCTGGCGGCGTCGCTGCCGCTCAAGGGCGTGGTGAGTGACCTGCTGCGACGCTACATGGACCTGCTGTATAAGGCGTAGACACAGTACAGCGTGACATGTGCCACGAGAAGGTGGTGCTAGTTACATTGACAAACGCACATTTTCGGCGTATAACTGACATCGTGAACCTGCTCACGAATATCCACCAGCACGCTGTACCCTTGGCATAAGGCGACAGTACCTATGAATGTGCTCGGATTCCCCATCCTCTCGATCACACTGTGGCTCCCGGCCCTGGGCGCCCTGGCCCTGATGTTCGTGCCCGCCGAGCAGGCCGAGACGCAGCGCCGGACGGCCCTCGGCTTCGTGATCGCGGCGCTGGCGGCGGCGCTGGCGGCGGCGGCGATGTACCTGGGCGGGGCGGCATCCCCGCAGGGCATGGCTGAGCCCGCGCTGCCCTGGATTCCTGCGTGGGGGAGCAGCTACCACCTTGGCATCGATGGGGTGAGCATCTGGCTGGTGGTGCTGACGACCCTGCTGGCTCCCTTTGCCATCGGGGCCACCTGGGGCCAGCCCGAGGGCCGACAGCGCGGGATGCTCGCCCTGCTCCTGACCTTCGAGTCGGCTATGCTGGGCACCTTCATGGCCCAGGACATGCTGCTCTTCTATGTGTTCTGGGAGGTCGCGCTGATCCCGGTGGTCTTCCTGATCGGCATCTGGGGCGGCGCAGACGGCCCGCGCGCGGCGCTGAAGATGTTCCTCTACACCTTCAGCGGCTCGGTGCTGATGCTGCTCGGCATCATCGGCGTCTACATGCTTCACGCGCAGCAGGGCGCGACCACCTTCGACATCGGCACCATCGTCGCCGATGTGCGATCGGGTGCGTTTGTGATCGACCCGGCCATCGAGCGGCTGCTCTTCGGGGCCTTCTTCGCCGCCTTCGCGATCAAGCTGGCGCTCTGGCCCTTCCACACCTGGGTGCCCGCCGCCTACAGCGCCGCGCCCACCCCGGTGGCGATCATGCTCGCCGCCGTCATGTCGAAGTTCGGCACCTACGGTCTGATCCGCTTCAACCTGGCCCTGTTCCCGCAGGCGTCGCAGTGGGCCGCGCCAGCCGTGGCCATCCTCGCCGTGATCGGGATCATCTATGCGGCGACTACGGCCTACGCCCAGACGGATATGCAGCGGCTGGTGGCCTACTCCTCGGTGAGCCATATGAACGCCATCGCCCTGGGCATCTTCGCGCTCAACGCGATCGGCATCAGCGGCGCGGTGGTGCAGATGCTGGCCCACGGCGTGAACACTGCCGCCCTGCTGCTGATCGTTGCGGTGCTCTACGAGCGCCGGGGCACCCGTGAGATCACGGCATTCAGCGGCCTCTGGAAGACAATGCCGGTCTTCGGCGGGCTCACGCTCCTGGTGATCCTGGCCAGTATGGGCCTGCCCGGCCTCAACGCCTTCATCGGCGAGTTCACGATCATGCAGGGCACCTTCAGCTCGCCCACGCTCGGCTGGCCCTTCGCCGGCGGCGCGGTGATCGGCGTGATCCTGGTGGCCTCCTATATGCTGCGCATGTTCCGCATCGGCTTTATGGGCGATGCCCGCGACGACGAGGGGCTGCGCGACCTGAGCCGACGCGAGGGGGTCTCCCTCGCGCTGCTGGCCATCGCCATGGTGGCCGCCGGTCTCTTCCCGAGCCTGCTGTTTGCACCGCTCCAGGGCGCGGTCGATGGCTTGGTGCAGCACCTCGCCCCGGCCACCGCCGCCCTGGTGGAGGTGCTGCGCTGATGGGTTCCTGGACGGACTATGACGCTAACTACCCGCAATCTTGTCCTAGCGCGGCGTGCGGTACGGGCCAAGGTAGCGCTGCACCGTGGGCATATCGAAGTCGCGCTGGAGGGTGGTGCGAGCACCCTCAGCGGTGGCGGCCAGGGCGTGCCCAAGCTGGCGACAGATCGCATCGGCCAGGAACTGCGGGAGCGGCTCCTGCACGCTGCTGATCTGAAGCGCGCCGCGAAAGGTGGCCAGCACCGCGCCCAGCGGCTCGCGGGCGATCAGAGCCGCCGGCAGCTCCAGCCGGTAGGCCGGGCCGAGGGTGTCGGGACGATAGTAGAGCACATAGAGCTGGCCGTAGGCATGCTCGATCACCGTGCGCAGCGCCTTAAAGTCGCCCGCCGCCGGGTTGCGGTAGCCGGTGAGCAGATGGGTGCGATCCCTGCGGATGAGTGGCACCGGCAGCGCGTACTCGCCCGCATTCAGCACGCTCGTCCAGAGGGTGCGGTCGGTGATCACGCCGCTCAGATGCGGCGCAAGGGCCAGCACATCATCGGCCGCCGTGGCCGACTTCGGGTGAGCCACCACGCGCCGACACTCTAGCACCAGCCGCCAGTCATCATCGCGGAAGAATCCTGTGATCAGCTCCTCGAAGCTATCCCACCAGGCCGGCGCAGCGCCACCCCGATGATCTTGGGCGTAGCGCACCAGCAGCCGGTTGATCTCGATCAGCACCGAGTAGAACGAGCCATCGAGCACAAACAGACCGCTGCTGGTGGCCCTGATCCGCCGGGCCAGCAGACGCAGCTCCATCACGCAGCGCAGCCCGCCCAGAATGCTCTCTAGCTCCTCCACCGGCGGCATTAGCTGCACCAGCACATCCTGGTCAGTCAGCGTGGCCTCCTCCACCGCCGCCGCAGCGATGGCCGCGAAGGTGGCCCCGGCGGCCGGCACCGTGGCGTGGGAGCCATCCACCGCGCAGAGCCGACGCGCCCGCCCGTCGGGGGCCGGCCTGATCCGCCGATCCAGCGCGGCGCGCAGCCGCTCGCGCTCATCCTCCAGCTGGTGCAGCGTGCCCCGGCAGGCGTCGGCGCAGGCCGTGATCGCCGCCAGCACCGCCGCTGGTAGCGCCGCCGTGCCCAGGTTGTTGTGTTGCTCTTCCAGCATATGCGTAAGTGTAGGGACGCAGCACGCTGCGTCCTTACGGGAGATCGATCACCCGAGCTTTCCCTCAAGCTCGCGCATCGCCGCCACCAGCTGATCCTGTCGGATAGCCGCCGTCATATCGCCACGGGTGCGCTCCAGCACCCCGCGCAGGGCGTCGGTCGTCCGCCGCAGGCCGCCCGTCACCGCGTCAGGGAAGTCCACCGTCACCAGCGTGCTGTAGACATCATCAATGATCCGCAGCAGCGCCTCGCCGCGGGCCGTCTCGCCCCGGCGCAGGCCGTCGAGGATGGCCCGGCGCAGCTCGCTGGCCGCCTCGGCCAGCCCGTTGAGGTAGGCCGCCGGCTCCACGCCGATCGCCTCGGCTGAGGGCGGCTCGCCGCCGGAGAGGAAGGCCAGCACCAGATGCGCCTCGACCAACTCCTTCAATGCGTCCTGGGTGTAGCCGGCGTGGCGGATCTCCGGGCTTTCAGATGTGGCCGCGCGCAGCCGCTCGGCCATCGCCGCAGCCTCGCCCAGCAGCCGCTCGGCTTCAACGAACTCGGCCCGGTGCGCCGCCCGGATGCTGTTCGCGCAGCTGCGGATCAGCCCCCGCGAGACCCCAATCGCCTGCTCGCGAGCGGCGTGGCGCGACTCAATCTGGCGCACGCAGCCTGCCACAAGGCTCTCGATGTTCATGTTTGCGCTCCTTCAACTGCAGAGCTTGCAGCATACGATGTTTCTGCGCGTTCAGCAAGGGCGTTCGCGCCCTTCGCGTTCGCATCTTCCGCCCCTTCCGTGCCTTTCGTGATCCAAACGCCCTCCCGCTTGTGCTAGAATACCCCTATGCAGCAGCGCATCCTCATCATCGAAGACGAGCAGGAGATCGCCAACTACCTGCGCCGGGGTCTGATCCTTGAGGGCTTTCAGGTCACGGTGGCGAATGACGGTGCCCAGGGTCTCGCCGCATCCCGCGAGAACCCGCACGACCTGGTTGTCCTCGACCTGATGCTCCCTGGGATCGATGGGATCGAGGTCGCCCGCCGCCTGCGCGCCGCCTCCGATGTCCCGATCATCATCCTCACCGCCCGCGACGGCATCCCCGAGCGGGTGACGGGCCTTGAGGCCGGTGCCGATGACTACCTCGTCAAGCCCTTCGCCTTCGCCGAGCTGCTCGCCCGCATCCGCGTCCAGATGCGCCGCCGCCAGTCTGCCCAGCAGATGGACGTGCTGCGCTTCGCGAACATCACCCTCGACACCGCCGCCCGCGAGCTGCGCGTCGGCGACCGTCGGGTCGAGCTGACGGCAAAAGAGTACGACCTGCTCGACCTGTTTATGCGCCACCCCAACCAGGTGCTCACCCGTGAGGTGATCTACGACCGGGTCTGGGGCTACGACTTCGGCGGCGAGAGCAACATTATCGAGGTCTATGTTCGCTACTTGCGCCAGAAGCTTGAGTCCAGCGGTGATCCGCGACTCATCCAGACGGTTCGCGGCGCTGGCTATATTCTCCGCGAAGATTAACCCCTGTCCCTGGGTGCCTATTGCCACTTTTTGCCATTATCAGGCCATAAACGCACATCGGTGTGTGATAAAAATCATTCCTGGGATATATCGAAGCCGCCCCTCCTCAGCGCACCAAATCCACCTCAGAAGTCGGTTTTAGTGCATTAGTATGCGCTATGCTTGCCACTCGATCCCTTGCGTTTTGATTCTTGTCGGCGTATAATGATACCCACTGTACGCACATCCCCCGGTCGCTACATGGGTCCTGGCCTTCCTTTATGAAGGACGCGCATGGAAGAACGCAAGGGCACACCTACTGGCCCAGACACACAACACCTGCCAGAGCTGCGGGACAATGGCATGATCGATGAGGAAGAGGAACTGGCGCTGATGCAGCAGTTCCTAAGCGACCCTGCCCACGACTATCGCAATCTGAAGTATGGCGATACGGTGGACGGAACGGTCATGCGAATCGACAGGGACGAACTCCTGGTCGATATCGGGGCGAAGGCCGAGGGGGTCGTACCCTCGCGGGAGATGCAGTCGCTGCCAGCCGAGGATCGCGCTGGCCTTCATATCGGCAGCGAACTGCTGGTGTTTATCGTCCAGTCGGAAGATAAAGAGGGACGGGCGATCCTTTCTGTCGATAAGGCTCGACAAGAGAAGAGTTGGCGCGTTCTCCAGACCGCCTTCGAGAAGAGCGATGTGATCACGGCCCGTGTGGTGAACTATAACAAGGGCGGCCTTCTCGTCAACCTCGACGGCGTCCGCGGCTTTGTGCCGGCCTCGCAGGTGAACGGGATCAGCCGCGGCCCCGAGACCCAGAAGCAAAGTGACATGGCGAGAATGGTGAACACTGATCTCCAGCTCAAGGTCATTGAGATCAACCGTAACCGCAATCGCCTGATCCTCTCCGAGCGCCAGGCCGTCCAAGAGGCCCGCGAGTCGAAGAAGGACGAGCTGCTCTCCCATCTCAGCGAGGGCGATGTGCGCAGTGGCATCGTTAGCTCGGTGTGTGACTTTGGTGCCTTTGTCGATATCGGCGGTGCCGATGGCCTCGTTCACCTGTCCGAGATATCCTGGAGCCGCGTCAAGCACCCCTCCGAGGTGCTCAAACCCGGCGATACCGTCCAGGTCTCCATCATCAGCATCGACCATGATCGCAAGCGGATTGCACTGTCGATCAAGCGCACCCAGAGCGAGCCGTGGACGCGCGCCGGAGAGCGCTATCAGCTCGGCCAGGTGGTCGAGGGTACGATCACACAGCTGGCCTCCTTCGGTGCCTTCGCTCGGATCGAGGATGGGATCGAAGGTCTGATCCATATCTCGGAGATGGGCGATGAGCGCATCCAGCACCCCAAAGAGGTGGTCGCTGAGGGCGACACTGTCCAGGCACGCATTATCCGCATTGACCCCGCCCGGAAGCGCATGGGACTGAGCCTTCGCCTGAACCGTGAGGGCGACGAGCCAGCCGATGACGATGACGGCGGATCTGATAGCGACTAGGCCGTGCAATGGCGCACGCCCTGGCCGCCCAGTGGTGTGCTGGAGGAGCCACAAACTCCTTCGGCACGTGCGCACTCACACCTCGCAACGCTCCGGTCATTCCCTGCTCGTAGCTTGCGGCCCATGGATGAGTACCGATGCCCTCCGTCGTGCCTTGACCCATCCCCCTGCGGGCGTCGGTTTGCTTGTACTCGATCCAGGCGGCATATGCTGGCTGCCTGGATAGCTAGCGGAGAACACTATGTCTGACCTCTACAGCAAATTCACCAAGCGGGCGAAGCAGGTGCTTCAGCTCGCAACCGAGGAGGCGCGCAGCTTTAACCACCCCTACATCGGCACCGAGCATATCTTGCTCGGGCTGATCCGCGAGAGCGAGGGGATCGCTGCCCGCGTGCTCGATGACCTCGGGGTGAAGCTGGCCCAGGCGCGCAGCGCGGTTGAGTTTATTGTCGGCGTCGGCGAGGGCGCCACACTTAACGATCAGGAGCTCACCTCTCGCGCCCAGAAGGTGATTAAATACGCGATTGAAGAGGCTAATCGCCTCAACCATCACTATATCGGCACCGAGCACCTGCTGCTTGGCCTCGTCCGCAACGGCGAGGGCGTGGCCACCGGCGTCCTCGATATTATGGGCGTCTCCCTGGAGCAGGTTCGCAACCAGGTGATGCGCGTGCTCCGCCATGGCACCGCTGGCTCCGCCGAGCAGCGCGGCACCGCTGGCCAGCCCGCCGCCCAGCGCCAGTCGAAGACGCCCTATCTGGACGCCCTCGGCACCGACCTCACCGATATGGCCGAGGCCGGTCGCCTTGACCCGATCATCGGCCGCAACCACGAGATCGAGCGCGTCATCCAAATCCTCTCGCGGCGCACCAAGAATAACCCCGCCCTGATCGGCGAGCCCGGCGTCGGTAAGACGGCGATCGTCGAGGGGCTCGCCCAGCGCATTATCCAGGGCGATGTCCCCGATAGCATCAAGGGTAAGCGCGTTGTCACCCTCGACATGGGCGCCCTGGTGGCTGGCACCAAGTACCGCGGCCAGTTCGAGGAGCGCCTCAAGCGGGTGATCGATGAGATCAAGGAGACCCGCTGCATTCTCTTCATCGATGAGTTCCACACGATCATTGGCGCTGGCGGTGCCGAGGGCACCCTCGATGCGGCCAACATCCTCAAGCCGGCCCTCTCGCGCGGCGAGCTCCAGACGATCGGTGCCACCACCCTCGATGAGTACCGCAAGTATATCGAGCGCGACGCCGCCCTGGAGCGGCGCTTCCAGCCGGTGATGGTCGATGAGCCGAGCCTGGAGGATACGGTTCTGATCCTGCGCGGCATCAAGTCGCGCTACGAGGACTTCCACCAGCTCCAGATCTCCGACGAGGCGATCAAGGCCGCCGCCGCCCTCTCCGCCCGCTATGTGCCCGACCGCCAGCTCCCCGATAAGGCGATCGACCTGATCGATGAGGCCGCATCCCGTGTGCGCATGTACCGCTCGGCCACCCCGCCGCAGCTCCGCGACGCCCTGCGCGGCCTGGAGGCGCTGCGCAAGGAGCGTGAGGCCGCCATCGAGGACCAGCAGTATGAACTGGCCTCCGATATGCGCGAGCGCGAGGATCGCATGCAGGCCCGCATCACCCAGATCGAGAGCGATATGGGCGCCGAGGGCGGCGAGCGCACCATCGACCGGCCCTATGTCACCGAGGAGGACATCGCCGAGGTCGTTGGGATGTGGACGGGCATCCCCGTCACCCGCCTCAAGGGCGATGAGACCCTCCGCCTGATGCAGATGGAGAGCTTCCTCCACGGCCGCGTCGTCGGCCAGCAGGAGGCGATCGTCACCATCTCCAAGGCGGTTCGCCGCGCCCGCGCTGGTCTCAAGGACCCCAAGCGCCCGATCGGCAGCTTCATCTTCCTCGGCCCCACCGGCGTCGGCAAGACAGAGCTGGCCAAGACTCTGGCCGAGTTCATGTTTGGCTCCGAGGAGAGCCTGATCAAGATCGACATGTCCGAGTTCCAGGAGCGCCACACCACCTCGCGCCTGGTCGGCTCGCCCCCCGGCTATGTCGGCTACGGCGAGGGCGGCCAGCTCACCGACGCAGTGCGCCGCAAGCCCTACAGCGTGGTGCTCTTCGATGAGATCGAGAAGGCCCACCCCGACGCCTTCAACCTGCTGCTCCAGGTGCTGGAGGACGGCAACCTCACCGACGGCAAGGGCCGCAAGGTCGATTTCCGCAACACGATCATCATCATGACCAGCAACGTCGGCACCGAGCACATCCGCCGCGCATCGCGCATCGGCTTCGGCGGTAACTCCAACGAGATCGACAGCGACGACACCCGGCGCAAGGTGGACGACGCGCTCAAGCAGCTCTTCCGGCCCGAGTTCCTCAACCGTATCGACGCGACGATTATCTTCCACCCGCTCACCACCGAGGAGATTCACCAGATCACCACGATCATGCTCAAGCGGGTGCAGCGCCAGCTGGCCGAGCATCAGATCACAATCGATGTTCGTACCGATGCGCTCGACCTTCTGGCCCGCCGTGGCTACGACCCGGCCTTCGGAGCCCGGCCCCTGCGCCGTATCATCACCAACCTGATCGAGGACCCCCTGGCCGAGGGGCTGCTCGCCGGTCGCTTCCAGACGGGCGACATGGTTGTCATTGACACGCAGGACGACCTGTTGCGGCTGCGCTCCCAGCGGCAGATCGATGCTGAGGAGGCTGGCTCAGCCGAGCCCGAGGAGAGCCCGGCGCTTGTCTAGATAGTCTGTCCAGCCTCACACGAGGGCCAGGGAAGGGTTGAACCCTTCCCTGGCCCTCGCTTTTTTTTGCATTGAGAGCCTCTGTACGATGGCATATCGTTCATCTGCCCGCTCAAGAGTAACTTTAGCCAGGCATCAGCCGTTTTTTGCACGAACGGGTTCGATTTCTATAATGGCCACGTGATACGATAGAGGAAAGTAGCATCCTACTAGGACACCATGAACACTATGCTAACAACAACCCTTACCACCACGTCCGCAACCCAAACACCCTCGGTGACGGTTCTTGTCTGTACTCGTGATCGCGGTGAGTCCATTGTTATGACAATCCGCAGCATCCTTGCCTGCACCTACCCTAACGTCAGGCTACTTATTATTGACCAGAGCAGTGATCGGTGTACCGAGCAGGCGATCAAAGGATTTCGTGATGACTCTCGCTTACAGTATATCCATACCAGACTCCGGGGGAAGAGCCGTGCGGAAAACCTCGCCCTCTCCTTTATCACAACCGATCTTGTGCTACTAACCGACGATGACTGTGAGGTGCCGCCAGACTGGATCAGTCAGATGGTTGAGCCATTTGTACGCTACCCGAAGGTCGGTGTCGTCTTCTGTAATGTGATTGCCGCCCCCCATGATAGCCAGGCCGGCTTTGTTCCTGATTGTGTTAGCTCACGCTCATTTCTGGTTGAGGATCTGGCCCACTGGCAGACAAGCGATGGGCTGAATATCGGTATCGGTGCCGGCATGGCGATACGGCGGGAAGCCGCTGAGATGATCGATGGGTTTAGCTTACTTTTTGGGCCGGGCTCGCCCTTCCGCAGCGGTGACGATACGGATTTTACCCTGCGTGCGCTTGTCGCAGGCTATCAGGTTTACCGTACACACACGACTGACATTATTCATCATGGCTTTCGCACCTATGATCAAGGTCGGAAGCTCATTCGCAATAATATGTTTGGCCTGGGAGGGATCTACGGCCAGCTGCTACGGCATGGCCACTTCTTCGCCCTATGGCGTTATGCTTCTGTCTTTATGGTGATGGTGATTATGCCCGCTCTGAATGAGATGGCTCATCTTCGCCCGCCACGTGTGCTTGGTCGCATCAAGTGGCTCATCTGCGGCCTGATCAAAGGGCTACTCACCGAATCACCGAAGCCCACCTACGGCATGTGCGAGACACATGAGGTAGATGATATCGTAGAGCTGTACCAGTGGGGTTGAGATTGCTCTACGACATTATCCATTAGGGCGGCAGCCATAAACATCATGCGTATAGGACGCGGGGCGGTCGTTCTGTAGCGTGTCTATACGCCCTTGGGTGGTATAATGCCACCATGGCCAAGACACGCACCATCTTCGTCTGCCAGCAGTGTGGTGCCCAGCAGAGCCGCTGGATGGGGAAGTGCCCCGATTGCGGCACCTGGGACAGCTTTGTTGAGCAGGTCGAGGCTAAACAACCCAGCGGCAAGGTGCGTGAGCGCGCGATTGTCGGCGCGCGGCCCCAGCGACTGAGCGATGTCGCCATTGGAGGATTCCAGCGCCTCCCCGTCCTCGGCGAGGAGTTCACCCGTGTCCTCGGCGGGGGACTTGTCCCCGGCTCCGTCGTCCTGATCGGCGGCGACCCGGGCGTCGGGAAGACCACGCTGCTCTCGCAGGTGGCCGCACAGTTCGCCGCCGATGTCGGCCCGGCCCTCTACGTCAGCGCCGAGGAGTCTGCCCAGCAGATCAAGCTACGCGCCGAGCGCCTCGGCATGATCGCCGACGACCTCTACGTCTTCTCCGAGAACTCCCTCGACACGATCCTTGAGCAGATCCGCGAGCTGATGCCGAAGCTGGTGATCATCGACTCGATCCAGACGGTCTACCTGGAGGAGCTCACCAGCGCGGCTGGCAGCGTCTCGCAAGTGCGCGAGGGTGCGCTGCGCCTGATGCACCTGGCGAAAGAGCTGCATATCCCCATCTTCTTAGTTGGCCACGTTACCAAAGAGGGCGCGATTGCCGGCCCGCGCGTGCTTGAGCATATTGTGGATGTGGTGCTCTACCTTGAGGGCGACCGCTTCCACCAGTACCGGCTGCTGCGCGGCGTGAAGAATCGCTTCGGCTCGACGAACGAGGTCGGCGTCTTCGAGATGGCAGGCGACGGCATGCGCGAGGTGCTGAACCCCTCGGCCGTCTTTCTCGCCGAGCGCAGCACGGGTACGCCGGGCTCGTCAGTTGCGGTGACGATGGAGGGCACCCGGCCCCTGCTGGTTGAGGTGCAGGCGCTCACCTCAAATACAAGCAGCGCGCAGCCCCGGCGCACCACCAATGGGTTCGACCCAAACCGCCTGCTGATGCTGGTGGCGGTGCTCACCAAACGGGTCGGCCTGCCACTATTCAACCAAGATATCTATGTCAATATTGTCGGCGGCCTGCGGATCAGCGAGCCCGCCGCCGACCTGGCGGTCGCTATGGCGATCACCTCGTCGTTTCGCAACCAGCCCATTGCCGCCGATATGGCGCTGCTCGGCGAGATTGGGCTGTCCGGAGAGCTGCGTAGCGTCAGCCAGATCGAGCGCCGCCTGAGCGAGGCGGCTAAGCTCGGATTCCACCACGCGGTGCTGCCTTCTGTCTCGCAGGTAAGTCCGCCGACAGGGAGCACCCTCATCCCCGCTCGCTCGCTCGCCGATGTTGTGGATCTGATTGCCCATAAGTAGGGAATAGGGAACAGCGTGCAGATAGGTCGCCGCAACCAGGCATATTAACGACCCTGTGCGCGTACCTGAATCCTGTTCCTTGCATCCTATACTCTGTACCCCGACTATGAAGGTTAGCCTCAACTTTTTGGCCCGCATCGCAGGGATGCTTGCGCTGGCGTATCTCGGATGGGCCACCGGGCGATCGCTGTCGAACCCGCGCCCCGATGATCTCCAGCGGTTCGCCACCCAGCTGCTGCTGCTCGCCGGTGCCGGGCTCGGCCTCCTCGTCACCCCCCGGCTCACTATCGAGCCGGTTGAGGATCTTCTACGCCACTCGCGAAATGTACCGCTCAGCGATCTCTTCCTGATTGGTGCGGGGGTGATGGCGGGCCTGATCTTCGCCGTGCTGCTCACGGTGCCGATATCGTTGCTGCCGGCACCGTTCAGCTACTACCTGCCGACGCTTGCCGCAGCGCTTCTGGCCTACCTTGGCGGCACGATTTCCATATTCCGTAAGCGCGATATCGTCGAGAGTCTGCGGAATTGGCGACGGGCAGCCCCGACCCTGACCCTCAATACCAGCGAGAGCGCACCGCCTGCCCGCCGCCTGATCGTTGATACTAGCGCTATCATCGATGGCCGGATTGCCGCTGTGGCGCAGACGGGGTTCATAGAGGGCACCCTGATTATCCCCGGTTTCGTGCTCGCTGAACTCCAGCAGCTCGCCGACTCGAGCGATGATCTGCGCCGCGCGAAGGGGCGGCGTGGCCTTGAGCTGCTCAACGGGATGCAGAAGCAGTCCGCACTCCCTGTCGAGGTGATGAATGTTGAGGTCTCGGGGGCCACAAAGGTTGATGATAAACTGGTGGCCATGGCTCGCCAGTACGGATGCCCGATCATCACCAACGACTTCAACCTGAACCGGGTCGCTGGTCTCCAGGGCGTAACCGTACTCAGCCTCAACCAGCTGAGCGAAGCCGTGCGCCCGCCGGTGACCCAAGACCAGCGGCTCCATGTGATGATCCGGAATGAGGGGAATGCCCGCCAGCAGGGGGTTGGCTATCTGGAAGACGGCACCCCGGTGATCGTTGAGGATGCTCGCCACCTGATCGGCCAGTCTGCGGAGGTTGTCGTTATCCGGCTGCACCAAACCCAGACTGGCCGCCTCGTCTTCGCCCAGCTCGCCGAGTCGTAGGGAACAGCGGATAGCAGACAAGGGACAGGTCGGGCCTATGCGGGCGATCATCCAGCGAGTCTCACAGGCGTCGGTTGAGGTCGAGGGTCAGGTCGTCGGCATGATTGGGGCCGGGCTTCTGGTGCTGCTTGGCGTGGGGGACGGCGATGGAGAGGCCGAGGCACGGCTGCTGGCCGAGAAGACGGCCCAGATGCGTATCTTCGCCGATGAGGCCGGTCGATTTGACCGTTCGCTGATCGATGTTGGCGGATCAGCGCTGGTTGTCTCGCAGTTCACGCTCTACGCCGACACGCGCAAGGGCCGGCGCCCTAGCTTCACCAGAGCGGCCCCGCCCGAGATTGCCGCGCCGCTGGTTGACACCTACGCCGCCGCGCTGCGGGCGATGGGCCTCACCGTCGAGTCGGGCGTGTTCGGTGCCAACATGCGTGTCTCACTGGTGAATGATGGGCCAGTCACGATCAGCCTAGATAGTGCGGCGTTTCAGATGCCGCGACGCTGATTTGCATCGTCAGAGACGGCCACAGCCCTGTGCTATAATGCACGAATATCCTGGCCCGGCGCGGGGCGTGGGGCAAACATATCCAAGTACGAGGAGCGAGCGCATCAATGAAACCTCTGATTGGCATCTCGTGTGGTACCTTCCATGACCAGGCATGGTGCCCGCCATCATACGGGCATCGCCAGACATATGTAGACGCCATCTTACAGGCTGGCGGTGCGCCGCTCCTCATCCCTCCGGTAGCGGACGAGGCGACGCTGCGCGTGCTCTACGAGAGCCTCGACGGCATCCTGCTCTCTGGGGGCGGCGATATTGCGCCGAGTATCTATGGTGACACCCCGCACGAGAAGCTTGGACTGGTGGATCTCGCGCGTGATGAAGCCGAGCTACCGCTGGCCGGCTGGGCGATCACCGAGTCCAAGCCTGTGCTGGGGATCTGCCGGGGCATCCAGGTGATCAATGTGGCCCTCGGCGGCACTCTCTATCAGGATATCCCCAGCCAGATCGATGGGAGCCTACGGCACACGCTCTCCTATGATCGCGAGGACTGGACGTATATGGCTCACGATATCTCTATCGCCCCCGACTCGCGATTTGCCCAGCTCATGGGCGTACAGACAATGGCTGTCAACTCGCTCCACCACCAGTCGCTGAGGGATATTGCTCCAGGTCTGCGGGCGGTGGCCTGGGCGCCTGATGGGATCATCGAGGCGGTGGAAGGCCAGGGCGATAGCTTCATCGTCGGTGTGCAGTGTCATCCCGAGGCGCTCCAGGCATCGGCCGACCGGCGCTGGAAGTCGCTCTTCCATGCCTTCGTCGAGAACTGCGCCACATGTCGTTCAAGCTCCGCCCTGGCGGCCTGAGATTTACCTCTTCTCTAGATTGCAGATTGGGCGCTGCCTTTCCCACAGGAGACTAGAGGATGAAGCGACCGATCATTGGCGTGTCGTGTATGAACAACCAGGACGGAGGTGGCAGCGCCCTGATGGCAGTGCGCCCGACCTACCTGGGTACGATCGAGGTTGCCGGCGGTACGCCCCTCCTGATCCACCTCACCGACAACATCGATGTGGTGCGGGCGCTCTATGGGCTGTGTGACGGCATTCTGCTGCCTGGTGGCGTGGATGTAGATCCTGCCTACTATGGCGAGGAGCCCATCCCCGAGCTTGGCGATATTGATCGCCAGCGCGACGAGGCCGAGATTACATTGGCCCGCTGGACCCGTGAGGACAACAAGCCACTGATGGGCATCTGCCGGGGCATTCAGGTACTCAATGTTACCTTTGGCGGCTCACTCTACCAGGACGTCCCCAGCCAGCTGCCCGAGACCTTCGACCACGGGGCGAACACGAAGACGCGCCAGTACGATGTGCTCACCCATAGCATCGCCCTTGAGCCGGATATCTGGCTGGCTGAGCACCTCTCGACCGATGAGGTGATGAGCAATACAATGCACCACCAATCGGTGAAGCAGCCGACACCGGGACTGCGGGTGGTTGGTCGCGCATTCGACGGGGTGATCGAGGCGCTGGAGGGCGTCGGCGATCAGTTTATGGTGGCGGTGCAGTGTCACCCTGAGCACCTCTGGGCAAGCGCCGAGACGCGCTGGCTGCGGATGTTCGAGGGCTCTGTGGCGGCCTGTCGCAGCTAATGTAAGATGCAAAATTGGCAATACCGCAGAAGTAACCCTGTCACCCATGTCACGCTGAGCGCAGCGAAGCGTCCCGGCCGGGATTCTTCGCTGCGCTCAGAATGACAGAACACTTCACAGGGTTACTTCTGCGGTATTGCATGTATTGGATTTGCATCTTACATTTTGCATTGATATGATCGGCGTTTTCGACTCCGGCCTCGGCGGGCTCTCGGTGCTGCGCGCCGTGCGCGATCTGCTGCCCAGCCACGACCTGCTCTACCTTGCCGATAGCGCCTACTGCCCCTACGGCCCGCGCCCCCTCGCCGAGGTCCAGGCGCGCGCGCTGACCATTGGGCGCTGGCTGGTAGAGCAGGGCGCGGCGGTGGTCGTGATCGCCTGCAACACCGCGACCTCGGCGGCAGCCAGCCTGCTGCGCGCAGATCTCCCCGTCCCGGTGGTGGGTATGGAGCCGGGGATCAAGCCGGCGATGCTGGCAACGCGCAGTGGCCGAGTCGCGGTGCTGGCTACAATCGGCACGCTGCGGGGCGAGCGCTTCGCAAACCTGCTAGACCGCTTCGCCGGGGGCGCGCAGGTGCGCACGGTGGCATGCCCTGATCTGGTGGGCTATGTAGAGGCGGGCGACCTAGATGGCCCAGAGGTGCGCGCCGCTGTGGCAGGCTACTTGGTGCCGCTGCTCGCCGACGGCGTCGATAGCTTCGTCCTGGGCTGTACCCACTTCCCCTTCCTCCGCCCGCTGATAGCCGATATGGTAGGCCCAAACGCGACAATCATTGACACTGGCCCAGCGGTTGCAGCCCAGGTAGCGCGGGTGGTGGCGACGGCAGGGGCGGGCGGCGGCGGCACGCTGCGCTGCGTGACAACCGGCGACCCGACCGAGGTCTCCCCTTCGCTAACGAGGGTGTGGGGCGAGCCATTGCCGATCTCCCAGCTCAAATTATAAGCGGTGCCCGATTGGGGCACCGCTTTATAGAGCGCTGAGCCAGAGGCTACCCTTCGCTGGGGGATGGCTGGGTCGGCTGGTTCGGGTCAGGAGCCGGCTGGTTCGGGTCAGGAGCCGGCTGGTTCGGGTCAGGAGCCGGCTGGTTCGGGTCAGGAGCCGGCTGGTTCGGGTCTCGCCAGGAGGTGGTGTCTCAGGGGTCGGCTCAGGGGTTGGCATCGGCTTCCCATCAGGGCCGAGGTCAGCCGGGTTCACCTCGAAGATATCCGGCCAGGGGCGGAACTTTGTCACAAAGTCGCGCTGCTCGACCATCTGGCCATTCTGCTTCACAATGCGCGTGAAGTTGATCTGCATGCCGCCGCGTGCCGTATCGCTCTGGTGCCTGGAGCCTTGGGGAATCTTAGGCTCAGCGATATAGACCGGCTGACTAGGCGCGGGCACGCGGTTGGTAATCGTAGGCCCATCAAGCAGCACCTCACGACCGGTGTCGGTGCCATAGATGCGTACCTCGGCGACCCGGCTGGCCACATTGACAGCGGTCTGGATCAGTAGCCAGTGCCCGGTGTCGTTAAGGAACTTAAAGTCGGGCCCGCCCGTAAAGATCGTCGCGTCCATGCCGGGGCCATCGCCGTACTCGGCGAAGGCGTACTTATTGTACCAACTGATGTAGAACGAGTGGCCCCAGCGCTCGGTGATCGGCAGGCCAGCCCAAAACGCAGCGCGGAACATCGTCGTCGAGTCTTGACAGATGCCGCCGCCCCACTCAAGCTGGGTGCGGTTCTGGACAATAGCGTAGCCCTCAACAAAGCCGTTGGAGGCGTCGATATTGCCGACCGTATTGTTAAACGAGAATTCATCGCCGGGAGCAATCAGAACACCGTGAAGCAGCGCCATGCCAGCCTTGATGTTCGTAATGCGGTAGGCAGCCGAGCCAGTGAAGTCGCTCTTGCCAACCGAGAGAAGCCCATCAATGCCAAGCTGCTGGATATTCGCCTGGGTAACCGGCGGGGGCACAGCGGCGAAGGTCAGGGTTGCCTCGCGCTGGGGGCCGGTGCCCTGAATGGCGGTGGTCACGAGATCAATAGCGCGGGCCTCATCGACACGATCTCCAGGGGTACCTTCTTTAGTAATCTGGAGGTTGCCGCCGTTCCAGTCGACGCGCGGGTAGCGCCCCTTTATCTCTGTGGCGTCAGCGATAGCCGCAATCTTCTGGCTGATCTGATCGCGGTCGAGGCTGACCGCAAGCGTATCGCCATCAGTACTGGCGATACGTTCGACCCGCACCAGGCGGGCGAGGTCGTCGATAGACCAGACAAATTGCTCATCGCCTGCTGTCAGCGTGACAGGTGCAGTAAGGAGAGCAGCGATCTGGCGCTGGGCCTCTTGGGCGGCGCCATCGCTCAGGCGTGGCTGAAGCTCGCGGGTGCGCAGCGCGATCTGCTGTGGTGAGAGCCCTTGGATGGCCGCAGTGATCTCCTGGAGGGTGTCGCTAATCAGGAGCTGTTGACCAGCGGCCGAGGGCTGCACGCTAATAAGCGAGCCATCGATCTCAAGGCTAGCGTCAACGGCGGGCTGATCGATATCGCCGACGCGGCTAGCCAGGTAGCGCTGCATCGCCTCTTGATCGATCGTCATATGGAGCGGCAGCTCTAGGCCATTCTCCCAGACGGCAGCGACCTCTCGAAGGTTCGCAATCAGGCCATTTTTACGACCGGCAGCGTATGCTGCCTCAATGGCGCTATCGATCTCGATCCGCACGCCGATCTCCGACACTGTCGGCGTCCACTCTTGGTCGCCGTAGGTGAGGGTAAGCGGCTGGGCAAGGAATGGCGAGAAGCTTGTCTCAAGTGCCTGTTTCGCCTCTACCGGCGTCATATCGCCGACGGGCACGCCACGGATTGCAACATTAGGATAAATTTTACCTGCGTAACTGCGGTCAAAAAGATAGAAGGCACCGCCTGTGCCGCCCACAATCACTAGAAACAGTGCTGTCAGTGAGAGCCAGACCCAGCGAATCCACGGGCGGGGCGTGCGTATCTGTGGTCTAGATGATGTCTCTTCGTCGGCGCGACCAGCCGATGACCCGAGCGGGGAGGATTGCTCAACCGACACCAGGACCTCCTGAGGCGAAACATGACAATGATGACACGAACACTTATTTGCCTTGACCACTATACCCGCCCAGTCTGGGCGTGTCAATGAGTGGGAGATGAGAAGCGCACACTGTTGTGTGTCTTAGATGTGCAGTATACCGCATATTCAGGGCAGAATCATTGCGTATCTGCCTGGCCGCGATGGCAGTGCGCAGCGGCATCGCTTAAGGATGCCTGCGGCATAGAGCTAGTCAACCACATTCCTATTGCTGCGTCCCAGTTGATGTTGATAAATCCCTGCTTGACTTTTTGTTATTCATACACTATACTTAGTGTCAGATTGATACTATATACCCGCGAAAGGGCAGCATGCCAATGGCACTCACCCTAGACAACCTTATCCAACAGATGTTACGGGCCAGCGAGCCAGAGGATGTCTTCGGCAAGCTGGGCGGTAACCCCGAGGAGGGGCTGCGGCGGCAGTACCGGGCGATGGCTGTGGCTGCCCACCCTGACCACAACCCAGGCCAGTGGGCCGCCGCTAACGAGGCGTTCCGCCAGCTCAAGGGCTGGTACGAGGCGGCCCAGCGTAAGCTCGCCGATGGCTCCTACGACCGGGCTGAGCGCATCCGCGCCACCAGCGGCGGCCGCACCTATGTGGGCTACGCCGACCCAATCTGTGGCGACCTGTGCGATCTCTTCCTGACCCGCTGCGGCACCGATCTGGCTCTGCTGAAAGTGGCGCGCAGCCCGCGCAGCAGCGACCTACTCCAGGCCGAGGCCCGCGCCCTGCGCCGGATCGACAAGGATCTCGCGGGCCAGCCGGTGCGCGCCCACTTCCCGACCTTCATCGAGTCCTTCACACTACGCGACACGACAGGCAGCCAGCGCCACGTCAACGTGCTGCGGCCTGAGCACGACACCTACACGCTGGCTGAGGTGCTACAGACCTACCCTCGTGGCATACACCCCGCCGACGCCGCATGGATGTTCAACCGTACCCTGGCCGCCCTCGGCACCGCCCACGGCATGGGCCTTGTTCACGGCGCGGTGTTGCCCGAGCATGTGCTCATCCGACCGTCCGACCACAACGGAATCCTGCTCGACTGGTGCTACAGCGGCTCTATCGGCGAGCCGATCAAGGCGATCAGCAGGACATACGCCGACGACTACCCGCCCGAAGTCGCAGCGAAGCAGGCGGCAACATCAGCCACCGACCTCTATATGGCCGCCCGCCTTATGGTACGTCTGCTCGGCGGCGGCGACGAGCCACCAGACAGCACGCCAAAGCCTATCCATGCGCTCCTCCGCGCCTGCCTCATCCCAGCGCCCGCACGCCGCCACAGCGACGCCTGGCAGGTTCTTGATGACTTTCATACCATCCTGGGCGAGCTCTATGGCCCGCCCACGTTTCGACCGTTCCGAATGCCGTGACACATATGGCGCAGGGTAGAGACGCAGCGCGCTGCGTCTCTACCCTGCGCTCCAACAGGAGCCACTACCATGGGCCACTCAGACTGGAGCGACGCCGCCTATCAGGCGCGACAGACTCACCGCAAGGCGACCAAGACTACCGCCTTCACCTACGATAGCTACGTCCGCAGCACCGGCGTGGTTACGGTTCACGACCAGATGAACCCCCACGGCGTCACCCGCGAGAGCCGCGACAGCGACGTCCACCCCGAATCCCTGGCCATCGCCGTCATCTTCGACGTGACCGGATCAATGGGCAGTGTGCCAAAGGTCATGCAGACCAAGCTGGGCGCGCTGATGCGCGTCCTCATCCAGCGCGGCTATGTGGCCCACCCCCAGGTACTCTTCGGTGGCGTCGGCGACGCCACCTGTGACCGGGTGCCCCTCCAGATCGGCCAGTTCGAGTCTGGCCTAGAGATGGACGAGGATCTGGGCAAGATCTACATTGAGGGCGGCGGCGGCGGCCAGGTCTACGAGAGCTACGAGTTGGCCATGTACTTTATGGCCCGCCACACCGCTATCGACTGCTACGAGAAGCGCGGACACAAGGGCTACCTCTTCACCATTGGCGACGAGAAGCCCTATGCGAAGGTCGGACGCAAGATCGCCCAGGAGCAGATTGGCGATCATCTGGAGCGCGATCTGCCGATCAAGCACGTGATCGCCGAGCTGCACGAGCGCTACGAGCATTTCCATATCGTGCCCACCAACACGAGCCACGGTCGCGACCCAGCCATCCAAGCCCACTGGCGCGACTTGCTTGGGGAGCGTGTCCTGATGCTCGATGACGAGGCCGCTGTCTGCGAGACGATCGCCCTCACCATCGGCATCTGTGAGGGCACCGTGGACGATCTGAATGCCGGTGCGGTGGATCTGGTGGCCGCAGGGTGCGACCGGGGTGCCGCAGCCACGGCGGCCTCTGCCGTGACGCCCTACGCCGCCACCCGCTCGCCCGTCGCCCGGTCGGCCACTGGCCTCTTGCCGCCCGCCGCGTCGGTCGGGGATGACGGGCGGCTGTGATGATGTCGTGAGCCGTAGGGGCGCAGCGCGCTGCGTCCCTACACGGGGGGCATATGAACCGCGCATTCCTCACCGTCGACCTGGGATTCGGCGACGCAGGCAAGGGATCGGTGGTCGATTTCCTGGCCCGCACATACGACGCACACACAGTGGTGCGCTACAACGGCGGTGCCCAGGCTGGCCACCGGGTTGTCACAGGCGACCCATCGCCCCAGGAGCATGTCTTCGCCCAATTCGGCGCAGGCACGCTGGCAGGCGCGGCAACCCACCTCTCGCGCTATATGATCCTCGACCCGCTAGCCATGCTGACCGAGGAGGAGCACCTGCGCGCCATTGGCGTCGCCGATGCCTTCGCCACAACCACCATCGACGCCAACGCCCTGGTGATCACCCCCTTCGGTCGGGCGATCAACCGCCTGCGCGAGCTGGCCCGGGGTGCCGGTCGTCACGGTAGCTGCGGCGTCGGCATCGGCGAGACGGTGGCGGACTCGCTGACACTCCCGGACATGGCCTTGCGTGCTGGCGACATGGCCGACACGAACCGGCTCTACTCAAAGCTGGCCGCCCTACGCGAGCTGAACCTGGCAAAGCTGGCCGCCCTGCGCCCCGCACTCCCCGAGAGCGCCCAGACCACGAGGGAGCTGGAGCTGCTGACCGACCCCGCGTGGGACGACTGGCTGCTCGACGCCTACGCCGAGTTTAGCGCCAGGGCCACGGTGGTGCCCGACCATCATCTGCGCGCCATCCTAAGCCGGCCGGGAACTGTCATCTTCGAGGGTGCGCAGGGCGTACTACTCGACGAGTGGCGCGGCTTTCACCCCCACACGACGTGGAGCACCACCACGCTCCAAAATGCCGACGCCTTGCTGGCCGAATCCGGCTACGGCGGAGCCGTCACCCGAATCGGCATCACCCGCGCCTACGCCACCCGCCACGGAGCCGGACCCATGCCCAGCGAGGACGCCGCTCTCACCGCAGCCCTGCCTGACGCCCGCAACGGCACGCACGCATGGCAGCAGGGCTTCCGCGCCGGATGGCTGGACCTCGTCCTGCTACGCTACGCCCTAGAGATCGTGGGCCATCTGGACGGCCTAGCCGTCACCTGTCTCGACCGCGTAGCTACCCTGTCCACACTCCAGATCTGCCGGAGCTACCATAGCGACCCGTTCCATACTGCCCGGATCATCCCCTCGCCCACCCCACAGGATCTTGCGTATCAGAACAAGATCACCACATTCCTAGCCAGATGCCAACCTATCCTGGAGCGAGTCAGCGACCCCGAGGCGCTACTGCGCACACTAGAGGAAGATCTCGGCGTCCCGATCATCATCACCTCACACGGCCCAGGGGCGGCGGACAAAAGGCTGCTGGCGGACTAAAGCCGCCAGCAGCAGCAGATACGTCAAGCAGAAATACGCAGATCTCATGCGCGATCAGTCCGCCGCTACGCGAATCAGAGTCATATCAGCGTAGAGCAAGCATCACCCCATCACCTCATGATGAACAGAGGGTAGTGGATTCTATCTCGAATGTCACCCTGAGCGAAGCGAAGGGGCCCGACCGGGATTCCTCGCTTCGCTCGGAATGACCACCATTCCACATTGTGTCACTACCGAACAGAGCGGTGCTGGTAAGTACATGGTTACACACGGAGTCTATTCTTACAGAAAACTACTCCCTGTAGTAGTATCGATGTGGTTGCGGATTTCGCAATCAATTACCAGATG
>RYFE02000053.1 GCA_004138175.2 Chloroflexales bacterium ZM16-3 | reverse complement strand
GTGGCCGTATCCACGAGCGCAAGGTCATGCGGCAGGAGCGTCCACTGGTCGATCAACTCGTCAGGAGTCCAGGTGCGTTTCATCGAGTCTCCTCAGATACACGTGGCGCGGGTATCGCCACGCAATCCAAGGTAGCACGACCGCACCATGGCGCACCTATACCTGATACGAGGTGCGAACGACCTGCCTGTCACACCGCCCACGTACGTGGCGGCTGGTGACAGTAACGTTTGTATAGGCCCTAGTTGCGCCGATTGCCCTTCGCAAATGCGCGCATCTCATTCGTGAGCCGCTCGACATAGCGAGGCGGCGCATCGTTCTCAAGGAAGTGCGAGAGTTTCATAACAACGTCCGGAAAAAAGGCGTCGAACAGGTCACGTTCGGGCTGGGGATCAGGAAGCGGTCGCCCATCACTCGCCATATCAATATATTCGTTGGCAGTGAGATCGTCACCATCGGCCAGCAGGGCATTGATCCGTGTATAAGCAGGGTGATCAGGGCCGATTTTGCTGCTCGTGAGTCGCTGGCGTGTACTCTCTAATCGCCGTTGCCGCTCATCGGCAATGTCCTGACGAATATCGACGAGCTTTGTATGTGACGCGATAAAAAGCCGCGTATTCGGTAACTCGTTCTCGATCGCCTGGATGTCGGCAATGAGGTTGAGGCGTTCGGTCTCACGCAGTATGCCATAGGCAACAGCGCTTTCAATCTCGCGTCGGGTCACCTCGATATCGCTGTGCAGCGCATCCCGACACTCCTCCAGATGTCTGCTGCGACGCTGCTCAAGCTGCGCTATCTCTTCCTGTGGATAGCTGAGGGCCGTAAGACCCGTAATAATTCGCCCGGTCATTTCATGGTCACGCAATACACTCCATTCTTCCAGCACCGTTCCCCAGGGCAGGCAGAGCCGGATGATTGCGTCGAGAAGTGCCAGTTCGAACTGATCTGACGGCAGCGTTGGCTCCCAATCGTCGTTGGTGGTAATGCTGGTGCTCCGTAGCAGATCGAAGTGGAGGGTATAACGGGGCAGGACTTCTTCAGTCTGCAATTCACTCATTTCTTCAAAGAGGGTGCTAATGTGCGTTATCGTCCTCCTGCAGCATGCAATCGCTGCTGCAAGTGGTGGCTTGAGCGGCGACTGATGCGTGGCATAGTGATCGAGTTCAGCTAACACGGCGCTCTGAAGTTCGACGACCTGTGCCCGCAGTTGCTCAGCCTGTTGCTGGAGGTAATCTCGTTTGCTATCCGGCCGGCTACTATGTAAAACCACCCAGCGGCGGGCAAAATCCAGTGCCTGCCCGGCATATTGCCGGATTTGCGTAAGTGCTGCGCCGGTAATCGGATCAATACCACGTTGCGTCTGTCCGATCGCCCTCCGCTCGGTGGTATGTACCTCGTGTCGGATCTCTTCGAGGTCAGACAGTCTATTGATCTCATGGCGCACTAGGTCGAGTTGCGTCGAGTCATTCTCCTGCACAATTTTCATAAGCCGCGCAATCAGCCCATTCGGCTGCTGCCAGAATTTCCAAACACGGCTGGCGCGCTCGAATTTGATGGTGCGGAAGTTCGCTTGACTGCTCCAGACCCGTACCTCGCGCTGTAGGGCATCAAGCTCAGTCTGCCAACTGGCCTTATCGTGTGCAAGCAACAGGTTCGTTGTATTGAGCGGCTTAAGGTTTGCGCCATAGCTCGCGATCACCGCGCAGTAGTCAGAGAATCGTGCGAGCCCAGGACACGATGGCAGCGATTGTAGGATCGTATGGGCACCGGTGTTCGGTGCCAGCAAGGCGGGGCGGATCGCCGAGGCAGCCCGCAGAATAACTGCGGTCGTGAGCATTTCGTCGTCCTGCTCGTTGTTGAGTGGACTGAACAGACTGAAATCATTCCTGAGCAGGGAGGCAGTGTCGCCTATGTCGTAGCACACCGTGGCACCAAGGAGTACCGCGCGTACGACTTCAGGTGTTGCAATTAGCGCCTCGCCTTGGGCATGAAGGTGTCGTACGAGGTGGTATGCGAGTCCTCCGCGATTATCGCTCAACAACTGCCAGACGATCTGCTCCATCGCAGCGCTGCGATCCTGGGTGTTATCCATGACCAATTCGTAGGCGATCCGCTCGGCAATGCCTTCTGGAGGAGCCTCTATGCCTCTCAGGATTGGCCTTTTCGATACAGCTGTGCCTGTTTCATTGGTGATCTCCATAACTTCGTGGTCAGATTGATCATTCAATAGAGACTCAGTGGTAGTCTCGTTAGGAGAGATCACGGTTGGCGTAGCTCGCCAGGATCGCCCACTCATCTCTGAGGTGACCATAGCGAGCGGTTGGAGCGCGTCGAGCAGATCGGCAAGATCGGCGACCTCACAACCTTCCTCTCCTAGAGGAATCTCTCCATCAGATGCTTCGGTAACATCCTCAGCCACTACCATCAATTCCTGTAATTCCTGATCGTCTGTAGTTATGGAGGTTGTTTCTCGCGTTATGCCTGAATCCGGGTCGTTTGCTATAGCGGTATCCGCCAGCCCCCTCAGATCAGGCGTAATCTCGGACTGGTTTGGTGACTCATTCCCTTGGTTGAATAGCGCTACCTCATCCCTCGGCAGATTTCCATCGGTGTCGTCTATTGGAGGATGTGATTCAGCTTGAGGAGTCTCCATGAGAACGATGGGCACAACAAGCGTGAGTCGCCCACTCGTTGCGGCAACTGCCAGCATCCTATTCAGATCTTGTCGAACGCGAGCATCAAGCAGATCCATCTCCTCAAATGTCAACTGCTCCCGTTCCGTTACCAGTCGCACTAAGGAGACCAGCGGATGTGTACCAGCGATGATCAAGGGGAGATCAGTCATATCTCCCGCATCAAGCGCTGTAGTCAACCGCTGGGCCTCGGCTTGGACCTTGGCCAATGGTTCAAAATCACTACCCCCGTTATAACGGAGATTTTGCACTTGGGCTAACCATTGGCGTGCCTGCGCTTGCTCTTCCTCTAGAACAAGGCTAGCCGCTGTGATCTGCGTGATCAGGGCGATCACGGCGGGTAGCGATGTCAGGCTTTGTGCGTCAATCGCTAGCCCATAGTGCGCTGCCTGTGCGTTGGCTTGGCCTGCTAGCTCGGCTAGGTCAGTACGAGCTGCATCAATCTGCTGCGCTAGCTGATGATCAGGGAGGGTTGTATCGATGCGGAGGGCTAGAGCAGCTTCCTCTAGGCTATCGGCGAGACGAGTGAGATGACTATTGAGCTTGTCGAGTAACTCGGTGAGGTGCTGGTGTCTGCTCATCCTTCTTCCTCATATACGCGGCCATTTGGAATGAGTGTGGCTTGTACTATACTGCTCGGAAACAGGTTTAGTTCGTTCGTATCTCCGGCTTCCTGATGCGGAATGGCGTGTCTCCTACAGGATGACCAAACCCGTTTCCGGTCACTATAGCTTCGCTAGATGCACGATCTGTTGCGATGGAATAGGCATCTACCGCTCCGTCCAGAGTACCTTGTAGTCGTAGTAGACGCCATCCGACGACACCCAGTTCGTCCGAACCGTAAATGTCGCCGACTGCCCCGGCTCCAGGTTGCGCGTGGAGACAAAGGCGACGCCTTGCGCTGCACGTGTCTCTGTGCTCCCGACACTTCCCCTTATAGTAATCTCAACTTGCACATCGTAAGCAGTCTTTGCGCCAACGTTCATCACCGTTCCGCTCCAGTACTCGTAGCCATTGCTGCGTGACTGGGCGATCTTCGAGACAAGTACCGGCAGCGGGTCGGGGTTCGGCTGAAGTCGCACCGCATCCTCGGGTGCGATCTTGATCCAGTCCTTGTACACCCAGCCGGTGACGGTTTCCCCGCTGCCCGACTTGCCCTGCACCTGATACCACTGCCCACCTCGGTAGAGTACGTCAACGGTATTGCCAGGGACGGCATTGATGACCACTTTCCCCTCGGCCTCATTGGGGATATCGAAAATACGGATGGTGCGCATGATCCTCCCTGGTACGGTTTCACCCTCCGGCAGCAGAGGCACCGCCGTCGGCTCAGGCACCGCCGTCGGCTCAGGCACCGCCGTCGGCTCGGGCACCGCCGTCGGTTTGGGCACCGCCGTTGGCTCCGGGGTCGCCGCAGCGGTGGGCGATGCTGGCTCCGGGGTGGCGGTTACGACGATAACCTGGGTCTGAACCACCAGAACTTCGCGGGTGACTTCCTGCTTCACGACGCGGGTGACTTCGACGGGTGCCTGGGCGGCGGGCTGTGCGCCGCAGCCGGCGAGAATGATGGTGATGGTGAGGATGAGAAGCGAGCGGGACATAGTGCCTCCTGGATCGTGGTGGGGGATGTGGTTTGCGGACGTAGTCAGGCTATTCGATGGAAAAGCGGTTTTCACGGTAGGAACACGGGGGATACAGAGTAACGTTAGGATAAATGGCCCAGTTTGTCGTGAATCGTTGTCATATACCATAGACGCTGATGATCATGCTGACGCGGAGGAAGACGCTGTCCCCCCGGTCGCAATGAGGTTTCCAGGCGAACGGCGCAAGCACCATGGTGAACAGCACGATCAGCTTGAGGATCTCGACAAAGAATAGCCAGGTCTCGCTCATCGCGGCAACCTCTCACAAACGGTGACACGCATGTCGGTCGGGGCCAAAGAGCTGGCTCTATACCGACGTTGTCTCCTGGCAATGCACATGCCACAAGCTGGCGCGGGCCGCGAGGGCGCTCGGCGCTTGTACGAGCGTTGGTGCTGCGGCGATGATCAACGCTTCCAACGCGGGGCCGTCGAGCTGCCAGCCGTACTGTTGATTCGCGTCCTGCGCCAACGGGAGCCATCCCTCGATGAGCCGTTGCTGTTCGGCAAGCACGTATCCTCCTGGTACGTGCTGGTTTGCTCCATGTGCTTCTGGCGTCATTGGCTCGTCCGTCGACTTGATGTCTGGTGATCTGCTCCTCTCAGTGTAGCCCAGATCCGGTGCGCAAATGCGCGCTATGAGAGGGGCCAGGCGGTAAGCAGCACATTGAGCGCGCCGACGCGCAGTGGGCCGCCATCGCACAGAGCCCGCAGGATGGTGCGGAAGCGGTCGCGGGGGATCGGCGTGGTATGCGCGGCCTCGTTGCGTACCCGCACGAGCTGCTCGACCTCTATGATCAGCTGCTCCACACTGACGGCAAATGCGGAGTCGTCGGGGTCCACGCGGCTCACCCAGACCTGACTCAGGTGCGCCGTGATCGTGCCCCAGAGGGCTGGATTTCTCCGGTACACTCCTCCAAGGGTGCCGAGGGTTGGCTTCCCGTGCGGGAAGTCAGCACCGCTGACGCCGGGGATAGACAGGATGCGGCGCTGCAGCTCGCGCTCCAGCACGCGCGCGACGTGGATGATCGAGGCGGAGTAATCGTTCGCCCCCACCTCGTCGAGCTGGTCGCGCAGGTAGATCGCCAGGGCAAGCGACTCGCGCTCGGTGGCTCCCAGCAGGTGCAGCGTGCGGTCAAGCCCGATGTCGCCCAGCTTGGCCTCGTAGCGTCTCAAATCCTTCAGCGCCCCGGTGATCTCGGCAAAACGACGGCTCAGGGCCTCGATGCGGCTCATGACGCGTTCGACGGCATCCTCATCGAGTGTGTCGAGGTCGCCCGCCTCGAAGAGTCGCTCAAGCTCCGTGAGCAGCTCGCGCGCATTGCGCGGGGGCCGCACCGGTGGCGCCGCCCCCGGCTGGCTGATGATGTGGCAGAGCCGCCCGTCACGGCAGCAGTGCGCGTTACGGTTCACGAGGTCGACGCGCCACGGGCCGATGTGGGGCTTGGGGCAGACTAGGTCTGGGGCGAGGATCTCCCCATCGCGCCCGAGCAGCGCGCCGCGCTCGGCCACGCTCAAGGTGTCCAGGAATACGCCCTGGCAGCGCGGTATGCGCGGCTCGCGCAGCCGTGCATGGGCCACATTGAGCAAGGCCATCAGAGTCGTCTGCACATCATGCAGATCCGTATCTGGGCAGAGCGGCTGGACGGCCACCTGCTGATCGGGGACGATACTCTGATCGCGATCCGCGGGGCGAAGGCGATAGCTCCGCCCCTGGCTTGTGGTCGTGGCCCCTCCCGTCAGGAACGCGAAGAGCAGGGTGCCGCGTCCCTCACCGAGCAGCGTGAGGTCGGCGATCATGCGCTTGACCGGCGATGATGGCGCTGCGGATGTCTCTCGCTCGCGGTAGTACTTGGCATCCCAGACCACGCCAGGCTCGCGCCAGAAGAGTTTTCCGTGGTGCTCGACCCGTACGGTCTCGGGGCTGACGCGCCAGAGGTAGAAGTCGGGCCGCACGCCGGGCACCGCGTGGCGTCGCAGGGGTTCAGCCCCCCAGCGCGCGGGCGGGATCGGCACGCCCTGGTCGTGGCGCAACTCGTAGCCGCGCGCGTCGTCGCCCTCGCCCCAGCGGAAGCGGATGTGCATCTGGCCCTGGCGGGGGTCGATGTGATCGAGGCATGCGCGCGCGCGCAGCAGATCCGCGAGCTCGTAGAAGATCCAGATCTGATACAGGTAGTTGTCACGCTCGGGGTTCGCGCCGAGCACGTCGTCCGGGTCGGCTGGGCTGCGCCGCAGCAGGCGCACGGCGCGGAGCCGCGCCCGCCAGGCGAGCAGATCCTCGTAGGCGCTATTGCTGCCGGGGATGAGCCGCTCGCGTACCTGGTGCTCCAGCGTTTCGGGGTCGCCGTCTTCCCCCGTGAGGATCTGCTGGGCCGTTCCCCTGATGCCGGCGAACTGGGGGAAGGCCAGTTCCCGATCGCAGCGCTCGCTGATCTCGTTGAGCGGATGCTGTAGGGCCGCGCTGCCGGCGGTGATCTGCTCATCCCAAAGCAGCCGCTGCACCTCGGCCTGATACTCCAGCAGGGTGAGCACGGCGAGGAGGTTTTCCGGCGTCGCAAAGGTGCGGCGTTGCTGGCGCGTGTGGAGGAGCAGTGGCGTCTCGCCAGGGCGCTCGGCCCAGGCCGCGTCGATGGTGCGCCCCCAGTCGACGCGGCCGCGCGCGGGCGGCTCCTCGATGACCATGGCGCGCGGTGACTCGAAGCTCAGCCGGCGGACAATGCGCGGCAGGATATCCTCGAACAGGTCGTCGCGCAGCACGAAGACGGCGCCCAGGTCGCGGTAGCGCCGGAGCGCCAGCGTATCCTGCTCAGATGCCTGGCGCGTCCGCGCGCCGATCATCCGACCAAAGCCGCGCTCGTCGTAGCGGAGGAGCAGGGCGACGAGCCGTGCCTGCATCGCGCCGTAGGCGGCGACCTCTGTAGGTGATGGTGCGGATGCCATGCTAGAGCCCGCGCTCGCCGACGAACGACCGCAGGCGCTGCGCGAACAGGCCGCGCCCGCTTATCGTGAGGGGGCTATCGAGGGTGAAGATGCGCCCGAGCTGATCCTTGCTCAGCTTCGTGGCGTCAATGTCGTCGATCACATCGCTGCCCGGCCGATGGTCGGCGCTCTGTAGGTGGGTCAGGTGGGCGATCTGGCGGGCGGCGGGCAGCCCGCCGAGGATCTGCCGCACCCGCTCGACGAAGCGCTCTGGGTTGCCCGCCTGATCGAGGTAGGCCAGGAGCACGCGCTGCTCGTCGCGGGCGATGACCTGGAGCTGGTCGGCCAAGGTGTCAGCGAGGCCGGAGTCGAGGGCCTCGGCCCAGGACATCCCAATCATGTGGCCGCTGAACAGTGCGCTGCACACGGTCTCGGCCTGGGCCGTGCCCAGCTGGCGGTAGACGCGGATCGCACCGAAGATCCGCCAGAAGGAGTCCAATGCCGCCTGCCCGTCCGCGTCGTCCCAGCCCAGGGTGTAGCTGGGGGCTTCGCCTTCCGCATGTTCGGCCCGCGTGATCGTGACCACATCCTCCCAGATCAGCCGGCCCTCAGCCGTATCCTCGGTGATATCAAGGAGTCCTTGCGCATCCAGGCTGCGCAGCGCGCGCGTGGCCGCCGCCCCACGCTCTGCGGCGGCGAGGGCCAGCCCTGGCGGTAGCACATCAATGAAGGTAAAGCGCCGCTTCATCGCTTCGCTGATCTGGTTGAGGAAGTGCCGGTCGAAGCTGTTGAGCGTGCCGATGATGCGGAAGTCGCGCGGGAGAGGCACCTGCACCTCGCCATCGTCTGTGGGCACCGCCAGCGGGCTGCGCTGACCGCCCAGGGTGGTCAGCAGGCTGCCGAAGGCGGCGTCGATGGGTGCCCGCGTGAACTCGTCGATCACCAGCCAGCGCCCGCGGCAGCGCGCGGTGCCGTCCTGCACCTCCTGGCGCTGGAAGGTCGCGGGCGGGGCGATCCCGTCATAGCCGGTGTAGTTGCTAAGAACGGCCCGCGTGAGGTAGCCGTGCCGTATCTGGTAGGCGAGCGCCCGCCGGTCACCATCGCGCACCAGCTGCGGCACGATCCCGCCGATCACATTGCGCACGCCCCAGTCCTCGGTGGCGGTGACCACCTCGGCCACATAGCCGTCGCGGAAGACTTGGCGCTCAGTCGGCGGATCGGTGGGCGAGCGACGCGGATCGGTGCTGAGGGTGAGCTGGACGACCGGCTCGGCGTCCCGCCAGAGCACGCGGGGCAGCAGCTTCGCCAGATGGGTCTTGCCGGTGCCCGGCGGGCCGCTGAGGATGACGTGGTTGCCCGATACGAGGGCGCGGTAGATGCGCAGGATGGTGCTGCGGTCGATGAGCAGCTCGCGCTGGATCTCGACAATGCGCTCGTCGAGCACGGTGGGGTCGAGGGGCGGCAGCGCATCGTCGGTGATGGGCGGGATCTCGGCCTGCCCCGCTCGGGCGTGCGTGAGGTAGCCGAGGAAGGTGTGGAGTGCGCGGGCGCAGTCGTTGGTCGCCGTCAGGGGGCTGAGGGCGTCCGGGCTGGCCTGCCAGCGCCCATCTTCGATCTGTCGCGCCAGGCCAGCCTCAGCATACCAGGGCAGAAGTACATCGGGGTACGGCCAGGCGGCGGCGGGATGCGGATCGCCGTCAAGGGGCGCACGCAGCGCTGGGAGCTCGTGGCTGCCGTCGCCCAGCGGGACGAGCAGGGTCAGCGCGGCGTAGCGCAGCACCTGGCTCTCGATGGCGCTGTTGAGGTGTGCCCAGCGGCGGTAGGTGCCGTCGGGCGCAAGCGACTCAAGCAGGCGCAAGCGCAGCAGGTCGCCGACCAGCGCCTCGGGGTCGGGCGGGGCGGCCAGGTTCGCGATGGGCGGGCTGACGCGACCAAACCGCTCGACGATCTGGGCGGGCGTGTAGCTCGATTCGTCGAGCAGCGCGATGAGGCGCACATAGGGTTTCAGCGCGGTGCCGAGGCTGCGCGGCAGCGGGCCGGCCGGCGGAAGCGGGTTGACGTTGCCATCGCGGATCGCGTAGAGGCCGTGGCCAGGCCCGTAGCGTGCATCAAGCACGGTGCGGATCTGCTTCAAGTCCCGGTCCACGTCGCCCGAGGGCGTGGCGATCAGGTCGCGGAAGAGGTTGGCATACGCGCGCTTGTGCTCCCGCGAGACGATCGCCTCGAAGGTGTCAGGGTAGACGATGTGCAGCAGGGCCTCGCGCTGGGCGTAGGCTCGGCTGATCGGCAGCGCGAAGACCATGGCCTTAAACGCCCAGGGGTCGGCGAGCAGCCGCTCGCGCTCATCGGCCGGGAGACCCTTCCAGGCGCGGGCGAAGTCGATCAGGAACCAGAGCTGGAAGGGCCGGTAGGTCAGGAATGCGGTGCCCACCCGGGCCAGCCCGGTGTCGAGCGCGGCGTCGAGCTCTTTGGGGATGGCCACGCCGCGTGGCGACCAGCCGAGCACACGGTGGATGAGCGTGCGCTTGGCCCCGCCGCCGATATTGCCGGTAGCGATTAGAACGTGGACATAGATCAGCTCGCCGGCGAGTTGGTAGATCTCCGGGGTGGCGCCGGCGAGCTGCTTCTGGAACTTCTGCGCGAAGCTGCCGCCGCTCTCGTCGGGGTTGTCGTTGAAGCGCCGGTGCAACTCGTCGAGGTTGTCCTTCGTCCAGATCGCCACTCCCGGTGTGAACAGCGAGCGATCCTGGCGCAGGGCCAGATCGACGAATGCCTGGGCGGCATCGTAGAAGGGCTGGGTGGCGGGGAGGTTGATGCGGGACATAGGCGTTTACTCCGCTATTCCACCGCTCTACGAACAGAGGAGCGGCATCTATTGAAAGTCCAGGCGACCCATGAACCATATTCGGTCTTCGTTGGCACTCAACTGCTTCATATTGCCTGCCAAGTCAATGACATAAGGTTGTCGCTCCTGGTCGTTAGGTTGGTTCGCAAAGACAATTGTCATTGCATCCAGCCAAATTGGGTTACTGTTCGGGCCAGGAATAGTGGTGAGTTGTCGGAGACCGGTTCCGTCAGCTCGCATCACAAAGACTTGGCGATCACTACGGCTCGACCTAAGACTACGAACAAGAGCTATGTTTTCGCCGTCCGGCGACCAAGCGGGGATATCCTCGTCGAAGTCATCAGAGTTTGTGAGGTTGGTCTCCCCAGTACCATCACCATTAGCGACAAAAATATCAAAACTGCGCCCTGTCCAACGGGTGAAGACCACGCGATCCTGAACTGACCAGTCGGACCAGCCCGCATGCTGATCGCTCCATTGAACGCTCTGCCTTGTAGCTAGGTCGTAGCGGAAGTTACGCGCACTCTCAGTTCCACCTCCTGGTGTCTCAACCGTGTAGATCAGAGTGCGTCCATCAGGTGACCATGTGGGGAACTGTGCATCGAGCTCTGGAGGAGAAAGCTGTTCAACCTCTCCGGTCAGCATGTTGAGATACCAGATTGAGCCCAGGGAGGGATTGGCTCGCACCGAAGTGAAAGCGAGCGATCGTGTGCGCGGATTCCACGCCGGATCAAAGGCGTCACCCTGGGTGTCAATATAGCGAAGCTCATCTCTGCCCGGCAAAGCAAGCCCAATCTGCCAGAGCTCATCGGGCCCGCGCACGGATAGTAACAGTGGTGCGGGCAGGAGTACGCCGGGGATGATCTTTATGGTACGGAAGCGGGCGCGGTTTTCAGTGCGCTCTGTGAGGCCGTCAGCGCGGATAGCGTCGCTTGAAAGGAGTGAGCACCACGTGTTGGGCCTGACCACACTGTCAGGGATGAGGCCATTGCGCGTTTGAAACGTCCTGACTGCGACAGCAGTCAGATTGCCAAAGATGCCATCAATCGGGCCAGGATCATAGCCAAGGCTAAGTAGCCGATCCTGCACAATGGCAACATCGTCGTTTCTCGCCTGCTCGGTCGCTCCAATAGGTTGGAAGAGCAAGCGAAGGCCAGCGCAGATAGGCCCCTGCCGCGCTGGCGCTGCGCTAAGCAGCAGGTTGTCGAACTGGACACGGAGAAAGCTATCAGTGAATGCCAGCAGCCCCACGCTGCCATCACCTGTATTGATCGCCGACCGCAGCACCTCCTGCCCGTCAACATATGCGACAAGCCCGTCTGAACCCCGCTGGATTTCCAGGTTCAGGGTGCGCTCAGGCCCTAGTGGGCTAATCAAGCGGTTCCCGACCTGTAGTACCTGAGGCGCACTTTGGCCGGGAAGCTGCTGGATCAGCCCTACCTCCCCATCGGAGGTCAGGGTGATCGCATAGTAGGAAAGGCTGGCGTAGTTGTTCGAATCCCCAGTCACATCGAACATCAGCCCAAAGCGCCCAGATCCCTGAGCCGAGTGAATCTCGATCGCGAAGTGCGAGGGCGTGAAGGGCAGGTCGGAACGCACATCGTACAGGATCTCGCCGGGACGGCCCACATCGAGCATGTAGCTTTCTGCGCTGTAGCCGTTTGCATTGCCGCGTTGGTCAAGATATAACACCGCCCAGCCGCTTTGAAGGTTGGTGAAATCATCGTAGATAAGCGGAGTGAACGGCTCCTCCACCAGCGCCTCCACAGTTGCGCTGGGGGCGGGGGGTGGGCTTGCGCCTGGTGAGGACTCCGCAGGCACGAGCGTGGCCTGTCCGCCCTCCTGCTGGTCTGACACAGCCTGCCGCACCGTCGGCATCGGGAATGCTGGGGGAGGCGGGCCATCGGTAGTCACGATAGCGGTTTGAACCTGTAATACCAGCGCTACAGCGACAATGAGCGTGAGCACTCCCCCAATGATAGCGGCGGTGATAAGGATAGAGCGGCGCACGCGTTTCTCCTTTGTGGGCTATGGCTCCCAGTGTGGGAAGGTGCCTTGTGCAAAGACCTCCTGTTCCTTGTGGCTCAGCCAGCGCATCGAGATCTGACCGTTACTAGCCACCAGGACGCCCCGGCTGGTCGGCGACCAGATAGCGCGAATTGAGGTCGAGCCGTTCCTAAGTCCTGAGATAAGGGAGCTCGGATTGCTACCATCGTAGCGGGCAAGGGACAGTTCGATCTGGCCAGTACTTGGGTCAAGGCTCTGAAAGATCATCCAGGCTCGATCAGGCGACCAGGAGGCAACGCTCTGAGGGTCGGTCATGGCGATCTCCTGCGGCAGACCACGACCGATTGGAGCAAGTCCCTCACCGTCAGGCTGCACGCGATAAAGCATGAACTCGTTCGTTTCGCTATTGTAGCGGGTGAAGATGATCAGATCGCCTCTGGGTGCCCAGATAGGCAGATAGTTCTGCCCATCTGCGACCACTTTCACGGGCGAGCTGGCGTTTGCATTTACGACAAACAGAGGCCGCTCAGGGCTGTCGAGGCTGGCGCTTGCAATATAAGCGATCTGTCTACCATCAGGGGACCAGGCGGCCTGGCTATGGTGCTGAAATCCATCTGCGGGGATGAAAGGGCGCTCCTGGGCGTCCATGGTGACGACTTGGATCGTCTGCGTAAACTCCTCGGTTAGTGTTGTCACCAGCAGTTGATCCTGTCGCGGGTGCCAAGAGATGTGGCGGTCGGCCAGGGGATGCTCAATTGGCACTATCTGCTGTTGATCAAGGTTGGCGATCTGGAGCTCGGTCTGTCCAGCGCGCTGACTGGTCATCACCACATGATCCCCACCCGGTGCCCACGCCTGCGGCAGCAGCGCGGGAGCCACAGAGTCTGCCAGAGGCAACTGGGCAACTCGCTGGCCCGAGCTGCCGGCGACCAGCAGCGTGTAGCCTGAGGGGAGCTCGATCAGGCTGGCGAAACGCCCCCCTTGCGGCGCCCATTGGGGCTGTCCTGCGGTTCGATACGCTAAGCCGGCGAGGTTTAGCTTGCGAGCGCCAGTCCCATCGGCACGCACCGCCGCGAGGGCGCTGTCAGGCGTTACATAGATGATCTGTCTGGAGGCCCGGTGCTCCAGATAGAGATACAGCCCGGCCATAAGGACAAAGCCTGCCAGGCCCACTAGGATCCAGCGGTAGAAGGCGCGAGCGGGAAAAGAGTCGGCCGTGCGTGGGGCCGCCTCGCCGGTCCCAGCCCAACGGTAGCTCGAAGGGTCGGGATTTTGTGGGTGCTGCATCGACTCATCCTTCATCAGCTAGTTGCACCGTAAATGCGCCAGTGTAGCGCCCAATCTGGCCCGTCTGGCGAACACGGTAGGTGACGTTCACAGGGATGCGCGAGCCTTGAGTGGCTGAGCCGAGCGTAAGTGTTACCGCTTCCGGTGCCGAGCTGTCACCGGCACGCGCACGGGCGATCCTGATCTGAGGCGGATGGATTCGGATCCCGGGCGGCATCTGCCCGGCTGTGATGGTGATCGACTCTACCTCATGCGGCGAGTGATTATGCGCCACGAGTGACCAGTCTCTTGTGCGCGGGTCACACGAAAGCGTCAGCTCAACGTGGCCAACCACAAGTGGATCGAGCGCTATCTGGCGGATGGGCGACCGGACGATCGTGCGCTCCAGAGAGGTAGAGCCGGCAGGGGTCAGCCTGGAGGCAAACTGAGGCTCCACCCGCAGGTAGAGCGCCGGCACAAACCAGCTTACCGGCTCCTGTTCAGTTCCAAAAAGGTTGCGGCGCGCTCTGGCGACCGCACTGCGCAGCGATGTAGCGCGGATCAGCAGCTCTTCGTAGAGTGTCTCGGCAAAACGGTGCGCAGCATCAACTCGCACATGTAGCTGCATCGCTACCACCGCATCGGTGGCATAGCTCAGGGCCGGCGCCACGCCGGTGAGCAATTCCCCCTTGGACACCATGGCTGACTGGCATGCCTGGATGACGGCGAGATGGATCGTGCCGACCAGCGTGCTGAACTGCTCGGCGCTAACCCGCTGTTTGCCGCCTTTGAGATCGTCGAAGAGGAGCCAACCCTGCTGCTCAAAGTAGACGCCGTGGCCTGCATAGTGGACAATATGCGGCTGGCGCCTCGTCGCGGCCAGGTGCTGATACAGCCCGTCGGGCGTCACCGGGCTGAGGGCCTCGTAGGTAAGCGCGCCCCGGGACTGGAGCCGCTCGAAGATCTGGAGTTGGGCGGCCCGTATTGTTGCGTCGATGGCGAAGTGAGGTAGCAGCACAAGGACATGTGGGGTCTCGCCCTCCGCAAGAGCCGGGGGTGGCGGCTGTCCAAACAGGATGTTGCGCTCGCACGAGTCCCTGCCGTCCGGTCGCATCAGCAGGAAATGGCGCGGGCTGCGAAGCAGTTCCCACGGCAGTGCGGCCAGTTCCACACCCTCAGGCAGAAAGCGGAGCCGGTAGTTGATGCTACGCCTATTAAGGCGAGCGTGACCGATTGTCTGCTCGATGTGCGCCTGGCCCCTATGGCCCAGGGCGGTGTAGAGTGCGCTGCCGACCTGATGAGCCGCCCGCTGCGTTACAAATCCATGCTCCCAGAGACCGTGGTGTTCCAGAACGGCGATTTCCTCCCCGCCGAAAGATTGCGGCCTCTGCAACGTGTCCAGAGCTTTGATGACCACCGGCAGCTCGCTCGATGCGTAAGGGGGGACAAAGTCAGTATTGTCACCGTCAAGCACCTCGCTATACCAACGGATAATGGCCTGCCCACCATTATTTATAAAGTCTAGAGTGAGAAGAAGTGGGTTGTCGTCGCTCATTGGTTAGCTCCGTTTGCTGTAGCTCACCCGGGGGTGGGCTAGAGTATGGGCAGTTGCGAGCTGAGATTGTCGTTGATCAGCTTGCAGGTATCAGCCACTTCTTGCACGACCGAGGTGTTCCGGGGATCGTGGAGGCAGCGCACCCGCACATCGATGGTTGTCTGCACCTGCGGCTGTGGGGTGTCTGAGGTGCTGCCGCTGACGACAACATGGATGTCCAGCGCCTCGCGGTTGGCAGAGCCGTAGATGCGACCGATAACATCCCAGTAGCGCAGCTGGCTGCTCTGGCTATCAAGAGGGTCGTGGCGGGGCATCGCCTCCTCGATCCGCTGGATGTCAACCCCCATCTTCGTCAGCATGTGCGTGATCTGCTTGATCAGCGGTCTGTCCGTCTCGGCCGAGGTACGAAGACGGAGCGTATCGACGTGCTCATGCTCTTCGGCCAGCACCGCGATATGTGTGGTGAGCTTGCCCTTGATCTCACTGATCGCGCTCATGGTTGGCTTTGGCTGGGCGCGCGGAGTTACACAACGCCCGGTCGGGTCCCACACGTGGTCTGGGGGAACCTGTAACCCTGACACGGCTCCGCCAACGACTAAGTGGTATGAGCCCTCAAGGCTTGCCGGAGCCGTAGGGCCGAGGAGCGGATCGGCAAAGCGCACCGCCAGCACGAGCTTCCCATTTTCGAACAAGAGATTGCGCCAGACCACCTCTGGCCCATTGGTGCCATACACGCTACGCCCAAGTTCCACCTGAAGGATATTTCCAAGCTCAGAAGGGATCTCAAGCCTGCACTCCTTCAGGAAGCACTCCTTCGGTTTGCCGCTCCACAAAAAGGTGAGGTGCATGGTGTAGCTATCGAAGCTGGCCAGCTGAGGGATGATCTTGAGCTTGCTGCGCCCACGCCGAGGGTCGTCCTCCGTTCGCAGCACTGCGCCATCGATCCGGTAGGGAACCTCAAAGTGTATGGGCTTCTGCTGGGGCTCGCCTGCCACCACGAACTGCTGCTCGATCGGCTGACGCAGAGCGATGCGATGATCGTAATCGATCGGTGGGGTAAAGCTGACCCACTCACGACCCTCAAAGGCAACCGCCCCCGCATGTAGATGTTCGCCCACCCCGGTGCCGCGATGGGCTCCATAGAGCTGCCGGTAGGTGCGGTAGGTATCCGAGGCATCAGGCTCGGGGTGTACCGTGACGGTCACGAGACCACTGGCCACGATCTGGTTCGTTATGATGGGCTCGCTATTAACTAAGTTGAGCTCGTAGCTTTCCTTGATCTCGACATGGTACGCGCCAAAGAGGGGGAAATAGCTGACCGCCGGGCGCTCACCCATGGCCTGCTGATGGTAGATGTTAGCCCGCTCTGTGATCAGCCTGATGCCGATCCCCAGCATCGCCACAGCACCAGCACCGGCCACCATCATCGCCCCAAAGATCAACGCACCCTCGAACCAGCCGCTCCACTGCGCGATCCGCGTCCAGAGGAGCCCGATCCCGGCTAGGAGCAGCAGCGAGCCGATCAGCAGCCCTACGGCTCGGACAGCCGGCATGCTCCAGACCAGGTGCTGCGCCTCGCTGGCATGGGCGGCGCTCTGGAAGCGGGCGTCCAGTGTCTTAAAGCCAGGGAAGTCGTGCTGCTCGCGCAGCCAGACCACCCGCTGTGGATTGGTCTCCTCGACGGTCAGGTACTGCCCTGAGTGGTGGCAGATCTGGTTGGCGGGACGCTCGTAGCTTTTGTGGCTGCGGATCGGGGAGCCCGGTGTACGCTGCCATCTGAGCTGCGGCTTCGATTCTTCGCCTTGAAATTGGATTGTCATGATGTTCTACTCCGTCCGCAGGTAGTACAGCCGGTCGTGGATCAACTGGCTAAGCTCCATCTGGAGCGAGGTCAGTTCCTCGCTCACCTTATCACCGACACCCGAGAGCACTATCCGGACATCCAGGTGGCCCACCTTGATCTGCTTATGGTCGACGCGCTGGCTGAAACGCAGTTCACGGGCGACATCGGTTGTGGTACAACGGAAGCCGAGAGCAAGAGAGATGTCCCGGTGGCCGGTGTTGCGGATCCCCCGCAGGAGCCCCCATAGCTCGGAGGATGGGGAGGGCTTCGCCACCCAGAAGCCCACGTCGGCGCAGATCTGCTGGAGATCGAAGATGCGCTCTTCGAGCTCCCGGCCTGCTGCGACATCGGGGATTTGAAAATGAAGGAGCGCGGCCCGCTGGCGGTTTGCAAAGAGCTCGGGTATGTTGAGTTGGAGGTTCGCAATGAGCTGGGTACGCTTGTAGACTGGCACCCCCTGGATCAGCGGGTGGTTGGCCTGGATCTCGTACTCTGTGCCCGACGCCAGCACATTGTCGATTCTGATCTGGATCACCCCGTTGAGGTTCAGGTCTGAGGTTGCGCCCGGGTTAGAGGGCCTCGCAAACGCATGACGCAAGCCTGTGTTCAGAAGACAGCCGGATCCCTGCGTGCCCCTAAGGTTGCTGAAGGGAAGGTTGTGCCAAACCATCGCACGCACCTGGTGGTCGAAGTGCGCCAGGCTTTTATCTGCGGTATCCTGCTGAAGCATGGCGCTGAGCTTCGCTCTGGTTGGAGGGTGGCTCGGCCAACTGATTTCACCGTAGAGGAGTGTGACCGTGTCACCGCTCGGGCCACTGTGCAGTTGCTGGCCCGAACGCAGCATATACCGGCGGTAGAGCTCTTCATGATCGACCTCCCGCAGCGCGGTACCCGTCCACTCGTATGCTGCGCCTTTGTAGGTAGCCACCGTTGGCTGATGCCCTTTGATTCTGAGCACAACGACACGCTCTCCCTCAATGGTGGCATACTCCGGGCGTGGGTTGAAGATCTGAGGGCAGATTCCTTCAAGCGCGCTCCTGAGTTGCTTCTCAAAGCTCTGGTTTGCGTTTTGGCTCGCCAGACGTGCCGTCCAGCCCTGCGGCGGCGCTAGGTGTCGCACCACGATCAGTCCCTGGCCAACCGCAGCGTTGACCAGGGCCGTGATCGCACGCCCGAGATCGTTCGCCGTAACCTCGACGCCCTTGCTCCCCAGCATTATTACATCCGCTGTGGGGCCGGCAGCAACCAGATTAGCCAGGTCGCCAAGCGGCTGCGGCGCCGGGGCAGGGTGCCGGTTTCCCGAGCGGGCCTTCGACACCGTCGTTGGCCCCTCGCGCAGCCACAGCTTGTCTTGGTAGACGTGCTGTTCGCTCTGGCCGGGCGGGACGTTGACTCGCGCAACGCGCCTGCCATCTTCATCTTCCAGCATGGCCGGTGGGGCGAATACCACGGGCGGATCGCAGCGCAGAGCCGCTTGCAGGAGCAGTCTCCGTAGGCCGATGGCCTCGCTATCGGCTAGCTCGCCACGCAGGCCATCCACGGTACCCTGAGCGCCCACGCCGATCAGCAACCGTCCGCCCGCAGTGTTGGCGAGCGCAGCGAGGCTCTGAGCAAGCAGCTCCTCCGATGCCCCCGAAGGCAGAAAGATCTGGACCTTGCTCTCCTGTTCCAGTATCAGCCCGCGCAGCTCGTGGCCGCGAGCACCTATCAGCGCTGCGGTGTTGAGGCGCGGCACCCATAGCTTGAGCCGGAGCCGTAGATCGTTCACAAACGCCTCGACGTTGTGAAAGAGCAGCTCGGCGAGCAGATTGTCATCCATCGAAGGGTCCAGGGCCGCCCCGTCAATGACGGCGGCCTCAAGATTCAGGAGGGTGTCACGAGGAGCGTCGGGTATGTAGCTCCACTCCCACACCGACTCGCGGTTGTTACGGAGCATCCGGGGAAGATCGGTGCCGATCGGGAGCTGGATCGGGCAGGTGCTCCATGCCGTGCCCTGAGAGGGCTTGCGCAGGCGCAGCTGGCCGAAATCAATGAGTGCCCCAGGGGCTGCCTTGCCAATGGAGCGGCCGTCGTATGGGACGGTGACTCGCACCTGCCCGCTGGTGCCAGTGCAGGTGATCTCCGTCTGGGTGTCGGCAATGATCGTGTAGTTGTAAGTCTCCTCAATGAAAACCGCCGAGCGCGCTTCGTTGTCATTCGCCATAGCCCAAGCTCCTTTTACCGCTGTGCGTTCTCCCGATCCCACGCCTCCAGCACCAGCCTTCTCGTTCGGTATTCGCCGTACAGTTTCGTCTCCTTCTCCTTCAGCACCCGGAAGGTCTCGCCGGGGAAGTCCGGCCCGTACACGTCCGCCGGGTCGAGGATGTAGCGCAGCTCGTCGCGGGTGAGCCCGTAGAGCTTGGCGATGCGCGCGTCGAGCTCGGCGCGGGCCAGGGCGCGGCGCTCGTCGTGCCAGATGAATGGGGGCGGCGGGTCGGAGTTCACCACAGAGGCACAGAGGCACAGAGTTTTGATTTCGTCTGAGCTCTGTGCCTCTGTGTCTCTGTGGTTGTCCATCCGGCGGGCCAGGATGAGCGCCCGTAATTCGTTGTCTGCCTCGGCCCATACGTCCTCGGCGAAGGCTTTGATGTCCCAGGCGGTGTAGACCAGCTCGACGACGCGCGGGACGATGTAGGCGATGTCGGCGGGGGTGAATGTAGAGGGCGGGAGGACGGGGAGTTGGTTGACGATGAAAAAGCTGAAGTTGACGCCACCAACTTTTTGACGGGTAACAAAGTCAAATACGACGCTACCTACTGTTCCCAGCAAACAAGCTATCGTGAGGCTATTTGCATTCATGGGTAAAAGTAAAAAAACGCTGTCACCAGCAGCAACATTGGGTAGTATGGTAAAAATGGCTGTTCTCTCATCTGTAACTCTGGCTACCCGTCGAAAAGCCATAATCCAATGATATTTCCAATGAGCCAATCGCTCAGTAACAGCGTTAGTCGGCACCCAGTAGCGCGGTGTAATGCTCTTTGCTGGATCGACCAGTTCATCAGTGCTACTGTCGCGGGCAGCATCACCATCATAGGTAGCCCAACGATGAGTAAACTGGTGAAGCAGTTTAGCCTCATATAGCGGCAGCAATCCCTCGCCCGGTGCGCTCTGAAAGAGGCGGCTGTCGTTGGACATGTGGAACATGGCCATAAAGCGCACTCCCCAAGGGTTTGTCTCAGTACGCTCATTGATCAGCACTGGGGCGCGGCGGTAGATGTTTTTGGTCAGATCGGCATCCTGGCGGGTGCGAAAGACCGGCGCGGTGCGGGTGTTCGGGTTGATCAGGGCGATCTCTTCGGGGGTGAGTGTGAAGACGCGCTGCTTATCAGTCAGGTGTGTCACATTGGCGGCAAAGAAGATAAACTGGGTTGGCTCCCTCGTTGCACCTGTGGTGAGCAGGCAAAACTTGTAGCTTCGATGCACGCCCGGAAAGATTGCCTCGCGGTTCTCAAAATCGTAGAGGCTTACAAGCTGTCGCCGCACGCTGAGATCGCCAAAGAAATCCTTGGTGCTATCGTCCGTCGCGATACCCGTAGGCACAATAATGCCCGCCCGCCCCGGTGGGGATAACAAGGTACGGAACTGTTCGGCAAACAACGCATACGTGTTCACGTCGCCCACCGCCGTCAGCGGGAAGCGCCCGGATGCGCGCACAAAGCGGCTCTCGGCCTCGGCGCGGTACTTGGCGGCGTCGAACTCGGCGATGCGGGCGCGTTGGCGCTCGTCGCCTCCGCGCCAAGTAGCGATGACCCTCTCGCGGGCGGCCTTGTTGGCGGCCCCGGCAATGGCGGGCACATCCACGAAGTGCTCCTGCTCCTGGAGCTTGATTCGCTCCCAGGGCGGGTTGCCGAGGACAACGTCGAAGCCGGGCATGTTCACCACAGAGGCACGGAGACGCAGAGATTCTTTTGAATCGTCCGGCCTCTGTGCCTCTGTGTCTCTGTGGTGAAAAACTTGCGGGAACTCCAGCTCCCAGTGGAAGAAGCCCACGTCATCAGCCAGGGGCGCGGCCATGAGCGCCTTCTCGCCGGCGGGCTGGAAGTCGATCAGATCCTTGGTGGTCGGCACGTAGCGGGTGTTCGCTGTCGTGAGCGGCTGGAAGAACGCGGCGGTCCAGAGGTCGAACTTCGTGCGCTCAGCGTCGGACTGACGGCGCAGGGCGGCGTAGCGGGCGGCGCGGGCGCGCACGGCGGCCACGCTGTCGTCGGCGGCCTCGTCGAGAGCGCGCAGGGCGGCGGCCATATCGTCGCCGGCGTGGGACTGGGCGGCGAAGAGATCCTGCTGAACCATGCCCTGCTTCTGGTAGAGGTCGCGCTCCTGCTTGTTGCGCTTCCTGACGCTGCTCGCCGTCGGCTTGTCGTCGCCGGTCACGGCCTTGTAGGCATCGTCGGGGATGCCCTGCTCCACCAAGGCGCGGGTCGCGCCGACCAGGCTGTTGCCCTGGCGGATGTGGTGGTCGAGGAAGCTGAGCGGCAGGCCGGCGGCGTGGCCCTCGATCCACAGCGCCAGCTTGCAGAGGTCCACCGCGAGCGGGTTGAGGTCGACGCCGAAGATGCAGCGCCGGATCACATCGCGCACGGCGCGGCGGAACTGCGTGGGCGAGGGCTGATCCTCACCGGCGCGCACGCGGGCCAGCTCGCGCCCGAGGCGGCGCGCGGCGGCGAGCAAGAAGGCCCCCGATCCGCAGGCAGGATCGATCACCCTAATGGATAGAATTGCGTCTTCGAGGGCTTTGGAAGAGGGATGAGGGTCTTTCAAGGGCTGAGGGCTGAGGGCTGAGGGCTGATGCTCCGAACCCTGCGCCCTGTCGCTGCCCCTCAGCCTTCCGCCCTCAGCCCTCAGCCTTTCCTCCAGCACCGGCACCAGGGCGCTCTTGATCAGCTCCTGCACCAGCTCGGGGCGGGTGTAGTAGCTGCCGGTGGTCTTTCGCTCGGTGCCGGCGACGAGGTCGAAGAAGGCTGAGGGCTGAGGGCTGAGGGCTGATGTGATCGGAGCCTCAGCCCTGAGCCCTGAGCCCTCAGCCCTCAGCCTTCCGCCCTCAGCCCTCAGCCTTCCGCCCTCAGCCCTCAGCCTTCCGCCCTCAGCCCTCAGCCCTGAGCCCTCAGCCCTCACAACGGGGCGGTAGTCAAGCAGGCTCTCGTAGACGCTGCCCAGCTCCTCCACGTCGAGGGCGCCGTAGTTGACGCGGCGCAGGGCCTTGCTCTCCTTCTCGCGGTAGAGTGAGAGGGCGCGCACGGCGGCCAGCAGCTCACGGTTGGTCAGGTGGGTATTCGTGGTCAGGGCGGCGCAGGCGGCATCGCTGAACAGATCGCCGTCGAGCGGGGCCAGCCCGAGGCGGCGCGGCGCGACCTCGTCGCTGCCCTCGAGCAGGCGGAACGTGGTCAGCAGACCGGCCCAGAGGTCGGTGTAGGAGCCACGGCCCGTGCCGGAGGTCTCGGCCATGCGGCGCAGCCGGCCCAGGCTGTAGTACTCGCGGTAGATGGCGAGTCGTCGGTCGGGCGCGGGACGGTAGGCGGCGGGCGAGAGGATGTCGCCCTCGTCCTCGTCATTGGCGGTCGCGATCAGGCCGCGCTCCTCGGCGACCATCAGGAAGAGCAGGCGGTAGACCAGGCGCAGCAGCTGGCGGTAGTAGCCGAGCGGCGTTAGCTCGATAGCACGCGGATGACGCGGATCGGACAGATTCTCGCGGTTCTGATTCTGATCGTGCTGTTCAGGCTGATCCGTGTCGATCTGTGGCATCTGCGCCATCCGCGTGCCATCTACAATTCCCAGCTTGGCGCGCAGCGCGGCGTTGGCCGGGTGGCGCAGCAGGCCGTCGCCAAGCAGCTTCAGGGCCGACTCCACCCCATCGCGCAGACCCTCGCGCACGCGGCCGCCGGCCTCGACGGCCTGCTGGTGATACTTCTCCAGCAGACATGCGGCGGCATCATCGGCGCCCACGGGCATACGCGAGCGGTGGAGCAGGCGGTAGAGCAGGGCGAACTCGGAGAACTTCTCGCCCTCCAGCATTGCGCGCAGGTCAAACTCGACATAGGTCGGGCGGGTGAAGCGCGAGGAGTCGCGCAGCAGGCGCAGGCGCTCGCCGTTGGTGACAATGCCCCAGAGCTGCTCGGTGCTGTTGAGGTACTCCTGCACGAGGGCGTGGGGCGAGAGGCGCGGGCGGCCCGAGGGCGGGCGGGCGTCGAGGCTGTTGCGGATGCTCTCGATATGCACGGGCGGCGTATCATCGGCCTCGCCGGCGCGATGGGAGATGGCGTAGGTACGGCCCTGGACGACGTAGGCGCTACGGTTGCGGGCCAGCTGGTAGCCGAGGACGCGCAGCAGCGGCAGCACCCACTGCTCGCGGGTCTCCGAGGTGGCCGTCTCGCCGGCGGGCAGATCGGCCAGGTAGGACTGGAAGAGCGCCCACTGGCCGCGCGCGGCCTGCCACGCCGCCGAGATGCGGTCGGAGAGATTGCGGGTGCGCTCCAGGCCGAAGTCCTCGGGGCGCTGGCCGGCCAGCTCGCCGGCGGCGATCGCGTCGAGGATATCGCTGGGCAGCAGCCCGCCCTCGGTAACGATGGTTGTGTGGGGCATAAAGTGTAGTCCTCGATAGAACGCGGATGCGGCGGATCGGACGGATGCGCGCGGATAGCAAAACAACCATGTTCGATCAGTGGTTATTCGTCGAATCTGTCACATCCGCGTTCAATGCGGGCATCTCCGTCCCGGCGTGCGCGATCATAGATTTTGCGCTTGAGTTGCGGTTTTGGGCCGAAGTTCAAGATCAGACCAACCTCATAGCGCGTTGCACGCAGATAGTTGAGCAGTTGCGCCTCATGCTCAGGCATGATTGACTCAGCGGCCTTCAGTTCAAGGAGTACCAGATCGTTGACAAGAAGATCGGCGTAGTAATCGCCCACCACTTGACCATCATAGAAAACCTTAATGGGAAACTGCTGTGCGACGGTGTAGCCGCGCTTCCGCAGTTCATAAGCCAGCGCATGTTCATACACCTTCTCCAAAAACCCAAAACCCAGAGTGTTATACACATGATAGAAGGCGTTGATGATCGCATCTGTCAATTCACGGTGTTTTAGGCTCATCAAAAAAGTCCGATCCGTGCTGATCCGTTCGATCCGTCCGATCCGCGTTCTATCTTACATCCCTATCAGCGCGGGCAGCAGCACGTACAGGCCGAGCACATCGGGCGGGCCGGCGGGGCGCACGCGCACCGCGCCGCCGCCGGTCTGGGCGCGCACGCGCATATGCGACTCGCGGAGGTGGGCGGCCCGCTCCTCGGCGACCCGCCTCAGCTCGTCGGCGAGCGGGAGCAGCTCGTCGCGGGCGGCGCTGAGCGCGATGGCGCGCTCGTCGGGCGTGAGGTTGGCGGCGGCCTGGGCCTGCTCCAGCAGCGCGAGGGCGTCGGGCTGGCTGAGCCATGCGGGGGCGGCGGGCTGCCCGCTAAAGCCGACCACGACCAGCTCCTCGGCCAGGGACGGGGCGCGCTGGCGGGCGCTCTCGATCAGCATGCGCACCCGCAGCAAGAGCAGGCGCGTGCGCTTGGGCACCGCGCGGGTGCGGATGACCCCGGAGCGTGCGGCAATGGGCTCGACGCCATCGGGGGCCAGCGCGGTTTCCATCAGGTACTCGGCGAGGGCGACCACGAGCGGGTGGTTGCGCTCAAGGGCTGAGGGCTGAGGGCTGAGGGCTGAGGTGAGCGTACCTTCGAGCCTTTCACGGATGGGGGCCGGGAGTGACCCGAGGCTCAGGCGATACACATCGTCGCCAAGGGTGAATTTCATCTGCCCGACTTCGTCCTTCATCCTTCTTCCCTCATCCTTCAGGAGCGAAGCCCCCAGGCGGGCGCAGGCGGCGGTGACAAAGCGCTCGACCGCAATGGCATTGCCAAGCACCGCGTCGGTCTCCTCCAGCTCGCGGGCCACCTCCTCGGGCTTGATCCGGCGCTGGGCGAAGCGGGTGCGGCTCTCCTGCTCGCGCTCCACTGCCCGATCCCAGGCCGTCTCGACATTGCGCACCTCGTGGTCCGCGTCCAGCAGCGTCATCTGGCGGGCGGTGTCGAACAGGGCCAGCTGCTCGACGGTGGGCTGGAAGAGCGACTCGATCAGGGCCTCAACCACCGTGCCGCTCTCCACCGGGAGGGGCACGGTGATGCCAAGGGTCTTATGAATGCGCACCGCCTTGCGCAGCAGCACCTTCATCACCGCCTCGTCCATCGGGTTATCCTGGCCGTAGAGCAGGGCCGTGCGCACCGTCGGTCGGCGCTGGCCATAGCGATCCACGCGCCCCTCGCGCTGCTCCAGGCGGTTCGGGTTCCAGGGCAGGTCGTAGTGGACCACGGCGTCGAATCCGCCCTGGAGGTTGATGCCCTCGCTGAGACAGTCGGTGGCGACCAGCAGGCGGCGCGGGCTGGCCTCCAGCTCAGTGATCAGAGTCTCGCGTTCCTCCTCAGAGCGTTCGCCCGTGACCGACAGCACACGGAGGCCAGCCTGGCGCCCGAGGCTCTTGCTCAGCTCGGCGGCGACATAATCGGCCGTGGCGATGTAGCGGCAGTAGATAATCGGGTTGAAGCCGTCGCGCAGCAGGTCGCCGGCCACCTGGATCAGTCGCTGGAGCTTCGGGTCATCCTTGCCGCGCAGCTCGGCGGCGCGGGTGGCGAAGCGACTGAGCCGGGCGCGTTCGCTTGGCGGGCTGCCCTGCGCCACAATGGTGCTCGGCTCCTGGTCTTGCGCCCCCTCCTGGTCCGTCGGGTCATAGACATAGCCACGCAGCAGTTCCTCGCTCTCGCCACCATCACCCGCAGGCTCGGCATCCTCCATCCCGGCGGCGCGCAGGCGCAGGGCCTTCTCGGCGGCCGCCGGGCTACTCATCACACAGCGCAGCAGGGCCAGGGCCGCCCAGTAGCGGGCGCGCTGCCGCCAGACGCGATGGCTGGTTCCGAGCCCGCTCTCCTGCACCAGCTCCTTCGTAAAGGTGAAGACCTCATCGAAGAGCGTACGATAGGCCGCGGCGCGGGGCATCGTGTACGTCACCTCCGCAGACTCACGGACGGGGAAGGGCGTCACATCGCTCGCCCCAAGCCAGCGCTGCACATCGCCACGGCGGCGCTGCACAAAGTGGCGGGACAGGGTATCGCGCTCAGCCTCACTCAGCTTGCTGGGGTCGAGCTTCCCAAAGCGCGGGTCGAGCAGACCGAGCAGGCTGGTAAAGGCGTCCTCCACGCCCGAGTGCGGGGTCGCGGTGAGCAGAATCAGATGACGGCTGGCATGCGCGGTGGTCAGCTCGCGGACGAGCTCGTAGCGCTGCTGCTGGGCGGCGCTGCCACCCATGCCGACGGCGGCGTGGGCCTCATCCACAATCACCAGCTCGGGGGCGGCGCGCAGGAAGCTGTCGCGGCGGCGGTCGCTCTTCACGTAATCGATGCTGGCCACCGTGATCGGGAAGTGCTCCCAGACACTCACATCGCCGCGCGGGAGGCTGCGCTCCAGAGCAGCGGCGGTGCTGGAGCGCACCACGGTGGCCTCCAGGGCAAACTTCTCCGCCAGCTCGCGCTGCCACTGGTCGCAGAGGTGGGGCGGGCAGAGCACGGTGAGCCGACTAATCTCGCCCCGGTCAAGCAGCTCGCGGGCAATCAGCCCGGCCTCGACCGTCTTGCCGATACCTACATCGTCGGCGATCAGCAGGCGCACCGGGTCCAGGCGCAGGGCCATGATCAGCGGTACGAGCTGGTAGGGCCGGGGGCGTACGCCGAGATGCCCCAGGGAGCGGAACGGCCCGGCACCGCTACGCAGGCTCAGGCGGGCCGCGTCGCGCAGCAGCGATCCCGCCTCAACATCGCCCACATTGACCAGATCGGGGGGGGTAAAGCTGGCCTCGGTGACGCCGTCGCCCTCGACGGGCAGGAAGATGCCGCAGATCTCTGCCGTCGCCCCGCCGAGGGGCCGCAGCAGCAGCAGCTCCTCATCTGGCGAGGGCAGCACCACCCACTCGCGCTCGCGGCAGCGGACCAGGGAACCGACAGAGAATCGTGGCATCTACGTCTCCCAAACTCCATTCACCACAGAGACACAGAGGCACAGAGTTTTCATACACATTGTGCGGCCTCTGTGTCTCTGTGCCTCTGTGGTTAGTTTCTCCAGAACACATACGGCGCGAGCGCAGCAGCGACATCATCCTCAGGCCCAATCACCACGATCGAACACCCGGCATCCTCTAAGTCGGCGCGCATCTCTGCGATCGACTCGCCCGGCTCCGGGCAGAGGATGAAGAAGGTCGGGAGGTAGGCCAGGTGGGGCCGGTGGCCGATCACCTCGGGCAGAATGCCCTCGGGATCGCGCCCGCCGAGTGTGCGGATCGCGGCGATCACGCGGGCGGTCGCAGGGGGAAGCGTAGCGTATGTATCGGGATAGAACGCGGAGGGCGCGGATGTGACGGATTCGCGCGGATCGGACATATGATTGGTGTGATCCGTGCTGATCCGTTCGATCTGCGGCATCCGCGTGCTACCGTCTGGAGCAGGCGGGGCCTGGGCGACCACCTCGGTGCGCGCGAGTTCGCGGAGCAGGTCACGCACCTCTCGGCGATCAAGCAGGGCGTGGTCAGGCTGGTTGCTGTAGGAGAGCAGACACCGGTAGCAGGCGCGGACGCACTCGCCCGCGTCGCGGTCCGCTCCCTGCGCGTCGCTATGGCAGATCTCCAGGGCGGATTGTGCGACGCGGGCTAGGGCACGGGGCTCCTCTACCAGCCGCCGGAGCGCGCCAGCCCCGCCCTCGGCGGACTCCCAGAAGATCAGCCTGGTACTCGGGCCGGTGCCGAGCCGCTCGGAGCTCAGCTCCTGCTCCTCCAGCTGGAACGCCGCGGCGATGCCGCGCTGCAGCGCGTACTGGATGCTCGCGGCGGCCTCGGGCCGGGCGGCGATGGCGGGCGGCAGCCCGATGATCAAGAGGTTGCGCGTATCGCGCACGACCAGCCGGACGCCGCGCCGCACCGCATCACCGGTCAGATCGTCCGCACCCTGCTGCAGCTCCTCGCCATCCGGCTGGCGTCCCCAGATGCCTTTGCGCAGATCGAGGGCGAATCCGGCCTGCTTGGCGCGCCGCCACCCGTGGTTCACGCGCCAGATCGTCGCGGTGGGCGCATAGACCAGGTCAACCCCGCCCGCCACATCACAGGTCGCGTCCTGGCGGCGCGGGCCGTGGTGGCCACGGGCGAACTGGTAGAAGGTCTCTAGTCGGAAGCCCTCGCGGGCCCGCTCCTCTTCCTCACAGGTGATCCGGTCGGCGGGCTGGGCCGTGACGGTGCTCATCTCGAAGAGGTAGGGCAGGTAGGTCACGCCCTGGCCGGCGAGGACGGCGTGACACTGCTCGCAGACCTCGGCCTCCGCACCCTCGTGGAAGTACCCGCAGATGCGGCAGATCTTGGCGCGTAAGAATCGGCGCTGGGCGTCCCCCGACGGGACGGCCGTGCGGGTCACCTTATACTTGCGGCCCTCGTGGTAGATGATGTTCATCGGGCCGAACTCGCTAATCGCCAGGAAGCGCGGGCGAGCTAGGAAGCTGCCCTCGCCACGGCTGAAGGGCAGGAAGGCGCGCACCGGCAGGCGTGGAAAGTTGTAGCCTGGGAGAAAGCCCTCGCTGGCAAAGTAGCGGTAGGGGTAGAAGTCGGCCTCGCTGCTACCCCGGCTCTCACGACCGCCCAGCAGGGCAAGCTGGCGCTTCGCCTCGGCCTCACGCCGCTCGGCCTCCTCGTGTGCCGTGCGGTCACCGGTGCCCCGACGGTAGGCGTCGGCCACGCCACGGGCCTCGGTGAGCTGCGCCTCGGCGGAAACGTACAATTGACGCCAGCGCCCGCACGCCTCGTCGAAGCGCTGGGGTGCGTCGTCCACCACCCTGGTCAGCCAGGCATCGTCGAACCAGGCACTCTCCCCGAGCGTGGTGGCCAGGGTGTCGAGCAGGCGCCGGCATTGGCCAAGACAGATAGCATGCTCCTTCTCCCCAAGGGCGATCCGTGCCTGGAGGTCCAATCTGAGCGGCAGGCCCGGCATCGTCGCGTCAATCAGATCGAGCATAGAGCGCCCGAGATCGAGGCTGGTCACGCCCAGCCAGATCGCATGGACGTGGGCCTTCAGGAGATCTTCATTCGCCAGGTCGATCTGGGGTGCCGCCACGGCGCCGGCCACCATCGCCGTCGGGCGCTTAAAGAAGTACTGGTCGTGGCCGCTGCCGGTGGAGCAGTAGGTCATCACCAGCGCCGGCTGGCCGCTGCGGCCCGCCCGACCGGAGCGCTGGGCGTAGTTCGCCGGGGTCGGCGGGACATTCCGCATGTGAACGACGTTCAGGTCGGCAATGTCGATACCGAGTTCCATGGTCGGCGAGCAGAACAGCACTGGGAGCGTGCCCGCGCGGAAGTGCTCCTCACGCTCCTCGCGGACGGCTTGCTCGACCTGGCCCGTATGTTCCCGCCCCTCGATCCCGCGCAGGATCGTCGGTGGGCGTCGGTAGAACGCCTGGAAGAAGGCATTCGCCTGGCGCTCACCTGCGTGGAGCCCCTCCATGCGGCGCGCACGGATTGGGTCGGGCGGGAGCGGGGTTGCATCGCCGGGCAGCCAGAGCAAGGCATCGCGCCGGATCTGGACCGCGCGCGGCCCGTGATCTGCAATATCTACCAGGATGCCAGTGCCAACGAGGACATCAAGCAGGGTGGTGAGCAGGGTGTCGTAATCCGCGTCAGTGAGCGGCGCATCGAGCCCCGGCCAGGCCCGGGGCGATCGCAGAAAGCGACCGATCTGGCCGCGCCCCGAGAAACTGCGGGCGCCGGGGGGGATCGGCTCATCGCTCGGCACCAGGAAGCGGGTCGCCATCCGCAGATCCCGCGTCTCCTCTTCGGCGAAGGCCCAGGGTGCTTTGAGCGCGGAGCCAATGCGCTTGACGAGATCGGGCTGGCGCTCGGGGTCCAGACAGGGCGCATCGATCGCCAGCTCGCGACGCATGTACTCCAGGAGCGCGCGGATGACCGTCTCGCGCTGCGCAGGGGGCGTTTCGGCAAGGGTTGCGTGCGCGGCCCAGGGTGTCTCGTCCACGCACAGCGCGTGGAGATCGAGGTAGTCGATGCGCAGAAGGCCGCACTGCTCCAGGTTGGGCTGGGTGACCCGCCAGCTGCGCCGGAGATCCTCGAAGATCCGGTACTCCAGATAGGTCGTGAGGGTCTCCTCATTGCGTCGCTTCGCCCCGCCATAGGCGCCGACGTTACGTGCGTAGGCATCCTGGGGCAGATCGAGCGCGGCGAAGACCGCCGGGGCGACCGTCAGGTAGCTCTGTGGGCGATCCAGCGGCGCGGCGGCAATCGCGGCCGCGATGGCGGCGCGCAGCAGGCTGACCCCGGCGAAGTCGTTGAAGTGGCCGGCCTGGAGCGAGGCATCCTGGCGGTTGTCGGTGAAGCTGAGCAGCTTCTGGGCGCTCGGGACGAGGTCGGAGCGGCGCATCTCATCGACAGTCGTCACCGCGATCAAGGTCGTTGCCGTGCTACGCCCCTCGCTGCTCAGGCGGGCGAGCTTACGAAAGTCGTCCTTATCGCGGCGGGTGTAGACCGTTCCGCAGCGCAGACAGGTGAGGAAGGGCGTGGGCAGAAACCATGCCGTGACCGCATCATCGTCCGGCATGGCCGTGACCGCCCCGTCGGCGCGCACGTTCAGGCGGCGCGGGCGAAAGGGGCGATAGTCCTTTTTCATCGTCCGCCCACTGCGGGTCAGATTGAACCAGCTGTCGGGGAGGAGATCTTCCGAGTCCTCACTCCATGCGTCCTCGCCCGTGAGGAGGTAGCCGGCGAGGGCCGGATCGGCCACATCCTCGCCACGGGACATCGGCTGGCGTGGCGTGACCGCCTCAAGCTCTGGGTTATAAGCGCAGAGGGCGTAGTGCTGGCCGCACTCGCGGCAGAAGACCAGCGGGAAGAGCAGGCGGTCGCTGTGGGAGCCGGCGATGTAGCGCTGGCCCTCCAGGGTCAGGTGGCGCGCCGGCGCTGGCTCAAGCGTGCTGTAAACCGCGCTGCCCTGCGAGATGAACTGATGCAGCTTGAAGGCGAAGCCCGGCCGACCTTCGGGGTCGCGCACAGCGCTGCCGAGGTCGAAGAATCGGCGCAGCTGCGACTCGCAGCGCGCCACATCCACACCCGTGTCCGTGGCGAGCGCCAGGGCACCCTGGCGCAACGTGCGCGGGTCGGCGCGGCGGAGGGTGCCCGCCTGGTCGGAGCGCAGGCTGAACGTCTGCTCGATCCAGTGCGCGAGGGGGTGGTGCTGAAAGGTCGGCCAGTCAAGGGTGGCGGGCAGCTCCGCATCGAGGGACGCACAGAGCGCAGCGGTCGTCGGCGATGGCGACTGCGGAACCGCGTAGGTGAGGGTCTCCTCAATCACCTGGTCGGCCGAGAGCGACACCCCAAAGATGCTGGCGGCTACCCGTGCGACGGCGGCGCGGCGGTCGTCAGCCGAGTCGCCGCTCACCATCGTGGCGCTCGTGCCGATACAGGTGAGCTGCGGGTTACCGGAGCGCTCGCGCAGGCGGCGCAGGAGGAGGGCGACATCCGCGCCCTGGCGCCCGCGGTAGGTATGCAGCTCATCAAGGACGACAAACTGGAGGTTTGCAGCGCCCTTATCGACAAAGGTAAACTCATCGGGGCGGGTGAGCATGAGCTCCAACATCACATAGTTCGTCAGCAAGATGTGGGGCGGGTTCTGCTGAATCGCGCGCTTCTCGGCGTCGCTCTCTTGGCCGGTGTAGCGTGCGAAGCGCACCGGGCAGCCGCCGGGTACATTGCCGAAGAATCGCTCAATCGCCTTGGCCTGCGAGTTGATCAGCGCGTTCATCGGGTAGACGATGATGGCGCGCACCCGGCCATCTTCAGGGTGGTGGCGCAGCACATGGTCGACGACCGGAATGAGATAGGTGAGGCTCTTCCCTGAGCCGGTGCCGGTGGTGACCACATAGTTGGCCCCGTCGGCGGCCAGATCGATCGCCCGTTTCTGGTGGTGATAGAGTCGCAGGGAGTGCAGCGCCCCGTCAGCAGCGGGCACCCGGAAGATCTCGTCGCAGCGCGGGTCTAACACGCCGTGCGCAACGAGGTCGGCCACCGTGCTGGCCTGGGTGTAGGCCGGGGAAAGCTGGATGAGCGAGTCGGGCCAGAGGCGGCCGGCGGCGAGGGCGTCATCGACGAAGGTGCGAATGTCGGGGTCGAGGATGGTCAGGAAGCTGCGGGTGTAGGCCGCATACTGATCGATAATCTGCTGACGAAGCTGAAAAATATCCACGCGCACCCTCATACATGCAGCAGCGATGCGTGTTCACTGCGAAGGAAGATGGATCGGTGCTTGCCTATGATGAGACCGCCGAAGTATACCATGCGGGCACCGCTCATGGATACCGCATCTGATCGGACGGGAGATGTGATCGCGGCACGCAATCGGGGAACACGTATACATACCGCGCGATAGTGAAGGTACGGCTCCTGTCGCGATGCGCTCACATATCGCCCATCTATGCTATGCTGCACGTATGCAACGAAGAATGAGGATGCGTAAACTGATCGACGGTCGTGCCGCAGCTTGGCAGCGCCGTCTGGTGCAGCACGCGATGAGAGGAAGCAGGGAATGCCTCGCAGAATGAATTTGAACGTGGACTTGCAGCGTGGGGTGATACCAATCTCCAAGGCGGCCTCGTCGCTGGGGGCGCTGATCAAGCGCACCGGCACGACCGGCCAGCCAGTGATCATCACGCAGAAAGGGTATCCGACCGGGGTATTGCTCTCCATCGAGCTGTTCAGCGCGATCAAAGGATTGGCCGATGATCAGGGGCAGCCGGAGCCGGAGCCGGCGCTTGAACCAGAGACTGCTGACGTGATCATGGATGCGCTGGGCGCGTACGAATCACCACCTGTCGCCGAGGACGCCGCACGGCAGGAGACCACCGCCCCGAAGCAGCGGCGGCGCACACGCGGGAACGCGCCAGCCGAGGTCGTGGCGTAGCGCCAAGGCCGACCGACGTGAAACAACGCGCCAGCCGCAGGGGCTGGCGCGTTGTGTGTTTCTGGCGATGTGCGCGAGGGGCGGAAAGCACGGCAGGTGACTTCGCAGACCAACCGCATATGCGAAGTTACTCCCTGCCCGCACCGCAGTGCCAGACCATGCCAACTTCGCATATTATGTGCGGCACACCTACGTTTTCGCGTTGTTCAAACTTCGCATATGATCTACATCCGGAGCGCGCATGCCACCTGAGCCGATTCCTGACTATCCGCCCCTGGCCGGATTCCTCGCCGACCTCGCCGCCCGAAGCCGGCCGGCTACCACCATCAACGCCCGCCGGCTCGATCTCAGCTACCTTATCCGCTGGTACGAGGCGGATCGTGCGCGGCCGTTCCGCCTGGAAGATCTGGCGGCCAGCGATGTTGAACGCTGGATGATCGCCGGCGGCGTCGCCGCGAGCACCAGCAACCGCCGCAAGGCATCGCTGCGGGCATGGGCCGCCTGGGCGATCCGCCAGCAGATCATCCGTGACGACCCGAGCCAGGATATTCAGGATGCGCGCCTGCCGCAGCGCGAGGCCAAGTCGGTCAGCCCTGAGGCGATCGACGCCATGCTCCGCGAGGTGCGGAAAGACCCTGATCTCCACCTGGCCAGGCGGAACGAGGCCATGCTCGATCTGCTCACCTTCGGCGGGATGCGCGTGGCCGAGCTGACCGCGCTCATCCTCGACGACGTGAACCTCAGCGCACGCAGCGTGTTCATCCGCAACGGCAAAGGCGGCAAGTCGCGCTACATCTACCTCGACGCATCCAGCGTCGCCCTCCTCACCCGTTACCTCACCGAGGCCCGCTTCACCGACGGCGTGCCCGCCGCCGGCTCGCCCGACTCGCAGCAGCGCCTCTGGTTCCACCGGGTCGGCGCGCACGAGCGACCGGGCATCACCACCCGGGCAGTGCAGCTGGTCGTACAGGAAATCGCGGCGCAGGCCGCGCAGCTGGCGACCGATGACGCCGGCCGGACGCGGCGCCAGGATGATCGGCAGGCATTGCTGTTCCTGGCCGAGGAGCTGAAGACGGTGACGCCGCACACCTTCCGCCACAGCCTGGCCCGGCGCATGGTCGAGGACGGCGTCGATCTGCCGGGGGTGGCCAAGGCCCTCGGCCACGCCCACATCAGCACCACCATGATCTACACCGTGCCCGCCGAGGGGGCGCTGCGCACGGCGTTTCAGACGGGCGGCGATCGGGTGCGGGGGCGGGAGACGAACAAGCCGTAGCCATCCAAGGTGGAGTTCATCCAAGTGGAACATAGGGC
>RYFE02000052.1 GCA_004138175.2 Chloroflexales bacterium ZM16-3 | reverse complement strand
GCGGAACTTGGCACCCCAAATGCCCGAATCATAAGTTGGTACACATGGCGGCTGGATTATAGCACGCCTATATGGATGGATATCCAGGCATCCTGAGGCAACGCATCGGCATCTTTTCGCTGCCGATTTCCCTCGGTATCGGCAATGAAAATCGCATAATCTTCCTTCTCATTGCCGGTAATATGTTGATTCTCCCGCCCAGACGTGCTATAATTGCGCTGCCGATAACCTGCATACGTTCGAGCGCATTCCCTTTTCACAGAACGGGAGGAACTGATGCATATCCTTGAAGCGCAGCGCCGACAGCATACGATGAGCGTCGCCGACTTCGCCGCCTGGCTTGGGCTGAGCCAGGATGTCTACGAGCGGCTCATCTGCGGCGATGCCGAGCTATCCGATGATCGCCGGCTGGCAATCGCCGATCAGCTGGATCTTTCGCCGGAGCGCCGGGAGGCGTGGCTCGGCCCATGGCCGCCGGTGATGACGCCGGAGCGTCAGGCACATATCGCGGCGATCATCGCCGAGGCGAACGAGCAGGGCTGGATTTGCGTTGACCCGGATACGCTTGAGCCAACCGGCGAGCTCCTGTTCATGCATCGAATCTCCGATGGGACGGGCGGATGGCGCGAAGAAGTGACTATTCGCCCCGCCGAGGACGCTTGATGCCGATGCTGAACGAAACCATCGACCGCTACTTGGCGACTCTCCACGAGCCCGCCTCGCAGCGCGCCGCCCGCGCTGACCTGGTGACCTTCGCCCGCTGGTGGGAGGAGCAGCGCGGGCGGGCCTTCGACCCGACGCAGCTCCTTGCGAAAGACATCAGCGCCTGGGTGCGCCACCGCCAGGATGTCGAGGAGCGCAAGCCGGCGACGATCAACCGCGGGCTCTCGACGCTGCGCCGCTTCGGGGAGTGGCTCGTGGCTGAGCAAATGATCAGGGAGAACCCGGCCAAGGACGTCCGCGATCTGCCCCTGGAGGAACACGGCCCGCGCTCCCTGCCCGACGATGCGGTCGATGCGGTGCTGCGCGCCGTGCAGGCCGAGGAGGAGCCGTACATCCGGCTGCGCGACGGTGCGCTGCTCGCGCTGCTCGCCTACGCCGGCCTGCGCTCACAGGAGGCGTGTGATGTGCAGCTACGCGATCTGGATCTGGATGCGGGGAATGTGATCGTCCGACTGGGCAAGGGCCGCAAGACTCGACGCATCCCCCTGCACAGCGATGCGGTGGCATTGCTCCGCCGCTATCTCCGCGAGCTACGCTGTCCTGACGGGCTACCGGCGATCGGCAGCGACGCCGAACGCGAGCCGCTGTTGGTCGCCCAGGATCGAACGAAGGTGGGCCACCCGCTGGTGCCGGGGATGAGCACGCGCCTGGTGCGCCACCGCATCGCGGTGCTCTGTCAGCGGGCCGCTGCGCAGCTGCGCGCAGCGGCGAAGAAAGAGCCCCGCGTCGAGCGGGCCGCCCAGCTCACCCAGATGGCTAGCCAGCTTGATGCGGCCTCGCCTCACGCCCTGCGCCACTCGCTGGCCCGGCGCATGCTTCGCCGCGGCGCTGACCTCAGCGAGGTGCAGCGCGTCCTCGGCCACTCCCGCCTGAGCACCACCGGCATCTACACGGTGCCTGACGACGACGACCTGCGCGACGCCATCGACCGGGCAGGGATTTAAGGCCGCAGCTTTCGATCTCTTCAAATTGCTGTGACCAGAGGGACAGGTAGCCTGGATACTTCGTATCCAGGCTCTATATTATGCCGCGCTTTACCTCCTACTACAGGCGTGCTATTATAACCATAGCTCATATTCCTGACTGAAATAACTCTCCCCTGCAGCCGTGGCTACCCCGATGATCGACGCGACTCTCATCTTCGATAAAGACGGTCTTGATCCTGAGGCTCAAGAGGTCGTTGGCCGTCGCCGCCAGAACCTACAGGAGTTCGTGGACGAAGCCGCTGACGTGCTATCACATGAGCTGCTTGACCCCAGAGCAGACGACGCGACACTTCGCGCCCAGCTTCTTGCCCTGGCACCTTCCATCCGTCCTGAAGCATATCTCCCACTGGCTCAGCAGCTTGGTTTTGTAGATGCGAACCGGCGTCGTATCTATCTGCGCGCGTGGCGCCTGGGAATGCTGAGCCGTTCGATCTGGCTTCCCTATGCCCAGGCCTGCAAAACAGGAATCGCACCTATCTTCGCCGAGATCGAGCGTCGGTTCTTGATAGTCCTGCAAGTGTCCCCGCATGTGACTAACTGGATCGCCGCTCTATCCGAGCAACATCTCTGCCGAGATGATGCGGCGGCGCGACGACTTGCATATGACCTGGATCGAGTTAGCGAGACTGCTGCGAACCAGGCGCGCGATCTTGTCCTGACCTGGTGCAGAATTGGCCAGCCCGGCCTGCTCAAGCACGCTGACTATACATGCTTCGATGAACTCATGCTTGTGCAGCGATATGAACAGGAAGTCGCAGAGCGACGATCCGACGCCGCAGGGGTGCAGGCAACCTTGCGCAGCGACGTGATCGGCCTGTATCGTGCGTTTCATGACCCGGAGTTTCTCAAGGCGTACCAGGCGAGCTATGGCGCTAACGCCAGGCCCTGGGACCAGAGTCTCCTGCACCAGCCGCCAGACACCGAGGTACGCCAGGCAGCGCAACTCAGAATCCCCCCCCTGCGGCCCATTCTCATTCCAATCCTGTCGCGTCTACGAGGTGAGACTGAGGCAAACGCAAACGCTTTGCTGGATGCCTTGCTGCGACACGGGCTACCCGATCTCGTTGCTTTTCGCTGCGCAGGCGGCGATACGTCGGCTGACATGAGCAGAGAACTTGAGCAGATCTGTAAGGTCGCCGCGCAGCTCCTGAGAGCTGTACAACCGGACAAGCGCGAGCAGATCCTTACGAGCCTGCGCAACCTTCACGGCGCGGCCATCGCATCAGGAGTATCGTTCCCGCTCATGAACTTGATACGCCATCTGCCATCCAGCACCTACCGGAGGAAGCGGCAGCGGCGGAAGATACTGGATTCGCTCATCGAGGCGTTTGCCGAGCGTGAGGGCTTGACCAAAAGCGCTGCCGGGTCTTCCATTAAAAATCTGATGATCTACGGCCCTCTCGGGCTGCTGCCGCAACGTGAGTGGTCCAAGGCTATTCATCCCCGCCTCTGGTCGTACTTGTACATGGTCAAGCTGGGGCGGCTCGAAGACACCGTGAGCGAGTCGGTGCTCACTGGGCAGGTCAACGAGTACGCCAGGTTACTTGGCGTTGAGCCGCTGCCAAAGCAGATCGTGATTGGTATTTACGGCCACTTCAGGAAGAATACCTACTACAACAGCGGCGATGGCGAGGCGATTGCGGCGGTGCCTCTGCGCAAGGCGCTGAAGCTCGCGGGTGTCGCTCGCCTGCACGAGCAGTGGCTTCTGCTGACCATTGAGCTGGATATTGATCTGGTCAGCCCTGCGCTGCGCTCGCTCGGCGGTGCCTGCTGGGTGGTGCTGGTACTTGACTGCGGGAGCCAGCGCCCGGTTGGCCTCTGGTTAAGCGAGAAGCCTCCCAGAGGCGTTGAGAGCGGCCTGGCACTCTATGACGCTCTCTTCCACCGCACGGCGCTCCACTGGCCGCTACGGGGGATACCAGAGCACATTCTGCTGCCTCAGACGCTCCTAGATGGCGCAGATAACCTCCGCAAGGCTGCAGCCTTCCTGATGGCCGAGCTGGAGCCCATCAACAGCCAGGAAGACTGCCTGAAAAAACTCCCCTATGCCAGAGATCTGATCGGCGAATTGACGGAGCAGTACAAGCCAGCGCTGCTCTCAGGTCGCCGCCGCGCTCCAAAGCGACAGCTGACGATCCCGCAGGCCGATGAAGAGATCCGCAGCTGGCTCTACACGCGCTGCTTCCCGAACCACCGCACCGACCCCGTGCCGGCCAGTCTGCGGAAGCATGGCTTTGCACTACCCGGCTACGATACTCCCGCAGCAGGATGGCTGCTGCCGGTTGTTGCTGAGCACATCCAAACGGTACGCAATGGAGTGAGGCTGGGGAAACGAGCCTATATCGACCCGCAGGCCGGAATCGAACCTAGCCTTTCAGTTCACGTGCGGATGATGCCATCACGGCTTGGCTCGGCTCGCGCTGTCTTCATCGAACATATTGGCGATGTCGGTTCTCGGATGGATTATCTGCCTCTTGCTTCTAGAAGCTAAGTGCGCTACTCGGTGCATTTTGCGCCGGCATCACATAAAGGCATATGAGGGGAGAAAGGACATAAACTCGTGGAAGAGCAGCCCGATAAAACCCCAGAGTCTGAGCCCAAGCCGACTCTCTCGTCTCGTATTACCGGGCGACGTATTACGGATATTGATGCCCTTACCAAAGAGGAGCGTGAACGGCTAATCCGGCGCAACAAGTCCCCGGAACGCCTCTATGAGATTGAAAAGGCTATCAAACAGCTTATCGATATTAAGGCAGATAACGGGGGAGCCCTTCGTGGCACTGGCGCGCGCCGGTTCACTGCTGCAAGCCTTAACATATCTGTAGATACGCTTGATAACTACCTGGAGCGGTATGAGGCCGATCCTTGTATTGAGTCGCTCATTGATCAGAAGCGAGGGAGAACTCCTGGTGGGACGTTTACTGAGATCCAAAAGGGGATTTTGGCAGATCTATACGAGAGACCAGAGAAGCGTGTCGTCGGCTCAGATGATAAGCGATCAATTATCAAGGGCTTGGAAGATGTCAGTTACATGCTTAGTGTGCTAAAAGAGCATGCGCCAGATCCGCCGCACAGCGAATATGCAGTTCGACGTTTTCTGCGGTTGCTCAGAGATGACGATGCACTCGCTGTCACATTAGCGCGTAAAGGCGAGGCATATTTAAGAAACAAAATATTGCCATCTCGCCGCAACGATCCCGAGTTAGTAAATGATCGATGGCAGATTGATGGACGACCACTGCCCATTTACATCAAACATGACGGTCTAATCTGTACTGTAACCTTGCTACTGATTATAGATGATTTATCTCAGTATCCACTTCGTGCCCGGCTTATTCCACGCAAGCTGCGTGACGAAAAAGGTCTGCCAAAGAATTCCGACTTCACGGCGGCAGATGTAGGCATGGTATTCGCCAGCGCGATCTACTACAGTGGTGTTTGTCCTGGTGTATTGTACAATGATCATGGTAGTCAGTTTATTGCATTCGAAGACTTCCTGAATGATCTCTCAGAGGAAAACCAGGCTGTCGCTCGGATGTCAATGAGTATCCCACGGCGGCCACGTGGTCGTGGCAAGATTGAGAATATGCTCAAGACGTTTGACACGCTACTGAAGGATGTCAAAGGGAATTTGGTTGGGAGGGAGGGCGACTTCGACGCCATACGGGAGGCACGCCATCTCTCTGATCTTGTGTCCCTAGAAACCCTCCAAGCGAAGTGCGACGAGTTCATGGAGGATCTTCGCCAGCGCCCTCGCCGACGGGGGGAACGGAAGACTCGTCGTGACCTCTGGCTGGATCCGAACGGTACCCGCAAGGCACCTCCTATCCGTCGTCTGATGACGCTGGTGCCGGAGCGAATTTCACGCGATACGGCGATCGGTTACTGGAAGTTCCAGTTTGATAGACAGGAATACGAGCCCCGCCTGAAGAGCGAGGAGGATCTGTATCGCTGGATGATAGCCGCCGCACGCAAAGAGTTTGTCCCGCTGCGTGCTGCCAGACTTGATGCTGGTTGGGAGTGCGATATCTGTCTGGATCGGGAAGATGCCTACTGGTGCGAGGGGGTTCTGAAAACCGAGCGATATATGTCCAAAGATGAGTATCCGGAGATGCTTGGACGAGTGCTCACACGGGCCAAAGATCATCATAAAGACAAGCTTGCTGCGCTTCAGGAAGCCACCGACGCAATTGGGCTTGGTAAGATCTACAAACACGATGTTACGAAGCAACCAGTAAAGTTAGAGCCGGAGAGAGCAAGGAGCCAGTTGCCAGATGGAAGGGAGCTGCCCTCAGGGGCTTTGCCTCCGACAGATCCCGGTGCCGATACGTCCGCTGCCGCACCAGATCAATCTGTACAGGGAGAGCAGAACACACCCGAGAACGTGACCCCCGCCAGTTCTGATACAAACGCATCACCTCCTGCTCCAACTCAGCCAACCTCAAGTGTCTCAGTGCGAACGGCCCCGCCGAGGAAGCAACCAGAGCCGGCAGGGCGCAAGTTTGATTGGAGCAAAGCACCCAAGGCACAGGACGCTCTGAGGCAGATTGAGCAAGACATGAAGAAGGGGTTACCCGACTCATGAGGTCGATCCAGCGTGACGCATTCGTGATCAGCGCACCAATGAAGGAGCGCGCCAGGCGTCTGAATCAGGCAGTACGTAACTGTGAACTTCTCTTTGTTCTGACCCCCAGCGGCTCTGGGAAGGATCGCTTCTTCGACTGGTGGTGGCAGGAGGGATGCGCACACCCTGAAATTGCAGACAATCAGCCAGTCAATGCGAATGACATCATCCTGGTAAGCCTGACACCACCGCCAAGCAGGTCTGTACCGCCGACGTGTGTGGCATTCATCAAGATCTGGCGCGGCCTTCAGGAGCTAGATCGTGCAACTACAGCACAGGAACGGACGAGGCCTACAGGTAAGCCGCGTTCCTGGTTTACTGAGCAGCAGTCGCTGTCTCTTGTATATGACTTTGCACTTCCACTGGACGATGATCTTCAGCCACAGGCATACGTTCTCCTTAACGGGGAATATCTCGATAAGGCAGTGTGGAGGTACTTGCTAGAGCTACAGAGCCCGATTCAGCGAGGGGCACCACGCCTTGCCAGGAGATCACTGATCATCTGTGCCTCGGTTGATCCGGCGGCAGCCGAGGACTCAAAGTTCGCCAAGATGATCAGTGAGGTTCCAGAACTTCGCGCAGCTTGGCCCAGACGGATGGTGATCGACCTGATGGATGCAGCAGAGTTCCAGGAAGTTCTGCTCCGCCTGGTTCGACAGAATTTGAACGCTGTCTTTGCTGAGGATGTTGATCAGGATGAGATTATTCAAGAGGCGGCTAACTGGACGCAGGGTATTTGGCGGTTGCTCACCGAGCAACTCATCCGGATTATAGATGAGGAACTGGGGCCAGCGAAAAGCGATGCGCCGCGTGTGCTTACGAAGGCTGTCTGGGAGCGCGTGCGGAAGCGGTGGGAGAAGCGTCAGTGGTGAGTAGCGCCAGTATCCAGGAAGCAGCATCGCCCGACCACTCTGGTGGTCGGGCGATGCTGTTGCGCCGGCGCGCTGCCTGTGCTGATGCGGAATTTTTCAATCTGGAAGAATTTCCGCTCCTCCATCTGGAAGAATTTCCGCTCCCATCTGGAAGAATTTCCGCACATCAGCAACGTATGCGCCGGACGAGAGTGGCGACCCGGGAGGGATTCGAACCCCCGACACCTAGTTCCGAAGACTAGTGCTCTAATCCACTGAGCTACCGGGCCATCGCGGGCAAATTCTAGCATAGCCTGGGGTCTTTTGCAATGCCCCGATCTGCGCCCATCCCGCGCCGCCTGCCGCTCAGCGGGATCGGGTATACTGGGCGCTGGTTCTGAAGGGCAATCGGCCATCGGCAAGGGAGCACTGTATGCGCCAGCTTGTGAACCCTGCGAAGGCTCTGCTCGCCGACGTTACGCAGGAGCAGGCTGTGAGCCTGGGCGATGGGGGTGTCTCCTATCTGGCACCAATCAGGGGCGCGTAAGCTGTCTGCGAGGTGGCTTTCATCCGCTGGGCCGGAGCGCTGTGTTACCGTAGGGCCATCAATCGTGCTGCTGAATATGGAGGTGCGCTGATGGCCGCCGTCACCCTGCTCGACACGCCCCCGCCCCCGGATCGTGTGGTCGCTCGGATCGGGCTGATCGCCGATACGCATATGCCCGACCGCCTGCCTGATCTTCCCGATGCGATTGGCGTGGCCTTCCGGGATGTCGATCTGATCCTCCACGCCGGCGATGTGGGCGAGCTGCGCGCTCTTGATGCGCTGAGCGAGATTGCCCCTGTGGTAGCCGTCCACGGTAACGACGACACGGTCGAGTCGCAGCGCGAGCTGCCCTACCAGCAGCTTGTCAGCGCGGGCGGGCTGCGCCTGCTGCTCACCCACGCCCACTACCCCGACCGCGCCGATGAGCTGGCTGCGCGCCAAGATGACTCGTGGCCCCCCAAGCTGGCTCGCCGCGCCGAGATGGCTCGCCGCGCCGATGCCCAGATTATTGTCTTTGGCCACACCCATGTGCCGATGACGGTGCCCTGGGGCGAGGCGCTGCTGGTGAACCCTGGCGCGGTCGCCCCTGGCTCCCACTTTGCCCGCCAGCTGATCGCCTCTGTGGCCCGCCTAACCGTTCGCGCCGATGGGGCGGTGTGTGTCGAGCATATCGACCTCGCCAAGCCTCATGCCACCTTCGCCCCGCAGGTCGATCTGGCGGCCGGGTTCCTCGCCGGGATCGAGCAAGTTCAGGCGTCGATTATCGCCGCCGACATGAAGCCGCTCGTGCAGGGCGTGGCTAACCTCTTCCGGCCCGGCGGCTTGGGGCGGGAAGATGCCGACACGGTGCGGGATGTGCTACGTCGTCTGGCCTACCGCTGCTGGACGGGTGAGCGCGACCTGATCACCCGCGCCGAGATGGAGTCCGCTCTGCGCCACGATCTGCCCGCTGACCTCTGGCGGCGGACGATGACGATTATCGGTATATCATAGGGGGTGTCACGACACGCCCCTATAACCCGGTTTCTCTGTAGAGGGAGTTTTCAACGATGAAGGTCTTCCAGCTTGATGGCGGGTGGTCGGCTGACCATCTGGTGATCGCCGAGCGGCCAGCCCCTGAGCCGGGGCCGGGACAGGCGCTGCTGCGCATGCGTGCGGCCGCGCTCAACTACCGCGATATGGTTGTGCTCCAGCGCGGCTATGGCTCGCAGACTGGCACCCTGCCGCTGATCCCAGTCTCCGATGGGGTGGGTGAGGTGGTGGCTCTTGGCTCTGGGGTGACGCGGGTGAAGGTGGGCGACCGGGTCTGCCCGACGTTCTTTCAGCGCTGGGCGGGTGGGCCGCCGAATGCCGAGCGGCTGGCTGCCTCGCTGGGCGGCCCGCTCGATGGGGTGATGGCTGAGTATATGGCTGTTGATGCTGAGGGGCTGGCCCATGTGCCGGATCACCTGAGCGACGCCGAGGCGGCCACGCTGCCCTGCGCCGCGCTCACCGCATGGAGCGCCCTGGTAACGGAGGGCCGCATCCAGCCCGGCGAGCGCGTGCTCATCCAGGGCACCGGCGGGGTCTCGCTGTTCGCCCTCCAGTTCGCCAAGATGCTCGGTGCCTTCGCCATTGTCACCTCTAGCAGCAATGAGAAGCTGGAGCGCGCCCGCGCCCTCGGCGCTGATGCGACCCTGAGCTACCGCGAGACGCCTGAGTGGGGCCGCAGTGTGCGCGAGCTTGCCGGCGGCGACGGGGTCGATCATATCGTCGAGGTGGGCGGTCAAGAGACCCTGCCCCAGTCGCTGCGGGCCATCCGGCCGGGCGGGACGATCAGTATGATCGGGGTGCTCTCGGGGCCGGGGATGGATGTGCGCCTGGGCCTTGTGGTGACGCGCCAGGTGCGGCTCCAGGGCATTACCGTGGGCAGCCGCGATGGCTTCGAGTCGATGGCGCGCGCGGTCGGGCAGCACCAGCTGCGCCCGGTGGTGGATCGGGTCTTCGGCTTCGATGAGTTGCCCCAGGCGTTCACCCACCTCGCCAGCGGCACCCACTTTGGGAAGATCTGCCTTACATTTTGATCCTTTGTAGAGGAGAGGCGTAGGGACGCAGCGCGCTGCGTCCCTATAAGGGATCAATCATCACTCTCCCGGCGCTGATCTCGGCTAGGTCGGCTAGGCAGCGCTCGTAGCCGTCGGCGGGCAGGGAGGCGACAATGCTCACGTCGGCGGCGAAGTCCTCTTCTTCGATGGTGGCACCGTGGGCCTCCAGGGCGCGCCGGATGGCGGCGTAGTCGCTGTAGCTTGTCTGCACGAGCAGGCTGCGCAGCGCTACCCGCTCGCCGCGCGGTAGCGCCTCAAGTACCGCCTTCACTGCGTCCCCGTAGGCTCGCACCAGCCCGCCGGTGCCTAGCAGCGTGCCGCCGAAGTAGCGCGTCACCACCACCGCCACGTCGCCCAGGTCGGCCCCGCGCAGCACGGCCAGCATGGGCCTGCCTGCCGTGCCGGCTGGCTCGCCGTCGTCGCTCATGCCAGCGGTGACGCTGGCCCCGTAGCCGACCAGGTAGGCGAAGCAGTGGTGGCGGGCGTCGGGCATGGCGGCGCGTGTCTCGGCGATGAATGCCTTCGCGGCGGCTATGTCGGCGGTGGGCGCGGCGTCGGCGATGAAGCGTGAGTTGATCACCACGATCTCGGCGCGGGCGCGGGCTGCCGGGATGGGGTAGCGGCTGTCGCTGCTCACGGCTGCTCCTCGCGGTCGGCGGCGAGCTGGGAGCGCTCGACGGCTGGCAGATCGTCCCAGCTGCGGGCCAGCCAGGTCACGCCCTCAAGGAAGGCTCTGGCCCGGTCGGTGTCGGGGTAGACGCTGCGTAGCAGCGCCCAGAAGGCGGGGCTGTGGTTGGGGTGGATGGCGTGGGCGAGCTCGTGGGCCACCACTGCCTCTAGCACCCAGGGCGGCATGTGGCGCAGGGCGGCGCTGAGCCGGATGCTGCGGGTGCGTGAGCTGTAGGAGCCCCAGCACGAGCTGGTGATGGTGGTGAACTCGACGCTCTGCACCTCGGGCGGCTTGGGGAAGCGCAGGGCGACTCGGCGGGCGAGCGCGGCGGCGTCTACCTCACGGTTGATCTGGCGGGCGCGCTGTCGGCGCAGCAGCCGGCGGGCCAGCTCGTCGATGATCCGCATGGCCTCGACCCGCTCTAGCCGCTGCGGGATGCTCACCTGCATGCTGCCCTCGCCCATGCGTGCGTTGACGTTCTTTACCGCCTTGCGCTCAACTCGCAGGTGAATCTCGACGCCGTCGATGGTGATGGTGTTTGGGAACTCATTTGGCATAGGTAGTCGTAGAGACGCCCCGGCGGGGCGTCTCTACCCACATCAGCGGGTGATGATGGGTAGCCACGTCTGGTACGGCATGGCGATAACGTTTAGCCGCAGCAGGCCGCCGTCGCTGTCGGCCACCAGGAGCGTGTCGCCATCGGGGGTGACGCCCATGGCAAGGCCGGGTGTGTCGTAGCGACCGGCGAGGCGCGGGGCCGCCGGGTCGCTCAGGTCGAAGGCTAGCACGCCATCTTTGCCGGCGGCCACGAAGAGGGTTGCGCCCTGGATGGCCAGGCTGTAGGCGCTGAAGCCGGGGATCTCCTGGAGCAGCGCGGGGCTTGCCGGGCCACTCACATCGAGCACAAGCAGCCCCCCCCGGTCGGCCAGGTAGGCCCGCCCTGCTGCCACAGCCACGCCTTGTGCGAAGGCTCCGGCGGGGGCATGATAGCTGCCGGTGATGGTGCCTGTGGCTGGGTCGATCACCTGGAGGCCGTCGCGGTCGGCTACATAGAGCATACCGCCGTCGATGGTTATGTCTAGTGCGGCACCTGGTGTATCCACCGTGGTCTGAAGCGTCGGGTTGAGCGGGTCGGTTAGGCTGAGGATATGGACTCCGGCGGCGCCTGCCGCCGCGTAGAGGTTGCCTCCGTCTACCAGGATCGCGCTGGTTGATCCGGGGAGGCTGATGGTGCGCAGTGATGTGAGGGGGCCGCCGGGTGTGGCCTGGGCGACGCCGAGCCCGGCGCTGCCGCCAGCTGTGTAGATGGTGGTTGCGCCGCTGGCTGTTGGCCCGAGGGCGAGGCTGAGGGTTGTGCCACTGATAGTGCGGAAGTTCGGGATCAGGCTTTCGGTGAGGGAGTCGCCCACGTCGGCGAGCCCGCCGTCGCCCAGGGCCAGGTAGAGATCGCCACCGCTCAGGCGGGCCGCGCGCACCCTGCCGAGGGTGGGGGCCGCCGCGACGGTGGGCAGGGCTGGGGTGCTGATGTCTACGATGAGCGCGCCGGATGGCCCGGCGGCTAGGGCGGCCACCTCGCCGTCGAGGTACACGTCGCCGATGGGGGCTAGGTCGCCGAAGCTGCGGCCCGCCACGGGCTGTGGGGTTGCGCCGCTCAGGTCGAAGATGCGCAGCCCGGCGCTGTCGGCGGCGAGGTAGGCCCGCCCGTTGACGATGCGGATGGCCTGGGCGTCGCCGCCGGTGGCCACGGCGCCAAGCAGCTGGGGGCTGGCTGGGCTGGAGATATCGATGACCTGGAGGCCGCAGGTGCCGCCGGCGATGTAGGCCCGCCCGTTGGCGATGGCTACGCCGCGCGCCGCGCCGGGGGTGATCAGGGCACCGCGCAGGGCCGGGGCGAGCGGGTTGGATATGTCGAAGATCTCGATGCCGCCGCCCAGTCCCTCGGCGACGTAGGCGAGGTTGCCGACGATGGCCACATCTTCGGCCGAGCTGTAGGTTGGGGCGCTGCCTAGCAGCTGCGGGCGGGCGCTGTTGGCGACATCGACGACCTGGAGGCCGCCGCCTGGCCCGGCGGCGGCCAGGTAAGCCCGCTGGCCGTCGAGGGCGACCGCTGCGGCTAGGCCGGGGGTGCGCAGGATGCCGAGCTGCTGGGTGGCGTCGGGGCTTGTGATCAGAAGACCGCCTTGGCCAGTGGCAAGGTAGAGGGTGTCTTGACCCGCAGCGATATCCTGAACCCGCTCATCCAGGTGCAGTTTGTAGAATGCTGAGGTCGACGGTCTGAACATGCCAAGGTCGGCGCTCCGGCTGAAGAGCAGGCTCTGGCCGCCGCCAATGGACGCCACGGCGGTGGTGTCGCCGCCAATGCTACCTGCGTAGGTGAGGCCGATGCTGCCGCTGGTGCTGCTGGCCGCCGCTATGGCGGCGGGGGCGGACGCCGTGGTGGCGCAGCCGCTCTGGGCGAGGGCGACCGTGGTGGCGGGGCGCGGGGCTGCGCCGAGGCAGAGCAGCATCAGGCAGAGCAGCAGACCTGTCTGGCGAACTGGTTGTATACTTGCTGGTGTCATTGCAGATTGCAGATTGCAGATTGGGCCGGACAGTGCCCAATCTAGAATACGATAATGGAGTCGCCAATGCCAATCGTCGCAACCTTCTCGATCGTGGCCCGCGACCTGCGCAACGGGGATGTTGGCGTGGCCGTGCAGTCGAAGTTTCTGGCCGTGGGCGCGGTGGTTCCCTGGGCGCAGGCTGGTGCCGGGGCGGTGGCGACCCAGGCCCTGGCCAATATGCGCTATGGCCCCGATGGCCTGGCCCTGATGGCCGGGGGCCGGGGCGCCGAGGACGCTCTGGCAGATCTGCTGGCGGGCGACATGGACGCTGATCACCGCCAGGTCGGGCTGGTTGATGCGGAGGGCCGGGCGGCGGCCTACACCGGGTCGGCGTGTATGCACTGGGCGGGGCACCGGGTGGGCGAGGGCTACGCGGTGCAGGGCAACATCCTCGCTGGCGAGCGGGTGATCGTTGCGATGGCCAATGCCTTTGAGCGAACGGGGGGTGAGCTTGCCGAGCGGATGCTCGCCGCCCTGGCGGCTGGCCAGGCCGCCGGGGGCGACCGGCGGGGCCGCCAGTCGGCGGCGCTGTATGTGGCGCGTGCCGGCGGGGCCTACGGCTGCAATCACGACCGCTATGTAGATCTGCGGGTGGACGACCACCCCGAGCCGATCGAAGAGTTGGCCCGCCTGCTTGGCCTGCATCGATTTTACCTTACCCCGCCCGACCCGGCCAGCCTGGTGCCGATCACACCGGCGATTGCCAGCGAGCTCCAGACGCTGTTGACCGAGGCGGGCTACTACTCTGGCCGGGCCGACGGGCAGTTTGAGGAGCTGAGCCGCAGCGCCCTGGAGAGCTACGGCGGGGTGGAGAACTTGGAGATGCGGCTGACGAGCCTCGACCACGGCCTGATCGACCCGCAGGTGCTGGCCTTTATGCGCCGCCGTCGGTGATGTGGTGACGGTGATAGCTTCGCCTGTTACCGTGTCTCACCGCGTCACCGCGTCACCCATCTGACAGCGGGCGCAGAGGCCGAAGATCGAGATATGGGCGAGGCGTGCGGCGAATCCGTAGCGGGCCTGGAGCTCGCGGCGCACCGGCTCAAGGATGCTCGGGTCGATCTCGATCACCCCGTTGCAGTTCTCGCACACGAGGTGATGGTGGTCGTCGCTGCCGAGCAGCGCGTAGACCATATGGTTCTGGCCGAGGCTCGTCTCGCTGACCAGGTTGACATCGCGCAGCCAGCGCAGGGTGCGGTAGATCGTGGTGGGATCAACCGAGATGCTCGGGTAGTGGGCGATGATCGTCTGGGAGATCTCATCGGCGCTCATGTGGTGGTCGCCGTGCTGGAGAGCCTCTAGCACGAGCCGACGCTGCGGCGTGAGCCGGTGCCCGCGCTCGCGCAGGCTGTGGATGAGTTCATCGTAGTCACTCATTGTCATGGTGAAGCTCCCTGGGAGTTCCCCTGTGCGAACTGCCGGGAAGCCCTGTGTGCAGCGTATGCCCGTTATTATAAGGCCGGGGGAGATCGAGCGTCAACTTTTTGTGTGTACAAGCACTCGTACCTGCCGTATAATACAGATGCAACTGTTTGCAGATAGCTATATGAGGGAGTCGGACGAGCTATGAATCTGATTGATCTTGCCCATCGTATGGCCCTGGCGATGCACATCCCCGACGGTTTCCTATCGGTGCCGGTTGCGCTGGCCTGGTGGGTGCTGACGATCATTATGATCGGCATCGCCGTGCGCCAGATCGGCGACTCGCTGAACGAGCGGCAGATCCCGCTGATGGGCGTGATGGCGGCCTTCATCTTCGCCGCGCAGATGCTGAACTTCCCGGTGCTGGGCGGCACCTCGGGCCACCTGCTGGGCGGTGCCCTGGCGGCGCTGCTGCTCGGGCCGTGGGCCGGCATCCTGGTGATGTCGTGCGTGGTGGCGCTACAGGCGCTGCTCTTCCAGGACGGCGGCCTGCTGGCGCTGGGCGCGAACATCTTCAACATGGGCATCTCAACGGCGGCGTTGGGCTACTTCGTGGGCATGCCGCTGCTGCGGCTCTTCGGCGGGAAGCGCTGGGGTCTGGTGGCCGCAGGCTTCGTCACCGCCTGGCTCTCGGTAATGGTCGCGGCATCCCTCACCAGCATAGAGCTGGTGATCTCCGGCCTCTCGGCGGCGGTGGTCTTCCCGGCGATGCTCTTTGTGCATATGTTCATCGGCATCGGCGAGGGGCTGATCACGGTGGCCGCGCTGGCCTTTGTGGTCAGCACCCGGCCCGACCTGGCCGTGACCCTGGCGGGCTACCTGAGCCCGGAGGCGCTGCGCAGGCCAGTTGATCGCGGCTCGATGATCGGCGTCACCGGGGTTGGCCTGCTGCTGGCGGCGGGCGCGGCGCTGCTCTCGCCGCTGGCATCCGCCTCGCCGGACGGTCTGGAGCGGGTGGCTGAGGACAAGGGCTTCCTTGACCGGGCGCTCGGGCCAGTCTTCAACCTTTTGCCCGACTACACCATCCCCGGCATGGATGGGCCGATCTCGACCATCCTGGCCGGCATTATCGGGCTGCTGATCGTCTTCGCCCTAGTCTACGGCGTGAGCCTGCTGCTGCGCGGGCGCGGCGAGGGCCGCACGATGGGCCAGCAGAGCGGCTCACGCAGCGGCGACTAGTGCGCTATCGCGCAGGGGACAGGGAACAGGAGACGGGGGACAGGCGCTGCGGCCGCAACAGGCGGCGCGCCTCATCCCTGAACACCTGCCTGATAACGACGTCCTATGACTCTCTCAACGAGCACCCTTGACCGCTATATCGACGGACAGAGCCCAATCCATGGACTCGACGCTAGGGTGAAGCTGCTGCTCGCCCTGGCCTACATCCTGGCGATGGCGCTGCTGCCACCGGGCGCGTGGACGGGGATCGCTGTGAGCGCGGCCCTGCTCTGGTGGGTGGTGCTACGCTCGGAGGTGGGCCTGCGCACGATCATCACCCGCGCCTTCGTGGCGCTACCCTTCGCCCTGGTGGCGGTGACGCTGGTTTTCACCCGTCCCGGCGCGCCCATCCTGCGCATCCCGCTCGGCCCCTGGGTGCTGACGGCCACCGACGTGGGGCTGACGGCCTTCGTCAGCATCGTGCTCAAGTCCTGGCTCTCGGTGCAGGCGGCCCTGCTGCTCACGGCGACCACCCACTTCACCGATGTGCTCTACGCCCTGCGCGCCCTACACCTGCCGAATGTGCTGGTGGCCATCCTCTCCTTCGCCTACCGCTACCTCTTTGTAATGATCGACGAGGGCCAGCGGATGTTGCGGGCCCGCGAGTGCCGTAGCGCCGAGCTGCCCGGTCGGCGCGGCGGCGGCAGCATCAGATGGCGGGCCGGCGTGGTCGGCCAGATGGTCGGCACGCTCTTTCTGCGCTCCTACGAGCGCAGCGAGCGGATCTACGTCGCCATGCTCTCGCGCGGCTTCAGCGGCGAGCTGCGCACGATCAGCCCGCGCGCGCTCTCCAGCGTCGAGCAGGGCCTGCTGCTGGTCGGCGGGGCCACGATGGCGGGTATCGTGCTGGTGTCGTATTTTGTATGAGGCTATACCCTGTACCCTGGAACATATGCTTGAACTAACCGACCTCTGCTACACCTACCCCGACGGCACCGAGGCTCTGCGCCACATCGACCTGCGCATCGCCGAGGGCGAGAAGGTGGCACTGGTGGGGCCGAACGGCGCCGGGAAGAGCACGCTGCTGCTGCACCTTAACGGCGTGCTGCGCTGCCGCAGCGGCGCGATCACGGTCGCCGGCCACCCGATCGCCGACGAGACCATCCGCCAGGTGCGCGCCCAGGTCGGTATGGTCTTCCAGGATCCCGACGATCAGCTGTTCTCGCCGACGGTCTTTGACGACGTGGCCTTCGGGCCGCTGCATATGGGCCTCGACGAGCAGGATGTGCGCGGCCGGGTGCTGCGCGCGCTCGACCAGGTCGGCATGTCCGGCTTCGAGCGGCGCATGCCGCACCACATGAGCCTTGGACAGCGCAAGCGGGTGGCGATCGCCACGGTGCTCTCGATGTCGCCGGGCGTGCTGGCCCTCGACGAGCCCTCGGCCGGGCTGGATCCGCGGGCTCGCCGTGGCCTGATCGATCTGCTACGCTCGCTCCCCCAGGCCATGGTCGTCTCCACCCACGACATGCGGATGGTCGCCGAGGTCTTCCCGCGCACGGTTGTGCTGGCCCAGGGCCAGGTGGCCTTCGACGGGCCGAGCGAGGCGATCCTGGGCGACGGCGAGCTGCTTGAGCGCTACGGGCTGGAGCGACCGTAGTGAGGGTTTCAGGGAGAGCTGTGCTCTCCCTGGCCCTCTCCTTGTGAGGGAGGCGCGATGAGCATAGGGATCGGCCCGATTGCCCTGCTTGGCTCGGGCGAGTACACGGCGGCGATGAACGACACCGACCGGCGGCTGCTGGCGGCCCTGGGCGTGGCCCGCCCGCGGGTGGCGCTCATCCCGGCGGCCAGCGGGCTGGAGCCGGGAATGCCCGAGCGCTGGAACCGCATGGGCGTGGCGCACTTCACCGACCTGGGCGCGAAGCCCCTGGCCCTGCCCCTGATCGCCCACGAGGACTCTGAGCGGCCCGAGATCCTAGAGCAACTACGCTCCGCTGACTTCTTCTACTTCTCTGGCGGCAACCCTGAGCACCTTGTCGAGACCCTGCGCGGCACGCCGGCATGGGCGATCATCGCCGAGCGCTGGGCCGCCGGGGCCGGGATCGCTGGATGCAGCGCCGGGGCCATGATGATGAGCGGCTACACACTGCGCGTCCGCTCGGTGGCTGCCGGTGCGCCGCCGCGCTGGATCGCGGCGGTAGGCGTGGCCCCCCAGGTCGCAGTGATGCCTCACTTTGACCGGATGGCCGGCTTTGTCGGGGACGATGTCTTCCGCGCGATCATGGAGTCGTCGCCTGATGGCGTGCAACTGGTAGGAATCGACGAGGACACGGCCATGATCCGGCTCGGCCCCGACGCGCCCTGGGAGGTGAGCGGGCGGCAGTCGGTGGTGCTGATCGACCGCGACGGCGGGCGGACGACCTACCGGGCCGGCGAGGTTGTACCGCTGTGATGAATTGCAGATTGCAGATTGCAGATTATAGATTGGGCCGCAGCTACAATCTATAATCTACAATCTGCAATCCAATTACGGCGTTGTGAGCAGCTCGCTCAGGCGGCGCACGTCGGTCCAGTCGGTATCGCTCTCCTCGTCGGCGATCGGCGTGTAGAGGGTGTCCTGGGCGAAGACCTGCACCGCATAGCGTTTGCCGCCCACCGTGATCACCCGGCTGTCGTCCATCGGCGCGCCGAGAGGCCTGCCGAGGCGGGCCTGGTCGAGCATATAGGTGTGGAAGGCCCAGTTCGGGTGGTAGGTGATCCCCGCCGAGCCGAACATCTCGCTCACCAGGGCCTGGTCGAGGCTGCCGGTGTAGGTGTGTAGGTCGGGGGCGGGCTCGAATCGGCGTCCCGACCAGGCGGCCACAACGCGGCGGATGGTGTTGATGTAGGCGCTGGGCACGTTGTTATCGCTGCTCGGCGCGTAGATCGGGATCGCCTTCTCGACGGTCTCTAGCCCCCGATTCACATAGCGGAACAGGATCAGCTCGCACCAATCGCGGACACCGTCGTCCCAGGAGGCGTAGCGGGCAAAGCCGCCGACCGTGCCGGTGCTGCGGTCTGCCTTGACCGGGCGGCGGAGCATGCCCCAGTTGTGCAGGTTGTTATTGGCGCAGGCGCCGGCGAGGCAGAACGAGGACTCGTGCTGGAAGAAGGCCAGGGCGACGGCCGGGTCGAGCCCGTAGGAGGTGATGGCTGTATAGATAGCATCGGCCTCGGGGGCGGCGGGCGAGCCGGCGCGCTGGAGGATGGAGACGAAGCTAGACTGGGAGATGCGCGGGGCCGACTTGAAGGTGAGCCCGTCGGCGGCGCGGGCCTGGGGCGTGACGAGGCCGAGGCTGAGGGCGCCGGCCAGGGTGGCGGCGAGGACAGCGGCGAGGGCGATGATACGGCGGCCCTCGCGGCGGAGCAGGCCGGGCAGGCGCAGGGACAAGAGTATGCCGGCGACCCAGGTCAGGGCGAGGGCTGCGCGGGCAGCCTTATACGGCGTGATGATCTCAAGGAGGACAAGCGGGGGGAGGCTGAGGGCGAGGGCGATGAGGGCGGCCAGGGCGCGTGGCTCGCCGCGCTCGCGCCACCAGCGGGCTGCTGCGGGGGAGAGGCCGAGCATCGTCACCTCCTGATCATGGGCGGAATCCTGCCCGGAAGTATACCATTACTGACCAACGACGAACGACCACCGACCAACTGCACGTTGGTCGGTGGTCGTTCGTCGTTGGTCGGAAGCGCTCTAGTCCAGGTAGCCACGCAGCTTCTTGCCGAGGTGGGGGTGTCGCAGCTTGCGCAGGGCGACGGCCTCGATCTGGCGGATGCGCTCGCGGGTTATCCCAAACTCGACGCCGACCTCCTCTAGGGTGCGGTAGCGCCCGTCCTTGAGGCCGTAGCGCAGCTGGATGATCTTACGCTCGCGCTCGGGCAGCTTCTGGAGCACCTCCTCGATCTGCTCGCGCAGCATCGCGGCGGCGGCGGCCTCGGAGGGCGTCGAGATCCGGTCGTCCTCGATAAAGTCGCCCATGCGGCCCTCGCCCTCTTGACCGACCGGCATCTCTAGCGAGAGCGGGTGCATGCTAGCCTCCAGGGTGCGCCGCACCTTACCGGCGGAGATGCCCATAGCCTCGGCGATCTCCTCGGGGGTGGGCTCGCGCTGCATCGACTGCTGGAGCTTGTGCGAGGTGCGCTTGACCTGGCTGATCGCCTCGCCCATATGCACGGGCAGGCGGATGGTGCGGCTCTGGTCGGCGATGGCGCGGGTGATCGCCTGGCGGATCCACCAAGTGGCGTAGGTGGAGAACTTATGGCCCTTAGTGTAGTCGAACTTCTCGACCGCGCGCATCAGGCCGATGTTGCCCTCCTGCACCAGATCCATCATTGTCAGGCCGTAGGAGGTGTACTTTTTAGCGATCGAGACCACTAGCCGCAGGTTTGCCTGGATCAGGTGCTGGCGCGAGTCACAGCCGCTGGCGTAGGCCCGCTCAAGCTCCATGCGCTCGCGGCCCGTCTCATACTCCTCGCGGTCGATACGCTGCCGCGCAAAGTCGCCAGCCTCCATGCTCTTGGCCAGCTCAACCTCTTTCGCAGCGGTGAGCAGCGGCACCTGGCCGATCTCCTGGAGGTACATGCGCACCGGGTCATCGAAGGCAATATCAGCGAGATCGGGAAGCTCGGCCAACGAATCATCGTCGGGCGAATGGCTTGACTCCAGCTCTTCCGCTGACTCGACGACCTTCAGCCCCTCGATCTGCATCGTGGCGTAGAGCTGGTCAACCTCTGCCACATACAGCTCAGGCTGAGGGAACGCCTCAAGGATGTCGTTGTAGGTCAGATAGCCGCGCGCACGGGCTATCTCAAGTAAGCGTTCCATCATCGATCCCAACTCCTGTACGGGCTGCTGAATGAGCGTGGTCATCCTTTGCCTGTAGGACGACCTGACGGCAGTGCGGGGCTAGGGAGCGCGGCGCGCACGCCTAGCATGATCGTAGTCGATCATGCGTTGCGGCAGTGGCACCATGTGAGCGGCATCCCTAGCATACGCATCCTGTCAAGTCGCCATTAACTAATACGTGTGTTCTTGCAGAGAACACCATTGCTCCATAAAGCCAATGCAGTGTCCCTCGCGCTCTACGATACATCGTCGTATCAGAAGTGGAGATCTTAAGAGGCCGGAGCGCATGGTTTTCTACGCTCAGGCCCCTCACGTCGGTGTGTGTAACCATAACGGCAAGAAGATGGGGTCGAGAGTAGACCCTCAAACCCCAACCAATACACACAATGGAGGGACGCAGACAGGGCACCCCATTGGACTTTCTGAAATTTACTATAGCATTATGCAATGGTTAAAGTCAACCCCTGTTTAGTTATTGATTTCAGAACTAAGGGGAGTGAGTCCTCATTAATTATCCCATCGCGGGCGTGAGACAAGACTCCGTTGCGCCTCACACCTCTCGCCCCAGGCAGCTATCGGGATACGTAGAAATTCCCACTTCTCTAACACGTTTCGCGGTACAATGATCGAGGTGTCTTATATCCTGAAGAAAGGCCCGGTTCTGTGACTCTGAGCGATGTGCAGCGCGCCTACCTGGATGAGATTCTCTATGCGGTTGTGGCCACCCTCAACGCGGATGGCACGCTCCAGCAGACGATGGTCTGGTACTTGCTAGACGGGGATTCGATCCGCTTTAGCGTGGGCGCAGGCAGCGTGAAGGTGCGCAACCTGCGGCGCAGCCCTACAATCAGTGTCACGGTGCCCGATGGACGACGCCACCTGACTCTTCAGGGCACCGCCGCCGTTGAGCCCTTCGACCCGGATCTGCGCGAGCGCCTAGCTATGCGCTACCTTGGCCCCGAGGGCGTCGCCGCCTGGCTCCAGCGCCGCCCCGATGTGCCGCGCCTCAGCGTGCGGGTGACGGTTCTGAAGGCGTATGGACAAGGCGTATAGGGGGCGCAGCACGCTGCGTCTCTACGGTTAGGGCTGTTGTATGTCGAACGATCTTGCCCAGCTGGTGATGGAGCGCTGTAATGCCCTGGGAGCGATCAGCGAGGAGGAGGGGCGGCTCACCCGGCGCTCGCTCACCCCGGCTATGCGCGCCGCTCATAACTTGGTGTCCGGATGGATGCGCGCCGCCGGGATGACCGTCCACGAGGATAATGTTGGCAACATGGTGGGCAGCTACCCGGCCGACCGCTTGGCGGCCCGCACCCTGATCATTGGCTCGCACCTGGACACGGTGCGCGACGCCGGGAAGTATGATGGAGTCCTGGGGGTGCTGGTGGGGCTGGCCGCCGTCGAGCGCCTGCACCAGACCGACCGACGCCTGCCCTTCGGCATTGAGGTGGTGGCCTTCACTGATGAGGAGGGGCTGCGCTTCCCTGCGTGCCTGGGGAGCCGGGCTATGGTCGGCAGCTTTGATTTGGTTGCCCTTAATCTGCCCGACGCGGACGAGGTGACGCTGGCCGAGGCCATCCGCGCCTTTGGCGGCGACCCTGACTTGGTTGCACAGGATGTCCGCCGATCGCAGGATCTGCTAGGCTACCTGGAGGTGCATATCGAGCAAGGGCCGACGCTTGAGCGAGCGGGACTGCCGGTTGGGGTGGTGAGCGCGATCACTGGGTTTAGCCGAACTAATCTGGCCTTCATAGGTGTGGCTGGACACGCGGGCACGGTGCCTATGACAATGCGCCACGACGCCCTCTGCGCCGCTGCCGAGTTTGTGTTGGCCGTCGAAGCGCACGCTCGCAGCGTGCCGGGCCTGGTATCGACTGTTGGTGAGCTGTCCATCTCGCCGGGTGCCCGCAATGTTATTCCTGGCGCAGCCACGCTTAGCCTAGACCTGCGGCACCAGGATGAGCATGAGCGGCTGGCGGGGCAGGCCGATCTGCACTGGCGGGCCGAGGAGATCGCATCCACGCGCGGTCTGAGCCTGCGCTGGGATGTGGCTCATGGCCAGGCAGCGGTGCCGATGGCCCCAGATCTGCGCGAGCGCCTCGCCGCTGCGATTGTCGCCGCCGGTCACCCGCCGACCGAACTGCCCAGCGGCGCGGGCCACGACGCGGCTGTGATGGCGGGCCTGACCGATGCGGCGATGCTGTTTGTGCGCTGCAAGGGCGGGGTTAGCCATAACCCGGCAGAGTCTGTGACGGTGGAGGATGTGGCTGTCGCCATCGATGTGGTGGGGCGATTCCTCGACGGGATGGCGTAGGGGCGACCCCATGTGGTCGCCCGGGGGAGCGTGATGTCTCGATACGACCTGATCATCCGTGAGGGCATGGTTGTCACGCCGGGGGGAGTGGCCGCCGCCGATGTGGCCGTCTCCGAGGGGATGATTGCCGCCATCGGGCCGGAGCTGGGCGGCGCGGCCCGCGAGGAGATCGCCGCCGCTGGCACGCATGTGCTCCCGGCCATGATCGACGCCCACGTCCATTTTAATGAGCCGGGCCGCACCCACTGGGAGGGCTGGGCCAGCGGATCGCGCGCCCTGGCCGCCGGCGGGGGCGCGCTCTGCTTTGAGATGCCGCTGAACGCGAGCCCGCCCACCCTCGACGCCGCGAGCTTCGCGCTGAAGCGCGCCGCCGCCGAGGCATCGTCGCTGGCTGACTTCGCGCTGTGGGGCGGGCTGATTCCCGGCAGCATCGACCGGCTTGATGAGCTGGCGGCCTGCGGCGTGATCGGCTTTAAGGCATTTATGTCAAACAGCGGCATTGATGACTTTCGGGCCGCCGATGACCTGACTCTGTATGAGGGCATGATCCGCGCCGCCCGCCTCGGCCTGCCGGTGGCCGTCCACGCCGAGAGCGAGGCGCTGACCTCGGCCCTGGCCACCCGCGCCCTGGCCGCGGACCGCACGACGGCCCGCGACTACCTGGCCTCGCGGCCGGTGCTGGCTGAGCTTGAGGCGATCCAGCGCGCCCTGCTCTTCGCCGGGCAGACGGGCTGCGCGCTGCATATTGTCCATGTGAGCAGCGGGGCCGGCGTGGCCCTGGTGGCCGAGGCGCGCGCGCGCGGGGTTGACGTGACCTGTGAGACATGCCCGCACTATCTGGCGCTAACTGAGGATGATGTAGAGCGGATCGGCGCGGCGGCCAAGTGCGCGCCGCCCATCCGGGGCCATGCCGACCAGGGCGAGCTGTGGGCGCGCCTGCTGGCTGGCCAGATCGACCTGGTGGCCTCCGACCACTCGCCGGCCCCGCCGGAGATGAAGGGCGCGGGCGAGAACTTCTTCGCCCTGTGGGGCGGCATCGCCGGGGTGCAGTCTACCCTGGGGATTCTGCTTGAGGAGGGCCACCATCGGCGCGGCATGGCCATGGCCGCCGTGGCGGGGCTGACGGCGGGGAATGTGGCCCGGCGATTCGGCATCGCTGCGCGCAAGGGCCAGATCGCGCCGGGCTACGACGCTGACCTGGCCCTGGTGAACCTGGGCGACCGGGCGGCCCTGCGCCGCGAGGATCTGCTCGACCGCCACCGGCTCAGCCCCTACGTCGGGCGGGCGATGGGCGGGCGGGTCGTTCGCACCATCCGGCGCGGCCAGACAATCTTCGCCGACGGGCGGGCCGCCAATGGCGCGGGTGGCGCGTTGGTGATGCCGTCGTAGGAGCGGCGGGGTAGCCCCTACGACGGCGCGGATCTTGCTCGGCCATTGGCTATCGGCTATTGGCTATAATATAGAGATCCTATGACCAGTACAAGCCTGACCCCGCCGCCCTACGCCCGCGAAGTGTCCGATCTGCTCGCCGAGCTTGATGTGAGCCCGGCCCGTGGCCTGAGCGCGGAGGAGGCCGCCGGCCGCCTGGCTCGCCACGGGCGCAACGAGCTGCCTTCGCCGCCGCCCACCCCGGCCTGGCTGCGCTTCCTGGCCCAGTTCCGCGACCCGCTGACCGGCCTGCTGCTCGCCGCCACGGTGATCTCGTTTGTGGCCTGGCTGATCGAGCGCGCCGAGCCGGTGCCCTTTGAGACGATCACCATTCTGGCGATCGTGCTGCTCAACGGCGTGCTGGGCTTTGTGCAGGAGAACCGGGCCGAGCAGGCGGTGGCCGCCCTCCAGGCTATGTCCTCGCCCACCGCCCGCGTCCTGCGCGATGGGGCGCAGCGACAGGTGCCCTCGTCCGAGGTGGTGCCGGGCGACATCCTGCTGATCGAGGAGGGAGACACGCTGCCCGCCGACGCTCGGGTGATCGAGTCGATTGCCATGCGTGTGGCCGAGTCGACGCTCACCGGCGAGAGCAGCGCTGTCTCCAAGGACAGCGCCGCAATCCCCGGCGAGGCCAGCATCGGCGACCGGCAGAATATGGTCTTCGGCGGCACCGCCGTGGCCTCGGGGCGCGGCCGGGCTCTGGTGACGGCCACCGGCCCGGCCAGCGAGATCGGCAAGATCGCCGGATCGCTCCAGGAGACCGAGGACGAGAGCACCCCGCTCCAGCGCGAGCTGGCCAGGGTCGGCAAGCTGCTCGGCATCGTGGTGATCATCATCGCCGTGGTGATGAGCGTGACGATCGTGCTGGTCGATGAGGTGCGCGCCCTGGGCGAGCTGGTGGACGTGCTGCTGCTCGGCGTCTCGCTGGCGGTGGCGGCGGTGCCCGAGGGGCTAACGGCGATCACCACGATCGTACTCTCGCTGGGCATGCAGCGCATGGCGAAGCGCAACGTGATCGTGCGCAAGCTCTCGGCGGTGGAGACGCTCGGCTCAACCACGGTGATCTGCTCGGACAAGACCGGCACGCTGACCAAGAATGAGATGACGGTGCGCGCGGTGATCACCGCCGGCGGCCGGGTTGACCTGACCGGCATCGGCTACGCGCCAGAGGGCGAGCTACAGCGGGCGGGCGCGCCCCTAGACGACCCGGCGCTGCGCACGGAGGTGCAGAAGACCCTACGCGCCGCCGACCTGGCCAACAACGCGGGGCTTGTGCGCGGCGAGGACGGGCGCTGGACGATCCAGGGCGACCCGACCGAGGGGGCCATCCTGGTGGCGGCGCGCAAGGCCGGGCTGACTGACGATGAGCTGGGAGAGCGCTTCCCTCGGGTGGCCGAGGTGCCCTTCAGCTCCGAGCGCAAGCTGATGAGCACAGCCCACACCGACGCCGAGCACCGCGAGCGGGTGATGGTCTTTGCCAAGGGCGCCCCCGACATCCTGCTCTCGCGCTGCGGCCACGAGCGGGTGGGCGAGGAGGTACGCCCGCTGAACGACGAGCGCCGCGCGGCGATCATCTCAGGCGTCGAGTCGCTGGCCGGCGAGGCGCTGCGCACCCTGGGCGTGGCCTATCGGACGCTGCCGATTGCCGATTTTGGATTGCAGATCTCAGATGTAGAACCCTTAGGCAAGAATCAATCAACAATCACCAATCTGCAATCTGCAATCCAAGACGAGGACGTGGAGCGCGAGCTGGTCTTCCTGGGGGTGATCGGCATGATCGACCCGCCCCGGCCGGAGGCGCAGGCCGCCGTGGCCGACGCGCGGGTGGCCGGGGTGCGCCCGATCATGATCACCGGGGACCACCCGACCACGGCGGTGGCGATCGCCACGGAGCTGGGGATCGCGGCGGCGGGAGAGCGGGCGGTGCGCGGGGCCGAGATCGAGCAGATGGACGAGGCGGCCCTGCGGGCGGCAGTGGGCGAGCACAGCGTCTACGCGCGGGTGGCCCCCGAGCACAAGCTGCGGATCGTGCGGGCGCTCAAGGCCAACGGCGAGATCGCCGCGATGACCGGCGACGGCGTGAACGACGCGCCGGCCCTCAAGTCGGCCGACATCGGCGTGGCCATGGGCATCACCGGGACAGATGTGAGCAAGGGCGCGGCCGACATGATCCTGACCGATGACAACTTCGCCTCGATCGTGGCCGCCGTGGAGGAGGGCCGCTCGATCTTCGCCAATATTCAGAAGTTCCTACGCTACCTGCTCTCGTCGAACATCGGCGAGGTTTTTACCATGTTCTTTGGCGTGGTGCTGGCCGACCTGATCGGCCTGGTGCCCGAGGCGGGCTCGGCGGTGGTGCTGCCGCTGCTGGCCACGCAGATCCTCTGGGTGAACCTGCTGACCGACTCGGCGCCGGCCCTGGCCCTGGGCGTGGACCCGGCTGACCACGATGTGATGACCCGGCCGCCGCGCGACCCGCGCAGCAATGTAATCACTGGGCCGATGTGGTTCGACATCGTACTGATCGGTTCGGTGATGGGGGTGGGCACCCTGGGGGTGATGGACTGGGCGCTTCCTGGCGGGCTGCTGCCCGGCGGCACGGGCGATATCCACTACGCACAGACGCTGGCCTTCACCACGCTGGTCGTCTTCCAGCTCTTCAACGTGTTCAACGCGCGCTTCGAGCGGCGCAGCGCCTTCCACAAGCTGGGCAGCAACGGCTGGCTCTGGCTGGCGGTGGCGCTCTCGGTGGCACTGCAGGTGGCGGTGGTGTATGTGCCGGTGCTCCAGCAGGCATTCAGCACGGTGCCGCTATCCTTAACAGACTGGCTGATCTGCACGGCGGTGGGCAGCACGGTGCTGTGGGCGATGGAGCTGCGAAAGATCGTGGGGCGCATGGGGCAGGCACATAGGCCTGCCCCTACGCCTGCCACATGACGCGGGCGCTGTGCCCCACGCGTATTGCGCCAAAACAACCTGCTAATCTGTGATGGCGGAGATAATGAGGCCGATGACGTTGCCATCGTACTTGGCGATGAGCCGGGCGATGTTGCGCGGCCCCTTGGCCGTCTTGAGCTCGGTGAGCAAGGCGTTGATCTCAGCCTCGTCCAGAGCCGTGCCCACATAGGCCCGGATCGCCGCGCCCTGCGTCTTCGTGACCGTCGCCGTCGGCCGCAGCTTTGCGCTGAGCAGCTCGACGACCGTCTTCTCGGTCCAGGCCGTCGGCGTGAGCGCGGCGCGGGCTGCGGACAGCGCCTCTGCGGCCTTGGGGTTGCGCTTCAGAGACTCTTCGAGGATGGCGATCCGGGCCGGGAGCTGATCGGGCGTCGCCAGAACAACATCGATCGCAGCGGTGACAATACTTGCCAACAGGAACCTCCTTAACAGGTGTGATACAGAAGCGACGAACCCATATCCAGAATGCTATTACAGGCAACAGTGAGCGATTGCGCTGCGTCTAAGCTGCGAGGTATGTAGCGTGAGTGAAGGAGCGCCAAACTATGAGTCTGATCTCGTGGGTTATCTTTGGCGGGCTCGCCGGCTGGATCGCCAGCATGATCGCGGGCACGAATGCGCGGCAGGGCTGCCTGATGAACATTGCGGTTGGGATCGTCGGCGCAATGATCGGCGGGGCGGTATTTAGCTTCTTGTTTGACCGGAGCTTCAATTTCCGTCTCTTTAGCCCGACAAGCTTCGTGGTGGCAGTGATAGGCTCGCTGATCCTGCTGGGGATTGTGAACGTCGCCCAGCGCAGGCGGTGAGATCAGGCTTCGCAAGCCGGGATTCGGTACCAGCCCGTCCGAACGCTTTGCGCGTCATCGTATCATATGTATCCTGAAGTCTTTCATAAGACCCGGCGGCGCGATTGCGCCGCCGGGTCTCATGATCTCTTTCGCGCAAAGAATGCGATGGCACTGTAGCCGACGATAAACAAGGCAGCGGCAGCCAGCAAGCTGCCGCTGATCTGGAGGGCCAGGAGGGCGAGGATAAGGGGGGCCAGGGCGGCGATCAGCGCGCCCTGGCCCTCGATCTGTCGCTCGGGCAGATCGGGCCACCCGACACCTTCAGCGCCCTCCTCCGCATCGCCATAGACCGACTCGACCTGCGCGCCCGAGCCCTCGCCGCTGAAGATCGCTGGCGGCAGGGGCGCGCCGGGCACGGGGTGATCGCGGGCCTCGGCCAGATAGGCGGCCCGCCAGCCGTAGCTGGGGTCGCTGTGGGCGAGGAACAGGTGGTAGGCGGCGCGCTGGATATAGGCCGGGTGCCCAGCGCTCAGCCTACCCAGCTCACGCATCTCTGCGGGGCTGAACTCCACCCCTGTGCCGTCCAGGTATGCCTCGCAGAGCAGCCGCAGCTCCGAGGAAGGCATCGCGCCAAGCGTGACGGTGCCGAAGGGCTCGCTGAGCGGCGGCGGCTCGCGGCCCGCCGCCGCGACGAGCAGCAGGTCGAACTCGCCCGCGCCGGGCGGGGCGATCCCGCCGGGGTAGACGGGCACGCTGCGCCGGGCCAGGCGGGCCAGCCGCTCAAGCAGGGACTCGCCCCAGCCTGCTGAGATCGCCGAATCCACATTGTCGAGGCAGACGAGTACCGTGTGGCCCTCCTCGGCCAGGGCCAGCTCCAGGTCTTCCATTGCCTGGCCGATACCGCCGAGGGCGCGGACGATCAGACCAATGCAGGTGGCCGCGTCAGGGAGCACGGCCAGGTCGAGGAAGAGCGCACGCATGCCGGGGATCTCCATCACCGCACCAGCCGACTGGGCCACGTGGGTGATCAGGGATGACTTACCGACCCCAGGCGCGCCGGCCAGCATCGCCGGGCGACGCCGCTCGATTCGCTCAAAGACCATCGACACCTCGCGCCAGCGCCCAGCGAAGCGGGCTGGTTCGGTGATGCGGGAACGCTCGGTGAATGGGTTCATAGGAATGTTGAATGATGAATGTTGAATGGGCCATTCAACATTCATCATTAATCATTTCAAGAGGTGCCATCGCTCGATGTTCCAGAGGTAGCGGGGCGAGCTGAGGTTGACGGGGCCATCGAGGGTCGTGACCGTGTCGCTGAGGGCGACGGGCAGCCGGTCGTCCCAGAGAAAGATATAGGGCAGCTGCTCGGCGACACGGGCCTGGGTCTGGCGGATCGCGGCGGCGCGCTCGTCCTGGTTGTAGAGCTGGCGGGCGGCCTGAGCCTGGTTATCGTAGGCCGAGTCGGCGAAGCCGACGACGTTGCGGGTGGCCCGGGTGTCGGCCTCGCCCTGATTGAGCTGGCTGGAGTGGAAGAGCGCGAAGTCGTCGGGGTCGTAGAAGGACGAGTCGGCGAAGTCTGGGTCGCCCATGCCATTGCTCCAACTGCCGAGCAGCAGATCGAAGCTATATGGTGTGGCGTACTTAGAGAGGATGACGCTGGCGAAGTCGGCGGGCTCGACATCGATCTGGATACCAATGCTGGCGGCGGCATCGGCGATGCGGCGGGCGGCGGCCACACGGCGCTCGTCGTCGCCACGGACAAAGAGTGTGGCAGTGAGGGTGATCCCGTCGCGCTGGCGAATGGTGGCGTCAGGAGGGAGCGCCCAGCCAGCGGCGTCGAGGATAGCTCTAGCGCCATCGAGGTCGGCCGAGTCTGCCGGAGGCTGGGCGAGGTCGGCCCAGGAGCCGGGCAGCGCACTAGAGCTCATCGGAATACCCTGGCCCTTGGTGGCAGCCTCGACGAGCCGGGGCACATCGATGGCCTTGGCGAGCGCCTGACGTAGGGCGAGGTCGGCGAAGGGGTGGCCCTCGCGCAGGTTAAAGCCGAGGAAGTAGTAGCCGTTCTCCGGGTAGTCGCCGATCTGTAGGCCGGGCGTGGCAGCGGCACTGCTCTGGAGAGCCCAGGGCAGCTCGGCGAGCAGCAGCTGGCCGTCGCCGAGCGCCTTGAGCGCCACGCCGGGGTCGGGGGCGATCACGAAGGCCACCCGGTCGAGCAGGGGAGCGCTACGGGTGAAACCGGCGAATCGCGAGAGGATGATCGCCTGGCCGGGCTGGCGCTCCTCTAGTTTAAATGGCCCACTGCCGATCGGCAGATCCCAGAAGTTCAGCGAGCCGATGTCGCGGCCCTCCAGGACGTGGCGGGGCAGGATGGGCACCGCGAGGGCAGCGAGGAGCGGGGCGTAGCGCCCGTTCAGCTGGAGCATGATCGTGCTACTGGTAGGCGTCGTCACAGCCTCGATGGTGCGCAGGTCGGCCAGAAGGGCGGTGCTGGTGACCGGGAGGGTGCGTAGCTGCTCAAGGGTGAAGAGGACATCGCCCGAGTCGAGTGGCGTGCCATCGTGCCAGGTGAGACCGCTACGCAGGGTAAAGGTGATCGTGCGCCCATCGGGCGTGGTATCCCAGCGCTCGGCCAAGTCTGGCACAGGTCGGAGCTGCTCGTCAAGGCGCATCAGGCCACTGTAGAGCATACCAACAACCTGCTCCTCACCACGCGAGCGGGGCTGCCAGGGGCGCAGGTCAGGCAGATCCTCTGCGATGCGGATCGTCAGATTGCCGCCTCGCGGGAGCAGCGTGGCCGAGGGTAGGGCAGGCGTAGGGCGAGCGGCAACCGTTGAAGCAGACGGCTCCAGCGGCGGGCCTTCGGCGGGCGCAGGGCCAGCGGCGAAGGAGCAGCTGACCAGCAACATGACGCTAGACAGCATAGCAAGGCCCAGGCTGACCCAGAAGATCGTACGGGTAGGCAGGAAGCTCATAGCAGCATTATAGCCCATCCGAACAGCCGGGGCGACGACACCGCATTCTCAAAAAATGTTCACCCGCCGCTATCACGTATATGCTACAATAGAAGAATTATCGTGGCTGGTGTCCGAACAGGGTGAGGAAAGAGGCATCACATGGCACCTGATATGAGTGATGGGGAGACGCAAGGTGCGCTGTGGGCCACGCTAGAGTCGCTCGGCACGGCGCAGAGCTTTCGTCGGCACAGCTACATCCATACCCCGACGCAGCCCGCCTATGCCCTCTACCTGCTCACCTCCGGCCAGATCAGCCTCCAGATGCTCTCATCTGGGGGGCGCGTGCTGACGCTGCGCGTGATCGAGCCAGGGCAGATCTTCGGCCACAGCGTGCTTGAAGGCGCAGCGACCTACGACACCTATGCCGAGGCGCTGAGCCCGGTGCGGGCAGTCGCAGTGCCACAGGCAGCCCTGCTCAACCTGATCCAGCGCGAGCCGGCGATGGGCATCGCCCTGATCGAACTGCTCGGCCAACACCGGCTGACGGTGAGCCGACGGATCGACGAAGTGGCATTCAAGTCGGTGCCCGCCCGCCTCGCATCGGTACTCCTGGAGATGTCGGAGACGCAGGCCAGCGAGGGGCCGCGCCCGCAGCAGCGCGTGCCCCGACGCACCCACCAGCAGCTCGCCGAGATGATCAACGCCTACCGGGAGACGGTGACGAAGGTGATCAACCAGTTCCGCGACGCGCGCCTGCTCGACGTGGACCGCTCGGGGATCACGCTGCTCAACCCCTCGCGGCTGCGCGAACTCTCGCAGGGCTAGCCCAAACATAAATAGAGAGGGCGGGGGCAGCGTGAAACGCTGCCCCCGCCCTCTCTATTTATGCAATACCGCAAAAGTCACGCTGTAGCGGTTGGCGGCAGGGCCAACCACTCCTGCTCCAGTCGATCCAACTGCGCCGTGGTCTGTCGCGGTGAGCGTGTATGGAGGAGAAAGCGATTCCGATGCTGCCGTAGCCGTAGCCGCGCATCCGCGAGGTCCGTTGGGGCAATCTGGCACAGCGCCGCCAGGCTGGCGGCTTCGGTCGGGGGATGGCCCAGGAGCTCCCAGGCGCCGCTCCGATGCAGGATGCGTCGGGTGCGCCCTTTCTGTCCCGTGGTACGCAGGATGCGACTGTGCGCGGTGCGGAAGTGGCGTTCCATGTCATTGTTGGTGCGGGGGATGTCCGGGTGGTCATACCAATGAAACAATCCTGGCCAATAGCTCCGACTGACCTTCCGCAGATGCTGCTGAAAGTCGATCAACAGCGGCGTGGTCACGTCCGGATCGAGCTGGTCGCGGCAGACTTGCAGCTGCTGGGCCACCTGCGCGGCCGTGGGAGCCGTTTCCGGTGCGGGCGCCAGGATCGCGCGGATCTGCGCCCTTGCAGCTGCTGGGCCACCTGCGCGGCCGTGGGAGCCGTTTCCGGTGCGGGCGCCAGGATCGCGCGGATCTGCGCCATCCAGGTTGCCCCCGTCTGGATCACGGCGGCGGTGGGCGCAACCTGGTTCACGGCGTCCTCAAGCCCACGCACGAGGTGGGCGAGCTGCGGGTTCTCCCGATGGGTCAGCCAGCGCTGGCCCCGGGCGATGAGTTCCTCCAGCCCGGCGACGAGCTCCATTCCGGCCAGCCGCAGCGGCGGACGGCCCTTGATGGTCAGCAGGTAGCGCGTGCGGCGAAGCATCTGGGTCACAATGGCGGCGGCGACCTGGGCATCTGGGTCGGCGCGTCCGGCAGGAGGAACCGCTGCCGGTTCGGCGACCGGGCGCACCGCTGGCGTGGGGAGTTCAGGGGTGGGGGTGCTCAGCGGAGGGGTGGTCGTCGTGGTGGGGGTCGTCCGTGTGGCAACAGGCGTCACCACGTCCGGTGTCAGGTTCTCCGGTGGGGTGGTGATCGCTGCCGGAACGAGGGGCGATGGGGCGAGCAGCCCCGTCACGGTCAAGACGCCGGGATGGCTGGGTTCGGGCGGTTGGTCACGCAGCAGCAGCGGCCCGAGGGAGCGCCGGACGGCTTGGCGCAGGGTGACGGTCAGCGCCGAATCCGCCTCGGCCAGCGGGTCGGCCAGATTGCGCAGGTAGTGGCTCTGGCAAAACGGGTGCGGGACGCTCGGCAGCACGGTCGCGATGGCCGGCACCAGCCCGCGCTGCTTGTCGCTGACGATCACCCGAATCGGCCAGCTAAGATCGCGCAACGGCTGCAGGAAGCCCTCAAAGGCTGCTTGATCCTGGCGGCTCAGCCAGCCGCAGCGCAAAACCACGCCGGTGAGCAGTTCCCGGATGCACCACAACTGGGGTTCGCCGCCTTCGGGGGCGAGGCCGTCGAGGGCGATCCCCAGCCCGCCATGCTGTTCGACCGCCTGCGTCAGGCGTTCCCGGTGCTGCCGTTCGTGACAGGCCAGCAATGGGAGGTAGACATGCTGATAGAGGTGGCGCACCTGCGACTCCGCGATCGGGATCTGCGGGGTCAGGTCGGCATGGATCTCGGCGTAGGTGGCACAGCGCGTCTGACGGTGCCAGCCAATCCGCACGACCACATCATAGCCATAGGTCGTATACGGCACGGCCACCTGTTGCCCGGCGAGCGAGCGCAGCCGCATGGTGGCACCCGCACACTGCGGGTCGGCACAGCGCGCGGGACGGCTGGCGACCGCCTGAACCCCCGCCAGCGTCTGCACCGTTTTATCCCAGAGCAACGTGTTGACCAACATCAGCGACCCTCCGCAGACCGGGCAGGTGGATACTTCGGGATGGAAGATGATGCGCGCACTCGGATATAATCGCGTCGGGGTCTTCATCGGTTCCTCCTTTGTTTAGGTGCGAACCGATGATACCCCGTTTACGTCACCGCGTGACTTTTGCGGTATTGCCCATAAAGCCTCAAGCACGCCGCCCAACACGCCCTCCTAAGAAGCCCTCTTGTGCGGCGGCTCATGTCGTGGCCTCCACAGGGCGGGGTGCGGCCTCGGTGAGGGTAAAGCCAAGCTTTTTGGCGCGGCGAGCGAGCTGGCGGATCTCGCGTTCCTGTCGCCGCTCGTCATAGGCGGCCACACTCTCTTCCTGGAACGGCTCTCCCCGCAGCAGCATAAAGTAGACCGTCCGTGCAAGCTTGTGGGCGGTCGCGACCACGGCCTGTTGGGGTCCTTTGCGCGCCCGCATGGCCCGGAAATAGCTGCCAAACGCGGTGTTGGAACGGGCCACCGATTGCGCCGCTTGGCGAAAGGCTTGCGCGGCCCGATTGACCACCTTCATCGTGCGCGACCGCAGCACCTTGCCGCCGGAGATGTCATTGTGGGGTGCTAAGCCTAACCACGAGCAAAAATGCTTCACGGTGGGGAAGCGGGTCATATCGGTGCCGATCTCGGCGAGGATCGTCTGCACACTTGAGGCCGATAAGCCGGTGATCGCCACCAGATCAACGCCAACGATGCGCGCCAACTGGGCGCGCGTGCTCGCCGCTGGGGCATTCTTCGTCTTGGACTTGCCTTTGGCGGGGGGAAGGTCGGGGAGCGGGGCGTCGTCCTCACCCCGCGACTCCATCGCGGCGAGCAGACGCTCAATTTCGCCATCGCAGGCGACGATCCGTTCGGTATAGTGGTCAAAAAGGCTCAAGGCTTGCTGGAGCACGAAGAGCTGTTCGGCTTGCCAGGTGCCCGTGAGCGCCTTGGTGATCTCGGCGACACTCGCCTTACAGGCCGGATTGCGCAGTGCGGCCAGGCGGGCAGCGTCCCGCTCACCGGCCACAATCGCCCGGATGATCGCTTGGCCCGTCACCCCAGTGATGTCGCTCAAGACCACGCTCAGATGCAGATTCATCAGCAGCAGCGCCTTCTGCATATGCAGGATGTGGGGCGCACGATGTTGGATCACTTCGGCCCGATAGCGGACCAAGGTGCGGAGCGCGAGGATCTCCGCATCGGGGCGGAATGACCCGTGCAGCAAGCCCAGCATATGCAGCTTCTGGAGCCATTGCGCGTCATTCCAGTCGCTTTTCCGCCCCGGCACGATCTTCACGTGCCGCACATTGACCAGGTAGGGCGTTATCCCGTGCTGTTCGAGGAGGTCGTAGATCGGCACCCAATAGATCCCGGTGGACTCCATCGCGACGGTATCAATACCCAGGCTGACCAACCACGCGACCAGCGCCTCCAGATCGGGGGTGAAGGTGCCAAACGCGCGCACCGTCTCGTCCGCCCGTTCCGGCGGTACCGCCGCCACGATCTCCGTACTGCCAATATCCAACTTACCGTTCGCTTAAATCTGGACAGGTTTCGTACAATCGGGTAGGCTCGTTGTATGAACGAGCAACCCACAGTACACACGGAACGGGTGGATGACGTGCCGCTGCTG
>RYFE02000051.1 GCA_004138175.2 Chloroflexales bacterium ZM16-3 | reverse complement strand
GCGACCGGGGGGCCAGCCGGAGCCGCCGCTGCTGCCCGCCTGGGGCGACAACGACCCGCTCGCCGAGACTGGCAATGACGCCCCCGCCCTGCCGGTGATCACGCTCGCCGAGCTGGCCGCCAGCGACAACCTGTTGATCGTCGGCAGCCGGGGCAGCGGCAAGACCACCCTGCTCCAGGCCCTCCTGGCGCACCGTCAGCGCCGCTGCTACGTGCTCGACCCGCACAGCCACCCCGGCAAGTGGCCCGCCACCGCTCGCGTCCTCGGCGGCGGGCGCGACTTTGCCACCATCTACGCCGCCCTGCTGCGCGCCGAGTCCGAGCTGACCAAGCGCGCCCAGGCGCTCAACAGCGACGCCCAGGCCCGCTTCGCCCCCTTCACCCTGGCCTCCGACGAGTGGGGGAGTGTCACCTCAGAGATCGTCGTCGGCAAGGACCAGGACTCGCCGGGGCGGCTGATGATCCGCTTGCTCAAGGAGGGCCGTAAGTTCGGCATCTCGTTCATCGGCTGCGCCCACGGCGACACCGCCGAGTCCCTGGGCTCCAAGGGCGACACCGCGGCGTTCCGAGCCAGCTTCGACTGGATCGTGTACTGCGGCGCCTTCGTGGGCCGCGAGCTGCGCGACATCCCCGATCTAGCCCGCAGCCTGCCGCTGGGCCGCCCCCCCGAGGGCGGCGCCTTCCCGCTGATCGTCGTCGCCGTCTCGCCGGTGACGGGCGCGCGCCGGCTGCTCGACCTGCGCGGGATCGATAGGGTCGCAGCTGTGGCACCACAGCCCTCCATGGCCGAGACCAGACAGACAGACGAACCACTCGATACACCGGCCCCCGTGCCACATCAGGCCGTGCAGACAGACGAACAGACAGACAAACAGACAGACCAGTTCGCCGCACCGCCCCAGAGCCGCACCCGTGAGGATCTCGTGCGTACCCTCGTGCGCCAGGGCTGGACGGTTTCGCAGATCCGGGATGTGGTGAAGGGCGACAACACGACCATCAGCGCGCTCGTACGCCAGATCGAGGACGAGCAGCTCCACCAAGGGAGATCCTAATCATGGCCATCACCATCCGCGAGCGCCCCGCCGCGCCCGCCCCGCTCGCCGCGCTACTCAGCATCGACCCGGCCCTGCTGGAGCGCCCCGAGGCCCAGGCCGCCCGCCAGCGCGGCCTGCTGCGGGCCAAGGCCGAGGCGCTCCGCTCCGCCGAGGGGCTGCTGGCCTGGGGGCACCTGCTCACCTGGGCGATCATCTTCGTCAGCGCCATCCACATCTGGGAATCAGTCGCCGCCATCGCCCCGGCGCATGTCGGCGCGCTCCAGCTCCCCGCCGCCGTCTACCACGGTGCGGCATTGGCCTTCACCTTGATGATCGACGCCTGCGCGCTCTACATCGCCAAGGCCAACGCGGCGGCAGCGTTCGTCGGCGCGCCATCCAACCGCTGGACGATCTACTTCTATCTCGTCACGGCCCTGCTGAACGCCAGCTTCGTGGCGCGCCACGCCCCCGCCATCGACGTGACCGTGCAGGCGCAGCTTCTGCCGCTGCTGGCCGGCAGCTTCGTCCTCCTGCTACCGCTGAGCATCCCCGCAGGGATCGTCGCCGTAGAGACCTCCAACCGCACCCTGGAGGCCGTGCGTCTCGCCCTCCTCGTGGAGGTCGAGACGCTACGGGGCGTCATCACCGGATTGCTCAGCGATAACATGCCCCAGGAATCCGCATCAGAACAGGTTATGAGTCCTTCCACACCGCCCGAACTAGCTACACTAAACGTCGCCACGACCGAGCCAGCGCCCATGGGCGGGCGACCAATGACCTACGGGATGGCCGACCTGCTGGCCGCATTCCCCGATGGAGAGGGAATCCTCTTCACGCCGCGCGACGTGCGTGTGCGCCTGCGCTGCTCCGAAGGGAGCGCCCAGCGGGTCATCCAGGCTGCCATGGAGGCCGGCCAGATTGAGCGCGCCGCGCGCGGTGCTTATCGCCGGACTCAGATCTGATATCAGAGAAGGAGCTCTGCATGCACGACCCCACTACCTATGCGGTCGCCGCACACCCAGCGTGCTATAATCCCGCCACCAGCCATCTGCCCGCCCCAGACAATGAGAAAGCACGGATGACGCCACTACCCGCCGGAGATACGCCCTCGCCTGAGCAGGAGCCTGAGCGGCCCGAGGATAGCGAATTCCGTAGGCTCATCATCAACGGTGGGCGCTGGTCGCTAGAGTTTTTTCTGCGGCTCAGGCCCGGCGAGCTGCCAGGTCGTGCAGCGCTCAGTGAGCTCTATGATCAGGATGGTCCGATCCACCACGAACAGATCGCGCACCTCCGGCTGCACATGCAGGCAGGCGTGATCCACGAGATCGACGACCCGGATACACGGGCGGCATTTCTGGCCCAGATCCAGGCTCTTGTCGCACAGCCTGACCCGCTCCTCCGCGCTCAGGATCGTAATACTGCAGAGCTCAACGCCTTCCCTGACGGACAGGGAAACATTCCCACCAACCCTGCTGTCTTTACCACTATCAGCGCCATCTGGAAGGGCGGCCAGCGTGCGCGCGAGCTGATCGATGGCTGGGGAATCCGCCCTGATGGCATGCCATTCTACCAGCACACCTCGGTTCACGGCGGGATCATCAGCGTCTACGTCCAGCCGGGGCGCGGCAGCCTTGCCACTGGGGACACCCTGTGGGCGCTTGTTGAGCGGCTGAGTCCATTCACCGCCGACGTAGCCCTGGCCGTACTCGCGCAGCTCTGCGCGCCTGAGAGTGGGTCTGGGCCACAGTACCCATTACTAGAGCCGATCCGCATCACCGCCGACACCATCCTGAGCTACAAGGGCATCCAGCGCTGGGGAAGTGATCGCGCCGACATGCGCCAACGGATCGCGGAAGAGATCGATCACCTCCGCCACCTCTCGTTTGACGTTGAGGCCTGGCCAGTCGGCGATGGAGATCAGCCGCTCGATCACGCCTCATGGCGCGGCGACACGCTATTCGACATTGTGATCGTCGAGCGGAGCGGTGAGAGCCAAGCCGCCAATATCTCCTGGAGTGTGCGCGCAGGCCAGTGGGCGTATTGGTGGCTCAACGCTTCAGGGCGCATCTTTGTGGGCCGCATGGCCCGCGCATTGCTGGAGCTCGACCACCGCGAGAATCGCGGCGTGGCAGTCTTGGCGAAGAAGATCGGCCAGCACATCCTGATGCGGGCAGGCAGCAACCAGCGGAGCCAGATCACCATCGGCGTGGCCGCGCTCCTCACCGATATCGGCGAGCTCCCTAAAGTAGCGGCGCGCACCAAGGATTGGGCAGGACGCACGCGCGACCGCCTGGACAGCGCGCTCCTCAGCCTTCGCGAGGCGGATATCTTTGTTGATGTCGGCTGGCCCGACGGCTACGGCCCAGCCGACGAAGACCGGCAGCGCGGCTGGGTTGATCGCTGGCTGGCCTCCCGGATCGATCTGGTGCTGACCACTCCAGCACCCCAAGAGCAGATCACGAACCAGACATCGACCCAGATCCTCCTACAGGCATCAGAAGTAATCCCCGATCCGCCACCAACCGAGGAGACGCCAATCAGCGGCGCGGCGATCCGCCGGGCGCGCGCGGTACGGCACTGGAAGCAGGATCAACTCGCCCGCCACCTGAGTATCTCCGTGCCCTACCTCTCGCAAATCGAAGGCGACCGGCGCCAGCCATCACCGCAGCTATCCGCCCGGATCCGGGCGTGGCTGGCTGAAGCAACGACCGACACCGTTGATTCGCCGTAAGACAAGGTTCAAACCTGATTGACAATCTGCCCAACTACCCGACAGCTCTACAGCCAAATACAATGCCATATGTAGGGCTGTGGGGCTGTCGGGTAGACTGTCAAGCTGAATTGCCTCTTCTGATACCTTGTCTAGCAAGCTTAACCTGTAAATCCAAACACCTCCGGTACTTGCGAGCAGTTTAACTTCAGTCGTGGGAACAAAGGCGGCATGCGCTACCGCACACCACGCATACCTCCGGTACTTGCGAGCAGTTTAACTGCGGCAGCCACGCATACCTCCGGTACTTGCGAGCAGTTTAACTGCGGCAGCCACGCATACCTCCGGTACTTGCGAGCAGTTTAACTGCCGATCACGGTTTTACGGCATTAGGAAGCCAAATCGCACTCCGTTTTCCCAAAAACGGCATGCTATGATAGTACATCTGATCGCCACCGCAATGACCCGACGATCACGAACTGTATCCTCATAGCTGTTATAGGAGAGTAGCGCCACCAGGCACCAAACGGTGGGCATGCGAAAGGCCCTCGCCAAGCCACCAAGCCGTCGAGAGCCCTTCAAAATCCGCCCACTGCCGGAACGTCCAGCACACCGAAGGGTGGTGACGCCATAGCAGGTGGCCTATGCGCTTCTAGTATATCGACCGCTGATCGCCTTGTCAACGAGAAAGCGACAGGGATCGCTTTTGTGTTGCCGCTATTCGGCAAAGAAGGATTCGTCTATGCAGCCCTGGACAGCTCCCCGCCCCGCCCCGGTGCCGCCTGCACCGCTGGCAACCGGCGCTCCCACGCCCACCTACTATGTCCTCATCCCCCGCCGCCTCGCCGAGGATCTGCGCTCGGCCCCCATCGCCATCGCCGCCTTCGCCCTCATCGCCCGCATCTTCCGCGCCACCGGCCAGCCCGTCCCCCTCTCCGCCGGCGACCTCCAGGTCTTCGACCCCGCCCTCCGCGACGGTGCCGCCGCCCGCGCCCTCATCCACCTCGCCAAAACCCCCTGGGTCAGCGTCACCCCACGGCTTGGCGGCAAGTCCACCTATACCCCCACCTGGGGCAGCATCGGTGGCACCCCGTGCCTCTGGGATCTCCATGCCCCTAGCCTCGGTCGCCCACGCCACATCCCAACCCTGCGCCTCGACCAGAACCTCCTTGATGTCTGCATGGGTCGGCTCGACCCCCACCCCGACCACCCGGCCATCGCCCGCCGGTACCTCACCACCCCGCTCCTCGGCCTGCGCGAGGTCGGAGCCTACACCCTGGCCCTTGCGGGCCTGCCCGTCGCCAACCCCATCCTCGCCGGTCTCCACCTCCTGGTACACGGCCAGCCCCGTCCCGTACCCGACGAAGCCACCATCCTCGCCAGCGCCTCCCAGCGTGCGCCCGACGCCCTCACCGAGGCGGGCTGGCGGCGCACCGCCTTCCCGCCCCCGCCCCCGCCCCCAGCCGAACCCGGCCACGGCCTCTTCTTTGTGCCGCCGGGCCAGATCGGCCCCATGACCGGGGAGGGACTCGGGGAGGGACTCGGGGGGGGACTCGGGGGGGGACTCGGGGACCAGATCGGGCATGGCGCGCATGATGCGGGGCCGATTACCGCATCAGAAAGCCTGGAAACACATCTCGCGGTCGACGCGCCGGGATCACATGGAATCATGAATCAGAAGGATAGAGATTCCACCACCGATACCAGTGAGCAGACCCTCACCTCTGCTGGTGGTGGAGAGATCTCCCTTCGCCACCGAACAGCCGGACGGCGTGTTCCGCCACCGACCGATGCTCTTGCTCCCAACGAGAGCACCCAGCTCCTGCTCGCCATCGGCGTGCGGCGCAGCGTCGCGCTGCGTTTTGCCGAACACCCGGTCGCGCAGGTCACGCAGGTGATCGCCCAGGCCCGCGCCCGCGCCGATGTGCGTGATCTCCCCGCCTGGGTCGTCTCCGCCCTACGCGACCTGCCCGCCACTGATACGCCGCTGGAGCCGGAGCCGTTGCTGAGCGCCCTGCCGATCTACCAGCACCCTAGTCTCACCGACGAACAGCGCGACCGTTGGATCTATCGCTTCCGCGCCGTGCATACCGCTGCCGAACAGCGCGCCATCCTCGCGCGGCTGGCCCAGGAGCACCCTGCCGATCACCTGGACGACCTCGCGCTCCCGGATGCGATCCCGGTGCCCGTCGTCCCTGAGCGACCGCTTAGCGCCCTGCCAATCTATCAGCACCCCGGCCTAAGCGACGAACAGCGCGACCGCTGGATCTACCGCTTCCGCGCCGTGGCGACCCCCGCCGAGCAGCGGGCGATCCTGGCGCGGCTGGAGCAGGAGCACCCCGCATGAGCGAGCGCAGCGTGCCCTACGACCTCACCGCCGAGCGGTCGGTGCTGGGATCCATCCTGCTGGAGCGCGACGCCATCCTCGTGATCAGCGACCAGCTCCAGCCTGCCGACTTTTATTTGGAGAAACATGCCCAGATCTACACCGCCATGCTGGCCTGTCTGGCGCAGCGCGTGCCCCCCGACCTCGCCACGGTCGCCAGCGAGCTGCGCCGCCAGGAGCGGCTGGAGATCGTGGGGGGGCTGCATGTTCTGGGTGAGTTGGTCGCCGAGGTGCCCACCGCCGTGCATGTGGAATATTACGCACAGGCAATCAGCCGCGCCGCGACGCTGCGCCGCCTGATTGAGGCAGGCGGAACCATCAGCGCGCTGGGCTATAACGAGCGGGGGGCGCTGGAGACCACTCTCGACCAGGCCGAGCAGACACTGTTCGCGGTGAGCCAGCGCCAGCGCGGGGCCGACTTTGTGCCGCTGAGCACGGTGGTGCAGCAGTTCTTTGACGCGGCCCAGGCCGATGGCGACGAGCGAGTAGTGCCGACCGGCCTGCTCGACCTTGACCGGCGGCTCAACGGTGGCCTGCGACCGGGGCAACTCGCCCTGCTGGCCGCACGGCCAGGGCTGGGGAAGTCCGGGCTGGCTATGAGCATCGCCTACCACCTGGGGGTCCGCCAGCAGCGCAGCGTGGGCGTGGTGTCGTTGGAGATGGGGCGGGCCGAACTACTACAGCGGCTGCTGGCGATCCACACAGGGGTAGACACGCGGCGGGTGGAGGGCTTGACCCGACGGGGCGATCCGGCCATGCTGGATGCGCTCGGGGTGATCGCCGCCGCCCCGATTGCGATCGAGGACAGCGCGATGCTGACGGTGATGGACGTGCGCTCAAAGGCGCGGCGGCTAGCGACGGTGCGCCCGCTGGAGCTGCTGATCGTGGACTACCTCCAGCTGCTGATCGGCGATACGGGAACGACGAGCCGGGTAGACGAGGTCTCGCGGATCTCGCGGCAGCTGAAGCTGCTGGCGCGGGAGCTCCAGTGCCCAATCCTCGCGCTGTCGCAGCTCTCGCGGGAAGTAGAGAAGCGGCAGAGCAAGGTGCCGCAGCTGAGCGACCTGCGCGACAGCGGGAGCCTGGAGCAGGATGCGGACATCGTGATCTTCATCTCGCGGGAGGAACATGCCAACGAGGCGACGCCCGATGGCGTAGCGGATCTGCACGTGGCCAAGCAGCGGAACGGGCCGCTGGGCGTGGTGGGGGTGCGCTTTGACGCGCCGACGACGCGCTTTGCCAACCTGGAGACGCGGCGCGGGTGAGATTCATGCCAGAACATATGCTATGTCGCAGTGCGATCAATGTGGCGGAACGTCACGTTCGATAGATCACTTGCTGTATCCAAGGTGGCGGAACGCCACCTTCGCCCTTGACGCACCTGATCACCTGTGCTATTGTGGCATTACGCCACATGTTATGGAGATTGTATGACCGATCTGCCGGAGCTTCCGCAGCGCCCCGTCCGTATTGAGAGCGTCGATCTTGATGGCGATGAGATCATTGCTGCGGTGCTAGAAGGCGAGGGGGTCGCAGTCCCCATCCGCCTGGTCTGCGATGCCCTCGGGCTTGCCACCCAACCGCAGAGTGATCGCCTCCGCGAGCATGATGTGCTCTCCCAGGGCCTCCGCGTCGTCAAAGTCCCTATCGGCGGTCGCATCCGCTCGGTGCTGGCCATCATGCATACTCACATCGCCTTCTGGCTCGCGACAATCACCCCAAGCCAGGTGCGCGATGATGTGCGCCCGAAGCTCGTGCGCTACCAAAAAGAGCTCGTCGTTGTTTTGAACGCGCTCTATGGCCCCGCTATCCCTACTCTGCCGCTAAACTCGCCGGCCACCACAGACACCGCCCTCATTCCCACCGAGATCCATCAGCAGCTGGCCGCCACTGTACGTGAGCTCCGCACCCTTCGGGATGTGCTCCTTGCCAGCCTCGCCGAGCAGCATGCGACGCGCGAGCAGGTTGGCTCGATCGACGACCGGCTACAGACAGTTGAGGATGTGGTCGAGGATCTGCGACAGATCGTGAAAATTAGCGCGGTCCAAGCGGAGTATATCCAGCGGTCCATCAAGCGGATTGCCATCCGCTACCTGCAGCGCACCAATACGACGATCAACACCTACGAGCGGCTATTCGCTCAGTTTAAGATCGACATGGGTATCCCACGATACGATGCGCTCCCAGCGAGCAAATACGACCGCGCACTTGCTTGGCTGCATCAGCAGGCCGCAACGTTGCTCCCTGATGACCCGGACGCTCTGCCACCGCACCAGGAGCAGCTGATATGACTGGGCGCACTGGCGAGGCGACCATTGATGCGCAAGTTGGTGAGCGTCTCCGCGCAGCTCGACTGCGCGTCGTGCTCACCCAGGGAGATCTCGCACAGGCACTGGGGGTGGATCGCTCGACGGTTGCCAAATGGGAGTCTGGCGAGCGGGCCATGACGGCGGTGGCCCTGACCCGCGCGGCCGATGTGCTGGGCATCCCGCCCGCAGCCCTGCTTGAGGAGCAGCGGCGAAGCGCGCAGCACCAAGCAGTGCAACTGCTCACACAAACCCTGGAGCAGCACCCCGACCTGCTCCCGCCGATGCTGGCAGCGCTAGAGCGACTGCTCGATCAGCCTTCATCCCGCTCATCGTGACCATCAGGGTGCGCTCAGCGCACCCCCCCTCGATAGCGCATCAGGATGCCGTACAATGCGACTCGACCTCTATTCGCCATACGACCAGGGTGCGCTCAGCGCACCCCCCCCTTTTCCTGCATTCAGATGCGCTAAACCGCGATCTGACCTGCCCTTCGCACGCGATATGCTCAGCCAACGAACGCTACCCGCACCGGAACGGAGCATGTGCTGATGATCACCTATGCTGTGGCGCTTGAGAAAGGCGGGGTCGGGAAGACCGCCCTTTCTGTGAATCTGGCCGCCGCCTTTCAGCAGGCGGGGCTCGATGTTCTTCTGGTCGATCTCGATGCCCAGGCCAGCGCGACCCACTGGCTCGGCATCGATGTCACAACCATGCCTGCTGATCGCAGCGCCCTTGGGGTGTTTAACGAGGCCATCGCCGGCCAGCTGCGCGCAGAGAGTATTACCGACCGTGCGATCCCTACGACCGGTGGCGTTCATGTGCTCGCCGCTCACCCGCAGATGGCGAGCCTCCCTTCTCTGCTCAATGCCGCGACCCTCGGCGGGATCTTTCTTTTGTCGGAGGCACTCGACTCCCCAGATCACCCGATCCCCTACGATGTGGCCGTGCTCGACCTCCCGCCCGCGCGCAGCCCTATTTTGGGCATGGCTCTAGCCGCCGCCACGCGCTGCCTGGCCCCAGTGCAGTCTGAGGATCTGGTTATCCGTGCGCTCGTGGCCCTAATGGACTCCGTAACGCAGGTGCGCGTGCGTAAGGTCAACCCACAGCTTCAGGTCAGCGTACTCCGCAATAAGTATATGCCGCGCAGCGGCGCGGATCGCGTGTACGATGAGCTCCTGCGCGATGAATATCGTGATCTGCTCCTCGACACCGTTATCCCAGTCCGGGCAGCCCTGCGAGACTCGGTTGCAGTGCGCCAGGACATCTTTCACTACAGCGGCCCCGATGTCTCCGAGTCCCGCGCCCTCTTCCTCCAGCTCGTAGGCGAGCTGATCAAGCTCGATGGTCAGCGCTGATGGCATCCAAGAATGACGACCGCCTGAAGACGATCCGTGAGAACGCGGCGGCCCTGCGCCGCCCCGATCTCGCTGCCACCCCTGAGGCGGAAGAGACAGCCGCCAGCCAGGGCGCGATCACGAGTCACTTTGGGATCATGGCGCTGGATACGGTGACCGCCGGGCGGGCCGTGCAGCAGATCAGCGTCAAGCTCATCGCCCCAGATCTGCGCCCTGCGTTCCGTCAGCCGCGCCTGCTCCCTCTTCCCGAGGAGTTGCTCCGCGAGGGCGAAGTTCCTCTCGCGCACACAGCGCTGATGGGCGAACTGCGTGACTTGGGGGCCTCGCTCCAAGAGCGGCAGATCCAGCCGATCATCGTGTACCCAGGGGCGAGCGAGCGCTACACTGCGGCGAGCTACCTGATTCTCATCGGCCACCGGCGCTGGCTCGCCGCGACTACAGCTGGTATCGTAGCGCTTGACGCCATTGTTGTTGACCCACCCTCGCCAGCCGAGCGCGTCCAGGTGCAGTACGCCGAGAACGAAGATCGGGCTGACTTCACCGACATGGAGCGGGCCTGGGCGCTGCTCCAGATGAAAGATGCCCTCGGCGACGCGCCCTGGGAGGAGGTAGAGCGTCGCTTCCGCCTCAGCAGCACGCGGCGACATGAGCTTACCCGGCTGCTCGCCTTCACAAATGCGCAGCAGCAGGCTATCGCGCAGTTACGCCTGCGTGAAAACCAAATCGAGCCGCTACACCGGGCGGTGCGGGCTGGGGAGCTGCGCCCCGATCAGGTTGACACAGTGCTAGGACAGATCCGCGAGCGATCCATTGCCCTTGCCTCCAGCGGTGATCGTGTGGCTGCGAGTGTTGATCTCACGACCATTGGGCGCCTGCTGGCAGGAGTGCGGCGGGCCGAGGCCACACCTTCGGCCCGCGCGCCACAGTGGCTACCGCCGCTGCGCGACAAGCTCGCCCGCACGGCCAAAGATCTCAAGCGCCTTCACCCACGCATGGCTGAGCTAAGTGACGAGGAGCGCGCCGCGCTGCACCGCGATATCGTTGCGCTGATAGAGGCGATTGAAGCAGCAACTGGTAGCTTTGATATTTCTTAAATCATTGTAGGGTGGGGAGTCGTACCACAGCATCACCGCATCAGTTATGTCGAGCCTATGGCTATGTGCAACATAGGGCCATAGATGTTGCACATATGGAGTAGCTTGACGTAATGATAGCGTGGATGGTGTGGTGCAACTTCCCGGCGAGATCGTTATACATAACAGCCCATACGAGTCACTCTGCTAAGAAAAGCTTTACACACGGGTAATATTATCGATGAAGTCATGCGGAGTGCTATGTTCGGCAGACTGCCACCCATCTAGATTCCCATCCATAGTGGTTTGTCTAGCGAAGTCGGCTGTTGCGTGGTAGACTTGAGAGGACAAAGCAACCAATCTGTGCATGCTTTTACGCCGCGCTATGCAGATCCTTGAACAAGAAACCCTCGACCTTGGGAGCGTTGGCGAGGATGGCCAGCCGCAGCGTATCTCGGCGCTCGCTCTCGCCGAGAGCCTACGCAGCACGACTCTCTTTGTCAACGTTAGGGAGCTGCAGGCGAATCACCGGCTACGCAACGAATCCCACTTCGGGCTCATAAGCGACATCGACTCGAGCGATCTCGCCGTGACCGGCTGGGGGGTTGTGTTCCCTGCCGAGATCAACGAGCCGCTGCGTGACGCCCTCGAGCCGCTTCTCGACCATCGCCGCCGACAGGCCAACGCCCAACGGATGCGCTACCACGAACTACGCTACCAAATAGGCGAGCGGCACAACACCTTCCTTGCCCGCCACGGCGTGGCTCTCGGCCCAGTTGACCCAGACCGAGGGGTGCCTTACTTTCTGCTCCTGATCGGCTCCCCCTCCGAGATCCCCTATGCGTTTCAGCGTGATCTCGGTCTGTACTACGCCGTCGGTCGCATCTGGTTCAGCACGATCGACGAGTACCGCCGCTACGCGGAGGCGGTGGTGCAGGCCGAGCTCGCGAACGGTCTGCGCCAGCGCAGCGTTGGCCTCTTCACCCCACACCTGTCCGATGGAGAGCAGCACTGGCTCACCGCAGCCCTAAGCCAGCCCGGCGGTATAGAAGGCTGGAGACTCACGAAGTTCGTCGGCGGGGTCGCGACGAAAGTAAGGCTGCGCGAGATCATCGAACAGGGCCTGGATGCGCTCCTACTGATCGACGGCCCAACGGTAGCCTCCTCCTTCGCGAGTGGTCGCAAGGGGACTCGCGGCGCGCCCATCACTGGAGAATGGACTGGCTCTTCAAAGGCATTCGAGCAACCAATCCCGCCAGATGGCTATTTTTCCATCGATGACCTCGGCCCAAAGGCAAAGCTGAGCGGCTCCGTGATCTGGATGGAGGGCGCGTTCAGCGCGGGCGATGAGATGGAGCCGCATTTGGCCGCGTTCAACGACCTGTCCGTGGGGGCACTGCCCACGATCAGCCAACTCGCGCAGCGCATGCTCTCGCTCAAAAGCGGTGGCGCGCTGGCGGTGGTGGGACGCATTGGAGCTAGCTTCCCCGCGGTTGCCGCAAATGACTTACGCCCCGACCAGGAGGCAGCGTCGCTCGCGCTGCTTCGCGGGGGGAAACCCGTGGGCGCCGTGGTCGAGGATGTCTTTGCCAATAGCTATGTGCGGCACGCCATTGCGGTCAGCGAGGAGTTGGAAGATCTGAAGTTCGGCAAGCTCTTCGAACCCTCCCGCCTCGCGCGGCTGTGGGCGGCGATGTGCGCCGTGCGCGGGTACGTAGTTTTTGGCGACCCTGCGGTGCGCCTGATCACCAAGGATCCGGCTGGCCCGACGGGTGCTGAGCGCCCGACTGCCCAGCAAGACGATCCGTTGCTCCCATGGCAGCCCACGCTCGTTGATGTGCTAACCCCAGTGCTGCGCGAGAGTCTGCGCCGGGCGGAGGTGCTACGGCAGGCCACAGGCACGCTGGCGGTCAGCCTGCCGCTGCTGCTGGCGGGCATGGGCCTGGTGGAGGGGAGCAGGACTGCAGCCCTGTGCGAGCTGTTCCCCGAGCGGGGCAGCGCCGGGGAGGCTATGATGCGCATGCTGAATGCCTTGGGCTTCACCTTCGAACCTGTGGTGCCAGACCTGATCAATGCGGGTGAGCTCGGGCGCGTGCCAATTGACCGCACGATGAGAGCGCTCCTGACGGGGGCCACTGCATCAGATCCCGAGGGCACCAGCCGAGCGGATATTATCATGCCGCTCGCCGAGTTGTTAGCCCCGCAGAGTGTAGATGAGTACGAGCTGTTGTTAAGGCTAGTAACCCGCAACTCTGAGTGCAGAACATGGATCGCGAAGCACTTGGGCGTCGAAGAGAGCCAGTTGATCGTGTTGCTCGCTTCGGGGCGCGAAGAGTTCCCCGCCGCTGGGCTGCGGGCAGCCAGCGTGTTCCGCGACCTGCCGCGGGCTGAGCAGATCGTCGAATCGCTTGTAAACGCTGTCTCGCTTGAAAACAGCGTGCGCGAGCATCAGCTCGTAGTGAATATCGAGGCTGTGGCAGAACTCTTCATTGCCATCCTCTGGCGCGGCCTGACGGTGGGCGCGGTGCGGAGCTTGCTGAGCGAAGATGAGCGCTTTGTCACGCTTCGGTCTACTGGTGCTGAGTTGATCTTCGAAGTCGATGGCTACACCTTCTACCTGCGGGCCCAGAATCTCGCTGGCGCCTTCGTATTTAATCCCGCTAGCCGTGTCATCGCCACTCCTGCCGGCTCATGGGTAGGTGACATTACGGTGAGAAATGTTGTTAGCGGCTACATCGTGCGTTTGGATTTAGTGCCCGATCTACCGGTCGCGCAGGTTCGGCGCGCTCTCGCTGCGCTGCTGCCAGAGGCCGAGGGTCGGGAAGAGTTGGTGGTCTTGCTCACCGAGGCCCTGAATCCGCGCATCGGCGGCGCGCCCATCGTCGAGCGGCTGCGGGCCCACCCACTCTTCCCTCGGCTGCTTACCGTCCTCTACGAGCGGTGGGGCGAAGCCGATGAATCGGCTGTTGCCGATGACACAACCACGTTCAGAGCTATGCTGAGCTACCCACCACGGCCCGCAGTGACCGCCAGTCTAGATTTTTACCGTCTATCACAATGGCTCGCCGGTGAGCAGTCCGCCTCGACCTTGACATCTAGTCTGAACATCCTGACCTTATCGAATCTGCTTGGTCGGCAGGAGCGCTCGCTCTTCGAAGAGGCGGTGCATAACTTCGGTACGTCCGATGAGCAGGCCATGCTCCAGCGCATCCTTACGCCCAAGCCACTCAACCCTCCACTATTCTGGTTCGGCCCTAACTCCCAGATCGGTGATATTACGATCAAGCAGGTGCATCATTCAGACCTGTACCGCGTCCGTGTGGACGGGTTACCCTCCGAGATCGAGATCGTCATCGACGAGACACCGGACTCGGATGTCAAGGGAAGGACATGGCCGATTGGCCAGGTACAGCTAAGTATAGGGCTGTCAGAATCGCCGCCCATAATGGCTGAAGAGCCCTGGCCCTGGCCCCTACTGCTGATCGGGGCCGGTGGCCAATTCGGCGACATTAATGTGGGCAAGTGGAATGACGAGCGCGGCCGTGCGCCGCTAGCGGGCAGCATCTTCCCCCAGGTGTTCAGCTCACCCCGCGACGAGTATCCCGCCTTGAACAATGCGCAGCTGTTCGCCTTCGGCGCGGAAGGGCAGTACGGCGATCTGGAGATCGAGGCTATTGCGGGCCGCCATCTCTTCGAGCTAGCCTATGCGCGGGAGCTCACCCCTGAGTTGCTCGGCTGGTCGCTGCGCCGACACTTGTATTCGCCGGAAGACCCTGCCCTCTCGCCAGCCGCTATCAGCGGCTTCGCAGAGCTCCTACTCGCCTCCAACGAGGAGACGGCGACCCTCGATGCGGTGGTGTGGCGGCTTAGCCTTGCCTGGGAGCCGGCCGCCCCCACGCAGGTGGGCATCGAGGCGCAGTTGACCCTCATGGCGCGCCCCGTGGAACTAGATGACACTGAGGCGGCCACAGATGGCGCGGTAGTCGGACTAATCGTCGTACCAACCAGAGCCCTGGACCTGATCGTCTATGTCGATGCGCCCGGCTTCTACGTCTCGGGGAAGAGCCCCCTGCGCATACCACTGTTTCGCAGCGGCGCCGAAGTCCGTCGCAGCATCGTCCTGCGGGCCACCGAGCTCGGATCCCAGGACGTGATCGTCGAGGTGTACGCCGGGGACCGCGAGGCCGGCTTGCCTCCCGCCCGCCTTATGCTGCCGTCTAAGGTGAGCGTGCCCGACCCATCGCTGGATCTGCCCCAGATGCCAGAGGTGTCTGGCGCCTTGCCTATCCCCCATCCAGAGCCAGAGGTGACGCTGTTTGTCTCTCTGGAGCGGCGAGGCTCCAACGAGTACCTGCACTATGCCATCAGCTGCCCGACCTTGGGCCTGCGCGCCTACACGCTGGAACCATTGCCCCTCAACCGTGGCGATCTCGCCGCCTTGCGCGATCTGGCGCTGGAGGCAGCATCCAACGCTGGCGCCGCCCCCGACGATACGCTCGTGGCGCTCAAGGGTGTGGGCACACTGCTCTTCCAACGGCTTATGCCCGAAGGCCATGCGCTGCGCGACCACTACTACCAGATCGCCATCCTGGCCACCGAGTCCCACGTCCGATGGACGTTCCTGGTGGTCGCCAAGCCCGCTGCCCTTCTACCTTGGGAGTTGCTCTACCCCCTCTACGATGAGGAGCGCCCGAACGCGGAGCGTTTCCTCGGCGCGTCCTTCGCCGTCTGCCACTGGCCCGGCGGCCAAGGTCTCACCCTGCTCCCCGAGGCCCCGGTCGCCCTGCTCGACCTCGCTGCGTCCGACCATCGCGACGCCGAGCGCTGGCGCGGCGTGCTGGGCGGGCCAGCGTGGGTGATCACGAGCGGCGATGGGCAGTACGCCCCATTGGGCGACCCCATCTCGCCGTGCTACGGGCTCCATGTAGTGCGCTACGCTGACTACGACGGCGAGAGTCGCGTGGCCGCCATCGATGAGCCCCTGTCCCCCAGCGGGTCCGCAGGTGCCTTCGTCGAGGATCGGCGCCTCGATGTTACCATGCGCCGCCCCGTGGTCTCGTTGAGCCTAATCGAGTTGGACACGGCGACGATGCGCGCCCACGACCCGGATACACGGCTAGAGGCTGAGTGGGCCCTGCCCTTCCTACGGGCCGGTGCCGCAGCCTTCGTGGGCCCTCGCTGGCCGACGACTGCGGACGCTGACCGCCGCTTCGTCCGCAGTCTCTACACGCAGCTGCGGGCCGGCATTCCACTGGGGCCTGCGGTCTGGGCAGCCCGCCGCAGGGTGCGGCAGGCCCTTCCCGGCCGACCCGACTGGCTCGCCTACGCCGCCTTCGGCCACCCGCGCTGCGAGCCCTATCAGGTGGAGGCGACGCGCGGCTTCACGCTCTTCGAGATCCTGGATCACCCAGACGACGCGCCCCTGATCGTCAGGCGCCACTACCTCTTTCGGGCGAGCTACCGCACTGAGGCCCCCGCCGGCTACAACGCCCGCCTCCACACACCAGCAGCTCTCAGTGATGAGGTGTGCGTTATAGTGGCACCCCTTACCGGCGGCGAGACAAGCGTCTACGCCCTTGATCGCAAAGCCGACGGTGACTACAGCGCCGACATCAAGTTACAGGCCCCCGACGAGTTCGGCGAGTTCCCGCTGCTCGTGCGTTTTGTCCAAGGAAACGAAGAGCTGAGTTCCCTTCTCTTAGAGCTATCCGTTGAGTTAGAGCCATGAGCAACCAGAACAGTGCCGGCGCCTATGCCCCTCTCCACGACCCGGCTCGCACGCCGCTCACGTTGCGCTTCGGGGGCGACGGGCTGCTGTACCTGCCGGGCGATGCTATGCCATGCGACTGGGATCTGGCGGACATCGCTCGGACGCGAAAGGAGAGCTGGAGCGCGGTTGAAGAGCTAAGCGAGATTAGCGACCTGGTCGCAGAGCAGCAGCAGGGCTGCGCTGACGATAGTGCCTTACTCAGCTCACTGGACTTCACTAAGGCGGCTTTTCCCAAGCGACACGCAAAAATGCGTGACCTGCTCAGCGACTTGCAGCTGAAGGGTGAAAACCTTCACAAACAGCTCCCCAAAGAGTTGTGCGACAAGGTGCTGCGTCGATCCGCAGGCGCAGACGGCGTAGTCACACTAGATCAGCCACTCACCTTCTTCGACTTCAAGAGTCCGCCGTTTCTCTGGGACATCTGCTACGATGGCGATGCTAAGGAACCTCTCGATCATCACTCCTTCTGGGGGCTGCGCTTTCCCATCACCTCATGGTTTTGGCGCGAGATTTCCTCGAAGATCCAGCTCGGCGAAAGGATCTTCTCAGCGGTGAACGAGGGTCTCTCCTTCGCTGGCAATGAAGTCCGTATGCTTCACCAACGCAGCGGTGCTACTCCCAAAACCCTGAAGACACTGGACGAGAGTCTGCGACACTACACCTGGAGTTGGCTCAAGAACGAGAAGCGGCCTGATGAGGCTGAACAACTGCGAAGCGACGGCGACGACTGGCTGAAGACATTCCTCGACGCCCTCTATGCCAAAGAGGGCAAAAACGGCCCCAAGCGCTGGAACAGCGGGGCCATGAGCGACCTCTTCGATGACCCAACGCTCTACGACCTGATGCACTTCGCTTGCCACTGCGAGCCCAGTCCTGATGAGTCGTTCTCGCGGCTCCTGCTGACCGTTGGCGGCGTGGATGTGTCGATCGATGTCGCCTCGTTACGCCGGGAGGGGGCCGCCTCACGGCGCAAACTCACGCCAGGCGTCGGGCCGGTGGTCTTCCTGAACGCATGCGGCAGCGGCGGGACGACGGGCACCTACGAGCCGGGCCTGCCACGAGCTTGGATCAAGGATCACAGCGCCAAGGCGGTGATCGCCACGGTCTGCCCGGTTCCCGACGGCTTTGCCTATGCCTTCGCCAACACCTTCTACCGGCAACTTTTCGACACCTTCGACCGAAACGACGGATGGGCAGTGCCGCCCTCGGCGCAGAAACGTTACCTCTCCGACACGTTGCTTGCAACCAAGCGGTGGTTCATGGAAAAGTACGACAACCCCCTCGGCCTGGCCTACGTACTCTTCGCCCATAACACCACTTTCGTTGAGCCGCCTGCCATCGAGTCCGTGAGCACACAATGAGCGACCCATTCCCTTCTCTGGAGGCCGCCATCGCGGCCCTGCGCCCGGTTTACCACACCATCGGTGCCTTGCAGGCCCGGCGCGAGGAGCTGCGTGCTGTACCCCTGGCCCAGGCTTTCCTCGATGATCTGCTAGCCTCCGACCAGATGCGCCTCGACGCCTTGATTGAGGAGCAGGCTGCGCTCGAAAAGCGGCTGCATCCTAAACCAAAAAGCACTTTGCCGCCGCCCCCGCGCCTGCGTCCAGACAGGGACAAGGGTGTCAGCGACCCAACGCAGTCTCGTACGATGACTCCTCCCGCCGATCATCGACTACGGCGCCGAGAGCTGAAGAAGCTGCTCGTTTTCGGTTTCTTCGCCCAGCTCGACGCCGAGGTGCAGGCCGAGATCAATGGAATTATTGATGACGGTGCCCGCCCTCTGGGGGCCGCCCTGGCACTGTTGGGCTGGGATGCGTTCGAGCAGCCTGTCGCCGGCGAGGGTCATGACACCCACCTCATCCGGCTCCAGGATTGGGGCGAACTGCTCTGCGAATATCACAATACCCTAGAGCGAGAGGTCGCCGCAGACCTGCGCCAAGTAGCCGGCAGCCTGGCGCTCTGGGAGCGCTGGCGCGCCAGAGAGACGCATGATGGTCGCACGGCCTGGGAGGCGTATGTGGAGCGTGAGCGTGGGCGTCTCCAGCAAGCGATCACGAATGTCGAGGCGAACCTGAGGCTTCTACGCTGCGCTGCCGCAGAGAAGGCGGCCTGCCTATGAGCGATGATCGAGTCAGGCTTGTCGATGAGGAGTCGGAGATCGCCTCTACCAGGGTGCAGCTCGTCAACGTCGAACTCGTGACTCCGCCCGGCCTCGCTGGTTGGCGCAGCTTCGCACCACAGCGGGCCATCCACGGAATTGCTGTCGCGCCGGACGGCGCTCACCTCTGGCTCGCCAGCTCGGGCGGGGTGATCGAGTGGCAGCATGGCGAAGGCGTCTGTCGGCGCTACAGCTCAGAGCACGCCCTCGGTGTCCCTGGGGCCATCTGCCTCGACCCCGCCGGGCAACCCTGGGTTGCCCGCGCCGACCACGGTCTCGCCTGGTACGACAAGCACATGGCCCGATGGCAGAACTACCCATGGCTCGCGACGGAGCCGATCCGCGCCCTCTGCGCAACCCTCGACGGTATCGCCGCCGCCGGACCACGGTCCGTTTACCTGCTACGCAGCGGCGATCGGGAGCCCGCCGTGCTGGCCGCCGACCACGAGGGCTCCGAGGAGGCGATTTGTCTCCTCGGCGACGGCACCGACCTGCTGCTAGGCAACGACTGGGGCCTCTTTCGCCTGATCCCCGCCGCCGCCCCTGTAGCCCTCTGGCCCGAGACCTTCACCGCCTGTGTCGCCCTCGATCGCACCGCCGATGGGGTTATATGGGCTGTCGGTCCCACCGGCGTTCATCCCATCAGCGGAGGGGCACTGGGCGAGCCGGTTCGGCCCACAAGCCCCATCGATCCTGTCCTCGGATTGGCGGCCGGTCGGCGGCGCCTCTGGCTGCTCTGCGGCGAAAGCCTGGCCGTGGTCGAGGGCGGGCGCTGGCGCAACCTGGGGCGACCCGACGCCGATACGGCTGTGCGCGTGATCGCCGACAGCGGCGATGACAGCCTCCTCTGGGCCGCCACGAATCGCGGGCTCATGCGCCTGTACCTGCGGGATAACTCTGCCGAGGGGCAGTGGGAAGCCGACATCCTGCCCGCCCACGACGACGATAGCCTCTGCGGCTTCGCCCTCTGCGCGGCGCCCCGTAATACGGGCGGCCTCTGGGTGGGCACAGTAGGCGGGCTGCTCGTGGGCGACGAAGCCGCCGAGCGGCTGCTCCCCGCCGCATTCACCGGTGAGGTGCGGAGCCTCTGCGTTGTTGGTGACGACACCTACCTGATCGCTCCGGTAGAGGGGATCGGGCGCCTGGACATCACACTCGGCAACCCCGACTTCGACACTATCAAGCAGCCCCCCGGCCTGCCCCTGGCGCTGGCGGCGGGGATCGACGGACGGCTCCTGGCCCTCACCTCCAGAGGACTCTACCGCTACGAAAACTCCGACTGGTCCACCCTGACGGACCAGCCGCCCCGCCATCGGCCCCGCTGCCTCACCGTCGCCCCCGATGGCGTCTTCTGGCTTGGCACCGCCCAGGGGACCTTCCGCCTCGAGACAGGCGAGTGGGCTATGGCAGGCGAACACACTGGCCCGCAGGGGGCGGCGATCCTCGCCCTCGCCGCCGTTGACAACATCCTCTTCGCCGGTACTGCTGAGGGGCTCTGGGCATGGCAGGGCGAAACCTGGCAGCTTCACGGAGGCCCGCAAAGTCTGATCCGCAGCGTCCACGCACTGGCACCCGCCCGCAAGGCGAAGGCACTGTGGGTGGCGGGTACCGAAGGCGTGGTGCGCTACGATCCCACCACCGCGCAGATATGCCAGCCCGAGAGGCTTGGCGGGTTGCCCTTCAACCCACGAACGAGTGGCGTGCCCGCCCTGCCGATTACTGCCATGGTCGAGACGGCTACCGCCCTTTGGCTTCTCACGCGGTTTGGAATCGCCCGTCTGAAGCCCGTTGGCCCCTGAGTCGCGCACACACCCAGGAAACGTATGAGCACCGTCGAGCAGCAAGGTACAGCTACCGAGGGGCCGTTTATCGGGATCGATCTCGGCACGACTAAGTCCGCCGTCGCAGCATGGCTCCCCGAGATCGGTATGGTCAAGCTGCTCCACGCAAAGGATGAAGATCCGCTGCTGCCATCATGGGTGAGCTATGATCGAGAACGCGGTGCCTGGCACGTAGGGGAAGCGGCGAAAGCGCATGCCTGCTACGCCCCCGGCGACAGCGTGTACTCGATCAAGCGCTACATTGGTCGCCTCTACAGCCAGGCCCATCCTGAGCGCGACAATCTCACATACCGCATGCTGCCCGTCGGGCGCGGCGACCCGATAGACGACATTCTGGTAGAGTTCGGGCCCGCTTCGGACGGCGCGCCGCTTCGCAAGAGCGCTCCCGCCATCTCCGCACTGGTGCTGCAGGCCCTACGGGCGCGGGTCAGGGCCGTCTTCGGACCGTCAGCCCATCCGTTACGGGCGGTGATTACGGTGCCGGCCTATTTCAGTCACCACCAGCGCATGGCCACCCGCGAGGCAGGGCGCCTGGCTGGGCTCGACGTGGTCGACCTGCTCAATGAGCCGACGGCCGCCGCCCTCTCCTTTGCCAACGAGCCGGGCTTTCTCACCGAGCAAGAGCGCAGGATCCTCGTCTATGACCTCGGCGGCGGCACCTTCGATGTCTCGCTCCTGGAGATCGCCGCTACTGCGACAGGCCAACGCTTCTGGACACGACGTACGGCAGGCGATACCAGGCTCGGGGGTGACGACATAGATCGGGAGCTTGCCCTCTGGCTGCGCGACGAGATCGACAGAATCTACGGCGCGGCTCCCGATCTAAGCGACCCCGCGACAGCGATGCAGCTCCGCCAAGCCGCTGAGCAAGCGAAGCGGAGGTTGAGCGCACCCGGCTACGATACAACCAGCGTGACATTGCCCGCTCTAGCGCTCCCCAACCGGGTGCCTGTCGACGCGGAGCTGAGCCTGAACCGCAGCACACTCGACGATTGCGCCAAAGCGACGATCAGGCGCTCCCTCGCGATTGTGCGAGGCGTGATTGAGGGCGAAGAGCTGACCTGGGACGATCTCGACGAGGTCTTGCTTGTGGGCGGCCAGACGCTGCTTCCTAGCGTGCAGGAGAGCATTGCCGATCTCTTCGGACGCCCGCCCCGGGTAGCTGATCAGCCACAGCACGTTGTCGCCCTAGGCGCGGGCGCCTACGCCCACTCCCTCAGCCGGGGCGGCACCAAGATCGAGCAGCGCATGCTAGTGCAGGTGACGGCACGGCGCCTCGGCATCCGTGTCGATAGCCCCGACAACCCCGAGGAGTTCACTGTCGTGGTGCCAGCGAACAGCACTGTCCCCGTCAAGAAGGGAATCCGGGTAAAGCCCTTCTCGCCGGACCAGCGCCGCATCCGCATAAATATCTTCCAGGGGCCTCAGGGCGCTACCAAGGTAAGTGAGTGCGATTACCTGGACGCGATTGAGATAAATGTGCTGGAGACGGCCACGCCGAGTAGCTTCGAAGTGAAGTTCGAAGTCTTCAGCGAAGGATGTCTGCGGGTGACTCTCACCGACCAGTTGCGCCCCTCCAGCCCGGTCGAGCTGCTGATCGACGAGTATAAACTCACCGCACTGCGCGGCCAGCAGAAGTAGCTTGGGTTGCTCCACACGCGCAAGCAACAAGGGGGTCGGATGTTCCCTGATGGGCCGCCAGCGCCTCAGCGCCCCTGGAGCATACTGCTCTACGCTGCTGCTGACAACGATCTCGATCGCTATGTACCGCTGCTCCAGAGGCGCCTCATGGCTATGCCAGCCGGCGAGTTCGCCCACGTCGTGGCCCTGGTGGATCGCCGGGCGGGTGCCGAGTTGCTCGCCTTCCGCAGCGGCGGCGCTACAGCGCTAGCATCGCCGCTCGGCCAGCTGAACAGCAGCGATCCGATGGTTCTGGCAGCATTCTTGGACTGGGGTCTGCGCCGCTTCCCTGGTGCCCGTAGCGCGCTGGTGATCTGGAGCCACGGCACGGGGGTGCGCGACCTGCCGCCCGGCTACGACTTCGACCTTCTGCGGTTCGCTGAGCGCGCCGCCAGCCGCGCATCCCTGAGCCGAGCGATCTTTGCTAGTACCCTGGAGCGGCTAGTCATCGTGCGCCCGAAGCTACGCGGCGTGGTTGTCGATAGTACCGACCGTAGCTACCTCGATGGCGCGCAGCTTCGCGAAGCGCTACGGGCGGGCTGCGCACGCCATAGACCATTGGACCTGATTGGACTTGACGCCTGCCTGATGCAGACCATTGAGGTAGCCTACCAGCTCCGTGGTCTCGCCACGACCCTCGTCGGCTCGCCAGAGGAGCAGCGTGCGCCCGGCTGGCCCTACGGTGCCATCCTCACCGGCCTCGCCGCCGAACCCACAATCGACGGCCCCACTCTGGGGCGGATCATCGTGCGTGAGGCCGCCACAGAGGCCGCCCACCTGCTCCGCCGACCCGTCCGCAGAACCGTCGCGGCCCTCGACCTCGGCCAAGTGGAGGCCCTGTTCGAGCTGACGCGTGTGATCGCCACCGGCATCACTGCCTCGGAACTCATGGATCATGGATGCGTCCGTCAAGCGCTACGGGATGTCCGCACCAGGGTGAAGCGCTACGGCGAGACGAAGAACGCCGACCTGGCTGATCTGCGCGACTGGTGCAAGATCGTAGACCTGGGGACGCGTGTGCCCACCGCCGAGTCGCTGCGGGAGCCGCTCAAGACGCTGCGGGGAGCTCTCGATGCTGCCGAAGGCCCGGTGCTCGGCAGAAGTGCTCTCGACGGTGACGACGCGGCGCGGGCGGGCGGCCTTGCGATCTACTGGCCCACCAGCTTCTACTCGCCCGTCTATGACGATCTCGATTTTGCCAGGAGCGGTTGGGGCGAGCTGATCCGCGCCGCCCTACGGGTAGCGGCGACCTGAGTGGAGTAGCAGAATTAGGAGGTAGTGATGAGCGCTCCGTCCGTGAGCGGGCCGATCGAGCAGATTACCCTCGCCGATGGCGGGCTGGCGCCCTGGTACATGATCAAGTTCGACGCGACGGGCCGCTGTGTGAGCCAGAAGAGCCGCGCGCATCTGGTGCAGGCGGTGCGCGCCGGCAAGGCCAGCCATATTCTCATCTTCTCCCACGGCTGGAACAACGCCTGGGACGAGGTGTACAGCCTGACCGGGAATTTCTTCAAGAGCTTCGCCGGCATAAACCCCGTTCCGACGCCCGGTGGCCAGCTCTTCCGTCCGATCTTCGTGAGCGTCTACTGGCCCAGCATAGCGCTGACGCTGGAGAGTGAGCGCGGGCCAAAGCTCGCTGCGGGCGGCGTGCCTACCATGTCCGACAAGCGGGCGGTCGCCTTTGTGGCCGAAGCGCTCCCCGCCGACAACCGCCGTCGCGTGCGCGAGCTCGCCGCTCGCGCCCAACTGAGTCGACCAGAGCTGTACGAGCTGGCGCAGATGCTCGCTCCCCTCTTCGGGCACCCCGACGAGGAGCAGGGCGTCCACAGCCCACCCGAAGCCCGCCAGTTGGAGCAGTTCTGGCGGGCGTCTGCGGCGCGCCTCGCAAGCGGCGTGCCCCGCCTGGACTTCGGCTTCGGCGACGACGACGATGACGATCACGATCACGATCTGCGGGCCCTCGACCCGCAGCCCGCAGCCGGCGAGCTTATCGACTGGGTGCGGCTGCCCTACCGCATCGCCACTGTCTGGCGCATGAAGGACCGGGCCGGGGTCGTGGGCGCAGGCGGCGTGGGTCGGCTGCTGCGGGAGTTGCTTGATTCTCCAGCATCCACGCGGGTCCACCTGATCGGGCACTCCTACGGCTGCCGGGTGATGCTCTCCGCCCTCTGCGCCGAGGCGCCCCCACGAGCCGTAGAGTCGGTGTTGCTGCTCCAGCCGGCCATCTCGCGCCTTTGCTTCGCCGCCGAGATCACCGGCACAGGCCGGCCGGGCGGATACCACGGCGCGCTCAAGCTGGTGCGCCAGCCGATCATCACCACCTACAGCAACGAGGACTGGCCGCTGCACGAGTTCTTCCACATCGCCGTGCGCCGCCTCGACGATCTCGGCGAGCTGCGAATTGCCGGCGGACCGCCGAGCCGCTACGCGGCCCTAGGCGGCTACGGGCCGGGCGGCGTGGGCGATAATGGGGTGCAGCGCGAGGTTCCCCACGCACGGGGCCTGGACTACAACCTAGTGCCGGACGGCCCGCGTATCCTGGCCGTAGACGGCACGGCGGCCCAGAAGCCCGATGGCAGCTCGGTGATCGCGGGGCACGGCGATGTCAGCTCGCTCTTTACATGGTGGATGCTCTACAGCCAGGTGGCCGCGAGCTAACGAGCCTGCAAGAGGAGATCCAAGGTGAACAACGAGGACAGCGCGTTCCTGCCCCTCAGCGACCTGACGGCCAACGCCTGGATCAGCGCCGGGGCAGCCTGTGGCCCCGTCGTCAAGAGCTACGCTAGCTGGGTGCGACGCACCCGCAAGCGATACGGTGACCTCAGCGCCACAGCTGCACCCTGTGACGAGGAAAATGTTCATGACTGGCGCGACCCGCGAGTGGGCTGGGGCGTGGTGTTGCCCTGGCGGGACGACTGTACGCCTGAGCAACTGCGGGTCGGCGCCGATGCGCCCGAGCCGCTACGGGAACTCATCCGTGAGCGCCAGGGCGTGGTGTTGCGCTACAAGGACGCCTCGACGGAGCGCTTTAACAAGCTCTGGAAGCATACGGGGAAGAGTTGGCTGCTCGATAGTACGACCCGACCAGAGCTTGGTGGCGTCCCAAAATACCTACTGATCTACGGCTCACCCGCCCAAATCCCCTGGCGGCTACAGTACCTGCTCCAGGCCAGACCCGACACCTACGTTGGGCGCCTCGACTTGGAGGAGGAGGGCCTGGGTCACTATATCGACGCCCTGCGCTCCGACTGGAAGGATGCGGGCGTACGGGTCGAGCGGTCGCTAATCTGGGCGGTGAACCACGGTGGCTCGGATATCACCACCCTCATGCACGAGGTACTCGCTGAGCCACTGCGGGCCACCTACTGCGCCGACAAAGACCTTCGGCCCGGCCTGGCCTTCCTCGATGGGGCCAACGCAACATGCAGCAGGCTGATCGCAGCCCTCCGCAAATACAGGCCGGGGGTGATCGTCACGACAAGCCACGGACAAACCGGCCCGCTTGAGCATATCGAACAGATGCGCGCCACCCTCGGCCTCCCGGTGGACTGCATGTATGTTCCGCTCGACCCGGCGGCCTTGATGGCGTCCTGGGAGCCTGACGGCGCGGTGTGGTATGCTCACGCCTGCTGCTCTGTCGGCAGCGACAGGCGCAGCATGTTCAGCGGGCTGTTTGGGCCGGGCTCGGAGATGGCTGCACTGCTGGATGGCATCGCTAAGGTAGGGGCAATCACAGCGTCATTACCCAAAGCACTGCTTGGTGCCCATCGACCGCTGCGGGCCTTCATCGGCCATGTCGAGCCGACCTTCGACTGGACGCTGCGCCAGCCAGGCTCCCGTGATTCACGCGTCGATGGGATCGCCCACTACATGCTCTACGAGCGGCTGTTTTACAGTCCCAAATATCTCACAGAGAGGCGGCACCCTAAGACGATCGGCCGGGCCATGCAGGCATGGCTGCGCGAGCTGGGTGTGCTCAACACAGCCCACGACCTTGCGAGACTCGAAGAGGTTCTGACGCCCGAGGCAAGCGAGCGTCAGAACCTCAAATGTCTCTACTATCAACTGGCCGCCCGTGATGTGGAAAGCACGGTACTGCTTGGCGACCCAACCGTATCGCTGCCGCCACTAACTTCAGTATGCGTACACGATTCCAAAGTCGGTCAGCCATAAGATGCTCGCGCACCACGGCTACCGGCATCGCTAAAGCTCGTTGCGCAACCCATGGAAGTTTCATAGCCAAGCGATACATCGGGGAGCATACCGGGGCAGTCAGGCTCCGCGGACAAGATCGATACGCACCTGGAATTGACCAGATGGTCCTGCGTGTTGCCAGGTAGCCGTCGGTGCCGACCAGCCTTCTAGATTTGGCTGTTGGATTCCTGGGAGCGCAGAATCAGCCATAGCGAGCATCCGGTCAAGATGAGCACCGGTTCACGCTAGACTACGATGTTGTGCGATGATGTGTAGAAGCATAACATGGGGAACCATAAAAATCCATCCGCTAATCTTAGCTATGCCGAGCGCTCCACAGCATACATGTCAGCGAAGGTATGTCAGCCTATGTATACCCTAACTCGGCGTCAGGCATCGGGCGAAATTGTCACGTGCAGCGTTATGTGGCGCATGTGGTGCAGCGCTACCTTGCGCATTCCTGACCGTGATGTACGAGCGCATGGACTCAGGTGACAATATTGGGATCGACCCCGCGTTTCTTTCGTGAAGTGAATCAGATGGGATACGGAGGTTCTTGAGGCGCTACAAAGGGTATTTTCAGCCAGTCTCACTGCACAGAAGCGACGTTCTGGGGAGTCAAAATGTACGCCCGGCGTCAAGTGGCTGGGGGGATGCGCAGCATAACGCTGCAACACATGCGCAGGATAATCCTGCACGTGACAATTTGTACTTGTTATGTGGTCGCGCGGATGCTTCTCGCGGCCACTGACGCAGTGGCCGGCTGGGCCGCTCCGAACGCCCTACGCACACGCCGACCATGCCGCTCCACGGTCGTGCTCACGTCTCGCTGCGGTGTCGCGGCCGGCCGACAGGGATTGTTCCCGCCGCGACCTCGTCCTGGTAGCGCCGCACCGCAGCGGCCGAGACGTACCAGCGCCCGCTGCGCTTGGCCCCGGACACACGGCCCGCCCGCAGCAGCCAGCCCAGATAGCCCGCGTCGATCACGCACGCTTCGGCCACCTCGCGCAGCGGTCGGCGCAGCTCGTCGGGCAGGGCGTCGCAGGCATCCAGGTACAGATCAAGCCCGGCCTCGACCGCGCGACCGATCACGTTGACCAGCGGGCTGTAGCGCCCGTGGTGAGCCTGCTCCAGCGCATGGATATAGCTCAGCCGCCAGCCCTGTAGCAGCAGCGCCACCGGGTAGCCCGCCCGCATCATCTGGAGGCTCAGCACGAGCCGGGCGGTGCGCCCGTTGCCGTCGAGGAAGGGGTGAATGGCCAGCAGCATCTCGTGGGCCAGCGTCGCCCGGATGACCGGCGGGTACGCTCGGCCGTCGCCCATGCACCAGGCGAACCAGTCGGCCATGAGCCCTGGCACTTGGGTATGGTGCGGTGGGCGATGCTCTGAGCCCGAGATGAACACCGCACCGCGTCGGTAGACGCCCGGCTCACCCACCAGGTCGTGCATAATCAGCGCGTGGAGTTGGAGCAGCGCGGCCTCATCCAGCTCCGTCTCGCGCTGGGCCAGGTCGAGCACAACGTCGTAGGCGGCGGCGTGGTTGACCGCCTCCATATGCTCCTTGAGCGAGTGACCGCCGATCGTGACGCCGTGGGCGATCACCAGCTGGGTCTCGCCAAGGTCGAGGGTATTGCCCTCGATCGCGTTAGAGTGGTAGGTCAGGCGGACGCGCAGGTCGTCGGCGAGCTTGGCCAGGATCGCCGGGGGCAGTGGGCGCTGGCGATCGAGCGCGGCGCGCTTCTCGGCGATCCGCTGCTCCAGGCGCGGGTCCATCCGGATAGCAGGCTGCATGAAGTACCTCGTTAAACCATCACGGTTTTGCTAGTATAGCAGAAACCGTGATGGTTTTTGCGGGGTACAGAGAAGCTATCCGCCTACATCTCCTCCAGGGCCGCGCGCACCTGGGACTCAGAGAGGTCGGCGTAGCCCTGGGTCGAGCGCGGCGCGGATGGGCTTGACGGTCTGCCCGGCGGGATTGCCAGCAACCCTGGCGCGATGGCCGAGACCATCGAGAACAACCTGCGCAAGGTGATCATCGACGAGCACCCGGTCAACCCAAAATACTACGAATGGAGCAGCCGCCCCGCGAGAACCACGCCACGGTAATCCAGGTGATCACCCGCGACTGGGCCAAGAGAACCCTGCGTGGCGAGCGACGCACCCAGTGGTACGACACGGTGGCTGATCACATCCGCCCCGGCCGACCGACCCTGGTCGTCTGCACCCAAGACACCGAAGCCGACCTACGCCGTGCCCTCGACGAGCGCGGCCACCCGAACGCGCTGGTGGCCCACTACGGTGCCCTGCGTGGCTCGAACGACTACAAGGGCTACGACATCGTGCTGGCCCAGATCTACCACCCGAATATGGAGGCAATCGTACGTGAGGGCCGGGCGCTCTTCGCCGATGACGGAGAGGCACTAGACGAACGAATCATCACCACCGAGCGCGAGCTGACCGACGCCGACGGTGCGCGCTGGATGATCGAAGTGCCGATCTTTGCCGACCCGCGCCTAGCGGCGCTGCTGGAGAGTCGGCGCGAGGCCGAGCTGATCCAGTGCGCCATGCGCGGGAGCCCACTCGACCACCCGGAGGCGCAGATCACCCTGCTCTTCGGCCTGCCGCTGCCAGGACTAGAACCCACCACGGTGCGGGAAGACGATTCGCCCACCAGCAACGGCGGGCGGCAGGCGGCAGCTGTACTCAAGATCATCGCCGCTGCTAGCACGATGATCGCTCAGAAGCAGACCCGGCTGACAGCGACCGAGTTGGCCCATGCGGCACAGATCAGCGAGGTGACGGTACGCACACATTGGCAGGCGGTCGCACAGGCGCTAGGGCTCAGCGATGAAGAAGAGCAGGCACGAGCAAAAGGGCGCGCACGTACCTACCGCCGGCGCGTGCTGGTACGTGCAGAATCAGTGGAGGATGGAGCGGCGAACAGTACGGATCAGGCGGATAATAAGGACTCTATTACGTGCCTGATCCATACCGATCTGCCAGCAGAGACGTTAAGCGTCCATGCCTGCGCCCCCTGTGAGTCAGATGATATCGGCACTGCACACGCTAGCTCGCTCACGAGAGATGCCCCTGCTGTATCAGCCCGCCGCCCACGTGCGCGGTTTATCCGCTCCAGGGTGCTTGCCGCAATAGCTAATCTGCCGATTCCTCTGCTTCTTGCCGTCGTTGCTTGTTCGACACGAACAAGCAACGCTTGACGCGATGACACGCCCATGCTATAGTTGCGATATCTTGTTCGTGTAGGACAATGAATTGTACTGAGGATCCCCCATGAGTGAGTTGGAGCCGCCGCCCCTTACGCCATTGGTCGATGTGCAGGAGCGCCTCCCGATCACCCTCTTTGACGACGTTGCCCTCGCTATCCGCGCCGGCGACGGGCTGATCTACCTTGCGCTCAGCGATATCTGCGCTGTGGTCAATCTGGCTCCATCCTCCCAACTCCGGCGCATCCGCAGCAGCGAAGATCTTGTCGACGGCCTTGTGCGCGCGGCAGTTGATACCGGCTATGGTGTGAAGGAGCAGTATTTCCTCCAGCTCGAACTCTACCCACTGTGGCTGATGGGGGTGAATACACGGAAGGCGGCTGTCCAGACGCGGGGTCGGCTCCAGCACCTCAAGCGCTACCTGATTGCAGAGGTCTACGCGGCCTTTGCCCGGCTGGCCGGGCTGCCAGAAACGTCGAGTCGTGCTATTGAGGATCTGCATGACCTCGACCAAATCGGTGGGGCGCTCGCCGATCTCACCGTGCGGCAGCAGGAGATCGAGGCGAGCCAGCAGCGGGCGCGCCAGGCGTGGAAGGATCTCGACGCACGCGTGCGCGCCATTGAGGGGCACACCGAGCAGGTGATCACCGACGCGCAGCGCGGGTATCTCTACACCATCGTGCAGGCATGGGGCCAGGCGCGGGCCGCCCGCGACCCGGAGTCTGCGCGGAACCCCTACGCGGCATGTTGGGCCACGCTAAAGGTTCGCTTCCGGCTCAGCCGCTATGAGGATCTTCCGATGCGTGAGTACCCGGCGGCGGTCGCCTTTGTGCGCGACGCCTACCGCCAGCTCACCGGGGCCGATCTCGACATCCCTGAGCAGAGCACAATGGATCTATGACGGCAATGGTGGAACAGCTACGTGTTGTTGTGGGCGAGCGCATTCGCGCCATGCGTCGGGAGCGCAACATGTCGGCTCAGGATCTTGCCGACCTCTTGGGCTGGCCGCTCGACACACTGGTGAACTATGAGTATGGCCGTCGTCCGCTGCAACTCGACCGGCTGGCTGCGCTAGCGTCCGCGCTGGCGGTGCCGCCAGCCACACTCCTGATTGCGGACACCGCCACTGCTAATCTCGTCGCTCGGTTGTCCGCTGATTCGCTCCTCGCACGGGATGTACACTTCTTCCTCGATGCGCTCCAGGCCGAAGGGGATGGCTAGCTATGTAATGCGAGGGGTTCGGGGAGGGCTTGTCCCTCGCTGAAACGCACCCACTACCCTATGTTCAGTACGGAGTCAGCCGATGACGCGAATTATCGCCGTTTCCATCCCGAAGGGCGGAACTGGCAAAACGACCACCACGATCAACTTGGGTGCGGCGCTGGCCGAATGTGGCCAGCGTGTGCTGTGATCCCTCAGGGGCGCTCACCCAAGCATTAGGTGTACAGGCTGATGGGCGAACCGTCTACAGCGCGATTGCAGCCTATCTCTCCAGCTACGAGCCCCAGCTCGATACGGTTATCCAGCAGACATCCGCCGGCGTTGATGTCGTTCCGGCCGATGCTCGGCTCAACCTCGCAAACGGCCAGCTTGTGGCGGTTCAGCGTGGCGAGTATGTGTTGCGTAACCTGCTGCTCCCCGTTGCCCCGCGCTACGATATTGTGCTGATTGACACCCTCCCCTATCTTGGCATTCTGGTAGACAATGCATTGACTGCGGCCCAGGAGATTATCATCCCGCTGCAAACCGAATTTCTCGCCACGCTCTCGGTCGATCTGATGATCGACCACGTTGCTATCTTGCGACGCTCAGATCCGACGGCCAGCTTGAGCATCACCGGCATCGTGCTCACCCATACTGACCGCACGGTGATGTCGCGTCAAGTGGCGGCCTACACCCGTGATGAGCTTACCGCAGGGCGCGCCGTCGATGTGCCGGTCTTCCAGACCGTGATCCGCCGATCCGTGCGCTTTGCAGAGGCGCAGGCCGTGGGTCAAACCATCCTTCAATACGAACCCGCCAGCGAGTCCGCGCAGTCCTATCGCGCGCTCGCCCAGGAGGTGCTCGATGCCGCCTCGCGCTAAGAGCTTCTTTCCCCGTGAGCGTGAGACAGAGCGACGCGCGGAGCGCGTCCAGGCGGTTGAAGATTTGGTGGCGACCCGATTTGCCCCTCGACCGGTGGTAAGTCAGGATATCCCGATAGACCGCATCCGCCCGAACCCCTACCAGGCGCGCCGTGAGTTTAGCGATCTCGACGATCTGGCCGAGGCGATTCGCCAGCAGGGCTTTATCAGCCGCCTGCGGGTGCGGGCAGATCCCTCCGCTGAGGGCTTCTACCAGCTTGTGTATGGTGAGCGTCGGCTTCGTGCGGCGGAAGGCGCGGGCCTAACCACGCTTCCATGTGACATTGCCCCACATACCGACCGCGAGCTGATCGAGATTGGCCTAGTAGAAAACATTCAGCGCCAAGATCTCAATCCGCTGGAGGAAGCCCGTGCGTTTCAGACCTTCATCAGTGAGCTAGACTATAGCATCCGCACGCTTGCTGAGCGTCTGGGCAAACATCGCAGCTATGTGGAGGGCCGACTGGCGCTCCTCAGAGCGCCCACTGATGTACAGGATCTGGTACTGCGACGTCCTGATACGCTTGATGCGGCTAGACAGATTGCAGGTGTCCCAGACCCGATTGAGCGCCAGAACTTGATCGAGGGAGTTGCCGCAGGCGCGCTGACGAGCCAGGATGTCCGTAAGCGCGTAAGCGCACGGCGGAGCGAGGAGCGCTCTCCTATTCTCGGAGATGATGCCGGCACAGATCGAGAGATACCCGCCTTCGCCCCGCAGACGCAGAGCGTCCAGCAGGGTGTCGCTGCTATTGATGCGGTTCTTGTCTCGTGGGAGCAGCTTGTTGCTGAGGAGCCGTCGCATGCTGCGGCGGTGCAGGATAGCCTCTCGGCCATTCTGATACGGGCGCAGGCACTGTTGGAGCAGCTAGCACTTCGTGTGAAATAGTTCACAGGTGACTTGGCACCAAGTCACCTGTGAACTATTTCACACGTACAAGCATGGCGCTCTCCTGCGTCATTGGGCCTGCATTGGCATGGTCAAGGGTTTCGTGCCGCAGAAACGCTACTGTCGATCTAATCCTGAGCGCATACCGCTGCTGATGCATTATCACGCTCTGTGGTGGTGCTTTTGTGGGCGGCACCTTGGGTAGAACACCTCGAACTCCTTTGCGAACGGGGCGTATGTGCAACATAGGGCCATATGTGTTGCACTTGGCAAAAGCTCAACATAATCGTTGCGGCGATGATGTGGTGCGACTTCCCATCGAGATCGTCATAAATAACAGCCCATACGAGCTATTATGCTGAGAAAGGTTTTACACACGGGTGACATTATCGATGATGTCATGCGGGTCAGGAAAGCCTCCTTGTCTTATCCGATAGTGTTTGCTTTATTCTATTGGGCGTCCTGCAAAAACCCCCGATACGTGGTAGGGACTAATCAGAGCCAGTAGGAAGCGCTCCGCCGCCGGGGCGCTTCGTCATGTCGGCCTCGCGGGGCCAATCTGCTCGGGTATAGACTTGCCAGCCCTCGCGGACGGGTATACATGGAGCTTTACCTCAGACCATGTGCCCACACGCGAAAGGCTGGCAGAGCGTGCATCATACCATCCTTGCTCCGTACTCACGTCGCCGACAGGCCCAGGTTGCCCGGATACTCGCGCTGGCGCTGTTCCCGCTGCTGCTCGGGCTCGGGGCTGGTCACGTCGTCGTGAGCCTGCCGGCGGCTTCGTCCACGATCACCCGCACCGGAACCGTGCGCTGGGTGCGGTGGCGCCGGTGGCCGCGGCCACCCCGCGCCGCGTGGGTCTGGCCCATCGCCCGCCAGCTCCTGCGGCCCGTGCTGGTGCAGGCGGGGCTGCTCGCCGTGCTGCTTGCGGCCAGCGGTGCCGCGCCGCCTCTGTTCCTGCTCGCCAGTCTGCCGCTGCTGCGCGCCCTGCTCAGCCTCAGCGTCCTGGTCTGGCCGCGCTGGGGCCAGCACCCGCGCTGCCGCTGGCTGGTATCCGCGAGTGCCGACCTCCAGCTGGCCCTGCTGCTCTCCCTTAGCGTCGGCCTGTTGCGTGACCACCTCCTGCCCAGCGGCGCGCTGGCCGCCGCCGTCGCCGTGGCCCGTCCGCCCAAACCCAGCGCCACGGGGCGCATCCTCGACGACGGCACCTACGAGGTGACCATTGGCGACCTGATTGCTATCCGCCACAAACCGGTCGACGCGTTCGACCGGCGCATGTTCCTGCTCGGCCTGCGCGACATCCACCTGTTGCATCGCCCGTCGCAATGGCCCTTCCTCTGCCAGGTCTGGCTGGCGGACTGGTTCGGCACCCTCCAGGAGCTGCTCAGCCGCTGGGAGGATTACCGCGAGGCCGGTGACTGGAATAGCCTGATGAGCCGCCAGCATGGGCCGCTGGTGCCACGTGCGCAGCAGCACCTGCTCATCCAGCTCTGGGCGCGTCATCTGTGGTGGTCCGTGGCCGAGGTCCAGGCCGCCGCTGCGGCCGAAGGACTAACCCTCAGCGCGCACGCGATCACCCAGATTGGCCAGGACAGCGGCCTGCTGGTCGCCCGCCGGGTGCTGCGCGAGCGCTTTCAGCTCAGCATCGAGACCCTGCACCCCAAAGACGACTGGCTGGTCACGCAGCTCTTTGGGCTCATCGACCAGCTCCAGGCCCGGCTGGCATGTGGCGAGCGCCCCGCCCCCGAGGAGCGCAGCCGCCTGGCCGACCTGCTGGCGTTGCGCACCGAGCTGGGCTTGGGCAGCGGCCAGGAGCTGGAAACCCCACTGCCCTGGGGCTACCATCTCCAACACATCCTCTGCGGTAACTGGGAGGCCGTCGACGACGGGACGATCCGCTGCCCGCACTGCGGCAGCAGCCAGGTGCGCCGCAAGAGCCGCACCCCACGCGCCAAACGCTACCTCGATGCTGCGGGCCAGCAGCAGACAGTCGACGTCTTCCGCTACTACTGCCAGAACGCGGCCTGCGCCCACGGCAGCTTCACCAACCTGCCGCCCGATCTGTTGCCCTCCTCGCCCTGGCGCACCGAGGTGCATCTCCAGGCGCTGCAGGCCTACGAGGTGGGACACAGCAGCTACCGCCGGGTCGCGGCCGGGCTGGGCATCTCAACGGCGACCGCCTACCGCTGGGTCAGCCAGTTCGGCGGGCAGCTGCTGCCGGTCGCCGCGCTCTTCGGGGTGGTGCGCAGCAGCGGGGTGGTGGGCGTGGACGAGAAGTGGGTCAAGGTGCCGACCAACGACAAACCGGCGGGCAAGCAGCACCACTGGATGTACGTCTCCGTGGCGGTGGACGTGTATACCTACGACCTGCTCCACGTGGCGATCTTCCCGGTGCGCGGCACGGACGCGGCGCGGGCCTTCCTGCTGGCATTGCGGGCCAAAGGGTATCAGCCGCAGGTGATCGTGACCGACCTCTGCACGGATTATGACCGGGCTATCCCGGCGGTGTTTCCGCGTGCGATCCACCACCAGTGCATCTTCCACGCGCTACAAGCCTGGCACAAACAGCTGCGCGACGCCTACGGGACGCACTACCGCACGCAGCGCCCCGACGCGGTAAAGCTCCAGCGCCAGCTCGACGGGATCTTCCAGGCCAAGACAAAACGGACGGCCCAGCGGCGCTACGACAAGGTCTTGGCCTTGCGGGAGGCGTACGTGGCCGCGACGCCGGAGGTGGAGGCGCTCTTCTCCAGCCTGGAGCGCCACTGGCCGAAGCTGGTCAACGCCATCGAGCGCGACCGCATCCCCAAGACCAACAACACCGCCGAACTCGTGACGGCTCCCAAGCGTAAACGCTTGGGCTTCAAAGGGATGCCGCCCCATCCCTTGTCCTCTTTCGAGAACGGAGGTTGGTGTGTGGCCTACCGTGTAC
>RYFE02000050.1 GCA_004138175.2 Chloroflexales bacterium ZM16-3 | reverse complement strand
CTTTTTGTTGTCCCTGAACCCTTAGTTGCGTTCTGTACATGGATCGGCTATTTATAGATTAGTACAGCTTTCTCTCGTGCGGAGCGATAAGAATGTCTCGTCTTCTCCTTGCTGATGATCACGCCGTGGTTCGTGCTGGTATCGCAAATGCACTATCTGGCATCCCTGATCTTATAGTTGTGGGCGAGGTTGGTGATGGCTTCACGCTCTTTGCCGCTCTGCAAAGCCTACGGCCCGATTGTCTGTTGATCGATGTGACGATGCCCAACTTTGAGCCAATTGGTGATATTGGGCGCGCCCATGAGATGTACCCTCAGATGAAGATTCTCGTGGTGAGTGCCTATGATGATGATGTCTATGTGCAGGGCTTGCTTGCTGCTGGGGTTAATGGCTACCACTTGAAAGATCAGCCGCTGAAGGATCTTCAGTTGGCGGTGCAGCGTGTGCTTGCTGGTGAGCGTTGGATCTGTAGCCCATTGGTGGATAAGCTGGTGCGGCTACGCGAGATGTCGCCGCTATCTCTTACGGACCGCCAGCGTGAGCTGCTGATCTGTCTTCAAGAAGGACTCGATAACCTTGGGATTGCTCGTCGCACCGGGCTGAGCGTGAAGACGGTGGAGAATCATCTGACTCGCCTTTATCGGCAGCTCGGGGTGCAGAGCCGCCTTGAGGCGGTGAGCTATGTGCATCAGCACGCTGCCGCTATCGGCTTAGGTGTGACCTCCTCCTCCACTCAATCGCTTGAGCGCGAGAGCGAGCGCTATCCTTCGCGCTTTGTGCTGCTGATCGTCGATGATAATGTGCGCTACCGCACACAACTTCGTCGTATGATTGGCAAGGCATATCCGGCAGCATTGATCCTTGAAGCGAGCGGTACGCAAGAGGCGTTGCGCCTGGCTCAGGCCAACCCTCCTCAGCTTGCGCTTGTTGATGTGGTGCTTGGCGACGAGAGTGGTATCGATTGCGCTCGTGTTCTGCACGGCGCGATGCTGTCGGTGCGCGTTGTGCTCTTTAGCGCGTATCCCGATAAGGAATTTCATCGTCAGGGTATTGCTGCCGGTGCCGTGGCTTTCCTCGATAAGAAAGATGTTGATGCGGCCGCCCTGCGTGAGCTGATTGATGATGTGATCGGGTGAGTGTTTGACAAGACAATAGCTTGGCGATATACTCAGTTCTGATTATTCAACTAAGGGACATGTGTGTATGACCATGGATCGTCAACTGCTGCTGCTCGGCCTGCTGCGCGCTCAAGAGATGCACGGCTATCAGCTGAATGAGTTTATTGATGAGCAGATGAACTTCTGTGTTGACTTGAAGCGCTCAACGGCCTACTATCTGCTCGATAAGCTCTGCCGCGATGGGTATGTGGCTGAGGAGGTTGAGCGTGAGGGCAACCGCCCTGAGCGAAAGGTTTATCGGATTACTCCGACTGGCGAGGAGCGCTTTCAGGAGTTGCTTCGTCAGAATTTAGCGGCCTACGAGCCGTCTGTCTACGCGGAAGATATTGGGATTATCTTCGAACACCAGCTTGCTCCCGACGAGAGCCTGCGTCTGATGCGCATGCGGCGCGAGGCGATTCTGGCCCACCGCGCCACGATGGAGGCACTCCATGTGAGCCTGCCACCTTCTCACACTGCGGTGATTGAGCATCACCTGCTGCACCTTGATGCTGAGATCACCTGGATTGATCGGTTGATTGCTACCCGTTCCTCCCACGCATCTCCCCAGGCCACAGACACGGCCTCCTCCTAATCCGTCGCTTTGGGGTGTCCTCTTGATGTATCTCACGACGGGTGTGTCCGTTCCAGTTTTGTCAATCCCGCATACGTTGCGCTAGATGAATGAGGAAGTTGATGAGCGATATGGCGATCGAGGCCCGTGGTCTCGTAAAGCGCTATGGCGATCTGACGGCTGTCGATGGGATCGATCTTCATGTTGAGGCCGGAGCTATCTATGCGATGCTTGGCCCGAATGGCGCTGGTAAGACGACGACGATTGGGATGCTGACCACGCTGGTGCAGCCTACGGCTGGTGAGGCTCGCGTGGCTGGCTTCGATGTTGTTCGCCAGGCCAAGCAGGTGCGTAGCCACATCGGCGTGACTTTTCAGGATATTGTTCTCGATCAGGATCTTACTGGTCGGCAGGTGCTCGATATTCACGGGAGGCTCTACCGACAGGATGGTGAGCTTCGCCGCAAGCGGATCGTGGATCTGGTTGATCTCGTGCAGCTCGGCGATGCGATTGATCGCATTGTCAAGACCTACTCCGGCGGCATGAAGCGACGCCTTGAGCTTGCCCGTGGTCTGATGACCGACCCATCGGTGCTCTTCCTTGATGAGCCTACTCAGGGACTCGATCCGCAGAACCGCACGAGCATCTGGAGCTATATTCGAGATCTGAACCGGCAGAGTGGACTGACGCTTCTGCTGACGACGCACTATATGGAGGAGGCCGATGCGCTGGCGCACCAGGTGGGCATTGTTGACCGCGGCAAGCTGGTCGCGCAGGGAACACCGTCCGGCCTGGTCGCACAGCTTGGCGCCGATGTGATCCGGGTGCGCGGCCACGGCGATTCTGCGCACTTTGTTGAGGAGATCAAACGGATGCCCTTCGTCGAGCGGGTTGAGTTCGATGGCGATAGCGGCAATGTCTCGGTGTATGTCGATAGCGGCAGCCGGCGCTTGGTGGAGATCGTTGGGGCGGGCGGCGGCAATGGCTATAGCGTGGAGGATGTGACCGTGGCCCGGCCGAGCCTCGGCGATGCCTTCCTGCACCACACGGGTCGGGCGCTCAGAGATTAGAAGGGGTAGGGCTATGTATGCGACCTATGTGATCTGGTCGAAGCATATGACGAAGTTCTGGCGCAGCACTGAGGAGTTGGTTGGCCTGGCGCTACAGTCGGTGCTGTGGGTTGTGCTGTTTGGGGTGGGCATGCGCGGGATGGTGGCGGATGTGGGCGGGAGCGACTATATGTCCTATATCCTGCCCGGAATTATTGCCCTGAGCGCTCTTGGCGGCGCTGTGGGCGGTGGGATGGTGCTGCTTGATGAGCGGTTGCGCGGGATCACCAAGGAGTACCTGGCCGCGCCCATCCCTCGGCTGAGCATTCTGCTCGGAAATGCTAGCAGCACCGCCACCAAGGCGCTCATCCAGGCGACGATCATGCTGATCGTAGGCGTGCTGATGGGCGCTCGCCTGACGGTGAACCCGTTGGGCTGGCTCGCAGCCCTGCTGCTCCTGGCGCTTTTTGCGATAGGCTTCAGTGGGCTGGCTCTGGCGGTCGCTGCCGTGTCGCGCTCGATCGGCGGATACCACGGCATGATCTTTCTCTTCAACCTTCCGCTGCTCTTCGCCTCAAACGCGCTCTACCCGCTGTCGGTGCTCCCCGGCTGGATGCGTGTGATTGTGCTGCTGAACCCGACCACCTACCTGATCGATGCCGTGCGCTCCCTGGCCTTCGGCGTGGCTCCTACGCTGCCCCTGCTGCTCAGCCTGGTGGTTGTCCTTCTCTTCGCCGTCCTCGGCACCTGGCTGGCCCTGAGCCTGTTCCGGCGCAGCATCCGCGTCTGACTTGCTATCTAGGCGGGCGGTGCGTATATCTGGCGACAGGAATTAGTGCCGCTGGATATGTGGCTACCCCGCGCACCGCCTGAGACCTTGCCTTAGCAGCCAACAAGCCCCGTCGGGTCAACATTTGTTTCGCCATCCCAGACCTGATAGTCGAGGTGCGGGCCACTGGAATCGCCTGTGCTGCCGATCATCCCGATCACCTCGCCCGCTCGCACGTACTGCCCGCTGATCACGGTGACGATGGACAGGTGGGAGTAGCCTGTTCTCCAGGAGCTGTCCCTATTGTTCACCCAGACGTGGTTGCCCGCCGGGTAGCTGTTAAGGTCGACCTGCACCGTGCCGTCGTGAGTTGCGACCACCGGCGCGTACCAGCTGGCACCCAGATCGGCGTACCCGTCGCCGTCGCCGTCCACGGCAAGGTCGATGGCCCCCCAGATGTTCGCCGGGGCGTGGCTTCCGACCCCGTAGCCCTGGGTGATCACCACGCGTCCCTGCGTCGGCTGTACGGGGCACCCCTCGGGACCTGCGGTGGTGATCTGGAATATTGGTGCCTGCTCTGCGAGCATGGGAGTGCGCAGGAGCGACGGAGTAATCGGCTCGGTTGGGATCGCCGCGTGCTTGGCCAGTGCCTCTAGGTTGGCTCTGTATGCCGCGACGGCCACATCTTTTGCGGAGCTGAGGGCTAGATCTCCCACAGCACCGGCCCTACCCGTTGCCAGCAGGGGCGTAGAGATTGGCGCGCGCAGGTTAGGTAGTGTCACGCTGATCTGTGGCAGCTCGCCCTGGATCGCTGCTGTGGCGAGCGTTGTGGCAAGGGCGATGGTGATTAGGGCTGACACGCCCGCCATTGCTGTGTCGGGTCGTGCGAGACTTTGCGCGCGCGCCAGCGGCGGCGGCGGAGCAATATCTGTGGCGCGAACTCCGAGCACAAATGCCAGCAGATCCTGCTCATGCCAGGAGAGCGGTCGCAGGCCATACTCGGCCTCGGCGATGCTGCGGGCCGATATGCCGGTGAGATCTGAGAGATCGATGAAGGTTAGCGAGCGGCTGGTGCGCAGGGCGCGGAGGGGTGTCATTGGGCCTCCCTAGATGCAGAGCGGCGACATGCTTTCAGAGTAGCATGTCGCCGCCAGCAGAGGCCCACATATGGATGACAGGACGCCAACAGGAAGGTTACTGAACGATGGCGTCCTCTGCGGTGAGGAGGTTGGCCCTGATCTCGGCCAGTTTACGCGCCTGCTCGCGGCGTTCGAGGATCTTGAGCGTCGCGTAGGCAGCAACGACGGCCACAAAGCTGCCCGGCCAGATCAGCCACTCGAAGTGGATCTTGATACTGGTGATGAAGGTGGCAGTAAAGATAAAGAGAAAGACCAGCCCGGTGACCATATAGACCTCGAAGCTGGTGCTCGCGAGGTAGACCTCATCGCGCGGGCTGAATCGCGGTCGCTGAGCCATACAACACTCCTTCTGCTAAGGGATGCCCTATCGTATCACAGGCAGCGCCTTTGCGCCAAGGGAAGGTGTCCGCTTGTATACATGCTTTCAGCGAGATCTCTGGTTACAGAGTCAGCTGTAGCCCCACTGTCTGGTAGCCGCTCTTCATCAGGTCGGTGATCTGCTGGAGCAGCGACGGCTCGCGCTCGGCCATCGATACGAGCCGCCGGTGGAATGATGTTGCGGGAGCATAGGCCGTGTCGATCTGATCCCAGAGCGGCAGCGCCTCACCCTCTAGCCACTTCCAGCGATCCTCGAACCGTGCAAGCGAGACCTGCCCGGAAAGAATCGGCAGGATGCCAAAATAGTTAGCGAACCACGACCCTCCAGCCGCATTGCGCTTGGCATCCTGGAAGTCCATTGCGCCGCCGAGCGAGACGATCAGCTTACCAATGTACGTCAGCCGATCCATAAAGCCGGGCAGGGTGAGCTTCTGCTCATGTTTGAGCAGGGTGAGATTCCCTTGGCGGATCTGCTCTTTACCGGCTTCGCGCTGGGCTGGATCAGCGAGCTTCTTCACGCCCGCGTCGATCATGCGGAAGCCCTGGATGAGATAGGGCTGCTCGCTCTCGGATACATTCGCCTCGATCTCGTCAATGCCGGCCTGCATATAGGCAAGGTGCGCCCAGGCAATATCATCGAAGATCTGATCATTGCCCTGCTTTAACAGATCGAGGTCGTTGAGCAGCAGCGGTCGGGTTGTCGCATCGTGGAGTGCGATCGGTACGATGAAGGCGAGGCTCAACCCCATCTGGTACAGCCGCATGCCGTGCGCAAGCACTCCGTCATCGCCCCCGCCATCCGGCACAGCAGCCAGGACGCGCGGGGCCATCAGCATCTCCGCTACTTGTAGGGCGATCCCTACCTGATTGGAGGCAAACGCGGCCATGCCCGCCCATTTGAACACATCCGGCTGCTGTAGGTAGCATTGGGCATAGTACGCCGTAATCGCACGGTTCCGATCAGTGTATCGATCTTTTAGCGGCAGTTTCTGCTCAAGAATCTGTTGCCACTCACGCTTCATCGGCATATGAACCTCCACATGCTCACGCTTCAGTGCTTAGCTTATCGAGCCAAGGCAGCAGGATGTCGCAGAACTCCTGGGGAGTCTCATCGAAAGGGCAGTGACCGCTCTTTGGGATGATCGCGATCTCTGCCTGGGGAAGCAGGGTGCGCTTGAATGTGGCGGCGAGGGCCGGTGGTACGGAGCCATCGTGTTCGCCCCAGATCAGGAGGGTCGGTATTGTCACATCGCCCTTCTGAAAATCGAGGAAGAGCTCAGGGAAGGTGCGGCTAACCTCCAGGTAAGCCTCGCGGCCTCCCCGGCGGCGCAGGGGCGCACTGAATTGCTCGATGAGCTCGGGGGTGATGCGATCCTTATGGTAGTATGCAGAGAAGAGCCCCTGGCGCGCACCCAATGGATTCCCGAGGAGCCCGGCCAGAATCTCACCGACGCCCGGCGAGCTAACAAAGTTGAAGAACAGGCTGTCTAGGCCAGGTGCCTGTTTCTGAGGGTTATTCAGGCCAGTGCTATCAACAAGCACCAGACCACGTACGAGCTGCGGGTAGTCGTGGGCCACCTGGGCTGCAACCATCCCGCCCATTGAGTGGCCGATGACGATGGCTGGCCCGTGGCTGACATCGGCGATCAGCTCAGCGATCTGGTCAGACCAGAGGCGTCGGCTGGGCGGCACGTGGGGGATAGCTGATTGCCCGAAGTAGTAGAGGTCAGGGGCCACGACACAGTGCTGGCGGGCGATGGGCCGCATCACTGCCCGCCAGTGCTCAATCATCGCGCCGTAGCCGTGGATGAGTACGACTGGAATGCCGCGTTGCGGTGCCGAGTGCCAGTAGCGCATTGGGCCGTGAAGCCCTTCGAGCCAGTGCTCATGAATAGTGTGGGTGGTCATAAGGAATGATGTTGTTAGCTTGCGATTTCAGCTTGTGCGATGCCTCGGCTTTGTGAATTGATAGTGGCGATGGTGTACCTGCTGAGGCTGCTCTACGCTCCCTCAATCGATGCGCGATAGTACTGCTCGACGCCCTTTTTCATCAAGATGACCGGGTACCCGAGCAGTGGCATGCCGAGCGGGTTGCCGACCCCATAGTCGGGGCCAATTGAGACCAGCTGTCCGAGCCTGATGGGTTCATAGGCGCGGAGGGGCTCGCCTAGAATCTCGGAGAAGAGAGCTCCTCCCAGATACTCGCCCTGCCGCATCGCATAGCTGGCCGTTGCGAGGACTGTGGCACCATCCGCGCCGCTGGGGATAGAGGCACAATCGCCGAGGGCAAAGATTGCGGACTGGCCCTCGACACGCAGGTAGCGATCCACAATCGCGCGTCCCGCTCTATCGACCGTGATCCCTGCTGCGGCGATGATGCCCGGCGCACGGATCCCTGCCGCCCAAATGATGGTGCCAGCGCGCAGGACGCGCCCCCCGCTGACGCGGATCAGGCCAGGCTCCACAGCATTGACCGCCGTCTCAAGGTAGATACTTACGCCGCGTTGATCGAGGGCGCGCTCCGCCTCGCGAGATGCCCAGTTGCCAAACTGCTTGAGCAGCAGCTTGTTGTGGTCGAGCAGTGCGATGCGTACCTCGCTGCGGGGCGCGCCTGTCTCCTTGCAGAGTTTATCGGCCCATGCAGGTAGCTCCCCGGCGATCTGACAGCCAGTGAATCCGCCGCCAACGATCGCTGTGGTAAGGAGTTGCCGCTGCCGCTTGGGGTCATTTTCTGCTGCTGCAGCCGTAAACTGTGCGATGATATGGTCGCGGAGGGCAATGGCATCGTCGTAGGTGCGCAGGGCATAGCTATGCTCGCGGGCACCGGGGATGTCGTAGTAAGCCGTCTCGCTGCCGAGGGCGAGCACGAGCCGGTCGTAGGTTAGGCTCTGTCCATCTTCGAGGTGTACCTCGTGATTGAGCGGGGTGATCTCTCGCACGCGGCCCTGGATGAAGCGAACTCCATGCCTATTGAGCAGGTGCCGAATGTCATAGATCGCATCAAGGCTGTCGATCCCAGCTGTGGCGGTGAGGTGTATCTCTTGAATGAGTTGGTGGTAGGGGTTCTGGTCGATCAGCGTGACCAGACTATCCAAGCCTCGCTCACGGATTCGCCGGTCGAGATCGAGGGCTGTACGTAGGCCAGCGTAGCCGGCGCCGAGGATGACAATATTCATGGTGAGTGGCTCAGTAAAGCAAAAACTCTTGTCTAGGATACCATGGTTTTCTTGTGCGCTATGGCACGATGGCGACAAAGCGACAGGGTGACAAGGTGATGGATTCCGTCACCCTGTCACCCTGCCACCCTGCCATTGTGTCACCAGAGGACTAGTTGCTGGGCGGGGTCGTCGGCTTCTCAATCCACTCATCGACCCGGGTTGCCGTGCGCCCTACCTCATCGGCGGCGCGATTGGCGACGCGACCGATGCTGGTGCCGAACTCATCGGCAGCGCGGGCGAGGCGGTCGGTGAACGCGCGGGCGCGATCGCCGATCTGCTCAGCGCTGGGCAGGTTGATCGTGGTCTCCGTGTCGCTGAAGATATCGTCCACGACGCGCTCGGAGACAGTGGAGATCTCCTTGGGAATGGCGACGATAGCGCGGGCGGTCTCTGCCATCGCATGCCGTACGCGGGTGCGTGTATTGCTGGGCAGCAGAATCAGCGGAGTGGAAACGGCCGTCAGGCTCAGGCGGACTGCGCCGCCTATCAGGGCGGCACCGACCCCGAACAGACCATCACGCTCGGTATTGCTCATTACGAATACTCGCTTTCACTGGGGCGCGGCACGCCGCGCCGACCTCACTAGCTGGCCGTCAACTCGTCCTTCGGAGCGGTCTTCGCCGCAGCGCTGCTGTCGCCCTTGGCCTCCCACTCCTCGATCACTGTGTCGGCAACCTTGGCAAGATCACCTGGCAGGCCGGCAAGGGCGTACATCACATCCTTTGTTGCGTTGCGCAGATGCTCACGCGATGCGCTGGGGAGGATCGCTAGGGGCAGTGTGGCGACCGAGAGGCCCGCACGCACAATCCCGCCGCCAAACTCCATCGCCGTCTCCATGAGGTTGTCGCTCCGCTGCGTGCGGACGCTGCGCACCCGCACCTCGCCCTGAGTTTCGGACATTGCAGACCTCCCTTGTCTATCACCGATTAAACGCCTCGACAGTGTATCGCAGATGGTCAACCTCTACGATGCACAATCATCCGAAATATCCACCGACAAGAAACGCCGAGACCAACTGGATAAGCGCTACGAATGGGTTGCTAGCTATCAGGTAGCGCATGAAGTTTTTATGGTTAGGTTCCTGGTAGAGCTTGACCTGGCTGTAGATTGGTGCAACCAGGGCGAAGAGGATGAACGCTGCCACCCAGTAGCTGCCCCAGATGAGTGCCAGCACCATCAGCAGTGCCTCAAAGCCATTGATTACCCCATAGGCGACAATCAGGGTCTTCTTCACGCCAATCGCCACCGCAAGGGACTGTAGGCCGTGCTGGCGGTCGCCCTCAACGCTCTTTATGTCGTTGAGCAAGAGCAACCCGGCGGTAAGGCCGCCGTTAATGCAGGCTACTATAGCACTTTGCCACGTGACCTGCGCGAAGATTAGATGACCTGCGATCCAGCTGATGCTCACATAGCCAATCCCTACCGCAGGTGGGCCAAGCCAGTAGTTCTTCTTCAGCTTGATCGGCGGCACGCTGTAGATCACCGAGATGATGATCCCAAGTACGGCCAGGACCGTGATCACTGGGTTGCCAAACACCAGCGATACCAGGAAGGAGCTCGCGCCGAGGATGATCCAGTTAAGCCGCGCCCCAGCCAGAGTTACTAGCCCAGCTGGGATTGGCCGCGAAGGGTCGTTGATCGCGTCGATATCGCGATCATAGTAGTCGTTAATGCTCTGGCTAAATCCGGTGCCCAGCGGGCCGATCATCAGGGCTCCGAGCATCGCCAGCCCCCAATGCCGACTGCTCGACCACTCAAAACCCCCGGCCTGCGCTGAGGAGGCTATCGCACCACAGATACACATCATCGCGGGCGAGATCCAGGTGATCGGATCTGCCAGCTCAATATGTGCCTTGATGCGTTTGGCGAGGGGCACTTGTTGCTCTGAAGTCGTGATCATATCGCCTATCGCCTACGGCTTTACTGCTTGGTAGAGCACGTAGTCGTATGCCTCGTTGAAGGTCACATCGCTGAAGCCCACGCTGCGCAGTACATCGGGGTAGATCGCGTGATCTTTGAAATCGAGCACGGTGAAGCCCATCCCGACCGAGCAGATATAGTGGGTCAGGTAGTCGTAGTTCGGCTTCTCCGGGTCGCTGATGATCATATCGAGGATGAGCACGCGCCCGCCCGACTCAAGCGCATCGTACGCCTTCTTGAGCAGCATGGTGCAGAACTGCGCGTTCATCGGGTAGAGGATGCGCGCGAAGATGACGGCGTCGGCCTTGGGGTAGTCGTCCTTGTACATGTCTACTGCCTGCGCGGTGATCCGCTCGGACAGGCCACGTGCGGCGACATTCTCTGACACAAGATCAAGGGCGCTTGGCAGGTTGATCAGGGTGACGTTGATCTCGGGGAACTGCTCGCACATAGCGGATGCAATATCGCCGATGCCACCGCCGACGTCGAGGAGCTTGCTGACACCTTCCAGGTTGGCATGCTCACGCAGCAGCCGGATCGGGAAATGCACATTGCTGCGGTGGATCGTCTCGTAGAAGACGTTATCCTCGCGGGTGCGCGGCGGGTAGGGTACCAGGCTGGTGAAGTCCATCTTGCCGCGGACAACATCGGCCAGATTCACATAGAAGCTCTGCACCAGGCTGCTGATATAGTCCACAAAGGGAACCATCGTCAGGTTGCGGTGGTGCTCGGCGTCTGTGAAGAACTGCTCGGCGAAGGGCGTAAGCACCCATCCACCCTCGGCCTGGCGGGTGAGGCCGATCTCCTTCAGCGTGATCAGGAACTTCTCCAGGCGCGGTCCTACGGTGCCGGTGGCCTCCGCGAGGGTGCCAAGGTCGTGTGCGCCATCGCGCATTGCCTCGAAGAGGCCGAGGTCAAACGCCGCCTTGAGTGCGAAGAAGTCAATCGTGCCTTTGAAGACCATGTCGTAGGCCCGCTCGGCACCAGCGAGTAGCTCATCTTCATTTTGGCTACAGCGGCAACCTGGGGAGCATGGGTGAGCCGTAATAGCCGGAGTCTCTTGTGGGAGGGTAACGTTGGTCATCATCCTGTCGCTTTCTGGTGGTGGGTTCCGAATTTTACGTGGTGCCTGCTCGCAATACGTTTCTTCTATGAACAGCGTGTTCGCGATCATCGTAGAGCGGCAAGCGCCGTTATATGATGAGCCTGTGGCCCTTACTTCCTTGGGCACAGGAGGTGGATTACCTGATGGGCAGATGCCTTCTAGACCATGCTTTTGTATTATAGTACAAAAAGCGGATCTTTCAAACAACAGGCCGCGCAACTCCAGGGTGCCGTCACGGTCACATGGTGCTGCCCAAGCGCTGGCTCTCGCGCAATGTGCGTGCGCGCACGTGGACAAAGACCAGGCTATGATCCACTGTGATCATGGAGCACCCGTCCCCACTGTTCGAGGCCGGCCTTGTCGCCATACCATGGATGCCCATGAAATGGCGAGTGCGTAACCCCGCGCACCGACAGGTACTCAGCGCCGCTCAGCGCTGCACACTCTAGGGTCGTGATGCCATCGCCCCATGCCTGGCCATAGTCTGGCCCCGAGACGGTGACATAGCTCTGGCTTGACATTCGCTCGATGAAGGTTCCGTGCGGGTTGCCACGAATGGCATGTCCAACCACTGATGTGTAGCGCACCTCGGGGTGGAAGGCACCCGGATACGTCTCATTCACAAAGCCGATTGATTGCCGTGTCCAGCGCTCCAGGCTATGATGGGGTGTCCCAAGCATGATGAGGCGACGCACATAGCGCCATCCCCCATACACCTCTCCCTGATACCGTTCTTCACCCAGGTACATGCGCACGATCGTCCCGCCAACACTATGGGCCAGGATATCGACCTGCTTGGCCCGGCTGGCGCTCAGCGCCTGCGCAACTGTGTCACGGACGATGGCGAGTACCTTGCGGAAGTCCCAATCACGCGTGATTGCCCACCGCAGTCGGCTAATCGGTGCAACAAAGACCTGATACCCATAAGGAGGTGCAGCTAGAACCTGGGCCAGGTCGGTAAAGTCGCCAGGGCTGGTGAGATACCCCCCAATGATGACAAGTGGGTTCATGCTATCATTTACCATCATTGAGCGGAATAACTGAGTCATTGCGCCACGAACGCTCGTGCTGCTGCGCTCCTACGTCAAACCACAGCGGGATGACGTTGCGCGCTCCGTACCAGGTGCGCGGCGCGTTGTAGGGGGCGTGACGGGCACCCCTAATCACCAGATTACTGGCTCCGGCCAGGTAGCAACTAGCGGTTGGGATGATCCCGTCGCCGATATGATGGCCGTCGCCGAAGGATGTCTTATAGGAGCGGTAGGCCAGGATCTCCTCGGGTTTGCCCAGCCGCCTTCCGCGAACGCTCTCGCCGGCCACAGCTTGGTATCTGATATGTTTGTAGAAGGCACCGGGGTAGGATTGGTTGACATAGCCGGCAAATTCCTTGACCCAGACCTCATAGGTTTCGTGGGCGGTGCCCAGGGTGGTGAGGCTGGCCACAGAGCGATGGCCATCATAGATGATGCCTGCGAAGGGAAGGTGGCCGAGGTAGGCGCGGGCGACGCGCCCGCCTGCGCTGTGGCCGATCAGATCGACCTGATCTTCCCCCGTCTCGTTGAGGGCAACCGCAACGGTGCGGGCTACAAGATTGAGCACTGGGGTGAAGTGTGGGTCACGCAGGCTGAGCCACTCGGTGCGGCTGATATCGGTGATGTAGACAATGCGGTTATAGGGCGGTGATGCGAGGGTGCGGGCCATCCCGGCGTAGTCGGCGGTCGACGAGAGCCACCCGCCCACGATGACAATTGGCCGGCTCATAGGTGCTCTTTTCGCTGAAGGGAGCCTGGAGTGGGCGTAGACCGCTCCAGGCTTCTTTCCTCTAGGTGCATATGGAGGGGCGTAGCGCTCCCTGTACACGTGTCACCTAATGTTCTGCTGAAGGACGTGCTAACTCTTCGCCTTGTCCGCGCCCGTGGCTGGCTTAGGATCATCAGTGGCAACTGACGATATCGGCACTACATTGCCATCGGCAACCGTCACCTTGATGCGGCGGGATTGTGACATCTGCGGGTTACCCGCAGGTAGCGCATTGGAGATAGTCGTGATCATTTCACGGCCAAAGCGGAAGACATCCTCTGTCTGGAAGCGCGCCCAGTGGGTATACATATTCCAGACATCGGTGCTTGTGGCGCCAAGCTCCTTGGTAAACGCATCGAGCCCCTGAGGGGGGAGCACGCCGCGAGCGAAGGCGCGCACCAGGAAGGTTATTGGCTGGATGGGGCCATCAAACTGCACAGATGGAGTGACAGGACTCGCGCTGGCGTCGCTGCTGGATGGGCGAGGTGCCGGCGCGGGCGGGGCCATCGTGGTCGCCGAGGGAGTGAAGCCACCGGCTGGCGGTGTGTAGCTTTCCATACCGGAAGGCTTGAAGGTCGGCTCGTTCGGTGGCGACCAAGTTGTGCCCGCAGCGCCTGTTGATGTCGGTGTGAAGCTTGCTGATCGAGAGGCAACGCTTGGCTCATTGCTCTGCGAATCAGCATAATCGAGGTTCAGGAAGCGGCGGAGGAAATCTGGCATCCAGCTGTACGGGTTGTTACTCTGATCATACTTGGCCATAGCACTACCTCATTCTCGCACATAGATGGCGCGATGCGCCAAACGATACATTAGCCTAAGGCGAGCAGCCGCCGCCTCTGGCGGGTGTGCGGTGCAAAGCAGAAATCAATAATCTGATCGAGATCATCGTTTGGGTAGCGCCGATCAAGAGTAGAGATCGAGTCGAGTACATAGGAGAACTGCTCAGGCGTGATCTCGCGCTCACAGCGCACGGTTTGCTCAAGGATATGGCGGCGGTAGCTCAGGCTATAGCGAAGTGTTACGGCCGCTATATGATTGAGCATAGCGTCGCGCAGTTCGAGGTTGTCGCTATAGCGCTTGAGCCAGCGGCCCAGCCCAAAGCGCTCGCTGCGGTCGAGGTAGAAATTGACCAGATCAGAGAGGCCAACGTCGCTACTGAGAGCGGCAATCTCATCCCAGCGCTTTGCGAAGGGCTGGCGAGAGAATGTAGGAAGCTCACAGAGCTGGCTGATCAGGTTACTTGCCGTGTAGTATGGCTCGCGCTCGAAGGTGCGACGCATCCCCGCCTCGCGCTCGGCGAGCAGCGAGAGCCCCTCGCGGATAACACCGTCGCTATTGTCGTAGCCGCCGCACCGCATATGCATCTCGTGTGCGAGTTCGTGCAGGGCGATCCCAACGCTGTCGTCCTCGTCCCAGCGTCCGAGGCTCACAATCGACCCGGTGGCGGGTGAGAAGCTCCCGCTATCGCTCCAGAGGCTCATCGGAGAGTTGCCTTCAGGCACCTCGAAGATCAGCCGCTGCTCAAGGATCCCGGGAGTGAGGCTGGCCCCCCACATCTGGGTGGCCATGCGACGCACCTTGCGGGCCATGTGGAGGGGGCGGTAGGTATACTCACCGACCGCCACCCGCTGATCGCCAGCCCGCTCCATATCGATGGCCATGCGTTGGCCGCCGGAACGAAGATGCAGTTGCATATTTACCCCTTTACGCCGCGCAGAAATAGGCGCAGGATCTGCGTCACTTGCTCAGGCAGTTCGAACAAGATCAGGTGTCCGCACTTAGGGACTTCCAGGTAGGTACCGTGTTGTGCCAGGCTCATCAGTTTACGCCCGTCAGCGGGCCGCATAATCGGGTCGCCGGCACCGGCGACAAGCAGGATCGGGTGGGTCACTTTGCGCATCTGATCGGGCACTGCATCAAGTATTTCGCGGCGGGAGAGCTCGTGGGCCGAGACGCGCACCGCCTCGGGGTCGCAGCAGCGCAGGCTGAGCGCGCCGAGCTTAATATCGCCTACCGGCGGTGTGTTCTGCGCCAGCACCAGACGGGCATAGACAAACGGGACCCACCACAGCCCGCGCTGCGTGATCGGTCGCAGCAGCCGGTTGAAGACCGTGTCGAGCGTTATCGGGATCAACGCCGAGGCGATCCGGTTGTACGTGAGCAGGCTGAAGTTAAAGAAGGTCAGTGAGCGCACCTGTTCGGGAAAGGTTGCCCCGTAGTGCAGGGCGACGAACGCGCCGAGCGAGAAGGCAGCCACATGGTGCGGGCCGAGTCCGAGGGCCGCGCTGAGGGCGCGGAGGTCGTTGCTGAACCCATTGACCGTGTAGCCATTTGCCGGGTCGCTATCGGAGAATCCGTGCCCCTTCAGGTCGTAGCTAATCACGCGGTAGCCAGCGGCAGCCAGCGGCTCAACAATATGATGCCACCAGAGCGCTGAGCAGTCCCAGCCATGGATAAGCACCAGGGGCTCGCCATTCCGTGGGCCAATATCCTGATAGTGATGGACGATCCCATTCACCTCTATAAACTGTGCCCGGCTGAGCATGGTGCGCTCGTGCTCAAGGCGTCGGCGCTCGCCCTGGCGGAGCTTGCCTGCCAGCTTCTCCTCGATCTCGGCCCGGTAGGTTTCATACTTCTGCGTACTGAGCGTTGAATGGTGAGTGTTGAGATTTGGCATCTCTACAACCTGGCTCTTCATTGCCGACCTCCATGAAGCGCTGGGCATCTCACTCAGCACTCAGCACTCAGCACTCAGCGTTACTCAACCCACAGGCGAAGAGTCTCGCCCTCGACGCGGGCACGCAGGCGTCCGCCCTCGCTCAGGCCGGGCAGCAGCACGTGACGCCGCAACTGCCCAAGCCGGATCACCACCTCTTCATTTGCCACGGCGATATCGAGCGTTTTGGCATCGAGGAAGGGGATTGCTAGGCGTAGCTCTCGCTCGGCACTATGCGCGGGTGGCGCAGGCGTGCCAATATCACCATCGCGGTAGAATGCTGCGCCGCGTAGCGCCCATGTGTCGCGGTCTGCCGGGGCGGTGGGCAGGGGGCCAACACGGAGCGTCGGGCGGACAGAGCCTCCCTCAGGGGCGAAGATGTGACGCGTTTCTAGGTTCACTTCCACGGGCTCTGCTTGCACAAGCACCTCGTCCACAGCTATCCCGTGGAGCCCCAGGGAGATGAGGTCATTGCGCAGGGGCGGCAGATGGAGTTCACCGGGGCTTGTCACCAGCCGCACCCGTGCCCCAGTAGAGCTGTCGAGCCGAGCGCGATACTCCTCAAACTCAGCGCGCAGATCCTGGAGCGGCGACGATGTGCTGACAGGGATAAGTGCGGTGGGGATGAGTGCCGACTCTTGGGATGTGCGCGAACGACCGGGGCCGCGATCAAGCCCGAAGACAAGCCGGAGCAGCCAGCGCATGGCATCGGACAGGGCGAGTGCGCGAACGAGGTTGTCGGGCGAAGGCCCATCGATGACCATCACGTCAAAACGACCAGTCTGGCGGGCGCGTTCGGCCACCAGCAGCATACTTACGGCATCGATGCCGGGGAAGCTCGGCAGTTCGTCGCTGGCAATATCGCGCAGGCGCGAGGCCAGCCCGCTGCGGAATGTTGGGCGCAGTTGCTCCCAGCGCTCGCCGATCTCATCGAGCGGGCCGAGTTCTACTGCGGCCAGATTTGGCTCTAGCTCAAGCGGACGTGGGCTAAGGTTCTGCCCAAGCAGCGCCCCGATCAGGTGACTAGGGCCGGTCGATGCGAGCAGGACGCGCTGCCCGCGCCGGGCGGCGTGACATGCCGTGGCGAGCGCTGCGGCGCTCTGCTGGAGCATCGTGTGTCCAGAGAAGATCAGTAGTCTCATAAGGGTGAAGGGTGAAGGATGAAGGATGGAAACACAAAGGTCTAAAGCGGTTGAGCTTCACCCTTCATCCTTCGCCGTTCACCCTTGTTCGTTAAGCAGCTTCAACGCGCATGTTATCAGCGGGCTCGGGCGTGCGCTCTGACCGTCTGCCATCTGAGGTTTCGTAGAACTCCAGGCGGAGCACGCCATCCTCATAGCGGTGGTTTCCGAGCGTGCAGTCATAGAGAATTCGTGGCAGGGCGAAGGTGCGCTGAATCCGACCGACGGTAACGGTCAGGTCGGTGCCATCGCGGGCGATATCGACTGCCTCGTCTTCATTAAGGAAGGGCAGGCGCAGGCAGAGGTCGAACAGGCCAGGCTCTCCCTCATCATTCCACTGATCGAGCCAGATCGGCCGCTCGTCGAAAAGCATCCCGCCTGGGTCAGTCTCGCCGAATGTCGCATGGGCGATCGCATCAAGGGCGGCGATCCCGATCGGCTCGCCCTCCTGAAGCACCGTGCGGAAGATTGGCGTTGGCGCAAAGCTGCCGTCGATATCATCGAGGTAGCCTTGCTGTAGTTTGACCCAGTAGTCGAAGTAGGGGCCGAGGTCGGCGCGGCGGGGCAGAATCTTATTCACCATCACTGCGTCGAGCATGAGGCCATAGAGGTTGATGAAGGTATAGGCGCGGCGCGTTTCCATGAGCGGCAACTTCTCAGGGTTCAGCACCAACCGGAGGCTCACCTCCGGACTCAGCAAGAAGTTTGCCAACTGCTCCATACGCTCCAGGAGCGTGCTCACCTCATCGAAGAAGCGATCCTCGGGCAGGTCGCGGCGGAAGGGCCGGGCGACATTGGCGAGCCCTCGGTAGACTCGGAAGAACTTCTTGCCTGCATCGCCGCCGATGATCAGCTCGGGGTAGGCCAGAAGGCGCAGCGTATTACCTGTTGGTGCGGTGTCGAGCACGATCGCGTCCCAGCGACCGCTCTGAGCTTCAGACATCACCCGTTGGAGGGCGAGGATCTCATCAAGCCCTGGCTGGTTCGCCAACTCGGCGGCCGTTGATCGCTCGACGCCGCGGTTGGAATAGGTCGAGGTAACGAACTGCTGAAATCCACTCAGATTTTGTCGCCACTCGTAGATCGTATCAATCTCAAGGCCATAGAGGCATGGCGCGATCAGGGTGACCCGGTCGCGGCTAATCTCGGCCCCGAGCGCATCAGCCAGTGAGTGAGCAGGGTCACTAGAGAGTACCAGCGTTCGCCGACCCATACCGGCGAGCATCGTTGCTGTGGCGGCCGAGATGGTCGTCTTGCCGGTACCGCCCTTACCTGAGTAGATAATGACTCGCGTCATGGTGCCTTCCGGGTGCTCGTGGCCATGTGCCCGCGCCGGTGTGGGAGCGGGGACGTAGGCACCGAATTACTCTTCCTCGCTGACACCTGCTGGAACGGGATGCTGCTGAGGTGCGAGATTCGCGTTGTCGCGATTAGGGGTGATGCGGCGCGAGACGACGGGCACCTGCCGAAGTACAGGGGCGGCCTCTTCCACTTCAGCGATCGGCTCTGGTTCAGCGCGGCGTACGCTAATGCTACGTCGCACCGATCCGGTTGTGGCTGGTGCAGTTGGTTTCGGCGCGAGGTCTGCCGACGCAGCGGCTTCAGCATAGACGGGCGGGGCACGTCTTACCGCTGGTGCGGTAGGTTCCGGCGCGAGGTCTGCCGACGCAGCGGCTCCAGCATAGACGGGCGGGTCACGCCTGACAGCGGCACGCACCTGGAGGCGACGGGACTGGGCTTGCACTTGTGCCTGGCCACCATCCTCGTTGGGCAGAGGCTCGCTGAAGCGAACGACGGCCCGCACCACCGGCCCTACTGGCGCGAGGGGGCCATTTTCGGCCTCCTGCTGAGCGGCGGCTTGGTAGATGCCGAGCATGGCGTTGCGGCGAACGTGGGGATCCTGAAGGCCGTTTACGAGTTCGCCTGCACCGCTCATCATCTCGCCAGCGCGGCGCGCGCCCCCAGCGAGGCGGCGTGGAGCTTCCAGGAGCAGCCGGAGCGTGCGACTTACCTCGTACATGCTCGGCTGATTTACCATAATCGGCATCTGGCCGGCGTTTGACATAGGCAGAGCTGGCGTGCCATCACCAGCGGGCTGGGCGCTACGGCGGCTCTCATAGTCAGCGATCAAGTTGCCACTGTTTACCGATGCCGAATCGCTAGCGCTGCTCGCCTTGCGCTGCCACCAGCGCCGCCGAGGCTCCTCGATGGGTGTGGGCGGCGGGGGCGGAGCTGCCGGCTCTGGCGTCATAGACGAGAAGAAGGGCGAGAACGCCTGCCGATCATGCGCGGGGAATTGCTCGGCGAAGGCTTCGATGATCGCCTGACTGGGCACCTTTGAGATAACCTGGTCGCCCGTCCATGCGATCATGTTCGACAGCGGCGAGACATCATCGGCAGGCATATAGTCGAGCGTATTGACCATGACGCGCTCACCCTCGGGCCGCTCATCCGCCGTCCCCTTGACGGCGATGCGGCGAGTGCGTGGGGCGACAGCTGGTAAGCGGAAGGCGAGCACCACCCGCCCGTGCCAGGGGTCCCAGGTCTCAGCCTTCGCCACATCAACATCCTGCCAGAGGAAGCTATCGATCACGTCGTTGAAGAAGCCGCGCGCCCAGGTAATGAGCCTACGGTCGGTGAGGGCAATAAAATCGGAGAGGGAAACTCCTCCAATACGGCGGCGATTCTCGTCCAGCAGCATACCGTCGAAAAGCGCCAGTAAGGTCTCGTCCTCATTGAGGATGCCTCGGTGGCGTATCTCCTCGGCGCTAGCCGGATCGACATTGATGCCAAGGTATGGGCGAGTACTCATGATCTTACTACCTCCTAGGTCTGTTGACGGGGGCTGGTCGGCGGCACAGGCCATATCCACAGGCCCATCGAGCTACCGGCCATCGTCAACATCAGCGTCGCCGGAACCGCTGATGGGTATGGGGGTTCGGGAGAACGGCCGTGGGCCAGAGCTGGCAGGTCCGCGACGTCGCAGCGGGATCTCGCGGCGGTCGGGCGGCTCCGTCGGCGGGGCAGCGGCGGCCATCGGCGGGGCAGTGGGGGGCTTCGGACTCGCAGAAGCTTGATTCTCACGGCGGCGCAACGGGATTTCGTGATACACACCGGCAGCATCAGCCGCTGCGGGCTGTGGCGGCGGGGGCGCTGCTGCGGCGGGGCCTTCGGGTGCGGCGGGGGCACTGCGCGATCCCTGCCGGTTGTTCAGGAACGCCATCGCCATTTGCTGGGCGCTCGGATTGGTCGCTACCGTATGCACCAGATCGTTGATGGCGCGCACCGCCTCGGTAAGATCGCGCAGACTAGAGCCATTCAGGTCGAAGGGCAACTCCGCCTCGCGCAATGAGCGGCGCAGCGTGTCCCATGCCGAACGAGCCAGTCGGCTGGCGGAATAGATCTTCTCGGGCGGCAGCGATACGACGTCCTGGTAGAACCCCGGAACGGGCGTCAGGGGCTGTGCGGGGGCACCGGGCCAGCGATATGGCTTCTCCCCTGGGCGGAGCCCATCGACATGCCCATAGATCTGCTCACCGAGCACCGAGAGAATCTCTGGCCCGGCCTCGCGTGCGTCCACTCCGGTCGCAGCTAGTTCTCGGGCGGTCTCGGCAGCGCTACGAATGAGCTTCAGCGCGGCCTGAAGATTGGCGACGGGCAGCAGGGTCAGCGTGAAGCTCTGTTCCTCTTCATCGTCTTCAGAGGCCGTGAAGGTGAGCGAGATCTGGGCGTGGAGCGGGTCGAGACCAGCCCCCTGCACCAATTCGAGCTCAGTGAGCGGGAATGCGTAGCATGTGTGACCGCTGTAGTCGCGCGCCCAGAGCAGCACACGCAGCGTCGTCACCAGACAGTAGTCATGAAGTGTGGGACCGCTCAGGCGATGTCCTGCGGCGTTCAGGAGCACACCGTCAAGCGCGACGAGCACCTGCTCATCACGCTCCAGCAGTCTCAGCGTCTCGAGTTCTTCGAGGTGGGCGGGGACGACCGTATGACTATGGTAGAGCAGATTGATCATGAGGTTACAGAGTACAGGGTACAGGGCACAGGACGCAGAGTGTGGCGAGGCGTGGTGCCCGCTGTTCCCTGTTTCCTGTCCCCTGCACCCTATAGCTGGCTAGCGATTGAAGCGCGAGCTGATGCGCTTCGGGCGGAAGCTGCTCACGGTGGGGGCGCTGAACGCACCCTCGCCGCTGCCGCTGCGGGAAATGCCGGGGTAGGCGTTGCGATTGATCGTCTCCACCGCTGCCGACGTGGCCTGCAGCGCGTTGGAAACCCACTGCCAGTGCCCCTGGAACATGATGTCGCCGATCTGCGCCACCTGACCTGCGGACTCCGAGAACCAGCCTCGTGACGTGGCCATACAAATACCTCCTCAGGTAAACCGGACGCTCCCTTATAGGCTACGGGGCGGAGCCCCGGTAGACCCCTGTGTTAGTTCGTAACTCCCTGGGCTGCGAAGAAGGGCACGATCAGCCACTGCCCCTCCATCTCGGCCTGGCCCGCTTCGAGCCCGGCCAGACTCACCGGCAGTGTCATAATCCGCCGGAAATCGCCGATCTGCACCACCAACTCATCTCCATTCTGGAATAGGTCGAGTTGGCTAACATCGGCGAAGGGCAGCTTTAGCTTGACGCGATACGTCCCATCGGCCAGCTTCGCAAGATCCATCGGTGCCTCTTTATAGACGATCGCCGTCGGATCTACATCGCCATAGATATCAAGGCCCATCGCACGGAGCTTCTCGATACCCACAACCTCTTCGCTATAGTAGGGTACGTGACGGATGGGCAGCGGGTTGAACGAGTGCTGCACCTCTTGGAGGTAGCGCTGCTGCACGTCTTTCCAGTGGTTCAGGTAGCCGCTGTCCTGGTCGACCGGTAGAATCTTATTGACCACCACTGTATCAACGGTCATCCCATACATCGAGAGATAGGTGAGGGCGCGCTGGCTCTCCTTAATAACCATCTTCTCGGGGTTCATCACCAGCCGAACCGATGTCTCAAGCGGGTTGGTCAGGATCTGCGTGACGCCAACCATCTGCTCGAACATATCGTCAACGGCCTCGTAGACCTCGGTGGGGGCGACCATCTTGTTGAGGGCGGGATTGAGCTTGCTCATCGGCCGCAGGAGCGGCTTGATCACAAACTTCTCGGCCCCGCGCAGCATGCCCATGGCCCACTTAAAGGTCTCGGGCGAGGAGAGCAGCCGCAGCGTCTCGCCGGTGGGGGCGCAGTCGATCACGAGCAGATCGTAGGTGCCCTCATCTTTGTGCTTCTTGATGCGAATGAGCGGCAGCGCCTCCTCCATGCCGGGGAGGACGCTCATTTCGTCGGCGAGGATGCCCTGCACGCCCTGGTCGGCCATCAGTTGGGAGAAGTGCTCGCGCACCACACCCCAGTTTGACTGGATGTCGTGGTAGATGCTGACCTCAAGCGCGTCTAGGTTGGGTGCAATCTTCACGGGATCTGGCCCGAGCGGACCTTCGAGATCAAGCGAGTCCGCCAGGCTATGCGCCGGGTCGGTACTCATAACCAAGGTGCGCAACCCCATGTCGGCAGCCCTTAGTGCAGTTGCCGCAGCGACGCTGGTCTTCCCCACGCCGCCCTTTCCCGTAAAGATAAGAGTACGCATTTGAGCCTTTCCTGGTTCGCGATGCACAAACTAGTACCAAGCGAGCGGGTAGCCTGAACCGACCGCGCTGCGGCAACGAGGCCGCATAATAGAGAGCTTTGTGATGGACGGTCAGCTTTTTTGCTTAAATGCCAAAAGTGACTCGTATCAAAATAGTTGTAGCGTCTCTCTGGCTGTGCTGCAATAGTACCACGATTGTCAGGGAGTGTCAACCAAAATTGCTCGTATGAACGGGCTATGGCTAGGGCGCATTGTGCGGCTCTAATGCGCCGAATCTGCTCAGAAGCTGTGCGTAATGCGTCGTGTCATACGGTGGCTCATGTCATTATTTCTCGCATCCTGCGCCTGTTATCTGTGCGCTGATCGGTGCGGGATATCGGTGGGGGCGGGCTCCCACCTTGTATGATTTGTAAGCCAGCCCTGTCATCTTCATCGTGCTACACTATTCTTGCAGATTGCAGATGTATGATAATGGATTGTACCATTCTATGCCAGACGAGATGAGCGTCTATGAGTCTGTTGGCGGTGCCGAGACATTTCGACGCCTGGTGGATTATTTCTATGCCCAGGTTGAGCAAGATCCGCTGCTACGGTCGCTCTTCCCCGATGATCTCGGCCCAGGCAAAGAGCACCAGTACCTGTTCCTTGTGCAGTATTTTGGTGGGCCGGGTGCGTACGGCCAGCGCCGTGGACATCCGCGCCTGCGCATGCGCCACGCCCCTTTTGTGATTGGGCAGGCCGAGCGTGATGCCTGGCTAGGCCATATGCTCGCCGCGATCGATGCGGTCGGAATCGCTGAGCCGGCACGGTCGATCATGCGCGGCTATTTTGAGCATGCCGCCACGGCGATGATCAATTCGGTCCGATGAGGCGCGGGCTTTGCCCAAGCCCCATCGTAATTGCAACCACTGCTGCGCCTCCTACGTCTGACGATGTAGATACTGGATTGCTCAGACTCCTGGAGGCCGCCTATGCGCCGCTTACCTCTGATTATTGTCGCCCTCTTTCTTGCCCTTATGCTGGGCCTTGCCCTGCTTCTGCCGACCAATCGCTTGGACTCTGGCGACGGTGGGCAGGTGCGTGTCACGCAGGTCGATACGAGCGCCTACCCGCAGGTGTCGATCTTCACCTCGGTGGATGACCCCGCCGGTGCCCCGCGCGCCGATCTCTCCCAGTCCGACTTCCAGATTATTGAGGACGGCTCGTCGGTCGATCTGACTGGCTTCGTTGGCGCGGGCGGCAGCGCGATCAGCACCGCGCTGGTGATCGACCGCTCCGGCAGTATGGAGGACGCGGGTAAGATCGAGGGTGCCCGCGCGGCGGCTGACGCCTTTGTGCAGCTGCTGCGTCCCGGTGACCATGCCGCCCTGATCAGCTTCAACAATAGTGTGCGGACGGTCGCGCCCTTCACGGATGACCAGAGCGCTCTGCACTATGCTATTGATCGTCTGAACCCCGCTGACGGCACTGCGCTCTACGATGGGATTGTTGCGGGGGTTGATCTGCTGCGGGGCCAGCCGGGCCGACGGGTGCTGCTGGTGCTCACCGATGGACAGGACTGCCGCGAACCAAACTCTTGCCCAGTTGACGCCGGCAGCTCGCACAGCATGCGCGAGGCGATCGACTACGCCAGTGCGGCCGGCCAGCCGGTGTATGTGGTCGGCCTGGGTGAGCGGAGTGGCGGCGGCGACAGCGGGGTTGATGAGCGTGTGCTGCGCCAGATCGCCACGGGCACGGATGGCACCTACTACTATAGCCCAGATGCGGCCGACCTGGCTGATCTCTACACCTCGCTCGCCGGGAGCATACAGGGCGAGTATCAGCTGACCTATGCGAGCCCGCGGCCTTTCTATGATGGGACGCGGCGCGATATTCAGGTGACTGCGGCGGGCATCAGCGCGGGGGCGGGCTATACCGAGCGCCACTTGATTAATGTAACCTCGAGCCCGCTGGTTGGCGCGGCGCTCCTTCTCCCGCTGCTCGGGCTGCTGCTGCTGCCGGGCTTCCTGTCCGCGCGACGGCGCGATGCACCCTCGCTTGCCGCCGAATCCGCGCCGCCCCAGGTGGCGGTCGTCCCCCCGGTGATTGTGGTGGCACCTGTGCCTGACCGCGCGCCCGCTGTGGCGAGCCAGCGCTGCGTGAGCTGCGACGCGCAGCTGCGGCCGGGGGCGAGGTTCTGTGGCCGCTGTGGCGCGACGCAGCCGGCACCCGCCACTGCCTCTCACGAACGACGCACGTTCTGCGATATGTGCGGTCGCCCGCTGCTCCCCGGCGCTACGTTCTGCGCCGAGTGTGGCGCAGAGGTGGTTGCTCGGATCACGAACGCGGGGGAGCGCGAAGGGGCGCGAACAGGAAATGGGGTGAGCGATGAGTAAGCGGCTACAGGTCTATTACTCGGCGGTGTTTGGGGCGCTGGGTGGGCTGGCAGGCTGGTGGTCGGTTGGGAGCTTTGTCACCCAGACCTGGGGGATCTGGCCGGCGGCGGCGTTTGTCGGCGCGGGGCTGGGCCTCTGTATTGGCGCGCTGGTTGCCGCCGCCGATGGGGCGATGGTGAAGGGGAAGCCGCTGCGGGCCGTGCGCGATGGTATTTTGGGTGGGCTGGCCGGCGTGGCCGCTGGGGCGCTGGGGATGCTGCTGGCTCAGGGCGTCTTCCTTGCGCTGCTGGGTGGCTGGGCTGGCCGCGCGCTGAGCTGGATGCTGCTGGGCCTGCTGATCGGCCTCGGCGATCTGCTGGTGAGCCGGCGTCCCCAGCGGGCGACCTATGCTGCGCTGGGCGGGCTTGTCGGTGGCCTGGCGGGCGGATTGCTCTACGAGGGGTTGACCCAGCTGTTTCGTGCGCAGGCCGGTGTGGCACAGGTGGCCCTGAGCGGGGTTGGCCTGGTGATTATTGGGGCGTGTATTGGCGGGCTGATCCCGCTGGCGCGCCAGGTGTTCGCTCGCGGTGAGCTGCGGGTGATCGTCGGCGAGCAGGCAGGGCTGGTGCGCGAGGTGACAGATAGCGCGTCGATTGGTCGCTATGATGGCAATGACCTGTATCTGCCGGACGCCGGGGTGGCCTGGCGTCACGCGGTGGTGCGCCGGGCCGACTCCGGCTTTGAGCTGGCGGTGCTGCCGAATACCGATGGGCTGGCGCAGGTCGGTGAGCTGGCGGTGGAGCCTGGGTCGTCTCGCCCGCTGCGTAGCGGCGACCGTATTCGTATCGGCGGCGCGGAGTTGGAGTTTGTCGGGCGGTAGGGTTGGGGGTTGGGGGTTGGGGGTTGGGGGTAAGCATATCTTTTAGGTATCACTCATAGATCGAATAGATTGCGCCCAGCGACTGTTGCATGATTGCGGCAGTCGTTGGGCGCATGGTATAATCCCAGTCATATCAATCTTGTGAATAAAGACACGAGTTGAGGCCATTAATGCGCTGCTTGCGGCGCAGTGGCAGTGAAGGGTGTGAGCCATGCTCTCCTGGGCTCTTGTGGTGATCGTCGCCATCGTCGTCGCGGTCGGCCAGGCCCTGCTGATCCGCTCGGCGTGGCGCTTTCGGAAGACTCTCGCTATCCTCCCCCCCGGCATCTCGCGCAGCGACCCGCGCGGCGACCTTGCCTGGACGCTCGTGACTGCTATCGGCACGGTTGCTTTCCTCGCCTTTGTGGCTCAGTCGCTTCTATAGGGCGGGCTTGGGCGAGGTCGCTTCGCTCTCGGCGCGCTTCAGCTTTCGCTATGACGACACCTTCTTATAGCGTGACCTTCCGTAGGCTGCTGATCGGTGGAACCCTCGCGTCGCTGGCGGCGATTATCTCGGGCGGCCTGGTGAGCGCTACCGGTAGCGGCGCTGCCTGTACGGCATGGCCGCTCTGCCCCGAGGTGCTGTCGGCCCCGCTGTCGGCCCCGGTTTGGCTGACAGTTGCGCACCGGGCGCTGGTGCTGCTTGCGCTGGTGCTTGTGCTGGCTGCGTCTGTGGTCGCCTGGCAACGCCGTGATGCCGACCCCTGGCTGCGCATCCCGCTCTTGGTTGCACCTGCGCTGATTATGCTGCTCTCGGCCCTGGGCGGGGTTATGGTCTGGCTTAAGCTCTACCATCTGGCCGATGTCTGGCATCTGGCTCTGTCGCTGCTTGTGCTTGCCTGTCAGGTTGTGCCGCTGGCTGCACTGGCGCAGCCCGATGCTCCGGCGGGTCATGTGGGTGCCCGCACGGCCCGCGCGTCGCGCCAGCTGCGCGGCATGGCCTGGTGGGCGGCCGGCGGAGTCGGGGTGATGGTGCTGGCGATGAGCGCCCGTGCTATGCCCTCCCTGCAGCTTCAGGCGGCGGCTGGGCTGCCGATTGACGCCAGCGGGGCGCTGGCGATCTCGGCGATGCTCTCGGGGGGGACGCTCTGGCAGATCCGGCGCTCCCGGCGGGGGGATATGCTGCTGCTGGGGGCCGCCGCCCTGGTGTGCGCCTTAATAGTAGCCGAGGGCATGACCCTGCTGCTGCCGGCGGCGCAGGCCGGGCTGAGCCTTGGCGTGGGCGGACTGCTCTGGGGTGCCGCCATCGTGTTAGCGGTGCTGGTTATGCGCCGCCCGCTGCCGACTGATCTGCCTGTGGTGGCGCGGTCGCTGCCTGCCGTCGAGCGTGGGCCATCGCTGCTAAGCGACTATATCAGCCTGACGAAGCCGAAGGTGATCTCGCTATTGCTGGTGACGACGCTGGCGGCGATGTTCATCACCAAGGCGGGCACGCCCTCGCTGGCGCTGATCTTCTGGACGATGGTGGGCGGTTATTTGGCAGCGGGCGGGGCCGGGGCGATCAACTGCGCCTTCGATGAGGATATCGATATTAATATGGGCCGCACGAGCCGCCGTCCGGTGCCGAGCGGTCGAATCTCCGCGCGCAACGCGATGATCTTTGGCCTGACGCTGAGCGCGCTCTCGGTTGCGGTGATGCTGGCCTTCACCACGCCGCTGGCCGCCCTGTTCTCCACCCTTGGCATCGTCTACTACGCGCTGTTCTACACGCGCTGGCTGAAGCGGAGCACATGGCAGAACATTGTGATCGGCGGCGGGGCGGGCTCGCTCCCTCCGCTGGTGGGCTGGACGGCGGTGACGGGTAGCCTGAGCCTGCCTGCGGTGCTGCTGTTTGTGATCATCTTCTACTGGACGCCGCCGCACTTCTGGGCGCTGGCCCTGGTGAAGCAGAAGGACTACGCGCGGGCGGGCGTGCCAATGCTGCCGGTGGTGGCTGGCGAGCCAGAGACACGCTGGCAGATCTTCGTCTACTCGGCGATGATGGTCGGGCTCTCGCTGCTGCTCACGCCGCTGGGGGCGATGGGCGCGATCTACCTGGCCCTGGCGGCTCTGCTGGGCGCGATCTTTATGCGCTCGGCATGGGGGGTCTGGCGGCGCGGCGACCAGGCCGCGATCTGGGGGCTCTACAAGTACTCACTGCTCTACCTGGCCCTGTTGTTTGCGGCCATGGTGGTGGATCGTCTGGCACTCGGGTAAGTGGATCACGCTGACGATGGCCGACTTACGAAAGCAAATACTAGCAATTCCAATCGAGATCTGGTATACTGATAGTGGAACTTTACTGGCCTTTCTTGGCCACACGCATTCTGGTGAGGAGGATTTGAGTTATGGCGATGATCGAGCAGGATCTGAACCTTCCGCAGTCGGCCATGCCCCAGCCGATGATTCTGGTGACTGAGACGGCGTCAAGTCGGCTGCTCTCCATGATGCGTGAGAAGGAGCTGGAAGGGTACGCGCTGCGCGTCTTCGTGTCGGGCGGCGGCTGCTCCGGCCTCCAGTATGGGATGACCTTTGACGACGAGATGCGTGAGGGCGACAACGATTTCTCCGTGGGCGATCTGCGGGTGGTGATTGACCCGGTCAGCGCTGGCTACATGATGGGTGCGTCGATCGACTTTGTCGATAGCATGATGGGCGGCGGATTCAAGATCGATAACCCGAACGCGGTCTCTAGCTGCGGCTGTGGCCACTCGTTCCGCACCGCCGATGATGGTGCTGATGATGCCGAGTCCGCCGGCGGCGGATGCGGCGGCACCTGCGGCTCGTAATCAATGCAAAATTGAACATGCGACATGTGGCTGAGTAAGCCACATGTCGCATGTCGGATTCATGACACCTGAGTACCTCGAAGGCATCCGCCTCTTCAACCAGGGCCACTACTGGCACGCCCACGAGCAGTGGGAGCGCTGCTGGCTCCAGTCTGATGGCGACGATGCTCTGTACTACAAGGCGATCATTCAGGCCGCCGCCGCGCTGGTGAAGTGGCGGCAGGGTAACGCTGTCGGCCTTGCTCGCAACTGGGCGAAGAGCTGCGCCCACCTCGACCTCCTCCCTCTACGCTACCTTGGCCTTGATCTCGTCGATCTTCGCACCCAGATCGACCGGGTTATTTCCCTCCAGAGCGATGAATTCCCTCAGATCACCCTCCTTGATTAGCCTGATCTGACAGGTTTATAATTTTTAACCGAAACGACGCCTGCCCACGTTCACTGTGCTATACTTGCAGCTCTATGCTGCATAGTTGCTTGCAACTGTGAGCTGTGCCGAGCGTCCAGCGTTTGTGTGACGCGCCCGGGAACGTCTCATCCGAAAGGGTTCCCACTGTGTCAGCAAAAATCCTTGTTGTGGATGACGAACCGGCTATCCGCAACATCCTCGTGCGTATTTTGCAGGGTGAGGGCTATACGACGATCACCGCTGCGAACGGCATTGAGGCACTTGATCTTGTGCTGAGCGAGTCGCCTGATCTGATCCTGCTCGATGTGACGATGCCGATGCTTGATGGCTTTGCCGTCTGTAAGCGGTTGAAGGATAACGAGCAGACGGCGCTGATCCCGGTGACGATGCTGACCGGCCTCGATGATCGCGAGCACCGCAAGCGAGGGATGGAGGTGGGGGCCGATGACTTCCTCACCAAGCCGATTGAGCAGAGCCTGCTGCGGGCTAGGCTGCGCTCGCAGCTGCGGATCAAGCGCCTGACCGACCAGCTTGACCGCACGGAGAGTGTGATCTTTATGCTGGCCCTGGCGGTCGAGGCGAAGGATGCCTACACCGAGGGCCATCTGCGCAGGCTGGCCAGCTACAGCGAGCAGCTCGCTATCGCGGCGCAGCTCTCCTCGTCACAGGTGAAGGCGATCCGCCTGGGCGGCCTGCTGCATGATATTGGCAAGATCTCAATTGACGACGCGATCCTGGGGAAGCCGACGCAGCTCACCGAGGAGGAGTACTGCCATATCAAGCGCCACCCCGAGGAGGGCGCACGGATTGTCGCGCCAATGCGCTTTGCCACTGATGTGGGGCCGATCATTATGCACCACCACGAGCGCTGGGATGGCAAGGGCTACCCGCACGGTCTGTGTGGTGAGGCGATTCCAATTGGGGCGCGGATCGTGGCGATTGTGGACGCCTACGATGCGATGATGACGGATCGCCCGTACCGCAGCTCGCTGGGCCTTGGTGAGACTCTGCGCCGTCTGCGTGCGGGGCGTGGTCGTGAATGGGACCCTCAGCTGCTTGACCTCTTTATCTCGATGATCGAGGCGAGCCTGCTGCTTGAGCCGCGTTGCGAGGATGTGCTGCGGGTCAGTGAGCTGATCTTCTAGACCGCAAAACTCGCCCGGTGCGGCGTCGCCCGGCGGCTGAAGCCGCGGGCTACGGTCTGCGAAGGCCGCCTGCGCGGCCTGCCTGAGGCCGCGCAAGCGGCCTTTGTCGAACAAGAGCCCGTTTCATGTACCCCGAATCGCTGAAGTTTCTCACCTGTCCGCGCCACGCCGATACGCCGCTCGCCCTTGAGAGGGGGGCGCGCGCTGATGTCGGCGGCGCGATTCTGCGCGGGCGGATGCGCTGCCCGGCCTGCGGCGCGCGCTACGTTATTCGCGATGGCATCCTCGATCTGCTCGGCCCCCTGGCTCTGCCCAATAGCCCCACCCAGCTGGTTAACTATTTGGCGGTCACTGCCTGGGGCTATGAGCGGCTCTGGCGGCCACGTGCGCTGACGCTGCTCTCGGGCGAGCCCTTGGGCTATAAGCGTGAGCTGCCGCTGATCGTTGGGTTGGTGGCGCCGGAGCGGGGCGGGCTGTTTCTTGATGTGGCTTGCTCCAACGGCCTCTACGCGCGGGCGATCGAGCGGGCGCGGGGCGGCGCCGTCGGCCACACCATCGGGATCGATCACTCGATGCCGATGCTCCGCCAAGCGCAGGCGTTTGCCCGCGCTGAGGGGCTGCGGATCAGCTATGTGCGGGCGAAGGCCCAGGCACTGCCGATTGCATCCGGTAGCGCGGCTGGCCTGGTGATGGGCGGCTCGCTGAATGAGATTGGCGATGCTGATGGCGCTCTGTCTGAGCTGCACCGCACCCTCGCGCCCGCTGGCCGCTGCATGATGATGGGGCTGGTGCGGGCGGAGAGGAAGGCGGGCCGGGCGCTCCAGGGTGTCCTCGGCGTTGGCGGGGTCGGCTTCTGGCCGTTGGCCGAGCTGAACCGGCGCATGGCCGAAGCCGGGCTGCGTCTGCGCGCCCAGTGGCAGTACGGGGTGGTGGTCTTTAGCCTGCTGGTCGCCTCTGGCGACCAGCAAGCAGCCTACCGTGCGTCGAGCAGGTAGGCGGGCGCCCACCAGTAGTCGTAGATTGGCCGACGCTCGATTGAGGCGAACCCAGCGGCGCGCAGGTCGGCCTCCCATACGGCGATGGGCTGCTCGTAGTTTGCGCGGGCGGCGCTCTGGTCGAAGTAGCCGAAGAAGACGGGCATCAGGAAGCCCTGGGCGACCAGGTCGCCTTCGTCGGTGTACTCGGCGAGACCCTGCTCGTAGCGGGCGGTGAAGTGGGCCACGCGCTCGGGCGCGTAGAGCTCGCCGAGTTCAGGCACATCGAACTCGGCGATCAGCAGGCGGGCGCAGTGGCCGCGCAGCCAGGCCAGCATGATCTGGCGGTCGATGGGCTCCAGCGACTGGAGGCTGAAGGTGGCCTGGGCCAGCTCCCAGAGGCCGCCCTCGTCGGTGAACTCCTGGAGGGTGCCGTTGAATGCCGAGTAGGCGATCCCGCGCGCATCGAGGGCGGCGCGGGTCTGGGCGAGCATCGGGGCCGAGGGCTCGACGAGGTCGATCCGGACGACCTGGGGCGCGAGGGCGGGCAGAAGGGCCATGCCGTCGCCGACGCCGATGTCGAGGATGCCGACGTGGCTGTAGCTTGTGTACGCGGCGCGCAGGGCCGCGCTGGTGTTGGCGTAGAGCGGCAGGTTGCCGCCGCCGCGCACGAAGGCGGCGAATGCCTCGCCAGTGACATAGACCCCAGCCTTGCCGTGAGTCGCCACGCGGCGCAGGTAGGTGGCGGCGGCGGGGTAGACCAGGCTGTCTGGGCACTCCTCGGCGGCCTGGCGGGCGGCACCTTCGGCGGCGGCGTAGTCCCCGTCGCCGAAGGCGCGCAGGGCCTGGGCAAACTGCTGGTTCATCGCTCTTTGCCCTTGCGCGGCTTTGCGGCGGCGGCGGCCAGGTTCTCGGCGACCCTAAACTGAACAATCCTGCGGATCAGATCCAGCGGCATGGGCTGGTCGAGGGGGAACTGCACCGAGCCCTTGGCACCTTTATACACCGACAGCTCATCTTTAAACGCTTCGATCCCCCTTGGCGCTGGGTAGAACCCAATGTGGTTTTTAAAGGCGGCAAAGTGGACCAGGTTGCCATGCAGGGCGAAGGTGGGCATCTGATAGCTGATCTTCTCGTGGGCATCGGGTGCGGCGGCGCGGATAGCCGCCCGTATGGCTTCGAGCTTCTCCTGGATCTCTCCGGGGAAGGTCGCGATATATGCGTCGATAGTGCTAAAGCCAGCTTTGCTTGTTTCCATGGGGGTCGCTCCATCCTGTATCCGTAGGTGCCCGGCCCGTGAACGGGCGGGCTCTTGTTTGCAAAGGCCGCCTACGCGGCCTCGGACAGCCCGCGCAGGCGGGCTTCGTAGACCCTAGCCCGTGGCTTCAGCCGCCGGGTGATCGGCATAGTGCTTCTTCTGCGGCATTGTGTTTTTCGGAATTATAGCATCTGCGCCCTGAGATTCCCGGCAATCATCTTTATGCTACAATGCCCGCGCGGTTTTGGCGGGAGGTGGCGCTATGGATGTGCTTAGCGGCAAGAAGATCGTGCTCGGGGTCTGCGGGAGCATCGCGGCCTACAAGGTGGCGCAGCTTGCGCGCGACCTGACGCTGGCTGGTGCCCAGGTAGATGTGATTATGACCGAGGCGGCGACGCGCTTTGTGGGCGCGGCTACCTTCCAGGCGCTCACCGGCCGGCCGGTGCTGGGCGATATGTGGGCGCTGCCCGAGGATGGCGTGGTGGGCCATGTGGCGCTGGGCGCGCAGGCCGATATTGTGGTGGTGGCCCCGGCAACGGCGAACCGGATCGCGAAGATCGCCGCCGGCATGAGCGACGACTTGATGACGACGACGATCCTGGCGACGCGCGCCCCGGTGCTGCTGGCCCCGGCGATGAACCCGCAGATGTATGCGGCCCCGGCCACGGTGGCGAATGTGTCCACGCTGCGTGCGCGGGGCTATACGGTGATTGAGCCGGACGATGGGCGCATGGCTGAGCATGTGGTGGGCAAGGGGCGTATGCCTGAGCCGCCTGTGCTTGAGGCCGAGATCCGCGCCCTGCTCGGTCGTACACATGGCCCGCTGAGCGGGCGTCATGTGGTGATCACCGCCGGGGGCACCCAGGAGCCGATCGACCCGGTGCGCTATATTGGCAACCGCTCGTCGGGGCAGATGGGCTATGCCCTGGCCGCCCGCGCCCGCGACTTGGGCGCGCGGGTGACGCTGGTGAGCGGGCCGACTGCGCTGACGCCCCCGGCTGCCGTGGCCCTCGTGCGGGTGGAGACGGCCCTCCAGATGCAGGCGGTTCTCGTCGAGGCTGTGGGTGACGCTGATATCCTGATTATGAATGCGGCGGTGGCTGACTTCCGCCCGGCCGAGTCGTCTGACCAGAAGATCAAGAAGAGCGGCGACGCGGGGCTGACGCTGCACCTGGTGCCGAACCCGGATATTATCGGCGGGCTGGCCGAGCGGCGCGAGTTTTTTAAGGTTGGCTTCGCCGCTGAGACGAACGACCTGCTGGCTAACGCGCAGGGCAAGCTGGAGCGTAAGGGGCTGGATCTGATTGTGGCAAACGATGCGGTGTCGAGCATCGGGCAGCCGGAGATTGCGCTGACCCTGATCGACCGGGGCGGTGTGGCGAGCCTGCCGAGGCAGCCTAAGGCCACGGCGGCGGCTTCTCTGCTTGATGAGATCGTGGCGCGCTTTGAGCGCTGGCATGCCTGATTGCAGATTGCAGATTGCAGATTGCAGATTGACCAATCTGCAATCTGTAATCTGCAATCTGTAATTACAAGGGAACTATGACCACAGAGCGTAAGGACCCCGAGACCCCTGCCGAGAAGGGCGCGTCGAGCGGCACAACGCAGGTCGGCCAGGTGATCAGCGGGCTGGAGCGACTGACCCGGCGCCTGCCGAGCACGCGCGGGCGGCGTCCTCGGCCCTATCGCAGCGGTCGCCCTGCGCCGCCCCGCGATCAGATCGTGAACCTGGTGGCAGCTCTTGGCGATACTGGCCACCCGCTGCACGCTGTGGCGGTAGATGAGCTGGTGGAGATCGGGTCGCCTGCGGTGCCGCTGCTGTGTGACGTGATCGGCCCGAACCGGCCCTGGCTGGCGGCCTACCGCGCGGCCGACGCGGCCGGTCGCATCGGCGACGGGCGGGCCGCCGGGCCGCTGCTCAGCGCGCTCAACCATCCGAATAGCAATGTGCGCTGGAGCGCCGTGCGCGCTCTGACAACCGTTGGTGATGTGCGCGCGCTCTTTGAGCTGCGTCGGCTTGCCCGCAACGACCAGGGCCGCACGAGCTGGGGTGAGCCGGTGGCTGGCGCGGCCCAGAGCGCCCTCGATCAGCTTAACCAGCGCAGCGTCTGGGGCCAGAGCGTCGAGCTGATCAAGACCGCCGTCACCTCGGTGCTGATGATCTTGGCTCTGACGCTGGCTTTCAGCGTGGTGAGCACGGTGCGCGCTGAGCTGGATCACTTTGGCCTGTTTATCCCTGGGCAGACGGAGCTTCCGCAGTTGGTGCTGCCGACGGTTGCGCCCACGGCCACTCGGCCGACCCTGCCAACCACCACGGGCCTGGCGTCGTCCCCGTCATCGTCGGTTGAGCTGACGGCTGAGCCGGTGCCTACGAGCGAGTTCGGGGCATCGAGCGCGATCACCGGCACGGTGTTGCAGATCTCGAATGTGCGCCCGCAGCCGAATACGAACAACCAGCCAATCGGTCAGGTGAACCAGGGCGACGAGGTGATCTTTCTGGCGCGCACGTCGAATAGCCAGTGGTACCTGGTGCGCCTGGGCACCCAGTTTGCGAGCGCCTCGCGCATCGACAACCCCGACGGCAGCGGCACCGGCTGGGTGAACCGCGCCCTTGTCACGTCGCCCGATGGCGACCTGCCTGTCCAGGAGCCGGTCGCCATTGAGCCATCTCCCGCGCCTGCCTTTGAGCCGACCGCTTCCCCATGACGCTTGGCGCTGAAACTGGCCGGTTCGCGCCTCGTGCGCGGCCGGTCTTCCGTGCCCTGCTCCCTCCACTGCTGGCCGCGCTGGCCGGTGCGATCCTGATCGCTCTGCTCGCGCAGATCCCCGTTCGCCATCAGGTAGACATCGGCGGCTATGATGCGGCCTACGTCCAGGGCTTCTACGAGGCTGAGCGGGTCGATGACCCCGGCGGCCCTGCGACCTACCTGGCGGGCTCCGACGGCACCGCCCGCTGGTCGCGCCCCGCATCCTCGGCCCTGCTCTTCCCCCAGGCCGGCCTGCCCGGCATGATCAGCCTGCGCCTACGCGGCTGGCGCCCCGATGGCCCGCCGCCCCGTGTGACGGTGCTGCTGAACGGCGCTGAGGTGCTGTCTGAGTTTGCGGCCAGCGGGGACTGGGAGGAGCTGAGCCTTCCGGTGCGCTCTGGGATCTACAAGGCTAGCGACTTCTTTATAGAGATCCGCGCAACCCCGGCGCTGACGCTGGCCGATGGCCGCGAGGTGGGCGTGCTCCTCGACCGGGCGAGCTACGAGGTGGCTGGGC
>RYFE02000005.1 GCA_004138175.2 Chloroflexales bacterium ZM16-3 | reverse complement strand
CCCGACTCCCGACTCCCGACTCCCGACTCCCGACTCCCCTGCTGCTCACCGAGGCCCGCCACCCCCTGCTGGATCAGACCACGGTGGTGCCGACGACGATCTGGCTCGGCGGGGAGTTCCGGCTGCTGCTGATCACCGGCCCCAACACGGGCGGCAAGACGGTAGCCCTGAAGACGACCGGCCTGCTCGCGCTGATGGCCCAGGCTGGCCTGCAGATCCCGGCCAGCGCGCCCTCGCGGCTGCCGGTCTTCGGCCATATCTTCGCCGACATCGGCGACGAGCAGAGCATCGAGCAGAGCCTGAGCACCTTCTCCTCGCACATGAGCAATATCATCCGCGTGCTGAAGGCCCTGGAGGAGGAGCCCATCCCCGAGGAGGTCTGGGCGGCCGACCGCTACGACCTGCTGAGCGACGCGCCGCCGCTGGGCCTGGTGCTCTTCGATGAGCTGGGCGCGGGGACGGACCCGGTGGAGGGCGCGGCCCTGGCCCGCTCAGTCATCGAGCGGCTGCTGGAGCTGGGCGTGTACGGCGTGGCCACCACGCACTACGCCGAGCTGAAGGCGTTCGCCTACAACACGTCCGGCGTGCAGAACGCATCTGTGGAGTTCGATGTGGAGACCCTGGCGCCCACCTACCGCCTGAGCATCGGCCTGCCGGGCCGCTCGAACGCCCTGGCGATCGCCACGCGCCTGGGCCTGAGCAAGGCGCTGGTGGAGCGGGCGCGCGGCACGATCACCCGCGAGGACGCCCAGATCGAAGATCTGCTGGCCGGTATCCATAAGGAGCGCGAGTCCGCCGAGGCGGCCATCCGCCGCGCCGAGGAGCTGCGCGCCGACGCCGAGAAATACCGCGACCGTCTGGCCGCCGAGATGCGCGAGTTTGAGGATCGCCGCGAGGCCGAGGCCGAGGCGGCCCGCCAGGAGCTTGAGGACGAGCTGCGCGAGGTGCGCGGCCAGCTCAAGCGCCTGCGCGAGGAGTTCCGCAGCGTGTCGCTCTCGCGCCAGTGGCTGGAGGAGGCCGAGCAGCGCTTCGCCGAGGCCAGCGTGAAGGCGAAGGACGTGGCCGCCCGGCAGCTCAAGCCGCGCGCGAGCGCCCCCGCCGTGGCCACGCCCACAGCCCCGCGACCGCTCCAGCCCGGCGACACGGTGATGGTGCGCTCGGTGGGCCTGAAGGGCGAGATCGTCTCGATCGACGAGCAGGACGGCAGCGCAGCCGTGCAGGTCGGCGGCTTCCGCATGACGGTCGACCTGCGCGAGCTGAAGCGCGAGAAGGCTGGCCCCGACACCGGGCGGCGCGACTACAGCCCCGCCGCGCGCAGCGTCAGCCTGCCGCCCACCCCCGCCGATGTCTCTATGACCTTCGATATGCGCGGCTGGCGGGCGAGCGAGGTGAGCGACAAGCTCGACCGCTACCTGAACGACGCCTACCTGGCCGGGCTGCGCCAGGTTCGCCTGCTCCACGGCAAGGGCACCGGCGCGCTGCGCCAGGTGGTGCGCGAGACGCTTCAGGGCCACCCCCTGATCACCACCTTCACCTCGGCCGCCGGCCGCGACGGCGGCGATGGGGTGACGGTGGCGACATTGGTTGAGCGATAACTGCGTAGAGACGCCCCGCTGGGGCGTCTCTACGGCATTGCGATGCGAAACAGCATCCCCTAAATACTTTTCAAGAATGTTGCCGAAGCACCAGGACGGCAGCCACTCGGGGCTTCGGCAGCGCTGGCGGCATTGCTACGACGGGCGGTGGTTGTATCACGACGGCATCACACAAGCTGCCATGGGGTTTGGAGAACTGATAATGCGCGGCACGTTTCCGCCGTGCCGCATCGCTGTTGGCCCCGGCGACTCGCGTCCCCCCTCGCGAGTGGTTGGGGCCGACACATTTCAACGGGATCCCAAGCAGCGACATATCAATAGGCATAGCACCGAGGGCTCTTGCACACAGGCCGCACCTGTGCGAACATGCACGGGGCGACCTCTGAAGTAGTATAGGAATAAGGCTATGGTCACGACACATCGATACGTACGGCTTCTGCCGATACTGGCCATCCTGGCCCTGCTGGCCGGGCTGTTCGTCGCGGCACCGGTGCGCGCCGCCGCCGGCACTGTCAACCCCCAGGAGGGAAGCGTCGGCACGCGGTTTAACTTTAGCGCCGATGGCTTCACCCCCGGCGAGCGGGTTGACTCTTGGGTCACCGGCCCCGACGGCAGCGTGGCCCCGCGCTACCCCTCCGTCTACGCGAACCCCCTCGGCGGGATCGTCTGGTCCTGGGATGTGGCCCCCGGCACCGCCAACGGCCACTGGGATATGACGGCCCGCGGGATCAACAGCGATGTCCGCGTGGTGATCGGCTTCACGGTGATCGACTCGGCACCGCTGGATCTGGGTAATGTCGTTCCCGCCAGCGGCACGCCTGGCGCCACCTTCTCCTTCAGCGCTAGCGGATTCAAGCCCGGCGAGCGGATCGGCGCATGGCTGACCCAGCCCGACGGCCAGAGCCGCGACTTCGACCCTGGCAAGGAGTTCCGCGCCTATGCCGATGAGATCGGCGGGGTGAGCTGGAGCTGGACCTCGCCGGCAAACGCGCCTATCGGCGCATGGGTGGCCAGCGCACGCGGCCTCGACAGCACCCGCCAGGTCAACATTAACTTCTCAATCACTGGCACCGCCCCAGCCGGCCCCAGCCAGACGATCACGCCGACCTCCGGGCCTCCCGGCACCACCTTCACCGTGGTGGTTGGCGGATTCAACCGCACCGAGGTGGCCGGCAGCTGGCTCACCCTGCCCGACGGTAGCTCGATCAGCGCCGTGCCCTACGTCCTCTCCGACGGGAATGGCGTCGTCACCTGGACGTGGACGGCACCAGCCGACGCGCCCAGCGGCGACTGGCAGGCAGTGACGAAGGGCAAGGACAGCCAGCTTCAGGTGACGCTGCCCTTCACCATCACCGGCAACAACCCAGAGCCCGCCGTACCGGCCGGGCCGACGATCAGCGTAAGCCCAACCGCCGTCCAGGCCGGCGGCACCCTGACGATCAGCGCCAGCGGCTTTGAGGCCAATGAGGACCTGAACTACTGGCCCACCAAGCCCGATGGCCTGCCCGTCGAGAACCGCATCGTCGCCACCGCCGACCGCCAGGGCGCTGCCACCTGGACCTACAAGGTGCCGAATAACGCGGTCAATGGCGAATGGGTGATGAACGTCCTCGGCGAGAACTCGAACCTCAGCGCCCAGACGCCCTTCAGCGTGGTTCTGGCCGACCCTGCGGCGGGCACGAGCGTCTCCCCGCCCTCGGGCGGGCCTGGCACGACCTTCACCTTCATCGCCAGCGGCTTCCGCGATAAGCCCGAGAAGGTCTACTTCTGGTTCAACGACCCGAACGGCCAGGGCGTGAACGGCCCAGAGTATAAGCGTAGCAGCGCCGATGGCACAGTGACCTGGGATTGGACGGCCCCCAGCGACGCGATCGCCGGCCAGTGGCAGGCGGTCGCCCACGGCGAGAAGTCCGACGTGTTTCGGGTGATCCCCTTCACCATCGTGCGCGACACGCCCGCGCCCACGGCGAGCGCCTCTGTCTCGCCCGAGACCGGCGGGCCGGGGACGACCTTCACCTTTACCGCCAGCGGCTACAAAGAGAAGGAGCGCGTGGCCTACTGGCTCAACCAACCCGACGGCACAATCGTGCGCTTCGACCACGAGCTGTGGGGCGATGCGAATGGCGAGGTGACCTGGACGTGGACGGCGCCCGCCGATGCGCAGCGCGGGCTCTATGTGATGGCGGCCCGCAGCTCGCAGAGCGATAAGTTCGACAACGATGTCTCTCACGAGATCCGCTTCACGGTGCAGTAGCAAACCGGGGCAGGTACAAAGCAGCGCCTCCAGTCTGCGTGGGCCCACGCAAACTGGAGGCGCTGCTTTATCCCCACGACGGATGTTCTGTCCGCTACATGGACGCCACCTTCTGGCTCAGTTCATCACCATCATCATGATCGGGATCACCAGGGCGGCGGCGATCACCAGGAGCAGGACAAGCAGCTTGAGCTGCTCGGCGGAGCGGCGGCGGGCAAGCTCCTGACGGGCCTCGGGGGCGTAGGCCACGTTGGGCTGCTCGCTCATCAGCACCTGGCCGAGACCGCCCGGGTTCGTGGTCGCGGTCTTCCAGAGCGTCGTCACAAGATCGCCCATCGTCACCAGGGGTGGCGCCCAGTAGGCTTCATCGGGGTGAAGCACTCGCCCGGTGAGGGCGCAATGGATCTCGCCCTCGATATGCACGGTGCTGTCGTCCTGGCCTGAGATGGTCGATAGGCTACTCAGCTCAACCGGCATGGGAAACCTCCTTCTGCGTGTTGTTCGGGATGTGATAGATTCACGCGTCGTATGGTGCCAGTGCGGCAACGCTGCCAGCAACTCCCTCGCTCCTTCTCTTGAACGGCCCCGGTGATTGATCTGCGCACCGCCTCGCTATGGGCTGCACCACATTTGCCCCTACGGGGACAGCGCTCGGCTACGAAACCCGGTGTACGAAGCGTTCGATCCGCTCCAGCGCCTCCTCGATCTTATCCATAGATGTGGCGTAGCAGGCGCGCACATGGCCAGCGCCGCTTGGCCCAAAGGCATCGCCGGGGACGACCGCGACCTGCTCCTCCATCAGCAGCCGGTCACAGAACTGATCGCTGGTCAGGCCAAGGTGGGCCACCGACGGGAAGGCGTAGAAGGCCCCCTGAGGCTCGAAGGTCGGCAGGCCGATGCTGTTCAGGCCGCTCACAATCACCTTGCGGCGACGGTCGTACTCGGCTCGCATCTCCTGCACGCTCGACTCGCCGGAGCGCAGCGCCTCTAGCCCGGCGTACTGGCTCATGGTGGGCGCAGACATGATCGCGTACTGGTGAACCTTGCGCACGGCGGTGGTGATATCCTCGGGCGCGGCCAGCCAGCCCAGGCGCCAGCCCGTCATCGCGTATGCCTTCGAGAATCCGCCCAGCAGGATCGTCCGCTCGCGCATGCCGGGCAGGGCGGCGAAGCAGACATGATCCACGCCATAGACCAGCCGGTCGTAGATCTCGTCCGAGATCACCAGCAGGTCGTGGCGCTCGGCCACGGCGGCGACCTCAAGCATGCGCTCGCGGCTCATCACGGCGCCGGTGGGGTTGTTGGGGTAGCCGATCAGGATGGCCTTTGTGCGCGGGGTGATCGCCGCCTCAAGGGCCGCGCCGCTGACCTGGAAGCCGTCGGCCACGCTGGTGGGCACGTACACCGGCACCGCGTCGGCGAAGATCACAGAGGCCGGGTAGGCGACGAAGCATGGCTCGGGGACGAGCACCTCGTCGCCGGGGTTGAGCACGGCCAGGGCCGCGCCGAGCATGGCCTCGCTCACGCCCACCGTCATCAGCAGCTCCTGCTCGGGGTCGTAGCCGACGCCGTAGCGCGCGTTGAGGTGGGACGACACGGCCACGCGCAGCTCCTTGAGACCTGAGTTCGAGGTGTAGGCCGTGGTCAGGTCAACCGAGCGCTGCCCAGCGGCGCGGATATCGGCGGGGGTGATGAAGTCTGGCTCGCCCACGCCGAGCGAGATCACATCAGGCATAGTGGCCGCGATATCGAAGAAGCGGCGGATGCCGGAGGGGGGGACGGTGTTGACGCGGCGAGAGATCCGATCGGACGACATGAAGGCTCCTGTCTGTTTGCCGACCCCGTACGACATTGAGCGGGTGCAGGTTATCTTATCACACGCGATCATCGCCCGCTATATGCTGTGGGATGACCCTGGTACTTATTATAGGGGCGAGCTGAACATGTTGTGCAGAGGGGGCCAGGGCTGTTGCGACGTGGTAGTATTGCGCCAATGAAGACATACCCTGAAGCGAACGCCCGTACATGGCGCTGGTGGCTGCTGGCCGCCCTGATCGCCGTGGCCGCCCTGCTGCTGCGGGTGCTCACCATCCGCCAGAGCCTGCCCTATGTCGATCACCCGGACGAGCCTAACCCAATCAACTATGTTATCGACATGCTGCGCACGGGCGACCCGAACCAGCACTTCTTTCAGAAGCCCTCGCTCTTCGTCTACCTGCTGCTTGGCGCCCTAAGCGTCCACTACCGCCTGGGCCTGGCCGCCGGTACCTACGGCGACCTGAGCCAGATGACGGTCACGACCTATGTGGTGACGACGCTGCCGGGCTTCTTCATCGTGTCGCGCTGGGTCTCGGCCAGCATCGGGGCGCTCACCGCCCTGGCGGCCTTCAGCCTGGGGAATCGCGGCTGGGGCCGGGGCGCCGGGCTGATGGGCGCGCTGCTGGTGGCCCTGCTGCCCTACCATCTGAAGTTCTCGCAGTGGGCCACCACCGATGTCACGGCCTCGTTCCTGGCATGTCTGAGCCTCGGCGCGGCGATCCTGGCCGCCGACACGAACCGCTGGCGGGCCTTCATTGTGGCCGGGGCCTTCGCTGGGCTGGCCGCATCTGCCAAGTACAACGCTGGGATCGTGGCCGGGGGGATTGTGGTGGCGGCTTTGCTGGGAGTCGGGAGTCGGGAGTCGGGAGTCGGTGGCCCCCAGCCAGCGACGAACGATCAGTTTGTGGTCGGTGGGCAGCTGATGCGCCTGACAGCTGCGGGCATCGCCGCAAGCATCGGCTTTGTGGCGGGGACGCCCTACGCGCTGCTGAGCTTCGGCGAGGTGGGGGGCGGGGTGGTGCGGCAGTGGGGCAACTATAACGGGGCGAACGGCCAGTACCGCGGCGCGTGGAACGTCGGCGGCTACGCCGAGTTCTTCCTGTTCGAGGGGCTGAGCCCGCTGCTCTGCATTGCCGTGCTGGCCGGGCTGATTTTGCTGGCCCGCCGCCGCCCACGCGCCCTGGCGGTCTGGCTAGGTTTCGCCGTGCCCTCGCTGCTCATCCACCTCTCGCGGCCGACCCACTTTATGCAGAATATGCTGCCGCTGCTAGTGGCCTGCGCCCTCCCGGTGGGGGTGGCCGTGGTCGAGGCTGGCCGCGTGGCCGCCCGCCGTGGCCCGCTCCTCGGCGCGGGGGCGGTGGCCGTGGTAGCAGGGGCGCTGCTGCTGCCTGCCGCCGCCACCAGCCTGACCTATGTTGGCCGTCAGGCCGGCGGTGACACTCGCGTGCAGCTGATCGACTGGATCGCCGCGAACGTGCCGCCGGGGACGCGCATCGCCGCCGAGCTGAAGCCGGTGCCCGGCCCCACCGAGCAGCGCTGGACCGACGTGCCGATCATGGCGACCCACGACCTGGCCTGGTACCGCGCCCAGGGCTACGCCTATCTGGTGCTCTCGTCTAAGCGCTGGAACCAACTCACCCCGCCGCCCGCCTACGACAAGCTGCTCGATGCGGGCATAACGGCAGAGTTCGGCTCCGATAACCGTAATGATATGCTTGGCTCGCGGCTGCTGGTCATCACGACCGGCCTCTCGCCCGCCGACGTGCCCCGCCCCGCGCCCGGCGACCTGCGCTTCGGCGGGGCGCGCCTGCTCGGCGTGGCGATCGGCGACCCCTCAGCCGACGGGGCGCCGCCAATGCTGGTGCAGGGTGCCCCGATCAGGCCCGGCGGCGTGCTCGGGCTACGCACCTTCTGGCAGGTCGAGCAGCCCTTCGCCGACGACCTCTATATCTTCGTCCACCTGGTTGACGCCAACGGCGGGGTGCCCGCCCAGCGCGACGCGCCGCCCTGGCAGGGCCGCTTCCCCACCAGCTCCTGGCGCACCGGGACAATGGTGGTGGACGCCAACGATGTCTACCTGCCGCCGGGGCTGGCCCCCGGCGAGTACCGCGTGGTGGTCGGCCTGTTCGACCCGTCCAGCTACGCGCGGCCGCCCGTCACCTTCGACGGCGAGCCGGTGCCGCTCGGCGAGTACGAGGTCGCCACGATCACGGTGGTGCCCTGAACAAGATTGCAGATTGAGCGCGGCATATTCTGGGGCGTCAAATCCACAACCTACACCGCTGCCGGGCCAGCCACAGGCAGCCGCACCGTCATCTTCGTGCCCTGGCCGGGGTCGCTCGTCGCCCGAATATCGCCGCCCATATCCAGGCAGAAGCGCTGGCTGATCGCCAGGCCAACCCCGGCGCCGCCGAACTTGCGCCGCTTCTGGATGTCGGGCTCGGCGAAGATCTCGAAGAGCTGGCCAAGCTCGCTGGGCTCGATGCCGACGCCGGTGTCGCTCACGTAGATCAGCACCCACTCCCTGGCCTCATCAACCTCGTGGCCGACCGCGATCGTGATGGTGCCGCCCTCGGTGAACTTTGCGGCATTATCGAGCAGGTTCAGCAGCACCTGGCGCAGCCGCGCCCGGTCGGCCTGGAGCACAGCGGGGGCGAGAGGGGGCCGCACCACAAGTGTGTTGCCTTTGCGCGCTATGGTCGCGCGCATCGACTCGGCGACCTCGGCGATCAGGTCGTCCACGCTCACTGGCGTGAGGCTGATCTGATTGTCACGCGACCCGACCTGCGAGAGCTGAAGCAGGTTGGCGATCATCTGGAGCAGGTGCTCGCCCGCCGACTCAATGACATCGAGATCGTGCAGGGCGTGCGCGATCTCGCTCTGCTCGACCTCAAGCCGCAGCAGCTGACTGTAGCCCATAATCGCGCTGAGCGGCGTGCGCAGCTCGTGGCTCATATTGGCCAGGAAGGCGCTCTTCGCCCGGCTCGCCGCCTCGGCCGCATCCCTGGCCGCGCGCAGGTCGGCCTCCGCCTCCTTACGCTCGGTGATATCGTGCCAGGCGATCACCCTCCCGCGCATGCGGCCCCGCCGGTCGTGGAGCGGCGAGATCCGCAGGTCGAGCCAGTGGCGCTTGCCATCGGGTGCGAGAACCTCCATCTCATCGCTCAGCTGTACGTTCTCCTGATAGCGCTCGACCAGATGGGGCCAGCGGCTAAAGAACTCGGAGGACGGCGTGCCGATGACCGCGCTGCGCCCATGCCCAAAGTCGCGCAGGGCTGTCGGGTTAAGATCCACTACGCGGTTCTGGTTATCGATCACCACCACCCCGTCGCCGATCTGCTCAAAGACAAGGCTGTGGGCGATCGGCAGCAGGTCGAACAGGCGCAGCTGGAAGATGCCGAGCGTGATCGCAAGCCCGGAGATAGTTGACGCGACAGGCGTGAGATCGAGGTAGCCCCAGGGGCTGAGGCCCGTGATATAGAGGGCGTTGCCGCCCCAGATCGCCGCGACCGCCACCAGCAGCGAGGCGGTGGAGCCCCAGTATGCCTGCGGCGCGCGCAGGATGCTCATCAGGAGCAGCCATGTGGCCCCTGTGACACAGATATAGGAGTAGGCGATGAAGGCCCAGAAGAGCGGCCCGTAGGAGAACTTCAGGATGCTGACTGAGCCGCTGACGACCCAGCGCATCTCGCCCCAGTAGAGGTGGTGCAGGTCGTTTGACCAGACCGCCAGCAGCGTCAGGGCAGGGAAGGCTGCCAGGACAAGCCAGCGCCGCCCTGCGAGCCAGCCGTCGCGGTCGGTGTAGCGCGCGGCGAAGACCAGCAGCATGGTGGGCACGCCAGCGATACATATATACTCGATCTTGGCCCAGGTCAGGGCGACAACAAACGCCGCGCTGCTCAGCTCAAGAGCGTAGAGCCACGACCAGAGGCCGCTCAGGAAGGCAAGCGCAGCGATCTCGACAGCGCCCGGGGTGTTTCGCCAGCGCCACGCGAGCGCGAAGGTGATGAACGCGACGATGCCAGAGATAACGAGGGCCGGGATGTATGGCGAGACCTGCCAGTCCATGAATACGTCCTGTCTAGCTGCTGTCGACGGGTGTGCAGCCAGAATATATAGCGCCAACCATACCATATGAACGGCCAGATCCAAGATATCGTAGGGAAAGATTAAGGAAGGGTTATGCGCGTGATCGGAATTTACCCCTAAGGCAAGTTTCAAAAACGGCTATTCCAGCTTGACAGTCTGGCCTTTCTCTCCCGGCCTGTGAATGAGCAAGCGCGATAATAAAATTCCCCTGCGTGGCATCAGGTATGCCGCGCAGGGGAGAGGTTTGAGTCTGGGGAGGCAAAGGTACCTCCCCAGAAAGGAGCACTGTTAGCGCACTATCAGGGGCAGATAGACCATATTGTTATTGTTCGCCACAGGTGTGAAATCGGGCATCACGAACTGATCGCCCGGCTGGCTTGCTACCGCCACAACAGGTCGGCTGCGCAGCGACTTGGTCGGGTCGATGCCCCCCTCGGTTGCCACTAGGCTTGCCAACGAGCCTGGGGTCGTCACCGTCAGATTGTACGAAGCTGCGCTGTAGCCGTAGACCTCAACCTGATAGACGCCATCCTGCTCGGCCACGAAGGTGCGCGCGTCTACGCCGGTGCGTAGGTTACTCACATAGGGCGGCTCGTTCGTGTTCGGTGTCCAGATATACAGATCCGGGTCGCCGCTTACCGGCTCTAGCCGCGCCGTCAGTTGCTCACCCTGCCGCAAGAAGTAGCGGTAGGAGCGTGTCCCATTGAGTTCAACTTGCTCGCTTGGCAGAACGAGGTTGATGTAGGCTTTGTAGGGGTAGCGCGAGATGTTACCGGCTTGATCGCGCGCCCACGCCTGGATGAACTTCATCCCCGACCCCGCTGAGAGCTGCCATGCGTAGGTCGATGGCGTCCCGCTGTAGGCCAGCCAATTCGATGTCTGCACGGGCTCCCAGAATACGTTGGCCTGGTTATAGACATACTCAACGAAGAAGACCGCCTGGACATTGGTGCTGGGCGCGGGAGTGTCCGAGACGCTCACGCTCAGGCTCACCCCGCGATCACTCACGCTGGCCGCACCATTGTTGATCTTGAAATTGTCAACCCGTGGCGCGATCATATCTGCCGCCGGGGCCAGCACATCTACCTCACGGCAGACCGTGTTGTTGGTCTCGATACCCTCCGGCACGCGGTTGTTGGGGTCGATCACCGCACAGAGTACATGTTTCCCCTGCGTCGGGATCGAGCTAAAGCTGGCAAACGTACTGGCGCTAGCATCGAGCACCTCAAGCATAGGAATCGTGTTCGCCTGAATGAGCTTCCCGCCACTCGACGGGTCGCCGTCGTAGAAGTAGACCTCTACACCTTGGAGCGGGTCCTTACCGCCCTGCCGATGAACCGTTAGCCCGAGTTTCAGATCGGCGACGGCGCGCGGCGCGACCGGGTCGGTCCAGAGTTCATAGCCGTAGCCGAAGAGGTCGTCGTTATTGCTCGTATCGACGCTGTCGCACTCCCCACTGATGGCCACGGTATAGCTACCGCTATTGTCGCCCACCGCGATGTCGCCGACGCCGAAGGAGAGCCTGCCGGTCGGCACGCTAACCTGGAAGGTGTAGGTGTGGTCGGCGCGATAGGCCGGCACTTGCCCGCCGGGGATGAGGCTCTCGACGTGCTGGCCGTTGATCCAGAGTACCCAGTTGTAGTAGACCGTGTAGTGCTGCGGCGTCACTGCACCACCTTGCGCGTTCGTGTAGATGTAGAAGGCGTCGCTGGACGCTGTCCCGGCGGCATGTCCGCTGCCCGACACGGTCAGGGTCAGGGTCGTGGCGGCGGGAGTGGCCGCCGCTGTCCTTGGGTCGCCGCCATCCGCCGTGACGGGCGGCGTTCCGATTCCGCCACCGGGCGGGAGCTCAACACCACCGCCAATACGGCCGCCGCCAACATCAACAACCCCGTAGACCTTCTGCGAGGTAACGCCGTTGGGGCCGTTCACAAAGGGCACCGTCAGCGTCTCAGGGGCGCAGACCGGCAGAGGGTTTGCCCACGACGGCAGGACATCGACCCCCACGCTGCTTGTCAGCCGGGTCTGGCCGCTGCCGTCAATGTTGCTCAGGTAGATCTCCTGATCGCCACCGTCGCGGGTAGACATAAAGGCAACCAGTGTACCATCGGGCGAAACCTGGGGCAAGAAGTTCTGTCCGCTGCTGGTCAGTGCGGTCTGATTACTGCCATCGAAGAGCATGCGGTAGATCTGGAACACGCCGCTCTCGCTCGAGTCATAGTAGATATACATCCCGTCAGGCGAGACACTCGGGCGGCGCTGCTCGCCGGGCTTGTTGTTAATCACCGTTAGCCCGCTGCCGTCGAGATTTATCATGAGCAGATTACGGTCGGGCTTATCGCCGTCGAAGACCAGCTTCGTGCCATTGGGGAACCAGAATGGCTCGCCCATATAGGCGTTCTCGAAGGTCAGCTGGCGCTTGTTGCTGCCGTCGGCGTTCATCACCCAGATCTGGAAATTCGCCTCGCCCGCCGCACGCCGGTGATAAGCGATCTGCGTACCATCAGGCGAGAAGCGCGGCATCCCGTCATCGCCGGGGTCATTGGTCAGGTTCGTCGGATTATTGCCGTCGCGGTCAGTACAGAAGATCTCGAAGTTGCCAGTGCGGTGGCTCTCAAAGCAGACCTGCTTGCCGTCGGGCGAGGCGGAAGGGAACGACTCCATCGCGCCTGCGCCAACGTTCGTGATCTGCTTCACCGCGCCGCCGGGGAAGTCGTGGCGATAGATCTCTTGGCTGCCGTTGCGGTTCGAGACAAAAAAGAGGCTACCGCTTTGTGGTAGCGCAGTGAGGCCAGACATAAGGGGAGGTTGATCGACGAGGTGGAGCGAACGTGCCTGCACCGGATGCGCCCCGCCTGTAGCGAGGATCGCCACGGTGACCGTGAACACAATACCGGCGAACAGCGTGCGTAGCCGACTCTGCATACTTTTGCTTCTTGGCAACATGGTTGGGCCCCTTTAGCTGAGTGCGTAAATAGTGGGTAGGGCAGCACAGGTAAGAAGTGAAGCTGTACCTCCATATGATCATACGATTAGCCATATGCGCTCATCGCTATGGTAGTATAGAGACGGACGCTTTTTCCGTCCGGATCGACGGAAAATCGGGCGTCCACACCTCCCCCAAGAGTAGCGGAGGCGTCTCATGCACACTCCCACGGAGAAGCAGCGCATCGCGGCCCTGGTTCGCCAAATCCTTAGGCGCAACCGGCTCTCGGTAGTGGCCGTGGTCGGGCGCATGGCGGGCCACGGCGTCGATCTCTCGGAGGATCAGTTTGAGAACCGCTTCACGCTGCGCGTTGATCGCCGCCCCCACATCGCGCCCGCCGAGCTGCTGGCCTTGCTCCATGCACTGACCGAAAGGCTCCCCGCCGCCCGCCGCTGTAGCGCCAACGAGGCAGTTGATCTGGCCCTGCTGTCGGGGCTGCCCTCCCTGTTGCCCCAGATCCAGCCGCTCTTCCCGCCCGCCGAGTTCGCCGCCGCCCTCCAGCGCTGCCCATCCCCCGACCTCACGCCGCCCAACGCCCTCAATCCGCCGCTCAAGCTACAGCCTATCCCCCGCCCGCTCACGGCCATGATCGGGCGAGACGCAGATCAGGCCGATGTGATTCGGCTGCTCTCCTGCGGTCGCCTGCTCACGCTGACCGGCCCCGGCGGCTGCGGCAAGACCCGCCTGGCGCTTCATACCGCCGGGGCCAGCGCCCACGCATTCCCCGACGGGGTGGCATTTGTGGCCTTGGCTGATATCGCCGAACCTGCCCTGGTACTGCCAACCCTCGCCCACGCCCTCAGCATCCCCGCCGCTCCGGAGCAGCCCTGGCCGCAGGTGCTGGTCGCCGCCATCGCCGAGCGGCGTATGCTTCTGGTACTCGATAACTTCGAGCAGGTGGTGGCGGCGGCACCCGCCCTGAGCGCCCTGCTAAACGCATGCCCCAACCTTCAGGCTCTGGTTACGAGCCGCGTCACCCTGCGCATCTCGGGCGAGCAGCAGTTTGTGGTGCCCCCGCTCGGCCTGCCGCCCCTCGACTCGCCTCCCCCTTCGCACGAGTTGGCGCAGTACCCTGCCGTGGCCCTCTTCTGCGAGCGGGCGCGGGCCTCTAGCCCTGGCTTTGCCCTAGATGTGGCGAATGCTGCCGATGTTGCGGCGCTCTGTGTCGCCCTCGATGGCATGCCCCTGGCGATCGAGCTTGCCGCCGCCCGCGTCAGGCAGTTCGCGCCAGCCCAGCTGCACGCCTACCTCTTGGGCGAGCGCGGGCGGCTCGACCTCGCACTGCTCACCGGCGGTGCCCGCGACCTCCCGCCGCGCCAGCACACTCTGCGCGCCACCCTCGACTGGAGCTATCAGTTGCTCGATCTCGACTCTCAAGCACTGTTCGCCCATATGGCCGTCTTCAGCGGGGGCTATACCGCCGAGGCGCTGGCCGCTGTGGTCGCTGCCCAGCCTGAGCGCCCCGCACTGCCGTTCGACGCACTGGCGGCCCTGCTTGACCACCATATGATCTTCGCTGCAGCATACGCAGAGGAGCCGATGCGCTACCGGATGCTGGCTACAGTGCGCGAGTATGCCCTAGAGCGTCTGGCCGAGTGTGGCGATCTGGCAGACATACAGCGTCGCCACGCAAGGTATTACCTATCGCTCGCAGAGCAGGCTGCATCGCATTTGCGTGGTGCCAACCAGGCCATATGGTTTCGTCAGCTTGAAGCAGAGCAGCCTAACATGCGCGCCGCCCTTGAGTGGCTGTTGGGCCAGGCCGAAGCTGAGCTTGCCCTCCACCTGTGCGCAGCGCTTGAGCTGTTCTGGTATTGGGGTGGCCACATCGACGAGGGTGTGACATGGCTGCGGCGGGTACTCGCGCAGCGCGTAGCGCTGTCGCCTCGTGCCCTTGCCAAAGGAATCGATGCGTTGGCTGGCCTTGAATGGGCACGCGGCTACCCCCACGAGGCCGAGCGCCTAGCCCATGAGAGCCTGGCTCTTTGGCGCGAGCTTGGCGACTCGCAGGGCATCGCTGAGACGCTTAACACCCTGGGCCTCGCAGCCGAATCGCTCGGCGACTTTATGCGCTCTATTACCTGGCACCAAGAGAGTCTGGCCCTGCGCCGCCAGATCGGCGACCTGCCCATGATCGTCGTGGCGCTTAACAATCTGGGCGACGCTGAGTTCGCCGCAGGGCCAGCGTGGTACAATCAAGCCCTTGAGCGCTTCCAGGAGAGCCTCACCATCAATCACCAGATCGGAAATCAACGCGGCATTGCTGATACGCTGAATAGTATGGGCTGTGTTCTGTTACTCCAGGGCGACTATGCACAGGCAACTACCTGTCTGTGCGATAGCCTGCGAACCTTTCAGCAATTCGGCAACAAGCTGCGCATCGCCTACGCCCTAGAGTATCTCGCCGACATTGCTCTAGCGCACGGACAGGCCGCTCGGGCCGCCCGCCTCTGTGCGACCGCCGCCTCCCTACGCACGGCCCTGCGTGTCCAACCGCCGCCGATGGCGATCCCCGCCATCATCAGCCGGAACGATGCTATCGGACGCCTGCTTGACCATGCCGTACTCGCGGCTGAGTGGGCAACCGGGATGTCTCTGACGCTCGATCAGGCCATTACCTATGCGCTGGATGTCGCAGGGGTGTAGCACGACGAAGGCACATGATAAGGAAGCCGCCATGCTCCGTATTTCAGCAGAACTCACCGCCGCCCTCGACGAAGGCCGGCCCATCGTCGCGCTGGAGAGCACCGTGATCAGCCACGGGCTGCCCTACCCGCAGAACCTTGAGCTTGCCCGCGCTATGGAGGACGAGGTGCGCGCCGCCGGGGCCGTGCCCGCCACCGTCGGCGTGTCCGCCGGGGTGCCCACCGTCGGCATGGCCGCCGCCGAGATCGAGCGCTTCGCCACCCGCTCGGCCCAGGTGCGCAAGCTCAGCCGACGCGATGTGGCCGCCGCCATCGCCCAGGGCGCCGATGGCGCGACCACTGTGGCCGCCACCATGGCCCTCGCCGCCGCCGCCGGGGTTGAGGTCTTCGCCACCGGCGGCATTGGCGGCGTCCACCGGGGCGCTGAACTCACCTGGGACATCTCGGCAGACCTGACCGAGCTCGCACGCACGCCGGTGATTGTCGTCTGCGCCGGGGCCAAGGCCATCCTGGATCTGTCGGCCACCCTGGAGTATCTGGAGACCCTGGGCGTGCCGCTGGTGGGCCTGGGCACCGATGAGTTCCCGGCCTTCTATAGCCGCAGCAGCGGCCTGCCTGTCCCTGCGCGCGCCAATGATCCAGCCGAGGTCGCCCGGATCTGGGCTGCCCAGCGCCGGAATGTCGCCGTCGCCGCGCCGGGTGGCCTGCTGCTCTGCGTGCCCCCGCCAGCCGAGGTCGCCATGGAGCGGGCTGAGGTCGAGGTGGCGATTGGCCGCGCGCTGGAGCGGGCCACCGCCGCCGGGGTGCGCGGCCCCGCCGTGACACCCTTCCTGCTTGCGGCGATGGCCGAGGAGACCCACGGCGAAAGCATCGCGACGAACGTGGCGCTGCTGCGCCAGAACGCCCGCGTCGCCGGGCAGGTGGCCGCCGCCCTGCGCCGGTGAGCCCGCGTCTGCTCTAACCTCTGCTGCGTAACGGCCGGGCGGTGGCATCAGCCGATGTTGCATATGCCCTGCGACAATACCTAATAATGTTGACAAAAAACAAGTACTTGACAAATTGCGTTATTATATCTATACTTTTCATTGCACATATCAGCCCAAGCGGCTGTGTACGTAGCATCAGCAGCCTTGCGCCCATCTCACACTTAACCCCGCTTTGTTGAGTGCAACTAAAGATCTGCTTGAGGGCGCAGCTCCTCCTCTTCTGGGAGGGGCCGTCTTGTGTCTCTTGCAGCTAGGCTAGGAGCACAGAACCGATGCTCAAGCGAACCAAAACGCTTTGGGGAATGGCCAATTCGCACGATACGCGACACGAGTCGGATGTCGATCGGCTGACTGAGGTCGACGATATGACCAGCGAGCCCACAGAGAACACCCGGAACGTCGAGCCAACGCCCGACGCCGTACAGCATTACCTCCAGGAGATCGGCAAGGTCTCGCTCCTCAACGCCCGCGAGGAGGTGGAGCTATCCGAGCGAATCGAGCGCGGCGACGCCGCCGAGGAGCGGCTTGCATCGGATGAGGAGATTAGCCTGACCCTGCGCCGCGCCCTTGATCGCGACGTAGATAGCGGCAACGAGGCGCGACGACACCTCATCCAGGCGAACTTGCGCCTGGTGGTGAGCATCGCCAAGAAGTATGTCGGTCGCGGTCTCTCTCTGCTCGACCTCATCCAGGAGGGGAACATCGGCCTGATGCGTGCGGTCGAGAAGTTCGACCACCGCAAAGGCAACCGCTTCAGCACCTACGCAACCTGGTGGATCCGCCAGGCCGTCACCCGCTCGATCGCCGAGCAGGGGCGTACTATCCGCCTGCCCGTGCATATGAGCGAGTCGGTCAGCCAGGTCAAGCGCACCTCCGAGCGGCTCTCGCAGTCGCTGGAGCGCCAGCCCACCCCCGAGGAGATCTCCATCGCCCTCGGCCAGCCGATCGAGCGCATCGAGCGCGTGCTTGAGGCGGCCCGCCGCCCCGTCTCTCTGGAGACGCCTGTGGGCGATGAGGGAGAGCATACGCTGGGCGACTTCCTGCCCGACGATGACCTGCCAACACCCGGCGACTTCGCCTCGGCCCAGTTGCTCCGCCGCGACCTCTCGGCCGCGCTGGATCATCTGAACGAGCGTGAGCGCCGCATCATCGACCTGCGCTATGGACTGGTCGATGGCCGCCGACGCACCCTGGAGGAGGTTGGTCGCGCCCTTGGGATGACTCGCGAGCGCGCCCGTCAGATCGAGGCCGAGGCGCTGCGTCGTCTGCGTAGCCCCGATGTTGGGCAGCATCTGCGCGACTACCTAGAGTAGGCGCGGATCACAGACACACGAAGACGGGGGCGGCATATGCCGCCCCCGTCTTCGTGTGTCTGTGATCAGGCTTTAGTAGCGCGGGCGCGCCCCCCCTGCACCTCCCGAGCTGCCGCCGCGCATCTGGTCGAAGCAGTCGCTACAGTAGACTGGCTTCGTGCCACGCGGGACAAAGGGCACCGTCGTCTCCTGGCCGCAATTGGCGCAGGTGACCTTGTACGACACCCGCTCGCGCGGGGCTGCCGGGGCATACGACGAGGATCGCGGGGCGCGGTCATCGCGGGAGCCGCCGGAGCTCGCCTGCGACTTGCGGTTCTGCCGGCAGGACGGGCAGCGCGTCGGCTCGTTCACAAATCCCTTTGATGCGTAGAACTCCTGCTCGCCAGCCGTAAACACGAAGTCCATCCCACAATCCCGACAGGTCAGGGTCTTGTCTGCGAAGCTCATGGCTCGCCACTCCTTGAAATGGGTCTAACACCGAGGTTGGTCCGCGCCTGGGTAGCGAGCAGATGCGCCGATCCCGTCCCGCCAGGGGATCGCAGGAGCCGAGTGTGCCGTTCGCCTGTGCCAAAGCCATCCCAGATAGTCTCTCATTATACGCCTTTTTTACTTGTCCGCAATAGCCACTTTGAGGCTTTCCCATGCCCGTTACGGCAACTTTTAGTCACAAAGAATAGTGAGGCACATGTGCTCTCGCTCCACCAGACTACAATCAAAAAGGGTTTGGGAGTGGCGTTGCCACTCCCAAACCCTCATAATCACCGTACCCGGTGTTCGTATCTACGACATCTCCATTGCCACCCAGGCCCGCACCGACTGCGTCTCCTCAGGGTCGCTCAGGCGAAGCTGCTGCACCTCGCCTGCACGCAGGGTGCGAGCGGCGGCGGCCACAAACTCGCGGAACAGCGGGTGGGGGCGGCTCGGCCGCGACAGAAACTCGGGGTGGAACTGGCTGCCCACGAACCAGGGGTGGTCGCGCAGCTCGATGATCTCAACCAGGCGATTGTCTGGCGAGTGGCCGCTGATCACGAACCCGGCCTCCTCAAGCAGGGCGCGGTACTTGTTGTTGAACTCGAAGCGGTGGCGGTGGCGCTCCATCACCTCGTCGGCCCCGTACGCCTCAGCCGCCCGCGTGCCGGGCTTCAGGACGCAGGGGTAGATGCCCAGACGCATCGTGCCGCCCTTGTCGGTCACATCGCGCTGGTCGGGCATCAGGTCGATCACCGGGTGCGGCGTGTGCGGGTCAAACTCGGTGCTGTTCGCCTCGTTGTTGCCGATCAGCTGGCGGGCGAAGGCAATTGTAGCGCACTGCATGCCCAGACAGAGCCCCAGGTAGGGAATCTCCTGGGTGCGGGCGTAGTCGGCCGCCATGATCTTGCCCTCGATGCCCCGGTCGCCGAATCCGCCCGGCACGACAATGCCGTACACGTTCGCGAGCAGCCGCTCTGGCCCTTCACGCTCGACCTGCTCGGACGAGATCCAGCGGATGTCGATATCGAGCTCCTGGTGCAGCCCGGCGTGGCGCAGCGCCTCAACCACACTGATGTAGGCATCGCGCAGCTCAACATACTTGCCCACCAGAGCCACCGTCACCACGCGCTTCGGCTGCTTGATCATCTGGACAAGCTCAAGCCACTCGGTCAGGTCGGGTGCGCTACAGCCCAGGTCGAGCCGGTCGCACAGATACTCGCCGAGGCCGGCCTCCTCAAGCACCAGGGGCACCTCGTAGATCGAGTCCACCGTCTGCACGGGGATGACCGCGCGGGTGTCCACGTCGGCGAAGAAGGCCACCTTGTCGCGGATATCCTCGGAGATTGCGAAGTCGGCCCGGCAGAGGATCACATCGGCGCTAATGCCGACACCGCGCAGGGCCATCACCGAGTGCTGGGTGGGCTTCGTCTTCAGCTCATCCGTCGAGCCGATGTGGGGCAGCAGCGTGACATGGATGTAGAGTGCGTTATCGCGCCCACACTCCTTGCGCATCTGGCGGATGGCCTCTAGGAAGGGCAGGCTCTCGATATCGCCGACCGTGCCGCCGATCTCGACGATCACCACATCGGCATTGCTCGTCTTACCGACGGCGGCAATCCGCGACTTGATCTCATCGGTGATGTGCGGGATCACCTGGATCGTCCCGCCCAGGTAGTCGCCGCGCCGCTCCTTCTGGATCACCGACGAGTAGATCTGGCCGGTGGTCACATTGCTCAGGCGCGAGAGGTTCTCGTCGATAAAGCGCTCGTAATGTCCGAGGTCAAGGTCGGTCTCGGCGCCGTCCTCAGTCACAAAGACCTCGCCGTGCTGGTAGGGCGACATGGTGCCAGGGTCGACGTTGAGGTAGGGGTCAAGCTTTAGGACCGACACGCGCAGGCCGCGGCTCTTGAGCAGGCGCCCGATAGAGGCGACGCTAATGCCCTTACCGACTGAGGAGACCACACCACCGGTTACAAAGATGTACTTCGCCATGCTCACCAATCTCCTTGTGTGGATATCGCTAATGCCCGCCTGCTTATGCGCTCGTGCTTACTGTGTCTGGCGTGGGTATTATGCCCTTGCCCCCACTACAGCCGGTAGGCCGAAATAAAACGTGGGTCGGGCAACCGAACGGCTGCTCCGACCCACACAAACGTCCGCATCAGGCGAGTGATTGTTCCCATACATTTTGTGAACAGATCCACATCAGCCATAAAGACGGTTGTGTGGCCCTCGTGGCTGCCTCATACGCTTTCAGCGTCCTGAGGGCTTGCGCATTGCTGCGCAGCAGCCTGCGTTTTCCCTACGGGCGACAAGTTATAGATACAAACGCACATCGCAGAGGCTTTTACCGGGAATAGGCGGCTGTCATCAATGAGTCATCGTGCGGTTTCACTCCTTCACTGCGCGCAGAATCACGACGCGGGTGTCCTCGCTCTCTGGGGGCAGGTTTGCGGTGGTGACGGAGAGTTTGTCTACGGGGACGATCTCTTTGATGCCGCGCTCGTGGGTGAACTTCTCTAGGGGGAGCAGGTCGTACTCGAACGAGAGCTGGGCCGACGCGAAGTGCATGGGGACAGCGATCTTCGGCTCGATCTGGCTGATCACATTATTTGCCTCGGCGGGGCCGATCGTCTCGCCGCCGCCGACTGGCACGAAGAGCACATCGACATTGCCGATCTCCTCAAGTTGAGCCTGGGTCAGCTCGTGGCCAAGGTCGCCGAGGTGGCAGAAGACCACATCGTCGAGGTGGATGACGAACACCGTATTGAAGCCGCGATCGGCACCCTTATTGGTGTCGTGAGCGGTGCGGACACCGGTGATCAGGACGCCGCTGACCTCGTACTCGCCGGGGCCATCGATGACAAATGCCTTCTCGCGCAGCGGCTTGACGCCAGCGACAAAATTATGGTCGGGGTGATCGTGGCTGACGGTGATGATATGAGCGGAGGGGCGGCCAAGGTCCATGCCAATCGAGCGGCTGTAGGGGTCGCAGAGGACGGTGCCATCACGCCCACGCAGACGGAAGCAGGAGTGGCCAAGGTATTGAACATCGGGCACGAGGGTCTCCTTTTTCGGGCGACATTATAGCAATTCTACACGAATAGTGTGCAGGCACGGCAGCAGCTTTCGGGCAAGAACCGGGCCAGAGCGTGATTGCAGATTGCAGATTATCGATTGTCGATTGTCGATTTTGCGCAATAGAATGCGCTTCGTCAGGCTAATCTGTAAATGATGCTGGAACCTTTCTGCAATCGATAATCGATAATCGACAATCGACAATCGACAATCCGTAATCGTTAGGGTGTCTCTTCATCAAGCGCATCGCCTGATGCCTGTATCTCTGCCCAGAGATCATCAATGATCGGGCGGATCGTCCCGAAGGTGAATCCACGGCGCTGCAGGTAGGAGCCAAGCTTGCGCTGGAAGGTGAAGCGGTCGGGGGATGTTGCGTAGCGGCGCAGGGCAACTCGGGCGAGGGTGCGTGCGCGCTCGGCCTCCTGCTCGGCGGCGTCCTCCTCATCACCCTCATCGACGGCAAGCGCCGCGTCGATCAGGTCGCGCGAGACCCCCTTGCGGCGCAGCTCATCGCGCAGGGCCAGGCTGCCGCGCGGGCGAAAGGCGCGCCGGTTGTCTACCCACTGCTGGCTGAAGGCGGCGTCGTCGAGCAGGCCGATCTCAGAGAGCCGGGTGATGGCGTAGTCGATGGCGTCGTCGGGGAACTCTTTGCGGCGCAGGCGCTGGCGCAGCTCGGTGATTGAGCGCGGGCGAACATCGATCAGGCGCATGCCAGCCTGGAGCGCCTTATCTGCCTGCTCGATAGACTCGAGGCGTGCCCAGCCCGCGTCGTCGATCTGCTGGCCGACAGCGAGGCTCTCGCGGGCCAGCGTGTTCAGGCTGACCCCGATAGCGAACTCGCCGTCGAGAAACACGTTGACGCGCTGGCTATTGTTGGCCTGGGCGCGGAGGGCGGTGATCGTACCTGTGGGCATGACTGCGGCGCATACCGCAAAACGCAGATTGCAGATTGGGCTCCAATCTGCAATCTGCATTTTGTGGCATGCAAATAGGACTACTCCTCGAAGAGGCCGTCCTCATCATCATCATCGGTGGCGACGGCCGGGAGAGCGGCGGCCTTGACGTTCGTCAGGGCCTGCGCTTTTACCAGACGCTCGATCTCATCGGTGAGCGCCTTGTTCTCCTTGAGGAACTCGCGCACATTCTCGCGGCCCTGGCCGAGCCGGTCCTCGCCGAGGTAGAACCACGCGCCGCTCTTGCGGATGATCCCCAGCTCGACGCCGACATCCATAATATTGCCCTCGCGGGAGATGCCCTCGTTGGCGAGGATGTCGAACTCGGCCTGGCGGAAGGGCGGGGCGACCTTATTCTTGATCACCTTGACGCGGGCGCGGGCGCCGATCGCCTCCTGGCCCTGCTTGAGCGTCTCGATGCGGCGGATGTCGAGGCGCACCGAGGCGTAGAACTTCAGCGCCTGCCCGCCGGTGGTCGTCTCGGGGGAGCCAAACATCACGCCGATCTTCATGCGCAACTGGTTGAGGAAGATCACGGCGGTGCGGCTCTTGTTGATCGCGCCGGAGAGCTTGCGCAGCGCCTGGCTCATCAGGCGGGCCTGGAGGCCGGGGAGTGAGTCGCCCATGTCGCCCTCGATCTCGGCGCGGGGCACGAGGGCGGCCACCGAGTCGATCACGATCACGTCTAGGGCGTTGGAGCGCACCAAGGTCTCGCAGATCTCCAGCGCCTGCTCGCCGGTGTCGGGCTGGGAGATCAGCAGGTCGTCGATGTTGACGCCGCAGCGCTTGGCGTAGATCGGGTCGAAGGCGTGCTCGGCATCGATGAACGCGCAGAGACCGCCGATCTTCTGGGCCTCGGCGATAATATGCTGGGCCAGCGTAGTTTTACCGCTGCTCTCTGGGCCAAAGATCTCGATCACGCGGCCGCGGGGCAGGCCGCCCACGCCGAGCGCAATATCTAGGGCGATCGCGCCCGTTGGGATGACCTCGATCGTGAACCGCGGGTTGGCCTCGCCCATCTTCATGATCGAGCCCTTGCCAAACTTGCGGTCGATCTGAGTCATGGCCGCAGCCAGGGCTTTCTCTTTCTCAGGCGAGATAGCCATTGCGGGCGCTCCTCCATTTAGCGTACTCACTCGTGCTTGCTCCTTCATTACTCTACTATAGGGGAGGTGCCCTGTCAACGCGACGGGCCGGCCTCGGACATGCGTTCTATTATAGCACACAGGTTCGCCTAGCACAAGCGTTTTTTCTACCAAAAGCCGTGCCGCGCCCCTGAAGATATACCGCGCCCGAGCGCATAAAGGGTGCGTATAATGATACTATGCGGCTCCTTATGGGCCGCGCCCACGACGCAGCACAAAGGAGTAATGATGATCAAGCGCATTGTGCCCGGCCCCGGCCAGGAGAGCGTCTGGGACTACCCGCGCCCGCCGCGCATAGAGCCGGTCAACCGCCAGATCCGGATCATCTTCAATGGGGTGGAGATCGCCAACACGCGCCGGGCCTTCCGGGCGCTGGAGACGAGCCACCCGCCGGGCTACTACCTGCCGCCAGACGACATCCAGATGCAGTACCTGCACCGCACCGCGCGCAGCAGCCTCTGCGAGTGGAAGGGCCGCGCGGCCTACTACACGCTGACGGTGGGCGAGCGCAGTGTGAAAGATGTCGCCTGGTGCTACCCACAGCCCACGGCCGACTTCGCCCCGCTGGCTGGCTACGTCTCCTTCTACGCCGGGCCGATGGACGCCTGCTATGTTGGCGACGAGCTGGTGACGCCGCAGCCCGGCGAGTTCTACGGCGGCTGGATCACCAGCGAGATCGTCGGCCCCTTCAAGGGCGGCCCCGGCAGCTGGGGCTGGTAAGGCCAGGGGTCAGGGGTCAGGGGTCAGGGAAAGCCGAGATTTCTGCCATTTGTCGTATACTACTGCCAAAGCCTGCTAAACTAACACCGGGCGAGTCAAAAGGGGGGGGCGCGGCAATTGCCGCGCCCCCCTTTCGATTCACCGACTCAGTGCCTCAGCGCCTCAGTGCTACCCCTTGGCGGCGGCGTAGAGCTCGGCCACCTTGGCCCAGCTCACCACATTCCACCAGGCGTCGATATAGCCGGGGCGCTTGAACTGGTACTTCAGGTAGTAGGCGTGCTCCCAGACATCCAGGCCGAGGATGGGCGTCTTGCCCTCCATCACCGGGGTGTCCTGGTTGGGCGTGCTGGTAATGGTGAGGCTGCCATCTTTGGCGGCGACGAGCCATGCCCAGCCGGAGCCGAAGCGGCCGGTGCCTGCGGCCTTGAACTTGTCCTTGAAGTCGGCGAAGCTGCCGAATGCCGCGCTGATCGCGGCGGCCAGGGCGCCGGTGGGCTCGCCGCCGGCGTTCGGCCCCATAACCTGCCAGAACAGGCTGTGGTTGGCGTGGCCGCCGCCGTTGTTGCGCACGGCGGCGCGGATGTCCTCGGGGACAGCGTCGAGGTTGCCGAGCAGCTCGGCGAGGCTCTTGCCTGCGAGGTTGGGGTGCTTGGCCAGGGCGTTGTTCAGGTTGGTGACGTAGGCGTTATGGTGGTTATCGTGGTGGAAGTGCATCGTCGCCTCGTCGATATGGGGCTCAAGGGCGGTGTAGTCATACGGAAGCGGCGGGAGTTCGAACGCCATTGTGGTTCTCCTTCAGATAGCAGAAACAGTGTTATTCTACACAGGGTGTTGCAACCGACGTGCCAGGTGTCGGCTGCGGACAAAAAACCAGGGGCCTGTGGCCCCGGCGGGAGTGGCGGGTGATAAGGTGCAGCGAGATAACGTTAGGCGGGGATGCGGTAGCGGCAGCAGTGGCTGCCCTGGGCGATGGTGCTCTCGCGCAGGATCGGTGCGCCGATCAGATCCTCGTAGAGCTGGATCTCATGGGCGCAGAGCTGCGGGTGGTGGCGGGCGATGCAGTCGATCGGGCAGTTGTACTCGGTGAGCAGGAAGGAGCCATCCTCAAGCTGCTCGTACTCGCACATGTAGCCCTGCTCAATGAGGATGGTGGCCAGGGTGGAGACCTGCTCGGGGCGGGCCTTGCCTACGAGGCGAGGCTGCAATTCGCGTGCCATCGACTCGCGCCGACGGTCGAACAGCGCCTCCACGGCCCGGTCGCCGCCCGACTCGGCCACATAGCTGATCAGGTCGAGGGCGATACGATCGTAGCGCTTCGGGAAATGATTTTCGGCCTCGGGGGTGAGCGCGTACAGGTTGCTTGGCCTGCCGACGCTGCGGCGCAGCCCGGCGATATCCACGAGCCCATCACGCTCTAGCATCGCCAGGTGCTGGCGCACCCCTACCGCGCCGATGCACAGCGACTCGCTCAGCTCCAGCGCGGTCATCTGACCGTGCCGGCGCAGCAGCTGGAGAATGCTCTGCCGGGTTGTGCCTTGCTCTTTGCGCTCGATGCCCATCATGTGACGGAGATCATTTCATTAGTGTTTACTATCGTATCTGTACCTGGAGTATAGCACGCTGATTCTAGCGGTGTCAAGGAAATGCACGGGATGATCAGGGCTGCCTCATGCTGCGCACACGTTCACAGACCGGGCGGGCGATCTACGCAAGGCATCCTGGGTAGTGGCTTCATCGCGAATGGTATTGGGAGCGAGGGCGTCCCGCCCTCGCTCCCTGGAGCAGAGACCATCTGGGATGGCACCACTACCGGTATCCTGCAGGAGGCGCGCGTATTCACGCTCACCTTACAGGATGTTGTTGCCGGGCGTCACATAAAATTAATCTTGCGAATTTAGAATAGTGTGTATTTGCTAATTTCATATCGATTTCAAGCATCTCAGAGGGATTTGCTATGGCCAGGCTTTCGCGAAGAGTCGCTGCCCTGATCGCACTGATTTTTGTTAGCGCATGGCTCTGGATCGCGCTACCTGCCCGCGCGCAGACGACAACCATTGTCGCCAACCAGGGCTGGCAGAACACGACGTTCGCCGCCACCGCTGGGCAGACGATCCGCATTCAGGTGACTGCTGGCACCTGGACGAACTGGACGGGAATGGTGCCGCTCAACCCGGGCGTTGGCACCAACCCCTGCGGACATTCCGGCTGTGTCGAGCCGCTTCCCTCGGCACCCAACGGCTCGCTGATCGCCCGCATCGGCAGCCAGCTCTACCCGGTCGGGGAACAAAACGATATTACAGTGATCGAGAGCGGTACGGTCGAGCTGCGGATCAACGACGCCGATAACGGTCTCTACGATAACTCCGGTAGCCTGGAGGTGTCGATTGACCCGGTGATCCCGGGTGCCTTCCCGATCGAGTCGACTCTGGGCTGGCAGCGCAGCCCCCTGGTTGTCCACGTTGGACAGAGGCTGCGCGTCCAGGTTGTCAACGGCACCTGGACGCACTGGACGGGAACGGTGCCGCCCAACCCGGGCGTTGGCACCAGCCCCTGTGGCTTGCCCAGCTGTGTTGAGCCGCTCCCCTCGGCGCCCAACGGCGCGCTGATCGCCCGCATCGGCAGCCAGATCTACCCGGTCGGGGCCACTACCGACATTGTGATGACCGAGACAGGCTACCTGGAGCTGCGGATCAACGACGCCGATAACGGCCTCTACGATAACTCTGGCACGCTCCAGGTCACTGCGACGATCATTGAACAGCCCGCGCCAAAGCTGGTGAAGAAGGTGGCGGTGCTGGTCTTCAACCCACTGTTGAGCAACGGCAAGACCCTGGTAGAGGATCGCGGCTGGCAAAACCACGCCGACCTGACCGCGCAGACAATCGACCTGTTCCGCGAGGCCAGCGGCGGTCAGCTTGAGTACCAAGTAGTCGAAACTAATGTACGGAATTACTGGCCGGTGCTCGCCGACGGCTACCAGTACAACGAGAGCAGTTGGTCTAATGCGATGAATGGGATATACGTCCCCAGCTCGGCGATGGTTGACTACGGAGTCATCATCAATGACTCGACCCTCGACTACTGTGGGAAGCGCAATCGCGACGAAATCGACGAGCTGTGGGTCTATAATGGACCATACTTTGGCTTCTACGAGTCGACTCTGGCCGGGCCGGGGGCCTATTTTTACAACTCGTCTCCGGTGATCGCGGCAAACTCGTGCCAGAAGCTGCTGCCGATTATGGGGCCGAGCCAGGAGCGTAGTGCCAACAGCGCGATACACAACTTTGGACACCGCTTCGAGTCAACTATGCGATGGCTGTACGGCTCGTGGGAACAGAATCGCACAGCACACCCGTGGGAGCGTTTTGCCCTTGTATTGTCGAGGTCCCCAAACTACACCTACAGCGGGTGCGGCAACACCCACTACCCGCCTAATGGCACCCAAGACTACGACTACAGCAACACGACGCCAGTGCTGACAAACTGCGATACCTTCTGGAGCTATCCGAACACGCCCAACCCGCCGACCGACCTGCGCGAGATCGATTGCTCCGAGTGGGGCTGCACGGAACTCGGCTATGAGCTGTACTGGTACTCGCGGCTGCCCTCTGCCGACGGCTGCACTAATGGCTATCTGAACAACTGGTGGTATTATCTGACGGAGCCGGCTCTGGCTAATCAGGCACCGCATCCAGCTGATGTCTGCTCACCATCGCCGACGCCGACCAGCTCGCCGACGCCGACCAACACGAGCTCGCCGACGCCGACCAACACGAGCTCGCCGACGCCGACCAACACGAGCTCGCCGACGCCGACCAGGACCAGCACCAGCTCGCCGACCAGCACCAGCTCGCCGACGCCAACCAGCACGCCGACTAGCACCAGTACCAGCTCACCGACCAGCACCAGCTCGCCAACGCCAACCAGCACCAGCTCGCCAACCATCTCTGGTGCACCGCCGAATACGCCAACCGATGAGCCGCATGTCGTGTTTCTCCCATTTATCAGAAAGTGACGGCTCCCAGGGCTAAAGGAGACTGCTGAAAAAGCACCTTGACACCACAATATGTGGGTTTTTAGCCATTCTCGGCTACTACATATTGTGTACTCAGACCACTTTTTCAGCAGTCTCTCAAGCACCTGGGCTTCAAGGGGATGCCGCCCCATCCCACACACCATAGCTGTCCATTGACAGAAAGGTTCCGATACAAGGAGGTGTTGCTTGGCGCGTCCTTCCAGCGGCTCACCTGACCTGCTAGAATGCCCTCGTCGTTGCATGCGACACCACAGAGGCGGCGTAGTTTTAAGCGCACCAACCTCCCTGTATCGTTCTCGCGCTCGCCCTCCTGTGCGACTCTTCTCTCGTTTTTACATGGCTGTATTATGCCAGATAATTCGTTCTACTTCAAGGCATTTACCGTATGAGGGAGCCATGCCGGAGGGCTAAAGCCGCTAAAGCGGGTGAAGCCCTTCTATCCCAGCGCTAAAGCTGCTGGGCTTTACGGGCTATTTCCGTAAGCAGGTTCTGGGAACTGCAGGCGTTCAAGCGTGTACAGGGTTTTAGACATATGCAGCTCGCGAAGTGGTCCTACTACGCCCGATCTATCCCGCTGATGATCAGCGGCTTCAGCAACTGGACGAGCCTGCCCCTGGCGCTCAGCACGGGGCGGGGCCGGGTCGTGCGCCTGAGGGACCTGACGTTCTTCTACCGCGACGCGATGGATGTCTGGACGATCAAGGAGACCTGTCTCGATGACCACTACCGGCTGGCCGGGCGACGAGTCCGCGAGGGCGGCGTAATCATCGACATCGGCGCGGGTCTCGGCGACTTCGCGATCGCAGCGGCGCGACAGCACCCCCATACCCGCGTGCTGGCCTTCGAGCCCTTTCCGGCATCGGCGGCACTCTGCCGACGCAATGTGCAGCTGAACCGGACAGAAAACGTCGAGGTGGTCGAGTCGGCGGTGGGGCGGAACAGGGGGGCGATTGGCCTCGACATCAGCTCCCCGGAGTCAGTACAATATAGTACGGCGAGCGGTCTGGCAGACAGCAGCGCGCTGCGGGTGCCGACTGAAGGGCTCGGCGAGATGTTCGCGGAGCGGGGGATCGCCCGCTGTGACCTGCTGAAGCTCGACTGTGAGGGCGCGGAGTTCGAGATCTTGCTGACCCTTGATCGGGCCATCCTCGACCGCATCGACAGCATTAGCATGGAGTATCATGACGGGGTCACGGCGGCAAGCCACGCGGATCTGGTGGCTGCTCTTAGCCAGGCCGGGTTCACCGTAAGCCGCGTGCAGAACCCGGTGCATGCGAATCTGGGTTATATTCACGCTGATCGAAAGATTGATTGAGGTAGCAGCTTCTGCCGCCTGTCTCCTGAAGCCTTGTCTACCAGCACCAGGATTATCTGTGCAGGCACAACGAACGCTGAGCAGTCGTCACCTCTCCTGGCTCTTCAAAGGCGCCTTCATCCTGCTCTTCATCTACTTCCTGACGCGCGCGGATCTCCATACCATTCTGGCGAGCCTGCTGGCGGCCGCTCCGTGGCCATTGCTCGTGTCGCTGCTGATCCTGCCGCCCTTCATCTGGGCAAAGTCGGTGCGCTGGGGGGTGATCTTGCGCGGCATGGGCGCGGAGCCGCCGTCCGACGGGAGGCTGTTCATCTACTACACGATCGGCCTGTTTCTCGGCGGCGTGACCCCCGGACAGTTCGGCGATATTGCCAAGGGCTGGTACCTCAAGGCCGACGATGTGCCGATCAAGACGGCCATGACCAGCGTCGTCGTGGATCGGGTCTGCGATATGTTGATCATGGCGCTGCTGGGCATGGCCGCCCTGACCGACTATGTGGGCCTGGTGGCGCCGGAGCTGCTGATCGGCGCGCAGGTCGGCACGGTGGCCCTGGCCCTGGCCTCGGGGCTGCTGATCTCGGAGCGCTTTCGGCGCTGGCTGGCACAACTGCTTAGCTATGGGCCACTCGGTAGGCTGGGGGTTGGCCGACTGCTCGACTTCCAGTTCTCGCTGATCAGCAACTCGCTGCTGATTCTGCTGGCCTACACCATCCTCTCAATCGGGCTGAATCTGCTGCGCGGCTGGCTGCTGTTCGTCGCCCTCGGCCTGAACATCCCGCTCTTCTCGGTATTCGCGGCGATCACACTGATCGCCATCTTTCAGGTGCTGCCGGTCAGCATCGCCGGGTTCGGCGTGCGCGAGGCGATCCTGGTGATCACCTTGCAGCGCTATGGCTACATGATCGAGAGCGCCATCTCGCTCTCGCTGCTGCTGCTGCTGCTCAACATCCAGCAGATCGTCGTCGGCTTTATAGTCTCTCTCTTTTTTCCAGTTCCGGCGGAGAACCGATAAATGCACACCACCGAGTCGCCCGACTTTCTGCGAGCCTACCTGCAGATGTTGCCGCTCCACCGGGCAATCGTGCGGGCCATGGAGGCGCGCCTGTACCACATGTATGCCAGCCACCTGCGCGAGCCCATCCTCGATGTCGGCTCTGGCGACGGCTCCTTCGCCCAGGTGGTGCTGCCACGCGCCGAGATCTACGGGATCGACCCGCTCTACGCAGACACGCACGAGGCGACCGCGCGCCAGTGTTACAGCGGCCTGGCAGTGGCCAGCGGTGCCTCCATCCCCTTTCACAACGGGGCATTCTCCAGCGTGATCTGTAACTGCGTGCTTGAGCACGTTGTGCCGCTGCGCGAGACGCTCGCCGAGATCAGCCGCGTCACCGCACGGGGCGGCATGTTTATCGCCACGGTGGTGACCGACCGCTTCTCGCAGAGCCTGCTGGGCCACCAGATCTTGAGCGCCCTCGGCCTGCCGGGGACGATCTATAGCGACTGGCTGAACCACAAGGCCAACCATCACAACCTGCTCTCACGCGAAGGCTGGGCCGCAGCGATGGAGCAGGTCGGCTTCGATGTGATCGAGCAGGTGCCCTACCTGGGCGGTCGGACGATGCAGATCTTCGACTTCGGCCACTACTGGGCACTGCCCAACCTGGCCTATTACCGCCTGACCGGGGGCTGGCACCTGTCCGACACGCTGAATAGCAACCGGATCTGGGAAGACGCGCTGCGCCCGGCCTATGAAATGGCCGCTGATCAGAGCGGCACCTGCCTCTTCTTGCTCTGTCGGAAGCGGTAGCATGCCTCTTGGTTCTAAAGAGTGGGGTGTTGTGGAGAGCCAATCGTCCCCCGCGCGCGCACACGAGCCACGCCGCTCGGCGGCCATCTGGATCATCCTGATCGGCATTCTGCTGGTCGGAGCCTACTTCCGCACGCTGAGCTTAACGGACTGGGACGATGGGACGGGGCAGCACCCGGACGAGCGCTTCTTCACCGATGTCGCATCAAACGTACGGCTGCCCTCTAGCCTCGGCGAGCTGTACGACTCGGCGCGCTCGCCGCTGAACCCGCGCAGCTACAACCAGTTCCCGATGTTTGTCTACGGCCCCTTCCCGATCTATGCCACGCGCTTTGTGGCGGCTGCGCTGACGCCAAACGATGCGCTGCCCGAGCAGGTGTCTAGCATCGCTGGGCCGCCGCGCATGGGGGCCGACCTAAACTTCCCCAGCGAGACGCGCACCGACTTCGGCCCGCTGGTGGACAACCCCGAGCGGGCCATCCCGAAGATCGGCCCGCTGATCGACCTGTTTAACCCGGATGGGGTGAACCTGACCAGCTACGGCCAGATCGTCAAGGTCGGGCGGACGCTGGCGATGCTGTTTGACCTCGGCTCGATCCTGATGGTCTTCCTGATCGCCCGGCGGCTCTTCGGCGCACGGGTGGGCCTGCTGGCCGCCGCGCTGCTGGCCCTGGCGGTGATGCCGATCCAGCAGAGCCACTTCTTTGTGGACCCGATCTTCTCGACCTTCTTCGCCCTGGTGGCGCTCTACTGGGCGGTGCGGGTGGCCCAGGGCGGCTCGTGGCTGAGCTACGCGGCCCTGGGCGTGAGCATCGGCGCGGCCATGGCCAACCGGATCACGCTGGCCACGCTGGGGCTGGTGGCGGTGGTGGCGGCGGGGCTGGCGGCGCTGTGCTGGGCGCGGTCGGCAGGAGTCAGGAGTCAGGAGTCGGGATTCGGGAGGTGGTGGTCGATCGGGTTCGACCGGTTTCTCACCCGCGAGCTGCCGCTGCTGATGCTGGCCGGCGCGCTGACCCTGCTGGCCTTCCGCACGCTGTCGCCCGACTCGTTCAGCGGCTCGCTGCCAAGCTCGCCGGAGATGGTCGGCCCGCGAATATTGAATATCGACCTGCTCCAGGGCAAGGGCTTCCTGGACATGCGGCCCGACCCGCGATTCCTGGCCAACCTGACGACTGTGCGCGATCTGGTGAGCGGCAAGTACGACTTCCCGCCGGGCCAGCAGTGGGTCGGTCGGGAGGCATATGTCTTCCCATGGACGAACATGGTGCTCTGGGGGATGGGGCCGGCCCTGGGGATCGCGGCGTGGGCGGGGTGGCTGGGATTTGGGGGTTGGGGGTTGGGGGTTGGGGGTTGGGGGTTGGGGGTTGGGGGTTGGGGGTTGGGGGTTGGGGGTTGGTCGCGGCGGCGACATGGCGCTCAGCCCTCAGCCCTCAGCCCTCAGCCCTTCAGCCACGCGGCATGGGTGCTCTTCGTCTGGGTGGGCTTCTACTTTGGCTGGCAGGGTGCGCAGTTCGCTATCACCATGCGCTACCTGCTGCCGATCTACGGCGCGCTGATTATCTTCGCGGCGTGGCTGCTGGTGGGGCTGTGGGATGCTGGGAGTCGGGAGTCGGGAGTCGGGAGTCGGGAGTCGAGAGTCGGGAGTCGGAGACGGCAGGCGTTGAGGATCGGTCGCTGGTCGCTCGTCGCCGTGCTGCTGCTTACGCTCGGCTGGGCCTACGCCTTCTCGCGGATCTACGCGCAGCCGCACTCGCGGGTGATCGCTGCGCGCTGGCTGGCTGATCACGCCGCGCCGGGGTCGCGGGTGATGGCCGAGATCTGGGACGACCCGCTGCCGCTACAGACGACGACGGCTAGCTGGGGCGGCACCTTCTTCGGGATCGAATCGGCGCCCTACGCCGAGGATGATCAGCGCAAGTACACCGGCTCCTATAACAGCGATGGCAAGTACGACGATGGGCTGCTTGATCAGCTCGACCAGGCCGACTATATCACCCTGACGAGCAACCGGGTCTATGCGAGCACGTCGCGCCTGCGTATGCGCTACCCGGCGCTGATGAACTACTACAGCAGTCTGTTTGATGGCTCGCTGGGCTTTGATCTGGCGGCTGAGGTGACGTCGTACCCGAATATCCTGGGCGTGCAGATCCCTGACCAGGGCGCCGAGGAGGCGTTTAGCGTCTATGATCACCCGCGCGTGCTGATCTTCCAGAAGACGCCGGCCTACTCGCGGCAGCGCGCCGAGGAGCTGATCACGCAGCCGGTGATCTGGGGCGAGGTGTATAAGTCGCCGGTGAACATTGCCGACCGTAACCCGACGGCCCTGCGGCTGACGGCGGGCCAGTGGCCGCGCTATACGTCTGGCGGCACCTGGCAGAGTCTGTACCCTGGGGGGGTATGGGCCGCCATCGCCCCGCTGTCCTGGGTGGCCGTGCTGGAACTGCTGGGGCTGGCGACATTCGCCCTGCTCTTCCGGCTGCTGCCGGGGCTGCCGGATCGCGGCTTCAGCCTGGCGAAGACGCTGGGCCTGCTGGCGGTGGCCTACCTGGCCTGGCTGCTGGGCAGCCTGGGCAATGGCACGGGTCTGCCGGGCATGGCGGGGAGCGCGGGGGCGGGCGGCCTGCCGCTGCTGCCGCTGCCCTTCACGCCGGGGACGCTCTGGCTCTGCGCGACGCCGCTGCTGGCCGGCGGCGCCTTTGTCGCCTGGAGGTCGCGCGCCGAGCTGCGCACCTTCGCCATGGAGCGGCGGGCGGCGCTGATCAGCGCCGAGGCGATCTTCCTGGGCTTCCTGCTGCTGGGCCTGCTGCTGCGCTGGCTGAACCCGGACCTGTGGCACCCGGCGCGGGGCGGCGAGAAGCCGATGGACTTCGCGTACCTGAACGCAGTGCTGAAGAGCGCGGCCTTCCCGCCCTACGACCCCTGGCACGCCGGGGGCTACATCAACTACTACTACTTTGGCTTCGTGGTGGTGGGCGCGCTCATCCACCTGAGCGGGGTCGCGCCTAGCGTGGGCTATAACCTGGCGGTGGCGACGATCTTTGGCCTGACGGCGCTGGGGGCGTGGGGGGTTGTGTTTAATTTGGGGGTCAGGAGTCGGGGGTCGGGAGTCGGTGGCAGAACCGCAGATGAGGGGGGATTCTTGGAGGCTGAGGTACCGACCCCCGACCCCCGACTCCCGACTCCTGACCCCCGACTCCCGACTCCTGACCCCCGACTCCCGATCATCGCCGCCCTCGCGCCCGCGCTGCTGCTGCTGCTGGGGAACCTGGCCCAGGCGTTCTGGTACGTTGGCGGGTACGCCGCCGAGCAGCTGCCGAAGGGCCGGCCCGAGTGGGCCTTCTGGGACGCGACGCGGATTGTGCCGGGCACGGTGAACGAGTTCCCTTTCTTCACCTTCCTCTTCGCCGACCTGCACGCGCATATGATCGTGATGCCGCTGAGCCTGGCGCTGCTGGGGCTGGGGGTGGCGTGGGTGAGGGGTTGGGGGTTGGGGGTTGGGGGTTGGGGGCGGATTGTCGGGCTGCTGGCGATTATGGGCCTGCTGGCGGGGGCGATCCGGGTGACAAATACCTGGGACTACCCGACCTTTGTGGGGCTGACGATGTTCACGGTGGCCTGGGCGACCTTCCGGGCGCAGCGGGCTGCCGGGCGGTCGCCGCTGATCGCCATGGCTGCTGGCATCCTGGTGCCGCTGGCCTTCGTCCTGGCGGGCAACCTGCTCTTTGCGCCCTTCACGGCGAACTTCGCCACCGAGTCCTCGGGGCTAGATCTGCTTATCGGCGGCGGGGCTTCGGGGTTCCTGGGGTCGATCTTGCAGGCCCAGCGCACCTCGGTGTGGGAGATTATCCAGCTCTATGGGCTGTGGCTCTTCGTGGCGGCGGCTGCCGGGCTGATGCTGGTGCGCCGTCTGGCTGGCCCGCTGGTGGCCGCAGGGCTGGCCGGGGTGCTGGCCGTCGTCGTGCTGGCTGGCAGCCTGCTGGGCTGGCCAGCGCTGGCGATCACCCTGCCGATGCTCACGGTTGGCGCGCTGCTGCTCTGGCAGCTGCGCCGCCTGCCGGTGCTGTCGCAGATCCCCATCCTCTGGGGCGTCGCGGCGGTCGGCCTGCTGGCGATGGTTGACCTGGTGGTGGTGAAGGGCGATGTGGGCCGCATGAACACGGTGTTCAAGTTCGGCCTGCACGCCTGGACGCTGTTTGCGCTGAGCGCGGCGGTGGCGATCCCAAGGCTGTGGGCGGGAGTCAGGGGGCGGGAGTCAGGAGTCGGGGGTCGGGGAGGGCTAGCGCGGGCGATCTGGTTGCTGCGGGGCGGGCTGGCTCTCTTGATCATTGCCGCGCTGGTCTACCCGCTGACGGCGACTCCTGCGCGGCTGGCGGATCGCTGGAACCCGGACGCGCCGCATACGCTGGACGGCGCGGCATTCATGCAGACGATCAGCGAGGCCCGTAACGGCCAGGGCAACTCGCTGGATGAGGACACGGCGGCGATCAGCTGGCTGCAGCAGAATGTGCCGGGCACGCAGGTGATTCTGGAGGCGCACCTGCCCTCCTACCAGTGGGCCGGGAGGATCGCGACCTTCACCGGCCTGCCGACTATCTTGGGCTGGGAGTGGCACCAGGTGCAGCAGCGCAGTGCGGTGGGCGCTGGCCCGGTGATCGCGGCCCGCCAGCTGACGGTGGCCAACATCTACAATACGCCCGACCCGCAGCAGGCGCTCTATAGCCTGCACCAGTATGGCGTGGAATACCTGTACGTCGGCGGGGTGGAGCGGGCGACCTATGACGCGGCGGGGCTGGCGAAGTTCCCCGCGATGGTTGGCAGCGGCGATCTGGCGGTGGCCTTCCAGAGCGGACAGACGACGATCTACCGGGTGACGAAGGTGGGCCAGCCGGAGATGCTGACCAGCGATGTGCCGCTTGTCCCGCCGACCGAGCGCACGCCGCCGCCGCTGATGCTGCGCGAGCCGGTGAATGAGCTGCCCGCCGTGGATGAGTACGCGTGGAATAGTCTGGCCCACGGCAGCTCGTGGGCGGCGACGATCTTCTGGCTGCTGGCGATCTACGGGCTGGCCGCGCTGGGGATGCCGGTGGCCCGCCTGGCCTTCGGGCGCGCGGCCGACGGCGGGGCGGCATGGGCTAAGATCATCGGCCTGCTGCTGCTGGGCTACGCCGTCTGGCTGCCGACCAGCCTGGGCCTGTGGCGCTACAACGCCTGGGGGGTGCTCGGCGGGCTGATGATTGTGCTGGCGGTGGATGTGTGGGCGCTGGCGCTGCTCGGGATTCGGGAGTCGGGAGTCGGGAGTCGGGAGTCGGGAGTCGATGGCAACCCCGATGATGCGGATGAGCTTGAGGATGCTCCAGCGCCCGTTGGTCATTGGTCGTTCGTCGTTGGTCTGGGCGACATCCTCGCCACCCTGCGCAAGCGCCGCCGCGCGGTGATCTTCGGCGAGCTGATCTTCCTGGGCGGGTTTGCGGCGCTGACGCTGGTGCGGGCGCTGAACCCGGATCTGTGGCACCCGGTGTGGGGCGGCGAGAAGCCGATGGAGTTTGGCTTTCTGAACGCCATCCTGCGCAGCCCGGTGATGCCGCCCTACGACCCATTCTTCAGCGGTGGCTACATCAACTACTACTACTATGGGCTCTACCTGGTCTCGCTGCCGATGAAGCTGACCGGGATCGACCCGGCAATGGGCTTTAATCTGGCGGTGGCGACGCTGTTTGGCCTGACGCTGGCGGGGGCCTATGCGGTGGTGGCGCGGATCACCGGCAGGGCGCGCTACGGACTGGTGGGCGCCGGGCTGGTGGGGGTGGCGGGCAACGTCGCGGCGGTCATCGCCTCGGGCTGGTCGCGCGGGCTGCCGGCGCTACAGCATGCCCTGACCGACGGCGGGCTGGCTGGGGTTGGCGCACGTCTGGGCGACTGGTACATCGGGCCGAGCCGGGTGATCCCCTTTACGATCAACGAGTTCCCGGCCTTCACCTTCCTCTTCGCCGACCTGCACCCGCATATGATCGCCCTGCCGATCGGGCTGCTGGCGGCGGGGGTGGCGTATGAGATTGCAGATTGTAGATTGCAGATTGCAGATTGGGCGCAACGTGTTGCGCCCCTGCTCCTGCTTGCCCTGGCGCTGGGGGCGCTGGCGGTGACGAACTCGTGGGATTTTCCGACGTATGCGCTGCTGGGCGGGCTGGCGATTGTGGGGGCGGCATGGCGCAAGGGCGACCACATAGGGTCGCCCCTACGGGCGGCGGGGGTGGCGATCACGGTGGCACTGGGCGGGCTGGCGCTGTACGCGCCGTTCTTCGACCGCTACTTCGCCTTTGTGCGCGGGGTGGGCGCGGTGCCGCTTTCGGGAGGCACGTCTATCCCCGACTACCTGCTGGTCTTTGGGGTGCCGATGGCGATCCTGCTGCCGATGGTGGGCGGGGCGGCTTGGCGGACGCTGCGGCGATCTCTGTCTCCGGCGATTGACCGCTGGATTATGATCGGCCTCACTACGGTTCTGATCGTGATCGCTGTTGTGGTGCCGAGCATGGCTCTGCGGGCGGCGCTGTCCATTCTGCTGCTGGCGACGAGCGCGGTTCTGCTGCGCCGCAAGATCGGCCCGGCGGCATGGTTCACCCTGCTGCTGGCCTGGGTGGCCTGGGCGGTCTCGCTTGGCATCGAGCTGATCTATATTCGCGACCACCTGGACGGCGGCGACTGGTTCCGTATGAACACGGTCTTTAAGTTCGGCCTGCAGGCCTGGGTGCTGCTGGGGCTGGCGGCGGCGGCGAGCCTGCCGACCTCACTGCGCGCCCTGCGCCGCCTGGGGGGCCGCGCGGCCCAGGCCGTCGGCCTCATCGCCCTCGCCGCCCTCGGCCTGCTGGCCGCCGTCTACCCGCTGGCCGCCACGCCCTCGCGGGTGGCTAACCGCTTTGATGTGCAGACTGGGCCGACCCTGGATGGGCTGGCGTTTATGCGGCAGACCAGCTTCGGCTACGACTGCGCGGCCTACGGCGGCTGCCCGCCCGGCGTGGATCAGGTGACGGTGGATCTGCGCGGCGACGCGACGGCGATCGAATGGCTCAACCGCGAGATCAGCGGCACCCCGATTGTCGTCCAGTCCGACCTGTGGTTCTACCGGGCCTATGGCATCCGCATCGCCGCGAACACTGGCCTGCCCACGGTGATCAGCGCCCTGCACGAGAATGAGCAGCGTGACCCGAGCCTCACCGGGAAGCGTGACGCCGACCTGGCGAGCTTCTATACGACGACGGATATTGACAGCGCGCTGCGCTTCCTGGCGAAGTATCAGGTCAACTACATCTATGTCGGCGGGGCAGAGCACGCCTTCTACCCGGCTGAAGGGCTGGCCAAGTTTGCGGCGATGGAGGACAGCTACCTGAGTCGGGTCTACGACGCCGAGCAGGTGCAGATCTACCAGGTGCGCGGCGTGCCCCAGAGCTACGCCATCCCGGCGCCGGTGAGCCGTCCCGCCGACTCGTCGCACCCTGACCTGCCGCCCGGCGCGATCACGAGTGACCTGGCGGCCCTGGAGCGGGCCATCGTCGATAACCCCACCGACGGCCCGACGGCCTTCGGTCTGGCCGACCGCTACCGGGGCATGGGCCGCCTGGAGGAAGCCGTGCGCGTGCTGACGCCAGCCGCGCAGGCCAATCCGCAGGACATCGGACTGCACCACCTGCTCGGCGATATCCTGTCGGATCTGGGGCGACACGATGAGGCCCAGCAGGCATACCTAGATGCGGTACAGGTCGATCCGAGCGCCGGGAACTGGAACAAGCTTGGCGCTGCACTGCTGGGCTGGGGCGAGCTGGACAAGGCCGAGTTGGCCCTTCGCCAGGCCATCGCCACCGACCCAGGTCTGCCTGACCCGCACTACTATCTGGGCAGGCTCTTCGCCCAGCGCCAGGATCGTGGGCAGGCGATGGGCGAGCTTCAGACATATCTCGACCTCGCGCCTAACGGCCCATGGGCCGCCGACGCATCCAAGCTCCTGGCGGATCTTGCGCCGTAGCTCCGCCTTCGGCGGGGTTTGGGGCGGCTTCGCCGCCCCGAACTGTTTTTTGTTGATGATTGGTGGCGAAGCCACCAATCATCAACAAAAGTAGGCAATACCGCATACGTAACGCTGTCACGCTGAGCGTAGCGAAGCGTCTCGGACGGAATTCTTCGCTTCGCTCAGAATGACCGGATGCCTCACCGCGTTACATATGCTCTACTGCAAAAATAGGTTGTAGTAATGGTGGCGGATATCTTCATCTGGTGGCTGATCGCCCAGGCGCTCGGGCTGGCCGGTCTGCCCCTGGCCGGGCTGATCTTCCGCAGCCTGCCCGACGGCGGCTACCCCTTCGCTAAGGCGCTCGGCCTGCTGCTTAGCGGCTACCTGGCCTGGCTGCTGGCCATGCTCGGCCTGGGCGGCTTCAGCGCGCCGCTGCTGGTGGTCTGCGCCCTGGCTGTGGCCGGGCTGGGCCTGTGGGTGTGGCGGGCCGCGCCCGCACCTCGTCGGCCCCTGCTGCCGCCCTGGCCGACCATCCTTGGCTACGAGGTGATCTTTCTGGCCGCCATGCTGGCCTGCGTCTGGATGCGCGCCCACGACCCGACGCCCTGGGGCACTGAGCGGGCTATGGACTTCGCCTTCTTCAACGCCATCCAGCGCAGCGCGACCTTCCCGCCGAGCGACCCCTGGCTGGCCGGGTACAGCATCAACTACTACTACTTCGGCTACCTGCTGATGGCCGGGGTGGCGCAGCTCAGTGGGCTTGCCCCCAGCGTGGCCTACAACCTCTCATTGGCCCTGATCTTCGCCCTGACGGCGCTGGGGGTGGCGGGGGTGGTGGTGAATCTGATCGCTCTGGCGGGCGGGGGACAGGAGTCGGGAGTCGGGAGTCAGAGGGCGAGTGCCTGGGGCCGATGGTTATTGGCGGTGCTGGGAGCGTTGCTCGTCCTGGTTGCCGGCAACCAGTCGGGAGCCGTCCAGGTGTTGCTGGGGAGTGAGAAGGCGGTGGCGCTGGACGGGCGGCAGCTGATGTCGGCGGCGGGGCAGGCGCTCGGCGGGGCGGACAGCATCAGCCTGCCCTACATGACCACCGTCAGCGACTTTGGCGAGCTGAGCGCCTGGGAGCGCCAGGATATGGCCGCGCCGGGGGCATTCAACTGGTGGTGGCCCTCACGCTCGCTCTGGGATGCGTACACTGTGCGCGATTCGGGCCAGCCGCCGCGCCAGGAGCGGCGCTACGACATTACCGAGTTCCCGCTCTTCAGCTTCCGCCTGGGCGACATGCACCCCCACGTGATGTCGCTGCCCTTCACGCTGCTGGCCCTGGCGATGTGCCTGGCGACCCTGGCTCGCGCCGAGTCCCCGGCCCTGGCCTCGGGGCGCGCGGGCGGCGCCGAGCTGATCGTCAGCGGGGTGATCCTGGGCGGCCTCTACGCGATCAATAGTTGGGATCTGCCGACCTACCTGCTGCTCTACGCCGGGGCCGCGCTCGTCCTCCAGCGCCGTGTGGGCGGCGCCGGGCCGACCGACTGGCTGGCCTACGCCCGCCGCCTTGGCCCAGTTGTCATCGCCAGCTTCCTGCTCTTCCTGCCCTTCTACCTGACCTTCCGCTCGCTGGTGGGCGGCGCCGCGCCGCTGATCGACCTGCCGATCCTGGCCAAGATCACCAGCATCATCGCGCCATACCCGGCCGCGCGCAGCGGCATCGCACCCTTCCTGATCATCTTCGGGCTGTTTGTGATCCCGCTGGCGGCGTTTGTGTATCTGGCACGGCCCTCACCCCCCAGCCCCCTCTCCCTGAGCGGGAGAGGGGGAGTCAAAGGTGTGCTACTCTGGCTGCCCCCAGTATTGCTGCTGATCGGCCTGCTCGTCGGCTTCCCGCTGCTGGCGCTGGCCGGGCTGGGAATCCTGGCCTTTATGCTAGCCCTGCGGATGGGCGAGCGGCCCGCCGAGAGCTTCGCCCTGCTGGTGGTGGCCCTGGGATGCGCGATCGTCTTTGGCACCGAGATCATCTACATCCGCGACACCTTCGAGGGCTGGTCGGCTCGCTTCAACACGATCTTCAAGTTCTACTACCAGGTCTGGCTGCTCTGGGGCACACTGACGCCCTTCGCCCTCTGGTATGTCCTGGCCCACACCCGAGGCGCGCGGCGGATCATCGGCGGCGGCATCGCCACGCTCTTCGCGATCATGCTTATGGGCGCGGGGGTCTACCCGGCCCTGGCCCTGCGCGACCTCGGGCTCGGCCCGGCCATCGGCCTAGAGTCGCCCACCCCGCGCGAGCAGACCGAGGGCGGAAAGCAGGCGATCTCCTGGCTGCGGGCGAACGCGGCCCCCGGCAGCGTCATCCTGGAGGCCGCCAAGGTCGATAACCCTGAGGATGTGGCCGCTGGCGCGACGCCCCGCTGCGGCGGATCATACAACGGCGAGGGCTACGCCGGCGTCTCGGCAGCCAGCGGAATCCCCACTGTCCTTGGCTGGAGCGGCCATGAGAGCCAGTGGCGCGGCGGAGACCCTGCCGCCGCTGCGCAGCTCCAGCCGCGCTGCGACGATGTCTACCGAATCTTTAGCACGACTGATGTCGCCCAGGCCCGCGACCTGCTGGCGAAGTACGGGGTACGCTACGTGTATGTGGGCGGCCTAGAGCGCGCCACCTACCCGCCCGAGGGCCTGGCGAAGTTTGACCAGCTCGGCGAGCCCACCAGCTTTGGCGACGGCGAGGTGACGATCTACACGCTGCGCTGAGGTGCAGGGCTACGTCATGCTCGTCCAGCGCCGCCGTCCGGCGACGCCATACAGCGTGATGTTTGCGCTACTGCCACACAAGGCTATGGCGCGCGCACCCACTTAGCCTGGTCGAACCAGACGGTCGCCCCCGCGTCGCCGGCCAGATCGCTGAGCTGGATGAAGCCATCGCTGCCGGCGCTGAATGGGAAGCGCCCCAGGTGTACCCAGCCGGGCTGCGCGGCCTGGTTCACCGCAACCTCAAGGGCACCGTCGCGGTGCTGGATCACATAGCGGGCCGCGCTGGTGGTCGCGCGCTTGCTCGGGCAGACCGGCACATGGACATAGAGGTCATAATCGCCGGCCGTGGGCAGGTTCGGCTGCCAGCGCGCCACCTGGGTGCTCTGGGCCTGGTCCGTCACCGTCTTCGCCTGGTAGGCGTGACGCTCGTAGCCGCAGCCCACCGCGCTGACGCCAATGTCCGGGCTGCTGTGCCAGAAGCTGCCGCCCAGCTCGTCCACAACCTGCTCGGGGAGGTTCGGGTCGCGGGCGGGCGGCCCGGCCAGCGGGTCGGCGCCCATCCAGAGCATCGTCACCTCAACCTCGGCCTGGTCGCCGACAATGCCCAGGTCGTCGATCCACGCGCCGTCGCCCACGTCCATAGCGGTGGGGAAGCGCACATAGCCCTTGTCGGCCTGCTTGCCGTTGTAGCCCTCGTAGTAGGCGGCGTGATCCATCGGCCAGCCGCGCTCAAGGTCGGGGTAGCCCTTCCGCTGCGTGTTCCAGTAGTCGTCGCGGGCACTGTAGGGGCCTACGTCGTACACAGGGACAACGGTGCTGCGGCCGCGGTAGGTGATCCGCACCTTATACTCGTCGCCGCCCTTGCTAGAGAGGGCGCACCAGCACGGCAGGGAGACAAAGCGGGCGTGGGGCGGGATGACGAAGCCGTTGGCGGTGCGCCCGCCGATCATGCCCTGGCGGGTCGCCCTGATGCGGAAGGTCGGCGCCACAGCGTATGGGTCGGCGGCTGCGGCCTCGTAGGTGGCAGGCGCGCTGGTTGGCTCCAGCGAGACGCTGCGGACAACCGGGCTCAGCCCGAGGTCGCCCATCAGGGTCAGGCGGTACTGCACGCGCTGCGCGGGAACAGGGAAGCCGACGACGGCGCCGGAGGGCATATCGACCATCCAGGGCGTCCAGAGGGTGCCGTCAAGGCTGGCGCGCACATCGACCCGCAGGGCGGTTCCTCGGGGCAGATCGACGCCGTAGGAGATCCTGAAGCGGGCGGCTGCCAGCGGGGATGTGGGCGGCTCGGCGATGAGGGAGCCAGAGCGGCGGAAGGCTCCGAGAAGGGGTGATGCGGGCGCGGCGTCTGCGGCAAGGGCGACACTTCCATCCGCCAGGCTAAGCACGCCATTGTGCTCAAGCAGGCCGGCGGTAGAGGTTCGTTGTTGCGGGCTGCCGGAACCGGCCGCGTAGGTCGTGGTGGCTGAGATGAGTAGGGTGCAAGCTAGGAGCGCCAGGGCTAGCCGCGACCAGCGCAAGTAGGTACGCGTAGACCTCAATCGTTCCTCCATATTCTACGTTCTTGGTAGAAGGGCCACAGCTGGGTGGCCGGAAGGATTATACCATATCCTCACAAATAGCTAACAATTACCTAACATCCGCCTGATAAGCACATGAGAAAGGCCCGCTCCTACGCACTATAGTGCGTAGGAGCGGGCCTTTCTGCCGTGGCGATCAACGCGCCTACATGTTGGGGTCGCGCTCGCCAAGCGTCACCTGGACGCTGCTCTCCTTCCCGTCGCGCAGCACTGTCAGCGTGATGCTGTCTCCGGGCCGGTGCTGGAGCAGCAGCTGGCGCAGGGAGGTGTCGCCGTCGAGCGCCGTCCCATCGATGGCGGTAATGATATCGCCCTCGCGCAGGCCGGCCCGAGCGGCGGCGGTGCCAGGCTGGACGGCGGGCTGGCCCTGGCGGCTGCTCTGGATAAGCGCGCCGCTCTGCACCGGCAGGTTCAGCTCGGCGGCGATGCTGCCGTCGATCGGCAGGTAGCTCACACCCAGGAAGGGGTAGGAGACCTTCCCATTGGCGATCAGCTGCTCGGCCACGCCCCTAAAGATGGTGCTTGGCACCGAGAAGCCCAGCCCTTCAACGGGGGCCGCCGAGGAGGAGAGCTGGTCGTTGCGCACCACTAGGGTGTTCAGGCCGACCACTTCGCCACTCAGGTTGATCAGTGGGCCACCGCTGTTGCCGCTGTTGATCGCGGCGTCGGTCTGGATCAGGCCCTCCATCGGGCCAACCGAGCGGTTCAGAGCGCTGACCACGCCAGCCGTCACCGTATTGCGGAAGTTACCGAGCGGGCTGCCGATAGCCAGCACCTGCTCGCCAGGCTGAAGCGCCGCAGCGTCGCCGACTGCGGCGACCGCAGGCAGCTTCCCGCTCACCTGGATCACGGCCACGTCATTCAGCGGGTCGGTGCCGATCAGCTTCGCATCGCTGCGGCTGCCGTCGTTAAAGACCACAGCGAGCTGGGTTGCGCCCTCGACCACATGGTTATTGGTGATGATGTAGCCCTTGTCGCTAATGATCACGCCGCTGCCGCTGCCGCTGCCTTGCGGGCCGCTGTTGAGCACCGTCACAACGGCAGGGGCCACCTTCTGCACGGCGGCGACCATTGCGTTGGAGCTTGAGTCTAGCGATCCGGGGGCGTAGGGCTGGGCAGCCGCGCCCTGGGTGGCGGCCGGCGCGATCACCGGCTGGGCGACTACTGCCCGCGCCGTCAGGTTGCGCTGCACCATATAGTAGGCTGCCCCGCCCCCGGCGACGGCTCCCCCGGCGATCCCAACGAAGATGGCCAGGAAGACGGCGAAAACCAGTAGGATTCGGCCAATGCGGTTTGAACGCTCCATACATATTTCCTCACTGCTATTGGTAGCTTTCTGATAGCAGTATGGTACAAGCGTATAAAAGCGGCTTTAAGTTGACGTGAGAGGGGGATGAGAAGAGGCGGGGAGGGGCGCGTCACGACGCGCCCCTCCCCGCCCTTACGGCACATCTTTCAGGAGAGCAGATTGCGCAGGGCCGGCTCTAGCTGGGGGTACTGAAAGCTATAGCCGAGGGCCTGAACCTTCTTCGGCAGGGCGCGCTGGCCATTCACCACCAGATCAGCCATCTCGCCCAGGACTGTCCGCAGGGTGAACTCGGGTATAGGCATCCACGAGGGTGAGCTCATCACCTTCCCAAGGATCGAGCTGAAGTCGCGGTTGGTCTGCGGGGTCGGCGCTACAGCGTTGATCGGCCCGCTGGCGCGCTCATCTTCAAGCGCGAGCATGTAGATGCCGACCAGATCGTCGGGGTGGATCCAGGGGTAGTACTGAGTGCCAGGCAGCACGGGGCCACCGACGCGCAGATTGAAGGGCTGCATAATTTGTGGCAGCACGCCAGACTCGGGGTCGAGCATCAGGCCGGTGCGGATGCGGGCCACCCGCACGCCGAACTCCTCAGCGCGGGCGGCCTCGGCCTCCCATGCCACGCAGACCTGGGCCAGGAAGTCGTTGCCGGGGGGAGAGTCCTCATTGAGCGGGGTGTAGTCGCGGAACAGGCCGTAGTAGCCCACGCCCGAGGCGCAGATCAGCACCTGCGGGCGGACGCTGGCTGCGCCGATCGCCTCGACGATACCGTGGGTGCCGATCACCCGGCTGTCGCGGATATCTGCCTTGACGGCGGGGGACCAGCGCCGGCCGAGCAACCCGTCGGCGATGGGGGCACCGGCCAAGTGGATGACGGCGTGAGCGCCGTCGATGGCGGCGGCCCACGTCCCGCCCTTGGTGGGCGTCCAGCGCATATAGTCGGCTGCGCCGGGAATGGCCTCGCGGGCCTTCTGGGGATTGCGCGAGAAGACGACAACCTCGTATCCGCGCAGTACCAGGGCGATGAAGAGACGGCGCCCGACAGAGCCGGTGGCGCCGGTGAGGATAATGCGTTTTGTGTCGCTCATAGGAGGATCGTACCTGAGTAAGGGTAGCGCGTCAAGGGTCGCCGTGCGAACCTAGTGCTGTGGTACAATCCCGGCGGCTCTGCGATGATCAGCCCACCAACACCCATCTACCACATGAAGCACCGTCTGCTCGCCCTGCTCACCCTGCTCGCCCTGCTCATCCCCGGCTCGACCGCCAGCGGTGCCGTGCGCCAGCCCGGCATGCCGCCGTCGCTCTTCGGCCTGAACATGTACCTCACCGGCCGCGAGCGCGACGACGCCGAGGCCACGGCCCTGCTGGGCATGGCCACCCAGATCGGCGCGCGCTGGACCCGCGAGGAGATCTCGTGGGCGGCCTGGGGGCCGGGCGAGGACAACCGTTTCTACGACCGGCGTCTCGGCCAGATCGCCGATGCCGGGGTCGGCATCATCGGCATGCTGCTGACTACGCCCAAGCAGTACCGCGACCCGGCCTGCGTGCGCTACGCCAAGGACACCCAGCAGCCCGAGTACTGGTGCGCGCCCACCGACATGGCCGCCTACGCCCGCTGGGCCGCCGGCGTGGTCGAGCGCTACGACGGCGACGGCTACAAGGACGCACCCGGCTCGCCCCGCGTGGCGGCCTGGGAGATCTGGAACGAGCCCGACCTGGACGGCACATGGCTGCCCCACGCCGACGCCGGAGCCTACGCCCAGATGCTGCGCCTGGCCCACGACGCGATCAAGGCCGCCGACCCGACGGCCACCGTGCTCAATGGCGGCGTCTACACCTTCGACGCGGTTGGCCAGGGCGGCTTTATGGACCGTGTGGTTGAGTTGGCTGGCTGGGACAGCTTCGATGTCCTGTCGATCCACCCCTGGCTGATCGACTACGCCCCCGACGACCCGAGCCTGATCAACCCGCGCGAGCGCTTCGACGTGACGATACCGGGCCGGATCGCGCTGGCGAAGCGCTGGGTGGCGGCGCGCGGCGGCGGCAAGCCGATCTGGATCAGCGAGATGGGCTGGAGCACCTGCGGCGGCAGCTGCGCCTCGCAGTTCGCCAAGAGCGAGCAGGAGCAGGCCGACTACATGGTGCGCAGCTTCGTGCTGGCGGCGGCGGCCGGCGTCGAGCACGTCAGCTACTTCCAGCTTGAGGATAAGTTCGGCGGCGGGCAGCAGCCCTGGGGGCCTGCGGCGATTGTGCGCGACGACCTGAGCCCCAAGCCGGCCTACACGGCCTATGGCGCGATGGTGGCCCAGCTCCAGTTCGCCCGCTACAGCGGCACCGGCCCGCTGCACCGCCCCGGCAGCCTGGCCGACTACCGCTTCGAGCTGGGCGACGGCGGCACGGTGGATGTGCTCTGGTCGCTGGGCGCACCGGCGGCGGCCAGCTTCCCGCTGACGGCGGGGCTGAGCGCGGCCCAGATCGACCGCGACGGCGGCGAGAGCGCGCTGTCAGGGCGCGCGGCCCGGCTCAGCCTGAGCGGACGCCCGATCTACGTGCGCCAGCTCAGCGGGCGCTCGCGCAGCTTCGGCGAGACTAGCCAGAGCCTGCGCGACCCCTTCCTGCGCTACTGGGAGCGCGGCGGCGGGCTGGCGATTTTCGGCTTCCCGATCAGCGCGGAGCGAGTGGAGAGCGGTAGCGACGGGGGGAGCTACAAGGTGCAGTGGTTTGAGCGCAACCGCTTCGAGGAGCACCCGGAGAACCGACCGCCCTACGATGTGCAGCTCGGCCTGCTGGGCGTGGAGAGCCTGGCCCGCCGGGGGGTAGACTGGCGCGGCCTGCCGACGGTGGGCGGCCCGCCGAGCGTCCAGTGCCGCTACTTCCCCGAGACCGGCCACAGCCTCTGCCCGCCATTCCGGGCCTACTGGGAGCGCAACGGCGGCCTGGCGATCTTCGGCTTCCCGATCAGCGAGCCATTCGACGAGGATGTGGGCGGCGGGGCGCGGCGGGTGCAGTACTTCGAGCGTAACCGCTTCGAGGAGCACCCCGAGCAGCCCGCCGCCTACCGCGTGCAGCTCGGGCGGCTGGGCGCCGAGCTGATGCCGTGATCCGGGGGCAGGTGTCGGAAGTTGGGGTCTGGGGGCAGTAGGGGCGCGTCGCGACGCGCCCCTACTCGTGCATGCCGGTGATCTAGTGATTTGATACAATGGGGTGTGCGCAACATTGGCGCACTCCTACCACTACCCCGGCAAGGCCACAGGATCCCCCCTATGACGGTACCTCTCTCTCCCCTGCCTCCTCACAGCGAAACCGATCAGCGCAAGCAGCTTGAGGCATACTTGCTGTGGCTGATCGGCGTTGTCATCATCGCGATCATCGGGAGCGCGATCCTCTGGTTCGTACAGCGGAGTCAGATCGCACTGATCATGCAGGCGACCAACGTGGGCGTCTTGCTCGGGCTGGCGCTGGCCCGCCTGCTGCTCAGCCGGGTCGGGATGCGGGCGAGCGTGATGACGCTCGGCATGACGCTGATGATCGGAGCGTGTGCGATCACCGCGACAACCCCTGCGGCCCTGCTAGTTATGGTGCTAATACCGCCGCTGGTTGTGGCGACGCTCCTCCCATTTGTCGATAGCCGGGCCATGCGCGGCGTGATCGCGGTGGCGCTGGCCTTCGATCTGCTACTCCTCCTGATTGCCCGGCTAGATCCGCTCCATCTGCCGACGCCACCCGAGGCAGAGCAGATTCTGATACCGCTGATCCAGCCCTTTATATGCGCGGCCCTGCTCGCCCTGCTCTGGCAGTTCCACCACCGGATCACTGACCTGCTGCTGCACGCCGAGCAGATTAACATAGCGCTGCAACAGTCCCAGATCACGCTTGAGGATCAGGTGTCCGCCCGCACCGCTGAGCTACAGCGCGCCGTTGACGAGATCGTGGCCCGCTCCGCGCAGCAGGATGAGCTGCTCTCGGAGGTCGCGCAGCAGCGCGAGGCCATCCGCGAGCTGAGCGTGCCGCTGCTGCCGGTTGCCCACGACACGCTGGTGCTACCGCTGGTCGGCGCGCTCGACAGCGCCCGCATCCGCCAGCTCCACGAGCACGCGCTGGCGACGCTGGAGCGCACCCGCGCCCGCCGCCTGCTGATCGATGTCACCGGCGTGCCGGTGATCGACACCCAGGTCGCTCATGGCATCATCCAGACCATACAGGCTGCCCGCCTGCTCGGTGCCGACTCGGTGCTGGTAGGCATCCGCCCCGAGGTGGCCCAAACTATCGTCGGCCTGGGGATCGACCTGAGTGGCATCCACACCTTCCCCGATCTAGAGACCGCCCTCGCGCGATGAGGAAAAAAGCTGGTTCTGCTGCGGCGCGGCGTAGCCGCGCCGCAGCAGAACCAGCTTAGAGTTGGGGCACAGCCCCGATTACCCCTCCAGCGCGCTGAGCAGCTGCGGGAGCAGCTGCTTCTTGCGCGACACGACGCCGTCGGCGGCGCGGGTGCCGTCGATCCGGCGCGGGTAGGGCAGGCTGTCGAGCTGCGGCAGCTCGGTGGTGAGCAGCAGTCGGCTAGAGCTGGCCACCACATTCGTCGCCATCAGCACCACAAAGTCCAGGCCGTTGGCCGTGCGCATGCCCTCCAGGGCGCTGCGCAGCTCGCTCAGACGATCGTCGAACTGGGTGAAGTTCGAGAGCTCGATCTGCGAGACGGCGAACTTAAAGCCGCCCGACTCGTAGCGCTTGAAGTCGGTCTGCACGAGGTCAGCCGCGTTGCGCGAGGACAGATCGACGCCGGCGGACAGGATCTGCTGGCCATAGCTCTCGATCGTCTCACCGGCCAGCGGCGAGCCGCCCATAAAGGCCCAGCGGGCCAGCCGCTCGGAGGCCCGGCGGTCGCGGTCGGTGGTGGTGGGCGAGGTGAAGAGCAGCGTGTCGGAGATCATGCCGGCCAGGAGCATGCCAGCGATCTTGGGTGGCGCGCTCAGGCCGGCGTCGGCGATCCGCTCCGTCACCAGGGTGCTGGTGCTGCCGACAATATCTACAGTGAACTTGATCGGCACCATTGAGGACGGGTTGCCCAGGCGGTGGTGGTCGAGCACTTCGATCACATCGGCCTCGTCCAGCGCGCCGAGCGCCTGGCCGGCCTCGTTATGGTCTACCAGCACAATCTTCAGACGGCTTGGCCGCATCGCGTCGCGCTGGCGGCAGACCCCGGCGTAGCAGCCCTGGTCGTCCACCACCAGGAACTCGTCGCGCTCCTCGCGCAGGATGCGCGGCAGCACGTCGCGGATGCGGCCAGACGCCGGGAAGCGCGGGGTGTCTGTGTCGCATGCCTCGCGGGAGGGGTGGGTGAGCAGGTCGGCCACCCGCAGGTCGCCGCCGCTCTCGTGGATGCCCACCTTCTCGCGCAGGAAGTTAAACAGGCTGGCCACCGTCACCAGCCCGAAGGGCGTGCCATCGGGGTTGACCACCGGGGCCGCGCCGCCGGTGCGGTTGGCGATCGTCCACGCCTCGCGCAGCGGGCTGTCCGGCGTGGTTGTATCGTAGCGCTGGGCCACGCTAGAGAAGCGCGGCGAGGCGTCGGCAAGGAGCAGCGGCGGGTCGCTCTCAAGCCGATGAAAGAGCCATGTCGTCTGCGGGTTGAGTTGGCCTGCCCGCGCCGCCGTGATGCGCTGCTCGGGATGCTGATGCTGGAGCAGCCAGGCGTAGCCGACCGCTGATACAATCGAGTCGGTGTCGGGGTTGATGTGTCCGATAACGTAGATCTGATCAGGGACGTTTGTCATATTGTACCTTCAAACAGCTGCGTGGAGAAAGGTCTCAGGGAGGGGGTTGTCCTCCTGAGACTTTTATTTTATCGGGGCGGGTTTCAAAATAGCCGATAGCCGATAGCCGATAGCCGATAGACAAGAAGCTATCGGCTATCGGCTATTCACCTCAGCGCACCAGCTTCTTATAGCTGATCCGGTGCGGCCGGTCGGCCTCCACGCCCTTGCGCCGGCGGTAGTCGGCCACATACTCCGAGTAGCTGCCGGGGAACCAGAAGGCCTGGCTGTCGCCCTCAAAGGCCAGGATATGCGTCGCCACCCGGTCGAGGAACCAGCGGTCGTGAGAGATCACCACCGCGCAGCCGGCGAAGCTCTCCAGGCCCTCCTCCAGGGCGCGCAGCGTGTGGACATCCAGGTCGTTGGTCGGCTCGTCGAGCAGCAGCACGTTGGCCCCCGACTTGAGGATCTTCGCCAGGTGGACGCGGTTGCGCTCGCCGCCCGAGAGCGTGCCCACCAGCTTCTGCTGGTCCGAGCCGCCGAAGTTGAAGCGCGACACGTAGGCCCGCGAGTTGACCTGGCGGCTGCCGAGCATAATGATGTCGTGGCCGCCGGAGATCTCCTCCCAGACCGTCTTCTGGCCGTCGAGGCTGTCGCGGCTCTGGTCCACATAGCCCGGCGTCACCGTCTCGCCCACCGTGAGCTTGCCGCCATCGGGCGACTCCTGGCCGACGATCATGCGGAAGAGGGTGGTCTTACCTGCGCCGTTGGGGCCGATGATGCCGACGATCCCGCCGGGGGGCAGGTCAAAGCTGAGGTTATCGTAGAGCAGGCGGTCGCCGTACGCCTTGGCCACACCCTCGGCGCGAATGACAATATCGCCGAGGCGCTGGCCCGGCGGGATGAAGATCTCCAGCTCGCGGTCCTGCTGGTCCTGGCTCTCGTTGAGCAGGCGCTCGTAGGCCGTGATGCGGGCCTTGCCCTTGGCGTGGCGGCCCTTGGGCGACATGTTGATCCACTCCATCTCGCGCTGGAGCGCCTTCTGGCGCTGGCTCTCGGACTTCTCATCGCTGGCGAGCTTCTGCTTCTTCTGCGCCAGCCAGCTAGAGTAGTTGCCGCGCCAGGGGATGCCGACGCCGCGCTCAAGCTCCAAGATCCAGCCGGCCACATTGTTCAGGAAGTGGCGGTCGTGGGTCACGGCGATGACGGTGCCCTTATACTCCTGGAGGTGGCGCTCCAGCCAGGCCACCGACTCGGCGTCGAGGTGGTTGGTCGGCTCATCGAGCAGCAGAATATCGGGGGACTGGAGCAGCAGGCGGCAGAGGGCCACGCGGCGGCGCTCGCCGCCCGAGAGCACGGCCACCGAGGCGTCGCCGGGCGGGCAGCGCAGGGCGTCCATAGCTAGGTCGAGCTTGCTATCGATATCCCAGCCGTCGAGGTGGTCGAGCTTCTCCTGAACCTCGGCCTGCTCGGCGAGCAGCGCGTCATAGTCGGCATCGGGCTCGGCAAACTTCTCGTTAATCTCGTCGTAGCGCTTATGCAGGCCGACCACCTCGGCGGCCCCCTCCTCAACGATCTCGCGCACCGTCTTGCTATTGTCGAGGTGGGGCTCCTGCTCCAGGAAGCCGATCGTGTAGCCAGGCGAGATCACCGTCTCGCCAATAAAGTCGGCATCAATCCCGGCGAGGATACGCAGCAGCGAGCTCTTGCCCGAGCCGTTGGCCCCGATCACGCCGATCTTCGCGCCGTAGAAATAGGACAGGTTGATATCTTTGAGAACCTGCTTGTTCGGCGGGTGGATCTTGCTCACCCGGATCATCGAGTAGATGACTTTGGTATCGGTCACGCGATTACACCTCTTCTATGGCTTCCTGATGCAGAAAAATCCGTGTTTAATTTTGCCCTTTGATCAAAATGCAGCCAACTATGTAGCCAAAGTACTTTCGTCGAGCTTTAAGATCCTCTGCTCCACGATTAGTTTGCGCAAGGCTTCACCTATGGTACGCGGATGGGCGCTGCGCGTCAACTAGGCGATGGATTGCTGTAAGGACATGCGCAGCGTCACCTTCCATAGCTTCAAAAAGGGATAAGCTCACTGATGTTTACCCTTCAGGGCGGGAAGCCCAGCAGCTTGAGCGCTGGGAGGAACGCCCCACGCTTTAGCCCGCTTGAGCGCATTGTGGTGCATCAAACGCTGATTTGTGGTACAATTGTTCTGTACGAGGCACCCTGTCGCGAAGGATTGCAGGGCAAACGGTTGGTACATGAACACCTGAATCTTGGCGGTTCCATCGGGGAAACCTCCGATGGGTAAAAGGTTGAAGGTGACGTTCCTTCGACGTGCAATCGCTGCCGGGTTCGCCCGGCAGGGCGCCCGTAAGTGCGCCATACTACCCGGATGCCGACTCGTCGGTAGACTAGGGTAAAGCCCAAGAGCTTTAGCCTTGGGTTACTTACAGCTTATTCTGCTTCTCCGCCAAGGCTGTTATCATGACGAACAAAGGCGTGCTGCGAGTCTACCGATACCATCTGACGAACCTTTTCATCTTTCAGCACTTCCGCTACCAACTCCTCACGGGTGAGCACTGGCGAGAGCGAGACCCGCACGACGTGCGAACGCTCCTCGCTTCTGGAGACACCCACACCAGCCTCTGCTCCACCAATCACCGAAAACTTGATAGAACCATCAGCCGACACCGAGATGCGGGTGGCGATCTCAAGCTCAATCTTGTCGATCATGAACAACGGGTAAGGGTCATTCGCCTTTGCGGCCGGGTTTGGCGTTAACAGCTCCCGCTTTACCTGGTTGATAACCTCATCAAGCCCAATCTCTCGCATAGCTCCCTCCCTAATCTATAACATCTGATTTTACCGCCGACTACGTATATACAGGGTCGGCAAGTGCCACGTCTGCTCTGTTAGCAACAGGTCGCGGCCTGCATTGACCGCTGTGGGAATGTCGGCGCCTAGCACTAGCCGCCGATAGAAACCCTGGGTAAACAGCGTTGCAGACGAGCTTTCAATGTCGGCCTGCGCAGCAATGACTGCCGGCACACCAGCGCCGATCAGGGCTGGTCCTACGCCGGTAAATACTGTCTCGCCGCGCACGATACCGCTAGAACATGCAAGTACGAGCGCTAATTGCAGCGACCTATTGGTCAGTACGCCGCCAAGCATTGAGCTATCAATCCAGTCCGCCTCGCGCTTCTCGTCCTCGAACGCAAGGAAACCTTCAGGAGGAATAATGGTAAGGCTGGTATGGCAAGTGGCGCACACTGTTATGTGGGGGTGGTTGCGTGTACGACAATGTGGGCACTGGCGGGCAAAGCTGCCGTGTCCGTCAAAATGGAGAATATCGATCGGATGCTCAGAAAGATAGGTCAGAAGTGCCCTGAAGGTAGGTGGAGAAAGTTGCGATATCTGGATCTGACCCAGGCGCTCAAGATCGCCCAGAGCAGTTCGCATGTGCTGGAGATCCTCGTCCGCCGGCAGGTAGGGTAGCGCAGGCGGTCGGGGGGCCAGGTAAAGCACATGCGGTGGCTGCGTAAGAGCAAATGCCGGAATGGCCTGGGGGTAGGTGATGTAGCGAGTTAGCGCAACCAGAGCTCCTTGAACCAGATGACGCCCATCATTGTATAGCGTTTCCCAGGGGTAACGCGCAAGTGTGACCGTATCGGTGTCAAAGCAGAGCTGAAGATGGATAGCCGTCCCCCGTGGCCTCGGCAGACTCAGGGTAGCACGAAACGCTTCACCAATCCTCCCCGCAAACAGGGTGTCGTATAGTCTCTGGCCGACCATGCGCAGCAGACGCCGCCGATCAAATCCAGGCGCGCTCAGCAAGCCCAATCTTTCCAGCGTGGCAGACTGTGGTGGAGTGAGCCTCTTTACATCGTCTGATCTATAGAAAGATAGCGCCTTTAGCACCGCGACCAACTCATCATCCGTGTACGGCAAAGGGGTGTCGATGCGCGCCTCACCCATAGTTGGCGTCTCGATTGCGCGCACCTCCATGTGGCTGGCAGAGCGTTGGGTCAGCTGGAGAGTGATTCGCGGAGCCTGTCCGCCGCTCTGTGCTGCTGGCGACGCCTGCGATTGAGCGGTACGCTCACCAGAGATGTACATCACCTGGCTCACCGATCCCGTCTGCTGCCTCAGCGTGACCTGGTTGTGGTCGCCGTGGACGGTGATATGTGGGCCGGAGGATGGCGCTCTGGTTCCCTGTGCAAGCGTGCCTACGAGCGAACGTGCGATCAGATCGTCCTGGATCAGTCGGTCGAGTGCTGCAGCAATGATCTCCTGGTGCCGCTCCGGCATGCGGCAAACATCGTTAGCTTGCCTGGCAGGCAGACTATCGAGAACTTTGTCCGCGAGCTGCCAGCATGCCTGGAGCAGTAACGTCTGCTCTGGCTTGCGATCACACCAGAAGTCGACGAGTAATCTGGTAATAGACGTTCGCGTATTATCGTCGTCGAGCATACTTCCACCAGAGGAATAGATCCCCACCCAGCCATACAACGACCAGCACCAAGAGCAGCCAGGTGAGATACCCCGAAACTACTGGCGAAGACATCGAGATAAAGTGTGTAACTATATACCCTGGCGGGAGTAAGGAGCCGCCCAGGAGCCATCGCCCCAGGTAGCTATCCCAGAAGATGGCCCGCTCCAGGTGGCGGGAGATGATCGGGAACTCCTTGTCGATGAGCAACTGCCAGTCTTCCAGCAGGAACTGAACAATATCGTAACTGGTATGGTATTGGAGCAGCACCTCTGGCAGGACACCCCGGATAATCGAGCGGTAGCGGCGCGATAATGGCGCAACAAGCCACGGAATGATGTACCAGTGATACAGCGAGCGTGAGTATAGCCCAACCCTGGACCGTCTCCATTCCAGGACTTCCGGTAGTTCTATACGTTGCCGGGATTGTTGTGCGCGCCGCAGCGACGTTACATGGCGCGCTTCAGCCAGGTCGAACTCGCGAACGAAGGCGGCTAGTGCGCGTACGCCGATCTGCTGTGCGACCACATTTCGATCATTACGGATCCATTCGAGCATCTCGTTCTCGATGTCCGTAAGCGGGCGTGGCTGATTTGAGAGCCAGATCGGATAGTATCTGCCAGTGCCCTTATGGTACCAGCGACGTTCGCCACCCCCAAGCTTTGCGCGCTGGTCAAGATAGATCTCGGTGAGCTTGTCCACAATCTGCGCCATCTCTTCGGATGTAACTGTCGGCACAATCGCTTGCATCTGGGCGAAGTGATCGCGGGACAGCCCGATCGCTGAGCGCAGCGCACGCTCGCGCACCAGTTGGTTATCGACGAGCTCAAGGATCTCCTTCAAGCATTGAAACGCAGTTGCGACGGTGATGCCGCCGGGAACCTCGTCGTAGGGCAGATCGCCATAGATCTGGGCCACACAAGCCAGCAGGGATCTCCGCCCCACCTGCTTAGGGCGCCCGGATCGTTGGCCCCGGTTACGGCGCGGGTCTTCTTCGTCTACACAGATTCATCAGGACTAATTCATTGCTTTCAGTAGATAATTGTTCCAATAATTTGTATAGATTGCGATCCATTCTGTTTGGCCGATCAGCCTGAGCTGCGAAGCCGATCACCAGGGCGACGGTGCCCTTGAGGTACGTCTTCGGGTCATCCTGCTGCTCTTTCTCGGCCTCGGGCACAAAAGCGCTAATGCTCTTCTCAATCTCTTTGTCCGTCATCCAACGCGTGAGGAGGGCAATGGTCGCTTCCGAGGCGTTGTACTCACGCCAACGGCCACTGCTCGTGCGGCAACCGCCTGGATACCGACATGGGAGTCGACCGCCATATGCAGGAGGACATCTTCAATCGCAGCGCTGCTCTCAAGCCCGATGTCGCTGATCGTCTCGCTAATGGCTTTGCGCAGCTGGTCACGGCGATCGCTACTGCCATACAGCTCCCAATTATTCGCCTGCTGGGCAACAGATTGTTTGACCAGGTCATAGAAGACCGGGCGCGCGCTCAGAATATGCCGGCGATATCCCTTCCATGCTACTTTCAAGAGCTTCTGACGCTGATTGCGCAGCGTCGTCTTGATCGCCCGACCTTCGGTGGTGGAGACATAGTCGAAGAATCGCCCCAGCTGATCGAAGTCGTAGTAATCCAGCCCGCGCAGGCTCGGATCACGCCGGCACCACTCGCGATCAATCAGGTTCTCAAGCGCGGCAAAGAACTGGTCATCTACCATACCGTCGAAGAAGTTCAGCGCCAGCACGAGCAGCCGGTTGCGCGTCGCATCGAGGGCGTTGTACCACTGCTGAATCTTGCGGGTATCATCGCGCACGGCATAGATGCAGGTCTGGATCGTCTCCTGAGTGATCGATCCCTGCTGGGCCTCGTAACAGAGCAGCGAGACAAAGTAGTCGATGTTCTCCGGTGTCTCAAGATTATCGGCGATCCGATCTGCACGCACCCCCTCAATTCGTTTATTTCGAATATCCGGTATAATGGAGGCGAGGAGGTACGCACTATGAGATCTGTTCGTGAGACGCCAACAGAATACGTTGTTCCTTCAGCGCAGGAGACGGAACAGGCAAAGGAGTCAAGCCGCCTGCTTGCACGGCGCATCCAGCGCGGCCACTCTCTCTCCGTGCGCGTGGTGAACGACACGCCGCAGGAGCAGGAGGTCGTTATTCGGTTGCCCGCAAAAGCCGTCCAGCTTCTTCAGACCATCCTGGTTCAAATGGCCGAGGGCAAAGCGGTCACGATCATCCCAACCCACGCTGAGATCACCACGCAGCAGGCCGCCGACATCCTCAACGTATCGCGCCCCTTCTTCGTGCGCCTGATCGAACGCGGCGACATCTCGTTCCGCAAGGTGGGAACGCACCGACGCGTGCTGCTCAGCGACGTGATGGTGTACAAGCAGCGGACGGACAATGCGCGTGAGCAGAGCCTGGATGAACTGACCGCGCTCAGCCAGGAGCTCAACCTGGGGTACTGATGACCGTCGCTGCGCTGCGCGCCCTCAGCGAGTTTCTCCAGGCGACAACCCGAGATAGCGTCATCAATCAGATATCCAGCCGCAGCTGCGACGAATCATCTTCCGGTGGCGTCAGCCGTGGCGGCGGCGCCCCGCGCAGGGCGGCGTCGAGGAGGTCGGCGAGCGCCAGTTGCGCGGCCCAGTGGCGTAGGTACGCGGTGTCGAGGGTGCTCCCCTGGGTGGTGAGCACCGACTGCACATCGATCCACTGGCGTTCCAGAGCGCCCTGCGCCATACGATACCAGTCCAGCTTGATCAGGATAATATCTTCCGGGCTCACAAAGTACGCGCGACGCTCCGGGTTGAGTGCGACCGTCTGGGGAACGCGCCGCGCGAATTGCGCGAGCTCATACGGACGACCTGACGCAATGAACAGATCGACCCGGAAGAAGCTGGTGCGATGCACGAGATTACACGAGGCTCGATGCAAGGGATCATCGTGGAGTGTCGGGGCCAGCGCGATGGCATCACGAAGATCGCTGATCTGTACGAAGAACTCCGGCGCGATCCGGGCAGTAAAGAGCCCGGCCTTGGCCGCTGGTAACGCAGCGAGAATGTCCACATCGCGGGTGGCTCGTGGCTCGCCATAGGTCGAACTGGCAAACGAGCCGCCAACACAGTACGTCACCCCAAGTGACTCCAGCGCGTCGGTGACCAGGAGCAGCACCTCAGTGGGCTGCATCACTGTCCTCGCCGATGGATCCGTACACCCGATCGGCCAGATCGGCGCCCAGCCAGCGCGTCGCCAGACGGCGCTGGAGCTGCGCATCCGACTCGGTCGGGTGGTGCCGGCGGAGGTCGCTCAGCGCCAGCAGTTTCAGCGACTCGTTCAGCTCGTTGATGTAGCTCAGCTTCTGCCAGGCCGGGGCCGCGCGCCAGTGCGCGATCAGCAGGGCCGTCGTAGCTGAGGAGCAATCCGAAAGATCCGCCGACATAGGCCAGCTCCTTGGGGACCCTCAGGCTGTGTGTGGTATCGTACGCGATGCTGGAATCATTATAGCATTCCCATCGCAGCGCCTCACGCCATCCAACGCGTGCGATCCATGACAATCCTGCCCACTGCAATGCGCTGGGCGGCACTGTAGCCATGTAGCCAAACTGTAGCCAAACCGGCGGAAACGGGCGGATGCGGGCGGGAGCTGTGGAAAGCTCGACCGCATCAGGAAGCCCTAGCGCGTGCGTACGGATACGCGTGGATCGACCCCGATAGAGTAGATCACTTTGGTGTCGGTCACGCGGTTACACCTCTTCTATGGCTTCCTGATACAGAAAAAGCGCTGTTCAATCTCGGCCTTTGACACGGACAGTGTAGCACAAGAATGCCGCAGGCCGTGAAAGCGCGTCGTCTCAGGCAGGCCGGCTGCACGCAGGACGCGCTTGAAGGCGACATTCACATTGCGCGGCCAGATCGGCAGCCCGTTGGTTGAGGGAAAGACGAGATCCTGGCGGTTCCAGTCAGGGCCATAAGCCTCGCGCTCCTGCTTCTGGATCTCACGGTGGCGTAGGATCGCCTGGAGCAGGACATCTGACAGCGGCAGAGTCCGCACGCTGGATGCGGTCTTTGTGCGAGCGCGCCGCCCGAGAGCTGCAATGGGTTGGCGACCAGATCGGTGATCGCCAGGAGGGGTCAGTACATAGCCCAGATGTGCTATACTTAGATCATGCCCACCCGTGCGAAGCCCCGTGTGACCTCCGACCCTTCCTACGCCCTGCTGGTCATGGCGGTGAATCCTGCAATCGCGTATGCTGCAAGTGTAGTTGCACGTGGGGGCGGCACGGTGGCGCTGGGATCGCCACCCCACACAGGAGGTTGAGATGCGGAAGATCATTGTGTCCGAGTTTGTGTCATTGGACGGGGTGATGCAGGCGCCAGGCGGGGCCGACGAAGATCGTGACGGGGGCTTCGCCCACGGCGGGTGGACCTGGCCCTACTGGCACGATGAGATCGGCGCGCACTTCACGGCGACGATGGGCGAGTGCGATGCCTTCCTGCTCGGGCGGAAGACCTGGCAGATCCATGGCGGGGCCTTTGAGCCGATGGCGCCGGGCGACCCCTTCGGCGATGTGATGAACGCCATGCCCAAGTACGTGGTCTCGACGACGCTGACCAGCGCGGACGCATGGCGCAACTCGACCCTGATCCGCGACAACGTGGTGGCGGCTGTGCGCGATCTGAAGGCCCAGCCGGGCAAGCACATCCTGATCGACGGCAGCAGCGTGCTGGTGCATACGCTGGCGCAGCACGACCTGATCGATGCCTACCACCTGCTGGTCTACCCGGTGGTGCTGGGGAGCGGCAAGCGGATCTTTGCCGATGGCCAGCGCGCCAACCTCCGCCTGCTCGATGTGCGCCCCATCCCCTCGGGGGTCGTCCTCATGCGCTACGCACCGGAGCGCCCGGCGTAACTGGTACGCCGATGTGCCCAACCGGCGCTGCGTGCGGGTGCGCGAGGGCGGGACGGTGCTACAGACTTCAGCCCCGGACGGTGTAGCGCAGGACGACCACGCCGTTACCGAAGCGGCGCTCCTCGACCAGCTCCAAGTTCAGCCGCACACCGTCCGGGAAGAACCGCGTTCCGCCGCCGACGACCACGGGGCAGACGATCAGCTGGAACTCATCGACAAGACCAGCCCGTATCGCCTGCGCGGCGAGCTCAGGGCCGTCAACCGTGATGTCGTGCGCGGCGTCGGCCTTGAGTCGCCGGATCGCGTCGGGATCGAACGCCCGCTCGATCCGCGTCCGCGCGCTCCGCGGCGCGGCGAGGGTGCGGGAGTACACGGTCTTCTCGGCCGCCTGCCACTGCTGCGCCCAGTCGCGCTCGACCTGCGGCTGGTCGGGGGTCGGATCCGCAGTCTCCCAGTACACCATCGTCTCGTACATCCTCCGCCCGTAAAGGTAGGTGCCGACCGACGACGCGAGCACGTTGATGTACGCGTGCAGCTCCTCGTCCGCGTGCGCGCCCCAGCCGAAGTCGCCGCGCGCGTCCTTGGTGTACCCGTCCAGCGACGTAAACATCCCGTAGATCAACCTCGCCATGCAGCGTACCTCCCATGCACATCACACGGATACCGCATGGCCTCACGAAAAATCGGCTCTTCCGCATCTCCTGTGAGGCCCCGCGGGGTAAAGAAATAAGCGTCGCTTGACACTCTGATCGTGCTGAATGTTGAATATTGAATGCCCGGCATTGTCCGGGCATTCAATATTCACCATTTAGCATTCAGCATCCTACATTCTGAACACCCCGAAGGTGGTCTTCTCGGCCGGGGCGTTGGCGGCGGCGGCGAGGCCGAGGGCCAGGGTCATGCGCGTGTCGGCCGGGTCGATCACGCCATCGTCCCAGAGGCGGCCGGTGGAGTAGTAGGGGCTGCCCTCGCGCTCGTACTTCTCCAGGATGGGCGCCTTAAAGGCGTCCTGCTCCTCGGGGCTCATATCCTTGCCCTTGGCGATCAGGTTGTCGCGGCGCACGGTGAGCAGGACGTTAGCCGCCTGGGGGCCGCCCATCACGCTGATGCGGGCGTTCGGCCACATCCAGAGCTGGCGGGGCTGGTAGGCCCGCCCGCACATGCCGTAGTTGCCGGCCCCGAAGGAGCCGCCGATAACCACCGTGAACTTCGGCACGCTGGCGCAACTCACCGCCGTCACCAGCTTGGCCCCGTCCTTGGCGATCCCGCCGTTCTCGTACTGCCTGCCCACCATAAAGCCGGTGATGTTCTGCAAAAAGAGCAGCGGGATGCCGCGCGCGCAGCAGAGCTCGATGAAGTGCGCGCCCTTGAGCGCGCTCTCGCTGAAGAGGATGCCGTTGTTGGCCAGGATGCCCACCGGCATGCCCATGATCTGGGCGAAGCCGCAGACCAGGGTGGTGCCGTAGCGGGCCTTGAACTCGTGGAGTCGGCTGCCGTCGACGATGCGGGCGATCACCTCGCGCACATCGTAGGACTTGCGGGCGTCGCGCGGGAGCACCCCGTAGATCTCGCGCGGGTCGTAGTGCGGGTCCTCGGGCTGGCGCAGCTCCCAGGGCGCGGCGCGGCGCGGGCCGAGGTTGCTCACGATGTCGCGCACGATCGCCAGCGCCTCGCGGTCATCCTCGGCGAAGTGGTCGGCCACGCCGGAGATGCGGGTGTGGACATCGGCCCCGCCCAGGTCCTCGGCGCTGACCTCCTCGCCGGTGGCGGCCTTGACCAGGGGCGGGCCGCCGAGGAAGATCGTGCCGGTGCCCTTGACGATCACGACCTCGTCGGACATGGCGGGCACGTAGGCTCCGCCTGCGGTGCAGCTGCCCATCACGGCGGAGATCTGCGGGATGCCGTGCGCCGACATCTGGGCCTGGTTGTAGAAGATCCGCCCGAAGTGGTCGCGGTCGGGGAAGACCTCGTCCTGCATGGGCAGGAAGGCCCCGCCGCTGTCCACCAGGTAGATGCAGGGCAGGTGGTTCTCCAGGGCGATCTCCTGGGCGCGCAGGTGCTTCTTCACGGTGAGCGGGTAGTAGGTGCCGCCCTTGACGGTGGCGTCGTTGGCGACGATCACGCACTCGCGCCCGCTCACCCGGCCGATGCCGGTGACCATCCCGGCGCCGGGGACCTCGTCTGGATAGACCTCGTGGGCGGCCAGGGCGCCGATCTCTAGGAATGCGCTGCCCTCGTCGAGCAGGGTGTCGATGCGCTCGCGGGGCAGCAGCTTGCCGCGCTCGCTGTGGCGGGCGCGGGACTCGGCGCTGCCGCCGAGGGCGGCCCGCTCGCGCAGGGCGCGCAGCTCGTCGGCGAGGGCACGGTGGTGGGCGGCGTTGGCGAGAAACTCCTCGCCGTGGGTGTTGATGTGGGAGTGAATGAGGGACATCTTTACTTATCCGCTAAGCTCTTCGAGAAGCTGTTGTAGATCCTCGTACTGATATGGTGGGCGTCGGCGAATAGCCAGGACAGTGATACGCTCATCTTCATCGCTAATAGCGTAGATGATGCGCCAGCCTTCCACCCTGATCCGGCGAGCGTCGATGCCCGGAAGCTCTAAGCCCGTTAGTGCCGATATGTCCACCGCCTTACTCGTGTGTGGCCGTGGCTGCTGCTCCAGATCGCGGAACAGCCGAATCATGCGCTGGCGGAAGTTGCCGGGCAGCGAGCGCACTTCGGCGCGGACAGCAGCGGTGACGCTAACCTGGTAGGAGGCCATCGGAGATCAGCTCTCGCTCCAGATCATCGAGCGAGATCAATGTCTCGCGCCCAGCGGTGCGGTTGGCAAGCCAGCCGCTCAGGATCTCGCGATCCTCGCGATCTTCGAGCAGCGTAATCAGCCGCTCGTAGGTGGTGAGCACATGCTGCCATGTTTCTACGGGGATGACCACTTCTGTTTTGCGCCCATCGGCATCAACGATGTAGCGCGCGGAGGCAAGAGCTTCTGAGAGAGTCATGTGGACTCCTTTGCCTGAGGTAGGTTATACCCCAAATAGCTCACGGAAGCCAGTCAGCTCGGCCATGCTGATGCTGGCACCGCAGAGGATGATCACCAGGTGGCCGCCGGGGGTGAGGCGCTCGCGCAGCTGGCGGGCGGCGCTGAGGGTGACGGCGGCGGCCGGCTCGACGAGCACCTTGGCGTTGTCGAGCAGCCAGATCAGGTCGGAGACGGCCTCGGCGTCGGGCCGCACCAGCACGTCCGCTAGGTAGCGCTGGGCTAGGCCGAGGGTGAGCGCGCTGACCGAGGGCGCGCCCAGGGTGGTGGCGATCGAGGTGATCGCCGGGAGCTGGATGATTGTGCCTGCGGCGAGGGCCTGGCTCATCGCGTCGGCGCCGACCGTCTCGACGCCCCAGATCCGGGCCTGGGGGCGCTGCTCCTTGATCGCCATGGCCACGCCGCCGATCATGCCGCCGCCGCCGATGCTGGCGACCAGATCGGTGAGGTCGGGCGCGTCGGCGAGGATCTCCAGGCCGAGGGTGCCCTGGCCCACCACCACCTCGGGGTCGGCGAAGGGGTGGATGAAGCTGTAGCCCTCGGCCTCCAGCTCGCTGGCCCGCGCGAAGGCGGCGGCTGGGCTCGGCAGCAGATCCACCTGCGCGCCGTAGGCGCGGGCGGCGGCCACGGCGGAGGGCGCGGTGCTCTCGAACATCATGATCCGCGCGCTCAGGCCGAGCTGGCGGGCGGCGAAGGCCACCCCCTTGCCGTGGTTGCCCCCGCTGACGGCCAGCAGGCCACGGGCGCGCGCAGCATCGCTCAGCCCGAGGATCTTGTTGAAGGCCCCGCGCGGCTTGAACGATGCCGTCTCCTGGAGGAACTCGTACTTGAGCGAGACGCGTGTGCCCAGCAGCTCGCTGAGGGCGCGGCTGGGCAGCAGCGGCGTGCGCAGCACATACGGCGCGATCCGCTGCGCGGCGGCGCGGATCATATCCAGGGAGAGTTCGTTCATCGCAGCCCTTTATCGCAATAGACACTCAGCAAAGGATCGCCCCCCTCGCCCGCCGCAGCGGGAGAGGGGCTGGGGGTGAGGGCCGTCCGGCGGCAAACGGTCAAGCTGTTACGAACCTTGCTTAGGCTGGCAAGTCAGTGAAAATCTCGCCTACCAGGCAGGTGAAGCCAGGCAGCAGAGGCGAACTCAGCGTCTCAGTGCTGCCGAGGCTGGCGACAAGCTGATAATCTGGGCCGCTGGGCCGGTAGACCTGCACGAGGCGGGCGAAGCGATCAACCAGCCAGTACTCGCGCACGCCCCAGAAGGCGTAGCGGGCCGGCTTGATCACACGGTCGCGATTCTCATTCTTTGTGCCCTTCGAGAGCACTTCGACGGCAAGGTCGGGCGGGCCGTAGAACTTGCCGTCGGGCCGCCGGTGCGCCGCCAGCCGCTCGGGGCCAAACCAGACCACATCGGGGGCCATGGCCTCATCCTCGGCGAAGATAATGCCGGGGGCGCTCACCGCCAGTCCGCTGATACGGCTCCTGCGGTTCCATGTGTGCAGCGCGATTAGCACGGCATCGGCGACAATTTGATGATCAATATGTGGCTGCGTGGTCACGTGCAACTCCCCTTCAATCAGCTCGTAGCGATTGCCGTCGCCCTCGGGGAAGCCCTCCATCGCTGATACTGTCAGGCGGCTGGAAATGATCATACGCTCCTCCTATAGCTTTTCCTTCAGCTCCTCGGCGGCCTTCTTGGTCATGCCCTGGACGGCGGCCAGCTCCTCGACGCTGGCCTTGCGGATGCCGTCGAGCGAGCCAAACGCCTTGAGCAGGGCCTTCTTGCGCTTCGGCCCGATGCCGGGGACGTCCTCAAGCGGCGAGGCGAAGGCGGCCTTGCCGCGCAGCTTACGGTGGTAGGTGATCGCGAAGCGATGGGCCTCCTCGTCGGCGCGCTGCACCAGGCCGAGCGCCTTGCTATCGCGGGCGAGCACGATCAGCTCCTCGTGGTCGGGGCGCACCAGGTCGAAGCGGTTGCGGTCAACGCCCTTGGCCACACCGACGACGGGGATGTGGTCGAACTTGAGGGCGCGCAGGGCGTCGAGGGCCGCGTTGAGCTGGCCGCGCCCGCCGTCGATCAGCAGCAGGTCGGGCAGGTTGGCCCATTTGCGGGAGTCGGGGGTCGGGGGTCGGGAGTCGGGAGTCCGAGGGGTTTCTGAAGCAGTATCACCCACATCCTCATCACCCACTGACTCCCGACTCCCAACTCCAGACTCCTGCTCGGCCTCCGACTCCTGACCCCCAACTCCCGACTCCTGTCCGCCCATCTCCTCGGCGGCCCGCTTAAACCTGCGGGTGATCACCTCGTGGATGGAGGCCACGTCGTTGGCTCCCTCGACGGTCTTGATCTTAAAGCGGCGGTAGGCGCTCACCTTCGGCTCGCCGCGCTCGAAGACGACCATGCTGGCCACGCTCTGCTGGCCCTGGGTGTTGGAGATGTCGTAGCACTCGATGCGCTGCGGCATGTCGGGCAGGTCGAGCAGGTCGCGCAGCTCGGCGAGGCCAGCGACGGCGCGCTGCTCGGAGTTGAGCCACTGGGCGCGCAGCTCCTGGAGCTTCTGGCGGGCGTTCTGCGAGGCCAGCTCGACGAGCTGCTTCTTCTCGCCGCGCCGGGGCACGCCGATCTCAACCTTGTGGCCGCTCTTCTGGGCCAGCCACGAGGCGATGATCATCGGCTCCTCGACGTGGTCGGCCAGCAGCAGGTTGGGCGGGATGTTCGGCGCATTGTTGTAGAACTGGGTCAGGAAGGAGCCGAGCAGGGCCGAGTCGCTCTCGTCCTCGGTGCCCTGGAGGGTGAAGGGCTCGGCGTTCACCAGCTTGCCGCCACGGATAAAGAGCACCTGGACAACGGCGCTGCCCTCCTCGCGGGCGAAGGCGATCACATCCTGGTCGGTGTCCACCGTGCGCAGCACCTGCTGGCGCTCCATGATCTTCTCGATATCCTGGATGCGGTCGCGCAGATAGGCGGCCCGCTCGAACCGAAGGTCCTCGGCGGCCTGCTCCATCTGGCGGCGGATATCGCGGACGACCTGCTCGGTCTTTCCCTCTAGGAAGCGGCAGACCGCATCAATGGCCTGGCGATACTCCTCCTGAGAGACCAGGCCGGGGACGCATGGGCCGAGGCAGCGGCGCATCTGGTAGTAGGTGCAGGGGCGGCCCTTGCGGCGGTGCTCGTTGAACCAGCTGTCGGAGCAGTTGTTCGAGGGGCGGAAGGCGAAGAGCCGGTTGAGCAGGTCGAGGGTCTTATACACCGATCCGGCGCTGGCATACGGCCCGAAGTAGCGCGCGCCGTCCTCGACGACGCTGCGGGTGGAGAAGATGCGCGGCCACTCGTCCTGGATCGTGACTTTGATGAAGGGGTAGGTCTTATCATCCTTGAGCAGGATGTTATAGGGCGGGCGGTGCTCCTTGATCATGTTCATCTCAAGCAGCAGGGCCTCAAGCTCGCTCTGGGTGATGATGATCTCAAAGTCGGCGATGTGGCTGACCAGGCGGCGGGTCTTCCCGCTCAGGCCCTTGGGCGCGCCGAAGTAGGAGCGCATGCGGTCGCGCAGACGCTTGCTCTTGCCGACGTAGAGCAGCCTGCCATCGTCACCCTTCCAGAGGTAGACGCCCGGCAGCTCGGGGACGCCCCTGAGGCGCTCCTCGAAGGCGGCGGGGTCGGCGATGGCGGTATAGGAGAAGTCCATAGGTGACAGACAACAAACGACAAACGATGGGCAGGAGAGGGGGGCAGGTGGCCGTTCGTCGTTGGTCGAAATGCGCAACAGCAAGCTATCAGGAAACGATTGTAGAACATTATAGCATCTTGGGGCAGGGGGGGAGAAGTGTGAGCGTATGGTTGACCACACCCCTACCGCATGCTATACTTCGCCAGTAATCGCACAAGAAATCGCAGATTGATGAAAGGTGTCGCCATGGCGCAGACACGTCTGGTGATCGCCGACGATGAGTCGATCATCCGCATGAACCTTAAGGAGACGCTGGTCGGCCTCGGCTACCTGGTGGTGGGCGAGGCGGGCGACGGCGTCAGCGTGATAAATCTTGCCCGCGATCTGCAGCCCGACCTCGTCCTGATGGACATTAAGATGCCCAAGCTGGACGGGATCCAGGCCGCGAAGATCCTCACCGAGGAGAAGATCGCGCCGGTGCTGCTGCTCACCGCCTACTCGGACCGCGAGCTGGTCGACCGGGCCAAAGAGGCGGGCGTGGTCAACTATGTGGTCAAGCCCTTCCGCGAGGCCGAGCTGCTGCCCGCCATCGAGATCGCGATGGCCCGCTACCAGGAGTTCCTGGAGATGGACAAGCAGATCTTCGACCTGAAGGAGACCCTCGATACCCGCAAGTTGGTCGAGCGGGCCAAGGGCGTCCTGATGGACTCGCAGGGTCTCAAAGAGGCCGAGGCATTCCGCAAGATCCAGCAGCTCTCGATGAACACGCGCAAGTCTATGAAGGAGATCGCGCAGGCCATCCTGCTGGCCAACGAGATCTAGCCGTGCCCGAGACGAACCTGACGCCTGAGGGGCCGGTCGCGCCAACGCCGCCTGCCCCCCGCTGGCGAACCAAGCTCATGGCCACGCTGCCGTACATCGCTACGGCGGTCGTGGCCGTTCTTTGTAGCCTGCTGATCCAGTCCGTCCGCTGGCCGCTGGCCGCTGGCGTGCCAGTGGCCGCAACGCAGGAGCCGACGGTCGCGGCGACCGTGTCGCCTAGCCCCACCCCGCAGCCGCGCGCCACCGCCTCGCCCGCCTCGGAGCTCCCCGCCGACGAGAGCATCCTGCGCCTGCAGGTGCTCGACCTTGAGGCGGCTGACCGGCGGCTCTGGAGCGCGATCTATCTGCTGCGCGCCGCCAGCCAGATCGATGACTCTATCGTCGCCCTCCAGGCAAACGACCTCGATGAGGTCAACCGGGTCATGCTCAACGCCCGCCGATCGCTCGACCGCGCCTACGCCTTCAGCGCCGAGCAGGAGAAGGGGCCGATCGACACATTCCGCCTCCAGATCAGTCAGGCCCGCGACGACCTGCGCGTCCGGCCCGAGGGGCTCGACCGCCGCCTGCGTCAGATGCGCCTGCTGATCCTTAGCCTGGTGGATGAGGGCGGGGCGTCGTGATAATGTTGAATGCTGAATTATCAAACCGTATTCAACATTCAACATTATCGAGTCTCCGCCGCCTTGGCCTTAAAGTCTACGAACCTGTAGCCTACGCCGCGCTCGGTGAGGATGTACTTCGGGCTCGATGGGTCCTCCTCGATCTTCTGGCGCAAATAGGTAATGTAGAGCCGCAGGTAGTGGCTCTCCTCGCGATACTCCGGCCCCCAGACCTTCGTCAGCAGCATCTCGTGGGTCTGCACGTAGCCTGCGTTCTGCACCAGGTGGTAGAGCAGCCGGTACTCGGTGGGTCGCAGGTTCACCCGTGTGCCAGCCACCAGCACCTCACGCTTGGCGAAGTCGATGCTCAGCCGGTCATCCACTTGCACCAGGGTCTGCGGCACCGGCGGCGCGGTGTAGTGGCGGCGCATCACGGCGCGGATGCGGCTCACGAGCTCGCGGTGGCTGAAGGGCTTGCCGATGTAGTCGTCGGCGCCGAGCTCTAGGCCGCGCACCCGATCCTCCTCATCATCCTTGGCGGTGAGGATGAGCACCGGCACCTGCGAGAACTGCCGCAGCCGACGCAGCGCCTCGAAGCCGTCCATCACCGGCATCATCACGTCGAGCAGCACCACATCGGGCATGTCGTCGCGCGCGTGCTCGATCGCCTCGCGGCCGTTCGAGGCCGTGGCCACCCGCATCCCCTCCATCTCCAGGTTCAGCCGCATAAAGTTGATCATGCGCGGCTCGTCATCTACCACGAGCACGAGTTTATCTTTCAGCTCTGACATCGCGACCTGCCTTCTTCCAAATCTGGTCGCGGGCGACTGAAGTCGCACCACGGGAGCCTGCGGCTGTCCGCCCGCCTACGCGGGCGGGTGCGGCGTCGGCGCAGGCCGACGCCCGGCGCAACGCGCCCCGTCGGCGCGACTTCAGTCGCCAGCCGACGGGGGAGATCCTAGCGCCGCACAGCTTAATCCAGGACTTTTTCACGCTAACGAATATTGTAGCACGATACACAAATTGGGGGCACTTGACCGCGATCAGCGTTGGTGGTACCTTTAGCCTGCGTCGGATGTGCCTAGCCACTATAGCGGCGGGCAAGAGCGATTGAGCCTCTCATGAGGAAGGCGCGAGCGCAGCGAGCCACCAGATTCAGTGCCTCAGTGGCTCATGCATGCTGCTCAGTGCTGTAGAGGTGCAGCCCAGCCAGATTCTTAACTAAATACCAGTCAGACAGCGGTTCCAGAGTATCCGGATGCCCGGGTTAGAGCCGAAGTCGGTGTGAATCCGACACTGTCGCGCAACTGTGATGTGCGCCGCCGCGTGCGGTGCGCTAAGTCAGGTCGAGCGCCGCTGTCTTTTCTGACCTTTCCTTCGCGTCTTCAAAGGAGGGTGGAATCGTATGACTGAGCCGTAGGATTCAGGCTCCTAGCGCAGGATCATTCCCTGCCGGCATCTTTTATAGCGACCGCCCGACATCTTTGTCGGGCGGTCGCTTTTGTTCGCCGCTGGTCGATCCATTCTGTTTGTGTCTCGGGAGTCTGGTATGCGTCAGTTTCGCCTGTTCCTGCTTGCCTGCGGGCTTGCTCTGCTCACGCTGTTTGCCTTGAGCCATATGCCTCGCGCTGTTGCTGCGTCGGCCCCAGCCGCCTTCACTACGCCGCGCACGACCTACCCCATTGTTGATACGGCTCCGATCACGCGCGCTCTGACCTTCCTGGCGTCGGCCCAGAGTGCCGACGGTGGCTTTGCGGGATTCACTCCTGGTCAGAGCGATGACTTTACCACGATCAAGGTTGCGCTCGCCCTGAACGCCGCCCGCTTGCCCGCTGGCTACCTGACATCCTCGGGCGGACATACGGCGATTGATTATCTGACGACGCGGGCCTATAGCTATACCCACGACTTGGGTGGGCTGGCCTTCCCTGGGCGGGTCGGGATGCTGGCGCTGGCCGTTGTTGCCGGTGATGCGAACCCTGTAGCATTTGGCGCGTATCCGGTCGGCCACGCTATGGCTGGCCAGCCGATCAACCTGATCACTGTCCTGGACAACACCTACCATCCGGCAACCGGGGCCTACAGCAGCACCGCCACGCTCGGCTTCAGCAGCGGCGTCGCCAGCTCGATCAGCCAGTCCTATGCGCTGCTCGGCCTCGCCGCAGCCCAGCAGAGTCCGCCGGCGGCGGCGATCATCTTCCTGCGCGAGATTAGGGAGGCCGATGGTGGCTGGGGCTATGGCTTCGGCAGCGATGTTGATGCGACCGCCTTGGCTATTCAGGCGCTGATCGCCAGCGGGGTCGCGCCGACTGATGCGGCTATTCAGGATGGGCTGGCCTTCATCCGTGGCCAGCAGCTGGCCGATGGCACCTGGGGCTATAACGGCGCGCCTAGCCCCGACTCGACGGCGATTGTGATTCAGGCGGCGGCGGCGGCGGGCTTCGCCCCGGTTACGGCCAGCTGGGCCACCGCCGACGGCGATCCGCAGCGCGGGCTGCTCGCCCTTCAGTCTGAGGATGGCAGCTTTAGCGGGAATGCGCTCGGCACCGCCGACGCTATCCCCGGCCTGGCCGAGATGCCGCTGCCGCAGCTGGGGCGATCACAGCGCGCCGAGCGCGCCCTGGCCGCGCTGCGCGACACCCAGGGCGCCGACGGCGCGTGGAGCCCCTATGGATCGCCCGATGTCGGCGGGACGCTCGATGCCATCCTGGCCTTTAGCGCCGCTGGCTACGACTCCGGCACGGTGACAGCATCTGGCGGGGGCACGTCGGCCCTCGGCTTTCTGTCAACCGCAGTCTTCACCTATACCCGCGATGACAGCGCCAAGATCTTCCCGGCCCAGACGGGTAAGGCCATCCTGAGCATTGTCGCCGCCGGGGCAGACCCGGCGGCCTTTGGGGTGAACCCAGGCGGCGGCACGCTCAACCTGGTGGCCGATCTGGAGGGGGCGTTTGACCCTGCAACCGGCACCTACACAACCACAGCGATGCGCGGCTTTAGCAGCGGCGCGGCGAGTCCGGTGAGCCAGTCCTTCGCCATCCTTGGACTGGCCGCCGCCGGGCGACCGATCCCGGCCAACGCGGTCACATCCCTGCGCGGGTTTCAGGATGCCGATGGGACGTGGGGCACCAGCATCGATACGACCGGGCTGGCGCTCCAGGCGCTGCGCGCGGCGGGGGTGAGCGCCGCCGACCCCGCCATCGTCAAGGCTATCGCCTACCTGCGCGCCCAGCAGGACGCGCTGGGCGGCTGGGATAACCCGAACTCGACGGCCTTTGCCATCCAGGGGCTGCTGGCTGCTGGCGAGGATCTGGCTAACTGGCGAAAAGCCGGTCGCTCGCCCTACGAGGCGCTGGCGCTCTACCAGAAGCCTGACGGGCCGTTCACCTACACCTGGGAGTCGGGCGGCTACTTCACGCCCGGTGCCGCCGACAACTTCGCCACCCGGCAGTCCATCCCCGGCCTGCTTGGCGTCGCCTTCCCGCTGAAGCCACAGCCGGGGGATCTGGTGAGCTACACGCCCGCCGCCCGTGGGCCGAACCCTGATCGGCTGGTGGCGCTGGCACCTCGCGGGCGCTGGGGCAACAGCATCACCGTCAGCCTGCCCTTCGGCGGCGACCTGAACCAGAACGCGAGCGCGACCCTGGAGTGGCGACCTGTGGGGGCGACGAGCTGGACCACGGCCACGCTGACGCGGGGCGACGGGGCCTTCTCCGCGACATTGAATGTGAGCGACCCGCGCGACTACGAGCTGCGGGCGGCGCTGAGCGACCCGGACGGCGTGCAGAGCGGCGCGACCGTTGAGGCCACGGCGACTCTGACGAGCACCGTCCCGCCGCTGCGCACCTACCTGCCGATGGTGAGGCGGTAGGGGCACCCCCGTGTGGGCACCCCGTAGTGAAAAGGGGGAGGGTTTTCAAGGGAGGTTGTCCCTCCCTTGACCCTCCAAATGTACCCAGATGCGAACATTTCAGATCTTCATCATCCTTAGCAGCCTGGCCCTGGTCAGCGGGCTGATCGCGCCACGGCCTGCGGTGCAGGCAGCTCAATCTTCGACGGCTCAGGCAGGGATTGTCGTGCGATTCGGCGACGGATCGACCTACCAGGCGTGTGTCGATCTTGGCCCTGATGGCGAGGCGACCGGCGAGGAGGTGCTGCGCGACTCGGGGCTGACCACGATCACCGCCTATGAGCCCGGCCAGGGCACGGCGGTCTGTAAGGTTGAGCAGGAGGGGTGCGACTACCCTGGCGAGGCGTGCTTCTGCCAGTGTACGCTCGCGCCTGGAGAGACCTGTAGCTACTGGGCCTACTACCACCTTGGCACGAGCGGCTGGGCCATCGCCAATGGAGGGGGCAGCGGTTATACTGTGCGCGACGGTGCGGTTGAGGGCTGGTCGTGGGGGCCGGGCGGCGTCGGCGTCGGCGTTTCCCCCCCGCCGATCACCTTTGATGAGATCTGTGTGCCCCCGGCTACGCCGACGCCTACTGTCACCGCAACGGCAATACCTACAGTCACATTGACGGCCACAGCTACGCAATCTCCAAGCCCGACCCCACAACCAACCTCGCCGCCAGCAGTTGCCCCGCAGCCGATCATCAGGCCAGTGGCGAGCAATACGCCGAGCGCAACGGTAACGGCCACTGTCCCGCTGCCGAGCGTGACGCCGAGCGCGACGCCGACAGCTACTCTCCCGCTGCCAACTGATACGCCCCTCATGCCGACCGACACGCCAACTGCCATGCCCACTGATCCGCCGACCGACATCCCGCCGCCGACCGACAGCCCCATGCCCGTGGCTGCGCTGGATCTCCCCATAGCGGTAACGGAGACGCCCGCAGCTCCGGCGGCGGGCGGGGCGGCGGCGTCACCGACGGCCGGCCCGGTCTGGCTGCCGCTGGTCGCCGGGGTTGCGCCCCCGGCAACTCCTGCACCTGCGCCGCAGGTGCTCGCTTCAGCCACGCCGCAACCTGTTGCGGTGGCGGTGGTTGAGGCAGCGGAGGCACCAGCGGCACCAGCGGCAGCGACGGCGGACACCGGCAGCAGCGGGGCGATCTTCTGGTTCCTGATCATCAGTGGTGCCATCGCGCTGGCCCTGGCCTTCGTGCGCACCCGTAGAGGAGCCTAAGATGCGCGACCGGCTGCTAAGTGGCGTGACTATTATGCTGACAACGCTGATTGGCGTTGTCGCCTTCCTCTACCCGTTCTGGCTGCCGACGCTGGCCGCGAGCGGTACCGGCGTGGCCCACGCAGAGGATGCGCCTGTGCTGCTGACGATGATCGTCGGCATGAGCTTTGTTACGCTGCTGCTGGAGGCGCAGCGCGCCGCCGAGCACGCCCTGCTGGTGGCCCTGCTGGGCGTGCTGGTCGCGATGAACGCCATCCTGCGTCTGATCGACGTGGCCCTGCCGCTGCCCGGCGGCTTCTCGCCAATCTTCGTGCTGATCATCCTGACCGGCTACCTGTTCGGCGGCAGCTTCGGCTTCCTGATGGGCGCGATGACCCTGGTGGTCTCGGCGCTGATCACCGGCGGGATCGGGCCGTGGATGCCGTACCAGATGCTCACGGCGGGCTGGGTCGGCCTGAGCGCGCCGCTCTGTCGCTGGCCGATCCGCGCCCTCGGCGACCAGGGCAGCCGGGCCGAGACGCTGCTGCTGGCGGCGTTCGGGGCGCTCTGGGGCTTTGGCTACGGGGCGATTATGAACCTCTGGTTCTGGCCGTTCGCCAGCGGCCCGCTCGACCAGCACTACCAGGCTGGGATTGGCCTGGGCGCGATCATTCAGCGCTACCTGGCCTTCTACCTGACGACCTCGCTGATCTGGGATGTGGCGGGCAGCCTGGGCAACGCCCTGCTGCTGGCCGCCTTCGGCGGGCCGATCCTGCGCGCCCTGCGCCGCTTCGCCCGGCGCTTCGCCTTTGTGATCCGGCCAGAGTCGGCGGGGGAGCCGCTGTGAACCCTGCATCCAGCCCCGCGCTCCACCCGATCAGCTGGGTCGCCTGGCTCGCCGTGGCGATCAGCGCGATCACGATCACGCGCAACCCGCTCTACCTGCTGCTGATCCTGCTGGCCCTGGCGCTCGTCGCCGAGATCGAGCGCCCGGCAGGGCGGACGCGCCCGATCGACCCGATCCTCTTCGCCGCCTTTGCGGTCACCATCAGCGGCCTGTTCAACGCGGTCAGCGTCCACTACGGCGACACGGTGATGCTGCGGCTGCCCGCGAGCTGGCCGCTGCTAGGCGGGCCGATCACGCTGGAGGCGCTGGCCTACGGGATGACCAACGGCCTGGCCCTGGGCGCGCTGATCGCCGCCTTCGCCGCCTTCGGGTCGGCCCTGCCCGTGGGCGCGCTGCTGCGCCTCGTCCCACGGGCCTTCTACCCGCTGGCCGTGGTTGTCGCCATCGCCGTCACCTACGTGCCGCTGACCATACGCCAGGCCCGCCAGGTGCGCGAGGCCCAGCAGCTGCGCGGGCACCAGATGCGCAGCTGGCGCGACGGGCTGCCGCTGCTGCTGCCGCTGCTGATCGGCGGCCTGGAGCGGGCGCTCCAGCTGGCCGAGGCGCTCGCCGCACGCGGATTCGCCGCCGCCCGCCCGCCCGAGCGGCTGCGCCTGCTGCTGGCCGGCGGCCTGGCCAGCGCCTTCGCCGGGGTGCTGCTGCGGGTCGCCTGGGGCCAGGATCTGGTCGGCGCGGCCCTGATCTTGCTCGGGGCGGCCATGACGCTGGCAGTTCTGTATGTCGCCGGGCGGCGCACGCCGCGAACCCACTACCGCATCTACCGCTGGGGGCGCTACGACGCGCTGGCCCTCGGCGGCGCGGGGCTGGCCCTGGCCGCGCTGCTGCTGCCCTGGCCCGCGCGCCAGAGCCTCTTCTATGTGACCTACCCTACCCTGCGCGCGCCCCCATTTGACCCACTGCTGGCGACCGCGCTGCTGGGCCTGCTGGCCCCGCTGCTCGTGCGCCTGCGCCCCAGGGTTAATGCAAAAAGCAAAATTACAAAAGGATCGCAATGATTAGCATTGACCGTCTGAGCTATAGCTACCCCGACCATGAGGATCGCTGCCTAGACGAGGTGAGCCTCAGCATCCCGGCGGGCAGCTTCACCCTGATCATCGGCCCCTCGGGCAGCGGCAAGTCCACGCTGCTGCGCTGCATTAACGGGCTAGTGCCGCACTTCAGCGGCGGCGAGATCGCCGGCACCGTGCGCGTCCTCGGCCACGACCCGATCGCCCTCGGCCCGCGCGTGATGAGCCGCCACGTCGGGATGGTCTTCCAGAGCCCGGAGGCGCAGTTTGTGCTCGACCGGGTCGAGGACGAGATCGCCTTTGCGCTGGAGCACGCCGGCCTGCCGCGCGAGGAGATGCGCCTGCGGGTTGAGGAGGTGCTCGACCTGCTGGATCTGGCCCGCCTGCGCGACCGTGAGCTGCACACGCTCTCGGGGGGCGAGCGCCAGCGGGTGGCGATCGCCTCTGCCCTGGCCCTGCGCCCGGCGGTGCTGGCCCTCGACGAGCCGACCAGCCAGCTCGATCCCCAGTCGGCAGAAGAGGTGCTTCAGGCGCTGGTGCGGCTCAACGGAGACCTCGGCCTGACCATCGTGCTGGTCGAGCATCGGGTTGAGCGCGTGCTGCCCTTCGCCGACCAGGTGATCGCCCTGGACGATATTGGCGGCGCGATCTCTGGCCCGCCGCGCGCGGTGCTGTCCCAGGTGACAGATAGCCCGCCAGTGGTGATGGTGGGGCGGGCCTACGGCTGGGAGCCGCTCCCGCTCAGCGTGAAGGAGGCCCGGCGCTTTGCCAGCGCGGTCGCGCCGACGCCGCGACCCGCGCCGCCGGTCGCCCCGCCGCGCAGCGACCCGGCCTACCTAGAGGTTGTCGGCCTGGAGGCGGGCTACGGCAGCGCGCCGGTGCTGACCGACATCAGCCTGACCATCTGGCCGGGCGAGATCGCCGTGCTGATGGGCCGCAACGGCGTGGGCAAGAGCACCCTGCTGCGCTGTATTGTCGGGCTGCTGCGGCCCCGCCGGGGCAGCGTGCGGATCGCAGGCCGATCCGCCCTGGGGCGTCCGGTGGCGGCGATCAGCCGCGAGATGGCCTGTCTTCCCCAGGAGTCCGACAGCCTGCTCTTTGCCGACAGCGTGGCCGATGAGCTGCGCAGCACCCTGCACAACCACGGCCAGGCCGAGCACGGCCAGGTGGCAGAGCTGCTCGGGCAGCTCGGCATGTCCGCCATGGCCGAGCGCTACCCGCGCGACCTGAGCGTCGGCGAGCGCCAGCGGGTGGCCCTGGGCGCGATCACCGTGACCAGGCCGGGCGGGCTGCTGCTCGACGAGCCGACGCGCGGGCTTGACTACGCGGCCAAGGCCGGGCTGGCCGCCCTGCTGCGCCAGTGGCGGAATGCGGGGGCGGCCATCCTGCTGGTGACGCACGACGTTGAGTTTGTGGCCACGGTGGCCGACCGCGTGCTGGTGCTGGGGCGCGGCGGGCTGGTGGCGCAGGGCACGCCGCAAGCCGTGCTGAGCAGCTCGCCCCTCTTCGCGCCGCAGGTGGCGCGGCTCTTCCCCGGCAGCGGCTGGCTCACGGCGGAAGACGCGCTGGCCGGGCGCGCAGCATAAGATCGCAGGCGGGAGGAGCGCGGGCTAAGGCCAATACTTTACGAATAGTATCGGCATTTCCCCCTCACCCCCAGCCCCTCTCCCACAAGGGGAGAGGGGAGATTCCGCAGCAGAACGCTTCCGGTTCCCCCTCTCCCTTTAAGGGAGAGGGGGCTAGGGGGTGAGGGTCGGGCGGCGGCAGGCTCTTTATTCGAAAAGTATTGGGGCTCAGGCGCGCAGCCCACGCTCGCGCAGGTGCGTGTCAAGCCATGCGGCATCATCGGCAGAGAGATTAGGCGGCGGTGGCGGCTCGCTGTAGTCGATCTCCAAGTCGTAGCGGGCGCGGCGGTACGCCTCGTGGATAGCATCGCCGAGATCGAGCGCCACCGCCGGGTCGGGGTGGCGCAGCGGCACAGGCACGGGCTTGATCGGCTCGCGCAGCGACAGCGGCCAGATCTCGATGGTGGGGCGACGCTGCACGCGGCTGAGGAAGATGAAATAGGGCGCGTCCGGCAGCGGGCGCGCCACCTGCGGTCGCGTGCCGCTGCGCAGCAGGTCGATCTCTAGCAGGTGCGCCATGCTAGAGAAGATCTCCTGGCGCTTCGTCTCGTAGGCGTCTGCCCCATCGCGACCGGCGCGCTTGTTTGCCGGCGACAGCAGCTCGATAGCGGTGATCAGCACCTGGTCGCGCACGGTGCGGATCTCGATGCGGGCGTACTCAACCGGCACCGTCATAACGGCCGGCAGCGTGAGCGGCGCAGCCTCAATCGCCACAGCGTCGCCGCTGGCCGACCCAAACGGCTCGCGCTCGATAATCGCCACATCCGGCACAACCCGCCGCACCGGCGCGATCTCGATGCTCTCGAAGACTGCGTAGGGTGTGATCACCGCACGGTATGCTGGCGAGAGCTTCCTCTGGATCTGGTCGCGTATGATCGCGATCAGCTCATGATGCACATCCGGCCACATGCTCGGCGCTTCGAGATAGGGGTTCATCCCAGGAAATGGCGAGTCCATCAGCGCCTCCTTCCTATGCTGTACGACATCATGATAGCACAGGTGAGATGAAATTTCAGATGATCGATTACGGGTTTGGCGCATCAGGATGCGATGCGCCAAGCCCGCAATGCGCTATCACCCCCAGAGCCGCGCCATGAGCGAGGGGTCGAGGTTGCCGCCGCTGATAATGACGCCGACCCGCCGACACTCGTCGGGGAGCAGGCCGTCGAGCGTGGCGGCCAGAGCCACGGCCCCGGTCGGCTCGGCCACCAGCTTGAGCCGCAAGATGAGCAGGCGCAGGGCCGCCAGCACCGCGTCGTCGCTCACCACGAGCACCCGCTCGACGTGCTGGCGCATGATCGGGAAGGTCAGCCGGCCGGGCGACAGGGTGCGGATGCCGTCGGCGATGGTGGCTGGCGGGGCGATGCTCACCCGCTCGCCGCGCTCCAGGGATTGGCGCACATCATCGGCGCCCTCGGTCTCCACGCCGAAGATGCGGATGTCGGGGCGCAGCCCCTTGGCGGCCACGCAGCAGCCGCCAAGCAGCCCGCCGCCGCCGACGGGAGTTATTAGGGCGTCGAGGTCGGGCACATCCTCAAGCAGCTCCAGAGCTGCGGTGCCCTGGCCCGCGATAATGTGGGGATGGTCATAGGGTGGGATGAGGGTCATGCCACGCCGCTCGGCGATGGCGCGGGCGAACGCCTCGCGGTCGGCGGTGGATCGCTCATAGATCACCACCTCGGCGCCGTAGCCCTTGGTGGCGGCCAGCTTCACCGGCGGGGCGTCGTCGGGCATACAGATCACCGCCGGGACGCCGAGGATCTGGGCGGCCAGCGCCACGCCCTGGGCGTGGTTCCCGCTGCTGAAGGCGGCGACCCCGGCGGCCCGCTCGGCTGGCCCGAGCCGGGAGATGGCGTTGTAGGCCCCGCGGAACTTGAAGGCCCCGCCGCGCTGGAAGCTCTCGCACTTTAAGAACAGCTCGCGCCCGGCCAGCGCGTCCAGGGTGCGGCTGGTGTGGACGGGCGTGCGGTGGGCCACGCCGCGCAGGCGCTCGGCCGCCGCGCGCACATCATCCAGGCTGATCGCCAGAGACTCTTGCATAGCTATCCTCGCTGGGATGGAGACGTAAGGGCGCAGCAGCCGCGACGCGGCTGCTGCGCCCTTACTATAGCACGCGGCGAAGCGGGTATAATAGGCGGCATCGCCCGCCCGTCATCCGAGGAGCCCTGCCATGATCGTCGTCGAGGCGCGCCTACAGCCGCCGCAGTTCTTTCAGCTCTCGCTGCTGCGCCACTTCCAGCGCCCCAGCTTCTACTTCTACGCCGTCACCGCCGCCGCGCTCACCGCGCTCACCTACACGATGAATATCGACATTATGTTGCTGGTGGTAGGCTGGGTGCCCTTCGGCATCTACATGATCCTGGGGCTGGCCAACGCCTTCGCGGGCAGCCGCAACCCCGAGCAGCCCTACTTTCTACAGACCCGCTACGAGTTTGGCGACGAGGAGCTGCGCATGAGCACCTCGCGCGGGGCCAGCACCCTGATCTGGTCACGCTTTAAGGAGTGGCGCAAGGTGGTGGGCTGCTATGTGCTCGTCCTCGACAGCGGGCCGATTATGGCCATCCCGGTGGCCGATGTGCCGAAGGGGCGCCAGTCGGCACTTGAGGATTTCCTCAAGAAGAAGATCCCGCTGTAGGCGTCAGGGCTGCCGCCCTGAAACCTGGATTGGTTTGCCAAAATCTGCCAGCTTCGCTGGCAGATTTTGGCAAACCAATCTGAAGTTTACTCGTAGCGCAGCGCCACGATCGGGTCGAGCCGGGCCGCGCTGCGGGCCGGGGCGATCCCGAAGAAGAGGCCGACCGCCAGGGCGAAGCCGAAGGCCAGCAGGGCCACGTCCCAGCTCAGGCTGGCCGTCATCAGCCCGCTCGCGCTCACCCCCAGGGCGATGGCCGAGCCGAGGGCCAGGCCGACCAGCCCGCCCACCCCGCTCAGGGCCAGCGACTCGAAGAGGAACTGGCGCATGATGTCGCCCTCGCGCGCGCCCAGCGCCTTGCGCAGCCCGATCTCGCGGGTGTGCTCGCGCACCGACACCAGCATGATGTTCATGATCCCGATCCCGCCTACCAGCAGCGAGATCCCGGCGATCGCCGCCAGGAAGAGCGTCAGCATCTGTGTGGTCTGAGTCACCGTGTCGAGCATGTCCTGCTGGTTGATCACGCTGAAGTCGTCGGCGCTGCCGTCGAGCGACAGGCTGTGCTCCTCGCGCATGGTCGTCTCGACCTCGGCCTGGGCGACCGCCATCTGGAGCTCCTGGATGTCCAGACTGGCCAAGGACTGCCCGGCGCTGACCGTATCGCCGACCTGCACAGACACCTCGGCGACCGTGCCGGAGACGGCAAAGGCGAGGTCGCGGGTCTGCGATGGCGCAACCGAGCCGCTGCCCGAGACGCTAACGCTCAGGCTGCCGCTGGATACCGTGGCGGTGCTCACGCTGATGGCGGGCGCGCTGCTGGTGCCGAATGTCCGCCAGGCCAGAAAGCCGCCGGCGGCGATGATCAGGGCGAGGGGAAGAACCAGCCAGGGCGAGATCCGGCGGCGCGCCCTGCGGCTGCCGAGGCGACCAATCACCCGCTGGTCTGCGGGGGGAGAGGAGACACTCATGGGAAAACCTCCTGCGCTACGACGGCTGCGCGCTGGCAGCGCCTACACAGAAAGGGTATCCGTCAGGTATGTAGTTCTCGCGCAGATCGTCTTGGGGTGACGTGTAGTTCAAGCAAAAGAAGAAAGGCCGGAAGGGCGTCGCCCTTCCGGCCTTTCTTCTTCATCATCTGTGATAGCCGCAGGCAGCCCTACCGCTTGCGGCGCAGCAGGAAGACGCCAGCGAAGATCAGCAGGGCGGGGAAGATCAGCGACATGTCAATGCCGATATGATCCAGGAAGCTCAGGCCGCCGATCCCGATCAGGATCATGCCGAGGGTGCGCCAGTTGCGGGCGCGCTTGGGCTGCGCAGGCGGGCCGTAGGTCGTGGGCAGGCTGGCCGGCGGCAGGTTCAGATTCACCGTCCGCCCGGTTGAGGGCCGCTCCGGGGTGAGCGGCTGGCCGGTGATCGGGTCGAAGCGGTACTCGGCGGGCGGCGGGGCCTGCGTGGAGACGCTTGGGGCGCCGGGGCGGGCGTGGCCTTGGCCCTGGCTCTGGCCCTGGCGCAGCACCTCGCGGCCGAGGCGGGCGGCCTCCTGGCCAAACTCCTGGCCGAAGCGCGACGCCTCCTGGCCGAACTGCTCAACATTCTGCTGGAAGCTCTGCTGGCCGGATGCCGCGTTCGCCCGAGGCATGACGATCCATAGCACCACATAGACCGGCAGGCCGAGGCCGCTGGTCAGGGTGACGAGCACAAAGATGAGGCGCACGATCACCGGGTCGATATTGAAGTACTCTGCCAGCCCGCCACAGACGCCGGCGATCATCGACTCGGTGGGGCTGCGGGTAAGTCGCGGTTGCATAGCTCCACTCCTTGGAAATTGCAGATTGCTGATTGTAGATTGCAGATCTGGCGCAATAGAATGCGATTTGCCTGAGCGAAACTGCAAGCTACATTGCTACTGGCCATTCGACGGCGGCGCAGGATCAAATGTTGCGCATGTTATCGCGGGAAACCTACCAGTTTTTCACTGATTCCGCAGAACATTTGTGACAGTAGGTGTCACACCCGCATCATACACTAGAAGCACCCACCTGTCAGACGCTGCCCTGTTCCATGCACTACAGTCCTGAGCATAGCCGTGAAGGAGACCCCCTGATGGCGAGCCAGACCCAACCCACGCCTGCGACGCCGCTGAACTGGCCAGCGCACCAGCTGTCCTGGATTGGCCGACAGCTGCTCCTCGTGCCCGAGGCCGTGATCTTGCTGATGCTGCTCTGCCTAAACGCCGCGCTAGGGCCTGCGCCCATGCTCGCCGTGGGGGGCATCGGCATTGTGCTCTGGTTCATCGCCCGGGTGGCGCTGCTCTACGGCGGCAAGCTGGCGGTCGAGTCTGGGCGCTACGGGCGCGCCGAGACGATGGCGCAGATCGCCCTGCGGCTCTACCCGCTCTCGGCCGACGCCCACGCGCTGCTGGGCACCGTGTACCTGAGCCACGGGAAGGCGGATGCCGCCATACGTGCGCTGGCTCGTGCGGTGCGCTACTACCCGCTTGAGGCCAGCCTGCACGCCGCGCTGAGCGCCGCGCTGCTAGAGGGCGAGCGGCTACACGAGGCGCTCATCTCGGCCGGCACCGCGCTGCTGCTCGATCCCACCTGCGCCCCGGCCTACCTGAGCCATGCCAGCGCAGAGGAGCAGCTCGACGCCCCGCCCGAGCTGGTCGAGCGACACCTGCGGGCGGGGCTGGAGCAGCCCGCCGCACCAGCAGACGAGGCGGCGCTGTGCTGCGCCCTGGCCCGCGTGCTCATCCGCCGAGGCTATGTGGACAAGGCCCAGATCGCCCTGGCCCGCGCCGAGCTGCTGCTGCCAAAGAGCCAGTTGCCCCAGCGCGCCGGGCTCCACTACCAGATCGGCGAGGCCCTGCGCCTGACCGGCGACTCCGAGGCCGCACACGCCCACTTCAGCGCCAGCGAGACCCTCGACCCAAACGGCCCCTTCGCCGCCGACGCGTGGCGCGCAGCTCGTTCGTAGAACACTGAGCAGCAGATTGAGCCACTGAGGCACTGAGGCTGGTGGCTCGCTCCGCTCGCGCCTTGCGCTATAGGGATCGAACAGACAGGCCGACGGGAAGCATTGCTTCCCGTCGGCCTGTCTGTTATTTTGTCCCATCAAGCGCGCCGAAGTCGAGCGGGTTCTGGTTCACCCACTGGCCGCCCTGCATCGCCCAGACCTGGTAGTCGAGGTGTGGGCCAGACGACTGGCCGGATGAGCCGACATAGCCGATCAGGTCGCCGGGGCGCACCGTCTGCCCGTCGCTGGCGGCGAACCCGGCGAGGTGCGAGTAGCCGGTGCGGTACTGGTCGTTGGCGACCCAGATGTGGTTGCCGGCAGGCCAGCTGTTCGGGGCGAGCTTGACCACGCCGCTCTGGGTGGCGTAGACCGGGTGCTGCCAGGTGCCGTCCGGGTCGGACGAGCCATCGCCGTTGCCATCGATCGCCAGGTCGACAGCGCCCCAGGTGGCGGCGGGCGCGTGGCTGCCCACCCCGTAGCCCTGGGTCATCACCGTGCTGGCGACGCTGAGGGGGTTGCCCTGGGGGCGGGCGTCATCCCCGAATCCGCGACCCTGGGCCATGCCGACCAGCCCGCCGGGCACAGCCTTGGCGATGGATGCGGCCTGGGACTGCCCGCCGGGGGGCGACCACAGGCTGAACCGAGTGTCCTGGCCGCTGCGGGCGCTGAAGAAAAGATAGATCAGGCCGATCAGCGCGAGGGCTAACACAGCCGTGCGCGTGCCACCGACATCCCGCCAGCCGCCATACATCCTAGTTAACCCCGTTGATGCGCCATCCGTCTACCATGCTGGTGACAGAGTTGATATATGCCTGAACGTCGTTCTCGAAGGACGGCGCATAGATCGGGATGATATCCTGCACTGTTCGCGTGCCGCGGCCCTGGATATACTCGACATCGATCAGGCGGTACCAGTCCTCGATGCCCGCATCCCATGAGGCATAGTCGCGGAAGCGGCCATAGCATGTGGCGTATCCGGCGCAGATGATATTGCCCACATTGTGGGTGCTTGCGCCGCCGGGCTTGAGGCCAGCCCATTGGGAGTTTGTGCCGGCGCTACTCTCGTGGATGAAGAAGGCGATGGCGAAGGCCGGGTCGATGCCATACTTCTTGCCGAGGTTATACCATGCGGCGCCGGTGCCGGCAGCGGGCGACCCGTAGGAGGCCAGGATCGCGTCGATCTGCTGGGCGGTGAGGCTGGGCGCGCTCTGGAGCGCGTAGTCCCCGGCGGGGTGGGCAGTGCCAGAGAGCTGTACCCGGCTGATGTTGTTGGCGCTGTTTGCCCCGAGGTTCAGCATGCCACCCCAGCCGCTTATGCTTGGGCCGTTGCCGCCGCCCATGCCGAGCAGCACCAGCAGGCTGGCGAGGGCCACCACGCCCACGATCAGCCAGCGGTTTAGGCTGGGCAGCTGTGGCATGCGTGGGACGGAGTAGCTTGTGTAGGGCCGCGCCGCGAGCATCTCGGCGTGGTGTAGCATTGTCTTGGTGTCGTCGTAGCGATCCCTCGCCACCCGCAGGTCGTCATCGGGCTCGGCCAGCACCATCGGGCGGGGCCGGGTGCGCGCGTCGCCGCGTGTGTCGGTGGTGATCTGGGGCACCGGCTGGGCCTGCCGCTCTGGGGCCGCGCTGCGTAGCTGCGGGGCGGGCGGCTCCGCCCGGTGCTGCGGGGTCGGGGCGGGCTGCTGGCGAGGCCGGAAAGCCTCGCGGCGCGGCGCGTCCACCCGCGTCGGCATCGCCTCGTCGATGTCGCCCACAAGGTCGCCAAGGGGCGCAGGCGGGCCGCGCCGCCGCGGCGCGATGTCCTCTGATTCCAGGGGAAAGAGCGGCTCGCGGCGCGGGCGCTGCTGGCGGGGTGGGGAGGGGCGACGGCTGTCAGTTGTGCTCAAGACCCGTGCTCCTCTAGGAGCTGTTGCTGTTCGTTTGGTGTGGGAAGCCGAAATGACCCGTCGCGGTTCAGGTAGACGATCTGCTCATTACGAACATCAATGATAAGGTCGTCAAGCCCGTCGCGATCCATGTCACGCAAAGATAATAACACAGGAGTCATATCTTCGTTGGCACCAAAGAGGTACGGGCCGGGCAGACTGCGCACCTGCGACGGGTCGCCGGCCGGTAGTTCGAGCACAACCACCTGTCGGTCGAGGTTCATGCCGATGAATCGCGTCGGCTGGGATGCCGTCTCGGAGCCGTGGCCAACGAGGCCCGATGCCTGTGTGGTGCGCGGCCGACCGTAGCGAATGTCGTCGATGCGAACCTGCGCCCAGCTGACGACCGCGCCGACGAGCACGTAGATTGCCAACATCGCCAGCACGCCGGTGATCAGGTAGGCGACCGGGCCGACGCTGCGCGGCAGCGGGATCTGGCGGGCAAGACGAGTCTCGCGGATCTCTTTGCTGGTGATAGCCATGGCGACACCCCTTTGTTGCTATGCGGCAGTACAACTGATGCTGTCACCGACAGCATTGGAGCGGATCTGCGTGCGTTGCGCCTGCGGCGCTCTGCGCGCTGTTCATTTCGCCACAAATGCTCGTAATCAGGTGTTGTCGCCGGCTTTGGAGGGTGCCGGTTGTCTCGTGGTGTGGTTGTGTGGCATATCGAACGTGTGTTCTTATAATATCAGAACACACGTTCCTCGTCAACTCCTTATTGCCGATCTAGCACAGCCATTGCCTCAACGTGAGGCGTATGGGGGAACATGTCGTAGCCCGTCAGCGAACGCAGCCTGTAGCCCGCGCCGAGCGCCCGCAGGTCCTCGGCCAGGGTCAGCGGGTTGCACGAGACATAGACGATCCGCCCCGGCGCAACCCGCAGCAACTCGGCGCAGACATCGGGGCCAAGCCCCGTGCGCGGAGGGTCGGCCACGGCGACCTCGCAGGCACCGGCGGGCTGCTCGCGCAGGTAGGCCAGCACGTCCATCGCCACCGCCCGCACATTACTCACGCCATTCGCCGCACTGTTGCGGGCCGCAAGCTCGGCGCTCTCGCCAACCGACTCGACGCAGACGACCTCGCCCACGTGCGGAGATAGGTGCAGCGCGATCGTGCCCACGCCGCCGTAGAGGTCGGCTACAGACGACCTCTTCTGCTCGCCGCTCACTACCGCCGCCAGCACATCATCCAGCAGCTGGCCTAGAAGATGCACATTGTTCTGGAAGAAGGTGTTCGGGCCAACCTCCAGGGTCGCCTCCCCGGCGCGCATAGCCAGGGTCGCCTCACCCCAGTGGCGCAGCGGCGACCCGAAGGAGAGATCCGTCAGGCTATCGTTGAGCAGCCAGTGAAAGCTGACGACGCCGGGCTGAGCCAGCGCCGCCTCGGCCAGCCGCTCCATCTCGGCCTCGTAGGGGCCGGCGGCCGTAACCGCCGCCAGGAGCAGGGCGTCGTCGGGGCTGCGGCGCACCACCACATAGCGCAGGAAGCCCTCGTGGCTGCGAATGTTATAGTCGGGCAGGCCGAGCTCATTCGCCCGCAGCCAGACAGCCTGGGCCGCCGCGAAGGCCGCCGGCGGGATGAGATGGCACGTCGTCAGCTCGACAATATAGTTGAACTTGCCGCGCTGCCGCAGGCCGAAGCGGCCCTTGGTGGCCACATAGTCCATGCGCGTGCGGTAGGCGTAGGGTGCGGGCGAGGGCAGTACTGTGAAGGTGTCGGCCTGGTAGCCCACCTCAGCCAGGTTAGCCTCAGCGAAGAGCCTGCCCATGGCCTGGGCCTTGGCCGCCACCTGAGCCGAGTAGTCCCTATCCTGAAAGGCGCAGCCGCCGCACTCCTTTGCGTGCGGGCAGCGCGGGTCGGTCGGCTCCCCGGCCCTGGCCAGGTCGCCCACCAGCTTACGAAACTCTTTCGAGCGCATAGATTCCTCTTATTATGATTGGGTTTGGGCGGCTCCGCCGCCCAAACCCAATCATAAATTAACATTAGGGCTGCCGCCCTAAGAAACCGCGTTGTGGAGGGGCGGCTCGCGAGCCGCCCCTCCACAACGCACCTACCCCATGCGCTCCTCGATCGCGCGGCGCACGGCGTCCACATCGGCGGGCAGCTCGATCGGCGGGTTGGCGTAGGTGCCGACGGCACCGGGCAGCTTGCCCTCGTGGTAGTCCACCTTAAAGCGGCTGAACTTGAGCCCGTGGGCGGTGGAGATCACCACCACCCGGTCGGTCTTCTTGATCTCGCCGCGATCCACCAGCTTGGCCAGGGCGGCCAGGGCCACGCCGGTGTGCGGGCAGGCGTAGGCCCCGGTGCGATCAGCGCGGGCGGCGGCGTCGGCCAGCTCCTGCTCGCTGGCCTGCTCGACGATCCCGTTGAAGCGCTGGAGCGTGCTGATCGCCCGGTTAACGCTGACCGGGTCGCCGATCTGGATGGCGCTAGCCGCCGTGGACTGCGCGGCGATCGGCTCGTAGCGCCAGCCGTTCTTGTAGGCCCGGTAGAGCGGGTTGGCCCGCTCGGCCTGGGCGCAGACGATCCGGGGCAGCCGGTTGATCAGCCCCAGGTCGTAGAGCATCTGCATGCCCTTGCCGAGGGCAGAGGTGTTACCCAGGTTGCCGCCGGGGATGATGATCCAGTCGGGAACCTCCCAGTCGAACTGCTGGACGATCTCGATGCCGACGGTCTTCTGGCCCTCGATGCGCAGCGAGTTGAGCGAGTTGGCCAGGTAGATCCCGCTGTCGGGGCGGGATGTCACCTCGCGCACGATCTTCATGCAGCCGTCGAAGTCGGTGTCAAGGGCCAGCACGAGCGCGCCGTGGGCCACAGGCTGCACGAGCTGGGCCACGCTGACCTTACCCTTGGGCAGGAAGACGATCGTCGGGATGCTGGCGGCGGCCCCGTAGGCGGCCAGGGCCGCTGAGGTGTCGCCGGTAGAGGCGCACGCCACCGCGCGGATGGGCTTGCCGTCGCTGATCATCTGCTTGACCACGCTCACCAGCACGGTCATGCCCAGATCCTTGAAGCTGCCGGTGTGGCTGTTGCCGCACATCTTGATCCACAGCTCATCGACGCCGATCTCCCGCCCGAGGCGCTCGGCCCAGAACAGGTTCGTCCCTCCCTCGAACATGCTGACGATATTAGCGTCGTCGATGCCTGGGCAGACCCACTCCTTCTTGCCCCACACGCCGCTGCCATAGGGCCACATGGTGCGCATCCAGCGGCTCTCGAAGAGCTGCTTCCACTCGGCCGCGCTGCGCTGGCGCAGGGCGTCTATGTTGTGCTGCACCTCAAGCAGGCCGCCCGACTTCGAGTAGTACACGACCTCGGTGAGCGGGTAGCGCTCGTTCGGGTCGTCCTGCGCGGCGAACCAGGCATCGTAGCTCATCTTTTCCTCCAGAATTCTCTTTCAGGGCAGGTATACGGACGCAGCGCGCTGCGTCCCAACATAAGGTAAGGGCTACAGCTCGCCGCGCAGCAGCTCGATCTGCCGCTGGGCCTCGTCACGCCAGTAGCCGGCCTCGGCCAGCGTGAGGTAGCGCTCCAGGTCGGAGATCGCCTCGTGCGGGTCGCCGTGGAAGCGGTGGAACAGGCCGCGCTGGAGGTAAGGGTCGGCCCACTCGGGGCGCAGATCGCTGGCCATGGTGAGGTCACTAATCGCGGCGCGGTACTCGCCCAGCTCGCGCCCGCGGATCAGGCCCCGGCGGTAGTGGGCGGGCGCATAGGCTGGCCAGATCTGAAGCGCGCGCCCGAAAGAGTCGACCCCAGCGCGGTAGTAGGACTGCTCGTGGCTGCGGTTGCCGCTGTAGCAGAGGCTGAGACCCCAGACATACCACCAGCGGGCGCGGATGCGGCTCCAGAGCGGCGGGGGATCGCTGTCGGGCATAGGCGGGTTCTCCTGCGGCACCTCAGTCATCAATCGACCGACCGCATGATACCCGATCTGAGGCGTGAGGCGTGAGCTTACGGAAATAGCCCGTAAAGCCCAGGAGGCAATAGAGCATAAGTAACGCTGTCACCCTGAGCGAAGCGAAGGGTCCCGGCCGGGATTCTTCGCTTCGCTCAGAATGACAGGACACCTCACAGCGTTACTTCTGCGGTATTGCCCCAGGAGCTTTAGAGACTGTTGAAAAAGTCTGGCCCTCGGCAAAGATGACGGTCTCGTTATAAATGCCCTTTCTGACTTGACAATCAGCCTCACATGGTAGATTCTTTATGCCTAATAGTATTTAAGGATATGACCTATTGCCCCATCTGTTAACTATGCACTGTAGTAGGTTTTGCGGAGCGAATCTTGCTACTACTACTATGACGTATAGCGGATGTTGCGGCGAGCAACAGTAGCCCAGAGACGCGCACATGCGCGGTACTCGTAACGTGGCAATTGCCCTGGTGTAGAGCGGAGAAAGGAGTGCGGGGCGACTCAACTGAATTGCAACTACCCCTAGATCAACCCGTATTACTCTGCCGCCAGCATCTCCACACTCCCCTCTGCGGCGACGACACCTCTGGCTTATCGTGGCCCGCACCACCCGCAGATCACAAGCGCATCAGCCATCGCCCGAGCATAGTTTGGGTCTATGCACAATCATGTAGGGGAGTCTCATAATGTATCAAGGTAGATATAAGGCGACGCTCCGCACCTTCAGCGCGCTGATACTGCTCAGCGTCGGGCTACTTGGCATTCCAGGGATTTCCGCTCAGAGTGGTACTCGCCCCAGCGGTGCGGCCCCGGCGGATATTGAAAGCCTCCGCCTGCCCGCCCCGGCGACCGCATCTAACAAGATGAGCCACCAGCTCGACCTCGCCTCTGGGCGCGTGTCGGTGGTGGTGCGCCTGAGTAAGTCTCCGGCTGTAGAGATGACCAACCAGCTGGCCCAGGGGGCCGCCGTCACCGCAGAGCAGGACGATATTATCGCCCGAATCAACCAGCTCGACCCGACCGCCAAGGTGCTTGGCCGGGTCAAGATATTGCTCAACGCGGTGATGCTCGACATCGACTCGGCGAAGCTGGCTGACCTGGCGAAGGATGTACACGTCGTTACGATCTCCCCCGTGGTTGACTTCAGCCTGGATCTGACTGAGACCGTGCCCTACATCGGGGCGACGCCTGATGTTCAGGCATCTGCCGACGGCGGCGCCGGGGTGCGGGTGGCCGTGCTCGACTCGGGGATCGACTACACCCACAAGGCATTTGGCGGCGCAGGGACTGCCGAGGCGTACGATGCCGCCTACGGGGCCGACCCGACCGACCCGAAGAATACTACCTCCGACGGCCTGTTTCCTACGCCTAAGGTGGTGGGCGGCTACGACTTTGTCGGCGAGGCATGGCCGGACGGCCCCCTGGCCCCCGACGAGGACCCGATCGACTACGAGGGCCATGGCACCCACGTCGCCGACATTATCGGCGGTGCCCAGGGCGTAGCCCCCGCCGCATCGCTCTACGCGGTCAAGGTCTGCGCAGCCGTCTCTGCGTCCTGTAGCGGCGTTGCGCTCATCCAGGCCATGGAGTTCGCAGCCGACCCGGATGGCGACGGCAGAACCAGCGATCACGTCGATATTGTCAACATGTCGCTCGGGTCGTCGTATGGCAACAGCTACTTCGACGACCTCTCGACCGCCGTGGAGAATGCGAGCAGGCTAGGAATCCTCACCGTCGCCTCGGCGGGCAATAGCGGCGACCGTCCCTACATCATCGGCACGCCCTCGGCGGCCCCCTCGGCCCTCGCCGTGGCCCAGACTCAGGTGCCCAGCGCGAAGACCTACCCGCTGGTGGTGAACAGCCCAATCAGCATCGCCACGCAGTATAAGAATACTGCGACGGTTGACTGGGCGCCGATTGGGGCTGGCTTCACCGGCGATGTGGTCTACGCGGGCACGGCATGCCCTGGCGAAACCTTGCCCGACCTGACCGGCAAGGTGGCCCTGATCGACCGTGGCACCTGTTCGGTGAGCCTCAAGACTGACAGCGCCGCAGCGGCTGGCGCAGTCGGCGTGCTGATCGGCCTGACCGCCCCCGGCGACCCGTTCTCGTTTAGCTTCGGCGGCGGCACGCACATGGTGCCGACCCTGATCATCACCCAGTCCGATGCCAACCGGATCAAGGCGAATATCGCCCTCATTGTGAATGTCACGGTCTCGGATGCGGTGGCGATTCCGCTGGCGGGCAGCATGGTCAGCTCATCGTCGCGCGGGCCGTCGATCGGGTTGACGTTCTCGAAATCGATCGCTGGCTACCTGTTTGGCCAGCAGATCAAACCGGAGATCGGCGCGCCTGGCGCATCGGTCTCGGCCGATGTGGGCACCGGAACCGGCTCTAGCGCATTTGGCGGAACCTCGGGCGCTGCGCCGATGGTGACAGGTGCCGCTGCACTTGTGCTGGCCGATAACCCGCGCCTACAGCCTTTCGAGGTCAAGGCGCTGCTGATGAACACTGCCGAGACGACGATCTACACCAACCCGGCCACGCAGCCTGGGGTGCTCGCCCCAATCTCCCGCATCGGTAGCGGTGAGCTGCGCGTCGATAGGGCGCTAGCAACTGGCGCGGCGGCCTGGGCGATCGAGCGATCAGGTGCCACGCTCTCATTTGGCTTTGTCGATGTTAGCCGCACAAAGGTTACGATCTACCGTGCGGTTGAGGTGAAGAACTACACAGCGCAGCCCATCATCTACGGCATCAGCAGCGCCTTCCGCTACGCAGATGACGAGGCAAATGGCGCAGTGTCGATCACGCCATCGCGCAAGAGCATCACTGTCCCGGCCCACCGCTCGCGCTTTGTGCTTGTCCGCCTACAGATCGACGGCACGAAGCTGCGCCCCTGGACGATGAACTCCGGCTCGGCCGGCGGCAGCCCGAACGCCCTGAACCAGATGGAGTATGACGGCTACCTTATGTTCACCGACCTCAAGAACGCTGATAATAACCTGCATATGCCCTGGCATGTGCTGCCGCGTCTCTCGCCGCTGGTGCGAGTCTCGACAGTCGGCCACAGCAGCGACACGCGCGATGACGACACGCACGATGACAGGTGTGATGACGGTGACGATGACGATGATGACGGCAATCATCACGATTGCAAGGGCGATTCGCAGCAGTCGGACTCGTCTAGGTCACAGCAGCAGAACCCGACCCTCTTCACCCTGAAGAACCAGGGCGTCGGCGCGGGAACCTACACGCCCCTCTCGCTGATCGGTGAGAACCCGACCGCCCCGATGCCTGGCGCACAGGGCAGCATGGACCCGAATATCACCGCGCGCTATGTGGGCGCGACCACATTCGCCGTGTCCCCGATGCTCTGCTCGTCGGGCGTGCTGGCTCAATTTGGGGTGCAGACATGGCAGCCTGTGACTCATGCGAACTACCCGCTAGAGATCGATATCTACCTGGATACGAACCGCGATGGCACGCCAGACTATGTGGCCTACACCTCGGAGCTGAATGCCGCGACGGCGTTTGCCGGCGATGGCCGAAATGTCACCTACGCCGGGCCAGTTGACGGCCCGCAGACGGCGCTCTTCTTCACCCAGCACGGCACCAACAGCGGCGCGTTTATCCTGACGGTCTGTGGCGAACAGGTGGGGCTGACGAGCGCTGATGCAGGTAAGCTGATCGATGTCGATACCTACACCTTCGATAACTACTTCACCGGCGCGCTCACCAGCCATATTCCCGCGACGATGAGCGTCCTCAATGAGCGCTACGGCATCACTCAGCCTACCGACACCACCCCCCTCAGCAGCCTGAGCATGCTGGCGAACAGCCAGGCTACCTACGGCCTGTATGATTTCGGCGTGGCGGGGGCGAGCCCGAGCGAGGGCGGCGTGCTGATGCTCAACACCTCTGGCGGCGCATCTGAGTCCCTGGTGATCCGCGCCACGCGCTGCACCAAGGGCGACCAGAGCTATGACGGCTCGCGGGGCTCATCGAGCTGCCGCTGATCATGAGGGGTCGCGCCCCTACGACTCTCTAACCTGTCACCCTCCCCTTACCAGCAGCGCGGGTGCCTATGAAGGCACCCGCGCTGCTGCTGATTCCTGGCCCATAACTGGAGATGACAGTTTGTTCATCGAAACATGTGAAAGATCGCACTAGAAAGCCAAACACGAAAAAACTTTGTAATCCTAACATTTAACATGACCTTGACAATATTTTATGAATACGTCATCTTAGAGATATCACAGTACTCGCTGTCATAATACACCCCGTCGTACAGCCAGACAGAGCGGTGCCACCGCTGTCTCGCTTTGCTGTGCCCTGCGAGATCGACACTGCTGTCGGTTGATGAGGGGTAAAGAAAGGGGATGAGGTTAGTAGAGAATACCACAGCCTCTTAGCATTGAACACGATTGCGCCAGTCGCTACATCCCCACTTCACCACCGCAATCAAGCGCCAGCCTACCACGTCAGGCACGATGCCAGAATCCCAACGATGTGATCGCCGCACCGCTGCTTATGGGTTGTCTCACGGTTTGAAGGAGGGAGTCTCGTATGCTTCGAAAGAGAAGCAATGCTGCGCTGAGCCTGCTCAGCATTCTGGTCGTTTTCGGCTTTCTGTTCGCCGGTGCCCCGCAGACCCAGGCCCAGGGCGGCCGCACCGCCGGCAACCTCACCGCCACCCCGCTCGACGCCAGCGCCCTTGAGGGGGTCATCGAGTCGTCGATCGCGAAGTCCGACTTCGCCGACGCCGATATGGTCAGCCTGCTGATCAAGATCGCGGACGCGCCGCTGGCTACCTACGACGGCAGCATCCCCGGCCTCGCCGCCACCAGCCCCAAGGTGACGGGCGTGAGCCTCGATGTCTCCTCGCCGGCCAGCCAGGCATACCTGGCCTACATCAACGGCAAGCTTGACGCGCTGGTTGCGAGCCTCAAGGCCAGCATTCCGGCCGCCACCGTGACCCACCGCTACGACGTGGTGCTGGGCGGCGTTGCCGTCCGGCTGCCCCGCATCCTGGCGGATCGCCTGGCCCACGTCTCGGGCGTGAGCACCGTGATCGTCGACCAGGTGATGAAGATCGACACCTACCGCAGCCCGGCCTTCATCGGCGCGACGACGGCATGGGCCCAGGGCGGCGGCCAGGAGCAGGCCGGCGAGGGCGTGATCGTCGGCATCCTCGACAGCGGCATCTGGCCGGAGAATGCCTCTTACGCCGACCCTGACCCCTCGGGTAAGCCATACGCGGCCCCGCGCCCGCGCACCGACGGCACGCCCTGGCCCTGCGACTTCAGCGGCGGCGATAACCCTGGCGCGCCCTTTAGCTGCAACAATAAGCTGATCAGCGCCCAGCGCTTCATGGGTACCTACGAGAACGCGGTTAGCCTCGCGCCCGACGAGTTCACCTCGGCCCGCGACGACGACGGCCACGGCACCCACACCAGCAGCACGGCGGCTGGCAACTCCGGCGTGCCGGTCAGCCTGCTCGGCAACAACCTGGGCACCATCTCGGGCATCGCCCCGCGCGCCCAGATCGTGGCCTACAAGGTCTGCGGCGAGCTTGGCTGCTACGGCACCGACTCGGCCGCCGCCGTGCAGCAGGCGATCATCGACGGCGTGGACGTGCTCAACTTCTCGATCAGTGGCGGCGAGAACCCCTTCTCCGATGCGGTTGAGGAGGCATTCCGCGATGCCTACGACGCCGGCATCTTCGTCTCGGCATCGGCTGGAAACAGCGGCCCCACCCCCGACACGGTGGCCCACCGTGGCCCCTGGACGATGACGGTGGCCGCCAGCACGATCGACCGCTCCTTCCAGAGCACCGCCACGCTGACCGCCAGCGATGGCGCGAACCTGTCGATTGTCGGCGACACGCTCACCAAGGGCGTCAGCACGCCCGCCGATGTGGTGGTGAACACAGCTGACCCGCTCTGCCAGTCCCCGGCGGCCACCGGCAGCTTCGTCGGCCAGATCGTCCTCTGCCAGCGCGGCGTCAACGCCCGCGTTGAGAAGAGCGCCAACGTCGCCGCCGGCGGCGCGGTCGGCATGTTCCTCTTCAACACGGTGGCCCAGGGCACCAACACCGACCTGCACAGCATCCCGAGCATCCACTTCGAGGGCGGCCCCGGCAGCGCCGGAGAGCAGCTCGTCGCCTTCATGGCCGCCCACGCCAGCGTGACCGCCACCTTCACCGATGGCGCGCCCGCTATGGTGCAGGGCGACGTGATGGCCGGGTTCAGCTCGCGCGGCGGCAACGGCCAGACGCTGGGCATCAGCAAGCCCGACATCACCGGCCCCGGCGTGAACGTGCTGGCCGCCTACACCGGCAGCGAGTATGGCGTCGAGGTTCCGATCTACAACTTCCTCAGCGGCACCTCCATGTCCAGCCCGCACATGGCCGGCTCGGGCGCCCTGATCAAGTGGCTCCACCCCGACTGGACCCCCGGCCAGATCAAGTCGGCCCTGATGACCACCGCCATCGGCGATGGTGTGGTCAAGGAGGACGGCGTCACCCCGGCCGACGCCTACGATATGGGCAGCGGCCGCGTGAACCTAGCCAAGGCATTCAACCCCGGCATCACCTTCGACGAGACCGGCGACAACTTCATAGCCCTCCAGGATCATCTCTGGGACGCAAACTACCCCAGCCTCTTCGTCCCGACGATGCCCGGCACGATCACGGTGCGCCGCACCGCCAAGAACGTGCTCAGCGAGGACACCGAGTGGCGGATGAGCGTGGAGACCCCGGCCGGCCAGGCCAAGGACTTCACCGTGAGCTTCCCCAGGGAGTTCAAGGTTAAGAAGAACCGCAGCGCCAGCTTCAGCATCACCATCGATGGGCGCGACGTGCCCCTGGGCGAGACCCGCTTCGCCACGATCATCTTCAAGGGCGAGCGCGGCCGCTCGCTGCGCTTCCCCGTCACCTTCATCCGCAAGCAGGCCCCGGTGACGCTCGACACCTCCTGCGACCCGGCCAGCTTCCCGCAGAACAGCAGCGCCGACTGCACGATCACGTTGGTCAACACTACGTTTAACCCTGCCAGCGTGAGCGTGAACGACCTGCTGCCCTCCGAGCTACGCGTCGACCGGCGCAGCGTGGTGGGCGGCCGCGCCTCTGGCAACCGCGTGACCTTTAGCGGCACACTGGCGGGCGCCGAGCCAGCTATCCCCTCGCTCGCCGACGTGTACTTCGGCTCGCCGGCCGGCTACCTGCCGCTGAGTCTGTTCACTGGCAACCTGGTAATCCCGGCCACTGATGAGTCGATCAGCAACGTCAACGTCCCGTCCTTCGTCTTCGGCGGCGAGACCTACAGCCGCATCGGCGTGGTCAGCAACGGCTACCTGGTGGTGGGCGGCGGCACCGGTGCCGATGTGAGCTACATCAACCAGATCCTGCCCGACAGCACACCGCCGAACAACGTCCTGGCGCCCTTCTGGACCGACCTCAACCCGGAGGCGGGCGGCACAGTCCAGGTCAACGTGCTGGGCGACAGCGTGAATTCCTGGATTGTCGTTGAGTACTCCGGGGTGAAGGAGTACAGCACCGCCACAAGCAACTCCTTCCAGGTCTGGATCGGCCTCAACGGCGTAGAGGATATCTCCTACGTCTATGACGCCCTGGAGGGCAACGGCGACGGCGGCTTCCTGACCGTCGGCGTCGAGAACCGCTTCGGCAACCGCGGCGAGAACTACTACGCCGACGGCGCGGGCACCCTGCCCACCAACACCACTGAGCTGATCGTCTCCTCCGTCCCCGGCGCCCCGGGCGAGACCCACACGATCTCGTTCAGCGTCGAGGGCCGCAAGGCTGGCACCTTCGTCAACTACCCAGCGATGACCAGCGACAGCTTCTACGGCACCAGCACCGGCCGCTTCGCTGGCGAGGTGACTCGCAGCGGGTGGCATGGGCATGGGCACGGCCACTAGCATCACGCGAGGAGCGCGGTAAACCAAGCCGCAATCCTCATTCTTCCGGTGCATAGGTAGAGACGCCCCAGTGGGGCGTCTCTACTTTAATTTTTCCGCATCCCACACACCCACAGCGGCTCAGCGGTGCTGCTCCCCCAGGAAGTCCCGCAGCGCCGCAGTGAATGCGACAGGCGCCTCTAGGCTGCTGAGGTGGCCGACACCCGATATCACGACGACCTGGCTCCCAGGGATGGCCATGCTGATCGCCCTGGCCTCTGATGGCGGGGTCAGGCCATCCTGCTCGCCGACGATCACCAGGGTGGGCACGGCGATGGCCGGCAGACCCTCGAACGAGTCGGGGCGCATGGCCATGCCGCGTAGGGCTGCGGCGATCCCCACAGGCGTGTTGGCCAAAATCATTGATCGCAGCGTGTCGCGCACGCCCTGGCCCGCGCCGGGTGCCACCAGGCCGGGGATCATCTTATCGGCGATTGCGGCGGCCCCCTCGGACTCGGCGAGGCGGGCGTTGGCCTCGCGCCCGGCCCTCCCCTCATCGCTGTCCGCGCCAGCTTTCGTGTCGGCCAGCACAAGGGCGCGGGCGCGGGCGGCGTGGCGGCGCATGAAGGCCATAGCGATGTAGCCGCCCATCGAGAGGCCGCAGATAGTCGCCTGCGCCAGCCCCAGGTGATCGAGCAAAGCGGCCAGGTCGTCGGCCTGCTCGTCCATCGTGGCGGGGCCGGGCGGCGCGTCGCTGCCGCCGAAGCCGCGCAGGTCGGGCACAATCAGCCGATAACTGCCCTGGAGCGCCTCCACCTGCGGCCGCCACATCGCACCAGCCAGCGGGAAGGCGTGGACGAGCAGCACCGCCGGGCCTTCCCCCACATCCTCGTAGCGCACCCTGATCCCGTTGATGTTCGTCTCCATCTGTCGCCCTTCTCGCTCAGACAAGTTTTTGGGCTACTTTACAATTTGGCGTCACGGATCGCTTGCTGATACGCTCGGCCTAGACCCTGGACCCTGGACCCTTGTCTCAGTACGCCTCTGAATCTTCGACCTCCTCGCCCGGCTGTGGGTCGGCGGCGAAGAAGCGGTAGCCAAAGCCGTGCTCGTTGTGAATATAGCACGGTCGAGCCGGGTTCAGCTCGATCTTCTTGCGCAGGTGCCAGATATAGCGGCGCACATAGCCCACATCATCGAGGTACTGCTCGCCCCACACGATCCGCACCAGATCCTGGGGCGTCAGCACCTCGTCGGCCTGCTGCATCAGGGCCACCAGCAGCTTAAACTCGGTCGGGGTGAGGTGGAGCAACTCGCGCTGCCGCCAGACCCGCCGGGTGGTGATGTCTACAACCAGATCGCCGTGCTGCAAGGTCGGCGGTGCGACGTCCTTGTCGGCGTGGCCGGGCACGCGCCCCAGCACGCTGCGGATGCGCGCGGCCAGCTCGGCAAACGAGAAGGGCTTGGTCACATAATCATCTGCACCTGTGGCGAAGCCGCGCAGCACGCTGGCCTCCTCATTGCGCGCGGTGAGCATGATCACCGGCGTGCTGGCCAGCTCGCGGATGCGCTCCAGGGTCTGCCAGCCGTCGCGCTGGGGCATGGTCACATCGAGGATCACCAGATCCGGCTGGAGGGCGAAGAAGGCGCGCAGCCCCTCGTCGCCGTTCTGCGCACGGTGGACCTTGTGCCCAAGCTCATCGAGGTAGACGGACAGGAGCTCGGTGAGGGCTGGATCATCATCGATCAGGAGCAGCTTTGGCATAATCCTGTGCCTCCTCAGCGATCTGTAGCTCAAGAATGAACCGTGCGCCGGGCGCGTCCGGGTCGGTGCGCGCCGGCGACTCGAGCGACAGCGAGCCGCCCTGGGCGACGATCAGCGAGCGGGCGAAGTGCAGGCCGAGGCCCCAGCCGTGCGGGGCGTGCTCGTCGCCCTGGCCCGCCCGGTAGAAGCGCTCGAAGATCTTGCCCTGGGCCTCGGCGGGGATGCCCGGCCCGTAGTCGGTGATGCACACCCGCATCGCGTTGCCGACCTGTAGCGCCGTCAGCTCGATTGGCGACTGGGGCGGGGCGTACTTCTGAGCGTTGCGCAGCAGGTTGCGGACGGCCTCCTCGGCGTAGACCTCATCGCCCCAGGCCGGCGGCAGGCTGGTCGGGATCTGCCAGACGATGCGCTGCTCATCGGGGCCGAACACGATCTCGGCCGCTCGCCGCAGCATCGGCCGCACCGCCAGCGGGCCGCAGTTCAGGCGCAGCTTGCCCGCCTCCAGCTGCGAGACGTCGAGAATCGTCTGCACGAACTGGGTCAACCGCAGCGTCTCGCCCATCACCAGATCGAGCACCCGCCGCGCCCGCAGGGGCAGATCCTCTGGGTGCTGGAGGGCCACCTCAAGCCCGCCGTTGAGCGTGGCCAGCGGCGCGCGCAGCTCGTGGCTCACCAGGGCCACAAAGTCCGACTTCATCTCGTCGAGCTCGTGCAGCTGGCGGTTGGCCTGGGCCAGGTCCGCGTTGCTGGTCTGGAGATCTGTGGTGCGCTCCGTCACAAGCCGCTCAAGGCCCTGGTTCATCTCGGTGAGGCGGGCCTGCACCACATTGATCTTGCGGAGCAGCGCCACAACATAGCTCATCGTCGCGAAGACGGCCGCCGGCCCGAGCATGCCGAAGATCACCATCTCGCTCATGCCCGGCCAGCCGGCGCGCTGAGTCTCACTGGCCCCGCCGTGCTCGCCAAACTCAAACCCCAGGGCCAGCAGGCAGAGGATCAGCGGCAGCACGAAGCGGATGATCGAGACCGCGCGCAGGCTCGACACCCCGGTCGGCCGCGTGGGCTGCGGCACGTGTATGGCGCGCATCGCATTACCTCTTCGCTAAGCGAGGTGTTCGTCGACAGATTCGCCGCTCAAACATGCTTCAATTGAAACATGCCTTACGGTACCGTCTCGCTGGAGTTCTCACCATAGCACAAACTAGGCCGTCTGGAGCAATCTGAGACATGATTGCGACAACCTCTGACATCATTCAGACGGGGGGCGGTGCTACAGTAGGCAGCATATTCACTCGCTGTTCACCATAAAGGAGAGGCCCATGGCGGCACCAAATAGAGAGAGGCCCGCAGCGACACATGCGCTCCCACCGCTCCCCGCAGACAAAGGAGTATGGGACGAACACGCGATCAGTCGGCGCGTCTTCCTGGAGGTGCTCTTCGGCGTGCTGGCAGGCATCGGCGCGCTACTCGTCGCCATCCCCGGCGTGCGCTTCCTGATCGGCAACTCCCTTGAGCCGAGCGCCACCAAGTGGGTCGAGCTGGGCAAGGTCGCGGACCTGCCGACCGCCTCAGTGACGCAGCTGAACTACAGCGTCCGCGCCACCGACGCCTGGCGCGAGGTGAACCAGCGCGGCACGGTGTATATCTCTAGCGCCGACGGCGGGGCCACCTTCACCGCGCTCGACGCCACCTGCACGCACCTGGGCTGCATTGTGCAGTGGAACGAGGGCGACGGCAACTTCGTCTGCCCCTGCCACGCCGGCCACTTCGCGCGCGATGGTGAGGTGATCGATGGCCCGCCGCCGCGCCGCCTGCGCCAGCTTGCGGTGAAAGTGAAGGACGGGACGCTCCTCGCCGAGATCTAGCCAAGGACAGCGTGATGAACCGCATTTTTCAGTGGTTTGACGAGCGCACCGGGCTCAGCGGGCCGATCCGCGGCTTCCTGAACTACCCAGTGCCAAAGTACGTCCACCGCAACTTCCTGTACACGCTGGGCGGGCTGACCCTGATCGCCTTCATGCTCCAGATCGTCACCGGCATCCTGCTGGCCTTCTACTACGACCCGAGCACCGAGGGGGCCTACAACAGCGTGGACTACATCAGCTACCAGCTACCGCTGGGCTGGCTGGTGCGCGGGGTTCACCACTACGGGTCGAGCGCGATGGTGATCCTGGCCTCGCTGCACATGCTGCGCACCTACTACTTCAGCGCCTACAAGAAGCCCCGCGAGCTGAACTGGCTCACCGGCGTGCTGCTGCTCTTCCTGGTGCTGGCCTTCGGCTTCACCGGCTACCTGCTGCCCTGGGACCAGAAGGGCTACTGGGCCACCAAGGTCGGCACGGAGATCGCCGGGTCGGTGCCGCTGGTCGGCGGCTTGATCATGCGCCTGATGCGCGGCGGCGAGGCGCTGGGCCAGGCGACGCTGACCCGCTTCTACGCGGGGCACATCCTGCTGCTGCCGGCCTCCGTCGCACTGCTGATCGTCGCCCACATCTTCCAGCTGCGCCACCACGGCATGGCCCCGGCGATCACCAAGAAGGCCCAGGCCCAGTCCAAGACCTTCGTGCCCTTCTTCCCGCACTGGGTGATCACCGACACCATCGCCGGGCTGGGCCTGCTGGCCCTGCTGGTCTATATGACATGGGCCAACCACGCGCCGCTGGAGTTCCCCGCCGACCCGACCAGCAACAGCTACGTGCCGCGCCCCGAGTGGTACTTCCTGTTCTACTTCCAGCTGCTCAAGTACTTCCCCGGTGTCCTGGAGCCGGTGGCCACCATCCTCATCCCGCTGTTCCTCTTCGGCAGCATGGTGCTGCTGCCCTTCATCGACCGCAGCGAGGAGCGCCGCCCCTGGCACAAGCCCGTCACCACCCTGGTCAGCATCTTCTATATCGTCGTGATCATCGTCTTCACCATCCTTGCGATGGCCGCATACGCCTGATCTCAGTTGGTGTGGTTGGGCGGTGAAGCCGCCCAACCACACCAAAAAATAACGTGGGGCGGCTTTGCCGCCCCACACCCCACCGAAGAGCACCGTCGATGTGAAACGTGTTAAAGGAGAGAGAGCTATGAAACGCCTACTGCTCGTCGAGACCCTCGCGATCGTCCTGGCCTTCGTCGTCGCCGCCTGTGGGGCATCTGGCTCCACGCCGGCCGCCGCCCCGGCCGCCAAGCCCAACACCCTGACCGCCGTCAAGGTCGATGCGACCACGCTCGACGCCGCTGCGGCCTACTGGGCCCAGGCTCCCAAGCTCGACGTGGCCACCATCACCGCCCTCCCCGACAAGCCGGGCGGCCCGACCGTGACGCTCCAGGCCGCCTACGATGGCCAGTACATTGTTATCCGCAGCGAGTGGGCCGACCCCACCGACTCCCTGCACCGCAACACCTGGACCTGGGATGGCACGGCGTTCACCCGCACGGGCCAAGAGGATTTCCTCTCGTTTATCTGGCCGATTGGCAACAACGCGGCCTTCGCCAGCAAGGGCTGCACCGCAACCTGCCATAACACCAGCACCAACCAGGAGGAGTGGTGGATGGGCTCCGATAGCGCCGATGTGCGCTACGACGGCTGGTTCTGGATGTCGGCCCGCACCAACCCGGTCGGCTACACCAACGATATGGGCTGGATCAACCTCGTGGACCCCACCAGCATGGGCAGCCCGCGCGTGACCGACACGACCGACTCGGGCGGTTTCGTGAGCAACACCGATGGCGCGAAGGAGAACCCCGTCCCGCTGTTTATGAGCGGCACCGATCTGAAGTCGCTCATCCTGCTGGACTCGGACAAGGTGGCCTTCGACCAGGCGAAGCTCTCGGCGGGCGACACCGTCCCCGGCTATGTGCTATCGAAGCCGACCGGCTCGGTGGCCGATGTCGAGACCAACGGCGTGTGGGCCGATGGCAAGTGGGTGGTGGTGCAGCGGCGCTTGCTGAACACCGGCAATTCGGACGACGCGGTGCTGACCGTCTCTAAGCCGACGCCCTTCGGGATCGCTGTGGCCGATAACGCTGGCGACGCCGATCACAAGGTCAGCCAGGAGGTGCTCACGCTTGAGTGGAAGTAGCCCCCACACCTTGTAGTTAAAGAGAGGGGCGAAGGGAGCGCATGGCGCTCCCTTCGCCCCTCTGCTATTCGGCATCAAAGCCAAGCGCAAAGCTATTAGAGCTGCCACACCTGTAACATTCTATCGCAGCGCAGCGTATCTTGCGTGCAACTCCGTCTTTCGGAGTACATAAGGAGGCTGATATGCAACAGCGCCGCAAAGCCGCTGCCGATGTGTTCCAGGAGCAACAAGGCGCGCAGCTCGACGAAGAGCTATCGAGCAAGACGCCATTTGACGCCGCGACGCCTTTGCCGGTCGCGGTGTCCGCGCCGGGATCGTTTCCGCCACAGCCGCAGCGCAAGATGGCCTCCACCTCGACGCCGGTCAACCTGATCAAAACCTCCGAACAGCTCCAGCTTGAGAAGGAGCCGATACCCGTCCGCACAACTGGCTTCTGGATCTTTAAGCAGATCATCGTTCCGCCAAATGTCTATGTGGTGCATACGCGCATCGGTCGGCCAAAGCCGGTGACGATCGGGATGGGCCTCTCGTTTCGCTACAACCCCTACACCGACGCCTACCTGGTGGTTCCCGCCGCGATGCAGACGATTGGGATCGTCGCCAACAGCATCAGCCGTGAGAAGCAGGGCATCAACGTCCTGGCCTATGTCCAGTGGCAGATCAACGATTTTAGCGTCGCCTACCGCAAGCTTGACTTCTCCGATGTGCGCGACCCGCTGGGGATCGTCAACGCGCAGCTGGGCGAACAGGCAGAGGCGGCCATCAAGGACAAGATCGCCACGATGAGCGTCGAGGAGGTGTTGACCGACAAAGAGCCGATCATCGCCGAGCTGACGGCGCGCCTGAAAGCTGTGGCCGAGGGGCGCGGGCAGGAGGCCGACGAGGGTCTGGGCATCAAAATCGTCACGGTGCAGATCAAGGAGGCGCTGGTCAGCTCGCAGCGCTTGTGGGAGCACCTCCAGGCCCCGTTCCGCTATGAGCAGGAGAAGACAGCGCGGATCAGCTACCTGCTGGCACAAGACGAGATCCGGGTGAAGGAGCTGCAAAACCGCAAGCTGGCCGAAACCAGCGAGGCGGAGACGATGGTCGAGATTGCCCGCACCACGCAGACCAAACAGACCGAGGCGCAAGAGATCCGGCTGTCGCAGGAGGGCGTGCGATTCACCCGCGAGCAGCAGACCACGCAGCAGCAGCTCCAGCTTGAGCTGGAAACCTCGCTGGCCCGCCAGGAGGCCGATCAGCGGCTAAGCGCCGAGGCGGCGCGGATCGCGCAGGAGGCCACGCTCGATGCGCTGCGGCGGGCACAGGCCGAGTCGATCACACGCGCGCAGCTTGACGCGGAGGCAGGGGCGCAGCGCAAGGCGCTGGATGTCGCCCGCGCGCTGCAAGAGATGGTCGAGGAGACACGCCTGGCGGAAAGCCACCTTGAGGCCGAGCAGCAGCGGATCGCCCGTGAGATGACCCTCAAGCAGATCGCGGCCGAGCTGGGCCAGGCGATACAGGCGCAGGAAGATGCGCTCCGCCAGCAGCAGCAGCAGGCGAACCTCGAACGCGTCCGCCTGGAGACGCTGTCGCAGCTTGAGTTGCAGGAAGCCGCCGACCGAGTGCGCCTGGAGACCGCAGCGCGCGAGACCGAGGTCGAGCGCGTCCGCCAGGAGGTACGCAATCTGATTGGCGAGCGCGATCTGGCCAGCCGATTGGTGGAGCGCCTGCCAGAACTCGCCGCGCATATGCCGGAGATCCACGAGCTCAAGGTGCTCCAGAGCGGCGGCGACGGTGCCTTCGACACTCTGCCGCTCTTCCTGGCGAAGCTCGTCTCAGTCGCCGAGAGCCTGGGCATCGATCTGCGACGCACATCGCAGGGCGATCACGTATAGGTCTGCGATGACCGCCTTCGCGGCCTTGGTCGAGTTCGTGGATTCAGCCGCTAGGCGACGCCGCACCGGGGGAGCTTATCGAACATGCTAAAATAAACAGACCTAACAGCAAGCCCGCACCCTGTCGCCAATGGATCTCGACGCCAAGCTGGACATGCTCGCCGACGCGGCGCGCTTCGATGTGTGCAACACCTTTAGCCAGGGAGGCCGCAGGCACACGCCGAAGCGGGCCAGCTGGGTCGCGCCCGAGTCCGACGAGCCGGGCGGGCGGGCCAAGCCGGTGTTCCGCGTGCTGATGAGCAGCGCCTGCGTCTGGAACTGCGCCTACTGCCCGCTGCGCGCGGCCAACGATCTGCCCAGGGCCACGCTCGCGCCCGAGGAGCTGGCCGCCAGCTTCCTGCCGCGCCACGCGGCCGGGGCCGTCCAGGGGCTGTTCGTCTCCACGGCGGTCAGCGGCGGGGTCAACGCGGCCGTCGGCCAGATGCTCGACGGCGTCGAGCACCTGCGCGTGCAGCACCAGTACACGGGCTACGTCCACGTTAAGCTGCTGCCCGGCACCTCGGCGGGCGACGTGGAGCGCGCCGCGCGCCTGGCCGACCGGATCAGCCTGAATCTGGAGGCGCCCGGCCCCGAGTTCCTAGCCCGCATCTCGCCCGAGCGCAGCTGGGGGCAGGATCTGGTCGAGCGCCTGCGCTGGGCGCGCGACTGGCAGCAGGCCGGGAAGATCGGCTCGGGCCTGGCCACGCAGTTTGTGGTGGGCGCCGGCGGCGAGCGCGACCGGGACCTGCTCGGGGCCGGGAGCTGGCTCTACAGCGACCTCGGGCTACGCCGGGTCTACTTCGGGGCCTTCCGACCGCTGGCCGGCACGCCGCTGGAGGGTGCCGAGCGCACCCCGCAGGCCCGCGTCCTCCATCTCCAGCAGGCCGACTGGCTGCTGCGCCAGTATGGATTCCACCAGGCCGAGCTGCCCTATGACGCCGGGGGCGATCTGCCGCTGCACCTGGACCCGAAGCTGGCCTGGGCGCTGGCCCACCCCGAGCGCTTCCCCGTCGAGCTGAACAGCGCCGGCCCCGAGCAGCTGCTGCGCATCCCCGGCATCGGCCCGGTCAGCGTCGAGCGAATCCTGCGCCTGCGCCGGCTGCACCCCTTCCGCGACCTGGAGCACCTCAAGGCGCTCGGCCCGCAGGCCAACAAGGCCCGCGACTTCGTCACCCTCGACGGGCGCTTCTTCGGCCGCCCACGCGCCGCCCTTGAGCGGGCCTACGCGCCCCGCCCCGTCGCCGAGCAGCTCACGCTGTGGTAGGGCACGATGAGGGTGTGGGAGCGGCTTCGCCGCTCAGGGGCGTGTAGGGCGAGCCTCTCGGCATCTGCAGGGACATCACTTCAACCTGCGGACGCCGGAGTTGATCGACCATGTCCTTACCGCACAGGCCCACATGCGCAAGGACACGATCATGCATGCAGCAGGCCGACGCGGCGCCGAGCCGCAGTGGACGCGGTCGCAAACCGAGGAGGGTGAGTCTCGCCATGGCTGCATAGCGGGGGCACTGGCAGAGCAACCATCAATTACGCAATCTCTCAGTCGCGGCAAGGTTACGTTTTAAGTCACAGGGCGCGCAGGTATCCTTCACATTGACCCCCAATGAGCCACTATGAACCCATCCGCTTACATATACGAAAACCTATATTACTACTTCTTGAAAATGGATCTAATCCCATTCTGGCACCAATAACACATTGGGAGGCTGTGCTATCCCAACCGCCGCCCTTTAATACTCTGGTGATATTAATCGATAGATCATAGTTATTTGGAAAGGTATATGCCGTAAGAGTCCACTCCCATACATTGCCAATAAGATCCATCACGCCATATGGAGAGGTGCTCTCAGGATAAATCCCAACAGCCACCGTATGCCCTAAATAGTTTGGGCCGTGCTTACTTCCACCATATCTCGCAGTTTCATCTATATTGGCATAGCCACTAATATATCCTTCACCCCATGGATAGTTCCAGGTCTGGTTCTTCGCTCGAGCTACCAACTCCCATTGCTCCTCCGTAGGCAAACTAACTTCATACCCGAACTTGCTGCTTAGCCATCTACAAAACACTAGCGCGTCATACCAACTAATATTATCGACAGGAGCATTAGCACTTTTATTTGTCTGATTTCCCGGCACATCTTGACGATGATACAGCCCACGCCACCATATTTCATCATTATGACCATCTTTAGCCGTCAAGAATGACAGATATTGCTGATATGTTATTGGGTAAAGGGAAATAAAAAAGGGCTCCTGATCATCTGATTTTATTTCACACCAATGAATTTGTGCTATTCCATTTGCATCTACCCCTACGCCCAAACGCTTATCTCCGGAAAGTGCCAGTACTTTCCCTATATCGTATCGTTCATTTTGTGAGATGTCAGTTTTTCCTGAGATTGACAGTACCTTACCCAGGCAACTTTGGAGTTTAGTAAGCACAAAGCCCTCGTATCCTCTCGATTCACCAGTAGTTAATCTTTCACGCTCTGCGATTTTTCCTGCAAGCCATACTGGCCAATGACTTTTCAAGCTATCAGGTGTCACTGTGTCTGTACATTCTGATATGAGATCTTCCAGCAGCCTCCATATCTCGTGGGGTGTGTTTTTATCTCTTAATACGTGTGGTATGAGCAGGCATGGTATTCGCCAAAGAATAGGATTCGAGCTTATCAACTCTCTGACATAATCATAGTTTCCTCTTTGTTTACACTGTTCTGCAATATAGATACTTGACAGATATTCCTGGAAAGATCGATGAGCAAATCGAAACATATCTCCATTTTCAGATTTACCTATAGACAGAAGTATCCCCGTATTCTTACTCAAATAGTGCAGTAGAGTTACTGCATCAACAGCTCTCTCCAACCCCAACCGAAACATATAAGAGTATAATAAATCGACAGGTATTATTGGTGTAGCATGTTCTGTACCAAGCTGCGCATGAACTTTATAGGCTATAGTAGCCAGTCGTTCTATCAACTCTTCAATCGATAGATTACCTAACATTTCCCGTAAAGAGGGCGTATTTGACTTCCGTTGGGTCCAATTCCCTAGCAACAGAAGTAAGATCTCTTTGAACAATTCTCCTTCTTGAGAAGGCATTTCTTGATTCTTGCCTTGAAAAAGGGCCACCAAGAGGGTAATGAATAGAGGGCTGTTTTTTAAATCCGAGTCAATGGTTGTCAGTGTATCTACAAATCTACTTGTTTCATTACTGGCATCATCTGGCTTCATCGTGATGCGGAACAACTTATTGGCAATACTCCTTATATCGTGATTTCTTAAGGGGGCCAGTTGTACACTAAAAAAACCAGGCAACTCCCAATCGCTATATGCGTAGATCCTGCTTGTAACGATAATTCTACTGCCGTAACTCGATAACGTGGCAACCATTGACTTTAATTGCATGCGCCTTAGATTTAGCTTGTTTTGCTGGTATGGAATCTCATCTAATCCATCCAGTACTATAAGAGCCTTACCCTCAACGATGTCTGCCTCTATTTCCTTAATAAAATCCGGAAGTGGCATTTCTGAAGAAGTGGCAACGGCAGGAGTTCCTCTGGATAATTCGTTGAAAGATTCCCCTATCACATCTTGCGAAAGGCTGTTCAGATAATTGATTATTTCGGCCCGATTGCTCGCTTTATCTGCACTATCCCCCCACAACCGCACTTTTTGTATATTCTCACGCAAGCGCTGTTCGTAAACAAGATATTCTTGATAGCGAGGATGCTGTCCTCCTATTCTGCTCTCTAACTTATCCAATCCGAATTCATAATCAGCAAGGAAGTCAGACGCCTCATCTCTCGGGCCCGCCGGATCATAGCTTAGCAGGCTTTTCTTGAGATAATCCATCAAATGCCGCAATGTTGGCTGTATTTCAAGTTCATCAGGAAAACTATTTGAGGAAACAAAGCTGCTCCATTCAATGTAGACAGGTGTGAGTGTTTTATGTGTCCAGGTTCTTAATACATTCAAATTGAGATTGCGTGTGCAATGAAGCAACTGCTCTCCTGCAAGGCATAGTACTAGATATCTAACGCACATGCTTTTCCCAGTGCCTGGGCCGCCTAAAATTACTAACCGTGAACATGCCGCAGCAACATCTTCAATCAGTAACCGGAAACTTTTTTGGAGGAATTGGCTATCATCGTCCATGCTAGGAATATAATCAGATCTTCCTTGCTTTTTAGTTCGCTTTGTATGTTTATGATATTCTTGCTCAACTAATGTGTCCATAGGAGAGGCATCCCATTTGGCGTCAGAAAAAGCACTGTCTGTAGTACTTATTGTATTAATAGCGTTAAGCCCTGATGACAACCACCACTCCAGAATATATGATCTGTCAATTTTTGCATGTAGAGTCATCTCTGTAGGCAGTTGAACATATACATCCTCTAGATATGTAGAAGACGAGTCGTTTGTTATAAAGATAGGATGCAAGTTGCCAATACTTTCGATAAGCCGATGAAGGTATACTTGATAATTTTTCCTGTTTTTTGTTTCTCTTTCTAAATCCAACCCATGTCTCGTAACAACAACACCCTCACATGCCAAGAAGTTAATCAAATCCCGCATACAAGAGCCCCAATTTCTGTCTTCTGCGAATATTTGACAATGGTGTTTCTCTTGCAAGCCTAGATCAGATAGTTGCTGGGGCGGAGTTCCTGGCACCTCAAAAACCACGGGGACAATTAGTTTTCTTTGACTGATAGCGATATCGACTTCATCGCATACTCTCTTTGAAATTGATACCCCCGATTCAATACATAAAATTACCGCATCTGCTTTGCTAATAGCTTGCTCGGCAAACTTTTGCCACTTGTTGTTATCTGATAGTATGCCTTCACGGTCATACCACAAACGGTATTTCTCTTCTCTCAGTCCTTCTATCAAGGACGTGACTTTCAAGGTCTCTCTCTCGAAAGAAATAAACAAGGATGTCATAATGCGATCCTGTATCTAAAGTTTGGAAGTATTGGACTGGGATCAGTACCAGGGACACCAATGGCAAGAGCTTTGGCGCCGTACCATGCCAATGCTGGTGTCGTTAAGATTATGTCAATGCCCTTCTTTCTAGTGCGAGGATGACAGCACCCTGGACAGGTTCCACTAATGGTTCTATAATTTGAGCCATGGGAAGTTCGCACCTGATCCTCGAAATGAGCTCTGCACCAACAAGCTCAATGTTCAGCAGAACACCTCCGGTTAGCACAAGAGGGAACTCTTGGTTGAGAAAACCGAGCCTTGTAGCAACTGCTTTTACGCCGATAGCCAGTTCTCTTCCTGCACGTTTCAATATGTCTTTCGCAACATGATCGTCGAGCTTTGCTGCTTTATCGACCATTTTGGATAAATCGGCAATGTCTGCTATCGTCGGATCACCGCTTAACATGTAGAGAAATAATTGTTTTGTAGACGTACAATTCCAATACTCGAGAATTATGGGTTCAAGCAGTGTGAATACATCACGCCCATCACTCGCTCTAACAATAGCTTTTAATGCATGTGTGCCAATTTGATAGCCACTACCTTCGTTAGCCAGGAGATGCCCCCATCCTCCAGCAAAAGCTGTCAACCCATCCGATGTTTCACCATATACGATGGAACCGGTTCCGGAAATCACAACCATTCCGTACCGCAAACCTGCCCCAGAGACAAGGGCGACAACTGTATCTCCATGTACTTGTATGTGCGTGTGTTCTTCAAAACCGTCACACAGCCCCAAACTCGGATACCGAGCAACCAGATCCGTCACTATGTCCCACATTACACCTCGAATGAGGTTCTGCTTCTCCTCACTACCGGCACCCGCTATTCCTAAGCATACGCCGATTATTTCAAAAAGCGAGGAATTTAAAGATGCAATAGATCCTTCCGTGGCCCTACGCAATGTTTCTCGTAATTCCTCTTGATTTACATAATTAGGATTTGATATTCCGCTTTCACCCCTTCCGTAAGCCACCCCATGCAAATCTGCTAACAAGCATACCGTTTTGGTGCTGCCACCATCTATACCCAGAACATATTTAGACATCATGAGACCCTTTAATGCTTCACTGCACGAGCATCTTTACCTTATTACATGACATGCACTTGTTCTAAAAACATGGTAAAGAACTTCCTGATGCCTTGCACCAACATTTTTCGCGACGCCTGAGCCTACGAACGGTGGCCTTGTGTTTTGGCTTCCCAATGCGGTATTCCTAGTGGCGCACAAATGCATGTCATGCAGTAAGGCACCTTTACTGTTCGGATGAGGATGCGCCTTCAGCCTGCGGAAGTCCTGGAAAGGCGGCAGGTGTATCCGTCGGATCTGAGAGCCGGATTATTCTTTATTGTGCCTTTCATACGTTATCTTTGCCACTTTTAATGCCCCGTAGGCACCATCTCGACTAGGGAAAACAACCGTACCAGGAACTATCTTCTCTTGTAGATATGCCCTCATAGAGTTACGTACCATATCAATATTGGTAAGGACACCCCCAGCTATCACAAGTGTGAAACCTGACTTTAAATTCAATCTCTCAGTGACAGCCATAACACATCTACTTAGTTCATATCCAGCATCTTTCAGTATGCTTTGTGACACCTCGTCCCCCGCTTGTGCAATATCATTAACTATCCGCGCCAAAGATGCTATGTCTCTATTCTCGATCTCTTTCTTCCTTGCAAGCAATAGGAAATTATCCATTGAGTCCGCACCAAACTCTTTAATGATTGCATTGACTAACGGTGTTGTTTGACCACGACCATCGTGTGCCTGTGCAACTGCCTTGAGAGCTCGCTGGCCTATGTATAGACCACTGCCTTCTTCTGAGAGGTATTTCCCCCATCCACCAGACCTGGCAGTTTCGCCATTAGCGTTTTGACCATAAGCAATAGAACCCGTCCCAGATATGACGATAACCCCTTCCATCTCTTCCACATTTGCCAACAATGCGGTGACCATATCGCCACATACAATGATATTATGAACATCTTCGACATCATTAACAAATTCCGCGATGCTTCCCTCTTTCTCCAGATCATGAAGGATCTCAAACACCATCCGCCTGATACGCTGTTGATCTTCTTTCATACCCGCGCCTGCTAGCCCGAGACAGGCTCCAACCAGCCTCAACTGACTAACATTTGTTGACCGCAATGCATCTTGTATAAGGGTACGAAGGACTTGATCAAATTCTTTCACAGTGTAAGGATTAGAAGCAGGCCCGATGAAAGAGCCCACAACGGCCCCTTTTAAGTCCGCAACTAAACAGCTGGATTTAGTAGCCCCACCATCTATACCCAGGACATATTTTGGGCTATCAGACATGTCGATTACCTCCTGTGTTTCTGGTGCAAAAGCCGGAATGTCATTAGAAAACGATGCCGTGGCCTCGCTGGGAAGCGAACCGATACCGAACATGCCCGCACTCAACCAGACTCCCTGGTAGTAGATGAGTTGCGCGACCGCCACACCATTCAGTGCATTTGAACGAATTATCACAGTAGAGCATAAGTAACGCTGTCACCCTGAGCGAAGCGAAGGATCCCGGTCGGCATTCTTCGCTTCGCTCAGAATGCCTCACAGGGTTACTTCTGCGGTATTGCGAATTATCATTTGTTACGATTAGGATCACCCGATTATGCTCCTCAGATTCCCCTGGTTCTGCAAAAGAAGATTTTTGGCATCATTAACCTCGATACCCAGGATGCCAACGATGATGGCACATTTAACTTCCCCATTGCAGCGGCTCAATAGGTCTTTCGACTCATCGCGCGTAAGACCTGTAATAGGCACAATTATATCTATAGCTCTCTGTTCAAGCTTATGATTGACAATCCGTAAATCTACCATCAGGTTACCGTACACTTTACCGAGTTTAACCATAGCCACAGTGCTTAACATATTAAGCACTATTTTCTGTGCAGTTCCTGCTTTCAGTCTGGTTGAACCAGTAATTACTTCGGGTCCAACGACGATAGGAATACCAACATCAGCTAAATCAAGAATAGGTGCAGGATCATTGGAAGATATGGCTATAATCGACGCTCCTACTTGCTTACCGGCTCGAAGTGCTCCTATAACATATGGCGTTTTTCCGCTTGCCGCTATTCCTACGACCACATCCTTTTCATCAGGGTTTAGCTTGAGCAAATCAAGCTCGCCTTGTTGTAGATCATCTTCCGCACCATACACTGTTTGATGTAAAGCTCGCTCTTTACCGGCAACAATAGCCTGGATCATCTCAGGAGGAGTATTAAACGTTGCGGGGCACTCAATCGCATCTAGATTCGCAATCCTACCGCTCGTTCCAGCTCCTACATAGATAATTCTCCCGCCCAACTCGAGCTGTTTTATTATAATTTTAATGGCTTCCGCTATTTCAGGAATACGAGCTTTTATCACAACAGGTATTCTCGTGTCTTCTTCGTTCATGATGCAAAGGATTTCCTCGATTGATAACAAATCAAGATTTTTTGTAGAGACATTGCTTCCTTCAGTTGTAGTAGACATTTCTTCTATTCCTTTTCCATCTTAGCTTAATTAGGTCAAGGTGATTTTCCGCCACCTGATCCAGCGGGGCAGTTTCAGACATATGTTTTTGAGTATTTGGGTTGAGCGTCAGACCCAAATCTTCTCCTACTTTATCGCACTTTCTGCTGTTTTGCAATACCCTCACCAAAAATGGGTTCTCCAGGATTTCCCGGTAGTGCTACTACATCTAGTGGGACGCAGCAGGTTGGGGACGGAGTCGCCGGTACCCCCCATGCGCATCAAGTTTAGGGCTGCCGCCCTAAAAACCAACGTTGTTTTGGCCAAAACAACAAGAAATCCCGGGGAGCCCGGGGCTTAACTTGATGCGCATAGGACGGAGTCGCCGGTACCCTCCAGGTCAAGGGTAATGCGGTCGAAGAGGTGGCGCAGGTTATAGGCTCTCCCGCAAAGTGCGTGCGGGTGGTGCCACTCAGGGTGAGTGTCACGCACCATGTCCTGTTCGTCTGGCTTCCGTTTTTCGGGTTGGCAGACCAGCCGGTACAAGAATATGCTGTGTGCCTGCCTGTCATTTGCTGGTTGTGGTGCGGCTTCGCCGCACCACAACCAGCAAACAGCAATTGGATTCTCACCAGGGAGAGAGCCCGGGGATGTTGAAGCGGGCGTTCGTCACCAGGTTGAACAGGGTCGGGCCGTAGTTGACCAGGATCAGCACGGCGGAGACCAGCAGCCAGGGCACGAAGCGATCCAGGATCTGCGGGGTGTCCTCGGGGCCGGAGAGCGCCTTGGCGAAGGGCACCGGCTCGTTGTAGCCCTTCTTGCCCGCGCTGATCGTCATGATGATGTTCAGGTAGTACAGCGCCGCGCTGACGAACATGATCAGGCCGCCGATCATCGTGAAGGGCAGCAGCAGCTTCCAGCTGTCTAGCACATAGGGCGCCCCGCCGATCATCGTGCGCCGGGGCATGCCGCGCAGGCCAAGCTCGTGCATAAAGTGCGAGAAGATGCCCATGCCCACAAACCAGAGCCATGCCTGGGTCAGCGCCATCTTCCGGCTCCACAGGTGCCGCCCGGTCAGGTAGGGCACCAGCCAGTAGGTGATGCCCATAAAGCTCAGGGCCACCGCCGTGCCGACCGTCAGGTGGAAGTGACCGGAGACCCACGAGGTGTTGTGGACAACCAGGTTCAGGTTGTACGATGCGTTCACCAGGCCGCCGATCCCGCCGAAGGCGAAGAGCAGCATAGCCAGCACCTGCGTGGTGAACTCGGGCTTGCCCCAGGGCAGGCTGAAGATCCAGGTCAACCAGCCCTTGCCGCCGCGCTTGCGGCCCGAGTACTCCAGCGAGGCAACCACGTTGAAGAAGGTCAGCAGGCTGGGGAAGAACACCACAAAGGTGAACAGCGCGTGAACCAGCTTCCACGCCTCCGAGATGCCCGGGTCGGTTATCTGGTGGTGCATGCCGATCGGCGCGGAGAGGATGAGGAACAGGATGAAGGACACGCGGGCCATCGGCTCGCTGAACAGCTTGCCGCCGGCGTGGTTCGGCACCAGGCTGTACCAGGAGATGTAGGCCGGCAGCAGCCAGAAGTAGACGATCGGGTGGCCGGTGAACCAGAACAGCGTGCGGGCCAGGATGATATCTGTGCCCGGCACCAGGCCCAGCGACCAGGGGATGAGCAGGAAGAGCATCTCCGAGGCGATGCCGATCGTGGCGACCGACCACATCGTCATGGTGGTGATCGCCATAAACGACGCCAGCGGAGTCCGCTTGCCGGGGTTCTCTTTGATCCAGGCGTTGCGGGTCAGCACCATGTTCAGCAGCAGCAGCCAGGTGCCCGCCACCACCAGCGTCAGCCCGATGTAGTAGAGCGAGCTGGCCTTCAGCGGCGGGTAGAAGGTGAACATCACCGTCGCCTGGTTCAGCAGCAGCGGAATCGCCGCCAGCAGCAGGCCGGTCGACATCACGCCGAGCGTGGCCCATGCCATGGCCGGGCTCGCCAGGGGCTTGTCGAGCGACTTGGCGAAGATGAAGGTCAGGAAGCCGATGATATAGAAGGTGGTGAAGACCAGCACATTTAGCACGCCGTGCAGCGTGAGCCCCTGGTAGTAGCCGCCGGGCAGCACCGGCTTGACCGCCGGGTACAGGTCGATGTTATTGTAGTTGAGCACCTGGAACACGCCCATGAGCCCGCCGACAGCCAGCGCCGAAAACGCGATGATGATATTGATCGCGGCCAGCCGCTTCTCAGTGCCGAAGCGGTCGACGCGCTCGGCGACCATCGACCGGGCAGATGTGATTGCACGAGCCATAATGAGTTCCTTTACCCTCTGCTCACTTCACGATCACCTTCCCAAACATCAGATGGTGCCCGGCACCACAGAACTCGTGGCAGACAATCAGGTACTCGCCTGGCCTGCGGAATGTCGTCGTCACCTTCGTGATCTGGCCCGGCACGATCATACCGTTCACGTCGGTGCCCTCGATCTTGAAGCCGTGGATCACGTCGCGGCTGGTTAGCGTGAAGGTGACCTTCGAGTCGAGCGGGATCTCGATCTCGCCCGGCGTGAACGCGAAGGTCTGTGCGATCACGGTGGCCTCATACACGCCAGGGGCCATCTCACGGATGCCAGGGTTGTCGAAGGGTACCGTCTGGGCCAGCGCCTGCGGGTCCACCCGCCCAACGTCGGTGGGAACACGGATGCCCACCGCAAAGGCGGTGATCACCACAGCCACAAACAGAGTCACCGGGATGGCAACGCTTGGCAGGATCCATGCCACCTCAAACAGGTAGCCCACAAACTTGCTGTTGTCTCTCATAGCGGGGGGAGCCCTCCGTTGTGCAGCAAGGTCAGGTACGCCTGCATCCAGAGCGTGATCGTGACGAGCAGGTAGCCGATCATAATCAGCAGCGTGCCCCGTGGCGGCTCGTGCGGCTCGTTCTCCTCATCCTCCACAGCCTTCACCTGGTCATTGTCATCAGCCATGCGCGTGCTCCTTATACTCAGCGTCTCAGTGCCTCAGTGCCTCAGTGCCTCAGTGCTCTAGTCGGGGTAGCAGAGGAAGAGGTGCGACACCTCATAGACCTGGCGCATCACCCCGCTGCTGTTGCGCTCCTGGCCAAGCAGGCCCAGGTCGCGGTTGAGCCGATCCATGGTCAGGTCCTTGGGCGTGTAGCGGGCGCGCAGAATGCCCTTCTCATCGATCAGGAGCACCTCCTGGTCGTGGATCATGCTGCCATCGGCGGCTGGCTTCTCGTAGTAGATGCCCAGCTCGCCGCCTGCCAGGCCCTTGATCTCCTCGGGCGCGCCAGTGAGAAAGGCCCAGCTTGTCAGGTCGGCCCCAGTCTGCGCGGCGTAGGCCCGCAGCACATCAGGCGTATCGTGGGCCGGGTCCAGGCTGATCGTGGCGAAGGCGATCTGGCTGCCCAGCAGGCCCGCCGTCGCCAGGCCAGCCCGCACATCCTGGAGGCGTCGGTTCAGCTCGGCGCAGCCCGCCCCGCAGCGCGTGTAGCTAAAGCCCAGCAGCACCATCCGCCCGCGCAGCTCGGCGTCCCCCACCGGCCTGCCGTCCTGGTCAGTGAGCAGGAAGGCCGGCATCGTGCGGACGCGCGGCATCACCTTCACCGGCTGGGCCAGGGCAAACCAGAGCGCCAGGGTCGTGATCGTCCCCAGCAGCACACCCGCGCCGATCAGCAGCGGCTTCAGCCAGGCCAGGTGAAGCGCCAGGGGCGTGTCATGCATGGGCTGATTGGGGAGAGGTGTGATCTTCAAGGACCCTCAGGGGATTGATTGTGCCTTTAGGAACAAGGAATGCAATACGCAGAGTATACGTTGCGGCGCATGAACGCGGCGTAAAGCCGCAACAACCGTTGATTGTGATCCCCCAACTCGATTGCAGATTGCAGGCCGCAGATTGCAGATTGCAGATTGCAGATTGCAGATTGCAGATTGCAGCGCGGCACCCTAATCTGCAATCTACAATCTACAATCACCTAATCTGCGGCTGCAAAGGCGCGTTGGGATGCGCCCTCGGGCGCATCGCCGCCGAGGGTGGCCGCACTAAGCAGCACCAGGGCAACCCAGACCAGGTCGGCGAGGAAGAGGTGGACGATCTGGAGGGAAATCGGGGCGAGCAGGGCCAGGTTCACCGCGCCGACGCCGAGCTGGGCCAGGAAGAGCAGCAGGAGCAGGGTGGCCCCCAGGCGCGTGCCCTCGCTGGGCCGCATCCGGTTGATGATCTGGCTGATCACCAGCAGGTAGACCCCGGTGACGACGGCCAGCAGCGGGTGCCAGAAGCGCAGCCGGATCAGGAAGTGCTGGGTCGGGTCGAAGTCCTGGGCGATCCCGGCGCTCAGCGAGTCGCTGGGGAAGAGCGTGTCTCCCAGGGCAGTGATCGCCCCGGTGGCCCCCAGGGCCAGCACAGCCACCACGCCGACGCCCAGCATCCAGCCCACCGCGCCCTGGCCACGCAGCCGAATCGCCCGCCCGCCGCCCGCCCACCAGGCCGTCAGCGTGATCGCGCCCACCAGCAGCAGGGTGTTCACCAGGTGGATTCCGCCGGCCACGGCGCGGGCCACCGAGGTGTTCCCGGCCACCAACTGGAACAGCACCAGCCCGGCCCCCAGCAGGCTCTCGATCACAATAAAGATCATCGTCAGCGTGGCGCCCAGGCGGGCCAGGTGGCCCTTGGGGAAGGAGCGCAGCGACCAGACCAGCATCACCACAACCAAGATCGCCGAGAGCCCGCTGGTGATGCGGTGGGTGAACTCAACCAGTGTCTGCACCTGCTCGGCCCGCGGGATGACCTGGCCGTTGCAGAGCGGCCAGTGCTGGCCGCAACCCGCGCCCGATCCGCTGGCTCGCACGTAGGCACCCCAGAGAATGACTAGGATATTGTAGGCGAGCACACCCCAGGCGAACTGTGTGAATCGTCGCTGCATAGAGATCTCCCATATGCGCTTAACACTATTTTTTTGTGAATCCACTCACGAGCGTGGGGTATATAATACCACAACTCGGTGAACATTTCGCACACGGGTGTGAAGAGATCGCCACTCTATCCAGCGCATTTCGGTATAGGTATGGTTTCAGAAGGGCCAATCTGACTTGACCGTTTGTAGCACCGGCTTCCAGCCGGTGGCGGGATTCCTGACCGCCTAGAAGGCGGTGCTACGATCACGAACTGTCAAGCTGCTACGAACCTTGTCGAAGTCCAATAACATCCTCTTAATAATAGGTAGTGGATAACCTGTGGAAATTGTGGATGGGGCACCCGCTGATCGTCCTGATGCGGTGCGCCCCGGCGAGGATCTCGGCATGGGGTTAGTATTGACAAATAAAATAACTTAGACTATGCTAAACCATCGAAAGGGACATTGTACAGCCTAAAGGAATGACACTATGCCCCGACGGTTTCTGATCGGCCTCCTGCTCGCCGGGCTCGCGCTGCTGCTGAGCCTCCCGACCGCAACCTTCGCCCAGGGCGGGTCGCCCACCGACGGACTGCGCGCGGCCAACGCGCAGGTAGGGCTGGCCATGAGCCAGGCCGAGGCTGGCGACCTGGTAGGCGCTCAGACGTCGCTGGCCGCGTTCCACACCGGGTGGGAGACGGTGGAGGACGCGGTGCGAGAGCAGTCGAGCGCCTCCTACGCCGCCATCGAGCGGGCCTACGACGAGGCGCGCGACGCTCTGGTCGCCGGGGACGCCGCCGCCGCCAGCGCGGCGCTGGCGGAGCTGGATCAGGCCAACCAGGCATTTGTGGATGGCCGCGCCCCCACCGCCACGGCGACTCAGGCCGCGCCAGCCACACTTGAGCAGCTGCTGCCAACCCTGACCGAGGTGAGCAGCGCCATGGCCACCGGGGATGCCGGGCACGCCGCCGCCGAGCTAGACGCATTCCGCACGGCATGGCCCGATGTGGAGGGCGATGTGAAGGCCCGCTCGGCCGAGGTGTACCGCAGCAGCGAGAACGCTATGGCGGCGGCGGCGGCGGCGATCAGCGCGGGCGACCTGACGGGCGCGCAGGCGCTAATTAGCCAGCTGCGGGCCGACCTGGAGCCGATGGTGGCTCCGGCGCGCTACGGGGTCTTCGACGCCTTCAGCATCCTGCTGCGCGAGGGGCTTGAGGCGCTGCTGGTGATCGCGGCCCTACTAGCCTTTCTGGAGCGCACCGGCAACCACGACAAGCGCGGCTGGATCTGGGGCGGCGGCATCCTGGGCATCGTCGCCAGCGTGGGCGCTGGCCTGATCATCGCGGTGATCTTCCGGGGCGTGGCCACCGGCAGCAACCGCGAGCTGATCGAGGGCATCTCCGGCCTGATCGCCGCCGCCATGCTCTTCGGCGTCAGCTTCTGGCTGCACAGCAAGTCGCACGCCGGGGCATGGCAGAAGTACATCCGCGAGCAGACGAGCGCGGCCCTGGCCACGGGCAGCCTGCTCTCGCTGGGCATGCTGGCCTTCTTCGCGATCTTCCGCGAGGGTGCCGAGACAGCTCTGTTCTACATCGGGATCGCGCCCTCAATCGCCACGGGCGACCTGTTCCTGGGCATCGGCATCGCCGTGGCGGTGCTGTCGGTGGCCGGGGTGCTGGTGCTCTGGGTGGGCGTGCGGCTGCCCCTGCGGCCCTTCTTCCTCGTAACCAGCGGCCTGATCTTCTACCTGGGCTTCAAGTTCATCGGTACCGGCATCCACGCCCTCCAGGTGGCCCGCGTGCTGCCCTCCAGCGGCGCGGCCTTCCTGCCCGACCTACCGGCCATCGGGGTCTTCCCCACCTGGCAGACGACGATGCCCCAGCTGGTGCTGCTTGGCGTGGCCCTCGTTGTGGTGCTGCTGGAGCAGGTGGTGCGCCGCCCCGAGACGTCCCGCCAGACAGCCTAGAATCGGCATAGTGTTGCAAAAAAGGGCCAGCTAAGCTGGCCCTTTTTTGCAACACTATGTTTTTCTGGGAACCTGTGGCCCCTGGCCTATCCGCCGAGGGCGAGCATCACCAGGATGGCGATGATGCCGCCGCCGATCGAGCTGCTTGAGTTGACGATATCGTTGTTGAGCCAGGGCAGGCCGCGCACAAAGGTGGTGGGATTCCCGCTGCGGTCGAAGCGCCGCTCGGTCTCACGCCCGTCGGAGTAGGCGTAGATCGCCTGGACGGTGGCCCCGAGCAGGCTGTCGAGCATGGCCCCGCCGAAGCCGCCGATGGTGGCGGCCGCGAGCACCCACAGGGGCGCGGGCGAGCCCTCGATCGTGAGCAGGACAAGCAGGACGACGCCGATCAGGGCGGCGCCGAGGGCTGCGGCGCTGCTGCCGAAGAGCGTGATGCCGCCAGAGGTGCCGGGCTCCACCGGGCGACCGCTGGTGATCAGGCGCGGCCGGTGCGGGCTGAGCACGCCCAGCTCGGTGGCCCAGGTGTCGGCATTCACCGTCGCCATGATCCCGGCGAAGGCGGCCAGCAGCACGGTGGGGCGACCGGCGAAGCCGTAGGCCACGGCGCAGAGCGCGGCCAGCCCGCCGTTGGCCATCGTCTGGGTGAAGTCGCGCTGCCCGCCCTTTGAAAACTTCTCGGCAGCGCGGCGCTCCTTGATCTGCTCCTTGTAGTGCGAGAGCAGGCTGCTGCTGATAAAGAAGATGATCAGGGTGAGGCCCCAAGACCAGCCACCGAAGCCGAGGGTGAGGGTGCCGACGATGACGGCGCCGATCCAGCCGCTAACCGAGAGGGACTTCCGCCAGTGGGCGAGGCCGCCGATCGCGGTGCTGAGCACCAGCCCGAACCCGATGAGCATAACGTCGATCATACCGAGGTAGGCGGGGCATGCTCCGCCCGGCAAACAAAAGCGGGGCGCTGACTGTCCAGCGCCCCGCGATTATACCAGAGTTAGCGGGTTAGGCGGCTACGGCGCGCTCGCGCAGCTTTTTGGCACCGTTGCCCGCGCTGATCGCCTTGAGGGCCGACTCAAGCTCCTTAGCCAGCATATCGGAGACGGCCTGCACCGGCACGAAGGCCGCCATCGGCCCGAGCATCGGGTCGAGGTCCAACGACATCGTCGCCTGGAGGTCTGTCCCGTTCACCGCCGAGGTCAGCGTCCAGCGCGTCTCCACCGACACCGGCGTGCGCACCTTAAATAGGATCTCGCTCGGCTCGACCCAGGTCAGGTCGCCCTCGCAGCGGATGGTGCCGAAGATGCCGCCCAGCGCCATGTGGGTGACGAGGTGGGCCTTGCAGGCATCCATGTCGCGGTCCCGCAGCTCCACCTTCTGCACGCGCGGCAGCAGATGCCCGATCCGTTCCGGGTCGGACAGCGACTCAAAGATCTCCTCGGGTGTGGCGGCCTCGATGTAGCTGCGGCGAGAAACTGTAATCATGGCGTGCCTCCTATCATCGGCTGGCCCCAGCATCCGGCGTGAGGCTTGTGCATAATTGCACAGAACGCACAATGTTTTTGTCAATGATTTGCAAAGTCAGCATACCACTTTGGTTAAGACATGTCAACAGCCCGTAACAAGGACAATCCCAAGCGATGCGCCGCCCCGCCGCCTGCCCACCGTGCTACACTTTGTGCAGATTGCAGATTGCAGATTGCAGATTGCAGATTGCAGCGCCAAATCTACAATCTACAATCTGCAATCACACATAAGGAGCGCCCATAGATGTCTGATCTTCCCCCGCCTTCTCTGACAACCATCGGCGAACAGCGGTCGCCCAGCCGCCTACCGATCGGCATCGGCGCGATCATCCTAGCCGTCGTGCTCGGCGTCGGCATCGCCGTCGGCGGCGAGGTCGGCCAGATCGCCATTGCCAGCCTGAACGCCCTGCCCTTCGCCGTGCTGGCGGTGCTGGCCTACCTCGGCGGCAGCCGCTTCAACTGGGCGTGGATCGCCACCGGCCTCTGGCTCTCCCTGCTGATCGGCGGGGCGGCGGTGATGGCTATCGGCTTCGGACTCGCCACGGTGGCTGACCTTGGCGCGGCCCAGGCCAACCCCGGCAGCCGGCCGCAGATCGCCGACGGCGGTCTGCTGCGCGTCGGCATCATCGCCGTCGGCACCATCCTGGCCATCCTGGCTAGCGCCGCCCTGCTGCTCCCGCAGGCCCGCCGCCTGGTCGCCCGCGCCATCCCGATCGACCCCGACTCCTTCGTCCACACGGTCGCCCTGGTCGCCGTGGTCAGCATCGGCCTGCTGTGTACCATCCCGCTGCTCGCGCTCGGCCAGCCGCCCCTGCTGGCCCTGTTGAGCCAGATGAGCGCCGGGGCCGCCACCCAGGGCCGCGACTCGGCGGGCATGCTGCGCGACCAGATCTACTCGCTGGTGTGGACGATCCCGGCCGCGCTGCTGGCGGTGGGCTACGGCACGCGTCGGCGGCTGCCCGAGGCGCTGGAGCGCCTCGGGCTGGTGCGGCCCAGCTGGCGACAGGCGCTGGCAGGCGTCGCGATCGCCCTGCTGCTCGTCGGCGCTGTCCAGCTACTCAGCATGGGCATCAACTGGCTCTGGGGGGTGATGGGCTGGCCGCTCACCGACGAGGCCACCTTCGGCGAGCTGCTCTCCTTCGCCTCCAGCCCCATCGGCGCGGTGGTGATCGGCGTCACCGCCGGGCTCGGCGAGGAGCTGGCCGTGCGCGGGGCGCTCCAGCCGCGCCTGGGAATCCTGGTCTCCAACCTCTTCTTTATGAGCCTGCACGCGCTCCAGTACAACTGGGACGCGCTGCTGGTGGTCTTCGCCGTCGGCATGGTCTGCGGGGTGGTGCGCAAGCGCAGCAACACCAGCACCAGCGCGATCGTCCACGGGGTCTATAACTTCACGCTGATCATGATCTCGCTGCTGCCCGGTAGCTGATTGACTCATGCTGGGGCTGCGCGCCCCAGACCCGCGCCAGGGGGCGCTTGCCCCCTGAACCCCCGCGAGGGGCTCCGCCCCTTCGAACCCTGGAATCTTAGTCTGGTGGTGCTTGCGATGCTCGTTGTCATGCCCGTACGCAGGTGCGGGTGGTATGGGTGCGGGTGTCAGTGCAGCTGCCGGGCACAGGGAAAGTGTTGCTAACAAAAACACTGCGCACGGTGAGGGTGTGGGAGAGCTTTGCTCTCCCACAAAAAAACTGATGGTGCTGCGGCGCGGCGTAGCCGCGCCGCAGCACCATCAGTGCAGCATGTGTCTCCTGGGCACAGATTCAGGGGGTCTCGGGGGCTGGCCCATGCTTCCCTACGCGGCACCGCGCAGGCGGTTCGTCCAGCGGGCAAGGCCCTCGACCAGCCCCCGCACCAGATCGCGGGTGGCCTCATCGGTCAGGTTGCCCTGCTTGTCGAACTTCTCCCAGGCCCGGGACACATACAGCTCGGGCTTGTTCAGCACCAGGGCATTGCTGTGGACGAGGATCTGGCGCAGGTGAAACTGGGCGCGCATGGTGCCGCTCATCCCCCCTGCGCCCATCAGGGCCACCGGCTTATCGTTCAGCGGGGTGCTCGGCGGCGGCACCGAGACCCAGTCGATCATATTTTTCATCACGCCGCTTAGCGAGTAGTTGTACTCGGGCACGGCGAGCAGTACCGCGTCGGAGTCGGCGATGGCCTCCTTCAGGCGCAGCACGCCGACGGGCTGCTTGCCCTCGCCGCCGTTCTCATCCCCGTTGTAGAGCGGGATATCGCCAATGTCGTGGATGAGAATCTCAACGCCCGCCGGGGCCAGTTCAATCGCCGCCCGCAGCAGGCCAGTGTTATTTGAGGCGGCCCGCAGGCTGCCCGAGATGCCCAGAAGCTTCATGTTGGTAATGGCTTTCTGCTACACTTCACATCGTCAACGCTTGATACGCGTGACGGGTTGGTAAACGGTTTGTGGCATGGGGTTCCTTTCCGCAAAGCCTCCGGGGGAGCGATCGCCTCCCGGAGGCTTTGTGTTGCCGCCTGATGGCTAGGCGGCAACCTCGGCCGTCTCCTCGACCTGCTTGACCACCTCCAGCTCAATGCTGATCGTGATCTCGTCGCCAACCAGCACGCCGCCCGTCTCCAGGGCCACATTCCACGTCAGCCCCCAGTCCACGCGGCTGATCTTGGCCTCGGCGCTGAAGCCGGCGCTGGTGGTGCCCCACGGCGACTTTGACTGGCCGTTGTACTCAGTCTCCAGGACAACCTCGTTGGTCACGCCACGGATGGTCAGGTCGCCGATGATCTTGCCGTGGGTGTCGTCCACGACCTCGATCTTCTTGCTGACGAAGGAGATGGCCGGGAAGTTGGCCACGTCGAGGAAGTCGGGCGACTTGAGGTGGCCGTCGCGCTTTTCGTCGCGGGTGTCGATGCTGTCGGCCTCGATCGAGACGTTCACCGTGGAGTTGACCGGCGTCTGTTCGTTGAACTCAACTGCGCCGCCGAAGCGGTCGAAGCGGCCGCGCACCTTGCTCAGCATCATATGGCGGGCCGAGAAGGCAACCTGCGAGTGGGAAGGGTCAATGATCCAGCTCATGTTGATATCTCCTGTATCTGTGATTGCGGGGAGCGCGTCGCTCGTGTGATCACAGGGTACAGGAGGCCCGTCAACGGGGCGTGAACATGGGCGTGAACAGTGTTTTTTATTGCTGGGCCTGGGTGGCTTTGCCACCCAGGCCCAGCAATAAGTGTTTTTACAGCCGCTCCAGACGTTCGATCTGCTCGATGATCCGCGTGCGCCCGCCGCTCTCGGCGATGGTGCGGGCCTCGGCCAGGGTGGCGCGGCCCTCTGCGGGTGGGAGCAGCGGGGCCAGCCAGACCCGGATCTGGGCGGCGAGGTGGCGGGTGCCCAGCGAGTCGGCGCGGGCCAGGGCTGTGGAGAGTCTGTGGATAGCCAGGGGCTCCTGCTCGCGGCGCAGGGCCACTAGCCCCAGGTTCGCGCCAAGCCCGGCGATCCGCTCGGGGATGACCAGTCGCTCGGCCAGCTCCATGCCGCTGGTGAAGAGCCGCTCGGCCTCATCCAGGTCGCCCTCGTCTAGGGCGATCTCACCAGCGGTGGAGAAGAGGTAGGGCTGGAGGGTGATCGCGCCGCGCTCCTCGGCCAGCTTCATGGCGTCGGCGATATGCCGATTCGCAGCCTGCCTATCGCCCAGCAGAAGCAGGTGGTAGGCCAGGTTGTTGCGGGCCAGGATGCGCCAGGGGTCAGCGGCGACGCTGCCAGTCTCGGCTCCGGCGTCAGCCACCGTCACCGCCTCGCGGTAGTAGGCGATGGCCTGTGGCAGGTCGCCCTGCTGGGCCATGACGCTGCCGAGCTCGAAGCGCACCTGGGCCAGGGGGCCGGGGTCATCGCCAGCGGGCTGCTCGGCGACCAGGGCCTCGGCGGCGCGCAGGCGCTCGGCGGCACCGGCCAGGTCGGCACCCTCCAGCGAGAGCGCGGTGCCCCAGAGAAAGAGGGCGCTGATCGCCTCGCTCGGCACCGGCGAGTCGACGAGCGCCCGCACTAGGTGGATCATCTCGGCGTAGCGACCCTGGGCCAGGATGGTGCGGGCCAGAGCTAGGCGGGCTGCGTGGGCGTCGGCGGGGACACGGGCGGTCTCTAGTGCTTCGCGCAGGCGCTCGGCCGAGCGGGCGATCTCGCCAGCGTTGTAGAGCACCTCGCCCAGGGCGAGCAGGACGGTTGGGCGGTCGGGGTCGGGCGTGCCTGCCAGGGCCTGCTCGTAGAAGGCGGCCGCCTCGGCCCATGCCGCCACTAGGGCGGCCCGCCGACCAGCGCGTATGGCGTAGGCGGCGGCCCGCTCGGGTGCGCCGCCCTCGGCGAAGTGTGAGGCGATCAGGCCCGCCTCGGCGTCCAGCCGGTCGCGGTGGAGGGTCTCCAGTGTCTCGCCGACCCGGCGGTGCAGCAGGCGGTGGCGCGGCTCGCCGACCTCGCGGTAGGCCACCTCCATGGTTAGGCTATGGTCGAAGGCGAATCGCCCGCCCTCCAGGGGGCGCACCAGGCGCTCCGCCCGCAGCTCGTCCAGCGCGTCCAGGGCCGCCGCCTCGGAGAGGGCCGCCGCCCGCGCCGCCACCTCAAAATCGAACTCGCGGCCCACCGCCACCGCCGCGTCGAGCACGCGCCGCGCCCCGTCCGAGAGCCGCATCAGCCTGCCCTGGATGAGGCTGTAGACCGTATGCGGGACGACGGGCTCGGCCGAGAGTGCGCTTAGATTGAGGGTGCCGCCCTCCATGATCAGGCCGCTGCCCTGGGCGTGGCTCACCAGCTCGCTGATGATGTAGGGGTTGCCCTCGGCGTTGCGGTCGAGCCATGCGGCCAGGGGCTGCGCGTAGATCGGGGTCAGGCCGCGGGCCAGGGCCAGGGTGTCGTCGGGCGACAGGCGGCGCAGGCTCAGGCGCTCCAGACGGCCCTCGCGCAGCAGGGCGACGATCATGCCTGCCAGGGGCGAGCGCGGGTCGGCCGGGCGGCTGGTGGCCAGCAGGGTGAGCGGTGTCCCGGCGGCCCGGCGCAACAGGTAGCCGAGCAGGCCGAGGGTGCTGGCGTCGGCCCACTGGAGGTCGTCGATCAGCAGGGCCAGGGGCTCGACGCGGGCCAGGGCGGCCAGCAGGCGGGCCAGCGCCTCCCAGAGCCGGGCCTCGTCGGCAGGCGGCAGGCCATCGGGCGCGGGGTGCAGCTCGGGCAGCAGGCGGGCCGCCTCGCGCAGCCAGAGCGGGTCAAGCTCCAGCCGTCCGCGCAGCGCTGGCCAGCTGGGCCGCGACGTCAGGCCGCGCAGCGCCGCCACCAGCGGCTGGTAGGGCAGGCTCTGCTCCAGCTCGCGGGCCTCGCCCACCAGCGCCAGCCCGCCGCGCCTGGACAGAAACTCCTCGGCTAGGCGCGTCTTGCCGATCCCGGGCTCCCCCTCGATCAGCGCCAGTTTGCCGGAGTCGGCGGCAGCGCGGATCTGCTCCAACTCGGAGGATCGGCCAGTGAACGGCATGCCTGCTGGGAGTCGGGGGTCAGGAGTCAGGAGTCGGGACACCGGCCCCTGACCCCCGACTCCTGACTCCGGCAGATGGAGCGAGTCCGTCACCACCGCGTCATACATCGCCCTGGTCTCCGCCATCGGCGGCACACCCATCTCAGCGTCCAGCAGATCGCGAAGATCTTCATAGCGGCGGATGGCCCCCACCCTATCGCCCGCCAGATAGTGCAGGCGCATGGCGGCGCGCTGGAGATCCTCCTGGAGCGGATCGAAGGCCAGGGCGCGGGCCAGCGCGTCGAGCGCGGGCGCGTAGTCGCCGCGGGCCTCGTAGAGCGTCGCCAGGCGGGCGAGCCCACGCGCGGCCAGCAGGCGCGCCCGCTCGCGCTCGATGCCCAGCCACTCCTCGAAGGGCTCGCTGTCGGCCAGGTCAAAGCCAGCCAGCAGGTCGCCTCGGTAGCGGCCCAGGGCCGCCTCCAGAGCAGCGATATCGCCCGAGGGCAGGGCGGCGGCCAGGCGGCGCGCGTCCACATCAACATCCTCGCCGATCGCCAGCTGGTCCTCGCCACTGATCAGGGCTGGGCCAAGGGCCTTCCGCGCGCCGTGGAGCGTTGTCCGCAGCAGCTGCTGGGCGGCAGCGCGCTCGTGGTCGGGCCAGAGCAGATCTAGGATCTGTTCGCGCGCCACCGCCCCCGGCTGGGCCGCCAGGTAGTAGACCAGCGCCCGCGAGCGCCGCCGGGGCAGCTCCACAGGCGCGCTGTCGCGCAGGATCTTTGGCGGGCCGAGCAAGAGGATGGAGAGCATAGTACGTGTATTATACTCAGGGCTACGTCATTGTCGTCCAGCGCCGCCGTGGGGCTGAAGCCCTCGGCTCTTTTTTTGCGAAGGCTGCCTACGCGGCCTCATTGACGCTCTCCTCTCGAAAACGTATAATGCCGCAAGGGGAGCAGATCTCTTGTGGAGGCTGTGCGGATGAAGCTGCTAATCTTTGTGACCGAAGACGCCCACGCCGACGCCACCGTCGACGCCCTGGTTGAGCAGGGGCTGCGGGTCACACGCCTCGCCACCACCGGGGGCTTCCTGCGCCGGGGCAACACCACCCTGCTCGTCGGCATTGAGGACAACCAGGTCGAGCGCACGCTCGGCATCGTCAAGCAGGCCGCGCCCGGCACCCTGTCCCTCACCATGGATCTTGAGCGCTACGAGCGACTCTAAGGGGGAGGGTCTCAGGGAGGGCGAAGCCCTCCCTGAGACCCTCCGCGATATGCGCATCCTCTACATCGCCGCCGGCATCCCCGTCCCCGGCTCGCTCGGCGGCAGCACCCACGCCTATGAGGTCGCCCGCGGCCTCGCCCGCCTCGGCCACCAGGTACACCTGCTGGCATCCGGCGACGGCCCCTCGCCCCGTGAGATCGACGGCTTCACCCTTCACCAGCGGCGCACGCCCAAGGCGCTCAGCCTGCTCGACGCCTTGCCCGTGCTGCGCCTTGCCCGCGCCCTCCGCCCCGACGCGATCATCGAGCGCTACTACAACTTTGCCGGGGCCGGCATGCTCGCCGCCCGCCGCCTCGGTGTGCCCAGCCTGCTTGAGGTCAATGCCTTGATGGTTGATCCGCCCGAGGTGCGCAAGCGCCGGATCGACGACGCCCTCGGCGGCCCCATGCGCCGCTACGCCGAGCTCCAGTGCCGCTGGGCCGCCCGCATCGTCACCCCGCTGCACACCACCGTGCCCGCCAGCATCCCCCGCGAGAAGATCGTCGAGCTGCCCTGGGGCGCCGATGTGGAGCGATTCAGCCCCGCCAAGCGCGCCCGCCGCGCTCGGACTCTCACCATCGTCTTCATGGGCTCCTTCCGGGCCTGGCACGGCGTCATCGACGGGGTGCAGGCCGTCATGGCCCTGATCGGATCTGGCTATGATCTGCGCATGACCCTGATCGGCGACGGGCCTGAGCGGGTTGTCGCCGAGGTGATGACTACGGCCTACCCCGGTCGCTTCCGCTTCACCGGGGCCATCCCCTACGACCAGGTGCCCGCCGAGCTGGCCAAGGCCGACCTTGGGCTGGCCCCCTTCAACACCGCGCCCCACCCGGCCCTGCGCGCCGCCGGCTTCTTCTGGTCGCCCCTCAAGATCTACGAGTACATGGCCGTCGGGCTACCCGTCGTCACCGCGAACATCCCGCCGCTGAGCACCGTGATCCGCGACGGGCAGGAGGGCGCGCTCTACCCCGAGGGCGATCTCGTGGCGCTGGCCGAGGCTATCGCTCGCGTGCTAGACGACCCCGCCGCCGCCAGGGCCATGGGTGTGAGCGCCCGCCAGCGCGTGGTCGAGCGCTACTCCTGGCAGCGCCACTGCCAGGAACTTGACGGCATCCTTCAGGAAATGGTCGGGTAGCGCCGCCGCTTTAGGGCTGCCGCCCTAAAAACCAGTGTTGTTTTGGCCAAAATGGCCAGCTTCGCTGCCATTTTGGCCAAAACAACAAGAGATTGAGGTAACGTTGCAACAGCCCCACTCACATAGAACCGTGTCGCTGCACGTGCGCAATGATACGTTATAATTGACTCCGCGCAGCCCAGCGAGCTGAAACGAACGATGAATATGCCGCATGACGGAGATCCCTCGCATAGCGATCTCCTTGCCTCTGCCTATACATTGGCGGGTAGTGGCCCAATATGGAATGGTGGTCATTCCGAGCGAAGCGAGGAATCCCGGTCGGGACCCTTCGCTTCGCTCAGGGTGACATTCGAGATAGACCCACTACCCATTGGCGCACCGTGCCCTTGCCCTGATCTGTTGAGGAAGTCCTATGATGCTCACCCCGCGCGGCGTCCAGCGCTTCTACGGTATCTGGTTCCCACTGCTCTCCTTCGTCAGCCGACGCACCGGCCTCGTGCCCGACTTCCCCTCCACCCACGGCGAGGGCAGCGTCGCCGTGAACGATGCGGCGACGCTGCGCGATAAGCTCTGGGCCGACGACTCCTTGCGCGCGGCGTTCATCGCCGAGAACCCGGCCGGCCTCAGCACCGATGACCTGGCCCTGGTGAAGAGCTGGGACGCTCGGGTGCGCGGCACCTTCTACGTCTTCCGCCAGCTCAAGAAGTACGCCGTCTTCATCCCCGAGCGCGGCGAGCCGCTGGCCTACGCCGTGCTCGGCCTGGGCTCCCCGATCGAGGACGTTATCCCGCAGCCGCCGCCCTCCATGGTCGAGGCGACCCTGCTGCCCTTTGAGGGCAAGATTATCTATGACAGCCTGCTGGTCGGCTACCCGATCAGCTTTGGCTCGGGCATCCGCAGCAGCCTGAACGAGACCTACAAGGCCGCCCAGGATCGCGGTCGCCTGCTGACCAGCCTGAGCCTCGGCGAGAGCGGCATCGAGGGCGTCCGGTCACGCAACGCGAAGCTGCTGGCGCTGTTTGTGCAGCATATGGCTCGGCCGAATGTGAACAAGAGAACCCTAGACGTCCACCGGGCGACGATCGAGCGCTTCGGCGAGGACTACCTGCTCGGCCTGAGCCCGCCGCGCGGCCTGATGGATGCCGATGCCGAGGCGATTGCGCTCTATCTGGGGGACATGGGCGACGATGTGAACCTGATAAGCTTTAAGCACTTTGTGCGCTTCATGCGCGACACCGGACGGGCGAGCTGGGAGAGCGGCGAGGCGATGCTGAAGGAGTTGCAGTAATGGGGAAGAAGAAGGATAAGGCGCTCGCGGCCAGGCCCACAGGCGGCATGGCCATCGCAACCGACTGGCCGGTCTACGAGGTGCTGCTCTCGCGAGACTGGGACAAAGAGGGCTCCCTCGCCTCGGCCCTGGTGGCCCGCGAGTCGCCGCGCTCGGGCAAGGTGGCCACCGCCTCGTTTCTGGTCGATCTGGCCTGCCTGGGCCTGAAGAGCACCCAGGTGATGCTCTTTAACGACGCGGCCGCGTACACAGCCGGGCTGCGCGCCCACATCACCGGGATGATGCCGATGGCCTCCGCCGACATCAACCTGGTGGCGAAGATCGTCTTCACCGGCGTCGCCTACGCCGAGAGCCTCGGCTTCAAGCCCGACCCGGTCTTCGCCCAGTCGCGCTACCTGATCGAGGAGGCGAACCCGGACGGCTGCTTCACCCCGGTGCCCACCGGCGGCAAGGACGGCAAGCCGTTCTTTATCAACGGCCCGAACGACGACCCTAATAAGGTCATCGCCCAGCTTGAGCGGGCCGTGGGCGCGGGCAACTACAACTTCCTGCTCGGCGACGGCCCGCCGGATATGTTTTAAGGCAATAGAGCATAAGTAACGCTGTCACCCTGAGCGAAGCGAAGGGTCCCGGCCGGGATTCTTCGCTTCGCTCAGAATGACAGGACGCCTCACAGCGTTACTTCTGCGGTATTGCGTTTTAAGGCAAGGGGGTTGGGGGCTGGGTTTAGCACGCGCATAGGCGCGGAAGGGCGGGCTGGGGTATTCCCCGGCCCGCCCTTTCGTATTCCGGCAGCGCGGGTTGACGGCCGGGGGCCGCGTGCCTGCTATAATTCTGGTGGTGAATACTTCGGCCTTGCACATACCATAACACCATGCACCACCTCACACTCACACCTGGCCGACGCGCGCTCCTCGCGGGGCTGCTCTGCGCTGGCGCAGCGGCCCTAACGAACCCGCTCGGCCGGCTCTGCATCATTATCCCGCTGCTGCTGATCGCCCCCGGCTACCTCGTCGAGCGCGCCGCGCCCACCTCCCGCCTCCCCGCCCTTGTCCGCCTGGCCCTCTGGATGAGCCTCAGCCTCAGCCTCGTCGCCCTGCTCTACCTCTGGCTCTCTGTAGCCAGGCTACCGCTAAGCGACCCGCTGCTCTGGGGGATGGCCGCCCTGCTAGCCCTCGCCAGCCTCGCCGCTGCCTGGCGCGACCTCGGCCCAACCCCCAACCCCCGACTCCCGACTCCTGACTCCCGACTCCTGACTCCCAGCCTCCTGCTCCTAGCCATCTTCGCGATCACCCTCTGGGCGCGGCTCATCCAGGTGGAGGGGCTCGCCCTGCCGGCCTGGGTCGACTCTGTCCACCACGCCCTCATGGTGCGGGTCGCCGCCGAGACCGGCATGGCGCCCATATCGCTGCGGCCCTACCTGCCAGTGGACGACCTGCCCTACCACTGGGGCTACCACGTCTTCACCGCCACGCTTATGCGCCTGAGCGGGCTGAGGCTTCCCGAGGCCATGATCATCTCAGGGCAGATCCTGAACGCCCTGTGCGGCATCGCCGTGGCCGGGATGGCCCGCTACCTCTGGCGTCGCCCGATAGCCGGTGTCGGGGCTGCCATCGCCGTCGGGCTGATCTCGATCATGCCCGCGTACTACGTCTCGTGGGGGCGCTACACGCAGCTCTGCGGCCTGCTGATGCTGCCGGGGCTGGCCATCGCGTGGGGCGAGGCGCTGCGGGCGGGCGGGCGCTGGCGCTGGGCGATAGCGGCGCTGCTGCTGGCCGGACTAAGCCTGGTTCACTTCCGGGTGTTGCTCTTCGCCCTGGCCCTGCTGGCGGCACAGGCCGCCGTCTGGGCGGCGGGGCAGCCGCTGTCCGTCCTACGCTCGTGCCTGCTGGCCGCCCTTGCGACCGGCCTCGGCGTGGCCGTGATCACCGCGCCCTGGATCTGGCTGCTGGCCCGCCGCGCCCTGCTGCCAGCCCTGGCGAGTGACGGCGGGCTAGCCGGGGGCGGCAGCTACAATGCCCTCAACGCAGGGCTGCTCTGGTCGCGACAGAACGAGCTGCTGATTGCAGTGGGCCTGCTCGGCGCATGGCTCGGGCTGCGTCGGCGGGTCGGCGCGGCGGCGATAACGCTGATCTGGGTGGCGCTGCTGGCGGTCGAGGCCAACCCCTGGCTGATCGTCTACCTCACGCCGGGGGCCGGTGCCCTGCTGCTAATCTGGGGGCTACGTCGGCGCAGCCTGCCCGCCGGGCTGGCCGGGGTCGGCCTGCTGCTGATCAACCCGCGCACAGTGGCCCTGCCCTACCTCTGGCTGATCACCAACGACGTGCTGGTGATCAGCCTCTTCGTGCCCCTGGGCGTGCTGACCGGCGGCGCGGCGGCCCTGCTCTACGATGCCCTGCCCTCCGCCCGACGCTGGCCCCGAGCCACGGCGACGATCACGGCGGCGGCGGCATTGGCCCTGGCCGGATGGGGAGCCTACGACCAGCGCGGCGTGCTCAACCAGAACACCGTGGCCGCCACGCCGGCCGACCGCGCGGCGATCACATGGGCCGCAGCCAACACCCCGCCCGACGCCCGCTTCCTAGTGAACAGCATCGGCTGGCTTGGCCCAGTAAAGCGCGGCACTGACGGTGGCTGGTGGCTCCTGCCCCTCGCCGGGCGCTGGACGACCGCGCCGCCGGTGCTCTACACCTACGGGAGCCCCGACTATGTGCGCTATGTCCAGGCCATTGAGGCGGCTGTCGCCGACTACCAGCCCGGCCAAGAGCAGGCCATCCTCGACCTGATCGCCAGCGAGCGGATCACCTACATCTACCTCGGGGCGAAGGGCGGCGCGCTCACGCCGGAGCTCTTCGTCGGACGCCCCGGATTCCGCACGGTCTACCAAGAAGGCGGCGTCACGATCATCGCCGTAGGCGATCGCTGAGGGGAGGGTTTCAGGGAGGGCTTGGCCCTCCCTGTCCCTTGCCCCCTGTCCCCTGTCACCAGCTACGGAAAGATCCCCGGCACCCACCAGCCGCGCAGCATGTAGGCGAGCAGCCCGTAGACGAGCAGCGCCGCGAGCATCACCCCATCCTCGCGGGTAAGCCGGAGTCGCGGGCGGACGGCCACCAGAGTGCCCCAGATAAGCGAGATCGTGAGCGCCCCATAGATCACCGCCGTCGCATGGTAGGTGGGCGCGATCACGCCACGGTTATCGATCACCCCCCGCGAGAGCAGGCTGAGCAGCACCAGGGGCCGGAAGCCCCCGGTAAACGAGTCGTCAGGCGGGCGGATCGGCGCGAGGACGGTGGCGATCGCCGAGAGCGGGTTGGCCACCACCAGGCTTGGCGGGGCCGCGCTAAGACCATTGATCAGTGACCAGATGCTGGCCGCGAAGAGAGTCCCGCCCACCAGGCTGATCAGCACCGCGTAGCAGAGCAGCGTGGCGTTGAACGTCTGCCGGGTGACCGCCGAGCAGAAGAGCCCGAAGGCACAGCCGACCACCGCCGTCATCAGGATGACGATCACCACCGGCACCAGATCGCTGATCATCAGGCCGCCGAACAACAGCACTAGGGTGAAGGCCGGCATGGCGGCGATCAGCAGCAGCAGCAGGAAGGCCATCGCGGCGATCAGTTTGTCGATAATCAGCTGGCTCGCCGAGAGCGGCGTGGCCTGGATCAGCTCGAAGGTGCCGCGCTCATACTCATGGCTGACGGCGCTCAGGGTCGTCGCCGGTGCCAGAAAGAGCGTCATGGTCTGGATTACCAGGCTCACCCCGATAAAGATCACCTGGCCGATCTGGGCGCTAAGCAGCGGCTGGCCGAAGTCGAGCTGGCTCGCCGTCACGCCGTAGAACAGCCGGGCGCTGATCAGCACCATCCCGACATAGACCGTGATCATCAGGGCGGCGCGGCTGCCGCGCAGCAGCGTGGCCAGCTCTTTGAACAGCACCGGGCCGAGCAGGTTGCGACGGATCATGGCATTGCCCCCTGGACTCTGGCGGTGGCGACAATACACCCGGCCCGCTCGATGGTGCCGCTCAGTCGGATCTGAAGTCGTCCCTCGGACAGATAGGTCGCCGGGTCTCCCACCTCAAATTCTCCTGGGCCATCGAAGCTCTGCGCGACCCATGTCTCCTTCGCCCAGTCGTAGATCTCGGTCGTGATGCCAGCGTTCGGCCAGCGCTCGGAGCTGTCGATCGTCAGGGTCAGGGCGCTGGCCCTGAGCGGGCCGAGGTCGTTCGGCAGCCGCATGATGATCGTCACCGGCGCGGGGTTCGCTCGAACGCCGATCAGGTTGTTGCTGCTACAGGCGTTGCTCTGGTTGAGGGTCGGGTCGGGGATCAGCCAGCCCTCAGGTAGGCTGATCGGCCCGCTGACCTGCACCTCTGGCCGCATAGTCAGCAGGGTCAGGCTCTGCTGGGCGGCGCGGGGAGCATCGACCTCCGTCTTCAGGGGCGAGCCGTCGACCCAGCCCAACACCAGCGGCTCGGTCTCAATGTCGCTACCGCCGTGGTACAGCGCTGCGTTGACCATCGCGATCTGTAGCTCGATGTGCCGGTTGGCCGCCTGGCCCGGGCGGTTAGCCGCAGCCACCTCATCGGCGAATATCTGGCCGATGATCGCGATTCTGTCGGGGGCGATGCTCTGGTTGGGTGCCCAGCGCCCGCTCCTCTGCTCGTCGGGGGCGATGTTGCCGAGGAGCAGCACCCGGCCCCCATAGATCGCGACCACGTCTCTGAGCGTCTCGCCGCCCCTGTTGATCACCTCGATCTGCGACCCCTGCTCACCTATCTGTATCGTGGCGACCATCGATCTCATCGTCTGCTGCTGCTCGATGAGGACACCCTGGAGCTTCCACGGCTTGATCGATAGGGTCATTTGGTCGCTCTGCTGTATCAGGTCGCCGCTCACGCCGCCGATATCGCCGTACAGGCCGCTGATCTCGCGCACCGGCCGGGTGATCGCGCCCGGGGACACTCGGGTGATGAGCGCCTGGTCCTGGGGTGCAAGGGCACCGATCAGCGTGCGGATGCGGGCCTGACCGTTGCCTAGTTCCTCTACCAGGCTGACCTGGCTCACCACCTTGTCGCTAGTGCGCAAGCTGATAGCCAGGGTAAACAGCAGCAGCCCGCTGCTCACCGCGATCAGCGGCACTAGTAGCCACGACCATGCCTGGCGGTCGATCCGGCGCAGAAACAGGGCGAGGGCCGGCCCGATCAGCACTGTGTACATCACCAGTAACAGAAAGAACATGTCGACGGGCGGCTGGGGGATGGTGGGTAGGGCGGTGAGCGTGCCGGCCAGCATCTGCTCCTGGATCACATCGATGTTTGTCTGCTGGCCGAACAGGGTGCTGACCCGAAAGGTCGGCTGTAGGATGGCGTCCCAGAAGCTCGGAGCGCTTTCCCATGCCTCCATAGCCGGTGCCGCCGGATCGAAGGCGAACTGGGTGACGAGGCCCTGGCCGAATGAGCGCGTCACCCAGGCCGGTGTCGGGGCAGCCCCGACCGACACGCCGCCAGGTAGCGGGGTGAGCTGCACCCCGCTCAGCGGCCCAGGGCCGGTCGCGTCGGCCAGTTCGCCGAGGGGGCCATCATCGATAGTAGCCTGGGCGTCGGTCGTCGCGGCCTGTAGCTCACTCGGCAGCCACCCGCTGAGTGCGTCGGCGGCACCCCCGCCGATGAAGAGGTGCCCGCCCGCATTGACCCAGGCGAGCAGCGCGCCGCGCTGGGCCTCGCTCAGGCTATCGGGCGGCACATTATTGGCCAGCAGGACCCCCAGCCCGCTGAGCCCCGCCACCTGATCAGGCAGGTCGGCGGGGCTGAGGGACACGACCGTGAAGGGCTGGCTGGGCAGATCCTCGCGCCTGGGAAGGCTCAGGCTCAGCCCATCGCCTGACAGCAGCCCGAGCATGCGCTCGTCGGAGCGCGGCCGCACCGCCAGGGTTTGCTCGGCGAGTATTGACCCATCCTGCTCGACGCTGACCCGCACCTCGCGGACGGACTGATCCATCGCGACATAGATCACGACTTGTTTCTGCGCGCCGCCGGCCAGTTCGACGGGCACGATATGGCGTATCGTCGCGCCGGGGAGCTCAGCCGCAAGCACTGCGCTCAGAGCTGTGCCAGAGTTCTCGATGCGGGCGGTGATCGGCAGCCACGTGCCTGGCACGTAGTTGCCCTCAAATGCCGCAGTCGCCGTCAGGCTCACCGATGCCTGCGCACGTGCGGATGGCACCGGATACAGAGCGCCGAGGAGGATGAGCATGAGTGCGGCGCGCGCGATCAGGCGGAAGTTCATCGACGATGCTCTTGGGTGCTTTGGGTAGTATGCTATGCTATCTAGCTCAATTATAACATCAACCCCGGCCCGACCGTGCCCATTCTTGCCTGTACCCTATGGTCATGCTATGATCCCGGCAGGTATAATCTGGGTGAGACAATGCGCTTGTACATATGCCAAACGATGTATCCATAAGTGACCGCGAGCTTGAGATTCTGCGCCTTGTCGCCACCGGGGCGAGTAATCAGCAGATCGCACAGCAGCTAAGCATCAGCGCCAACACGGTGAAGGTGCATCTGCACAATATATTCAGCAAGATCGGGGTGGTCTCGCGCACTGAGGCCACCGTCTATGCGATCCGCAACGGGCTGTTGGTTGTGCCCGCCGAGATGTCCGCCGACGTTGTCGTGGCCGATCTCAGCGAACCTGGCGCGGCTGATGCTCCGCCTGACGTTGAGGCGACGACTGTGCCGGATCTGCCCCCCCCGCGCGACATTGACGGTGGCGCGGCGCTTATCGAGCCCGTCCGACCGCCGGCTGTGGCGCGTCGCACCGGCCTTTGGGTGGCCGCGGCGACGTCCGTGGTGGCGATAGTGGCCGCGCTGATGCTCATGCGGGGTGCCGCTCAGCCCGTCGCGCCGGTCGTCCCTACCGCAGCTGTAGCGTCGGTCGCCGATCAGCGCTGGTTCTCCCACGCGCCTATGCCCGTCCCCCGTGAAGGATTTGCCCTTGCGGCCTATGATCTGGACCGCCGGCTCTACGTGATCGGCGGTCGCGACGGAGCCACTCTGAGCGCCGCCGTCGATCGCTACGATCCCGGCAGTGACCGCTGGGTGACAGCCAGCGACCCATCTGCCGCGAAGCCGACCGCCGTTGCCGACGCCGGTGCTGTGGTGCTGCGCGGCAATATCTATGTGCCCGGCGGCATAGACGCCAGCGGCGATGTGCGTGACATCCTCGAGATCTACGACCCGCGCGATCAGCACTGGCAGCAGGGCCCGGCTATGCCCGCACCCCGCAGCCGCTACGCCCTGGTTGTCTTCGAGGGTCGGCTCTATGTGATCGGCGGCTGGGATGGCACGCAGAGCCGCAGCGAGGTGTTCATCTACGATCCGGAGTTGCGTGTGTGGCAAAGCGGACCGTCGCTCCCCTCGCCGCGTCAGACGGCCGGGGCGGTCGCCGCATCGGGCTGGATCTACCTGGTGGGCGGGAATGACGAGGCGGGCGCGCTACGCGAGTGTCTGCGCCTCGACCCGACCGACGCCAGCGCGCGCTGGAGCGAGATCGCCCCGCTGCCCGAGCCGGTGACGACCCCCGGCATTGTGGCTCCGGTTGGCCTGATTCTGGCCTTCGACCCCGACCGCCGCCTGGGCTATCAGTACGACCAGGAATCTTTCACCTGGACAGGCTTCAGTATCCCCGACGACGTGGCGATCTCTGCGAAGGCCGTTATGCTTGGCCCAAGCATCTACCTGATCAGCGGCACCTCGGCAACCGTGCCGGGCGCGACCAGCGAGTACCATGCGATCTTCACGACCTTCCTGCCAGGGCGCTAGTACAGCTTTCTGGTAGTTCACAGACAGTTGGGCAGGTCTGCACGTACCAGCAACTCAGGGTTCGGGGTCCGGCACCGGACCCCGAACCCCGAGTCGACTCGTGAGCAAGTTCTTTCCTCAGTGGCTCAGTGGCTCAGTGGCTCAATGCTTCCGTGTTCTAGCTGTGCGGGTTCGGCACCTCTTCGCCGGTCGTCGCGTTGACCGAGTAGAGCCAGGTCAGTGTACCAGGATCGACCACGCTCCAGATCGGCCCGCCCTTGCCCTCAAGGTTGACAAGTTCCAGATCGTAGCTCTTGGGGTCGCTGACCGTCAGCCCGAGCGAGGGTGCCTTCTCGGCAAAACTGGCGTAGACCTGGTCACTGTCAAGCTTGACCTGATCAAGATTGATCGGTAGCTCTAGCGGCTGTGTGGGCTCCATGGCCTCGGCCTCGCTGGAGCCAGATGCCTGGTCGTTGACAACCTGGATGATGTACTCGCGGGCGGTGCCTTCGACCTTAAACTTATAGAACCAGCCGGGGAGCGCCGGCGGCGAGCCGAGGTTGGTCAGCATCACCTGTGACGGCATGATCACGTAGAGTCTGGCGTTGGGGTCAAAGCTTGCCTGCGCGGCACTCTGTGCGAAAGCCAGTGCGCTCAGAGCCGAGAGGCTCCGCCCCTGGGGGTCGCCGGTCGGCTCGGGGGCCGGGTAGGCCGGGTTCGGGTTGTTCTGGACGGGCGGGGCGGGGTAGGGATAGGCGCTGTCGCTCCCCTGCACGGGGGTAGGTGTCACTACCATTGGTGTCGTCTGAAATGGCATGTCGGTGGGAGGGGCTGATGGCCCTGTGCTACAGGCTGCAAGGATCAGCGCAGACAGCGCCAGGATGACAGCGAAGCAGTATCGCATAGATGGCTCCTATTCCTGCCATAGCAAAAGGTGGGCGCGCGACTGTTCATCAGGAACAGCCGCGCACCCACCCGAGAGAGAGCACCGTCGTGTCGAACAGCGTCGGGCGATGACGAGGCTGAAATGCCTAGTTCGGCGTACCGGTGAAGACCTGTAGGAAGTCCGATGGGACCTTGGCCGGGTTGTTGCCTGTCACACCTGCTCCGGTATTATGCTGGATCACCGCGACAAGCAGGCTGCCGTTCGATGAAGAGGCTACCGCCGAGGTGCTGATATTCGTGCTAGCCGCGTAGGGGTTGGTCGTGACGTTCGGCAAGTGGATGAAGTTCGCGTTCCCGCCCCCCGCGACGCCGCTGATCGTCCAGGTCTTGCCGTCCGGATAGGTCAGCTTGATGTCCGTGGTGTCCGTACCGGTGTTCTGCACCGTCACATTGGTGAAGTAGCCGTAGTAGTTGTTGTTGATGTTCGGGATGTTTACCTCAGCCGAGGCAACCGGCGCGCAATTGTAGCTAGCGAAGTCGCCGAAGGGTCGGCCTGCCAAGTCTACTGCCAGCGGGCGGCTATAGCTCACCAGGCCGACGATGCTGCCGGCGGTCGCCGTCACCTTGGCCGAGAAGGAACCCCCTGTGTTGCCACTGGGCAGGCCGCTAACATTCGGCTGGTAGAACTCCTGGGCTGCGTTCGGCGCCAGGCTGAAGTTCTGCTTCGTGCCGTTGGTGTACTCGATCGTGCCGGTCGCCGTCGTCGCCTGATCAATATTCTGAATCGTCAGGGCCGAGGCGAAGCCGTAGTAGTTGTTCGACAGGCTGGGCGCGAACAGGCTGGTTGTGCCGCTGGTCACGCCATTGTAGCTAGCCGTCTTATTGGTCGGGCTGGTGGCCCAGATGTTGGCGATGCCGGCGATCGGGGTGGCGCTCGACGTCACCACGGCACCGAAGATGCCAGTGTTACCCGAGGGCAGCGCACCAAATATCGAGTCGGTCATCGCCCAAGTCTTGGCGCTGTTGGCACCGAGGCTGCCCAAATCCACCGTGGTGATCTTCGAGCCGTCCTGCTTGTAGAAGTCGACCGTCAGCGTGGTGGCCGTCGATTCGCTGCTGTTCTGGATGACCAGCTCAGAGTTGAATGTATAGTAGCCTTTGTAGTTGCCGGGGAAGAACAGCTTCGTGCCGGTGCTGTTCGAGTCTACGCCCTCATAGGCGAATGCCGTCCAGGGGCCGGTGCCCTGCGAGACCGACGAGGTCTGCACCGAGGCGATTACCTTGGCCGTGCTGCTCACCACCGCCGAGTACTGGCCCGAGGCGAGATCAGACATCTTGTCTGGCACGTACAGCGTCACCGGTTCCTTGGCATTGAGCGTGGTCGGGTAGGTCTTCTTGAGCGTGCCGGCGCTATCGTAGAACTTGATCTCGATCGTGGCGCTCGTCGTCGAGACGTTCTGTATGAGGATGGCACTTGACCAGACGCCCGGGGCGACGGTGGTGGTGTGCTGGGCCTGTGCCTGCCCTGACGGGAAGGCGAGCGTGACCATAGCAAGGGCCATGGCGAGGGCGGTGGTGATGGTGCGCTTGAACATTCGGACTCCCTCCATTTTAAAAGGCGGCGTACAGGTGAACCACTCTGCTCTAGACAACGGGCTCAGTACGGTTATGTGCTCACTATAGCAGCCACCACGCCTCTTCTTCAATAGCACCTTAGGATAATTGTCCAAATTGCCCATGGCTTCAGAAAGCCATATTCACGCCTAATCCATGCGACTAATACGATCGGGTTAGTGGCTTTTCTGGGCATTTTCGCCCTGGCTCAGGGCCAGCCGCAGCACCACCGACTGAAAATCCTCGGGGGTGCCGATGTCGTGGTAGTTGGCCCTGTCGAGCGTTATGCCCTGGATGCTGAGCCCGGCGGTGAGGGCTGCCGCGAAGACATCGCTGAGCACAACCTCGGGGCTGCTCGCCGGTCGGCCAGCCAGGTCGGCGGCCAGAAAGTCGGCGAAGCGTGGCGACCAGGCGGCCAGCCCCCACATCAGGGTCAGATCGGTCTGGGCCGGCTTATCGACAAAGCCGACAATGTGCCCGCCGGCCTCCTGGGCGACCATGCCGAACTTGTGTGGGGTGCTGGTGGGGAATAGGCCAAGGGTGACGTCGGCGTCGCGGCGGTGGTGCTCTACCGCTAGGCGGCCCATCGTCTCGGGCGGGGTGATCAGCGTGTCGGGCATCGAGAAGAGGGTCGTCGCCGGGCCGATCCAGGGTCGGGCCAGATCTAGCGCGAAGGGCATGCCGCGTAGCTGCTGCTGATAAACATAACTCACCGCCACCCCATAGCGCGAGCCGTCGCCGATGTAGCGCACCACGTCGGCTTTGGTCTCGCCAATGATCACCACGGCCCGCCGGGCACCGGCCTGGCGCAGCGCCTCAAGGTGCAACTCAATCGCGGTCACCGGCTGCCAGGCCAGCGCGGCCGCCGGACTTGGCTGAAAGCCAAGCGGCATAATCTCTTTGCTACAGGGGATGGGGCCGAGCCGCGAGCCGCGCCCGGCTGCCGGCAGCAGGCCAATCAGCTCACTCATAGTATGTCTCGCTTGGGTGTCCCGACCGCCAGCCGGCGCCGCAGGTTGATCCAGCCCAGGATCGCCAGGCTACAGCCGATCTCGCCTAAGGTCAGCACCAGCTTCACCACGATCGCCGCCGCGATGCCGACAGAGAGTGGCCAGTGCTGGGCGACCAGCACCGTCAGGGTGATCTCGCGGGCGATCCCGAAGGCCCCCAGGGTAAGGCTTGTCGCATAGCTGGCCAGCCCGGCCAGCAGCCAGATGTCGGCGACCGTCGGCAGGTCGGGCGCGCCAACCGGCACGAAGGCGCGCAAGATCGCCCATAGCATCAGTGCGCCCATTGGCCACGACCCGCCGTACCAGAGCAGGGCCAGCACCCAGTGCCCGGGATGTTTGTGGTCGCCGTTGCCGGCGTGGCGGGCCAGCAGCCAGATCATCACGGTGAACCCGGCCAGGCAGATCACGACAGCCAGCAGTGGCGAGAGCACCTGCCCGATCCACAGCGCGACCAGCATCACCCCGCCTGAGCCGATCATCAGCGCCAGTTCGCTCAGCGAGGCGATCACCACCGACTTCGATGCGACCTCGCGGGCGTGGTAGTAGTGCGAGCGGTTGGCGATATACCAGGCGATCGTCGGCAGATACTTGACTAGGTTGCTTCCGGCGATTGCCTCGACGTGCTCGACCGGCCGCATCTGGCCGAAGAAGATCCGCGCCAGCGACTGCCAGCCCAGCAAGTGCATGCTGAAGGCCAGCACGTAGATCGCGCCGGTAAGCGCGAAGGCGGTTGGCTCAACATGCAGGCCCTGCGGAAACTCGCGCCAGGCGTAGTAGGTCCCCACGCCGGCCAGTCCCAGCGCGGCGAGCTGGAATAGCAGCCAGAGCCAGCGCGGCGTTCCGCTCGGGAAGATCGCCCGGATGCGTTGGCGTGGCAGGCTCAGCAGGTTCATCACCCGTTCGGTCATAGTCGGTGCGGGTAGGGGGCTCATTTGTTGATGCGGTAGATCTGCGGACGTGCGCGCAGCAGCATCCCACGTAGCAGACCGACCGGGTAGAGCGGCGTGTCGCCGCGGGTTACGAAGTAGAGCGCGACGCTGTAGGCGTCGAGTGAGACACAGGCGTCGGCGTCGTAGTCCCAGTAGTGCTCAAAGTTTGGGATCAGCCGACCATAGCGCAGCCGGGTCGGCCGCCCGCCCAGCGCCCCGATCAGGTCGCCGCTGCGCCGGGCGAGGGTGGTCGCGATCCGGTAAGGTGCCGAGGCACGCAGCGGGATGCTCAGCTTGGTGAGCCGCTGGTGCGGGCTCAGCTCGCGCCACGGCCGACGATGGACGCCCTGGGAGACCCAGGGTGCGACCGCGTAGGCGGCCACCAGGAACAGCGTGCCGCCCGGCCGAACCACCCGGCGCATTTCGGCCAGCATCGCCTCGGGCTGCTCGATATGCTCAAGCACCCACACCGAGAAGGCGCCGTCGAAGCTGTTGTCGGGGAAGGGCAGGCAAGTGGCCGAGCTGGTCAGGAAGGGCTTGTGCATAAACGCCGCCGAGCTGGCCGCCACGTCGACTCCGACATAGTCTACGACCAGATCTTGCAGTAGCCCGGTGCCGCAGCCCACCTCAAGCACCCGCCCGTGCTCCAGGCCGTTGGCCTGCACCCAGCCCTGCATGGCGACGTAGTTGCGCTTCCATGTCGCGTTCTCGGCGTAGGGGTGAGCCTGGGCCTGGCGCGGCCGCCAGTCGTCCATCACCCGCTGAAAGTAGTCGCGCATCGTGTCGGCGTCCGCTTGCTCGCTCATGGCTCCCTCTGGTAGATCGTAGTAATGTTCGAGCCCCGGCGCATACGGTCGATGATCATAAAGTAGGGCGCGCAGAGCACGCGGGCGGGCGGGCTGAACAGCAGCTTGCGCAGGGCGGCGCTCAGCCGGCCCGTGCCGATCACCCGCTCGATCAGGAACGTCAGGCTGGTGGCCGTCGCCGCGTGGCTGCCGTAGAAGCAGCTTCGCTCGACCTCGCGCAGACCATACTCAGCCGCTAGGTCACGCAGCAGATCGGCGGGGTAGAGGTAGATATGTCGCGGCAGCTCGTAGCCGATCCAGATATTGCCGAAGATGCGCCGGTCGATGCTGTCGACATTCGGGTGGGTCAGCACCAGAACGCCGCCTGGGCGCAGCAGGCGCGCTGCCTCGGACAGCACCGACCGCGGGTCGTACACATGCTCAAAGACATTCCACATCGTGATCGCGTCGAGCGAGGAATCGGCAAAGGGGCCGTCGTTCAGTATGCCCACGGCGGCCTTGACACCGAGTTGGTCGCGGGCGTAGCTCACCGCGGCCTGGCTCATATCGACCCCCAGCGCCGACCAGCCCGGCTGCTGCGCCATCTCCCAGGCGAAGTCGCCGGTCGAGCAGCCGACATCGAGCAGTCGGCCCCCGCTGTGGTAGCGCGTAACCTTGCGGCAGCGCTTGCGCAGGCCGTAGCGGCGCATGGTGCGACCGATCCACGGCTCGGTGTGTATCCCAGGGATGTACTCGGGGTAGTCGTCGTCAGGGTAGAGCAGGCCGATCGTCGCGGCGGTCGGCCGCGGGTGCTGGTAGAGCACCCCGCATTTGCCGCAGCGGCAGATTGTGTAGAGCGTGTCGCCGCCGAGAAACAGGTCGGTGCGCGCGGCAACCCGCTCGGGCGCATCGGCCCCGCATATCTCGCAGGGCGGGTGCTCTAGCTCGATCTCAGGTAATTCTCGCTCAGTCATATATCTTCCGCATGGGCTCAGTGATGCTTGCCCTCCCCGAGCTTCTATATCGCTAGTTACTCCACGCCGGCCGCAGGTCGTCGCTGAGATCCGCCCGCAGGGCCATGCGCATTCCTTCGAGCATCGTCGGCAGGCTGCGCACATTCCCCTTCACCGCCTCGCGAAAGAGCACCCATGCCACATAGGTCGCCAGGACACGTAGATCGTGGTGCTTGCGGTGGTAGCGCACGCAGCTTTGGCCGAACACCTTCCACCAGCGCAGCGACTTCGGGCTGTTCTTGGTGCTGCGCGAGACCTTGTGCCACAGCAGGGCGCCGGCCGAGAAGACGACCCGGTAGCCGGCCTTGCGCGCCTCCATGCAGAAGTCCCAGTCGTCGTAGTAGAAGAAGTAGCCCTCGTCGAAGCCCACGCGCTCGGCCAGATCGCGGGTGAGCAGCAGGCAGCAGCTCGGCGCGAACTGGATCTCGGCGTCGTGGGCGAAGGCCGGGCTATCGCGCTGCTTGCGCCCGCGCATTACAATGTTCGAGGGCATCCAGCGGGCGTAGGCCCCGGCCGACCAGATCCGGTCGCGATCCTCATAGTAGAAGATCTTCGGCATCACCACGCCGCAGCTGGGGAAGGCGCGCTGGGTGGCGACCATCTGCGAGACAAACATCGGGTCGCAGTCGAGGTCGTTGTTCATCGGCACCACGTAGTCGGCACCGCGCTGGAGGGCGACCTGGATACCGGCGTTATACCCGGCGGCGATGCCGAGATTCCGCGCGCAGCGCACCAGCTCAGCCTCGGGGTGATTGGCGGCAATACGCTCCGGGCTGTCGTCGCTGGAGGCGTTATCTACAACGAGGACCCGATAGTTGGGGTAGGCTAGGCCACGTAGCGACTCAAGGCACTCGTGGGTGTCGGCGTAGCCGTTCCAGTTCAGCACCACCAAGGTGACCAGGGGTGCCTGCAAGGGTCGCACGCTCAAGGCTCTGCTCCATCTCGATAGACCGTCGCCCAGCGCTCGGCGAGCTGATCCCAGCCATGCTGTCCGGCCCGCTCGCGCCCGGCGGCGGCCAGCGTCTGCCGGCGCGGCGCGTCGTCGAGCAGCTCGACAATCGCCTCGGCCAGCGCACTCGCGTCACCGGGGCGCACCAGCACTCCGGCGGCGCCGCCATCCAGCAACTCAGCCCGATCACCCACATGACCGGTGATCACCGGGATTCCCAGAGCCATGCTCTCGACAAGCTTGAGCGGTGATCGGGCGCGGGCCACCGGGTCGTCGTGTACCGGGTCGACGCTCAGGTCGGCCAGGGCCAGGTAGGTCGGCACGGCCGGGTAGTGTACCTGCCCGGTGAAGTATACTCGATCTCGCAGGCCAGCCCGCACGGCCTGATCCTGGAGCAGCGGCAGATCCTCGCCGCCGCCGATGATGAGCAGGGCGGCATCGGGCAGGGCCGCCGCCACCTGGGTGAAGGCGTCGATCAGCAGATCGACCGGGTGGTTCTGGAGGGCTAGGGCACCGGCATAGGCCACAAGCTGCCGACCCGTCAGGCCGAGGGCGGCGCGCAGTGCATCCAGCTGCGGCGCGGGCGGGGCCAGAAAGCCCTCCAGGTCAACCCCATTAGGCACCAGAGCCACTGGGGCAACCCCTGCGCGGGCCATCTCGGCAGCCAGGTGGCGCGTGTTCACCGTCACCCCTGCGGCCATACGCGGCAGCAGCCACTGCCAGAAGCCGAAGACGGCGCGCTGCCAGGCGGCCGGCAGGCGGTTGCCGCGCACCTCGTCGTCGTCGCAGTCCACGTAGAAGGGCCGGCGGCGCAGCAGGCGCACCGCCAGCAGGGCGGCCAGCCCGTTCACCGGCTGCGGCTTGCCCAGGTGGTAGACATCGGCCGGCGAGCAGATCACGCCCCAGACCATGCCCAAGGTAGACTCCGCCAGCACGCGCAGCAGATCCAGCGGGCCGAAGCGGCCGTGTACGCTCCCCGCCTTGCGCGCGTGCATCTGGCCGACGTACCAGACCTCGACCCCATCCTGCACGAAGCGGCGCCGCTCACAGCTCGCCAGGTCGGGGTGGAGGGCCAGCAGGCGCACCTTGTGTCCGCGGCGGGCCAGGGCGCGGGCGATGTGGAAGTAGCGTCGACCCGACGGGCGCTCCACGCCCATGATCATCAGGAAGGTGATCCGCATCGGCTATGCCTCGACCCCAAGATCGCGGGCGGCCTGCTCGATTGTGTCCACCAGCTCCTGCCAGGAGAAGCTATGGGCGGCACCGGCCACCACATTGGCGCCGAAGGACGCGGCCAGATCTTCGGCGAAGTAGCGAATGATCGCATCGGCGAGGGCGCGCTCATCCTGAGGCGGCACCACCAGCCCGTTCACCCCGTCCTCGACCACTTCGTAGAGCCCACCGACCCGTGTGGTGATCACGGGCTTGCCGAAGCCGAAGGCCAGTTGAACCACAGCGCTTTGGGTGGCCGAGACATACGGCAGCACTACCACGTCGGCCATATCGAAGTAGGGCTGGAGCTCCTCGTTTGGCACATAACGATTGACCACCGTCATCGCCGATTCAACGCCGAACTCGTGGGCGTAGCTCTGGTAGAATTCGGGTGAGGTCCAGAACTCGCCAACGACGAGAAGATGGGTGTCGGGCAGACGCTCGCGGACAAGGGCCATGGCTTGAATGAGGTACTCTAGTCCCTTATACGGTCGCACGAAGCCGAAGAAGAGCAGCACTTGGGCGCGTTCAGGGATGCCGAGCTCGCCGCGCAGGGCGACCTCACGCGAGCGCACGTCGTGCCGCACAAGCCCGCCGTAGCTGGGGATCTGGGCCTTGATCACCTGGGCATTCGGCAGCAGGGCCAGCAGCCGGTAGCGATCCTGCTCGCTGTGTACGATTAAGGCATCACCCCGACGCAGCACCGTCAGTGCAAGGCGGCGGTCGATCACACCGCCGCCCTCGTGGGGCACTACGTTGTGGCAGATGAAGATGATCTTGACCTTCGTGTTGCGCTTGATCATGCTGGCGATCGCGGTGAGGCAGGGCGTCCAGTAGGGCACCCACCACTGGAGAATCAGCACATCGGGGTGGTCGGTGCGCACACGGCGGTAGAGTTGCCACCATGTGAAGGGGTTGATCGGGTCAAGGATATACTCGCAGTCCTCGCGCAGCGGTGTGTTGCTCGGGTCGCGGTCGCTCCGGCCCGAAACGAGCCAGCGCGGGTACTGGCGGGTGAAGGAATAGAGCGGTGCCACATGGCCTGCGGCGCGTAGGTGGCGCACCATAAATGTGGTGTAGTGGGCGATCCCGCCGCGAAACGGGTATGTTGGGCCGACAACACTGATTCGCACGTCAGTACCTCTACGGATCAAGGTAAGCCTCGAAGCCTGGGACTGGGGGCCACAGACCCTCAGAATATAGTGTTGTGTTGCCGAACTGTAGCAGATTCGCTGACACAGCCCGGCAGCACAAAGCGGATTCGCAGGGTGGCAGCACTACCGCCCGTCTAGCGGGACGATGATCCGCTGCGCGCCGCTGGTGATCAATAGGTTCGCGTCGGCAGAGTCTAGTTGCACATCGGCCCCCGCCCAACCGCTGGTCAGCAGCACGCTCACCAGCGTCAGATGTCCCGCCTGTGCGGGCAGGGCGAGCACGCGTCGCCCCCCGCTCTCCTGGGCCTCGTCTTGGAGCGCGCCAGCCCCGACAAATACCATCTCGGCCGGGTCCGGCCCATCGCGCAGGGCGATCCGCTTGCCCGCAAGCGGCGCGGCGCCCGGCAGGCTCCACGCGATGGCCGCCGGGACGCCCGCCGGGCCGTCGGCCTGATCATACACAACCAGCGGGCCGCCGTGGTAGAACCTGATCGTGCGCCGCTGGCTCCAGCCGCGCCAGCCGCTCAGCGTCGTCGTGCTGCTATCATACTCCAATCCCGTGCTGAACTGCTCAACCCCAGCGTAGAAGGGCGGGTCCTGTGCCCACGGCCCGCCGCCGGTGAGCTGGCCGATCAGGTCGCTCATACCGCTGCGCGCTACGAGCAGACCGCTCAGGTTCTCGCGCGGGATGCGCTTATCGCGGAAGAAGCGTCGGCCCACCGGCAGCCAGTTGAAGGTGCGGCCCTCTAGCTGATCAGCCACGAGTGGCCCCGCCTGATAGGCCAGGGTGAGCGTGTTGCTGGCTTTGTAACGGTGCCACCCGGTGAAGCGCAGGTTCAGCATCGCATAGGCCGATCCGGGCTCCCAGCCGTCGCGAAAGATGATCTTGTCGGGCGCGAGCGGGCCGGGCTGGTTCGGCATGCCCGAGTCGCCATACACGAGGCACGATCCCGTCGTCGGCGCATGGCCGACCATATCGCTCGGCCCCTCGACACCTGGCTGGGCACCAGTGTAACCAATCGTTGCCGCGCGGCCCTCCAGGGCGCGCCCGGCCAGCCAGATGTAGCGCGGGTCGCCCAGAATCTGTGCGGCGAGGTAAGCCGCCCCATCCGATGACTCAGCGATCGGGTAGTTGTACTGGAGCGGCATGCCATCAGGGAGCGCCTGAACCAGCAGCCATTCAATCGACCGCCGCACCTGCTCGGGCTGTGCCCCGCCCCCAGCGAGGTGCTGGTAGTAGGCGTTGTTGATCCACTCGGGCTGGTAGATCACGGCGTCATCGGTGTTGCGGAATCGCACATCCCATCCGCCGGGGTGGCGGCGCAGGTAGTCCTGGTTGCGCCCAGTCAGCGCCGGGTCGGCCAATCCAGTGGAGTTGAGCAGAGCCAGCAGCCCTGCCCCGCTCTCCTGATTAGCGTACGGTCCCTCTGGCCAGTCGCCCAGGGCCAGGCTGTAGGTCCAATCGATCCACTCGACGGTCAGGGCGCGGCGGTTGACCGCGGCGAACCATGCCCGCACCTTCGCATCGTCCTCTGTGCTGAACAGGCCGGGGAACGTGCTGCGCACTCGGTCATAGTAGTACACGCGCCCGGACGCCTCATACTGAATGTACTTGACGCTGTTGGCCGGGCCGGCGAACAGCGCGGCGGCGGCCTCGGCGAGGAGCTGGGTGCGGAACTGCTGCGCCCACTCAGTGTCGCCCGTGCTCAGAGCGAGCATGCCATACTCGGGGGCACCCTTCTGCGGGTGCTGGGCTAACAGGTCGATCAGGTGCTGAAATACCGCTCGCCCATTGTAGACCTGCCCGCTTTCCGGAACGCTGCCGCAGAGGAAGGGCTCATCGGTCGTGATGTCGGTGTAGGCCGGAGCCTGGGCGGGGAAGAAGCTTCCCAGGTAGGCCCGCCAGCAGAGAGCTGCGGCCAGGGCTACGGCCAGGGCCAGCGGCGGTGCCGTGTAGCGCGGGCGCGGCAGGGCCAGATCGCGCGCTGGCAGGGCGGGCGGCGGCACCAGCCGGCCAAGGCTGTGCCATGCCTGCCACAGCCACCACCAGAGGCCGGCCAGGGCCGCCGCCTGAATCGAGACGAAGAACTCCTCGTCAGAGAAGCGAGCCTCGACCTGGCCCATGGCCGCTACGGCCAGGCCGGCCAGCAGGGCGATGCCGAGTGGCAGGGCCGGGCGCAGCCGTCGCGGCAGGTCGGCTGCGGCCACCTGCGTGGCCCAGAGCAGCGCCACATAGCCGGATGCCACCATAGCCCAGGTGGCAGGCGTGGCTGCTGTCAGCACGTACCAGAGAGCCGCCAGGGTGCCGACCGCGCCGACGCCCGCCGTTGGCCACGGCCAGCGCCAGCTCCGGCCTGTGGCAGGGCGGGGCGATCCCGCCCACGCGGCGGCCAGGGAACCGGCGACGAAGAGCCCACGCCACAGCACCCCTGCATCTGGTGGTGCCCCCGATAGCCAGCGCACTGACTCGACCCAGGCTAGTGGCGCGATGATCAGCAGCACGTCTCGCGCTCGCTGAGCCATGGAGCGGATCATGTGCCGGCCCCACAGTAGCCGCGTCGCAGCTTAAAGACCTGAACCAGATCGCGCTGGTAGATCAGCTGGAAGGCCGGGTTCGCCCGCAGGCTCGCCGGGTCGAGCAGCGGCCGGGCCGCCGCGCCGACTGCCCCCTGGCCCTGACCAATATAGACGTGGGTGATCTTGTCCGCGCAGATCGCCCGCAGCCCCTCGGGCAAGGTGGCTGACACCTGCTCCAGGGTGTTGACCAGATCCACCACCCGCCGAGTGTAGTTCGCCGGGTCGGGCTGCTCGTTGAGCAGCGCATACTGGGGCGGCATCGTATTGGCACGGTGGGCCAGCATAGGCATCCACCACCCGGCATCTGCGCCGACAGCCGAGGTGCCTCCGTAGATGCTAAAGCCGTTCACCAGGAAGCGTGCGTCGGTGGGGGTATTCGCCTCAACCCAGCGCATCGCCTCAATATCGGGGTGGGATACAATGACCGATGCCGGGATCAGGATCGCCGCGTGCTGGGGCAATCCGGCGGCGGCGAGGGCCAGAGCGAGAGCTGCGGTGATGGCATGCGCGGCGGGCGCACGCCGGGCCAGCAGGCCCGCCAGTTCGCTAAACAGCCATCCGCAGACGAGGCTGATCGGTATGTAGAGCGCGATGATCACGGCGAAGCTCTGCATGAGCCCTGCCCCCGGCAGCCCGATCAGCCGCCCGGCGACGATCGCTGCCACCATCAGCACCCAGGGGATCAGCGCGGCCAGCATCCAGCGCCGCGCAGCCAGCCCGGCCAGCGCGCCCAGCCCCCCAAGCGCCAGCAGATACCAGGGGATCAGGCTCGGCGTCATCAGCCACGTGTTGTAATCGGCGCGCACCACGTCGATCAGCGGGACAGACCCCGAGGACACGTCGGTGATCTTGTCCGACAGGCTGCTGCCGGCCACATTAATAGCCCACGGCAGGAAGAAGATCACCGTCATCAGGCCGGCCAGGGCGAGCCCGCCAATGTCGCGGATCGCCAGCGCGGGCCGTCTCATCCAGCGCGGCAGGGCGACGATCAGCAGCAGCAGCAGAACAAATGGCGCGTAGAGGAAGGCCATCCGGTAGTAGCTCAGGGCCATCCCAGTCACGGTGACAGCGAGGACAACCGCTCGCTTCCATGGTCGCTCGGCGTCATCGACCATGGCCCATGTGAGCCAGAGCACCGTCGGCAGCGCGACTTGCCCGGCAAGCTGGGCGTAACGCCCCCAGTTCACATAATAGCCAGGCAGCGGTGAGAGCAGGCCGGCCACCACCACGGCAGCCACCCCAGCCCATGGCCTATCGCCGCTCATGCGGCGGGCCAGAGGGTAGAGGCTCAGCGCCGCAGTTGCGTTGAGCACCTGCCCGGCGACGAGGGTGCCCGACACCCCGTTGCCGCCCAGCACCCATGCGAACATCGCCGATATCGCGGGGAACCCGTACTGCACTGTGAGGGTGGTGTACGGAACATAGGGCTGCCACGACTGGAATAGCCCGCCGTTGTCGATGATCAGCTGGGCGATCATCGCGTGATGATAGGAGTCGCCCCAAAGCGGCACCTCGATCTGGCTCAGCGGGGCGAGGCGTACGGCGAGCAGGGCGATGGCCACCACGCCAAGCGTGATGCCCTCCCAGACCTCACCTCCGCGCGACTGCTCGCCCCTCCGGTGCGACCATCGCCACAGCAGCACGGCGGCAGACACGATCCCGGGGAGCCACACATGCCAGGCACCAGGGTGCAGCCCAACGGCGTTCGTCCAGAGCATGGGCAGCGGGGCGAAGGCGACGCCCATGCCCATGCCGACGCAGAGCCGGGTGGCCATAGGCAGGGCTCCCACGCCATCCCAGCCGATCTCAAGCAGCGCCAGACCGGGCAGCACAAGGATGATAGCCGCAGCCAGCCCCACTAGCGCACACCACAGCGCGCGGCGCGCCCAGTCTCCACTTAGGGCAACCATGTCGTAGCCGGGCTGAAAGACAAGATCACCGGTGTGCGGTGCCCCCTCGGTGTAGAGGTTCCCGTCCACGTAGCTGTCTGATGGCGTGGTGATGACCTGTACTGAGCCCTCGCCGCGTACCTCGATCTGGAGGTAGTAGTCGCTCTGGTTCGATCTGAGCGGCTTCTCCAAGGCGAACCGGTACGGGCCGGGCGCTGCCACAGCGCTAACTGGCACATCAGCCGTGGTGAGTAACTCCGGCGACGACGGACTCTCGCGTAAGCTCAGCGCGATATGTCCCGACCCAGGTGTCTGTGGGGCCATCTGGAGCGTGATCGCATCTAGGCCGCTATCGCGTGCAACGAAGGACTGGCCGATGATCGCGCCTGACTTGAGGATGAGCGGAGATGTTGCCGGTGGGGGGGGGGCTGTCACCGTACAGCCAGCGAGGGTGATCAGAGCCACGAGTGCCAGGATCAGGTTCGAGATACGTCGCATGCTTACGCTAGGAGGGTGGTGGGCGGCTTTGGTCGCAGGCAAATGAGTGGCGATGGCTGATATGGCCGCACAATCAGGCCGCATTATACGCCAAGAGGGGGTGACCGGCAACCTGCTACTGTAATGCATTAGTAGCCCGTGCCGACGCTGAGCGGGCAGGCTACGGCATGATCGACCGGAGGGGCCTCCAGCAGGCTGTTGCTCACCGGGTAGAAGCTATAGCCGTTGATGGTCTGCGTCGGCAAGAGCCGGAGGTTGCTCTCGATGATCGCGCGTAGATGGGGATCCTTGACGATAATGTAGCTGGCGCGATAGCGCCCGAGGCAGCTCCGAAACAGCGCCTCGTCGGTCAGAATGAGCGACTGGCTTGCCCGCGACTCGATGTCCAGCGTGCGGTCATACACGATCTGGCCCATATCGTTTGCGCCGACGTGGATCGCCAGGTACTGCCAGTACGACAGCTCGATGATCACCGGACGGTCGGCGAGGTCGGGGTCCTGCGTGCGCAGCGCCCTGATCGCCTGGCCGACGGCCAGCCCGTCGGTGGCGGGGTCGTTGGTGAACTGAAATGCCGTGGGCACCTGGGTGAGCGTCGCCAAACCCAGCGCCGCCACTAGCAGTGCCCAGCGCGCCTGCCTCAGGGGCAGTGCACCCGCGACCCGCACCAGCATGTAGGCCAGCGCGGGGTAGAAGAGGAACATATAACCGGCCAGGTAGCGGATATAGTTCCCCGGTGGCTCTAGCTGCCCGCCGTGCAGGATCATATAGGCGATGAGCGGGATCACGGTGATGGTGACATACCACTGTACCGCGCGTGACCGGTGCCGCAGCGCCAGGCAGGTGATGATCGCTGGTACGCCCAGCCAGGTCAGGTATGGGTCGAGCTTGAGGAAGGTCTCGACGTACTTGCCATAAAATGTCTCGTCGCCATACCACTGAAGCTTGTAGGCCCGGATCGCTCCCATGAAGTAGAGCGGGTCGCCCAGCTGCACATAGTTCCCGACCACCCAGGCTAGCGGGAAGATCCAGGGGGCAGCCGCGGCGGTCGCGATGCCCAGTGCCGCACCCCGACGTAGTTCCCGCCTGGCCAGCTCGGCGAGCACCTGGCCCAGTAGGGTCAGTGAGAATAGGGCGGAGATGATCCAGGACTCGAACCGGAAGCCGTTGGCGAGAGCCAGGGCACCGCTGGCGAGGATGAGGTCTCGCGGCTGCGGTCGCTTCAGGTAGCGCCCGGTCGCCCAGACCCCGGCAAAGACCAGCGCGGCCGTGGGCAGTTCGGTCAGGGGCACATCGCTCAGCCAAATGTGGGCCGGGTTGATCGCGAGTAGGAAGGCGGCGACTAGGCCGACCGCCCGGCTCGCGAATGTGCTGGAGGCCAGCATGTAGATCAGCATGATCGAGCCGCAGCCGACCGTGATCGCGATCAGCCTGGGCGTCCACAGCAACTCCCACTTCAGCAGCAGGGCTGCGCCGAAGCTGTAGGCGTGAAAGGGCAGCCAGACGCCCGACCAGTACAGGGCCGGGTGCTTGCTCCAGTTGGCTGCGACCACCGTCCGGCCGAACTCGTCTGCGGTGAGCGATATGAAGCCCGCCCGGTAGAGCGCGACCTGAACGCCTAGCCGGATCAGGAGCAGGAGTGCAATGGACGGAAGGAGCCACTTTGTGTCGCGGAGAGCAGGGCGCATAGGAGTTTTCTGTAGGGTGCGGCGAACCGATTATATTATAGTGGATCTTGGCCTGGCTCAGGCATCATGGCTGCCACCCTGAAAACCCACGTTAGGTAGGCCCGATATGGCCAGCTTCGCTGGCCATATCGGGCCTACCTAAGAGATCTCTGGGGCCGCAGATACCATGTGAGTTTAGTGCTGCCGCCATGGAAACCCGTATTGCTCTGGCGCAATGTGTCAGCGAAGTCGGCACATTGCGCCAGACTAATACGGGGGAGCCTACTCGATGCTAGCCTCGCCCGGCAGCGTCGCGAGCCTCCGGGCCGGCCTGCGCCATGCCGCGATCTGGGAGCGCACCGGCGGCAGGCGCACGATCAGCAGCGCGGCCACGATCGCCCCGTAGATCAGCGGGTCGCGGATCACCTTCGAGAGCCAGAGGAAGTGCAGGATGGCCAGGATGGCCGCCGGGTAGATCAGGCTGTGCAGCGCCCGCCAGCGCCGCCCGAGCCGCCGCTGCCAGCCCTTTGTCGAGGTGATCGCCAGCGGCAGCAGCAGCAGGAACCCGCTGAAGCCCGCCACGACATAGCGCTTCTCCAGCACCGCCTGCCAGATCAGCCGCCCGTCCAGCCCGTAGTCGAGCACGGCGAAGGTCAGCAGGTGCAGGCAGACGTACAGGAAGCTATACAGGCCCAGCGGCTTGCGCAGGCTCGCAGCCCACTTCCAGCCAAAGAGCAGGTTCAGCGGCGTGCATGCCAGGCAGAGCATCAGCAGGATGATCGCCGTCCGCCCGCTGTGCTGGGTGATCGCCTGGATCGGGTTGACGGTCGGGATATCGCTGATCAGCAGGGCTAGCGGGGCCAGGCTGCCAATGTGGACGGCGACGCGCAGCCACCTCAGCAGCCGCTGGCGCATAGCGGGCGGGTTGCTCACAATTTGCTCCATCAGTATCTCAGCGCCTCAGCGCTAGAAGTTCAGCTTCAGGTCCATGCCCGCGTAGAGGCTGGCCACCTCGTCGGCGTACCCGTTGAAGGGCAGGGTCTTGTGGCGGCCCAGCTCGCCGATGCGCCGCTCGCTCGACTGTGACCAGCGCGGGTGGGAGACATCGGGGTTCACATTGGCGTAGAAGCCGTACTCGCCCGGCGAGGAGGCCATCCACAGCGAGGTCGGCATCGTGTCTACCAGATCAATCTTCACAATCGACTTGATGCTCTTGAAGCCATACTTCCAGGGCACCGCCAGGCGGATCGGCGCGCCGTTCTGCGGCGTGAGATCCCGCCCGTACAGGCCCGTCGCCAGCAGGGTCAGATCATGCATGGCCTCGTCGACCCGCAGCCCCTCGACGTAGGGCCAGGGGAAGTAGCCATCCTGCTGGCCCGGCAGCTGGTTGGGGTCATAGAGCGTCTCGAAGCGCACAAACTTAGCCTCGGCCTTTGGCTCGACGGCCTTCAGCAGCTTGCTCAGCGAGAAGCCCCGCCAGGGGATCACCATCGACCACGCCTCCACGCAGCGCAGCCGGTAGATCCGCTCCTCCTGGTCGAACTGCTTGAGCAGATCCTCCATGGCGAAGGTCTGGGGCTTATTCACCAGGCCGCCCACCGCAACCTCCCATGGCGAGGTCTTGAAGCCAGAGGCCATCCGCGCGGGCCCGGCCTTATCCGTGCTGAACTCGTAGAAGTTATTGTAGGTGGTGATCTGCTCGTAGCTGTTCAGCGGGTCGCCCAGCTCGTCGGTGGCCTTGCTCGCCACCGGGGCCGGGCCGGAGGGGGGGGCGGCCGGGCTCTCGGAGGCGACGCCGCAGGCGGCGAGCAGCGCGCCAGCCGCCAGCGTGCCCGCCCCAGCCATAAACGCGCGCCGGGATAGGTAGACATGCTCCGGCGTTATCTCAGATGATGGGATCTTGATCACGGCACACCTCTTCGCTAGACTTGTCTCGCTCTATGTGACAACTCTAGCCGCCGGATCTTACAGAGTCCTAACGCGCCGCTTACGGGTTGATTAGGGAAGAAGATCTTTTTAATTATCCCATCGCCCCCCATGTCACGCTGAGCGCAGCGAAGCGTCCCGACCGGGACGCTTCGCTGCGCTCAGTGTGACATGGGGCCGGGACACTTTAAAATCCCCATATCTCTTTGGAGATGGGAGATTGCCGCACGGGTATATCTCACGCTTCTGTAATGACCGTCAGGCCAGGGATCTGCTGGAAGTCATCGGGATTATGCGTGACGAGCGGGAGACGGTAGCGCAGTGCGGTCGCCGCGATCCATGCATCCTGTGGGGAGATTGGCAGGCCAACGTCACTGCGCGATGCCCGCACCGTCGCCCACTGTCGGCAGGTGTCGATGTCCACTGGCAGCGCGGTGTAGTGCTCTAGATGCTGCTCCAGCCGTGCGATACGTGCCTCGCCCCATCTGCGGACGGCGGCCCACTGGAACAGTTCCGCCACCGTCATCACCGCGATGGCGAGCTCCCGGTTGCGCAGATGCTCGGCATAGATATCAGCTCGCGTGTCCCGCTTGAAGAGATACGAGACAATATTGGTGTCGAGCAGAACCGTGCTCATTAGTCACTCATTCGATCAGCGGCCCGCTGTTGGGCGATATAGTCATTGATATCGTCGGCTGTCTCGTCCTCAGGCCAGAAGTCAGCCGTCAGATCGGCCAGATCGGCGACAGGCGCGGCACGTCGCACTCCAGGCGGGATGGTATTTGTTGGCTGTTGGTAGCCCTGCTGTAATCGACGCAACAGCTCTTGGATCAGTTGGAGTTGCTGCGAGGGCTGTAGCCGCAGAGCCGCCTCCTGTACCTCTTCTACCGTTGTCATAGTACACCTCCTTGCGCTGCTTTATTATACCGCCTCTGTACATCTAAAGCCCGCTTCAGAAGGTTGCCCGCCAAAAGCTACAGTGAGCCTCCGTCGCTGTCCGGCGCTACCACGATGATTTGCTCCGCTACTGGCGAGACTCTCCGGTGACTGTACGCAGATCACGCCCTAATCGTCGCGCCGATCTCGCGCTCCAGGCCGCCGATGATCTTCTTGCGCAGCTTGGTCAGTGCCTCGTCGGTGAGCGTGCGGTCGGCGGCGCGGAAGGCCAGGTGGTAGGTCAGGCTGCGCTTGCCCTCGCCCACCTGCGGCCCGCTGTAGACATCGAACAGGGTCAGCGACTCTAGCAGGTTGCCGGCGCCCCGGCGGATGAGCGCGGCCACCTGGGCCTCGGGCACCTCCAGCGGCGCGGTGATCGAGAGGTCCTGCACGATCGCCGGGAAGCGCGAGATTGCGCTGAAGTGGGCCTGCCCGCTGGCCGCGAAGAGCGCGTCCAGGTCGATCTCGGCCATGGCCGCGCGGGGAACGCTCAGCTCCAGCCGCTCGCGGGCGGCCGGGTGCAGCTCGCCCAGCACGCCCACCTGTCGGCTGATGATCGCCGCCTTGCCCTTCTTGCCCGCGCCGGCTTGGGGCGGGCTGGCGTCCTCGCCCGTCTCTAGCAGCAGCGCCGCCGAGCGGCCGGGGTGGAAGCGCTCGTCGTCGGTCAGCGGTGCGTAGCTCACCTTGCCGCTCAGGCCGAGCCGGTCGATCAGTATCTCGACCACGCCCTTGATGTCGTAGAAGCCCATCGGCTCGCGCTGGGTGGCCGCCCAGCCCTCGGCCTCACGCGGGCCGGCCAGGGCCACGGCCAGGCGGCGCGGCTCGTCGGGCAGCCAGCGCCCGCCCTCGCCCAGTCGCTCCGGGTTCAGGTAGACCCGGCCCACCTCGAAGATCGCCGCCCGCTCGCGCTCGCGCAGGTTGTTGGTCAGGGCCTCGCCCAGCGAGGGCAGCAGCGAGCGGCGCATGTACACGCGCTCGGGCGTGTTCGGGTTGGCCAGCTTCACATAGCGCTCGGCCACCGCCTCGCCCGGCTGCACCTTGGCCACCAGCGGCATAGCGATCAGCGAGTGGGTGATCAGCTCGTCTAGCCCGCAGCCGACCATGGTGTCGCGCATCTTCTGCTCTAGGCGCAGCTCGCGGTGATCTTCCGACTCCGTCAGCTCGTCGGCCAGGCGCGTCTCGGGGATGCGGTCGTAGCCGTAGATACGCGCCACCTCCTCGCAGAGGTCGGCCATGATGCTCACGTCGAGCCGGAAGGAGGGCACCGTCACGCGCACCGTGGGCTCGTGGATATAGGTGGCGAAGTCGCCGACGCCGGAGCCGCCGATCAGCTGGCAGGTGAAGCCGAGGCGGGTGAGGATGTCGGCGATCTCGCGGGCTCCCATACGGATGCCGACGATACGGGCCACCTCGGTCGGCGTCAGGTCGAGCACCACCGTCTGCCAGGGGCGCGGGTACTCGTCCACAAAGCCCTGGGACACCGTGCCGCCTGCGTGCTGGCGCATCAGCTCAAGGGCGCGGCGCTGCGCGATCAGCGGCAGCTCGTAGTCTACCCCGCGCTCGTAGCGGCGGGACGCCTCGCTGGGCAGCTTCATGGCGCGGGCCGTCTTGCGGATCTGCACGGGCTCCCAGATCGCCGCCTCTAGCAGCACATCGGTGGTGGAGTCGCTTACCTCGCTCGACTCGCCGCCCATCACGCCGGCCACCGACAGCGGGCCGGTCGCGTCGCAGACCATCAGCGGCGCGTGGCCGAGGCCGCTCTCGGCGCCGGGGGTCAGGGGGCGATCCTTGCCATCGAGGGTGAGCAGGCGCTCGCCGGGCTGTGCGCTGCGCACGATCAGCTGGCCGTCGCGCACCTTCTTATAGTCGAAGGCGTGGGTGGGCTGGCCCCACTCCAGCATCACATAGTTCGAGACATCGACGATATTGCTAATCGGGCGCATGCCGGCGTTGGTCAGGCGGCGCTGCATCCAGTGCGGCGAGGGGCCGATCGTCACGCCCTCGATCAGGCCGATGGTGAAGCGCGGGCAGAGATCCGGCTCCTCGATCATCACCCCGGCCCGACCGGCGATCTCCGCGCCCTCGGCCACTACCTGCGGGCTAGGCATGGTCAGCTTCGCGCCGGTGATCCCAGCCACCTCGCGGGCCATGCCCACAATCGAGAGGCAGCGCGCATAGTTCGGCGTGAAGTCCAGCTCCAGCACCACCTCGCCGAGGAAGTCGCGCAGGGGCGCGCCGGTCGGCGCATCGTCCTCAAGGATGAGGATGCCGTCGTGCTCCTCGGAGATGCCCAGCTCCTTCTCGGAGCAGAGCATGGCGTCGCTCATCACCCCGCGCACGGGGCGGCCCTTGAGTGTGGTGATCACCCAGCCCTCGGCGTGGCCGTCGTAGAGCCGGGAGCCCTCTTTGGCGTAGACTGACTTGAGCGGGTGGGACAGCGGGCCGAGCCCACGGTACTGAAACAGATTGGGCGCGCCCGTCACCACGGTATGCGGCTTCTCCGCGCCGTAGTCCACGTCGGCCAGCACCAGACGCTCGGCGTTCGGATGCTGCTTCACCTCTAGGATATTGCAGACCAGGATCTTCTCCGGGTCCCAGGGCAGCTCGCCGCCCTCCAGGCCGATAGAGCGAATATCCACAACCTCCATGCCGCTGAGGGTCAGCTGGCGGGCCAGCTCTTCGACGGGCAGGGTGATCTCGACAAACTCGCGCAGCCAGCTCAACGGGACTTTCATTATTATCCCCTACTACAGAGCGGAGAGGCCCGGAGGGACGCGGCCCCGCCAGAGTAATGTGGTTAGGACAGCAGCCCGCGATTGTAGCCGAGTCGGCTACGGGATGTCAAATTGCAGATTGCAGATTGCAGATTGCAGATTGCAGATTGGGCACAACGTCTTAGCCCTGGATCAATGGCGGGGCTGACTTGACGCGCCGCGCAAACCCGCTAGAATCCAGGCGAGGGCCGGTTGCAATCCGCAATCTGCAATTGAGCAGGAGCCATCATGACCGATCCGCAGGAACCGGAGTATGTCGCCCCTGCACCGCCACCGCCGGCGCCGGCGTCGGCCACTGCCCGCCTCGCGCCGCCCCGCCGTGGCTGCATGAGCCGTGCCATGGGCTTTGTCGGCTGGATCATCACGATCCTGCTCAGCGCCGCCCTGGCGATCGCCGCCGCCGCCGCCATCCTCTTCTACGCCTTCGGCTTCAACCTGAGCACCCCCGGCCAGATCCGCCAGTCTAGCGCCGATGTGGTCGCGCTCCAGGCCCAGAACCAGGCACTCCAGACCGAGATCGCCCTGCTGAGCACCGCCAGCGCCGAGCAGTCCGGCAGCGTCAACACCGCCCGCGAGCGGGTGGACGACCTTGAGTCGCAGGTCGCCGCCTACGAGCGACAGGCCGCCGAGCTGGCCGGGCAGGCGGCAACCGCCGCCGCCCTGGCCCAAGACCTGGACGAGAACATCGCCCTCGCCGCCACGATCCAGGCCGAGGCCCGCGATGGGCAGGTGCTCGTCTCCGTCGTCGCCACCGTCCAGGCGGAGAACAGCGGCCAGCTGGGCGACCTCCAGCGCCGCACCGACAGCATCGCCCGCTTCCTCCAGCGCCTCGGCGACCTCGCCGGAGATCTTGCCAGCCAGGATAGCACGCCCGCGCCTACGGCGACGGCGACGGCGGTGCCCACCGAGACGCCCACGGCTGCGGTCACGCCGACGCCGTAGCCTTTTTACGAGGATGGGGCCGCAGGCAACCGCCTACGCGTTCGTGATCGCGAAGAGCAGCTCGGCCTCGCAGGCCAGCTGGCCATCGACGGTGGCCCGAGCGGCGGCCTTGCCAACCCCACGGCGGAACTTCTCCATCGTCACCTCAAGGCGCAGCACATCGCCGGGGCGCACCACCCGCTTGAAGCGCACCCCGTCGATCCCGGCGAAGAGCACCAGCTTGCCGGCGTGCTCCGGCAGGCTGAGGGCGGCCACCGCCCCCGTCTGGGCCAGAGCCTCGATGATCAGCACGCCGGGCATGATCGGATTGCCCGGAAAGTGCCCGGTGAACTGCGGCTCGTTGGCGCTCACCAGCTTCTCGCCCACCGCCCGCAGGCCCGGCTCCAGCTCTAGGATGCGGTCCACCAGCAGAAACGGGTAGCGGTGCGGGATGATCGCCATAATCTCTTGCGTGCTCAGCATATTATCGTGTCTCCCTTGCGAACGGCGGTGGGCCAATCATAGCACGGCTTGGCTCTGCCACGGCATCCGGGCTGAGGATCTGAGGGTGTAAAGCTTTTCTCTCAATACCGCAAAAATCGCCATGTCACGCTGAGCGCAGCGAAGCGTCCCGGCGACCCTATCCTTCGCCGGGACGCTTCGCTGCGCTCAGCGTGACATGTGTGACATGGTAACGTTTGCGTGACTGCATTTTCTCTATACCCCAGCCGATCCTCCCATGGCGGGCGGCGCAAGTTGACGGAGCTAGGGCAGGCTGCTATAATTCCGCCCACCCTAACAATCCCGCCCGATTCTGATCTTCCTGATCACAATACCCAGCAGCTACTCCCAGACATACGCTTTACACCACATTCGCCGATCACGCTGGCCGCCGCCGGCCGCCATGGCTCGTCCGCTTCGGCGCGGTGCCCGTGAGGCAGAAAGGGGGTGATCGCAAGGCCACTGCATCGACCGACCCCTATGGATTCGCCTATTGATATGCGAGGTAACTCCTGTTGAACACACACTCTATGGCAGGGCGGCGCGTGATCGCCGGCAGCCTGCTGCTCATGCTGCTGATCCCCGTGCTCGCCGCCTGCGGCTCGACTCCGGCGGCCCCCGCCGCCACCACGGCTCCTGTAGTCGCCACTGAGGCTCCTGTAGCCGCCACCGAGGCCTCCGCCGCTGAGGCCACCGAGGTCCCCGCCGCTGAGGCCACCGAGGCTCCCACCGCCGAGGCTCCCGCCGCCGAGAGCCAGGCTGTCTACACCGAGGGCGACCTGATGGCCGTGGCCGCCAAGGAGTGCGGCAACGGCTACACCGGCGAGATCAAAGAGATCGCCGCCACCGACGCCAGCACCGTCAAGTTTACGCTCTGCACGCCCGACCCGGCCTTCCGCGCGAAGGCCGCCTTCAACTCGTTCGACATCCTGCCCGCCGCCTACCTGGAGTCGACCGGCGGCAACGGCGACCTGCTGACGAAGCCGATCGGCACCGGCCCCTACATGGTCGAGAGCTGGACCCCCGGCGATAACATTACCCTCAAGCGCTTCGATGACTACTGGGGCACCAAGGGTCTGCCGGAGACGGTGGTGATCCGCTGGAGCGCCGAGGCCGCCCAGCGCCTGCTGGAGCTGCAGTCCGGCACGGTGGACGGTATCGACAACCCGGCACCCGACGCCTTCGAGGTCATCGCCGCCGACTCGACCCTCCAGCTGCTCAATCGCCCGGCGCTCAACGTCTTCTACCTTGGCATGAACAACACCTACCCGCCCTTCGACAACGAGAAGGTGCGGCAGGCCATCGCCATCGGTGTTGATCGCCAGCGCATTGTCGATAACTTCTACCCGGCCGGCTCCGAGGTGGCGAGCCACTTCACGCCCTGCTCCATCCCCAACGGCTGCACCGGCGACGATTGGCCCGCCTATGATCCCGAGGCGGCTAAGGCGCTGCTTACCGAGGCCGGCTTCCCCGATGGCTTCGAGACCACCCTGGAGTACCGCGATGTTGTGCGCAGCTACCTGCCCGAGCCCGGCCGCGTGGCCGAGGATCTCCAGGCCCAGCTCGCCGACATCGGCATCACCGCCAAGATCAATGTGGTCGAGTCGGGCACCTACCTCGACCAGGCCAGCGCCGGTGAGCTGAAGGGTCTGCACATGCTCGGCTGGGGCGCAGACTACCCCGACATGACCAACTTCCTCGACTACCACTTCGGCGGTGGTGCTTCGAAGCAGTTCGGCAATAAGTTCGATGACATCGTTGCCGCGCTCAAGGATGGTGCCTCGAAGCCGACCGATGAGGAGCGCGCGCCCTTCTACGTCGAGGCCAACAACCTGATCGCCCAGCACGTGCCCATGGTTCCGATCGCCCACGGTGGCTCGGGCGTGGCCTACAAGGCCGACGTAAAGAACGCCCAGGTTAGCCCGCTCGGCGATGAGTACTTCGCCGCGATGGATCCGGGCGGCCGCAGCACCTTCGTCTGGATGCAGAACGGTGAGCCCGCCAGCCTCTACTGCGCCGATGAGACCGACGGCGAGTCGCTGCGCGTCTGCGAGCAGGTCACCGAGGGGCTGCTCTCCTACGAGCAGGGCGGCACCGCCGTGGTGCCTGGCCTGGCCGAGAGCTGTGACCCCAACGCCGACCTGACCGAGTGGACCTGCAAGCTCCGCGCGGGCGTCAAGTTCCACGACGGCTCGGAGCTGACCGCCAATGACGTGGTGACGTCCTGGGCGGTTCAGTGGGACGCGGCGAACCCGCTCCACACAGGCCGCACCGGCAGCTTCACCTACTTCTCGGCGCTCTGGGGCGGCTACCTGAACGCGCCGGCCCAGTAGCTCACGTCTAAATGTTGAATGTTGAATGTTGAATGTTGAATTCAACATTCAACATTTAACATTCAACATGTATCACATGCTCCAATACACGATCAAACGCATCCTGGTCGCCATCCCCGTCCTCTTCGGCGTGCTCGCCGTCACCTTCTTCCTGGTGCGGCTCATCCCCGGCGACCCATGCACGGCCCAGCTTGGCGAGAAGGCCACCGAGCTCGTCTGCGCGAAGTTTAACGCCGACAAGGGGCTCGATAAGCCGATCATCGTGCAGTTTGGGGTCTATCTGCGCGATGTGTTCGGCGGCGACTTCGGCACCTCGATCCGGCTGGCCCGGCCCGTCACCCAGCTGATCGCCGAGCGCCTGCCCACCACCGTCGAGCTTGGCGTGCTGGCGCTGCTGGTGGCCATGGTCGTCGGGGTTCCGCTCGGCATCATCGCCGCACTCAGGCGCAACTCGGCGATCGATGTGGTGACGATGGTCGGCTCGAATGTCGGCGTCTCGATGCCGATCTTCTGGCTCGGCCTGATGCTGGCCTATATCTTCGCGCTGGTGCTCAAAGACACGCCTTTCCAGCTGCCGCCCTCGGGCCGCCTCTCCTCGGGCATCACCAGCGTGCCCTTCTATGAGCTGTGGGGCTGGGCCCCCGATCTGAAGTCTGGGACAGGCCAGCTGCTCCAGTTCTTCGGCAACCTCTACTTCTTCAACAGCCTGATCACCTTCCAGTGGGAGGTCTTCGGCGACGCGCTGCGCCACATGATCCTGCCCGCCCTGGCCCTCGGCACCATCCCGATGGCGATCATCGCCCGGATGACCCGCTCGGCTATGCTGGAGGTGCTCGGCCGCGACTATGTGCGCACGGCCCGCGCCAAGGGCCTGTCAGACATAGCCGTCACGATGCGCCACGCCTTCCGCAACGCGCTGATGCCGGTGATCACGATCGTCGGCCTCCAGCTCGGCACGATCTTTGGCGGCGCGGTGCTGACCGAGACGATCTTTAACCTGGCGGGCGTCGGCCGCATCCTCTTCGACGCGATCACCACCCGCGACTACCCGATCATCCAGGGCTTCACCCTGGCGATCGCGCTCGGCTATGTGGTCGTCAACCTGCTCGTTGATCTCTCCTACGGCCTGCTCGACCCACGCATACGTTACTAGTAGATTGCAGATTATAGATTGCAGATTGCAGATTACGCGCTGAATCGCTCTACAATCTACAATCTGCAATCTGCAATTAGGGCTTATGACTACCACTGCCGATACTGTGACCATCCCTTCTGCGAGCATATCCAGCACCGAGGGGCCATGGCGGCGGGCATGGCGTCAGTTCCTGCGCCAGCGCTCGGCGATCATCGGCATGATCATGATTGGCCTGCTGGCCTTCACGGCGATCTTTGCGCCGCTGATCGCGCCCTTCGACCCGGTGCAGGTGCTGCTCGGCAAGGAGGAGGGGATTAAGAAGCGCACCGGGCCGTGCGTCCACCTGCTGGGCTGCCCGGCCGAGCAGCCCGAGCATATCCTGGGCGTCGATGGTAACTTCCGCGATCTGTTCAGCCGGATCATCTACGGCGCGCGGCTCTCGCTGCTGATCGGCTTTGTGACGGTCGCGATCTCGCTGACCATCGGCACGCTGCTTGGCTCCTTCGCCGGCTATATCGGCGGCTGGCTCGACAACCTGATCATGCGTATGCTTGATGTGCTGCTGGCATTCCCCTTCCTGCTGCTCGCCATCGCCATCGTCAGCGTGCTCGGCCCCGGGCTGATGAACGCCATGCTCGGCATCGCCATCGTCAGCGTGCCGGCCTACGCCCGCGTCATCCGGGCCAGCGTGCTCTCGGCCCGCGAGGAGGACTATGTGCTGGCGGCCCGCGCCCTCGGCGTCGCGCCGGTCAACATCCTCTTCGGGCACATTATGCCCAACGCGATCTCGCCGCTGATTGTGCAGGCCACCCTCGGCATCGGCACGGCCATCCTCGATGTGGCGGCGCTCTCCTTCCTTGGCCTGGGCGCCCAGCCGCCCACGCCCGAGTGGGGCTCGATGCTCAGCGCCGAGCGCAACCAGGTCTTCACCGCCCCGCACCTAGTCTTCATCCCCGGCCTGGCGATCATGCTCACGGTGCTCGGCTTCAACCTGCTGGGCGACGGTCTGCGCGACGCGCTTGACCCCAGGCTGAAGCGGTAGCCGGGCGACCTCATAAGCAACAAGGTTCATAGCAGCTTGACCGTCTGCCGCCGGACGGCCCTCACCCCCCAGCCCCCTCTCCCGCTGCGGCGGGAGAGGGGGGGCGATCTTTTCCTGGTAAGGTTCATAGCAGTTTGACCGTCTGCCGCCGGACGGCCCTCACCCCCCAGCCCCCTCTCCCGCTGCGGCGGGAGAGGGGGGGCGATCCTTTCCTCGTGCGGAATTCTTCCGCTCAGGGACAGGGAGAGGGGAGAGATGGCCGTGCGAGACGGTCACGTAAAGCTGGGCATTCTGAAACCATGTCTGTTGTGGAATATGCGATCAAAGAGCACGCTATCTATGCACACACTGACAACGGGCATGCGGAATGCTATGCTGGTGGCGCTCTGTCTGCTGCTGCCCGTCCTGGTTGCCTGCGCCGCGCCTGAGGCCGCAGCGCCGACGGCGACGCTCGCGCCGACGGCGACGGCCACTCCTCAACCGACGGTGACGCCCGCCCCATCGGCGACGCCCGCCCCATCGGCGACGCCCGCCCCGACGGTGACGCCTGCCCCGTCGGCGACGTCTGCCCCGTCAGCGACGCCTGCGCCAACCGCGACGGAGACGCCGCCGCCGACGGAGACAGCGACAGCGGCCCCGACCGAGACGGCCATAGCGGCGGAGACGCTCACGCCCATCAGTGACGAGGGCACGCCCCCAGAGGCGCCGGCCCCCGACTCGGGCGCGGAGCAGCCGAACCTCGCCTTCACCTATGTCTTCCCGGTGCAGGGCGCGCAGGTGGACTATGGCAAGTACCACCACGACTACCCGGCGACCGATATGTTCTGCCCGATTGGCAGCAAGTTTGTGGCCCCCACCGCTGGCGTGATCGATTTCGTGAGCTATGAGGATATCTGGGACCCGGCCCACGACGACCCGGCGGTGCGCGGCGGCATCTCGGTGGCGATGATCGGCGACGACGGGGTGCGCTACTACGGCTCGCACCTCTCGGCGGTGGCCGACGGGATCGCGCCGGGGGTGTATGTGGCCGCCGGGCAGCTGCTCGGCCTGACGGGCAAGAGCGGCAACGCCCGCAGCACGCCGTCCCACCTGCACTTCGGCATCTCGCACCCGACCACGCCGGACGACTGGCAGGTGCGGCGGGGCGAGGTCTCGCCCTACCCCTACCTGCGGGCATGGCAGCGCGGCGAGGATGTGACGCCGGTATTGCCGTAGGGGCGCGTCGCGACGCGCCCCTCCTATCCGATGAGGCTCTTAATGCCCCGCCGATTCCACGGCTTCCTGCGCAGCCTCCTGCTCATTGTTCTGCTCGCCGCCGCGTCTTGCGCCGCCGCGCCCGTGCCAGCCACCCCGGCCGCATCCGCCACACCAGTACACACGGTCACACCCACGCTGCCGCCGCCGACCGCCGCGCCATCGCCCACGCCGGTTGACCCGGCCGCGCTGGCCGAGGAGCTGCTGCGCGCGAACCCCGACCGGCGCTGTGGCGACGAGCGCTCTCTCTACTGTAGCCTGCCCTACAGCGTGCGCATCTTTGAGTATCTGCACCAGTACCCGCAGAGCCCGCGGCGCACCGAGCTGACCGAGCGGGTGATTGATCTGATGGGGACTGAGGAAGGCGGCCGGCTGCCGCTGGACTGGTTTGTCGACCGCTGGCTCGACGAGGCGCTGCGCCAGCCGATTGCCGCCGCCGGCGGCCAGCTGCCGCCAGGGTTCGCCGAGGGCTGGCAGCCGCACGGCACGATCCAGGTAACAGATCTGGACGCCGATACGGTCCCTGACTACCTGGTGGCCTTCCATATCGGGCCGCCGCAGGTGGTTGAGCGCGAGGGCGGGCTGCGCTGGGTCCATCGGGTCGCCAACACCTACCAGATCGAGCGCTTGCCGACCCTGGTAGATAGCAGGTCTGCGCCGCTGGAGCCGGAGATCCTGGCCGTGCAGGACGTGAACGGCGACGGCCGCGCCGATGTGGTCTACCAGATGACGATCTGCGGCGCATCACAATGCTTCGAGCATCTGCACGTCTTCTCCTGGCGGGCCGGGGCCTGGTGGGATCTGCTGCCGGCCGCAGTGAATACCGTCCATCGTGGCTGGACGCTTCAGGATCTGGGCGGCGGCGTGGCCGAGCTGATCGGTAGTCAGGGCGGGAGCAGTATGTTCGAGCCATTTATCAGCTACGCAGTGTACTTCGCGCCGATCAACGGCGAGTTCGCGCCGGTGCGGGTTTCTAGCAGCCTCTCGCCGGCGCAGGCCGACGATCCGCCCCGGCAGGGGGTGCCGTATGCCGAGATTGAGACCGACACCCTGTTCCTGCAATGGTCGCAGCGGCTGACCTACGCGCGCCGGCTGAGCGAGGCGCTGGAGTTCATCGCGCCGGTGGCCAACCGGGCCACAGTGCCCGAGACGCGCGAGAAGATCGACTACCGCCCCTACGCCCGGCTTCGGCTGGGCATGGCCCAGCTGCTGCTGGGGGATGTGGCCGCCGCCCGCCAGGCGTGGCAGCAGCTAGAGCGGCAATTTCCCGACACAGCGCATGCCGAGGTCGCGCGCCAGCTGCTGCCGCTGGCCTAGCAGCGCCAGGATATCTTCCGCGTCTGCATCGCGCTGCCCAAGCTTATCCCCGACTGGCAGCTACATACGGGCGGCGGTGGGATTGAGGCCGCCTTCAGCTGGCAAGATCAGTGCGACCCGCGCGTGCTGCTGCCCCTGCTGCCCTGGGGCCGCGACGAGCCGCTCACCAGTCAGCTAGATCGGGTCGGGCTGGGCTGGCAGCTGCTCTCAGCCGACTACGATCTGAACGGCGACCAGATCGCCGACCTGATCGGGGTGCTCGACTACGGCGGCGTGCGCACGCCCTGGGCCTGGCTCTCGGCGGAGGATCAGTACCGGCCGCTGTTTGCGCCCCAGGGCTACCCGCTCGGCTCAACCGGGACGGAGCAGGGGTATGAGTATCGGGACTACCAGCACTACCAGGATGTGCGCGTGAGCGATCTGGATGCCAACGGCAGGCCGGAGCTGCTGCTCGTCGCGACGCAAGAGCTTGTGCTAATGGAGTGGGCCGGGGACCGCTTCCGCATCCAGCGTGAAGAGCTCGACCCCAGCCCGCTAATGACGCCGTTCACCGAGCAGGGCCGGGCCGAGGAAGTCCTGGCCGAGCCGCAGGCCGACGGCAGCAGCCGTCTGCGTGCGCGCATGATCGACGCGCAAGGGCAGGCATTGGGCAGCTGGATCTACGCGCTACAGGATGGCGAGCTGCGCCGGATCGAGCCGCCGGTCGAGGATCCAGTGGAGGTGAGTAGGCTGATAGAGGTGCTCTTCGGCGCGGACGAGCCGCGGCGGGCGCTCCAGATGCTCGCCGACTTCGCCCCGGTGGAGCCAGCGAATGGCTACCAGCGTGAGTTCTATCTGGCCTGGCAGCAGGAGGCCGCCGATTACCTGCGCGGGCTGGCGCTGGCCTACACGGGCGACGCGGGATCGTCCCAGGAGATATGGCGCGGCCTCGCGCAGCGATCCCCGGACTCGGTGTGGGCACCGCTGGCTGGAGAGAAGCTGCCGTAGGGGCGCGTCGCGACGCGCCCCTACGGCGGCCCGGCCCAAAAACTGTGCTATTGTTGGACGCACCAGCGTCGCTGGTGCGTCCAGCAATAGCACAGAGATTTTGATGCAGATCATCATCCCCAGCGATGTATTCCCGCCGACAGGGAAGGGCGGCGCGGCCTGGAGCAGCCACGCCCTGGCGCTGGCCCTGCTCGGGCGCGGCCATATGGTGACGGCGGTGGTGCCCGCGCGCGGCCGCCCCGGCGTCTCGCCCTACGACGCGCTCGGCGTTCCTGCCCTGCGGGTCGGCTACCGCGCTCCGTCGATACCGATCGTGCAGAACTACTTCCGCCACGAGCGGCTCTGGCCGCGCCTGGCCGACGCCATCGTCGTCGCATCTGCCGGGCGGCCCGACGTGATTCACGCCCAGCATGTGCAGGCCGCCCCCGCCGCCGTCCTGGCGGGCCGCCGCCTCGGCGCGCCGGTTGTCGTCACGGTGCGCGACCACTGGCCCTGGGACTATTTCGCCACGGGGCTGCACGGCGACAGGCTGCCGCACCCGGCGGCGAGCAGGGCCAGCCTGGCGACTGATCTGCCCGCACGGCTCGGCCCGCTGCGCGGGGCGCTGGCCATGCCAGCCATCCCCTACATGCTGGCGCACCTGCGCCGCCGCGCAGCCTTCCTGGCCAGGGCCGACGCGGTGATCGCCTGTAGCGGCTACATCGCCCGCCGCCTAGCCGGGATCGTCGCCCCCGAGCGCCTGCACGTCCTGCCGCATATGGTGGACTTCGCCGCCGTCGATTGGGTCGTGGCCGCGTCGGCAGAGACGCAGGTGGAGGGGCCGCTGCTGCTCTTCGCGGGGAAGCTGGAGCCGAACAAGGGGGCCGGGCTGCTCCCGGCGATCTTCCGCGAGCTGTGCGATCTGGGCGCGCCGCCCTTCACCTTGGTGGTGGCGGGCGACGGGGCGCTGCGCGGCGGGCTGGCCCGTGATCTGGAGGCGCTGGGGGTGCGCGTGCGCTTCCTCGACTGGGCCGGGCACGACGAGCTGCTGCGGCTGATGGCCCGCTGCGACCTGCTGCTCTTCCCGTCGGCCTGGGGCGAGCCGCTGAGCCGGGTGCTGCTGGAGGCGTCCAGCGTGGGCGCGCCCATCCTGGCAATGCCCACCGGCGGCACGCCCGACATCATCGCCGACGGGGTGAACGGCGCGCTGGCGGCCACGCCGCGGGCCTTCGCCGCGCGCCTGCGGGAGCTACTCCACAACCCCGCCGAGGCTCGGCGGCTCGGCAGCACGGCTCGCGATCTGGCCCGCGCCCGCTACGCCGTGTCCGCGCTGGTGCCGAGGTACGAGGAGCTCTACGCGGGGCTGCGCCGCCCCTAGCCGCGTCGGCGACGACGCTGTAGACGCGCACACCTAGGTGTTGATGGTGTTGCACTCAGGTGCTTGACCCTCCTTTGGATACTTGCTACGCTTGTCACAGACAAATCTCGGTGATAGATGCGTAGTGTTCCAGGGGGATATCATGCAGATCTCAGTCGTTATACCAACATATCAGCGACCGCAGACCGTCGGCCAGACGGTGCGGAGCATTTTTGCAGGGGACTACGAGAACTTCGAGGTTATCGTGGTCGATCAGTCTAAAGATGACGCAAGCCGGGTGGCGCTGGCGGGCTTTATGGCCGATCCGCGCTTCCGCTATATCAAGACGCCGCGCCTCGGCGCGTCAGCGGCCCGCAACCTAGGCATCGCCGCCGGCAAAGGCGAGGTGATCGCCTTCACAGATGATGATGTGACCGCCGAGGCTGGCTGGCTGGCGAAGATCGCCGCCGAGTTCAATGCCGACGCCGAGCTACAGTTCATCAGCGGCGCGCTGGTGGCCCCCGAGTACGACCGATCCGCCGGCTACATTCCCGAGTTCACGCCCTTCAAGGGTATGACCGGCTGGCAGCTGGTGCTGATGGCCGCGAATGCCAATTTCGCGATGCGCCGGGCGCTCTTTGATCGTATCGGCGGCTACGATGAGCTGTGCGGCCCGGGCGGCGTGCTGAAGAGCTCCGACGACGGCGATATCGTGCTGCGGATCGTGCGCAGCGGCGCCCGCTGGAAGGGCTGCCCGCATATTCAGGTCACCCACACCTACGGCTTCCGGGCCGGGGCGCTGGCCGATACCCTGCTCGACGAGTACGACTACGGCAACGGGGCGATCTTCGGCCGGGCCGCACGCCGGGGCGATCTGCTGGCGGCCGGCTGGTTTATGGCCCGCGAGACGAAGCTGCTGCTGCGCGGCATGATGCGGGCGCTGCGTGGCGCGGGCGCGCCGAGCCTTCCGCGAACCCGGCTCGCAGGATTCTGGCACGGCTTCCAGTTCTCGCCGCACGAGAATATCCCTGGCGCGGCAGAGCTGCGCTCGCTCGGCCTTACGGCGTAGCGCCTCTACGAGGCGATTGCAGATTGCAGATTGGCGTAGGCTCAATCTACAATCTGCAATCAATCAGCAGCGCTGGATGAGCAGGGCCAGCGATCGCCCCTCCAGGGGGTAGCGCTCGCCGGGCTGGTACTGCTCGCCGGGGGCGCGGCCGGCCACCGTGTCGATCAGCAGCTCCCAGGCGTGGCCCTCGGCGCCGAAGGGCAGCAGGAAGGGCACCTCCTCGTAGTGGGCGTTCAGGGCCAGCAGCACCACATCGTCGTAGACGCGGCGGCCCTGGGCACCCCACTCGTTCATCACCTGGCCGTTGAGCAGCATGCCCAGGCAGCGCACCGAGCCGCGCTCCCACTCCTCCTGGCTCATCTGCTCGCCGTCAGGGCGCAGCCAGAGGATATCGCGGATGTCGCTGCCGTGGATGCGGCGGCCCTGGAAGAAGCGCCGTCGGCGCAGCACTGGGTGCTCGCGGCGGATCTGCACCAGGCGCCGGGTGAAATCCAGCATCGCCGCGCCGGCCTCGTCCAGCCGCCAGTCCAGCCAGCTGATCTCATTGTCCTGGCAGTAGGCGTTGTTATTGCCGCGCTGCGTGCGGGCGCGCTCGTCGCCGGCCAGCAGCATCGGCACGCCCTGCGAGAGCAGCTGCGTGGCCATCATATTCTTCATCTGGCGCAGGCGCACCGCCTCAACCTGCGGGTCGTCGCTCGGCCCCTCCGCGCCGCAGTTCCACGAGTTATTGTGAGACTCGCCGTCGCTGTTGCCTTCGCCGTTGTCCTCGTTATGCTTCTCGTTGTAGCTCACTAGGTCGCGCAGGGTGAACCCGTCGTGGGCGGTCACAAAGTTGATGCTCGCCGAGGGCCGTCGCCCGTTGTGCTGGTAGAGGTCGCTGGATCCGGCCAGGCGGTAGGCCAGTTCGCCCACCTGGGCCTCGTCGCCTCGCCAGAAGCGGCGCACCGTGTCGCGGTACTTGCCGTTCCACTCCGACCAGAGCACCGGGAATCTGCCCACCTGGTAGCCGTCCGGCCCGATATCCCATGGCTCGGCGATCAGCTTGACCTGTGAGAGCACAGGGTCCTGGTGAATAATATCGAGGAAGGCCGAGAGCCTATCCTCCTCGTGCATGCCACGGGCCAGGGCCGAGGCCAGGTCAAAGCGGAACCCGTCCACGTGCATCTCAAGCACCCAGTAGCGCAGGCTGTCCATAATCAGCTGGAGCGTGCGCGGGTGCATCACGTTGAGGGTGTTGCCGCAGCCGGTGTAGTCCATGTAGTAGCGCGGCTGGCCAGACACCAGGCGGTAGTAGGTCTGGTTGCCGGTGCCGCGCAGCGAGAGGGTCGGCCCAAACTGGTTGCCCTCGGCGGTGTGGTTGTAGACCACGTCGAGGATGACCTCGATCCCGGCGGCGTGGAGCGACTTGACCATCGACTTGAACTCGCGCACCTGCTCGCCGGACGCGCCCGACAGGCTGTAGCGCGGGTCGGGGGCGAAGAAGCCGATGGTGTTGTAGCCCCAGTAGTTGCGCAGGCCGCGCTCGACAAGCTGCCGGTCGTCGAGGTACTGGTGGACGGGCAGGAGCTCGACGGCGGTGACACCGAGCGAGCTGAGGTAGTCGATCACCGGCGGGGTGGCCAGGCCGGCGTAGGTGCCGCGCAGGGGCTCGGGCAGCTCGGGGTGGAGCATGGTGAAGCCACCCACGTGTAGCTCGTAGATCACCGACTGGTGCAGGGGTGTGCGCGGGTGGCGATCCTCGCCCCATGGGAAGCTGTTGTCGATCACGATTGAGCGTGGCATGGCGGGCGCGCTATCGCGCTCATCGAAGGAGCGGTCGCCGTCGGGGTGGCCGATGGTGTAGCCAAAGAGCGAGTCGTCCCAGAGAATATCGCCGCTGATCGCCTTCGCGTACGGGTCGAGCAACAGCTTGTTCGGGTTGAAGCGCATGCCCTGGTCGGGGTTGTAGGGGCCGTAGACGCGGTAGCCGTAGAGCTGGCCGGGGCGCAGGTTCGGCAGGTAGACGTGCCAGACGCTGTCGCTGCGCTCGGGCATGGTGATGCGGGCGGCTGAGCTAGGCGACTCGGCGCTGTCGAAGAGACAGAGCTCAACGCGGGTGGCTCGCTCGGCGAAGATGGCAAAGTTGACGCCCTGGCCGTCCCATGTGGCGCCCAGAGGATAGGGGCGGCCCGGCCAGATGCTGGTGAGCATCGTCTCGTTGTACGAGGTGCCGCCGAAGATCATGCCAGCCTCGTGAGGCTCGAAGCCTTCGGGCCAGCGGGTGCTGCGGTCGTAGCGAGCGCCGCGCAGATCTGCCTGGAAGAGCGTGGCCCCGCGCAGATCGGTGCCGCGCAGGTCGGCGCTGGTGAGCACGGCACCCTGGAGGTTGGCCCGCGCCAGGGTGGCGCGCTCGAAGGAGGCCCGGCTCAGCCGGGCCTCGCGCAGGTCGGCGTCGTCGAGGCGAGCATCCTGAAGGCTCGCGCTGATCATGTTGGCCCGCTGAAGGATGGCCGCCGAGAGGGTGGCCATCTCAAGCTGGGCGCCGCTCAGCTCGGCCCCGCGCAGGTCGGCCCCGTGCAGATCCACGTCGGACAGGTCGGCGTCGGCGAGGGTGGCGTCGCGCAGGTCGGCGTCGCGCAGGTCGGCCCCGCGTAGGTCGGCGTCGCGCAGGTTGGCGTCGCGCAGGTTGGCGTCGCGCAGGATCGCGTTGTTCAGGCTGGCCCCGCGCAGGTTGGCCCCAGACAGGCGGGCCTCGACGAGGGCGGTGCCATCGAGGTTGGCCTCAGACAGGCTGGCCTCGCGCAGGCTCGCGCGGGTCAGATTGCTCTGTCCCAGGTCGGCGTGGCTCAGGTCGGCGTAGCTCAGGTCGAGATCGGCCAGGCTGATCTGGCGCAGCCTGAGCCCGTGCAGATCGAGCGGTTCGCCCAGGGCGATCCGGGCCTCGACCTCATCACGTGTGAGATCATTCATGGGGTCTCGCTGATTGGTCGGCGGTGACTGCCACCAGTGTACCTCACGTGGGTTGGGGGTTGCAACATCCCTGCCATGCGCGCCATGCGGTGAGAGGATGTGCGCGCGGCCATCTGCCTGGCACAGATCTTGCGAGCGCAATATGTGCTGCACTCAAGGAAGACCAGGCTGTTTGTTCGACCGACGCGCACGTCGCTCCAGGGCGACCTGACAGGCGCGGCACGCCAGGCCGGAGCAGATGGTTGTTGGCGTGTATGAAAGGACAAAGGCCATGGAGCAGGACCCGATCACCTACGATGAGACCGATGAGCAGATCCGCCAGTATATTGACGAACTCGATGATAGCAGCCCCGCAACCCGCGACGCGCTATGCATGAAGCTGACCCGCCTGGGTCGGCAGGCATCTCCCGCGCTGATCGCCGCCCTGAGCGACCCGCGCAGCCGGGTGCGCCTTGAGTCCACCCGCTGCCTGCGCGTGATGCGCGACCCCGACGCGGCCCCGGCCCTCGTGCGCGCCCTTGAGGACGATATGGGCGATGTGCGCTGGGTGGCGGCCGAGGCACTCTGCGCCCTCGGCAACATATCCCTGGTGCCCCTGATGCGCGCCCTCCAGAGCGAGGGCTGGGACGAGACCAACCTGCGATCAGGCGCGCACCACGTCTTTCGCACCCTGATGTCCGGCGACCTCACCCCGATCATCGCTCCGGTGATGCATGCGCTCGAAGGCGTCGAGGCCAGCCTCACCGTCCCCCTCGCCGCCCACACGGCGCTCGACGAGCTGCGCACCTACGGCCTGCATTAGCCTCGCCGCAATACCGCAAAACTCGTACTGTCACGCTGAGCGAAGCGAAGCGTGACAGTGTTACGTATGCGCTACTGCCCCAATAGAAATGAGATCCGTGGCTACGCCCCAGCGACGTTGCAACAGCCCTCGTTTTGCCTTCCCCTCTCTTTCAGGATGTGGGCCTTTGTGGTACCATTCCTAGGCGCATCCTCACTTCCTCAACCGGCAACCCGCCCGCGCATATTTTGCTGCGGACAATCGAGCCAAATACCCAGTTCGCCCCGTCCCGCGCCTACATGTGGCCTTTCATGCCACTCCGTCACTGCTCTGCCGACGACCTGGACCGGAGCGTTTTTCAGGCGACAGTTTCGCGTCAGCCAGCCAGTCACTTCGTCATCATACGTAAGGAGATACCCATGTTCGGATTCGGCAACGACAAGAAGAAGAAGGAAGAGGAAGAGAAGGCCAAGCAGGAGCAGATCGCCCAGGCGATGAAGACGATGAGCGATCAGATCGCCAGCCAGGCCCAGACGATCAAGCAACTTCAGGATCAGCTCGCGGCGGCCAAGGCCGATGACGCGGCCAGCGCGATGGCTGCGAAGACCCTCGCCGCCGCCCAGGCCCAGCTCAAGCAGATGCACGATGAGATGGACAAGATGAAGACCAACGCGGCTGCCTCTGTCTCCGCCGCAGTTGCTGCCGGCAAGGCCGCTGCCTCCTCGCTCGGCGGCGCTGTCGCCGGTGCGGTTGGGATCAGCCCGGCCGCCAGTGCCGCCGCCGGTGCCAAGGCTACCGCAGCCCCCACAGGCGGCCTCGCCCTCGGCGCCACCGCCTACGTGCAGAAGGCCGGCGGCAAAAACCTGCGCATGCACAAGACCGCCGGCCTAGATTCGCCTGTCACCGAAAGCCTCCACCCCGGCACCCAGATGACCCTGCTCATCGGCCCGGTCGAGAAGGACGGCTACTCCTGGTGGCGCATCCGCACCACCGATGGCCGCGAGGGCTGGGTCGCCGGCTCCGAGCTCGTCACCCACCCGGAGTAAGGATTGCAGCAGGGATGTTGCAACGTCCTGGGGCTTCGCCCCAGAGCCTGCTTTTGTTGGGATTTTGGCAGCAAAGCCGCCAAAATCCCAACAAAAAAATCTGTGTGGGTGGCGAAGCCACCCACACATCACCCCGGCTGCCAGAGCCGGATCGTCCCATCGCTGCCGCCAGAGACCAGCAGATCCCCAGTGGCGCTAAAAGTCACACGCAGCACGCTGCCAGTGTGCCCGGCGAGTATCTGGAGCGAGGCGCCATCGCTCACCCGCCAGAGCCGGACGCTGCCGTCCACCCCGGCCGATGCCACCGTCTGCCCGTCGGGGTGGATCGCCACCGAGCGCACGGCATTCAGGTGGCCGCGCAGTTCATGGCGGACGGTGCCCGTATCAAGATCCCATAGCCGCACAACCCCGGTGCCGTCGCCAGAGGCCAGCAGGCCGCCGCTGCGCCCATAGGCCACGCAGTTCACCCCGCCGCTGTGGCCGGCGAGCGTCCCCAGCACCGTATTCTCGTGAATACCCCACAGCCGCACCGCGTGGTCGGAGCAGCCTATCGCAACGCTGCGCCCATCGGGGTGCATGGCGATTGTCTGACCGCCAACCTTCGGCTGGATCTCCTGGACGAGCGAGCCATCGCGCAGACGCCAGAGGGAGATCCGCCCGTCGCCGCTGTGCGAGATGATCAGCTGGCCGTCGGAGCTGAAGAAGACGCTCTCCAGATAGCTGTGGTGTCCGCTGATCGCCTGCACCATGCGGCGGGCGCGCACGGCCCAGAGCTTAATCTGCTCGGCGTTACCTGCCGCCGCCAGAAAGCGCCCGTCGTGGCTGTAGGCCACCGATAGCACATTGCCGCCGTGGTCATCGAGGGCACCCTCGGCGGCACCGTCGGCGGTTCGCCAGAGCCGCACGCGCTGGTCCCAGCCGCCCGAGGCGATCTGTCGTCCGTCGGGGCTAACGTCCAGCGCCCAGACCCCACCACGGTGGGCACCGATCTGGCGCTGCTGGCGCACATCGCCGGCCGCCCAGTTCGCCCGGCGCGCCCCGCCGATCATCTGCATCACAGCGCCCCAGCGCGAGAGCTTGGCCTCAAGCTCAACGCGGAACCCGGCCCCCGAGCGGTCGCGCATCAGCACCACGTCGCGCAGGCGGCCAGACTCGGTGGCGCGGCGCATGTCGGCGGAGAGCCGCAGCCGTCGGCTCTGGCCAGGCGGTAGCGAGGCGTTCAGCGCGCTCGGCACCACCCAGCGCGGCACCTGGATCTCCACGCGCACGTAGCGTCGTCCGCCGTTGCTCAGCTGCAGGATCTCCTCACGGCTATCCTCAGGGCCGAGCTGGCCGAAGTCGATCAGCCGGCGGTCGGCGGTGAGGCGCGGGCCGACAGCCCCGTAGCCCTCAGGGTCGAGCAGGGCCAGCAGATCATCGAGGCCAGCGTGCTGGTCAGCGGCATTGCGGGTGACGATCTCGCGGATGTCGCCAGCCAGGCGGTTCTTCCCCCACAGCCGCGTCACCTGGTCGGCTAGGCTGTTGTAGAGCCAGGGCGCGGCCTGGTTCCAGTGCTCCTCGGCCCACTGGGCCAGGGCGGCCTCATCGGCCAGAGTTGCCCCATCGGGCGCCTGCAGGTCGGCGCGGGCATTCGGGTTCAGGATCGTATCGAGGGCGGCCAGAAGCTGCGCGGAGGTGGGTCGGCTGGCCGGGTCGAAGGCCATGCCCTTGGTGATAATCGCCTCCACCAGCGGTGGGACACCCGGCTCGATGCTGCGGGCGGGAGGGAATGGCAGCATCCTGCCAGCCATAAACTCCTCCATATCCGAGCGAACCATCGTCGGTTGGTAGCCAGTGATCGCCATGTGCAAGGTCGCGCAGAGGGCGTAGATATCGGACTGTGGCACCGCCTCGCCGCGCCACTGCTCGGGCGGGGTGAAGCCAAAGGTGCCAGCCATCTGGGTGTGCTGGGTATCGACGGCGATTGCCTGCACCGGCGTGGCCTTCGAGAGCCCGAAGTCGATCACCCAGACCCGGCCCTCGCTGTCGATCAGGATGTTCGAGGGCTTAATGTCGCGGTGGAGCACCGGCTCGGGGCTACGGCTGTGCATATAGGCCAGCGCAGAGCAGACCTCGCGGATGATCGCCAGCCCCTCGTCGAGGGGCAGCTTCCCGCCGCGCCCGGCCAGCACCCAGCCCAGGTCACGGCCCTCGACATACTTCATCACCAGGCAGTGCAGCTCGGGCAGGTACTCGAAGATCTCGGGGATATTCGGGTGTCCAGGCGTGTTGAGCGTGCTAAGCAGCTGGGCCTCGCGGCGGAAGTTGTTATACGCCTGCTCGCGGATGCGCGCGCTCCACGCCGGGTTCGGCATCTGGCGCTTCGCCACGCAGAACCGCCCGAGCTGCTGGTCGCGCACCAGATATGCCTGGCCGAAGCCGCCCCTGCCGATCGCCCGCTCGACCACATAGCGCCCGCCGCGACCGATCAGCGCGCCCTGGAGCAGATCGGCCTCGGGATCTGAAGCGCTCGTCGGGAGCGGCATCGTCGGGCCAACCGCCGGTGCCTGAGCGCCGGGCGTGGCCGCGATCACCGCATTCTTCAGATCATCTGCCGGGGCCACCCGCGCCCCGCAGGCATTGCAGAAGCGCGAGCCTGGCGGGTTATTGTGGCCGCAGGAGGGACATGTGATCATGAGTGTTGAGTGTTGAGTGTTGAGTTGCAACACTCAACACTAATTCCCCGTTCCGCGCACAAAAATATTTGGCCAGGCCCGAAACCGCGTGAAGAAGGCGTCGCGGCTCACCTCATCTCCGCCCTGCGTGATCACCCGATCTACGGTGATATCGCGCCCGCCACGGGCCGAGTCGCTCTGGTGGATTGTGCCGGTGGGCAGGCTGGGGTCATTGATATAGACCGGGTCGCTAGGCGCGCGCACCTCATTTGTGATGGTCGGCCCCTCCAGGCGCACAACCCGGTTTGGCCTCGTGCCATAGAGCCGGATGGCCAGCACCTGGCCGACCTCATCCACATCGGCCTGCATCAGCAGCCAGTTGCCAGTGTCATTAACGAACTTCAGGTCATTTACGCCCGTGTAGATCGAGGCGTCCATACCCTGGCCGTTGCCCTGCGGCCCGAGTCCGAATCTATCATACCAGCTAATATAGAATGCGTGGGCGTGACGCTCAGTGATCGGCAGGCCGGCCCAGAAAGCCGCGCGGAAGACCGTCGTCGAGTCCTGGCAGACGCCGCCGCCCCACTCAAGCTGGGTGCGGTTGCCGATGATCGCATAGCCCTCGACAAAGCCGTTGGCCTCGTCCACATCGCCGAGCTGGCGGTTGAAGGAGAACTCCTCGCCGGGCGCGATCAGCACGCCGTCCATGCGCGCGGCGCCAGCCTTAATATTCGTGATGCGGTACTGGGCCGAGCCAGAGAAGCTGCTCAGCCCCTCGCCGACCAGCTCCTTTATCCCGAGGCTCGGCAGGGTGGCCTCCGTGATCTTCGGGGTGAGCTGCTCGACGGGCAGGGCCAGGGTGCGGGTGGTGGGCGAGCTGCTCTGGAGCAGGTCGGCGATCTGGGCGGCGGCCTCGTCCTGCCTCAGACGCCAGCCCGGCTTACCCTCCTGGATAATCTTCACCTGGCCGCCGCCGAAGCGCAGGCGCGGCTCGGCGGTGCCGGTGTCCACCACCTGGGCCAGCCCCTCCACCGACTGGGTGAGCAGACTCTCGTCCACCCGCACTGCGAGCCCATCGCCATCGGGCTCGACGCGCAGCAGCTCGGCGAGCTTCTCAGGCGGCCAGACCCAGCTGCGGTCGTTGTGGGTCAGCTCAATCGGGCTCTGGAGCAGATCGGCGGCGCGCGCCTGGGCGCGCACCAGGGCGGTATCGCCCACAATCGGCAGCAGGGAGCGGGTGCGGATGGCGATATCCTGGGGGCTGAGCGCCTGGGCAGCCAGGAGCACATCATTAGCGGTGGCATCGACCAGCAGCTGCACGCCGGGCGTGCTAGGCGTGCCGACAACCTTCGCGGCGGCGATGCTAAGGGCAGCGTCCTGGGGCGGCTGCTCAACGTCCGGGGCGATCTGAAGCAGGTAGCTCTGGAGCACGCGCTGGTCGGCCACCAGCCTGGGAGTGATATCGAAGTCGCCCCGGTAGATCTGCCAGAGCGCGCGCAGACGGGTGAGCGGGCCGCCCTGGCGACCGGCAGCGATCGCCTGCCGGGCCAGATCAGCCGTGTCAAACGAGAGGCCGAGGTCTGCTAGGGAGGGCTGCCATGTGCGGTCGGCGTAGACCAGGGTGAGCGGGCGGTCGAGGAAGCCAGCATAGTGGCTGCGCAGGTCGGCGGTAATATCATCGCCGCTGAGGCCAGACATCGGCCGGCCCTGGACGCTCACGCCGGGGAGGGCGGCGTCGCCGTAGAAGAGCTGGATGGTGTAGGGCAGGCTAAACGGCGCAGCGACGAGCAGCCCAAGGATCGCTACGAGCCAGACCCACCATGCGTGACGGCGGCGGGTAGGCCGGCGGCGGGGGCGGCGGGGGCGCGGCGGCTCAGGCGGCAACTCGTCGTCATCGGGCGCATCAGGCTGATTGGAGCGACGCCGACGGATCGGCCCGTACTCCTGGTAGTAGTCATCTATTGGCATAGCTTGTGCGATTACAGGTTGCAGATTGCAGATCAGCGCGCGCTGCGTCCTATCTGCAATCTGCAATCTGCAATTGCGCGATGGGGGGATCTGGGTATCAGGGCGCGATCTGCTTAGAGCACATTGTACAAAATTCTCCCGGTCGGCACAAGTTGACAGTGCGGATCGTTTCGAGTATACTCACTCTCCGTGAGCGGGCCTCTAGCTCAATGGTAGAGCAGTTGACTCTTAATCAATTGGTTCAGGGTTCGATCCCCTGGGGGCCCACCAATTCTCTCACAAAGCGCCACGTCGTTACGACGTGGCGCTTTGTGTATCTGAGCGACGCCCACTTGGTGATGCGGGTGCCGCCTCCTGCCACACGTCGATGATGTGCAGGCTGAGTTGGGCCAGCAGATAGGCGGTGCTGCGGGTGGGCGTAACCGGGCTTCTCCTGCTTCAGCGCCACCAGCGGATGGTCGGCGCAGCGGGCGAACATCGGGCCGTAGACGCGGGCCGTGAACCAGTCCAGCACGGGGGGGAGGTGGTCGCCCAGCAGCGCCAGCACCAGCGGCGGGACATCCGGGAAGGCAGGGATGTCGGCATACGGGATTGATGCTACAATGGCCATGGCGAACCGTTTTCTGTGATCTGATTCTGGATGTGATACCCATATCATGCCACAAAGGGCGCTTCGCTCGTCTATACCAAATAATTAGCCGACCGTCTCCGACGTAGAGATATAGTTGCTACGAACGCCTCCTGGGGCGGGCCTGAATCATCTCACTGCAATGGAGGGCAACGCTATGGAATACATCCGACTGGGCAGCACGGGCATGAGGGTCTCGCGGATCTGTCTGGGCTGCATGACCTACGGCACGCCGACATGGCGCGAGTGGGTGCTTGATGAGGAGGCCAGTCGGCCCTTCTTCCGCCGGGCGATTGAGCTAGGTATCAATTTCTTTGATACCGCCGACATGTACTCGCTCGGCGTGAGCGAGGAGGTGACGGGCAAGGCGCTGCGCGACTTCGCCCAGCGCGATGACCTCGTGATCGCCACCAAGGTCTACCAGCCGATGAGCGACAAGCCGAATGATCGCGGGCTCTCGCGCAAGCATATCCTGGCCTCGATCGACCGCTCGCTCAAGCGGCTGGGCATCGACTATGTGGATCTGTACCAGATCCACCGCTGGGACAGCGAGACGCCGATTGAGGAGACGATGGAGGCGCTGCATGATGTGGTGCGGGCGGGGAAGGCTCGCTACATCGGCGCATCCAGCATGTGGGCCTGGCAGCTCGCCAAGGCCCAGCACGTGGCCGAGCGCCACGGGTGGACGAAGTTCGTGACCATGCAGAACCACTACAACTTGGTCTACCGCGAGGAGGAGCGTGAGATGATCCCGCTCTGCGCGGATCAGGGGGTGGGCATGATCCCGTGGAGCCCGCTGGCCCGTGGCTTCCTGACCGGCAACCGGCCGAAGGGCACCGCGCCGGCGACGGTGCGCGGGCGCACCGACACGATCTCGCACGCGATGTATAACGAGGGCGACTATGCGGTGGTGGAGCGGCTGGGCGAGATCGCCGCCCGGCGCGGGGTGAGCAGCGCCCAGGTGGCCCTGGCATGGCTGCTGCACAAGCCGACGGTCAGCGCGCCGATCATCGGGGCCAGCAAGATGTATCAGCTGGAGGATGCCGTCGCCGCCCTGGAGGTCTCGCTGTCCGCCGAGGAGATCGCGGCCCTGGAGGAGCCCTATACCCCGCACACGGTGCGCGGGCACGCGTGATGCCCTCGCCCGCCGACATCGTGGCCGCCCGGCGGCGTATCGCCGCTGTGGCCGCCGTCACCCCGCTGGAGCACAGCAGGCCGCTCTCGGCCCTGACGGGCGCCGAGGTCTACCTCAAGCTAGAGTGCGCCCAGGTCACGGGCAGCTTCAAGCTGCGCGGGGCGACCAACGCCCTGCTGGCCTCGCAGGATCGCAGCCCGGCGGTGGCCTGCTCGGCGGGGAACCACGCGCTGGGCATGGCCCACGCGGCGGCCCTCTATGGGCTGAAGGTCACGCTGGTGGTTCCGCGCAGCGCCTCGCCAGCCAAGGTGGCGGCCCTACAGCGCTACCCGGTGCGCCTGATCATGCACGGCCAGGGCTACGACGAGGCCGAGGCCGAGGCGCTGCGCATAGCCCGCTCCGAGGGGCTGCGCTTTATCTCGCCCTACAACCACCCCGCCGTGATTGTCGGCCAGGGTACCCTGGGGGCCGAGATCTTCGAGCAACTGCCCGATGCCACGGGCGGGCACAATGACCCGCCCCTCCTGCTGGTGGGCGTTGGCGGCGGCGGCCTGATCAGCGGGGTGGGCATCTGGGCCAAGGCCATGGGCCCGCACACGCGGGTGATCGGCGTCCAGGCCGAGCGCTCGGCCGCCATGCTGGCCTCGCTCCAGGCTGGCCAGATTGTGACGGTGCCTGACCTGCCGACCCTCGCCGACGGGCTGGCGGGCAACATGGAGCCGAACAGCATCACCTTCCCGATTGTGCGGCGGGTGGTGGACACGATGCTGGCGGTGAGCGAGGCCCAGATCGCGGCGGCCATGCGCTGGCTGCTGGATGAGCACCACCTTGTGGTGGAGGGCAGCGCCGCCGTGGGAGTGGCCGCCCTGCTCCACGGCCTTGTAGATGGCGTGGCCGGCCGCAAGGTCGTGGCCCTGCTCTGCGGGCGGAACATCTCTAGCGAGGCGTTTCTGCGGGCGGTGTCGGTATGATCAATACCAACACCGCCGCCGTTGTCAGGCGATAAAGGCCATCACGCCGCCTTGCGGGCCTGCTCGATATACTCAAGGCTCTGGTGGCGGAAGTAGGTGTTGTAGAGCTCGGCGTAGTGCCCGTCGGCCGCCAGCAGCCCGCCGTGGCTGCCCTCCTCGATGATCGCGCCCTTGCGCAGGACGATGATCCGGTTGGCGTGGCGCACCGTGCTCAGGCGGTGGGCGATCACAATCGCCGTGCGCCCCGCCAGCACCGTGTCCAGCCCCTCCTGGATGAGCACCTCGGTCAGCGGGTCAACGCTGGCCGTGGCCTCGTCCAGGATGATGATCGCCGGGTCCTGGAGCAGCACGCGGGCCAGGGCCACCAGCTGGCGCTGGCCCATCGAGAGGCCGGAGCCGCGCTCACCAACCTGGGTGTCCAGGCCGCGCGGCAGCGCGGCGATCCACTCGTCCCCGCCGACGTGGCGGGCCGCCGCCAGCACCTCGGCGTCGCCCGCGTCGGGCCGCCCGTAGCGGATGTTCTCGCGCACGCTGCCGTCGAAGAGGAAGGGCGTCTGGGTGACCATGCCCAGGCGCGAGCGGTAGCTTTCCAGGTTCAGCCGGCGGATATCCACGCCGTCGATGCTGATCCGGCCGCCCTGGAACTCGTAGAAGCGGGCCACCAGCTTGGCGATGCTGCTCTTGCCCGAGCCGGTGTGGCCCACCAGGGCCAGCGTCTCCCCGGCGCGGATGTGCAGGCTGAAGTCCTTGAGCACCCACTCGGGAGTCAGGAGTCGGGAGTCGGGAGTCAGAGGTTGGAGTAGAGTACCTTCAAACGTAGAAGGATTCTCGCTCCCTTGGCTTAGCCCATCACCCCGACTCCCGACTCCTAAATCCCGACTCCCGGCCTTGTAGCTGAAGTCCATGTTCTCAAAGCGGATCTCGCCGCGCAGCGCGGGCAGCTTCACATCATCGGTCTGGATCACGCGCGGCTCGGCGTCGATCAGGCCGAAGACGCGCTCGCCTGCGGCCAGGCCGATCTGGAACTGGCTCCAGAACGAGGCGATGCTGGTGAGCGGGAACCAGATGCTCTGCAGGCCCTGGATGAACAGGAACCATGTGCCCGCCGTGATCGCGCCGTCGCGCACGTCCATGCCGCCGACATAGACCAGCGCGGCCGTGCCGATGCCGGCCAGGATGTTCAGGATCGGGAAGATGCTGCTGAACACATAGCGCGTGCGCCGGTTCACCCGCAGCGACTGGCCGTTCACCCGGACGAACTCGGCGTAGATCGCCGGCTCCTGGCGGAAGGTCTTCGCCACCCCGATGCCGCTGACCGTCTCCTGGATGTGGCCGCTCACCTCGGCGTTCATGCGCCGCGAGGCGGTGATCGTGCGCCGGGCGATCGCCCGGAAGGCCAGGGCCGCGCCGACGATCAGCGGGGCCAGCGCCAGCAGGATGCCGGTCAGCTTGAGGCTGACCGTGGCCAGGTAGCCGACCAGGGCGAAGACCAGCAGCAGCCGGCTGATCAGCTCCATCGAGAGGTTCATCACCTGGCTAAAGGCCGCCGTGTCCGAGGTGACCCGGCTGACGATCTTGCCGGAGGCGTACTGATCATAGAAGGACATATCGCGGCGCAGCACCGAGTCGCAGGCATCCTCGCGCATCTTCAGCACCACGTCGCCCACCGCCTGGGCCGCCAGGGTCTGCCGCACCATGTTGAAGACCCAGGAGGTCGCGCCGAGGGCGGCCAGGGCCAGGGCGGTCAGGGCGATCCGGCTGATGGTGGTATCGGCGCGCAGGGTGTCGATGCTGCGCGCGATGAAGATCGGGATGCCGGCGTCGAGCAGGGCGGCGCAGGCGATCATCGCGGCGGCGAGGCCCATCTTGCGGGCCTGCGGTCGGAAGTAGCCCAGGATGCGCCGCACCAGGTCGCCGTCGCTATAGCTGCGGTCGTACTCCTCGGCGTCGAGGCCGTCAAACAAAAAGCCCATTCGTCTCTCCCTTCCCCCGGCGGGGGTGCGGGGGCGGCTGCGCCGCCCCCGCATATTTTATTGTTGGACTTGGGCGGCTTCGCCGCCCAAGTCCAACAATAAGTGGGTCTGGGGCATAGCCCCAGCGAATTATGCGGCGCGCAGCGCCGCATCCTCGGCGGCGGCCGGCTCAAGCGGCGGCAGATCGGCGTCGTAGCGGGCGAAGATCCGCCGGTAGTGGGGCGAGCTGACCAACAGCTCCTCGTGGGTGCCGGCGGCGGTGATGCGCCCGCCCTCCAGGACGAGGATGAGGTCGGCCCAGCGGATCTGCGAGATGCGGTGGGTGATCAGCAGGACGGTGCGGCCCTCCTGGGCCTTGCGGATGGCCTGCTGGATCTGGTCCTCGGTGGCGCTATCGATCGCGCTGGTGCTGTCGTCCAGAATGAGGATGCGCGGGTCGCTCAGGAAGGCGCGGGCCAGGGCGATGCGCTGGCGCTGGCCGCCGGAGAGGGTCATGCCGCGCTCTCCCACCACGGTGTCGTAGCCGTCGGGGAAGGTGCTGATGAAGTCGTGGGCCTGGGCCGCCTGCGCGGCGACGATCACCTGCTCGCGGCTGGCGTCCGGCGCGCCGAAGGCGATGTTGTCGGCGATGCTGCGCGAGAACAGGAAGATATCCTGCTCGATCTTGCCGATCTGCGAGCGCAGCGAGTCCAGGCTCCACGTGCGCACGTCCACGCCATCGATCAGCACCCGCCCGTCGCCCACATCATAGGTGCGGTTCACCAGCTGGGTCAGCGCGCTCTTCCCGCTGCCCGTCTGCCCGACGATCGCCACCGTCTGCCCGGCCGCGATGCGGAAGGAGATGTCGGCGAGTACAGGAGTCGGGGGTTGGGAGTCGGGAGTCGGGCCGGGCAGCGGGCCGGGCTGGGAGGCGGAGACATTGGCTCCCGACTCCCGGCTCCCGACTCCCGACTCCTGGTACGAGAACCCAACATGCTCAAACACGATCTCCCCGCGCATCTGGGCCGCGTGCCCGCCGCTGTTCTCGTCGAGGTCGGTCTCGGCGCGGACGATCTTCAGGATGCGGTTGGCGCTGGCGATGCCGGACTGGATCAGCGAGAAGGCGAAGATCGAGATGAAGGTCGGGAAGCGCAGCACGTTCACCAGGCCCACCACGGCGATCACCTGGCCGATCTGGATGCTGCCCTGGCGGTAGAGCCACATGGCGTGCAGGAAGCTCAGGCCGAGGGCGATGCCGTAGAGCAGGAGCGGCAGGTAGCGGGCCTCGATGTAGCCCTGGCGCACGAAGAAGTCGCGGAAGAGCCGGGCGTTGCGGCGGAACTTCTCGCGCTCGAAGCCCTCGCGGGCGCTGGCCTTCACCACCTCGATCCCCGAGATCGTCTCCTCCAGGCCGGCGTTCATCGCGCCAAACTGCTCGCGCTGGTCGTGGACAACCGGGTTGAGCCTGCGCACATATGTCTTCGCGGTGACGATGTAGGCGGCCACGAAGCACAGCGGCACCAGCAGCAGCTCAAGCCGGATAAAGGCGATGTAGATGAGCGGGATGACGATGCCCATCACCGTCTCCGACACCAGGGTTATGCCCGGGGCGATCATATGCGAGAGCTGGCTGGTGTCATCGGTGGCGCGGGCCATAATGTCGCCGGCGCGCTGGCGGTCGTGGAAGCCCTTGCTCTTGCTGAGCAGGTTCTCGTAGAACTCCTGGCGGGCGTCGGCCTCGAAGCGGGCGGCCACATTCTCGGCCGAGAGGCTGCCGAGCAGCCCCGATAGGCCGTCGCCCACCATGACAGACAGGATGATCAGGGTGATGACCATCAGCCCGCTCGGCCCACTCGGGCTGATGATCTCATCGACGGCGCGGCCGATCAGCACCTGGGTGCCGGCGTAGCAGCTCCAGGCGATCAGAAAGAAGAAGTAGAAGCTCAATGCGAAGTACCAGTAGCGCCGGATGTGCGAGAAGACCCAGCGCGGTACGCTGCGCTGGTCGTAGGTGTAGGCGTTCGGGGCGGTGAACTCGCTACGCTGTGCCACCTGGGGGACCTCCTAGATTGCAGATTGCAGGTGAAACAAGATTCTTAGCAGCTTGACAGTTTGCCGCCGGACACCCCTCACCCCCAGCCCCTCTCCCTCAAGGAGAGAGGGGGGCAAATCCCTTCCTAGTGCGGAATACTCCCCCTCGCCCGCCGCAGCGGGAGAGGGGGCTGGGGGGTGAGGGCCAGTACAAGACGGTAAAGTAAAATTGCCCATCCTGAAACCTTGTCTGAGCCCTGAACAATCTACAATCTGCAATAAAAAAAGCTGCGGGGCATCGGCGTGCACCCACAGCTTGAGAGCGGTGTCGGGCGAGGCTCAGGGGAGCATCGGCCGGGAGGGCGCACGGCCGCCTGGTGCGGCGCGGGCGAGGTCCTTCCGGTCTGTCATGTCATCCTACCTCTGATAGAAAGCGAACTCGTGTTTCAAAGGGTACCACGCCCAGGGCGGTCGGGCCATCGGTCTGAAGGCCGAACCTCTGGCTGCGGCCATGTACGGATCTGCCCAAACTTGTTATGATGTGGCGTACCGCCAGGTCGGCGGCGCGGAGCAGAGGGAGGCTGTGTGGTCGTCAGCACTATGCGATACCGGGTTGCAAGCCTGGCCCAGATCACTCGTTATACCAACAGCATGTATGCGGCGGTCTACACACTGGTGGGCACCTACCTATCCGGCGGCGCGACAGCGGCCCTGGCGCTCAGAAGCTGGGGCGCGGCGGCGGTGGTGGGGCTGGTGGTGGCCTATGGCTTCGTGATCAACGACTATGTCGATATCCAGGTGGACGGCTACAGCAAGCCGCACCGGCCCATTCCGGCGGGCAAGATCGCCCGCGAGGCGGCCCTGTGGCTGGCCCTCGCCCTAGCGGGGGCGGCCCTGCTGCTGGCGGCATCGCTCGGGCCGGCCCTCGCCCTATTCGCCCTCTGCACCACACTGCTGGCCACGATCTACTCATTCGCGCTGAAGGGCACGGTGCTCTGGGGCAACGCGTGCATGGCTCTCCTGATCGCCTCCATCCCGCTCTACGGCGGCCTGGCTGGCGGCGGGATCTCCGCCCTCGTCGGGATCGTGGCCGGGCTGATGTGGCTGTTCGACTTCAGCCACGAGATCTTGAAGACCACGGCCGACTGGCGGGGCGACGGGCGGGCGGGATTGCGCACGGTGGCCACCGCCTTCGGCGTGCGGGGCGCGGTGCGGATCTTCCAGGCCGCCGGGCTGCTCTTCATCGGTGTGGCCCTGCTGCCCTGGATATCCGGCCTGATAGGGGCATCCTACCTGCTGGCCCTGCTGCCATGCGCTGTGCTGCCCACCGTCGCGGTGATCGTCATGCTGGCCCGCAGCACCGACGATGCGACGATCACGCTGGCCCTGAAGATTATGCGCTACATGTGGATCAGCAACCTCCTGCCGATCTTGCTGATGAGTTGACCCCGCCGCCGTCGGCTGCGTTGCGAGAAGATGTGTTTCGGAGGGGCCATAGGCCCCTCCGACCCTCCCCTCTGGTAAAAGTTGGTATGAGTTGACCCAGCCCCCAACAGCTATCGTTATCGGCGCGGGAGTTGCCGGCCTGGCCGCCGCCCGCCAGCTTCGCGCCAGCGGGGCGCAGGTCATAGTGCTAGAGGCCGACCCGACGGTCGGCGGGCGCGTGCGCACGCTTGTCGAGCAGGGCTGCCAGATCGAGCTGGGGGCCGAGTTTCTGGCCAGCTTCTACACGCGCACCCTGGCCCTGATCGATGAGCTTGGCCTGCGCGACGACCTGCGGCGCATCCCGAGCAGCTCGGCCATCCTGCGCGATGGGCGCTTCCACTCGCTCTGGCCGAACATCCGCCTAGCCTTCACCTCCCTGGTCGCCCCTCGCCACAAGCTGGCACTCTCCTACCTGCTGGCCTCGCTGGTGCGCCACGGCCCCCTGCTCGACCTGGCGGCCTTCCAGAAGGCGCACCTGATCGACGACTCCTCGGTGAGCGACTACGCCCGCGCCCATCTCTCTGATGACCTGCTGGAGTATGTGCTCCAGCCGCCGCTCTCGGGGATCTTCTACTGGACGCCGGAGCGCACCTCGCGGGCGCTGCTGATGCTGGTGCTGCGCGCGGGCCTGAGCCACCCGGCGGGGCTCCAGCTCTTCACCCTGCGCCAGGGGCTCGGCCAGCTGCCCCTCGCTATGGCCGCAGGCATGGACGTGCGTCTGGGGGCGCGGGTCTGCGCCGTAGAGCGTCGGCCCGGCGGGGGCTACCTGGTGCGCCTTGAGGGCGGCGCTCAGGATCTTAGCGCCGATATGGTTGTCTGTGCCACTACGGCCAGCGCCGTGCCCCGCATACTGCCCTGGCTCGGCGATGAGCGGCTGGCCCTGTTTCGCGAGGTGCGCTACTCGTCCACCGCGCTGCTGGCCACCGGCACGCGCGAGCGGCTCCCGCGCGACTTCTATGGGCTGCTCTTCCCCCGCCGTGAGTCGGCATTCCTTGCCTCGGCCACCATCCAGGCGGTGAAGAGCGCCTCGGCCGTGCCGCGTGGGCGCGACACCCTGGCACTGCACCTCTCTGGCCCGGCGATGGACGGGCTGCGCCAGTGCGACGACGAGTCACTGATCGGGCTAATGCTCGCCGAGCTGCGCCGCCTGGCCCCACGCTACGACCCGACGCCCCACGCGGTCTTCCAGCGGCTCTACCGCTGCCCCGAGGCACTGCCCGAGTTCGATGTGGGCCACTTTCACCGGCTCCAGCTGCTCGCCGACGGCGATCACGGGCCGCCAGGGCTGGCCTTCGCCGGCGACTACCTTGGCGGGCCATTCGTCGAGGGCGCCATCCTCAGCGGCGAGGCGGCGGCGGCAAGGGCGATGACGTAGGGGCACCCACAAGGGGGTGCCCCTACGTCATCGCCCGATACACCCGGTACTCGCGCACAAAGTGCTCAATAAACGGCTCGGGCTCGCCGCTGTCGGGCATGCCGAGGCGGGCGCGCAGGGCGGCGGCGAGCTGCGCGGCGAGGCGCGCGCGCTGCTCGGGGCTGAGCCGCGCCCGGCGGCGTAGGAAGTCCTGGGCCAGATCGTAGTCGTCGGCGGCGATGCGCTGGAGGTCGGGCAGCAGGGGCGTGGGCGGGGCGTCGGGGGCGCGCGGCGGGATGATCACCGGCGCGGACTGCTCAGCCAGCTGGTCGAGCGACACCGCGACGCCCACGCGCACCACCAGCGTGCCGGCGGCCAGATCGCCGAGGCGGCGAGAGCGCGGGTCGGCGAACATCACCAGCGCGCCGAGGCCATAGCCGAAGGGCAGGAAGTCGACGATCCGCACCAGGTTGCGCACGGCAGAGGCGCTCGCGGTGATCGGCCTGCCGCCCTCGCGCACCGCCCGCAGGCCGAGGAGGCGCTTTCCTGGGGTCTGCCCAGCCCAGACAAGCTCGAAGGCCAGGTAGTAGCCCCAGAGCGCGGCGAAGGAGAGCAGCGACCATGCCGCCAGCACCAGGCTCCCGCCAGATTCGCCCACAAGCTGCCCGACGGTGAGGAAGAGCGCGGCCCCCAGGCCAGTGAGGAAAAGCATGATCAGCAGGGTATCGACCGCCGCCGCCAGGCAGCGCGAGCCCAGACCGGCCACGTCGTAGGCCAGATCGACGATCTCAGGCGTCTCGACGAGGTAGCGGTCGTCCACAAAGCACCATCACCGCGCTGTAGGGACGCAGCGCGCTGCGTCCCTACAGCGCCGGCTGCTCGGCGTCATCGGGGGGCGATGAGGCCAGCTCGGCCTCGTGAGTCTCCTCCAGGTGGCGCATATCATTGATGCTGAGGGTGTCCCAGCCGCCGCTGCTACAGCGCAGGATGCTGATCGAGGTATTGCCGATATGGGGGAAGCGCTTAAATCCGTCGCCGTGGTAGCTCTCGACGTGGGCCAGAAGCATGCGGATGCAGCCGCCGTGAGTGACGAGGGCGATCGTCTCGCCATCGCGGTGGGCGACGATCCCCTCGACGGCCTCAACCACACGCTTGCGCAGGGCCGACAGCGTCTCGCCGCCGCCACGGGGGATGTCCTGGCCCTGCTCAAGCAGCTTCGCCTCAATTGGAAACTGCTCGCGGATCTGATCATAGTGCAGGCCGCTCCAGGCGCCGATGTCAATCTCGCGGAGGGGCGGGTAGAGCTGCACCGGAACGCGCACGGCCGCACCAAGCTCCCATGCCGTCTGGTAGGCGCGGGTGAGGTCGCTGCTATAGATCGCATCAAACTGGATCTGCTCAGACAGAAGCCGCTGGGCGAGCAGGCGCGCCTGGCGCAGGCCCAGGTCATTCAGCGGCACATCGGCGTGGCCCTGCCAGCGCCCCGCCAGGTTCCAGTCCGTCTCGCCGTGGCGGATCAGGTAGATGGTGCTGGTCATCAAAATGCTCCTCACTCCTCACGCGCCTCTGCGATGGTGCCTGTGACGCCACCCGTGCGCATCATACCATAAGACGAGGCTACAGGGTGTAGGGTGCATTTGGAGCGCATCAGCAAGCGATGCAGGGTGCTACATAGCCAGAGTATTTCTGATCATTTGCGGATGCGCTCGGCCTGTCCCCTGTCCCCTGTCTTATGCCGTGATGATCGCCAGCACCCCGGCCACGAAGGCCACCGCCAGCGCGATCCGGCGGAAGAGCAGGTCGGGCAGGCTCGTGCCGAGGCGCACCCCGATCAGATTTCCGGCCAGGGCCACAGGCAGCCAGATCAGGCCACGGGGCAGCAGCGCCTCGGCGAAGGGCGCGCCGCGCGTCGCCAGCACCGCCAGGGTGATCAGGTTGCTAGAGATGAAGAAGAGCGCCAGGTTGGCCTGGAATCCCTTCGGCGAGACGCGGTCGCGGGCGAGCAGCAGCACCGGCGGGATACCGTTGAGCGAGGTTGTCGCGCCGAGAAAGCCGGCCAGGAAGCCGGCCAGCCCGGTGGAGCCGGGGATGCGCGCCGGTGCCGGGTGGGACATGCTGCGCAGGATGAGCAGGACGGCTATGATCACCATGACGCCGGCCGCCACCTTGATCATATGCGGGTCAGCCCAGGCGATCACCCAGGTGCCCAGCAGGATGCCGGGCACACTGGCCGCCACCAGCCATGCCACCCTGCGCGGGTCGATATGCGCGCGCAGCCGGTAGGCCACCGAGAGCCGTGTGGCCGTCGCCAGGCTCAGGTTCGAGATCACCACCACCGCCAGGGGCACCCCCAGGCTCAGCAGCAGCGGCGTGCAGACGAGGGCGAAGCCAAACCCGGTAATCCCACCTAGCAGCGCCGCCCCCAGCACCACCAGCCCGCCGATCAGGATCGTTAGCACAGAAGCCTCCTATTCTTGTGACGGGCGCACATTCAGCGCCCATCGCGAGAATATACACCATTTCTGCGCGGCCGCTAACGGCAGCGGCGCGAGGACAGGACTGTCCTCGCGCCGCTAGTATCCATCAGGTGTGCGTTGATGGCGCGGGATCACCGCGCCCTCGCTGGCGTTCGCGTTACCGCTTCGCCGATGCGGAGACCTCGTTCAACGCCTTGTTTGCAGCGCCGAGCATCGGCTGGGCAGCCTTGGTCAGCTCGCTCGTCACAGCGCTAAGGCCGCGAATGGCCGTCTTGGCGATGCTCAGATGAAGGCTGCCTACCGAGTTGAAAAGGTCATTCGCCACCGCCGTCGCATCTTCGCGAGCTTTGGGTGGGAGAACAGCAAGCGGTAGCGTTGCGACCATGACGCCCACGCGGGCCATGCTATTGCTCATTGCGACAACCGCCTCGGCCAGATCCTCGCCCTTGGGTGCCGTGTTACCGGAATTCTGTGTGTCTGCCATAAAAACACCTCCTCAGCTAATACCGACAGCCCTATTATAGGGGCAAGGTCCTAGGATGTCTACGTACTTATTCAGTAATAGACTCACTAATATGTCATTGTAGTGAATCATTAATAATGCACCGATTTCACAAAGAATAATAAGAGGCAGTAGCGCAAACGTCACTCTGTCATACATGTCACGCTGAGCGAAGCGAAGCGTCCCGGTGTCCCTAACGCCCGCCGGGACGCTTCGCTTCGCTCAGCGTGACAGGGCGAGTTTTGCGGTATTGCAATAAGAGGGTTGTGGGAGGGTAAGCCCTCCCACAACCCTCTTCACGTCCGCTCTACCCTCGTTTAGCCGCCGATCACCCGCATCGCCACCTCGGCCACATGCTCGGCGGTGAAGCCGAACTTCTTGAACAGCTCGGGGGCCGGGCCAGATGCGCCGAAGTGGTTGATGCCCACCATCGCGCCGCTCGGGCCGACGTAGCGATCCCAGCCCATCGAGATGCCGGCCTCCACCGCCACGCGCGCGGTCAGGCTGGGCGGCAGTACGCTATCGCGGTATGCCTGATCCTGGGCCTCGAAGATCTCCCAGCTGGGCAGGCTCACCACCTGGGCGGCCACGCCGCGCGCGGCCAGCAGGTCGGCCGCCTCCAGGGCCAGGCCCAGCTCCGAGCCGGTGCCGATCAGGGCCACCTGCGGGCTCTCGACGGCGCGCAGCACATAGCCGCCGCGCAGCGCGTCCTCGGCCGGGGCCACCACCGTGCGGTCCATGGTCGGCACATTCTGCCGCGTGAAGATCAGCGCCGTCGGCCCGTCGCGCCGCTCCAGGGCCACCCGCCAGCCCATAGCCGCCTCGTTCGCGTCCCCGGCGCGGAACACCGTCAGGTTGGGGATAGAGCGCAGCGCCGCCAGGTGCTCCACCGGCTGGTGGGTCGGCCCGTCCTCGCCCACGCCGATGCTGTCGTGGGTGAAGACATACACCACCTGGATCTTCATCAGCGCGGCCAGGCGGATCGCCGGGCGCAGGTAGTCGCTGAAGACGAAGAAGGTGCCGCCGTAGGGGATGACCCCGCCGTGCAGGGCCATGCCGTTGAGCGCCGCGCCCATGGCGTGCTCGCGCACGCCATAGTGGACGTTGCGCCCGCTGAAGTCGTCGGGCGCGATCGATGCGTAGCTCTTCAGGTAGGTCTGATCTGAGCTGTGCAGGTCGGCCGAGCCGCCCAGCAGCTCGGGGATGGATGCGGCGATCGCGTTCAGCACATCGCCCGAGGCCACGCGCGTCCCCTTAGCCTTCGGGTCAGCCGGGAAGACCGGCAGCGTCGCCGGCCAGTCGTCTGGCAGCGCCTTCGCCATCATACGGTCCCACAGGGCGCCCATGTCGGGGTAGGATTCCTTATAGCGCGCCAGAGTGGCCTCCCACTCGCGCTGCCGCGCCCCGCCCACCTCAAGCGCAACCTGCATGTGCTCGTACACCTCGCCGGGCACGTAGAAGTCGGGCTCGGTCGGCCAGCCAAAGAACTCCTTCGTCTTCGCCACATTGGCCGCGCCGAGCGGCTCGCCGTGCGCGGTGTGGCTGTCCTGCTTCGGGCTGCCGTAGCCGATGTGGGTCTGGCAGATGATCATCGACGGACGCCCGGCCTCGTCCTTGGCCTCGGCCAGCGCCTGGGCAACCTCGACCATATTGTGGCCGTCTACCGTCAGCACCTGCCAGCCGTAGGAGTCAAAGCGCTCGGCTATATTCTCCGAGAAGGAGAGGCTCGTCGGGCCAACCAGCGAGATATTATTGCTGTCGTAGAGGCAGATCAGCTTGCCGAGCTTGAGGTGGCCGGCCAGGCTGGCCGCCTCGTGCGAGATCCCCTCCATCAGGTCGCCGTCGCCGCACAGCACGTAGGTGTGGTGATCCACCACGTTCATCCCCGTCCGGTTGAGCGTAGTCGCCAGCCAGCGCTCGGCGAGGGCCATGCCAACCGCCGTGGCCACGCCCTGCCCAAGCGGCCCCGTCGTCATCTCCACGCCGGGCGTGTCGTGATACTCCGGGTGTCCGGGCGTCTTGCTGCCAACCTGGCGGAACTGCTTCAGATCGTCGATCGAGAGATCATAGCCGGTCAGATGCAGCAGCGCATAGAGCAGCATCGAGCCGTGGCCCGCCGAGAGGACGAAGCGGTCGCGGTTCGGCCACTGCGGGTCGGCCGGGTTGTGGCTCAGAAACTTCGACCAGAGGACGTATGCGGTGTCGGCCATGCCCAGCGGCAGGCCGGGGTGGCCGCTGTTCGCCTTCTGAACGCCATCTATTGCCAGGGCGCGGATCGCATTTGCACAGAGCTGATCGAGCTCGGCCCGGGCGGCAGGCGTCTCCGTCGTCTCGCTCATAACGATTCTCTCCTATTTAAGCCTATCTACGTGCTATGATTATTATAACACCGCGATTATTCTCAGCCCCGTGGCCTATGTGTGATTTTTCTCACCCTTGGTCACAGCAGCGCCGCGCGCACCGTCTCCATCAGCTCCGCCTCGGCCAGCACCAGCACCCGGTCGTCTACATTGAGCAGCGTGCCGCCTCCCGGCACGAGCGACTCGCCCCGGCGACGGATCGAGACCACTAGGGTGCCGGGCGGCAGCCCCAGCTCCATGATCGTCCGCCCCGGCGCAGACGACCCTGCCCCCACCGTCAGCTCGATCAGCCGACAGCTCGCCGAGACATTCGGCGTAAACTCGTGGGGGTAGTGGAACGTGTGCTGGCCGCTCGCCTGCGCCCCCAGCCAGCGCGCCACCAGCGGGATCGTCGTGCCCTGGAGCAGCACCGAGCTGATCACAATGAAGAACACAATATTGAAGATCGCGTCGGCGTGGGGCGCGCCCGCCAGCAGCGGGAAGGTGGCCAGCACGATCGGCACCGCGCCCCGCAGCCCCACCCACGAGACCACCAGCTTCTCGCGCACGCTGATGCGCATCAAGGCCAGCGAGAGGAAGACGCTCACCGGCCGGGCCACAAAGATCAGCGCCGCCGACATCAGCAGCCCCGTGCCGATCACCGGCAGCAGCTCCGAGGGCAGCACCTGGAGCCCCAGGGTGATGAACATGGCGATCTGCATGAGCCAGGCCACCCCGTCGTGGAAGCGCATCAGGCTGCGCTTGTGGACAAAGTTCTGCCCGTTCATCACGATCCCCGCCAGGTAGACCGCCAGAAAGCCGTTGCCGCCCAGCACCGCCGTCAGGCTGTAGGTGAGCAGCACCAGGGCCAGCGTCAGCACCGGGTAGAGCCCCTCCTGGCTCAGCCGCATGCGGTTCACCACCCAGGTAATGACGCGGCCCATCCCGTAGCCCGCCACGGTGCCCAGGGCCATCTGCCAGACAAAGCCTACCCCCAGCCCGATCAGCGACCCATGTGTCCCCACCACCAGCCCGGTCAGCCCCACCGTCAGAAAGACCGCCATCGGGTCGTTCGATCCCGACTCGAACTCGATCAGCGGCTCCAGGTTGCCCTTCAGGTTCACCCCATTTGCCCGCAGCACCGTAAATACCGCCGCCGCGTCGGTGGATGAGACGATCGCCCCCAGCAGCAGACCTTCCAGCGGCGAGTAGCCCAGGGTCAGCCAGACCACCGCCCCCATCACCGCCGCGCTGATCACCACCCCGAGGTTCGCCAGGGTCATGCCGTGCCACAGGATCGGCCGCACCGCCTGCCAGCTCGTGTCCAGCCCGCCCGAGAACAGGATCAGCACCAGCGCCACCACCCCGACCGACTGCACCAGGCTGGGGCTGTCCAGGTAGATCCGCCCCGGCCCCTCGGCTCCCGCCAGCATTCCGATCAGCAGAAACAGCAGCAGGGCCGGGATTCCCGTCTGGCTCGATGCTTTGCTGGCCAGCACGCTGGCCGCCATGAGCGCCGCCACCCCCAGTAGGATTAGCTCTGTTGAAATCATCGCCGCGCTCCCCTGGTATAATTGCAGATTGTAGATTGTAGATTGCAGATTGCAGAGATATCATTATACACGAAAAAGGATACACCTGCTGCTATTCAACATTCAACATTCAACATTCCAAGGAGCCCTATGCCTATCCTACAGACCGACCCCGACCGCGCCATCGAGACGTTGATGGACGACCTCGACGCAGCCCGCGCCGAGAGCTACCCGCTGCTCGTAAGCGTGCGCCGCCTGGGCGAGACGACCGGCGAGCCCGCCGATGCGCTGGACGCGCTTGCCATAGATGCGGGATACACCGGGCTGGGAGGGAACTGGGTGGAGGTGCCAAGGCGCATCGCGACCAAGATCCTGACCCACCTGATCGCGAGCGAGCTAGCCTACCCAAACGATATCGTCGAGCAGGCTGCGGCCGAGGAGCTAGCCGGGCGATTCCTGGCGCTCTTCGCGCAGGGGGCGCGCTACTTCACTAATGGCGCGTGCAGCGGGCCGTTCGCCATCTACGATATCGCGGGGGGAGAGGTGCTGGGCTGGCGCTCGATCAGCGCCGCGCCCTTCGACAATGGGGTGATCGTCCTCTCGTCCGAGCGGGTGGGGATGCTCTGGGCCGAGGATGCGCCTTGACAGAAGTCAGGATTCAGGGGACAGGAGTCGGGAGTCGGTGATCCGGCCCTCGACTCCTGTCCCCTGTCCCCCGACTCCCGACTCCCAACTCCCGACTCCTAAAGATCTACCGATGCCGGCTGCGCTGGAGCCCGGCCTCGACCGCCCGCATATGCAGCAGGATGTTCGGGTAGAGCAGGTTGAGCCGCTGGAGGGCCGGAGCCGAAAGCTCCCAGATCTCCGAGGCGACGCTTGCGCGAGCCGAGGCGCTGCGCGGCGTGCCATAGAGCGCCGAGCGCCCGCCGAAGAACTGACCCGGCTCGCTCAAGATATCAATCAGGCCGCCGCTCGCGTCGCTGAACCTGATCGCGCCAGCGACCAGCAGGTAGCCCTCGTAGCCCGGTTCGCCGTAGCTAAACAGCGGCTCGTCGGCGTCCACCTGGCGCGGCAAGAAGTCTAGCGCCAGATCAAGCAGGCCGGCCCAGGGCAGGTCACGCAGCACCGGCACCTTCCCCAGCCAATCGGCACGGGCGAAGGCATCGGCCAGGCCGAGATACGCGGCCACCGGCTGGAACATCTCTGGCGGGAAGCGCACCAGCTGCACGTGGCCGCGTGCGGTCATCGTGCTGCTGCGCGTGTCGCCCAGGATGGCCCCGCGCTCGCCGATGCTGTTGCCGCGCCCGAGCACCCGCACCTGCGCCCCGCCGATCCAGATCTCGACCAGGCCGGAGTGGACGATGTATGCCTGGCCGTCCGAGGCATCGCCCTCGCGGATGATAGTCTCGCCGTCCTGACAATCTATCACCTCGACCTGGATGGCCAGGCTGAGCCGCTTCGCCACCGACAGGCGGGCGAAGAGCGGGCAGGCCGCGATCGTCTCGGCGATCTCGATCCGGGCATCGTCGGGCAGCAGATCGCCCAGGGCTACCACATGGCCGCTGTCGGCGAACTCGATCCGCCCGGCCAGATCATCGCTCTCGGCGGGCAGCAGGTGCTTGCTGGTGTGCGCCAGCACCAGGTGCTGGCTCTTTGCGGTGAGCGCCTGGAGCAGCCGCGGCGTGAGCGTGCTGTGGATGGGGCCACCGCCGACATCCTGCACCAGCACGCTGGCCCCCTCTGCGAAGCGCATCAGCTCCTCGCGCCGCTGCCCCGACAGAATGCCGCGCGCCTCCAGCTCGCCGAACCAGTCTTCGTCGTAGCGCATATCGCCCGAGTAGCAGACCCCATTCACCCGCACGGCGATCGTCGGGATGGAGTGGATCGCGTAGATCGCCTCGAATCGTCGGCCCTCCAGCTCCACCGGCGTGCCGGGGTTAAGCGGGTAGTAGTCGAAGAGCGCGGCGGCCTCATCCTCGGGCAGGGCCAGCATCGCCCCCAGTATGCGCAGCAGGCTGGCGTACACAATGTCCGAGGTGAGCAGGCGCACCCGGTGGCTGCCCATCAGGATGATCTCTGGCAGCCCGGCCACATGATCTTCGTGCAGGTGCGAGATCACCACCTCGGAGACATGGTGCGAGGCCATGCCCAGGTTCCCCAGGCGCACCAGCACATAGGCCGCCGCGTCAAAGAGCGTAGCCTGAGTCTGCACGCTCGTGCCCAGGTAGGCCAGAAAGCAGGTCGTGATCCCAGCCGGGTCGAAGCCGTCGCTGCCGCCGATAAACTGGAGGGTCAGCTCCTGGCGGTGGAGCGGGCGGGGCGGGGCCACCGTCAGCGGCATCGCCACCTGGGTAATCTGTGTGCCCACCCGCGCCGCCACCTCCCCGCACTCATAGAACACAAAATCGCCATCCTCCAGGGCGATCTGGGTCGCCCCCAGGTCGCCGCCGCCGGCCTCCAGGCTCACAATATCGGCCATATCACTGACGCGCGGCGCGCGGCCGAGGGGCGGGTAGTAGCTCACGGCGGCGCACTCGCGGCGCACCCAGCCGTACGGTCCGTAGGCCGAGTCGTCCGCCGGCCCGCTGATCGTCTCGGCCAGGATCAGCCGCAGGCGGCGGGCCTGATCCTCGGTGACGGTGATCAGGCGGGCGCGGCGATTCTTCACGAAAAAGTTGGAGTAAATAATAAACTCGACGCTCGCATAGCTGATCCCACGGCGCACAAAGCCGCTCGACCCGAGCTCCTGTTCGGCGGGCGCATCCGGGGGCAGCAGCACGTTCACCGGAGGCGTGACACCGGCAGACAGCAGGTACTTTAGCGTCTCGGGCGGGCTGTTCACCAGCACCTCGCCGGACTGCGTCTCCACAAGGTAGATATTATTCGGCAGCGCACGCACCCGACTCGACAGGCTGATTAGGGCAGGGGAGCCACTCATCGGCGAGCATCCTTTCATGGACATGGGGCAGAGGTCGGTGGGTGAAGGGGTAGGTCGAAGAGGGGATAGCCCGACGTCCCCTTCTGAGGGGTGCCTATGTAAACGTGTGCTGCGAAACCCTTTGCGTAGGGTATTATCGCACAATCCTTGCTGTTATGGGGCTCGCCATCCGGCGCGGTCAGGATCGACGATGCGGGTGCTGAGGAGCCGCAGGGCGGCCGCCCGCGGCACCGCAAGCGAGTCGAGGCGGAGCTGGTCGCGGTCGAGGCATAGTCGCCTCCCAGTCTCACAAACGCAGCACGCGCCGCCTGAGGGCGGCGCGTCTTGTTTACCTGAACGAGACCTGCTGATACGCGGCGAGCGGTATGTCAGAATAGTATGTATGCTATATGGGTATTAGTCATCATGGGAAAACTCCGTCAGATGAGGATTAGTTTCTTGACGATATCGCAAAAGACGTTCATGCGCGGGGGCACACGCCGCCGCGATGAAAACCGGATCGTAAGGCGCGTCGCGATGCGCCCTGCCCGCCTATTCTCACGGGTTATGTACTATGCTTCCATGGGTCTGATCGAGCTTTCAAAATCTTCACCCCCATCTATTGACAGCTCTATGATTAGTATATTATATTAGTAATATGTATGTCATATTTGTTCATATTTACACAAAGAAGAGGATTACGGGCAATACCGCAGAAGTAACGCTGTGAGGTATCCGGTCATGCTGAGCGAAGCGGAGAATTCCGGTCGCTCCGCTCAACGTAACAGGGTGAATTTTGTGGTATTGCGATTGTGTTTATTTTGTAACTTTCGCTAGGTTCGGCGTTCCTAGAGCTTGAAACAATACCATCTGTGAATCTTTGGGGATATTGGCCTGCGGAAGGCATCAGGTGTTGATCTGAAAGCTCACCTCATTTGCAAATATTGATATTCCACTACTTTTTTCCTGTTCCTCATAGTGCCATAGCATCCATAGGAGGTTCATGTGGCTGAAGAAATTCGGGCTGATTATGATCAGCTCGAGCAAATTGCAAGCCGGTTCGCCAATCAATCGCATGCTGCCAGACACACACTCCAGCAGGTTCAGCGCAGTATGGGCCCACTCGAAGATGGCGGGTGGCTCGGTCGTGGTGCCGATAGCTTCTTCGCAGAGATGAATAGTGAAGTGCTCCCGGCCGCCCATCGGCTGCACGAGGTACTCGAAGAGGCGAGCCGAACGGTGCGCGAGATCGTACAGAAGATGAAGCACGCCGAAGAAGAGGCGAGCTCTCGGTTCCGCAATTAAGCTGCATTCCGGCGCTCGCCGGGGCTACCTGGAGCGATAACGATGGCACATGACGAGATCAAACTAGACTATGGCCTGGCCGAGCAGATGTCCAGGACATTCCATCAGGGCGGCGAGGATCTACAGGATGTGGTGCAGGAGATGCAGAGCATCGCTAATATGATGGAAGAGGGTGCGCTGCTCGGACGCGGTGGCACTGCTTTTGTGGATGCAATCCGCAGCAAGCTTACTCCGTCGCTGAGCAAGCTGATCGAGAAGTTTCAGGAGCTGGAAGAGGATGTCAAGGCTGCGGTGGAGTACATGCGTGAGGCCGATGACACCTCTCGTAGCCAGTTCGGCAGTTAGCAGGTATGCGTAGTAGCAGAGGAGTGCCACTATGTCCGTAACGGAAATTCTGCTCCGCTTGGCGCGGGCAGTGTTGGATAGCGTGCTAAAAGGCCTGACGGATCAGCTGAATACGGTTGAGCAGGCAGCCATGAACCCGCTGAAGGCGATGATTCAGCAGGTTGTCGGCGGGGCTTGGCAAGGCAAAGGCGCTGACGCGTTTGTCGAGGAAGTCTCTTCCCTTTTGATTCCGAATGTCACCACCATCCAGAATCATATCTCTACGACCTGCACGAACCTAGAGTATGCCCGCGACGTGATTGAGCGAGCCGATGAAGAAGTTGAGCGCTTGGTGAAGTCCCGGCTGTTCGACGCCTTTAGCTTCTACTAGGCATAGTCCACCAACGCACCGGATCTTACCCAGTATCGTCAATCGAAGAGAGGAGCGTTTATGGCTGTGGATGGCGTCTACATGGATGTCCCTGTGGTCAGGGATTTCTCAAAAAAGTTCTCTCAGATCAGTGAGACCTTGACGCAGGTCGTCAAAGTGCTCACTGCGCTGAGCAACGTGCTCAAGGCAACGGCATTCATTGGTGCAGTCGGTGGGGCCGCCGTGGCCTACTTCATCGATACGGTCAAGCCATATATCGAGAATGTGGCAGAGAAGTGTGGCGAGATCAGCCAGGATCTCACCGCTTCAGTCGATGCGTTTGAGCGCGGCGATGAGCTCGGTGCGGCGCGTTTTCATTAAACGGTTGCTGCGTACTTCCTAGAATTGTCTTCACCCACCATATGTTTAAGGCTAACGCGCGTGCGGCCGTAACCGAAACATATGGTGGGTGTAGATTGAGTCTTTCTGCATCGGGCGTACAAAACCACGCAGCTGGTTCCGCAGCGAGATGGAGAATCTTGTGGATCGGGTCTGTTTGCTCTGTGATCGCACTGCTCCATCCTGTGCACTCTTCTGTCAGGAGCCGTTCTGTCAGGCTGAACGTGCACCGATGGTGCTCGCATATGGAGACCGCCTCGGCGATGTTGAGGTCGTTCGCCCGCTCGTGGTGCTGCGCTCCGCCGTGATCTATGAGGCCATTCACCTTCAGCAGCGGGTGTTTCTTAAAGTGGCCCACCCCGGCCAAGATAACGAGCATCGGCTGATTCGTGAGGCTGAGTTGCTCCAGAAGCTTCAGTCCACCGCAAACCAACGCCCTGTCCTCCCCACGCTCGTATCGCCCTACACACGAGCCAATGCACAGGCGCGCCTTGTAGGTCGGGCAATGCTTAGCGACCAGCTCGTGACCTATACCCTCTTTGCTCATATCCCAGGCGAGCCGCTCCAGGATGTGCTGAAGAAGCACCCGCAGCTATGGATCGATCACATCGGCTGGATCACTATTGAGCTGGCTTCTGCGATTGCGCTTGTGCATGGCGCACAGCATCTTCACCTCGCTCTTGGGCCAGAGAGTGTGCTTGTCCACTTTGCGGGTGATCAGGGTGTTCCCCGCGTGACGCTGGTGGATCTCGGGTTGGCGACGACCTTGCGCCAAACAACCGATAACCGCACCTATGTTGAACACTGGTACCGGGACGCGGTTCGCCCAGGTGGTACTGCGCCGGAACTCGCAAGCCCCACGCGTGTAGGTGGCGGGGTCGGCGCGGGTACACAGACGGATGTCTACGGACTTGGCCTCGTGTTGTACGAGCTGTTGGCTAGCACGCCCCCCTTTTCCCGCAACCAGATCTCCGCAGAGCCGATCTATCAGCGAATCATCGCTGGCCAGGTCACTCCGCTCATGCGCGCGGATGTCCAGCCGATTGCCAATCTCGCGCTCCAGATGCTCGCCCGCAACCCGTCGGCTCGCCCGATCGACGCACGGGCTATCGTCGATGAGATCAAGGGAACTGAGATTGGCATGACCCCGGTCGTCCGCCCGAGCCGTTGGCCCCCACCAGCACGAATCTTTCGCATTGCGGCAATTGTACTGCTCGTTGCCTTCCTGATAGCCTTACTCTTGTCAGTTCGTGAAATCTTCGTATGAGTAACCAGATAGCCTCTGATCGCCCGCCACGCATACAGCCCGACCTCCCGTTCGGTAGCATTGAGATCCCCAAGCCACCAGATCAGCGTGCGGTCACAACGAGTCGACTGGTGCAGGTGGCGCTCCCGCTGACGACGATCATCGGGTATATCCTGGTCTCGTCGCTTGGTGGCAGCGGGCGTAGCCCCTTATTGCTCATCCCAATGGCGCTCTCGGTGATCGCGTCAACGGCATTTGCGATCTACACCTACCGTGGCGAAGAGGTTGAGCGTGCTGCTGAGCGGGATGCCTACGCCAGTCAGCTGCTCGATCTCTACCGCGATATGCGCGCGGCCCAGGAAGCTCAGCGCCGCTTTGCCCAGTACAACTACCCTGACCCTGATGGCACCGCTGCGCTGGTGCGGCACGCACAGGCCGTGGCGCGCAAGCCGTCAGGCACCGCAGCAGATGTGGTGCGCCTCTGGGAGCGGCGGGTCGGCGACCCCGACTTTGGCATGGTGCGCCTTGGGGTTGCGACGCTACCATCAACCGTTGTCTACACGCTTACCGAATCTGATGGCAACAGCCAGCTGCGACGTGATGCACTTAAGCTTGCGGCAGACTCGCAATTTGTCAGCGCGATGCCGGTGACGGTGATGCTCCGCCCCGCGCCGCCGAAGCCCGAGGACGATGAAGAGGTGAAGGGCCCGCCCCCACCTCATTTTTCTCATGCGCTCGCAATTGCGGGAGATCCCGGCCCCGCTACTGATCTGGCCCGCGCGATGATCGCTCACGTCGCCGCCTTCCATGCGCCCTCTGACATGCGAATCCTCCTCGTGGCAGACCACCGTGCAGACTGGGCATGGGTTCGACAACTTCCCCATGCGAGCAATGGCGAGGATAGTACCGCTATCGTATTCCTTGATGATCCGAAAGATGAGCTGTCGTCTGACCCGGAGCAAGGGACCGCGTTAGATCGCTGGTCGGAAGGTCTACGACGAGTGCTGGCCCAGCGGAAGATTCGGCTTCAGGACCCAGAGCAGCAGGCAGGTGAGAACCCGACTCTGCCACAACTGCTGGTTGTGATCGATCTGCTTGCCGCCGCTAACGATCCGAAACACCCACTCCATAGCATCGCGCTGACTGATGCCGGTCTGGGGATTCTGATTGCGGAGGGGGCGATCCTTGGCGCAGCGGTTCTGTTCCTTGTCCCTCGGCGAAGCAAGGCACCCGGCGGCTGTACTGCGCTTATTGAGGTTGAGCGGGCTGGTGACCAGACAGTCCTTCGCTATGCCGAGGTTGGGCTAAATTCGCTGCGTCTGCTCGGAAACGCCGACACGATCCGCGATGGGAATCAGATGACCGAGTTGGCCACAGCTATGGCGGGACTCAAGCTCCAGCAGACCGAGGGCAGTGGCCTGGCGAAGAGCGTCTCGTTTCTGGAGCTGATGCGGAGCAATGACGGTACATCTAGCAGCGATGCGACAATCGAGGGCTTTGTCAAAGATGCGCAAGCTGCTTGGAGTAAGAGCGAGCAGGCGGGCAACGCCTCATGGCTGCGGGCGAAGATCGGGCGGATGGCTGGGAATAAAGATCGTGCCCTGAACTTCTCGGCAAACCGCGACGGTGTCCATGGGCTGGTTGCCGGTAGCACCGGCTCGGGTAAATCCGAGCTGCTGATCGCACTGATCGCCGGAATGGCCGCCAGCTACAGCCCAACCGCGCTGAATTTTGTGCTGGTGGACTTTAAGGGCGGTGGTGCTTTCGAGTCGTTTCGCAACCTGCCGCACTGCGTCGATATTGTGACCAACCTGAACGGCGATGCGGTCACGCGGATGTTTACCTCCATCCGCGCCGAACTTGACCGCCGCCAGCGCCTCAATGCCAGCGCCAAAGTGAATACGATCGTCGAGTATCGTAAACGCAACCTCCACATCACCCAGATACCATACCCGTTCCTCTTCATTGTCATTGATGAGTTTGCCGAGATGATCGCCGACCGGGCGGATGCGAAGAGCCAGCTTGAGCAGATTACCCGGATCGGACGCTCCCTCGGCGTCCATCTCTTGCTGGCCGCCCAGCGCCCGAGCGGTGTGACTGACCAGATGCGCTCAAATATCAAATACCGCATCTGTCTGCGAGTCGAGAGCCAGGGTGAGAGCCGCGAGATGCTCCGCCGCACCGAGGCCGCGTACCTGCCGAACAATATCCCAGGGCGCGGCTACCTTCAGGTGGGCAATGAGGAGATCGAGCTGATTCAGGTGGCCTACGCCGGCGAGCTGTATGTGCCAGCTGGTCAGCGGAACCTGCCGCCGGTGCTGTGGGGACGCCATGCTACGTCTAACATTGCCCCCGCCGAACTGCCCTCCCGCCCGGTGTTTCTTGAGGTGATCGAGGCGCTGCGCGCTCTGGCCGATTCGCGCGGCGTCGTTCCGCAGCGCGCCCCCTGGCCCGGCCCGCTGCCGACAAAGCTGGCGCTCACCGACCCGCTGACGGAGTCTCGTGGGCCAGGCATTGCCCCTATCACCTCCGCGATCTACCTCGACCGCCAAGAGCTGCTCACCCTCGGGCATGCGCCTGATGCCTCCCTCAGCCTCAGCCCGCCGATGGTACACTGGCTGACCGATGGTAGCGGGTGGGATCAGCCGTTGCTTTGGGAGGACTATGCGCTTCGGCCTGTTGTCGGTCTCGTGGATGCGCCTGCTGCGGCGCGTCAGTACCCCTTGTCCGTCGATCTTGCTCGTGGACACACCGTGATCTACGGGGCACCAGGCTCGGGGAAGACGACCTTTATCCGCACGCTTGTGACGAGCCTGGCCGCCTCGCACCCGCCGGATCAGCTACACATGTATGTGCTCGACCTCGGAGGTCGCTCGCTGATGCCCTTGTCCCAGCTCCCCCATGTTGGTGCCGTCATTACGCCAAATGAGGCTGAGGCCAGTTATCGTGAGCGCGTCGAGCAGCTGCTCCGCGAGATTAGCGATATCGTCGAGCAGCGCAAGGTAGTGCTTGGCGATGCCCGTGAAGATACGCTGCTTTCCTACAATGCCAGGTATGCGGATAAGGCGCTGCCAGCAATTGTGCTGGCGCTGGATAACCTGACTGAGTTTGTCGAGACGTTCGGCGGGCAGGTAGAGAACGCCGAGAGTGGGCTTGATCGACTGATTGCGTTGGCTCGCCAGTGCCGACCGTACGGCGTCCATCTGGTGATCACCGCCGGCCAACCGATGCAGGTTCCGAACCAGCTTGCGGGATTCCTCACCGAGCGCTTTGCCCTGCGTTTAACAGACTCCTCCCACTATCGCGATGTGCTCGGTTCACACGTTGCCGAAGTGGCCGATCTGCCCGGTCGCGGCTATAGCCTGATCGACCAGATCCCGCTGAGCATCCAGGTTGCTACCACCGATGCCGCCGTGATCGAGCTGTTCACCTCACGGCTGCGTGCCGCCGTGCAGGCATGGCCCGCCACACGCAAAGCGCAGCTGCCGATCGAGATTGAGGCACTGCCGAAGACAATGCTCCTGCGCACGCTCCTCGCCCGCACGAACGAACGCGACGATGCGGAGATCCGCAGTAAGCTGGCCCGGCTGATCATCGACGGCTGGGAGGCGAGCATAAAGCCTGAGCGCGCCGATTGGCTCAGCGCAGCGATCGGCGTGACCTCCGGCAATAAGATTCGCACGCTGGCCCTGGAGGCGGCGAAGGACGGCGTTCACGGGATGATCGCGGGCGGCACCGGCTCCGGGAAGTCCGAGCTGCTGATGTCGCTGATCGTCAGCTTGGCGATGCGCTATGACCCCACCGTGCTCAACTTTGTGCTGGTTGACTACAAGGGCGGCGGTGCCTTTGAGCCATTCCACACGTTGCCGCACGTGGTCGATTTGGTCACGAACCTGAATAAGACCGCCGTGCGCCGCATGTTCACCGCCATCGGCGCAGAGATGGATCGTCGCGCCAGGGTGCTCGGGTTTCATCAGGTGAAGGATGTGGTGGAGTACCGCACCAAAGGGCTCCATCTGAACAATGGCCCCAACAGCGGGCCGATCCCGCACCTGTTTATCATTATCGACGAGTACGCCGAGATGATCAGCGACAGCCCAGACTTCCGCGACGAGCTGGATCGGATCACGCGGATCGGGCGCTCGCTAGGTGTCAACCTCTTGCTCGCCGCCCAGCGCCCCGTTGGCGTGACCGACCAGATGCGCGCGAATATCAAGCTGCGGATCTGTCTGCGGGTGGAGGGTGTTGACACCAGCCGCGAGATGCTGCGTCGCCCCGACGCAGCCTTCCTGCCGAGCGGCATGCCTGGGCGCGGCTACCTCCAGGTGGGCAATGAGCAGATCGAGCTGATTCAGGTGGCGTACACCGGCGAGAAGGTGCCAAACCAGCCGCTGACCGAGCGCGGTGAGCCGCCACGCTTCTTCGAGGTGGTGGTGCGCACCACGGAGAACCTCCTGCGGGCGAACGGTGCCGAGCGGCCCGCCGCGCCGTGGCCGCCAGCGCTGCCGCCAACGCTGACCTTCGACCCGTTCAGCGCCACCGACCTGCCGAGCGCAGCGCAGACGATGCTGGCCCGCCGGAAGGATGACGGGGTGGTGTTGGTGCCGGAATTGGCCACCTGGATGTATAACGGTGGGCGCTGGGATACGCTCATCTGGGGTGCCAACACGCTCCAGCCGGTGGTCGGCCTGGTAGATAATCCACAGGGCGCGCAGCAGTTGCCGCTCACCGTAAACCTGAATCGCGGCCACGCCGTGCTGTTCGGTGCCTCGGGCACGGGCAAGACGAGCTTCATTCGCACGCTGGTCCTCAGCCTCGCGGCCACCCATCCGCCCGAGGCGCTGCACATCCATCTGCTCGATCTTGGCGGGCGCAGCCTCCAGATGCTGACCGCACTGCCGCATGTGGGCACCGTGATTGTGCCAGACGAAGGCGGCTACGAGGAGCAGGTGCAGCTGCTCTGGCGTGAGCTGACGGCGACGCTCAACGAGCGGAAAATGCGCTTCGGCGGTATCGGCGCGCAGAACCTGAATGAGTATAACGCCCGCTTCCCGCACGAGCCGCTGCCTGCCATTGTGCTGGTAGTGGACACGCTCGCCGAGTTTATCGACTCCTTCAGCCAGCGCCAAGGGAATGACGACGAAGATAACCCGCTCAACCAGTTCATCACGCTGGCGCGTCAGGGCAAGACCTACGGCCTGCATATCGTCATCACCGCCAATCGTCTGAACACGATCTCCAGCAAGCTCTATGGGCTCTTCTCCGAGCGCATGGCCCTTCGCCTATCTGACGCCGATGACTATGCGGCTATCGTTGGGAGCCGGGTGGAGCTGATCGATGATCTGCCGGGACGTGGAACGACGGCGATTGATCGGCAGGCGTTGGCCTTCCAGGTGGCGCTACTGCCCCCGGCACCCGGATCTGACCAGGATGAGAAGACCAAGATCGACATAATCGGCGCACGAATGCGCACGGTGATTGGCGAACAGGGTCTCCGATTCACCATGCCGATGCGGCTCAGCGCATTGCCCAAAGCGGTGTTCTACCGTGAGGTGCTGGCCACGCGCTTTGCCATCTCACCCGATACAACAACCTTCGCCGGACAGCTGCATACTGCAGTCATCCAGAGTTGGCAGGTGCAGGCGAACAGCCCCGAATGGCTCAGCGTGCCACTCGGCATTGCCTCCGGCAACCTGCCGCGTGAACTGACGCTGGAAGCCCAAAAAGACGGGGTGCATGGCATGGTCGCCGGCGGCACCGGCTCGGGTAAGTCCGAATTGCTGATGACCTTTATCATCGGACTTGCTCTGGTCTACCCGCCAACCATCCTGAACTTTGTGCTGGTTGACTACAAGGGCGGCGGTGCCTTTAAGCCCTTCGAGACTCTGCCGCACTGTGTCGAGATCGTGACCAACCTGAACACCAGCGCGGTTCACCGCATGTTCAGCGCAATTAGCGCCGAGATCCGCCGCCGCCAGCAGCTCAATGCGGACACGGGCACCAAGGATATTGTGGACTACCGCAAGCGCGGATTCCACCATGCCCAGCCATACCCCCATCTGGTGATCATCATTGATGAGTACGCCGAGATGATCGACAGCAACCCCGACTACCGGCTCCAGCTTGAGAGCATCACGCGGGTTGGTCGTGCGCAAGGGGTTCATCTGCTCCTTGCTTCGCAGCGCCCCAAGGGGGTCTCCGACCAGATGCGGGCAAACATCAAGCTGCGGCTCTGCCTCAGGGTTGAGGATGCGGACACGAGCCGAGAGCTGCTGCGCCGCCCTGATGCCGCCCGTCTGCCGAGCGGGCTCCCCGGCCGGGGATTCCTTCAGGGCAGTGGCGAGCGGATCGAGCTGGTGCAGGTGGCCTACTGCGGTGATCGTGTGCCGCTGCCCGACAACGTGGCGGTGCGCTGGCCGGGCCGCGCGCAGCAGGTGGCCGAGCCAGAGGCACCCAAGCTCTTTAGCTACGCGGTTGATGTCGCCATGTCTGTCAATGGCGATACGCCGGTGCGACGCCCCTGGCCGAGCATGCTCCCGACCGTATTTAGCCTTGAGACGATGCTTCCCGACTGGGACAAGCAGGAGGTGCGCGGGACGCGAACGCTCCGCCCCGAGCTTTCGGCCTGGCTGACTGGCGCGACTGCCGATCTCTGGCCAGGCGTAGACTGGCATGATACGGCCCTGCGCGCGACGGTTGGCCTGATAGACGACCCAGAGAACGCGCGCCAGGACCCGCTTGTCCTTGATCTTGGGCGATCACACATGGCCATCTTTGGCGATGGCGGTAGCGGAAAGACCAATCTGCTGCGCACCATTATCGCCGGGCTAACCGCAACACATCGGCCCGACGAGCTGCACCTCTTTGTGATCGATATGTCGGGCCACAGCTTCCGCAGCGTGGAGGAATTTCCCCATGTGGGCGCGGTGCTGTCGTCCGACGAAGAGCTGTTTGATGAGCGGCTGCGGCGACTCATCGACTACCTGAGCCGCGAGGCGGACGCGCGGCAGCAGCAGATCTCCAAGGCTGATGCCGCGTCATTTATGGAGTACAACCAGCGCGAGCCCCAGCCCTTGCCCGCGATCATCGTAATGATCGACAATATCGCCAGCCTCCAAGAGAGCTACGAGTCACTGATCGAGATCAGCCTGATACCGCTGACGCGAAGGGCGCTCGGCGTTGGCATCAGCCTGATCGTTACGGGTAACACACCCGGCAGTATGATGAGCCGGCTCTACGGCCTGTTCGCCGAGCGGATCACTTTCCGCCAGACCAATGCGGAACGCTATATGGATATTGTTGGGCGTGGGGCCGTCGAGCTGGATGACACCCCCGGCCGCGGGTATATCCGCGTGGCTGGGCGACCGCTTCTGCTCCAAGCTGCGCAGCCCATCGGTATTTACACGCCTGATGGGCGCCAGATCCGACCGGAACCCGCAGAATTGCGTGTGATCGGTGATCGGATGGCCGCTGTCTTCGCCGATCTTCCAGACGCCGGGACCCGAGCCCACCCGATCGAGACACTTGAGCGCGAGATTGCCCTCGCGACATTGGCTGCCCCTGACGCGGCTGATCCGGCGGTGATTGCGCTGGGGATCGGCGGAGATCTTCTGCCAGCGAAAATCAACCTGCGCCGCTCAGGCCCACACTTCACGATCATCGGGCCGCCCCTGAGTGGCAAAACAACGACGCTGCGCAGCTGGGCGCTGAACTTGGCGGATCACTATACGCCAGATGCGATCAGCATGGTGCTGATCGATCTCCAGAGCCGATTCTTTGACTATGGCGGCGCGCTGAGCATGCGCAAGCTGCCGCATATTGTGCAGTCCATCAGTGAGCCTGATGAGTTTGCTGCGCTGATTGACTGGCTGGATGCCGAGTGTCCTAATCTGGCCACCAGCACGCACCAGATCTTTATTCTCATCGACAACTTTGATGAGTTCAGCGAAGAGCTTGAGACCAACTCGCAGCGCGCCAAGCGACTGGCTCGCCTGGCGCGTCGCTATGGCCGCGACGGACTGCATATCGTGATTGCCGCCAGTGCTGAGAGCTCCGTCAGCGATCTGCGACGGCGCATTCAGTCCTCTGGCTATGGCCTTGGGCTACGCACAGCGGCGGCCCTGGGGCCGCTGAAGGTCATGCGAATCCCCGCCGGGCTGGAAGGGCGCGAGCTGCCCCTGGGCCGTGGCTATATCGTGAAATCCGGCCAGACCAACCTCGTGCAGGTCGCTACACCGTACCTGATCGACCCGCTCGCGGACGAGGATCAGCAGATCGCCGACACGATGGATACCTGGGTGGCCCAGATCGCGGGGAGGCACCCGCCGCGAGAGGTGAAGCTACCGAGCACATCCCCAGATCCGAAGGTGATCCAAATTCAAGAGGTGTTGCGTGCCGCCCAAGCCAAGCTGCATCAGTCCGGCGTGACCACAAACGTCGTCCTGGCCGAGCAGATCGGCAGCGTAGACGAGGCCGAGTGGAACAGCAGAGTGGCACTGATAGCCCTTATACCGAATATTTTGCGCCAGCTGAACCCGAGCCTTCCAGAGAGTGTGATCGCCAGCTTTCATGAAGAAGACCTTCTCCGTACTCTCAATGACTGTGTCCGTGAGACGGACGGGAGCACACTATGAGCGCCTATCAGAGGCTCACAATCAATATCTTCGACAAGGGTGATGAGGCGGCGGAAGTGCAGCCGAAGCTCAAGCCAGTTGAGCTGATCGCCGCCATCCTCGCCGAGTTTGGCGATGACCTGCCTTACCTGAGCCTTAACCCAAGCGGCTACCATCTATTGCGCGGCAATGGCACACCGCTGATTGACGATACGCCTATTGGGTCGCAGCTAGGGAGCGAGACACGGGTTGTGCTCGCCGAGCGTATCCCGCAGATCCCGCCACAGGCCACCGCGCTTCCCGCGCCGCTGTACCTGCGCGAGCCGAAGAGCGGGAAGGTCTTTCCCCTTCACTGGTCCCCCGCCCTGATCGGCCGCTCGGACTCGAACCTGCCCGACGAGGCGCTGCTAGCCGTGAACCTAAATGGACTACCGCACAGCGAGCGTGTGTCGCGGCGACACGCCCGGATCACGTACCAGGGCGGGAAATATGTATTCGAGTGCCTGGCTGACAACCCGGTTGTGCTGCGAACCGCAGGCGGTGAGATCCCGCTGACCGGCAACCGTCGCCACCAGATTCAGCCAAATGATATGATTGTGCTGGAGTTTAGCCAGATACAGCTCCATGTGCTTCAGCGCAACGGATGAGGGATGGAGGTACACGGTGGCCGTATGGAATGACTGATTGACATCAACCGCACGTTCAAGCAATCTCAGTTGCCCGCTACTTTCACCGTACATCCTGGATGATCATGAGAAGAGCCATGCGCCCCTACTGGATGCTGATCCTGATTGCCGTTGGCCTGCTGCTCCCCTCCGCCCCCCAGATCAACGCCCAGAGCAACGACTGGACGCTCGTGACGATCAATACGGTCGCCACCGAGCAGGCCGACGGCGTGGATGTGGATATCTACTTCACGCTGCGCGACCGGCAGGGCCACTTTGTGCCGCCTGATACTGCGTCGATCAATGAAACGGCGCAGATCCAGATGCAGACCGGGCTAAGCACCGCACCGCAGCAGGCCAAGGTCGAGACCCCCAAAACGCCTATCTCGCTGATTCTGCTGATCGACACCAGCGGGAGCATGATCGACTCGATGGAGCGGGTGTTGGCGGCGGCCCAAAAGTCGGTTGACGACGCCCCGGCTGGGGCCGCATTCAGTGTCTTTGCCTTTAACAAGGTTGACCTCGGGCAGCAATTCACCCCACTGATTGCCAATCAGGATAATCGCGAGACGGTCAAGCAGGTGATCGGCGGCATTAAGGCACAGCCAGGCGGTATGACATGCCTCTACAACGCCGCTTACCAAGCGCTTGGTAATCGGGAGGTTCAGGTTGTCCAGAAGCATGATCGGCGGGCAATGATTCTGTTTACTGATGGGCGTGACGAGACGGGCAATGACAACCAATCTTGTAGCACATTCGACCAAGCGGCAGTCGAGGCTGAGGCGCTGAAATACCACACGCCTATTCACACCATTGGGCTCTGTAATTCGGCTGACTGCGCAAATGTCGATCAGGAGAGCCTGAAAGCGCTGGCCAATAACACGATGGGCTTCCCTGCCTTCGGCGATGTCAACCAGATCGATGCGCAGTTCAAGACGATTATGGCCGGTATCAATGCGCAGTGGGTGGTTCGCGCACGGGTGAGCGCTGCTAAAGGCGAAAACCGTGGCACGGTTATGGTTTCGAGCGACAAACTCGCGCAGATGCTCTCCGGAACCTTCACCTTCAGCTCTAGCCGCGACTATGCCCCGGCGCCGAACATTGTTGTGCGCGAGCCTCGGTATAGTGACAGTGATGATCACTGGCAGCTGCCGATAGAGATCAGTAATCCCCAGACAATCGCCAAGATCGAGGTGAGTGTTCTCGAAAAGAGCACCGGTGGCCTCCTGCTTGATCCGATCTCGATCCCGATTACCCAGACCTTCGACACGCTCCTGCCAATGACCATCTCTATCCCAGCAGATAAGTTTACGCCTGGTGAGGAATATTGCTTTAACATCAGGGCGAGGGGGCCAGATGGGTCTGCTATCAAGCAGCCAACTGAGACGATAAGTGGCCAGACGGCGGAATTACTCGTCGAGAGATGTATCACCCACAAGCCGAATGTGAACTTCGAGATCATTGAAGTCACACCAAAATACGATACCGGCAAACTGCTGACGAGCCTGAAGATCACGGGGATTGGACAGAGCAAGCCATTGGTTAGTGGTGAGATCATTGATCATAATGGTAACCAGATCGCGAAGTTTGATCCGATTACCCTGCCTGAAGACCGACAGATTGTGCGAGATCTACCGCAAGCACTGCTAGATAGTGCGGCTGGTGATTACACGCTACGGCTCACCCTCGATCTTGGCGCGACATCATCTAAAGCGGAAAGACAATTCCCCTATAATCCACCAGCGGGGCCCAACCGGTGGCCAATGATTGCGCTCATCCTTCTGGCCGTGATCATTACTGGAGGGAGCGCCTATGTGTACTACAAACAGCAGAAGGCGAAGCCCACCACGCTCCCAGCACCTCGCCCAATCCGCGATACGTCAGCCTCCCCGATTCCACCCGCAGCCCCCTCTGCGCCACAGAAGGCAACAACTGTCGTAGATAAGGAGGGCTTGACGGTGCGGTTTGATTCAGAGGACGCCTCCGTAGGCGGAAGGAATCGGACATCCGCTCAGGTCAGCCGCGCCCGCGTGCGGGTGCTGCGCACGCTGGCTGGCAATCTGCCACCAGAACAGCTGGTGACCTCCTTCCCAAGTACGATCGGTCGCGCGGGGGATCTGCTGATCATCGGGGACAAGCAGGTGTCGCGGAAACACATTGAGCTAAACCTCCACAACGGCGTGCTCAACCTGACCGATCTTGGCAGTGGACACGGAACTTTTATCAACCAGCGCAAGATCGAACCACAAACCCCACAGGTGCTGGATGGGCCGACAAGGATTCGCCTCGGGCCGAATACGGAGATCGAGATTATCCCACAGACGACATAGGACTCCAATGTCACAACTTCCCCTAACAAAACACGTCCATCGTCATCGCACTAGCCATCGGGCGCTGCTGCTGTTTGTTGCCATCCTCATCGGCACACTGCTATCTCCCCAGGTTAGCGCCATGGCCCAGGGAACCGCTCAACTGCGCATTGTACGAACTGATTTCTCACAGTTCCCCACCATCGAGACGACCATTGAGTTCGCCGCCCTACAGGCTCCACCGTCTCCGTCCCAGGCGCAGCCCGACCTTGTAGTCAGCTTTGAGGGGAAGACCGTTCCCGGTGTTGAGCGTCGGCAAACCCAAGTGCCTGGTGCCGTTATGCTGGTGACAGATCTGAGCAGCCGCATGGGCGAGCGCGGAGCCGTCTACGCAACACGTTTCCAGCTGATGCAGCCGATGGTGAGCGACCTTGTGAGTCAGCTCCAGAGTGCTGATCAACGCGCGGGGCTGATGATCCTCACCGAGACGGTGACGGTCGCCCATGAGTTGACGAATGACCTCGGAGCGATCGCGAACACGCTGACCCGATCAAATCCTCAAGTGCGGTTTGATCCGCAGTTGCCAACTGAGGAATCCAGCGCTGGGCCATACCCGCTTGACGAAGCGATCATCCAGGCGCTGTCGCGGCTGGATCAGGCTGCGCCGGAGCAGCCGCGCACACTTGTTGTCTTCGCCGCCGGTGATCCCAATAAAGAGTTCGATACGAGCGCCATCCACAACGCGCTCGCCGCCGCAGAATCCAAAGGGCATCCCGTCCATCTGCTGATCTACGGCTTTGCGAGTGACCCGACCGCGCTGACGGGGCTTCAATCGCTGGCCGATGTTGGCACTGTTACACCGGTGGTTGTTGATGGACAGCTGCCTTCCCCCGATCTCAAGCGTCAGATATTCGACCAGTACGCGAGCGTGCTACGCCGCAGCAACATGACAACGCTGCGGTTCTCCGCAACGGGAATCGCGTCGGGGCCAGCCAATCTCACCGTGAGTGTCGGAATTATCAACGGGACCGCCTCGCTCGATATCCCAGCGCTGCCGCCCGTAGTGAGCCTGATCACCTCTAGCCCTGAGTTCCAGGGCACGGTCCAGATGGCAACCCGCGTCGATTTCCAGCAGGCACCGATCACCCAGGTCGAGTATCTGCTCAACGGGCTCCCCATCGCCGACCCAGTGACCGAGGGGCCAGACTTCCGCTATGTGCTGGACACGAATGACCCAGGATTTCAGCAGCGATTCCCATCGGGCAGCTACGAGCTTATCGCCGCCGTTAAGGATGCCCAGGATCAAGTTAGCCGTAGCCAGCCGCAGCAGATAGAGATTGCCGCCGTAACCAGCTCGCAGGGTCTCAGCGGACTGTTTCTCCCGCTGATGATCGGTGGAGGGGTGGTGCTTGTGGTCGGGGCAGCCGGTGCCGTCTGGCAGTTGCGACGCCGCCAGCAGCCAAGACCGACTGCGGCACCTGCGCCTGTGATCGATGATGACATGACGGCCCGCGTCACGAGTAATGACGATGAGGCAACTGCACCATACAGCCCTGATGATGTAACCGGACGCCTGGCGGTACCCGATGATGAACGGACAGCCCTCTTTGACCCTCATGATCGGCGAACCGTAGTTCTGGAGCGCCATACGCGCTGGTATGTAGAGGTGGTGGCAGGCGACACGGCCCAGCGGATCGAGCTCAAGCAGAGCCAGCGCAACTACGACCTTGGCCGCGTGACAACCGTGCGCACGCCCGATATTCCACTACGACATCAGCAAGTCTCACGCGATCACGCACGGATCGAACTGTTGAACAGCGGGCCAACCCTGATCGCAGGTGATTCGAGCCAAGGCACCTTTTTTGGCCCAGAGAAGGCGGCAATGGCCCCTGGCGACCGCAAACAGCTCGCGTCGGGTGACGTATTCTGGCTAAGCTCAGAGGTTAAGCTGCGCGTATTCTGTGAGATCACATCATGAGCAAACCACTCCTCATCCCAAAGCTGCCGCCGGGACACCGCATTCGTGAGTATGAGATCCTGATGCCGATCTTCGAGGGTGGTCAGGGCCGTGTCTATATTGGGCGCCTGTGGCGCGAGGGGCAACCTCCAGCCGAGCAGATGCCCCGTCTGCTCAAGCAGCGCCTGACTCCAGAGCGGGTCGCCGCATATCACCTGTGTGTGATCAAAATCCCGCACCCGGCGAGCATCGACAACCTGCGTGATGAGCACACCTTCCTGAGCAACCCAGGTATTCTTCACCCGCGAGTCATTCAGCTCTTTAAGATCCCGCCCGACATATCACCGCAGCGCGGTCGCCGCCCGGGGCTGTGCTTCGATACATTTAAAGACGATGAGGGCGGGCTACAGGAGAATTACCCCTGCCTCATTCTGAACTATGAGGCAGGCGGCTCGGTTCGCGATCTGATGCGGCGGTATGGCGATGAGGCACTCCCAACCGGCGTCGCTGTGCTGATCGCGCGGCAGGTGGCAGAAGCGCTCCATCACCTCCATACGGTTGCGGAGATCGTCCATCACGATATTGCGCCAACCAATGTGCTGCTCCGTCGACCGCTGGGCTGGCCGATCCCGACAATGCCCGAATGCGTGGTCGTCGATTTCGCAGCTGCTGACTCAACTCGGTACACGCGAAATCGTGAGCAGCTGGGGCAGCCGCGCTATCGCCCCCCCGAGCGACACGGAGGCCCAACCCCTAAAGGGATCGACACCCCACCCGATATCTACAGCCTGGGGGTTATGTTCTATGAGCTACTGGCCGGACGCGCCGCAGTGCCGACCGGGCGTGTCACCGATGAGTTCAATCGGACGCGCTCTGTTCCTCTATCCCAGCTTCAAGAGAAAGCCCCACATCTATCTGAACCACTGTGCGCGCTTGTGATGGCGATGATTGACCCCGTCCCAGCGAATCGTCCGACAGCAGCCGAGGTGATCGCGCGACTCGACGAGGTACCTGAGCGGAATCTGCCCGCCAAGCTGCGCGGCCCCCGTCCGCCCAACATTATGCGTCAGATCGGGACTGCGGCAGCAACCTTGGTGGTGCTATGTGTCGTCTTGGTCGGAGCGATGGGGTTTGGATGGGGGACACCCGCCCCGCAGCCCACCAACACGCCTACGCCCGTGCGTGTCACCGTCACTCCGCTCCCGAGCTTAACGGTGGCCCCAACCGCTGTGACCACATCGCCACCTACGTCGACGCCGGCCGTGGCCGCGCCGAAACCGTAGTTTGCCACACGAGATTCTGAATGACGACAACTTCCTCCCGAGATACCGGCACGCTGATTGGTGCCACCTACACAGATCAAGGCGGTCGCCAAAGAAATGAGGACTCGATTGGCCTTGAGTTTACGAACGACGGGCTGTTTGCGATCGTTGCCGATGGGATGGGCGGCGGGATCGATGGGAAGCTCTTCAGCGAGCAGGCTGTTACGATCCTGCACACGTACCTGAGCGAGGCACCGTCTCGCGATTCGCTCACGCTTGAGCATGGGATAGCACAGGTAGCGCGTGAGATCAACAGCCTGCGCCAGGGCAACCCCGACTACAAAGTCAGCGGGACAACCCTGGTGGCGCTGGTGCTTCGCCTGCACGATGGCCGCGCAGAGGGCACGATTGCAAGCATCGGGGATAGCCGGGCTTATCGAATTCCAGCCGAAGGTCCGGCAAGACAGATTACCCGTGATCACACCTATGCCGAGCAGCTGATTAGCAGCGGAACTAATGAAGTTGAGGCATATCAGCATAAGCAGGCGCTGCGCCTCACCTACGCTCTGGGCGATGCTCTGGCGCTAGAGAGTGTCCCCGATCTCTTTATTGATGTGCTGCTCCAGCCCGGCGAGCGGCTTCTCCTTTGTACCGACGGTGTCTGCAAACATCTGAGCGATGATCAGCTTGCGCAGCTGGCCCGTGGCGCGGAGCCAACGCGGGCAACCGAAGACATCGCACGGGCCGCGATAGCAGCCGGCTCTAAAGACAATGTGAGCGCGGCCATCATTGGCTATGCTGTATCGTCACCAAAAGGCCGCCGACCGGGATTGCTGATCGCCACGCTACTGGCGATCCTTGCCATCGCCATTGGCAGCGGCGCAGTGTATGCGCGCTATCGCGCAGCCTTAGCGCAAGAAGTAGTGCCAGCATTTGATGCGACGGTGACACCGCTGCCGAAGACTTCAACGCTCCTGCCAGCTACCAGTACACCTGCCCTGCTGCTTGAGCAGACCAGCACAATTGCGCCCTCGATAACACCCACACCGACATCCACACCGACATCCACGCCAACCGCAACCTCAACCCTAACCCCAGTGCCGCCCAAGCGCCCGACTCGCACCCAGACTAGGGAGGTTGTCAATACAACACCCACGACTACGGTAAGCTCTACACCAAATCCTGGCACCACCGATCCTGGCATCACCGATCCTGGCATCACCGATCCTGGCACCACCGATCCTGGCACCACCGATCCTGGCACCACCGATCCTGGCATCACCGATCCTGGCCCGATCCTGGCACCACTGATCCTGGCACCACCGATCCTGGCACCACCGATCCTGGCACCACCGATCCCGGCACTACTCCATAAACAACCAGATGACTGAGGATACGATGCGCAACCGAATCATCTTGCTAATCACCCTGCTCACAAGCCTGCTCACCGCATGTGGTGGCCTATCAACCGCGACAACAGAAACAGTGACGCCGCTGGTTATCCCAACCATCAACCCGACTGCGGCCCCCACTGGCACCCCGGCACCAACAAGCGTGCCCGTCACTGAGAACCCCGACGTTGTGCTTGGCAAGCAGGCGCTGAGCGAGGGTCGATTTGAGTACGCGATCACGCTGTTTAGCAAGGTCTACGCAGGCAATCTCGACAACCCAGAGGCCAGCAGCTTACTTGCAGATGCCTACCTCGCATGGGGGCAACAGAGCATCACTGCGGCAACCGGCCCCTCAGATCAGCTCGCCGCGTCGTTCTCGCTGGCAATTGACCGGCTCAACAATGGCTTGGCGCTGACGAGTCCCGATGTCCCAACCTACGCCGCAGCGCTGGCACAGAGCCAGGCGGCGGCCACATTCATCGCGCAATATGATCAACTAACCGCGCTCAAGCAGCTGGCGGAAGCGGACGGAGACCTGGCCACGCGCCAGAGTAATGCGGACACACTCGTGACGCAGCTTGCGGCATTTCGTAACGATCAGCCCGACTTCCCTGGGCTGAATCCGCTCGAAAGGGATGCACTGCTAACGGCGGCGGCGGCCTACGAGGCGACGAAGAAGCAGGATGCGAACGCCAAAGATCCGCTAGAGAAGGCGCTCGGCTACTGCAAGCAGGCCAAAGAAATCGAGGAGTCTGACACAGCCACCGCCTGCGTCTCGCGCATTACCACGCGAATCAATGCCATAACCACATCCACGGCGGCAACCGCGAAGAAATTACGCTTTAGCGTGCTGAACTACAACGACACCCCGAGCTGCATCTCAATCAGAATATCCGGGATCAGCACCAGCGGTTGGACGTTTACGGTCGATGGGTTGCGCGTAGGCGGGAACTTCGACGGTGGCGGCAACGCACGGGCGTGTGGCATCGGTGACGGGCAAGAGGTGACGGTCTCTGTCCGCTATCCTAATGGTCAGGTTGTCCCTGGCGGGGGAGGCGTCCCGTCGAAGGGCAGCGCAATCATGCTGGCATCCTGGCGGTAAGCACTACAAGATGCTCTCGACCACATATTCCTGCCCTGGCTGGAGCACCAGCGATACCTCGCTCACAAGATCACCCCCATTGAGGCGCAGTTGAACCGCTGCGCCCATGGGGCGCAGCCGTACATGAATTGCCTCATCAGCCAGGATGCGGTAGGTCATGCTGCCAACATCAAGGGTCATCTGGACATAGGCACCCTGATAGCTTAGGTTTTGAACGCCGTCGGCGGCGAGGTCAAAAAACGGATAGGGCTGAACAACCAGCGCCGCTGGGGTCATAGTCAGGCCATAGTGCCCACCATAGACCGCACTAAACCATGCGGCGCTGTCCCATGTGCGCCCGCCATCGCCGCTATTCCCGGCACCGTAGCGCGCATCTGGGCCTGCGGCAAATTCCAGCACGGGGGGGGTCGTGGTCTGGGCCATCGCCGTGTACGCCTGCATGAGGGTAAGCGCATCATTGCGATACCCGGCGGCGGCGTAGGCTGGTGCGGCCAGCCCGACAACCCACGGGGCGCTGGCATCAAGCATCCAGATCGGGACGGGCGGGTCGACAGGCCGACGCATACTTTTCTCGTAGCCACCGAGCGCCAGGCGCATCGGTGTCGGCGTGTCAATCAGCTCAGGCAGCCGGTCATGGAGCACGGTGAGCAGGCTATGATAGCGCTCTCCATCGACAGGCCCGATCAGGCCATTCCTCAAGGCAGAGAAGATCCCGTAGGTTTCCAAAATATTGACCGGGCTACCATCGCTCTGTAGCCAGGCAATCGGCCAGAGCTGACCGGGGAGCCAGTAGCCACCCTCACTAACGTCGCGATGGAACCCTGCGCGCAGCTGCGCCGCACGCAGCTCCCAGGGGAGACTGTCACCACCAGCGATCTGCTCTAGCTCAGCCAGTTCATTGTAGGCCGCATAGAACTTAGCAATCGCATAGGTGTGCATGACGCTATTCGAGAGCGAGTCATAGTAGCCATAGGGGAAGTTCTGGTCATCGGGCAACCCATCACCATCACTATCCATCGCAACCATACGCTGCCCAATCAGAAGAACGGTGGCGCGCTGGGCCTGGTAAAAGTCACGATCACCTGTCTTGGCGCTGTAGACATAGATCGCGTGGATCAGATTCGGTAGGCTATCCCATGCCTGCCGGTTCTCATAATCGAGCCGACTACCCTGAATATAGATCGTCTCGGGCGCGATCCCGTCTGGAGCAACGCGGGCGAGAAAAAGCTCAATATTCTCCCGCATCACGCGCATATCCCCCAGCGCATAGCTGTAGCCACTAATTGCGTAGTCGAGATCGCGCGTCCAGATGCTGTTGGCGTAGCTGCGCTGGCTGGCGCGCAGTCCGCGTCGGCCAGGCTCAACATTAATGATATTTGCCTGGTAGCCATTTTCCAGCAGCAGCGCCTCGGTGTCGGGGTCGTAGCTCGACGAGGCATTCTGAAAGTCTCGTGGGCGGACGGGGAGAAGGGCGAAGGTTGGCGAGGGCAGTATGATCGTAGGGCTCGCGGTTGGCTGCTGACTAAGAGCCGGTGTTGACGTTTCAGCAACAGGCGTGGCGGGTAAGACAGGTTCAGTCAGCGACTCAGTCACTGCTTGGGAGGGTGCAATAGCAATCGGTGTGGCAGAAAGCATGCGATCCATGGACTCTAGCTCGCAGCCGACCAACGCAATGATCAGGCTTATAGAGATCAGCAGTGCTGCCCACAAGGTTGGTCTCATGCAATGCTCCTTTGTGTCTGTGCCCGCCAGAGAGGTGTTATTGAAACCAGGGCTGCCAGAAGGGCCGGATTATACAGATAGGGCCAAAGAACGGGATTGAACAGGGTAAAGAACAGGAACGCTGCCGTAACATAGGGTGCCATACCCATCGTGGTGCTGCCGCCCCGGTGATAGAGGGCGGCAGTGCTAAGCAGCAGCACTGCCTGGATCGGCTTTAAGAGGCCCACCAGCTTATGCCGCCAGAACATCCCGCTGAATCCGATCATGCGTGCCCAGGTTTGATCCATGTCCCAGCGCAGACGCGGGTACAGATCATTGTCGTTGAACCAGCGCCAGACCCCGAAGATAAACAGCTGCGGTGCCCAGATCAGAAATGGGGCAATGAGGGACACGCCAAGCAGCGCAGCAATGCCTACGCAGCGTAGCACCAGCCGCCAGCCACCCAGCCGCATCCAGCGCAGCAACGCAAAAGGGATGATAACGCTGACCAGCGGGGTTGCCGCCACGCAGAGCCCAAGCATGATCGCAGACATCCTGACATGATCGGTGCTGAGGAGCACCAGCAGGGCGATCAGCAGCGCCCACTGAACAGGTGCGGTTGTTGCCAGCGACCAGCTCAGGGCTGACGGTTGTAAGAAGAGCCATGCCCAGATCAGGAGCCCAGTCACGGACAGACCTGTCACTTGACCTGTGGTATGGGCCAGCCATGCCAACGCAAGCCCCACACTCAGCTCAGCAACCAGGTTCGTGATACGCAGATCTGCCCCAAGGAGGTAGGGTGGCAGGTAGGCCAGCCATGTCAGCGGGAGATAGGTAAGCGGCACCTCCCATGGCATCGCGTACATCGCATAGGGGCTTTGGCCAGCCAGGAGATGTCCGATGGCTCCCTGCACCAAAGGAAGCATATCGCCATGCGCGGGGTCTATCGGCACAGAGGCAAAGCTCATAACCCGCACAATGCTTCCAAGCAGGGCCGCTCCTCCCACGAGCCAGAGAGGATGGGGAGGCCAGCGTATGGCCAGCGCCAGCGCCAGCAGACCGCAGCCTGCGATACATAGCCCCAGCACTGATGCATGCGGCGATACCATGAGCAGCCAGCTGCGCACCGTGGCAAGCCATGCCAGCAGCAGCAGCCAGGTCAAGAGGCGCTGAAATCCCAGCCCCCCCATACCTGTCACACGAGGCAGAGCAAGATCCACTCGTGAGGCAACCGCCACCCAACTCAACGCAATGCCAAACAGCAGCAGGCTGGTACCCGTTGCGAGCTTCTGGCCCATCAGCGCGCTCAACCCATAGACATGCAGCGAGCCGGTCACATCGAGGGCCAGGCCCAGCATAATCGTCAGGGCGATGGGGATGGCAGAACGGCGAAGATCTGGCACAGGATGGGTTGTCACGGAAGGCTTCGCACCAGATACGATTGACCTGGCTGAAGCACCATCGTTGCGGCGGACTGCTCCGGGCCATCATCGACCTGGAGGAGGGTCGCGTCGCCCATCGGGCGGAGAATAACAGCGGTAGGCCGATCAACGCTGATCTGATAGATTTTCGCGGCAGAATTTAGCGATAGCTGCACGAGCGCCCCCTGGTAGCTCAGGTTCTGCACCGTATCCGCAGGGATAGAAATAAAGGGGCGAGGCTGCACAATCAACGCGGATGGAGTCATGGTTAGGCCATAATGTCCGCCATAGATCGCCATGAACCAGGCGGCGCTACCCCAAGCTCCGCTCTGCCCCTCACTCCCGGTGCTATTCACCGCAGCGAGCTGCACCACCTTCGGCGCATCTGGCCCCGCAGCCTGCTTGTAGGCTTCTATCAGCCTCTGCGCATCGGTTGGGTAGCCCGCCGCAGTGTAGGCGAGCGCGGCAGGGCCGACGATCCACGGGGCGCTCGCATCGAGCTTCCACTGCTCGCGGGCAGCTGGCACCAGCAGTTCCTTGGCATAGCCATCCAAGGCCAGCCGCAGCGGGGTCTGCCCCTTCATCAGGTCGGGCAATCGCTCGTGCAGCGCACGCATCAGCTCTGGGTAGTGGTCATCGCCGGGTGCGATCAGGCCAGCGCGCAGCGCCTCGAAGACCCCAAAGGTCTCCAGCGTCGACACCGGCTCCTGGCCGGGATCACGCCAGGCAACCGGCCAAGCCTGGCCAGCAACCCAGTAGCCACCACTATTAAAGGGGCGGTTAAATCCACTACGCAGGCTCTCAGCGCGCTGATCCCAGAGCGCGCCGTCACTATTGATCGCGCGATCCAGCTCCGCCAGCTCACGAAATGCGCTATAGAACATCGCAAGGGCATAGGTGTGGCGGACACTATTGGTGATCGAATTATAGTAGCCGTTCGGGTACTCGTCACGATCCGGCAGGCCATCGCCATCACTGTCGAGGCTAGCGATCCAATCGCCTACCCAGTGCAACTTCTGCTGGTTCTTCTGGTAGAAGGCGCGGTCGCCCGTCTTCGCAACATAGGCATAGGTCGCGTGGATCAGGTTCGGCATGCTGTCCCACGCCCCGTTGGAATCATAGCCGCGTGCGGTAAACACATCGGGGACAATCCCGTTATCCTCCACATGGTCAAGAAAGAGCTGGGTGTTGTCGCGCAAGAGCGTCATATTGCCTAGCGCGTAGCTGTAGCCATTCATGGCGTAGTCTAAGTCACGCACCCAGGTGTGAAGGATCGGCTCGGACTGACTGGGCTGAAGGACTCGGTGCCCCTGCACCGTGACGATATTGTTGGTATAGCCACTCTCTAGCAGCTTAGGCTCAAAAGCGGGGTCATAGCTAGTGCTCGCGGTGCCCAGTTCGTCTGATCTGTGCTTGGCCGGGCGGGCGCTATCACCAGCGATAGCAGTGATCTGCGCGACCATCGTGGATTCCATATCCACTGCCACGGCGGTCTTGTCCAGGGCAACGGCGCTGGCCGTCGCGAGGTCATCTGCTACCTGAGCGGCGGCGACGGCACTAGCGGTAGCTGCCTTTGCCTGGGAGGTGGCACTGGCGAGAGCCACATCCGCCTCTGCGGTGGCGGTGGCAGACGCACCATCGGGCGGCACCACGTCACTTGCGCGAACCAGCGCTGTCACCGTGGACTCTGGGGCAATGGCAGCGCTACTCGCCGTGGGGGCGGCGGCAGGCGCGCCCGCCCCCATCCCCAAAACAATCGCCGCTACCACCGCCACCAGCAGCACGACCCCACCGCCAATACTTACGGGCAAGATCCACTGCGGGCGCGTAGTAGCGGTCAAGCGAGAGGTGCGGAGATCGCTGTTCTGAAGGGTGGCCCGCATCTCATATGCGCTGGCAGGGCGGCTCGCTGCGCTCAGCGACAGCGCCTGCTGAAGCAGATCACTAAACGCAACCGGCACCCGCGGGTTGACCGCGTGGGCCGAGCGCAACGGGTCGCGCTGGCTGCTAGCGGTACTCGCGAGCCGGACGAGGGCACCCTCTGGGGGAATACCCGTCAACAAGCAGTAGAGAGTCGCCGCCAATGAGTAAAGATCGCTGCGCGGATCGGTGCCCGACCCCTGGATCTGCTCTGGTGGCGCATACTGCGGGGTGTAGCCAAAAATACTCTGCATCCCTTGGGTCTGCGATTGCTGGAGCAATGTGCCTTTTGCCAGACCAAAGTCGAGCAAAATAATCGCACCCTCGGGCGTCAGCTTGAGATTCTGGGGCTTAATATCGCGGTGGATGATCGGCTTGGCCCGAGAGTGCAGGTAGTGTAGTACGTCGAGAAGTTGTTCTGCCCAGGCAAGCACGATATCGACAGGGAAGGGCTCATTCTGGCGCTCATCGAGCATCGTGGCGAGATCATCGCCAGAGATAAACTCCATCGCCAGAAAGGTTCCCTCCGCAATACTGAAGTGATCGATCACCTTGGGCAGCGCCGAATGACGCAACTCGGCGAGCAGTTGGGCCTCACGCTCAAAGGCGTGCTTCATCTGATCGCCAGTGACCGTCATCTGCTTGAGGGCCAGAGTATTGCCGAGCCGCTGGTCAACCACTTCGTAGACCGCACCCATGCCCCCCTGCCCCATGAGTCGCACCACGCGGTAGCGATCATAGACGACCGTCCCCGGCTCTAGGATCTGCGTTGTCATACGTTTAAAAGTCCCCTTCAGCCCAGACGACATCGCTGTGGTACGTAGAGCATTTTCCATAGCGAAGCGATCTCAGACAAGCGCGGGCACCGGAGCCTGGAGCACATACCCGCCACAGCTCTGCCCTAATAGAGCGGGCGCGGCCAGGGCCGCCGCTTGGGCGGCCCTGGCATACAAGCCTACTTCATCCCGTCACGCGTCTCGCGCCCAAGCAGGCCGAGTAGAACATTATAGGGCGGTGCATTCTCCGGGTGCAACTCGAATCGTGCCCGCTCGAACCACTGCACCGTGTATTGTCGGCCATCGCTCAGGGTCTCGACCTGAGGCTCGCTCAGCGGTAGCCCAAACAGGGCCAGGTTTTCGCCCTCGGTCTTGCCGGATCGGCCATCCAGCTCAAGCCCGTTCGCCCGCCAGGCGGCCAAGATCTCGCCACAGACGGAATGCCCAGTCTCCGGGAAGAAGCGGCAGCCGGCTTGCTGCGTCCCCTTGGGGAAGAGCGTCCAGTCTTGCCCCTGCTGGCTCAGGCGATCCGCGCCCAGACGTCCCAGGAGTACATTATAAGGTGGCTGGTTCTCGGGGTGGATCTCTAGCCGGTTACGCTCAAACCACTGAACCTGGAATGGGCGGCCCTCGATCATCTCCTCACCCTGCGCGGCGATTGGATAGCCAAAGACCGGCAGGCCACCATTCTGCTCCCAGTAGTCGCGAATAGCCCCGGCGATGCAGAAGCCGGTCTCGGGGAAACAGCGCGAGTTAGTCGGGGGTGCGGTCGGGGTGGTTGGAGTAGTAGGAGGTGTCGAAGTCTGTCCCTGACCCGGCACATGGCGCAGGAAGATCGGGTTCGGGCCAACGCCGAAGGTGAAGTATCCGTTGTTGGCAACCTCCGTTTTCGTCTCACCCCAGATCTCGACACGCGTCCCCTGCGCCGAGCTGGTCGGCAGGTTGATCTCAGTAACCTGCGGGGCCCAGATCACATCGACAACGCTCCCGCCCTGCACAAAGCGCGCGCCATATGCCTCGGGGCCGGTCACTGCGCTCAGATCATCGAGATAGATCGTGCCAGAGCCAGTCTTGCTATCAGGCTCGTCGTCTAGCACGATCGACACCAGGCGGGCTGGCAGGTCAAGGCGTAGGTTCCCTCCTCCGCTGACCCGATTATAAGGCTCCACCGCGCCGTTGATAGGCGTCGACAAGAACTGCCAGCCGGCAGCCCCAACAAAGCCCAGGCGGAACTGGAGCGTCTCGCCCTCATTGTCGCGCAGCCAGACCTTCAGCGCGTGGCCGCTACCATCGCCGTAGACCCAGATGCCAAGCTGCGAGGGGCTACCGCTAATGGTCGGCTGCGCGGCGGGCGAGAAGACCACATAGTCGTTCCCTGCGCTCGGGAAGTTGTAGCTGAGCTGGCCGGAGAACCTGCCGCTATGCACCTGTGCGCTGCTCTGAGTAAAGGTGCCATTTGGCTCGTTCCCACGCCTCCAAGACCCAAAGCTCTCAAAGTCAGTAATCGTCGACCGCTGACCCAGTTCAAGCATCCCGCCAGGGGTTGTCCCGACAAGCTGCTGATTGAGTGTTCTGAAGGCCAGGAAGGAGGGCTTTGGCTGTCCATAGTCGGTGTTGCCGGTGCCGTAGCGTAGCAGGCCCAGGCCATCGCCAGGATGGTTGTCTTTCAGGTTATACCAGAAGACCCGATCAACACCTGCCGCCCGCAGCATAGCCGCGCCGCGCACCAGGTAGTTAGCCTGAGTATCCTCGCTCACCTGATTGGCGCCGCCACGGTCGGCGGTTCCAGTAGACCAGCCATACTCAGTGGCCCAGATCGGCTTCTGGCCCAGCCGGGCGGCCAGCGCCTTAACCTGGCCAACACCGGCAGATCCGATCTGGCCATCCTCGGGGCTGCGCGGATCTGTATACGGGTGGATTGCGATAATATCGAAGGAGTTCCATGCGCCATTATCGGCCATGGTCTGGAGAAAGCTCGTGGCAGGCTCAGGTGAGACAACCCCGGCAGATAGCACCTGTGCGCTCGGGTCGGCCGCCTTGATCGCACTGGAAACCGTCTTCAGAAGCGTAGCGTACGCGGCAGGGTTAGGCTGAGGCCGCCAGTAGATCCCATTATCAGGCTCATTCCAGACCTGCCAGTAGTGAATGCGATCCTTATAGCGCGTGACGACCGCGCTGGCAAACTCAGCGAATGCCTGGGGGTCAGGCGGAAAAAAATCGCCGCCATTGCCCCCAGCTGCAGCCCATGCCGGCGTAGGGCCATTGAGGATACCAAGCACATTGATCCCGCGCCGAGCATAGTCCGAGATCACTTGGTCAGACCAATTCCAGTCGAACTGGCCCCGCTGCGGCTCCACCCGAGAGATCTGAAAGTCCTCGCGCACCCACCCCGTTGAACTCTGGCTGACGACCTCTAGCGGTGCGCTTAGAGTCTCATAGACCCCATAGCGCGAGGCAATATGGCTATTGACGCCAAACGCCGATTCACCAGGTGCATAGCTAGGGGCAGATCGGACACTCTGATGCGATAGTGCCAAAGTGATGAGTAGTGCCAACCCGATAGTCGCGCGGAGCAGACGATGCATAGTGATGGCCTCCAAGTTTCAGACACTCATATCTTAGGTCAATCTGAACCTACATGTTCGGGCGCTATCCGACGCTGCACCAGTCACAGACGGTTAACGCAGCAAATCAGGGTGCGTTTCCTCTGGGGCCGAACCCGTCGTGGGATCTGCCCAAGGCTGCCCTTTGATCAGCACCTCTAGATCGCTTTGCCGCACCCGCCAGCTTCTGCCGATACGAAATGCGGGGAGCTTGCCGCTACTACACCAGCGCCAGATAGTGGTCTCACTCACGCGGAGGTACTGCGCTACCTCTGCAACGGTAAGGATAGGTGGCTGAGCAGGGTGTACGCTCATAGCTACGCTCCATGGGTGGGTATCAGAAAAATGTCGCTTACGCTATTCGGACTAGCATTACCCGTAGTTCTTTCACACCAGCTACTAGCTTTGCTTGCATAAGCAAACAGCCTATGCAGAAACAACGTTTATCTTATCACTATAGGCAGTTGCCACTATAGCCATAAACTATTACCACTACCAATCCACGTCTTGACAACTTGAGCCACTATAGACTGCCACCAGCAGCAAGAAGCCTCGTCGTTTCCGACGAGGCTTCCTTATACCCCTGCGCCAGATATTAATCACTACCGTCCGTCGGCGTGGCAGCGCATACAGTCGGTGTAGTCGGCGATCTTGCGGTGCTCCGATGCCACGCTCGACTGAGAGTGACACTCGTAGCAGGTGTAGGTGCTGTACTGCTGCGGCGGCGGGTTGGTATGGCATGTGGCGCAGGCGATCTGCCCGCGACCGCCGTGGTTGAGCGGGAAGGTGTGGGTGAAGATCACATTCTCCCAGGCGCTGGTCACGTGGCAGGTGGCGCAGTCGGTGCCAAACTGGCCGAGGTGCTCCTGCGGCTCGGCATGGCACGACACGCAGCTGGTGGGCGTGCCCTTGTAGACGTGGGCGCTGTGGCAACTGGCGCAGGTCGCCTCGATGTGCGCCCCAGTCAGCGGGAATGCCGTCTTGGCATGGTCAAAGGTGACCTGATCCCATCCGGCGGGCGTGTGGCAGCTGGCGCAGTCGGTGCCATAGGCTCCCTGGTGGATGTCGCTGTCCTTGTGGCAGGCTAGGCAGGTGCTGTCGGCGATCTTAAAGTCGGCCGGGGCGCGGGCGCGAGCGTGGCAGAGCTGGCAGCTCACTTCGATGTGCTTGCCCTCCAGCGGGAAGCTTAGTGCGGCGTGGTCAAACCCACTGTAGCGGTCGGCCCCGTCGTGACAGCTCAGACAGTTGTCGCCAAAGTCGGCCTGGTGCTGGCGGATAAAGCCGAGCTGGTAGCCCACATGGCAGCTCACGCAGGTCGCCTGGTCGAAGGAGTAGGCATTTATGGGGCGCGGGGTCTGATCTAGCGCGGTGTGACAGTCGGCGCAGGTGAAGTCGCTCCCGTCGGACATGCGCTTGTGGGCCGCGAGCGAGAAGCCGAGCTGCTCGTGGGGGAAGCTGTTGGTCAGATCGGTGTTTGTGAGGTTGGCGGCCTCCCCCTTATGCTCGGTGTGGCATCCCAGGCAGGAAGCGCCGTCGGGCAGCGCGCCGTGGAGCGTGCTCGGGCTGGCGAGCTGGGCCTGGATGTCGGTGTGGCAGGTGAGGCAGGCCCCGGCCATGCCCTGCGAATCCCAGGGGGCGGTGTGGCACGCGGCGCAGTTGCCACCGATGGCGGCGTGTGAGGCGACCCCACCCAGCGTGACGCCCACGCGCGTCTGGGAGTTTAGGGGGCCGGGGCTGAACATCGACCCGCCGCCAAGGAGGGCGGCGACGATCACGGCGAGCACGGCGATAATGCCGGCGCCGATGCCGAATGGTGTGAGGCAGCCGAGGCGGCTCATAGTCGTTCCTTAGACAAGGCTTCAGAGAGCTTTACCGTCAGGTGTCGTGCATGGCTTACTGATGCGGCGGCACCGACCCCTGACTCCCGAATCTTGACTCCCGAAACCTTGTCTTAATGCAAGAGCATCGCGTAATAGATCGCGGCACCAATATGCACGAAGGAGAGGATGAACAGGGCGACGCCGAGCGGGATGTGGACGGTGTGCCAGAGGGCGAGCAGGCGGCGGGCTATGGCCAGTCGCTCGATCTGGCGCAGCAGGCGGTGGCGCTCGCCGATCAGCCGACGCAGCTCATCGCTGGTGGCCTGGTCCTGGCTGCCCAGATCGTCAAGGGCGCGGTGCAGGGCAGCCCGGTCACGCCAGCTGATCAGCGGGCGCACGATCACGCTGGCGATCGCGCCGCCGGGCGCGGCGGTCAGGGGCGGGAGCCGCAGCCGGGCTGCCTGCTCGCCCGGCGCAGCGCGCGGGCGGGCGAGGATCTCTAGGCGGGCGGCCCCCGCCGCCAGCTGCTCCTCAAGGTCGCCCAGAGTCAGCTCGGCCCCCTCCACCGTGCGCGGGATGGCCGTGTACAGGTAGCGGCCAACAATGCCACTGCCCACCACCACCACCGTCAGCAGCGTCACTACGCCGGCCAGGCCGTTGAACTGCCAGGCGGTGTGCAGCAGCACCATATACGAGCCGACGATCCCGGTGACGATGTGCCACTGGAGCCAGGTACTCATCCGCCCGTAGGTCCGTCCGCGCGCGCGCTTGCGCAGCGAGTAGAGCGTCTCGGTCGAGAGCATCAGCAGGAAGCCGATCACGCCCAGGCTGTGGCCGAAGAGCCCGCTGGAGACGGGGGTGCCATCGCGAGAGGCCCACAGGTATAGCCCGGTGATAGCGCCGACTGCCACGAGAGAGATCTCGATCTCGTAGGTGGTATGTCGTCGCGGCTGGGCGACCTGCGTCGCTGGCAGATTATGCGTTATGGGCATGGCTGCGCTCCCACTCATCTGCGAATGCGGCTATGAGCTGCGGCATTGCGTGTTGGTCGGCCAGCAGCGCGTCACGGATGGGGCTGATGTCGGCCTCGGCGGCGATCAGCCGATGGAGCGGCCGCGAGAGCGTCTGGTCTCCCATCACCAGCGCCCCAGAGATCGTGCGCTCGCCGAGCATCAGCCGCACCCGGTTCACCTCGTGCTGCTCAACAATGACCCAGGCTGGCTTTGCCCCGCGCCAGCTCTCGCTGTCGCCACGGGCGATCGCCACCAGATCCTCATCGCTGCCGCTGCCGAGGGCACCGATAATCGTCGTCGGGATGTTGGCGATGAGGGTGACGTTCATCGCTGCCGTGCGCTGATATGGCGCAGGCGCGCCGCTCATGGTGGCTGCTGCGGCCTCTCCGTGGGCGCGCGCCGTCGGCCAGAGCGTGTCGAGGCTGGCAATGCCGCTGCGCTCATCGTAGACCTGGGCGACATCTCCTGCGGCCAGGATGTCGGGTGCGCTCGTGCGCAGGTAGGCGTCGGTCAGGATGCCGCGATCTACCTTGATCCCGGCGGCGCGGGCCAGGTCGAGGTGTGGCCGCGTGCCGATGGCGACGGCCAGGATCTGGCAGGAGATCTGCTCGCCGGAGTCGGTCTCCACAGCGATCAGCTTGCCCTTCTTGCCCAGCGCCTGGCGCACCCGCGCGTGGTAGTGCAGCTCCACGCCGTCGCTGCGCAGGTGATCTTCTACCAGATGCGACTCCTCAGCGTCGAGGACATTGGACCAGTAGCGCGCGCCGCGTAGCAGGTAGTGGACGTTGACGCCACGGGCGTGTAGCCCCTCGGCAAGCTCCAGGGCGGTGATGCCGCCGCCCACCACCACGGCCTGATCACTGTTGTTGGCCTTGCGCACCAGCCGCTTGGCATCGCCCAGCGTGTCCAGGGTGAACACCCCGTCGAGGTCGCCACCGGGGCAGTCGGGCGCGGCAGCGCGGGCACCCGTAGCGATCAGCAGTTTATCATAGGTCAGGTTGCGCCCATCGGCGAGGACAAGGCGGTGCCCAACCACATCGATCTGGGTGGCGCGGGCCTGCACCCAGCGCAGGCCAAGGTTGCGCAAATCGGCCTGCGAACGCAGGAAGAGCTGCTTCTCCGGGATAGTCCCGCTGAGATAGTAGGCCAGCCCGGGGCGTGAGTAAAAACCGTCAGCATCCTCGGTGACGATGGTAATGCTCGCGCCCGGCGCGCGCGCACGTAGCGCCTCGGCGGCGGCGATACCTGCCACTCCCGAGCCAACAATGACATAGTCTGCAGCCATATTAATCCTTTGGGTTAGGCCGTAGGGGCACAACCTGCTGCGCCATGCCAGTGCGGGCGAAGGCCAAGACGCCCCGTGGGCAGCGGGCGACACATTGCCCGCAGGTCAGGCATTGGCCGTCGAAGATCGGCGCGCCGCGCCAGGCGTAGTCCCGCACATCCAGGCCGAGCGGACAGTTATATGAGCAGATGCCACACTGCACGCAGAGCGATGGATCGGGCTGCACATGCCCGCTAGCCAGCACATCTGCACGGGTGAGGTCGAAGTGAATCGAGCGACGAGTCAGTGCCATAAAATATATTGCTCCACATAGTATAGGCAAATGAAGTTCGCACCAAGACGATCCTAGTCTATGAGGCTTAGAATTTAGTTAGAAATGTCGCCTGTCCGGTAGCTGTTCAACAACTTCACGAGATGAAACAGCAATTACATCGCCCTTTTAGCCGCCCGCTGCTCGCGTACAATTAGGAGGGGCGCGTCGCGACGCGCCCCTACCCGCCGATGTTCACGTTAGTGGGAGGTAATGTCGATGGAGACAGGTGATCACCCCCTCTGCCCCGCGCGCACCCTGGCCGATCTGCGGGAGCTGCGCGAGCTGACCGGAGACACCGACGGCGCCCAGCGCGTGGCATGGACCGAGACATGGTCGCGGGCGCGGGCATGGATGCGCGAGCGGCTGGCCGAGCTGCCGGTGGAGGTGGAGACGGACGAGGCTGGCAACCAGTGGGCCACGCTGCGCGGCGCGTCCGAGCGCGAGCTGCTGATCGGCGGGCATATCGACTCGGTGCCGGACGGCGGCTGGCTGGACGGCAGCCTGGATCTGCTCGCCGGGCTTGAGGTGCTGCGCCGCGTCGCCGCCCAGGGCACCCCGCCTGTCACCGTGCGTCTGGTGGACTGGGCCGATGAGGAGGGCCGCTTTGGCCGCAGCCTGCTCGGCTCCAGCGCCGCATCGGGCACCCTGAAGCCCGCCGAGCTGGCGGGGCTGCGCGACCGCGACGGAGTCGCGCTGCCCGAGGCGCTGGCCGCCTACGGCGTTGAGCTTGGCACGATGCAGAATGCCAGCCGCCAGCTGCGCAACGCCGCCGCCTACCTGGAGCTGCATATTGAGCAGGGGCCGGTGCTGGAGCGCATGGGCCTGCCGCTCGGCGCGGTGCTGGGCACCTGCGGCGTCGAGCGCCACCGGGTCACCTGGCGCGGCCAGGCGGCCCACTCGGGCTCCACGCCTATGGATGTGCGCCGGGACGCCCTGGCCGGCGCGGCCCGGCTGGCCCTCGCCATGCGCGACATCGCCTGTGAGGTGGGCGACGGGGCTGTCTGCACGTCGGGCGGGGTGATCTGTTGGCCCGGCATCGCCACCTCGGTGGTGGAGACGGCCGAGCAGATGATCGACCAGCGCCATCTGGACGGCGAGAAGCTGGCGAGTCTGCTAACCATGGCCCAGCGGGCTAGCTGGCAGTTCGCCCACCAGGAGCGGCTCGATGTGTCCTGGGAGCGGATCTACCGGATCGACCCGGTGCGCTTCCACCCCGAGCTGATCGACATGGCCGAGGCGGCGATTGTGGAGACCTGCGGGGTCTGCCACCGCATGCCGAGCGGCCCGCTCCACGACGCATCCGAGATGGCCCGCGCCGGTCTGCCCACGGTGATGATCTTTGTCCAGAGCCTGCGCGGAATCTCGCACAACCGGATCGAGGACAGCCTGGAGGAGCATATCGAGATGTCGGTGCGCGCCCTCGACCGCCTGGTCGAGATGTCGATGGCGTGGGTTGCGGCGCAGGGCGACAGCTGACCTACGGGCGGTGATCGTTATTTGACGAAATTCCCGCAAGCCGGTATCATGTTCTTTAACCCAGAGAACCCCAAGTGAAGACGCAACGGCAACGATGCCCTGCCGCCTCTCTGCGAATGATCTCTCTTCGTAGATTAGGACTTGACGCACGATGCCTCATGAGCGCAGCGCAACCGATATTGGGCGACCGCCCTTCACCAGCTACCAGCTCGACACGGCATATGACGAGATGTTCACCCCGCTTGGCCATGTGCGCGAGCACTATCGCGCCCTCTACGAGCGGCTGAATGAGCTGAACCTTGCCCAGTTGATGCAGCGCCAGCGCTACGCCGACGCCGCCTTCCTCAACCAGGGCATCACCTTCACCGTCTATGGCGAGGACTCGAGCACGGAGCGGATCTTCCCCTACGACCTGCTGCCACGGATCATCACCGCTGGCGAGTGGGCGCCTGTCGAGCGCGGGCTGGCCCAGCGCATCACCGCGCTGAACCACTTCCTGCACGACATCTACCACGAGGGGAAGATTTTTAAGGACGGCGTCATCCCGCGCGATCTGGTCCTCACATGCCAGCACTACCGCCGCGAGATGCGCAACGTCAGCGTCCCGCGCGACACCTATATCACTGTTGTTGGCACCGACCTGGTGCGCGTGCCGGACGGCAGCTTCGCCGTGCTAGAGGATAACCTGCGCGTGCCGAGCGGGGTGAGCTATATGCTCACCAACCGCGCGGTGATGAAACGGGCCTTCCCCCGGCTCTTCGCCAACATCGGCGTGCGCCCGATCGACCACTACGGCAAGACGCTGCTCACCACGCTGCGCGGCCTGGCCCCGCCCCACCGCCCCGAGCCGACGATCGTGCTGCTCACGCCGGGCGTCTTCAACTCGGCCTACTTCGAGCACACCTTCCTGGCCCGCCAGATGGGCATTGAGCTGGTCGAGGGGCGCGACCTGCTCTGCCACGATAACATCGTCTATATGCGGACGACGGCCGGGCTGCGGCGGGTGGACGTGATCTACCGGCGGGTGGACGACGACTTTATCGACCCGCTGGCCTTCCGGCCCGACTCGATCCTGGGCGTGCCCGGCCTGCTCAACGCCTACCGCTCCGGCAACGTGGCCCTGGCCAACGCCGTCGGCACCGGCGTCGCCGACGATAAGGCCGTCTACGCCTACGTCCCGGCGATCATCCGCTACTACCTGGGCGAGGAGCCGGTGCTCCAGAATGTCGAGACCTACCTGTGCGACAAGGCAGACGACCGGGCCTATGTGCTGGAGCACCTGGACGAGCTGGTGGTCAAGGCCGTCGGTGAGTCGGGCGGCTACGGCATGCTGATCGGCCCGCACAGCACCCGCGAGCAGCGCGAGACCTTCCGCTCGCTGATCTTGGACAACCCGCGCAACTACATCGCCCAGCCGACGCTCAGCCTCTCGCGGGCGCCCTGCTTTATCGACGAGCAGGTCGAGCCGCGCCATATCGACCTGCGGCCCTACGTCCTCAACGGCGAGCAGGTGACGATCGTGCCCGGCGGCCTCACCCGCGTGGCCCTGCGCCGTGGCTCGCTGGTGGTCAACTCCTCGCAGGGCGGGGGCAGCAAGGATACGTGGGTTTTATTTGAGTAGGGGCAGGTAGGGACGCAGCGCGCTGCGTCCCTACCTGCCCCTACAGGGTGGAATACATGCTCTCTCGTGTCGCCGACAGCCTATACTGGATGAGCCGCTACCTGGAGCGGGCCGAGCACACAGCGCGCCTGATCGCCGTAGGGCTCGATCTTATGCTCGACCAGACGCCCCAGTCGACCGGGATTCGCTGGGAGCGCCTGCTGGCCTCGCTGCACGCCTACCCGCCGCCCAGCGGCTCGGGCGACGCCTACGCCATCGCCCGCATGCTGACCTTCGAGATGTCTAACGACGCCTCGATCGCCTCCTGCATCGCGTCCGCCCGCGAGAACGCCCGCCAGGTGCGCGAGCAGATCAGCTCGGAGATGTGGGAGCAGCTCAACCGGCTCTACCTCAAGGTGAAGGGTAGCAGCATCGATGCGATCTGGCACGGCGACCCGCTGGAGTTCTACCAGGAGGTGAAGGAGGGCGCGCACCTCTTCCAGGGCATCACCGACGCGACGATGACCCACGGCGAGGGCTGGCAGTTCATCCAGGTGGGCCGCCACCTGGAGCGCGCCGGCGGCACCGCCGCCCTGGTCGACCAGCACTTCCGGCCCTTCCTGGAGGCGCCCGCCGATGCGCCCCTGGCCCTCGACTATATCGACTGGGTCGGTCTGCTGAAGTGCTGCACTGCGTTTGAGGCGTACTGCAAGGTGTATACTGCCGACATCAAGCCCGAGTCTGTGGCCGAGTTCCTGCTGCTGAACGCTGACGGCCCGCGCTCGGTGCGCTTCGCCGCCGACCGCATCCAGCGCTCGATGCAGGCGATCTCCCAGGCCACAGGCACGCGCAGCGCTGGCCGCGCCGAGCGCCTCGCCGGTCGCCTGCGCGCCTCGCTCGACTATGGCCAGGTCGATGAGATTATCGCCGAGAATATGCACACCTACCTGGAGAACATCCAGCGCCAGTGCGCCGCCATCCACGGCGCGATCTACCAGGCATACGTTTCCTACTCGGTGGACACCGCGCTCACTTCGTGAGAGTCAGGAGGGTCTTGGGGAGGGCGCAGCCCTCCCCAAACCTCTCTCCTTCACATGTATTACTCCATCCTCCACAAAACCCGCTTCCGCTACAGCGCCCCGGTGAGCGAGAGCTTCGCCGAGGCCCGGATGCGCCCGCTCAGCGAGGGCTTCCAGCGCTGCCTGAAGTTTCATCTTGGCACTAGCCCTAACTCCACGGTCAGCAGCTACCAGGACTGCTACGGCAACACGGTGCATCACTTCGATGTCCCCGCCCAGCACCGCCAGCTCACCATTACCGCTGAGGCGATTGTGGTCTTCACCGCTCCGCCCCGCCTGCCGCGCAGCCTGAGCCCTGAGGCGTGGTATCTGCTCGACGATCTGGTGGCTGAGCAGGATGTCTGGGATTTTCTGGCCCCCAGCCATTTCGCTCACCCCTCGCCGCTGCTTGACGCCCTGAAAGATCAGCTCGACGTGCGCCGCCGTGGCGACCCGCTCTCGCTGCTGCACGAGATCACCGGGCGCATGTACCGCACCTTCGCCTATGCCCCGCAGACAACCACCGTCGACTCGCTGATCGACGAGGCCCTCGCCAAGCGCAAGGGGGTCTGCCAGGACTTCGCGCATATTATGATCGCCCTGGTGCGGCCGCTCGGCATCCCCTGCCGCTATGTCAGCGGCTACCTCTACCACCGCGTCGAGGATCATGATCGCTCGGAGCAGGATGCGACTCACGCCTGGGTCGAGGCGCTCCTCCCTGGCCTCGGCTGGGTCGGCTTCGACCCGACGAATAACCTGATCGCCCGCGAACGCCATATCCGCGTTGCGGTCGGCCGCGACTACGCCGATGTCCCGCCCACAAAGGGCGTCTTCCGTGGGCGCGCCGAGAGCACCCTGGATGTCGGGGTGAAGGTGATGCCCACCGAGGCGCCTATCTCCGACGAGGGGGTGCTGCCCGCTGTCGCCGCGCCCACCCCTGCGGAGATTGAGCTTGAGGCCCAGCAGCAGCAGCAGCAGCAGCAGCAGTAGGCCCCCCCCGGCTGGCGACTGAAGTCGCGCCGACGGGGCGCGTTGCGCAGGGCGTCGGCCTGCGCCGACGCCGGAACCGCCCGCGCAGGCGGGCGGCTGGCCGCAGGCCCCTGTGACGCGGCTTCAGCCGCCAGCGACGTTGCAGCAGCAGTAGTAGGGCCGCCGCCCAAACCTGATGTACAATACGAGAGGGGATTGGGAGGGCGCGGCCCGTCCCAGCCCCTCTTAGTTTGAGGTGTCTATGACCCGACAAGCGAGCATGATCCCCCTGCTGTCTAGCGCCGCCCTCGGCCTGGCTGGCGGCGTCTTCGGGGCGGCCTGGTACGTCACCACCCGCGTCAGCCCGCACCGGCCGCGCCACTATAGCGACAGCTACATCTTTACGCCCTGGGAGCTTGGCGTGCCCTATGAGACGATCAGCCTGCGCAGCGCCGATGGCCTGGCCCTGACGGGCTGGTGGCTGCCGCGCCCCGACTCGTGCGGGGTGGTGATCGGCTCCCACGGCCACAGCGGCAGTAAGGACGACCTGCTCGGCATTGGGACGAGCGCCTGGCGAGCAGGCTTCAACGTGCTGCTCTTTGACTACCGTGGCCGTGGTGACTCGGACCCCTGGCCGCACTCGCTGGTGAGCCGCGAGGTGGACGACCTGCTGGCTGCGGTGGCCTACGCCCGCGAGCGGGTGGCGGGCGCGCGGGTGGGCGTGGTCGGCTTCTCGATGGGCGCGGCTGTGGCGATTATGGCGGCGGCCCGCGAGCCAGCTATCGCCGCGCTGGTGGCCGACAGCTCCTTCACCGCCGTGTCCGATGTGGTGGCCTACGGGGTGCGCCGCACCCTGGGCATCCCGCCCGCGCCCCTGGTGCGCGCCGCCGATGAGGTGCTGGCCCGCCGCCACGGCTACCGCTTCACCCGCGCCCGCCCGATCGATGCCATCGGCGCGATCTCCCCGCGCCCCATCCTGATCGCCCACGGCGCGGGCGACACCACTGTGCCCGTCGAGCAGGCCCACCGGCTCTTCGCCGCAGCTGGCCAGCCCAAGCAGCTCGCTGTGGTCGATGGCGTTGAGCACTGCGGGGCCTACTTCGCCGACCGCGCCGGCTACTGCGCCAGGGTGAACGCCTTCTTTAGCCAGCACCTATCGGGCGAGTGTTGAGTGTTGAGTGTTGAGATCAACACTCAACACTCAACTCTCAGCATTCAACATTGCAACATGCGCTTCGACATCCTCACCCTCTTCCCCGGCATGTTCGCCGGGCCGCTCGGCGAGAGCATCCTCAAGCGGGCCCAGCAGGCCGGCCATCTTCAGGTTGGCCTGCATAATATCCGCGACTGGGCGACCGACCGCCACCACACGGCCGACGACGCGCCCTACGGCGGCGGGGCTGGCATGGTGATGAAGGCTGCGCCGCTCGGGGCGTGTATTCGGGCTGTGCTGGCGGAGGAGTCAGGGGTCGGGAGTCGGGAGTCGGGAGTTGGGAGTCGGGAGTCGGGAGTCGGGAGTCGGGAGTCGGGAG
>RYFE02000049.1 GCA_004138175.2 Chloroflexales bacterium ZM16-3 | reverse complement strand
CAGCGCAGCTGGCTCGGCGCGGTGGTCGCCTCCAACACCGGTGGACATTGAGGATGTGAAGGCCCAGGCACCGATCTTCAGCCCCAGGATGCTCCACGTCATCGCGGAGTTCTTCTCCAGCGACCTGCACACGACGGTGTACCGCCAGCGGCTGCTGATCGTGACGGCGAAGGAGATCCTGGAGCGGCTGACAGATCGCCCCGTGACTCGCACGGGCGATGACCTCTACCTGCCGCGCGCCGACGGCAGCCCCGGCAAACTCTCGGTCTCGATCGCCACGGCCAGCGCCACATCGACGCTTATTCACACTGGGCTGAACATCGTGACCGAGGGGACGCCGGTGCAAACGGTGGGCCTGACCGAGCTCGGCGTCGACCCGGCGGCCTTCGGGGCCGAGCTGCTGCGCCGGTATGCAGAAGAAGTGGACGACATCTGGCTGGCCCGCTGCAAGGTGCGGGCGGTGGGGTAGAGCACTGAGCACAACACATGAGCCACTGAGGCACTGAAATGGGGATCAACACCCTCGGCTGGAACCGGATACGCTACCGCGCCTATGTGCCGATCTACGACCTGGTCGCCGCCCCGTTTCAGGCGGGCCGTCGGCAGGCGATCACGGCGCTGGATCTGCGCGCTGGCGAGCGGGTGCTCATCCTTGGCTGCGGCACGGGGCTGGATCTGCCGCTGCTGCCCGCCGGTCTCGCTGTGACCGCCATCGACCTGACGCCCGCGATGGTGCGTCGCACGCTGGCCCGCGCTGCGGCCATCGGGCGACCGCTCCGTGCGGCGGTGATGAATGGGCAGCAGCTGGCACTCCCGGACGCAGCCTTCGATGTGGTGCTACTCCACCTGGTGCTGGCCGTGGTGCCCAACCCAATTGCTTGCGCCCGCGAGGTCGCCCGCGTGCTGCGCCCGGGCGGGCGGGCCGCGATCTTCGACAAGTGGCTACCCGAGGGGGGCACGCCATCGCCCGCGCGGCGGGCGCTGAATGCCGTCACCGCTACGGCTTTCTCGGACATCAACCGACAGCTGAACCCGATTCTCGCGACCGCCGGGTTGAAGCTGGCATCACGCGCGCCTGCCGGCATGGGCGGTATCTATCAGGTGGCGATCGCCCGTAGGCAGTCGTGATCAAGGCAATGCCGCAGACGTCACACGGTGTGTCGACGCTCGCCGGGGGCTGAAGCCCCATGTGCATGAGGTTAACCGAAACCGGATTGATCGCCCTCCGCCTGGGATGAAAGTCTTGTCTATTGAAGTCAAGACCCCAAAGGTGTTTCTTGCGACTGACACATACCAGGAGCCGGAAGCGCTTATCTTCGATTGGATAACCGTGTATGTTGAGATTTCCTATGATGAGTGGCTCAGTGCGAAAGACAACCCAGCTCAGGCAAACGCATTCGCGCATCAATTCGGTGATGTGGTGCAGGAGCAACTCGGCGCGTCTTGGCATCGCTGGCATGATGCCGAACCTGAGTAGGCAGATTTAGTCTTCTACATTGAGATCATCCCGCGCAAGCTGATCAACCGTCACCCCGAAATAGTCCGCAACCTTGACAGCTAGGTCAAGCGAAGGGTATTTCGCAATACCGCAGAAGTAACGCTGTGAGGTGTCCTGTCATTCTGAGCGAAGCGAAGAATCCCGGCCGGGACCCTTCGCTTCGCTCAGGGTGACAGCGTTACTTATGTTCTATTGCGGTATTTCCTTCCACTCTCCAGATCGCCGATAAAGCCGTGCGACTTGAACTCTAGCGCATCGGCCAATTCGCGCATCGTCATGCCGCGTTGTAAGCGCAGATAACGCATTTGCAATGGGCGAGGTCTCATTATCGCTAGGCCCTTCGTTCGCTGACCGAACCTGGTATCGGCAACCGAAGTCTCTCGCCACTGACGTTCAATTCGCATCGTTGTTTGCCTTCGTTCGATCTGAGGTGAAGCGCCTTCGTATCAAGCTCCTCATCATCAACAATGCTCAATGGCTCGATCACTGCGCTCTCCAACGGCTGATGCTCCTGCGGCGCCACTGCAAGAACAGGCTGGGCATTGTCCTCGTAACCCGGCTTCAAACGAACGCCAGGCTGGACGAGCCCCTTGAGGCCGAGTTCCAGCGCGTCCCCGCAGCTAAGGAGATCTGTCGGCGAGTGGAGGTAAGGCAACTGACGAAGGACAGTTTCCAGGCAGAGGTTCTCGACCACCTTATGCAAGAGCTGAACTACGATCTGGCGCCCGAGCTTGAGCCTTTCGAGAAGCAGGTCGACGACCTGCTGTGGAGACTAACGGGCTCTGACTGGTCTCTCATTCACGAGAAACTTGCCGGTCCACTTAACAGAGAACTTGGACCGTGTAATGACAAGGTGCGTCTGTTAACACGTGCAGTGCTGATGCAGGTTCTCGGGAAGCCTCTGCCATTCTGACTTCGGGTCAGTGGCAAGACAGCTAACTGGTGGCCTTATGATGGCAGAAACAAAGATATCCCCAGATTGCGGAGCCTTAATTCGGCCTCCGCAACCTGGGGTCTTTGTCGTCCTGCGCCCCATCACCCCTCGTCGCGCGAAATCTGTTACGCTGTCGCGGGATTACTGGACAACGTCGCGGGATTACTGGACAACGTCGCGGGATTACTGAGAACTGACAGCTGCCCCTAGTAGAATCCCAGCTCCTCGCGGGCGTCCTCCGACATCAGCGACGGGTTCCAGAAGGGCGTCCAGACCAGGTTGATCTTCACGTCCTCCAGACTCTTGTAGACATCAGCCAGGGCGTGTACCTCGCGGCGGGCCTGGTCGATGATCTGCGGACCGGCCGGGCATGCCGGCGTGGTCAGGGTCATGTCGATGTCCACCGTGCGGCCATCGTCCAGCACGTCCACGCGGTAGATCAGCCCGAGGTTCACGATATCGAGGCCGATCTCAGGATCGATGACGTTCCTCAGAGCGGCGCGCACCATCTCTTCAGTGATCATAGCACAACCTCATCCTTAACGATTATATTGCAATACCATGATACCATAGACGGCGGTATTCGCACAGGATGGCAGACAAGCCCTCCTTTAGCGCTCCCTGCCACGTCCCCCGGGCTACGTCGCCCTTCGCTCGCTCCGCTGCGATGTGTCTTGATGGCCGATGGTCGCATTGCAGATTGCACATTGTAGGTTGCGGGTTGTTGATTGGCACGGCCAATCAGCAGTCTCCCATCTCCAATGAAGGAAGGAGTCAGGGGATGCACAACGAACACGACGAGATGCTGCTTGATCAGCGCCGACACGTCCGCGCACAATTGCGCGAGGTGCTGGCGATCGCCCTGCACGCCGGCAAGATTATGCTGGAGAGCGGGGCGAACACCGCGCGCACCGAGGATACCGTGCGCCGAATTGGCTGCGGCCTGGGCGCCGAGGAGCTTAATAGCTACGTCACCCCCAGCGGCATTATTGCCTCGATCCACGCGCACGACGAGCACCGCACCCGCATCCTGCGCATCGCCGCCCAGGGCGTCGATCTTAGCCGTATGGCCGCCGTGGTGGAGGTGGCCGCGCGCATCGAGCGGGGTGAGCTCGACCGCAGCGGAACCACGGATGCACTCGACCAGATCGCCGCGCAGCCGCGCTGCTACGGCCGGTGGATCACCACTATCGCCGTCGCCCTGGCCGCCGCCTGCTTCTCGGTGCTCTTCGGCGGCCAGCTCTGGGAGTTCTTGGTGGTGCTGGTCGCCGCCGGGCTGGGCCAGTATGTGCGTGAGCGGCTAACCCGCCTCGGGCTCAACCGCCTGCTCATCACGGCGGTTGTGTCGGGGGTGGCTACCTTTGTGGCGCTGATCCTCGCGCTCGGCGTGCCCTGGCTCGCGCCGCTCCTGACGGCCTCCCTACCCTGGCTGCCGGGGCCGCACCCCTCGGTGGCGATCTGTGTGGCGGCCTCGGCCGTCCTGCTCGTCCCCGGCCTGCTCATGGTCAGCTCGATCTCCGACCTCTTCCGTGGCGATACGCTGGCCGGCATGGCCCGCGCGACCATGGCCCTGCTGACAATCTTCTCGATCGGCATCGGCATGTGGATGGTTCTGGGGGCCAGCGGAGTCCCGGTGTCCGTGGGCACCACCCCGCAGCCCGATGTGCCGCTGGCCTTGCTCGCGGCCTACCTCGCCGCAGGCGGCTTCGCCGTGCTCTTCGATGTGCCCCGCCGCTATATTCTGTTCTCCGCCTTGGTGGGGGCGGTGGCCTATGGCACCAGGCAACTTGTGATGGCCCAGGGTATGCCGCCCGAGGGTGCCGCGCTCGTCGCCGGCCTGATGATCGGCGTCTGTGCCGAGATCCTGGCCCGCGCCTTTACGGTGCCCACCTCGCTCTTCTCGATCCCCGGCTTCATCCCGCTCGTGCCTGGCGTGCTGGCCTTTCGTACCATCCTTAATTATGTCAATGAAGACTACACCGCCGGCACGGCTGACTTCGTCCGTGCCGCGCTGATCACGATCGGGCTGGCCGCCGGCCTTGGCACCTTCGCGGCCATGAGTCACCTGGGCAGGCGGCAAAGAGCTGATCTGGTTCGAGCACTCCGCGCATAGTGACCGTATAATAGGGCATTCCCTTGCCAGCCAGGAGGACGCCCTATGTCGGGAGACGCTCTGCTCCAGCACTGCCAGGCGCTGCGCGACGACCCGGAGTTCCGCCGATGGGACACCAGCGAGTACATCCCGCTCAGCGCCATCGCCGCGCCGCCTGACCTGCCCTGGGTCGCCGTTCTCAGCCAGATCGACGACGCGCCCCCCGCCGAGGAGGCCGTCGCCGCAGTGCGCAAGGCGCTCGCCCGAGGCGACAGGCGCTTGGTCGGCGTCCTCGGCCCGCCCTTCTCTGGCCAAACGAGTGCTATGCGCCGTCTGGCCTGGCAGCTCGCCGAGCGCCCCGCCCTGGGCGCGCCGATCTTCGTGGACCTGGTACGCTACGCTGCGCAGCCCGCCGGCGGTCGGCGTCTGTGCCGCACCATAAGCGAGGCCGCCAGAGCCTATGTATCCGCCCTCGCCGATGAGGTGGACGACCTGCTCGCCGGTGCCCCGCCCCAGGGCGCGCCTGCCCTCGCCGACGCCCAGATCGTCTTCATCCTCGATGGGCTCGACAGCGTCCAGCGCCAGCTGCGCGACGACCTCGCCCGCGAGCTCCTCAGCCTTGTCGGCGACCCGCGCCTGGCCGCGCAGCGCTTCGTGCTCAGCTGTCGACGCGAGTCCCTGCCGCCCGCCATCGCCCCGCGTGCGCGGCTGCTGCTGCTTCAGTACCTCAGCGGCCGCGAGGTGCTGCGCTACCTGCGCGCCCGGCGGGGCAGCCCAGCCCAGGCCAACACTCGCTTCGGCCAGATCCTCGACGCCCAGCTGCTCGACCTAGCCGCCCTCCCGCCGCTGCTCGCCAACATCCTCAGCCGCCTTGAGGATCGTCACAGCGGAGCCCTCACCCGCAACCAACTCCTCCAGGACAACCTGGATGCCCAGCTCGCCGACCTGCCCGCCTACCTCCAGCGCGGCGATGTGGCCCGCCAGAGCCTGATCGCCCTGTCCTGGGAGATGAGCTGGCAGCCCGATGAGGCGCTCGATATCAACCGGGTCTTCGCCATCCTCGGCGAGATCCGCCGCGAGCGCAGCTACAACCTGGAGGATCTCTACGAACAGCTCTGCGCTGCTGGCGTGCTGCACGATGTCGACCGGCGACAGGCAACCTTTCAGCGCCCCGGCCAGCGCGCCTACTGCGCCGCCCTCGCCCTGATCCAGCGCGAGAGCCTCCCCGACGCGCTCGATGACCTCCTGCCCCAGTGCGCCGTCGTCGAGCGCCAGGATCGCTGGGAGCCGGTGCTGATCAGTCTCGCTGGGATGGTCGCCGACTACACTCCGCTGATGCCTATCTCCCAGGCCGCCCGGGCCACCAACAACGGGCTCTATATGGTGCTGCTGGCCCGCTGCCTCCAGGCGCTCCCGCGCGGCATGTTCGAGCAGCTCTCCCCACGAGAGCGCGGCGCGCTGCTCGACGCCTGCGCGGCGTGGGCCGACCCGGCCCGCGAGCCGTCCGGCGTGCGCCGCGCCCAGATCGCCGATGCCCTCGGCTGCCTGCCCGACGCCGTCAGCGTGCGCGCCCTGCTGCGCCTGGCCTGCGAACGCATCCGCCCCGCCATCGCCCGCCGCCTCGATTACGAGTACACCAGCGTCCGGCTCAGCGCCGCCCTCGGCCTGCGCAACCTGATGCTCTTCCGCCCGCCGACCAAACCCGCCGGCGTCGCCCTCTGGACGAATGTCGCCCCGCCCACGGTGGCCGCCCTGCGGGCATGGGTGGCCGCAGGCGACGGCGATGAGGCCAGCATACGTCTCATTGCCCAGGGGCCTGGCACGCCCATTGAGGCCCGCATTATCGCGCTCTTCGCCCTGGCCGACATGGCCGCCGATGGGCACGACCTGCTGTTCCTCATGCGCCAGATCATCGCGCCGCCGCCCCCTGGCCGCCCCGACGACTGGGAAGCACTCATCCGCACCGCCGCCGACGCCCTTACCCTCTGCGACGCATCCAAGGTCGCGGCCCTGATCGGCCACCTGCTGCGTCGCCCGCCGCACCTGCGCGACGAGGCCGTCGCCCAGCTGATCTACATCGCCGGCCGCGTCCGCGCCAGCGACCCCGCCACCCTAGCTTGGCTGGCCGCTCAGCTGATGTCCCACGCCGACCCGCAGATCCGAGCCACGGCGCTGCGCTCGCTGGCCTGGATCGTCGGCGGCGAGCCCGCGCTGACCCTGGCCGGTGCGCCGCTCGCCCCGGCCTTGCTCGCCGCCGCCCGCGCGCTTGGGCGCGCCCCCCTCGGCGAGCTCGCCCCGCCCCCGCCCCTCGGCCCCATCCCACCCCTCGACCGCGAAGCCGACGACCCCGGGGTGGTCTACCTGCGCCGCACGGCCCTGGAGTGCCTGCGCTGGCTCCCCGGCGACGCAGACTTCGCCGGGCTGGCCGCCGAGGCGGAGTCATGGCCGATCGAGCTGCGCCGCGCCCTCAGCCGGAGCGCGGCCCTGCGAGGGTAGGAATGTAGGTCTGCACTTTTTCACGCGTCACGCGCTCACCAGCGCCCCCGCGCGCACTGTCTCCGGTAGAGCAAAGCGCTGCTCAACAACCGCCTCGATCATGACTGCGCCGAAGCTGCGCGCAACCGAGATGCGGTGGTGTCCATCGCGCACAAGGTAGCGGTCGCCTAGCTGAATGAGCCGCACCGGATCCAGGGGCGTGCCATCCATCCAGGCTATAGCAATGCGCTGCCATCGCTCGCGGGTGTAGCTGCGGGTCGGCGCGAAGGCCCGGTCGAAGTCGCGCGAGCGGCCCTCACTGCCGACCACGCGCGCCAGATCGATATGTTCCACGCCGCTCGGGCGCGGGGTGAGGGGGATAGCCCCGCGCAGCAGATCATGCCCGCTCGGCAGCTCAATCGACCCACCGGAGATGATCCCCCAGAGCCGCCGCAGCTGCGCAGAGAGGCGCACCTTGCTGAAGAGCATGCGCGCCTCATTCGCCTGCGCTATCGTGCGCTCCCGACTACGAAGCCCCTCCTCGCGCCGACGATCAACATATGTGGAGTGTGAACCCATCGATAGCTCCCGCGCCATAGCTCTTCCTCTGCGTCTAGGATACGCGCAGGGCCACGCAGATGCACGCGCCAACAGGAGCATTCCCGGACGGGCTATCAGGCGGATCTCAGATCGGGCTCAGGACGGATTATCGGCGCGCATAAAAAAAGAGGGCTGCGCGGCGGGCATATGCCACCACGCAGCCCTCACCTCCCCCGACACCACAGCTACGCCATCTGTGGCACCATGCTCCGGTAGGTGGCCACCGCAACCTGTCCGTAATGCCATGCGGCGAAGGCGAAGAGCGCCTGCGCGACTGTCTGGCTCAGCTGCTCGCCCCAGACCATCGCAATCGTCTGGTTGGGGATCTGGGCCATCTGCGACATAGCCACCACAACGACCAAGGTGATCAGGAACAGCGCGCCGGAGAGCCACATTTTGCGGCCCCAGGCTGCCAGGGCCAGCATAAGCAGCATGGCGATGTTCGCGATGCTGCTCAGGAGGATCAGCGGGACGCGCCAGGGGCCGCCGACAAAGCCGAGGGCCAAGCAGCCCGCCGCAAACAGGCCGATCACCACGGAGGGCACTAGCCATGGCCGACCCTGCACCGGCTGGTTGCGGAAGATCCGCCGCACCTGGTAGAGCGACCATGCCAGCAAGGTGAATCCCGGCGCGATCAGCGGGAACAGGCCTAGATTCATGACGGCGATGTCTGGCCCGCCGAGGGCAAGCACCAGCTTGCCAGTGGCCTTCAGCGCCCCGCCGGCGATCGTCAGAACCATGCCGATCATTGCCATGCGCCCGAGATTCCGGTCCATCTGCGCGACCATCCGCGTGAGCAGGACCATGCCAATACCCGAGAACACGACCGTCATGTAGTCTTGGAGGGCCAGGGGCACCGTGTACTGCATGGCTGTTGCTTCCTTGCTGCTATTAGGTTTTCATTCAGGATATGTCTATTGTATATATGTCAGCTTTTTTCGCAAGTGGGGCTGCGCAGACAAAAAAGGTGAGGGGCGGCTTCGCCGCCCCTCACCTCGCCAATAGGCGCGACAGCCCTAGCCTCCGAGGCGGGCCAACTCCTCCTCGATCACCTTCTCATCGAGCTTCTTAAAGAGCGCCTTCGGCTCGCGCAGCGCCTGGCCCACCGGTAGCTCGCTCACCTCCCAGTGACCCACCCAGCCGGTGTAGTCGCCGGTGAGCACGCGATGGCTGCGACCGCTCGCCTCGGTATACTCCTTGAACTCCAGCGGCCCGGCGATGTAGCCATCGTGTCCGAGGTACTCGTGGAGCTTCTGGCTGCTGAAAGGCAGGAAGGGCGTAAAGTAGATCCGCAGGCTATTCACACAGCGCAGGACGGTGTACCAGATCGTCGCGGCGCGATCACGGTCGACCTTGATCACCTTCCAGGGCTCCTGCTCGCTCAGGTAGATATTCACCAGTCCAGCCAGCCGCATCGCCTCGGTCAGCGCCGCCTTGAAGCGGGCGGTCGCCAGCAGATCGCCGATACTCGCGAAGCCGCCCTCCACATGGGAGATCAGCGCGCTGTCGGACTCGGCCAGCGCGCCGGGCTGCGGGATGCTGCCGAAGTTCTTATACACATTGGTGAGCGTGCGGTTCACCAGGTTGCCCCATGTGGCCACCAGCTCATCGTTGTTGCGCCGCACAAACTCGGCCCAGGTGAAGTCAGTATCCTGGTTCTCCGGGCCGGCGATTGTCAGGAAGTAGCGCAGCGAGTCGGCGTCGTAGCGGCTGAGCACCTCATGGACATAGATCACAACCCCGCGCGAGCTGGAGAACTTCTTGCCCTCCATGGTCAGGAACTCGCTCGACACCACATTGTACGGCAACTGTAGGGGCGTATCGCGATACGCCTCTACCGCCTGGCCATAGACCCCGCCCGCGCCATAGCCGAGCAGCATCCCCGGCCAGATCACGGTGTGGAAGACAATGTTATCCTTGCCCATAAAGTAGTAATGGCGGGCCTCCGGGTTCTGCCACCAGTCGCGCCATGCCTCGGGCGTGCCACGGTTGTTGGCCCACTCGATGCTCGCCGAGAGGTAGCCGATCACTGCATCGAACCAGACATAGATCTTCTTATCGTCGCGGTCGGCATACTCAGGCAGCGGAATGGGCACGCCCCAGTCAAGGTCGCGGGTGATCGAGCGCGGCTTGAGCTCCTTAATGAAGTTAAGCGAGAAGCTGCGCACATTCGGCCGCCAGTGCTCCTGGGCGCTGATCCACGCGCGCAGGCGCTCGCCGAAGGCCGGTAGGTCGAGCAAGAAGTGCTCAGTCTCCTTAAAGATCGGCGTGGTGCCATCGACCTTCGAGCGCGGGTCGATCAGATCGACCGGGTCAAGCTGGTTGCCGCAGTTATCGCACTGGTCGCCGCGAGCGTCCTTATAGCCGCAGATCGGGCATGTCCCCTCAACATAGCGGTCGGGCAGCGTACGGCCAGTAGTGGCCGAGAAGGCACCAAGCGTCTCCTGACGCAGAATATAGCCCTTGTCGTAGAGCGTCTTAAAAAGATCCTGCGTGACAGCGTAGTGGTTCTCGGTCGTCGTGCGGGTGAAGGTGTCATAGCTCAGCCCCAGGTTGAACAGGTCGTCGCCAATCACCTTGCTGTAGCGGTCGGCGATATCACGCGCGGTGATGCCCTCCTTATCAGCGGCCAGCGTGATCGGCGTGCCGTGCTCATCGGTGCCAGAAACCATGAGCACATGGTTGCCGCGCAGGCGGTGGTAGCGGGCGAAGATATCGGACGGGACACCGAAGCCGGCCACATGGCCGATATGGCGCGGGCCGTTGGCGTAGGGCCACGCCACGGCCACGAGGATATGCTCGGGCATAGAACCCCCTATCTAAATGTTGAATGATCAATATTGAATGTTGAATGCCGGACAGAGGTGGACAGGCAGAAGTGCTGAACGCTAAACGGAGAATGCTGAAAGAAAGGTACCATTCAGCATTCACCATTCACCATTCAGCATTCACATGAAGCCGCGAGTGGTGAGCAGGAGGCCATACCAGTGCCAGGGCGAGGCCCGGCGCGGCGCGGGGGAGGGGGCGGTGAGCTGTGGGAGGAGGCTCATCACGATCATCGTCCTCTTAACTGATCTGTACACTGAGGTCTTTGAATTATAGCATATCCGCCTCTCGTCTCTCGCCTCCCGCCTCCCAGCTAAACAGGTTACACAACACCATAGCTTTCGCCTATCCCGCCGCTTGCAAAGCGCTCCCCATTGTCATATTATACGGTAGATACTGTTGCGGCTATACCGCATCTGAACAAGGAACCTCGCCCGCATGCAAGATCTGCTCAGCCGCCTCGACCCGACGATCGCAATCATCCTGATTGTGGCCGGCGTGCTTGCGCTGGTGATTGTCGTCATCCTCACCAGGCGTCTGCGGCGACGCCAAACCCCGACCGACGATCCGATGGGGGGATCACCCGGCCTCAGCGGCCCTGTGGACTACACCTCGATTCCTCTCGACGATGAGCCGAGTGGCTGGCGCGAGCGGTTCGTCAACCTCTCGCTCGCTGGCAAGATCCTCGTCGTTCTCGTGCCGATCCTGGCGATCCTGGGTGTCCTGGTGCTCGTGCTCACCCTGATGCCGGGCAGCACCCCAACGCCGCAGGCCAACCCGCTGCCTACCCCCGAGCCGGTGAGCCTGACAGTCACTAAGGCCGATGTGATCCGGGTCAGCCCGGTAACGGTGAGCGTCGCCGCAGAGACAACCGGCCTCCCCGACGGCACCAAGGTGACGGTGGAACTGCTAGCTGACGGGAAACCCTTCCCCTTCCTGCGGCCCGAAGATTCGCTAGGCCAAGTTCAGGGCGGACGCGTTGAGATCAAGGCCAGCAAGCTCGATGAGGCTCCGTCGCCGGAAGAGGGTCCTGTGTATCGCGTGCGCGTGAGCACCACAGACGGGGGGGCCACCGGCGAGCTCGACCTGGCCGTCCCGCCGAGCTACGCCGACAAATTTTTTAGCAAGGATGTCGCTGTCACCCCGCCGACAGCCACGCCGGAGGCCACAGCTGCGCCGACGGAAGCGCCCGCCGAGGCTGTCGAGCCGACGGCTGAGCCCACTTCCACCCTGCCCAGCGGCCCCGAGGTAAGCGTGACCAATGGCGGCAATGTCCGCGCCCTGCCGATCGTCACCGCCAACAACCGGGTCGGCGGTGTGGACGCGGGGAATGCAATTCAGCTGATCGAGCGGACACCTAACGGCCTGTGGTACCGGATCAGGTTTGCCAACACCGACGACGGACAGCAGCAGGTCGGCTGGATCAGCGCATCCCTGCTGGCCATCCCCGCCGATGTGCAGGCCCAGATCCCGGTCGCCACAATCGTCAGCGTCTTCAAGAATGGTGCCATCCACGAGAACCCAGACTCTACCAGCACTGAGATCGACCGGGTCAACGTCGATGAGGTCGTGAACCTCAAGCAGAAGACAGCTGCCGGTGACTGGTACGAGGTCGAGAATGTGCGAGGCAAAAGCGGCTGGGTGTCCGCCGACCTGCTCGGCATCCCCGCAGATGTGGCGGCCAAGGTGCCCGTTGCGCCGTAGCGCGGGAGTCGGGGGTCAGGATTCGGGAGTCGAGGGCTGCTTCACCGACTCCCAACTCCCGACTCCCGACTCCCGACTCACCGACATCCCCCTGTCCTTCTTCGACCTGGAGACCACCGGGCTCGACCTGCGGGAAGGGCACCGGGTCTGCGAGATCGCACTGCTCAGGGTGCGCGGCGGCATGGTCGAGGACTACCTGGGCACCACGGTGCGGCCGGGCCGCAAGCTCGACCCGCAGGCGGCGGCGGTGAATGGGTTCGATGACGAGGAGCTGGCGGCAGCAGCACCCTTTTACGCCGCGGCCGGTCGGGTGGCCGCGCTGGCCAGAGGCGCGGTGCTGATCGCCCACAACCTACCCTTCGACATGGCCTTCCTCAACGCCGAGCTAGCCCATATCGACCAGCCGTCGCTCATCGGGCCAACCCTCGATACCCTGACCCTGGCGCGCCGCCTACTGCGGCGGCAGTTCTACAGTCTGGCGGCCCTCGCCAGTGACCTTAAGCTCACCGCGCCAACCCACCGTGCCCTGGCCGATGTGCTGTCCCTGCGCGACCTCTTCACCTATCTCCAGGCAGCCATGTCCGAGCGGGGAATTGAGACCCTCGGCGACGCGATGCGGCTAGAGCGCGGCCTCTTGCCAGGCGCGCCCGAGCCAGATGCCCCGCCCCTGATCGCCCGCGCCCTAGCCGAGGGCCGCCCGCTCAGCATCCGCTACCGCTCGCGGAGCAGCCCTGAGTCGATAACGCGAACCATCAGGCCGATCTACCTGACGAGTGAGACAAACGGCACCTACCTGCGCGCTTACTGCGAGCTGCGCCAGGATGTGCGTGCCTTCGCGATCAACAAGATCGAGGAGGCAGAGTTGCGCTAACCAAGATTGCAGATTGTAATGGTGGCGATCCTGTGCTGAACGACGCAGGGCTATCTGATTTTGGAGAGGGATATACCCTCCCCGATCTCCTCTCTCTCATACTTGCGAGGCTCAAATGAAAAACATCACCCCGATCTTCATCGACACGGATATGGGCTGCGATGACGCCATAGCCGTCGCTTGGCTCTTGCGCCAGCCAGAGGCGCGGGTTGTCGGCATAAGCAGCGTCTTTGGCAACAGCTCGGTGCAGAACACTACGGCGAACGTGCTGACCTTGCTCGACACTATTGGCGTCGAGGTACCAGTCACAATGGGTGCCGAGTCGCCACTGACCTACCCGTACGCGCCGATCGGCGCATTCATCCACGGGCCTGATGGCTTCTGGGGTGCCCAGGTGCCGCACGACCTGACTGCGCTTGGGGGAGATGCGCCGGGGGCGATCGCTGCGGCCGCCCGTGCTCACCCGAACCTAACAGTGCTGGCCCTGGGCCCGCTAACGAATATCGCTCGTGCGGTGCAGGAATACCCCGCAGATCTCGCTGGCGTGCGTCTGGTGGCCCTAGCGGGCGCCCGCGCCGAGGGGAACATCACCCCGACGGCTGAGTTCAATGCCTTCGCCGACCCGCACGCCCTCGCCGCAGTGATCGCCAGCCCCATGCAGATCGAGCTGATCACCCGCGATGCCTTCACGCTGCTCCATATGGAGCGGGCGGGCCTTGCGGAGCGGCTCGCCGGAGAGAACGAGGCTCTAGCCCGTCTATTCACACAGCTGCTCACCGGGTACGGACAGGCCGAGGGGGGCGATGGCTCTGGGATGCTAGGCATACCCGACGCGGTGGCGGCGATCTTTGCGCTGCGCCCGGTTCTGGGTGACGCACTGCCGGCCACGGTGCAGGTGGTCGTCGATGGCGAGTACACCCGTGGCCAGACGGTGATCGCCCTGACGCCGCAGCATCAGCTGGTGCTGAGCATTGGGGCGACCGGGATCAGCCAGATGGCGTCGCAGATGGGCACACCGGGGTTTGATGTCGGCGCGGCGATGGGGGCGCTGCTTGCGCAGTTGCCGAGGAACACGCGGGTGGTGCTACAGATCGATGGCGGCACCATGGCAGATCTGTTGGCTGTAGCCAGGTGACGCGCGGCGGGTTGGAGAGGCACAGCAATGGCACGATGGGACATTTCAATCATGCAGCTCTCCGCCGCCATTATTGCCCGCGACGAGGCCCGCCACATCGGCGGGTGTATCGACAGCCTCGTCGGCCTGGCCGACGAGGTGGTAGTGCTGCTCGATGATCGCACCTGCGACGAGACGGCCGCCCTCTGTGCCGAGCGGGGCGCGCGCGTGCTGATCGAGCCATGGCGTGGGTTCCCCGCCCAGCGCAACCGCGCCCTGGAGATCTGTCGGGCGCCCTGGGTGCTCTTTATCGACGCTGACGAGCGGGTTGAGTCGGATCTGGCGACCGAGATCCGGGCCACGCTGGCCGGCCCCAGCGCCTGCGACGGCTACTGGATCCCTCGCCACAACATCTTCTTCGGCCAGACGCTGCGCGGCGGCGGCTGGTACCCCGACCACCAGCTGCGCCTGCTGCGCCGCGCCGCCGCACGCTACGACGAGGGCCGACTCATCCACGAGTTCGCCGGGCTTGTGGGCGATTCCGGCGCGCTGCGCGGACACTTCACCCACCACAACATCGAGGGGCTCGGCGAGTTCTGGCGCAAGCAGACGGCCTACGCCCTCGCGCAGGCCCGCACAATGACGACCGAGGGCCGCCGCGCCCGCGCCCGCAACTTCGTGGGCGCGCCCGCCCGCGAGCTCTACCGGCGCTACATCACCCTGGGCGGCTGGCGCGACGGCCCGCTCGGGCTCTTCCTCTGCGCCTCCCTGGCATGGTTCGAACTGGTGAGCTTCGCCTTCCTGCGGCTGATCGCGCCGGGGGGGCGGAGGTAGGGGCGGCAGCCGCTTCGTCTACAGGGCAGGCAATTAGAATGACGAGGCCGAGGAGTAGGAATAGCGAGGGGCAGGGGATCGATCAGCAGGTATGCCTACAATAGGCCGATGACAACGCGCACCTCGTGCGCGCCGCCGTCGGCGCTGAGCGGGATCTGCCCATCGCCTAGCTCCACGCCGTCGAGGCGCACCGAGCCCGCGCCATCCCCGCGCTCAACCGTGATCCGGTAGCTGGCCGCGCCGAACGTGTAGGTCGCCGTGTAGCCCGGCCACTCTGGCGGCAGGCATGGGCGCACCGTCAGCGTGTCGCCCCGGCGGCGTAGGCCGAGCAGCTGCTCGATGCCCAGGCGGTAGAGCCAGCCCGCCGAGCCGGTGTACCACGTCCAGCCGCCGCGACCGGCGTGGCCCGGCGCGGTGTAGACGTCGGCGGCGATGGTGTAAGGCTCGACCATGTAGCGCTCGGAGTGCTCGGCGGCGTGGCGCACCGGGCTGATCAGGCGCAGCAGCTCGGCCACCTTCCCGCCCTCGCCGAGCATGGCCCAGGCCCAGATCGCCCAGATCGCGGCGTGGGTGTACTGGCCGCCGTTCTCGCGCACCCCCGGCAGGTAGCCCTTGATGTAGCCGGGGTTGTGGTCGGTCTTGTCGAAGGCCGGGGTGAAGAGCCGGATCAGCCCGGCCTCGTGGTCGACGAGTTGGGCGTCAACCGCCTCCATGCCCGCCCGCGCTCGCGCCGGCGCGCCCGACCCCGCGATCACAGCCCAGGACTGGACAAGCGAGTCGATCCGGCACTCCTCGCTCATATGCGAGCCGAGCGGCGTGCCATCGTCATAGAAGGCGCGCAGGTACCAGTCGCCGTCCCAGGCGTGGGCCTCGATGGCGACCCGCAGCCGCTCGGCCTCGGCCCGGTAGCGCTCGGCCCGCTCGCCGTCGCCGCGCCGCTCGGCCAGATCGGCGAAGGGCAGCAGCAGCGCGATCAGGAACCAGCCGACCCAGACGCTCTCGCCCTGGCCCGCGCCCACCAGGTTCATGCCGTCGTTCCAGTCGCCCGCGCCCATCAGCGGCAGGCCGTGGGGGCCCATGCGCCCCAGCCCATAGTCGATCGCCTTCGCGCAGTGCGCGTAGATCGTGCCCTCGCGTGACGAGACAACCGGCAGGTCGTAGTACTCGGCCTCGCCGGGCCGCAGGAGCCGCCCCTCTAGAAAGGGCGTCGTCTCGTCCAGCACCGCCGCGTCGCCCGTCACCTCGCAGTAGTGCTGCGCGACATAGGGCAGCCAGAGGTAGTCGTCGGAGAAGCTGGTGCGGACGCCGCGCCCGGTGGGCGGGTGCCACCAGTGCTGCACGTCGCCCTCGACGAACTGGCGGGCGGCGGCGCGCAGGATCTGGGCGCGGGCCACCTCGGGCGCGGCGTGGGCCAGGGCCATCACATCCTGGAGCTGGTCACGGAAGCCGTAGGCTCCGCCCGACTGGTAGAAGGCCGAGCGCGCCCACACCCGGCAGACCAGGGTCTGGTAGAGCAGCCAGCCGTTCAGCAGCACATCCAGGGCCGGGTCGGGCGTGCGCACCTGGGTCGCCCCGAGCAGCGCGCGCCAGCCGGCGACGGCGGACTCGTGGGCGCGGGCGGCATCGGCGGGCTCGCGGTAGCGCGCCACCAGCTGGCGGGCCTCGTCGGCGTCGGCCCCCTGGCCGAGCAGGAAGACGACCTCGCGCTCCTCGCCGGGGGCCAGATCCACGGCGCAGCGGATGGCGCCGCAGGGGTCGTGCCCCACACCGGCCCGGCCAGAGAGGCTGCGCGCGGCCATGCCTGCCGGCCGCCTGAGGTCGCCGTTGCGCCCGATAAACTCCGTCCGGTCGCCGGTGTAGCTCACCATGCGCTCGCTGGCGGCGAGGAAGGCCACCCGCCCGCCAAGCTCGACGTTGTAGGCGTTGCGGGCCAGCAGCGCGGCGGCCTCCTCGTCATACGAGGTGACGATGTAGGGGGCCATCTGGGGTCGGAAGACGCCCAGCACCCACTCGGCGTAGAGCGTCGCCGTGAGCCGCGCGGGCTGGTCGCCATGGTTGCGCAGCCGCAGGCGGAAGATCTTCACCGGGTCGTCGGCGGGGACGGACAGGGTCAGCGCGCTCTCAATATCGCCTCGGCGGCGCTCGAACACGCTGTAGCCGAATCCGTGGCGCACGCGCACGTGCCCCGCGCCGGCGGGGCGCGGCGTGGGCGACCAGATCGCGCCGGTCGCCTCGTCGCGCAGGTAGAGCGCCTCGCCCAGCGGATCGCGCACCGGGTCGTTCGACCAGGGGGTGAGCCGGTTCTCGCGGCTGTTCCCGGCCCAGGTGTAGCCGCCGCCGCCCTCGGTGATGATGAAGCCGAAGCTCGGGTTTGCCACCACGTTCGTCCAGGGCGCGGGCGTCGTGCGACCGGGGGCCAGGTCGATCACATACTCGCGCCCGTCGGGCGTGAAGCCGCCATAGGGCGAGGGCAGGACGAGGTCGATCTGCGGGAGCGGCGCGTCGGGCAGCTCGGAGATCATGGGCTCGGCGGGCGCCTGGCCCACATCAGCCTCGCGGCGGCGCAGGTGCTGGGCCAGATCGCCCCGGCGCGTGGCGAGCAGGGCGCAGGCCACCGTCTCCAGCAGCACCCGGTCGGCCTCGGGCACCAGGTCGCCGCGCAGCACAAAGATGCCGCCGCGCTGGTTGAGCAGGGCGCCGGCGCGGCTGCTGCGCACCAGGCTCATGATCTGATCCTGGCGGCCCTGGGCGTAGCCGCCGGCGTCCTCGTTGAGGATGACCAGGTCCACCGTCAGCCGCTTGAGCCGCCAGTACTCGTGGGCGCGCAGCAGCTCGGCCACCAGGCCCAGCTCATCATTCACGCCCACGCGCACCAGCATCATGGGGAAATCGCCAGAGATGCCGTAGGCCCACAGGCCCGTCTGGCCCTTCGTGTTGGCCGTGACCGTAGCCGCCTTCGCGCGCCGCCGCACGTCGAGGAAGAGCGCGGCGCTGGCCAGGCGCTGGAAGCGGTGGGCCTGGTCGGCGTCGATGTCCAGGTCGCGCAGCTCCACCTGGCTCTGGGTCCATGCCAGCTCGAAGGCCCGCGCCGCCGCCGCCGGGTCGCGCAGGCGGGCGGCCAGGGCCAGCGCCTCGGCGCGGCCCTCGGCCACGCCGGTGACGAAGATGATCTGGGCGCTGGCGCCGGGCGCGATCCGCACGCGCCGCCGTAGGCTCAGCGCTGGGTCGAGGACTGCTCCGGTATGCCCGCCGAGCGGCCCGTGCAGCGCCTGGGGGTCGCTCAGGTGACGGCCGCGCCCCACAAAGGATGCCCGGTCGCTGTCGTGCTGGGTCGCGCCGACGGCGTGGCCGCGCACGCTCACGCTATGGGCGACCCAGAGGCGGACGCCGCCCTCGGCGCGCGGCCGACGCGAGGCCAGCAGCACGTCGTGCTCTGGCACAAACTCGGTCTCAACGAACAGGTTAGAGAAGGCCGGGTGAGCCTCGTCGGCGGCGGGCGGGGCCAGCACCACCTCGCTGTAGCTGGTCAGCTCCAGCTCGCGCGGCGCGGCGGTCAGGTTAGTCAGTGTCACCCGGCGGATCTCGGCCTGCTCCTCTGGCGAGACCACCACCTCCAGGCGGGTGTCGATGCCCGCCACGCGCTGGTGAAACTCGGCCCGGTCGAGCCCGTAGGTCACCTGGTAGCTCTGGGACTTGTGGCGGGTCGGCTGGTAGCCGGTGGACCAGACAGCGCCGCTGCGGGCGTCGCGGACATAGATGAAGCTGCCCCAGCTGTCGCAGGTGACATCGGAGCGCCAGCGGGTGACGGCCAGATCGTCGAAGGAGCTGCCGCCGCCACCGGCGGTGGTCAGCATCACGCTGTAGCGGCCGTTGGAAAGCAGGTGGGTGTAGGGCACAGAGGTGAAGGGCGTGGCAAACTGGCGGGGCGACGGCGGCGCGGCGAAGGCGACCTGGGGATCACGCGCAGTGGCCCGCACCGTCTGGGCCGGTCGGGTCTGCGGCACGCGCTCCTGGAGCAGCATCTCGGCAGACTGGACGAGCGGCTCGGCGTGGAAGCGCCGCTGCATCACGTCGTTATGTAGTGCGTTAGCAAGAGCGAGCAGGCTCATGCCCTGGTGGTGGGCCATAAACGAGCGGACGATCGCGCGGTGATGGCCGGGCGGCAGCCGGCTCGGGGTGTAGTCCGCCGCCTCGTAGAGCCCATAGTCACCGAGCATATCGTCGGCGATCAGCACGCGCAGATTAGCCAGCGCCTCGGTCGGGCGCACCGGCAGCGCCAGCACGGTTGCGTAGGGGGCCACCACCAGGTCATCGTCGAGGCCACTCTTCAGGCCCAGGCCAGGCACGCCGAAGGCGTGGTACTGATAGTTCATCGCCAGGTCGCGGGCGTTGTAGGCCGACTCGGAGATGCCCCAGGGCACGCCGCGCTCCTTGCCGTAGGCGATCTGGCGCGCAACGGCGGCGGCGTAGGTCGTATCAAGCAGCGTCTCGTGGTAGCGGCGCATCAGCAGCAGCGGCATCAGGTACTCGAACATCGTGCCGCTCCACGAGAGCAGCGCCGCGCCCAGCCCCACCGCCGTCAGGCTGCGGCCCATGCGGAACCAGTGCTCCTGCGGCACATCGCCCCTGGCGATGGCCAGGAAGCTGCCCAGGCGCGCCTCGGAGGCCAGCAGGTCGTAGTACGATCCGTCGCGCCGACCATCGGCCACGCTGTAGCCGATGGCGAACAGGTGACGCCGGTCGTCGTAGAGGAAGTCGAACTCCATCGCCTCGACCTGCTCGGCGCAGGCGCGGGCGATGCGCTCGTGGCGGGCCACCAGCTCGACCGCGTCGGGCACACCGGCGTCGGCGAGCGCATCCAGGGTCGGCGGCGCGTCCTGGTGCAGCGCCGCAGGCACCAGGGTGTCGATGTCCTCCAGAAAGCCGCGCGCCTGTCGGCCCAGCCGCTCGGCCCACTCGGCAGCAGGCCCGGCCACATGGAGATCACCCGCCCAGGCAACCACCTCATCCAGCAGCTCACGGTAGCCGCCCACCGTCTCGGGGACATCCTGAAGCAGCTCCACCATATCAGCGATAGCCCTGCGCGATCCGATTGCCTTGGCGAGGTGCCCCTCCAGCAGGGCGAGGGTGTCCATCAGGCCGACGATGGCATGCGGGCCAATCAGCGGCACCTCGCGCAGGGCGAGGTAGCCCTGGCGCAGGGTGAGCAGGGTGCCGGCCAGATTACCGCTGTCCACCGTCGAGACATAGGCAGGCGGCAGAGGGCGCAGGGTTCGCGTATCGTACCAGTTCAGCAGGTGGCCCTCGTGGTGCTCCATCCGCCCCATCGTCGCAAGAACCCGCTCGGTGCGCGTCGTCAGCTCCAGCGCCCCGATATAGCCGAAGTCGTGGGCGGCCACGTCGGTGAGCAGCTGGAGGCCAATGTTCGTTGGCGAGGTGCGATCCGCGATCGCCGGCTGCGGCGTCTCCTGAAAGTTATCGGGCGCGAGGAAGTTAGCCTCGGCGCGCACGAAGCGCTCAAAGAAGGCCCATGTGGCGCGCGCCAGATTCCGCAGCAGCAGCTCGTCCTCGGCGCTGATCGGGAGAGGCGCATCGACGTGGGGCTGGTCGAGCCATGCGGCGAGGGCCGGCGCGGCGAGCCAGGTGGCCAGCACCGGCAGTGCGGCCAGTGCATCGACATAGCTCCGGCCAGGCAGGACGACAAGCGCTGCGCCCACGACAACCAGCGGCGCACCCCGGCGCAGCACCGGCGCGTGCGAGCGCTGGAGCCGACTCTGCGACTGAGCGGCGGTCTCCCACTCCAGCAGGTTGCGCCGCGTGCCCAGCATCCGCGTCAGCGAGCGGGTGATCGCGTCGATGTTGAGCACTGCCTGATCCGGCAGGAAGGCCGTGTTCAGCGCCAGGCGCCGCGCGCTCAGCTGAAGCTCGCGCCCCCTGGCCCGCAGCGCACCGATGTTGGCGGGGTCTAGGGCAATGGCGCGGGCGGCGGCGGCGAGGTCGAAGGCCAGAGGCGCGACCAGATGCGCCAGGGCCAGCCCCGTCCATGCCGCCGGGCGACCGGGTAGCCAGCGCCAGCCCGCGACGAGCAGGGCAACCGTCGCCGACGGGGTCAGGCTGCGCCGCAGGTTATCATAGATCTTGTAGCGGGCGATGATCGGCAGCACATTCGGCTGCCAGCCGTCGCGGCCAGGCGTGCGCGGCAGCAGCCACGCCGCAATCTGCCAGTCGCCGCGCACCCAGCGGTGCTGGCGGGCCGCCCATGCGGCATAGGTCGTCGGGTAGCTGTCCACCACCTCCACATCGGAGAGCAGCCCGACGCGGGCGTAGAGACCCTCGATCAGGTCGTGGCTAAGCAGCGTATTCTCGGGGAAGCGCCCGCGCAAGGCCGCTCGCAACGCCACCGGGTCGTAGATGCCCTTGCCTGCGTAGATGCCCTCGCCGAACAGATCCATGTAGGCGTCCGAGACAGCCGTGGTGTACGGATCGACGCCGACATTACCGGCGAATACGCGCGCGAAGCGGCTGGCCGTGGCGCTGGGCAGATCAATGCCTACCCTCGGCTGAAGGACGCCGTAGCCCTCGGCCACGCGGCCCGTCTCTGGGTCGAGCCGGGCCTGATTGAGCGGGTGGGCCAGGGTGCCGATCAGAGCCTGGCCCACATCGCGCGGCAGCTGCGTGTCGGCATCGAGGGTGATCACATAGCGCACCCGCTCCAGCAGGCCAAGCTCGCCGACCATAGCCGCATAAGATGTCTCACGGTCGCCGGCCAGCAGCGCGTTAAACTCCTCCAGCTTCCCGCGCTTACGCTCCCAGCCCATCCAGCGGCCCTGCCGACTATTCCAGATACGGTGCCGGTGCAGGAGCAGGAAGCGATCAGGCCCGTGGCGCTCGGCGAGCAGCCGCAGCCGCTCGGCAGCCGCCTCCAGCAGCGAGGCATCCTCGGGCATGTTCTCCTCAGGCGCGTCGGCAAAGTCGGTCAGCAGCGCAAAGTGCAGGTGCTGGTCCTGGTTGGCCAGGGCGATCACCTCCAGGCCATCGAGGAGCCGACTCACACTATCCGGGGTCAGCAGCAGCGTCGGCACAACGACCACCGTCGTCAGCTCGGCGGGGATGCCCTCAACAAGATCCAGGCGCGGCAGCACGCGCGGCGGCAGCAGGCTCGTCACCGCCCGGTTGACCAGCTCGGCGGCAAGGGCGCTCGCCGGGAGCAGCGCCAGGGCGAGGCCGAGGAGGGCCGGGAGTCGGGAGTCGGGAGTCGGGAGTCGGGAGTCGGGAGTCGGGAGTCGGATTGTATCCCTCCTGTCACCCACCGCCAGCCGTATGCCGACGGCCACCGTGGCCGCCGTGGCCCCGCCGATAGCGCCCAGGTACAGCGCCGTCGGGTGATCCATAGCGACGCGGACGGCGGCATCGGCGAGCGTCGGGCGATAGCCAAGCTCGGCCTCAAAGGCGGCGCGGCCCGTGGCCACCAGGTAGTAGCCGATATGGCGTCCGCGCAAGTCATCATCAGGCGCAGCCGCCGCGCGAGCGATCAGGCGTCGGGCGACCTCGTCCTCACCCAGCTTCGCGCGGAGGGCCAGATCCTCAACCGCGTGACGGTAGCGGTCGCGGGTGGCGAAGGTGCTGCGGACATAGGCCCCCGCCGGGTCGCGGCGCAGGATCTGCTCGATCTGGCTCACCCGCTCGAACCAGTCCGGCCAGTCAAGGGCGCTGATCGCCCGCATGCTGCCGATCGTATTGCCCACCGAGACCTGGTTGGCCGCCTGGCGCTGGTGCTCCTCGTGAACGAGCGACTCGACCGTCTGGTGCGGCGTGAAGGGCTGGGTCTCCAGCCAGGTCACCAGCCGGCCGATGTCGTGCTCACCCTCGTGGGCGCGCAGGCGGCGCAGGATCTGGGCGGCCAGGGTGAGGGGCATAACCGGGTGGAGCCGCGTCAGATCGTGCAGCACGCCCGCCTCGTGGACATCCTCGCCCGGCGTGCCGAGCAGCCGCTCGGCCCACATATCGGCCTCGTGGCGCAGCGCGCGCACCTGGAGCACCTGAGTCGACAGCCGACTAAGGTTCTTCACCAGCCCGATCCGCAGCATAATAGCGACAGCCCACAGCTCACTCATGCGCAGCGGCGCGACCGACTGGTAGGCATTAAGGAAGCGCAGCAGCGTCTCAGCGTCCACACGCCCATCGGTGTGGCCGATCAGGTTCAGCGCGATAGCGTAGACGCGGGGGAGCCCGGCGAGCGGGCCGGTGCGCAGCTTCGGCAGCTGGCGGTAGTAGCCCGGCGGCAAGTCGTGGCGGATCGCACGAATCTGGTCATTGACGACGTGAAAGTTATCGATCAGCCACTCGGCGGCCGGGCTGATCGGCGTGCGCCGCCGAATATCCTCGCCGAGGATCTGATGGGCAGCAGCGATCTGCCGCCCGTCGCGCTCAAGTGCGGCGCGCAGGGGATCGCCGCCCCTGGGCAGCACCACGGCATCGCGGTGCTCGGCGGCGAGAGCGCCAGCATAGGCATCAAGCTGCGCGGCGCTCAACAGATCGCCGATCAAAGGGGCGAAGGTGGGCTCAGTGAGCGGGGCTTGGTCGGGCGGGGGACGAAGGCGTGTGGTGAGCGACCGAAAGCCGCCCGCAAGCACAGCGCGGGTGTGCTGAAAGATGATGGGCTCCTTGCGGGGAGGGGCTCGGGAAGAGCGTGCCCCTTCCCGAACATACCATTAGCCCCCGACGGCGCGCCCACGCAGCATCAAGCTCTCGTCCCGGCTTGATCGCCGCATCGGCTCACCCACACGCGGGCCAAGATCGATGATCTGGACACACAGATCGCGGCCCTTGCTCGCAAGCTCTGCGGTAAACTCCAGCTCATCGCGCAGTATATGGACGATGGAGTCGAGCGGGAGCCCGCTGGCGCGGGACTGGGCGAGCAGGTCGCCAAGCCGCACTTCGAGTGCCTCAAGGGTGAGCGCAGGCTCAGGGGCGGAATCGCGCAACGGGTTAAAGAGCTGGCACACCGGGCAGGTGACGCCAGGAGCATCCTTGCCGGGCAGATCAAGCGGCATGCCACAGTTAGCACAGCGTAGTGATGAAAGAGTATGCATCATACACCTTCTGGGCGCAGGCACGCGGGGCACCTGCGAATAAGCCCTGCGCGGCCTCGGCCAGCCCGCGAAGGCGGGCTTCGTAGACCTAGCCCGCCCGTTTACGGGCCGGGCGCTCAGGATGACAGGGTGACATTTGCGGTATTATGCGTGGAGGCATAAGCGTATGCGCCGCAGCGCACAGCGGGCGAATCCCTCACCCGCTGGCCTTCTGGCGGCGCTCACCCGCATCGATCTCCGCCTGGCCTTCAGCCGACAAGCCGGGGCTCTGAATCACATCGCCCATCACATGCTTAATCGTGCCGGTCAGCTCCTGGGCCGCGCCGATCATCTGCCCAGACGCCTTCGCGGCGGATTCAGCCGCCCGCCCCTGGGCCACCTCGGCGACGCCCTCCGCCTCTAGCTGCTGATCGCCAATCAGCTTGCCAAACCCCTGCTTCACATTCCCGGCAATCACCTTGCTGCGACCGCGCGCACGGCTATTCTTTGCCATAATAAAGAGTACTCCCTTTCATAGAGCTGTCCTCTCAATGGCACAAGCCGCTAGATACACGACCATATGCGATATGAGCAGGCGTAGCCCTCAGTATAGGGCTAGGCCGCCGGGGCTGGTAGCATGTGAACTCCGCATGCCGTGTCAGGAGTATCCCTGACAGCGTAAGGGTTATCACGTGATCGGGCAGACGGTCAAGCAGGATTGAGCCGTGTCATAGGCCCAATACGCAATACCGCAGAAGTTACGCTGTGAGCTATTGTCATGCTGAGCGCATGGTTGTTGTTGCCAGCAACGAGGGTGTGGGAGAGCTTCGCTCTCCCACAAAAAAACTGATTGTGCTGCGGCGTGGCGTAGCCACGCCGCAGCACAATCAGTGCAGCATGTGCCTTCTGGGTGCAAGTATTTGACCATTTCAATCATTTTTGTTAGCTTATGTACACACCCGCATACGTTCGCCACAGCCATTGCAGCGAATCGAGAGGACACATCCATGCAGAGACCGCTCCTTCAACACGCATCGTTCGCTATCTTGCTCACCACTCTGGCCAGCATCCTCGCCGCATGTAGCGGTGCCGCAAACTCCCCACCCCCCGCGCCCGTCGAGCGCACCGTGGTTGTTGAGCGCACCGTCGTCGTCGCGCAGACGGTCGAGGTGCCGCGTGAGGTCGTGGTCACGCCGACAGCTGCGCCGCAGGCCGCAGATGCCAAGATAGTGCTACGGGTCGGCACCGGCGATAGCGGCGAGGGCCTCACGCCGCACCTCACGATCATCGAGCAGTTCGAGAAGGAGAACCCTGACATCCAGGTTCAGCTTGAGCCGGTCGGCAGCGGCGACTACTACGCCCGCATCCTGACCCAGATCGCCGCCGGCGACCCGCCCGACATCCTACAGATCGGCGACGACGCAGTACCCAACTTCGTGAGCAAGGGTGCCTTCGTCGACCTCGCGCCGTTCATCGCCAGCAACGAGAACCCGCTCGACACAGGCATCTACCTGCCCGGCGTGCTTGAGCCCGGCCAGTGGGAGGGCAAACAGTACCTGCTGCCGAAGGACTTCTCGCCCCTGGCGGTCTACTACAACAAGAAGCTCTTCGACCAGTACAAGATCCCCTACCCTACCGACGGCTGGACCTGGGACGACTTTCTTCAGACCGCCCAGGCGCTGACCAAGGATACCAACGGCGACGGCAAGACCGATGTCTGGGGCGTGCAGCTCCCCGGGCCGTGGACGACCGGCTTCGAGTACTGGGTCGCTGCGGCCGGCGGCCGGCTGATCAGCGAGGATGGCACAACCTTCACGGGCTACCTCGACTCGCCGGAGACCGCCACGGCGGTGCAGTTCTACGCCGACCTGTACCACAAGTACAAGGTCGCGCCGCCTCCGGCCGACCTCAACGCCTTTGGTGGCGGCAACAGCGAGTTCGATAGCGGAAAGGCTGCGCTGCGCCTCTTCGGGCGCTGGCCGCAGTCCGGCCTGAAGACGAACCCGAACATCGACCTGGGGGTGGTTGGGCCGCCGGTCGGGGCCAAGCGGGCCAACGTACTGTTCTGGGGCGGCTTCGGCATCTCGGCGATCAGCAAGCACCAGGATGCGGCATGGCGCTTCCTGCGCTACTATGTCGGCGCGCAGGGCGCAGAGGTCTGGAAGGACTGGGCGCTGCCCACGGTCAAGTCGGTGGCCGAGGCGTCGGGCCAGGCCAGCGATCCGATCGAGGGCGTCTGGATCGGCGAGCTGAACCATCTCGCGCCCCGGGCCTACGTCTCCACGCCGTACTGGGGGGCCACGGCCGACCCGGCGCTGCGCAAGGTGCTCGAGCAGGTGATCATCGATCCGAACACCGATGTCGCTGCGGCGCTGAAGACCGCCGCAGCGGACGCCCAGGCGGCTATGGCGGATCAGCAGTAGCCACCGTTGTTTATACGGTTGAAATTGCCAGCGAAGCTGGCAATTTCAACCAACACTCTATGCCTCATCTCTCCGCCTCGCGCCGCGAGGCGCTCAACTTCTACCTGTGCATCTCGCCCTGGCTGGCGGGCCTGCTGATCTTTGTGCTCGGGCCGATGCTGGTCTCGCTCGGCATCAGCTTCACGCGCTGGGATCTGCTGAGCCCGCCACGCTTCGTGGGGTTGCGCAACTACGAGCGTATGCTCGGCGACCCGCTGTTCTGGCAGTCGCTCAAGGTGACGGCCATCTACACCATGCTCTACGTCCCCACCGAGCTGGTCGGCGGCCTGGCCCTGGCCCTGCTGATGAACCAGCGCGTGCCCGGCATCGCCGTGTTCCGCACGATCTTCTACCTGCCATCGGTGATCTCGGGCGTGGCCTTCGTGGTGGTCTGGATGTGGATCTTCCACCCCGAGGCCGGCCTGCTGAACCTGGCCCTGGCCCAGGTCGGCATCGACGGCCCGCGCTGGCTGACCGACCCGCACACCGCGCTCTCGGCGCTCTGGATGATGAGCCTGTGGGGGCTGGGCCGCGCCGCCGTGATCTACCTGGCCGGGCTCAAGGGCGTGCCCAAGGAGCTGCACGAGGCCGCGATCATCGACGGCGCCAACGCCTGGCAGGCGTTCCGCCACGTCACCATCCCGCTGATCACGCCGACGATCTTCTTTAACCTGGTGCTGAGCCTGATCGCCACCTTCCAGACCTTCACCAGCGCCTTTGTGGCCACCAACGGCGGCCCGCTCGACTCGACCCTCTTCTTCGTGCTCTACCTCTACCGCCAGGCATTCGAGCGCTTCAGTATGGGCTACGCCGCCGCCCTGGCCTGGGTGCTGCTGCTGATCATCCTGGCGCTCACGCTGCTGGTGGTGCGATCGTCCGACCGCTGGGTCTACTACGAGGGGGCACGCCGCTGAACACCGCTCACCCCGCGCCGCCGCGCCGCCGCAGCACCGTCGGCCGCGCCCTGGCCCTGGCGCTGCTGCTCGTCGTCGCGGCGCTGTTCCTCGTCCCACTCCTGTGGATGATCTCGTCGTCGCTCAAGCCCGACTACGCGATCTTCGCCGTGCCGCCGCAGCTCATCCCCAACCCGCCGCGCTGGGCCAACTACCCCGAGGCGCTGACCTTCGTGCCCTTCGGGCGCTACACGCTCAACACGCTGCTCATCAGCGCCGTGACCATCGTCGGCCATCTGCTCTCGTGTACGGTGGTCGCCTACGCCTTCGCCCGCCTGCGCGCGCCTGGACGCGACGCGCTGTTCCTGGTGGTGCTGGCGACGATGATGCTGCCTTACCCGGTCACGATGGTGCCGCTGTACGTGCTCTTCCGGGCGCTGGGCTGGATCAACACCTTCCTGCCGCTGACCGTACCGGCCTTCTTCGGCAGCCCGCTCTACATCTTCCTGCTGCGCCAGTTCTTTCTGACCCTGCCGACCGACCTGGAGGACGCGGCGCGCATCGACGGTGCCAACACAGCCCAGATCATCTGGCATGTGATCCTGCCGCTCTCCCGCCCGGCCCTCGCGACGGTGGCAATCTTCACCTTCCAGACGTCGTGGAACGACTTCCTGGCCCCGCTGATCTACCTACAGAACCCGCAGAACTATACGGTGACGCTCGGGCTCCAGTTCTTCCGCACCAGCTACACGACCAGCTGGGGGTATCTCATGGCTGCTGCGCTAATCACGATGCTGCCGGTGGTGATCGTGTTCCTGCTCGCCCAGCGGCTCTTCATCGAGGGGATTGCGATGACGGGGGTGAAGGGGTAGCCGTTGCCGCTTTGATGTTTAGACTATTCCTAAGGCGATGGACGACGAGAAGCGCGACCCGGCCCGCGTAGCGATGACCGCTGTCGTCAATAACGGGAGAGATGCCGCTTGACATGGGCAGCGTCTACAGGCCGGAGACGGGCACGGGGATCGCGTGGCAGCCGGGGCAGGCCCAGCTCTGGCAGGGCGGGAAGGTGATCGCGCAGGCCATGCAATGCCACAGCTTCGCCGTGGGCGTTCTGGCACGGCCTCCACTGCGCGATGCGCTCTGCCTCGGCCTCGGCCTGAAGCAGCCGGTGGTCGCATAGGCAGCACACACGAACGGGCGCGCGCGGCACCCTAACCGCGCGCGCCCGTTCGTGTGTGTACAGATCACAGGTGACATGTATGGATGTGCTGGAAGAAGTATATCACTAGAGGTATACTTCATAACAATACCAGCATAGAGGGATGAGGGGATGGAGCTGCTGATCGTTGGTGGGGCAATTGCGAGTGTCATGTTGGTGATCATCGATGTGATCGGGAGCCTCTCACACCGTATTGAGGACGTGATCGACGCGGCGGAGCGAGTGGGCTATACCACGGAAGAGATCCGTGCTGCCATTGATTTAGCCTTGCACCGTAAAACGGTTTCACCACGATGATCACCTGGCTGACCACGACCCAAGCGGCGACGTTCCTCGCATCTCGCGGCGTCACCGTGGTGAGCCGCCAGGGGCGGCAGGCTCCCACGCCGCAGACCGTCAAAGTCTGGTGTCAGCGGGGAGTCCTGACGCAGACCCAGCGAATCGGCGGGCGGCAGCGCGGCTACTACCTTGGCGACCAGGACGAGCTGGAGACGTTCACGCCACCGGCGATGGGTCGCCCCGGAGGGCAAGCCGCCTCGCCAGCGGCACCGGCCAAACGGGATGCTGCCGAACCGAGAAGGAGCGAGTCCTGATGTCCAACCCCTACCAGCCTTCAAATGATGATCTCGAACACCTGATGCGGATCGGTGCGATCAAGCTGGAGCGCACCGCCGGGATCCCGACATGGGAGGCGTTGCCAAGTTCCCGGCATCAGATGGTGGTCGATCAGATTCGGGCCACGATCACCACGACGAGCGGCGGCGCGGCAACCTGCGGGTGTTATCACCTCGCAGATGTAGCGGTGCGGTTCCCGGACGGCTCGCTCAAACGTCCCGACTTCAGGATGTGGTGGTGGTAGACCCTCACGCCCAGCGCGTCACGCACTACACGCAGACGGGGGTGCAAACCCAGCCGACGCCGGCAACCCTCAGCTTGACATGTGGGTGTCACTGTCAGATCCCGTAGCGGCCTTCTCACGATGCCGACTTCCTCCGTGTCACCGATGACCAGAATGCCCCTGGCCTGCGCGATTTGCGCGGCCCAGGGGCGTCTTTCAGCCTCCGCCGAATTGGAGATAATGCGCCTTATCTCCAATTTTCGCCGATCACCCCCTGATACCAGCGCCATCCGCCGCCCCTGCGTGTGTGCGCGTTTGGCGGAATTATCTACAGTTATTGCGGCGCGCTTTGGGGCGGCGTGCGCACGGGCTTGCTGATTACACTGTACCGTGTTATACTGAGTCATGTCTCCCGCGCGTACCGAAGGCGAACCCATGCCCACCACGATCTCCACCCTGCTGAATGAGTACATCCTCACGCTGCGCCACAAGGGGCGCACGGCGGCCACGATCAAAGCCTACGCCTGCGACCTGCGCGCCGCAGCCGAGGCATTCCCGCAGGACATCAGCGCGATACCGCGCGCCGCACTGGAGGCGTGGCTGGCCGAGGTGCCGACCGCGAGCACCCAGGCCCGCAAGCTGGCCAGCCTGCGCACCTTCTTCGCCTGGTGCCTGGCCCGCGAGCTGATCACCGGCGACCCGACCCTGGGCCTGGAGGCGCGCAGCGCCACCCGACGCCTGCCCCGCCCCGTCAAGGGCGACGGCGACCGCAGCATCCTCGACGCGGCCATTGCGGGATACCCGACCGTCGCCTACCGGCTCATGTTCACCCTGCTGCGCGAGGCGGGCATGCGCGTGGGCGAGGTGCTGGCGCTCAACGTCGGGGACGTGAACCTGGCCCCCGGCCAGGAGGGGCTGCATGTGCGCGACCCGAAGAACCGCGTGGAGCGCGTCGTCATCCTCGGGCCGAACAGCACCGAGCAGAGCATGCGGCTCCTGCGGCGGCATCTGAAGGCGCTTGGCCCGGACATGCCGCCGACACACCCCCTGTTCTGCTCGAACCGCAAGACCCGCGTGCGCTACACCACCGTCGTGTGGCACTGGAACAAGCTGTGCGCCGGCGCGGGCCTGCGCGACCCCGACGGCACGCCGCGCTACACCATCCACCAGCTCCGCCACACGGCGGCCACCGAGCTGCTGGAGGCGGGCCACCAGATCGAGACAGTGCAGCGCAGGCTGGGGCACCGCGACATCAGGACGACCATGGGCTACGCCGAGGTGAGCGACGCGGCGGTGCGCGCCGCGCTGGAGGGCGGGCCGAGGCGATCATGATCCTGCTGTCCTGCCGGGTCGGCCCGGCGGGTACACGCCCTGCGCCACCTCATCGCGGTACCGGCTCACGGCGGCCAGCGTGGTCTGCCAGCGCCCGCTACGCTTGATGGCCGGGAGCCGCCCCTTGCGGATGAGCCAGCCCAGGTAGTCCGCCTCATACTCCGTCTGCGCCGCGAGTTCGGCGAGCGGGAGATACGCGGCCTCGGGTTCGGCCTCGCACGACTCCAGGTACAGATCCAGGCCGTGTTCCACCGCACGCCCGATCACGGTCAGGATGCCGCGATAGTCGCCGCCGTTGGCGGCCTCCAGCGCATGGATGTAGCCCAGCCGCCACTCGCGCAGGATGAGCGCGGGCGGGTAGCCCGCGCGCATGAGCATCAGGTTGAGCAGCAGCCGGCCCACGCGCCCGTTCCCGTCGCTGAACGGGTGGACGGCCTCGAAGCCGTGATGCGCGATGGCCGCCCGCACGACCGGGTGATACGCCGCCGTCTCGGCGGAGTCGATCCATGCGAGCCACTGGCGCAGATAGTCCGGCACGTCACGCGGGTGCGGCGGCGTGACCGATGCCCCCCGGATATGCACCGGGATGGTGCGGAGCACCCCCGCATCGGGGACGATCTTGTCCATCACGAGCCCGTGGAGGCGAAGAATCGCCTCCACGGTGATCGGCTCCGCGTGATCCGCGAAGGCGCTGACCAGCGTGAACGCCTCCGCGTGATTCGTCGCCTCCAGGTGTTCCCGCATGGTCTTGCCGCCCACGGTGATCCCATGCTCCAGCACCATCTGGGTCTCGGCGAGGCTGAGGGTGTTGCCCTCAATCGCGTTCGAGTGGTAGGTGAGCAGCAGCCGCAGGTCATCGTGCAGCCGACGCACGAGGATGGGGTGCATCGGGCGGAAGGTATCAAGGCGGTGCCGCTTGGCCTGCATGCGCTCCAGGAGGCGGCGATCTAGCGTTGGTGCCATTGAACATCTCCCAAAGAAATAGCCCCGGATGAGGGTAGTATACCCAATCCGGGGCTATTTCGTCAGCCTGACGATCATCACCAGCCGATATATCATGCCTCCGACTCGCCTGCTGCTGCCCGTTCGCGCTGAATCACCGCCGCGAGCGGAGCTTGCACCGCTGGAAGATCGCGCATCACCGTCTGCCAGAGGATGTCCAGATCGACCACATCATACTGGTGGATCAGGCGGTCGCGCATCCCCGTCATCAACCGCCAGGGTACGGCGGGAGCGCCCGCACGCACCGTCTCGGGAATGCGCTTGGCCGCCTCACCCATCACCTCTAGGGCACGTGTCACCGCATAGACCGTCTTCAGATCGGCCTTGAAGCTCGCCGCATCCATGCCCTGGGCAAAGGCGAGGGCGCTATCGAGCGCGGCGGCAATATCGTCAAGGTAGTCCAGATAGGTGCGTTGACTCATACCATCACCACCTCGCGCAGGATGCGGGTGGCGATGCGCGGGCGCAGCGCCGTCTTCACCGCCAGATCGACCGTGATCTGGAGCAGGGCGCTGAGATCGTCTTCCAGCGCCACCAGCGTGAAGAGGCTCGGCGTCTCGCTGAACGCCACCAGCACATCCAGGTCGCTCTCTGGGCGCTGCTCGTTGCGGACATACGAGCCAAAGACCCCCAGCTCGGCGATGTGGTAGCGGGCGACGAGCGCGGCGCGATGGGCGCGCAGACGTTCGATGTAGCTATGCACCGGCCACGCTTGCGGCGGTGCGGTTCGCGTCACGGTGGTCATTCCAGCCCTCCGGTACGGTCGTTGGCCTGATGGTCATCGCCAGTAGCTGCCACAGAAGCGTCAAGCTGTCGATGGGCGTTAGCCATCCACTCACGCCGCCTTGCCAACCACCGAATATTCCACCGCCAGCGGGTTCTCGGTACGATGCGAGGCGTCCAGAATCTCCATCCCCACGATGTTGCCATCCTTGTCGTAGTCAATGATCACGCCAGGGCGATCTTCGTCACTTTCTTCCACCAGCGTGTTGCTGAAGACGATGCGGAGCATGTCCACCTCGGCATCGTAGGTTACGTTCATTCCTGCTCCTCGTCCGCATCATCAGCGTCTATCGTATCGGCTACCGGGAGGGCTACCGCCGTGTCCGTCGCGCTGCGCAGCCCCTGGATGGTCTGCCAGAGCGATTCGGCGCAGCCGCTATCATACGCATCAATCACTGCCTGCTCAATTTCCGCCTGCTTCGCGGCTATCGCCGTTGCTGCATTCGCCCGATCCTGGCGCACTGCTGCCACCTCCGCCATACAGGCGGCAATATCCGTGAGGCTCCCCGGCAGCGGGATGTTGTCGCGCATTGTCTCCCACGGGTAGCCGCGCATCTCTTCCTGAACCATGTTGCAGTACCAGCAGAAGTAGTCCAGCAGGGGGATCGCGGCGGGGTCGGTGACTTCGATGCCCGTGTGCTCAAAGAGGATCACCCGCTGGCCGCTGCGCGTGTAGGGGCGCTTGCGGGTTTGCGCGAGTGCGCCGATCACGGTCAGCATGCCGCTGATGGTGTAGTCGGTGAGCTTGCCGGTGAGCTTGCCGTCGCGCTGCCAGATGTCGAACACATCGCGCTCGTGCCGTTTGCCCTGAAGCGCCTGCTGGAGCGATTGGATCTCATCTACCAGCGTGCCAATCGTCGCCTGCCGGGTCGAGTCTACGACCTTCACCGGCATCTGCTTCCACACATCGGGGTAGATGCGCCCCTCGCGGGTGCCCTGGGCCTGGTTCGCCAGCAGGTAGCGCCGCATATAGTCGCTGTTGATCACCGCCAGCACGTAGCGCAGGTCAAATACCGCAGCGATGGTGTCGAGGTCGTCATAGCCCGACATGGCCATCGAGGTTTTGCGCACCTTCTTCACGCCTGGCTCATCCACCGTGAGCGCCTGCCAGGGGACGACGACCTGCACGCTATGGTTGGCAAAGAGCTGGTCGGTGTCATAGTAGCCGCCCGATGTCTCGCCCAGCAGGAGCTTCTGCGGCGTGCGGAAGAGCTCAGGGATGCGAGCACGATAGAGCTGACTCTGCATATGGTCATAGGCCACATACCGCTTCTGCGTAAGATGATACGGCTGTACCTCTGCCCCCAGTACCCCCCGATCAGTGAAGTGGGCGGCTTCGGCTGGTGCAAGACCGTCTCGACTTAGCCGAAAGCTGTCATCAATGCCAAACGCTTTGACCCGCTTGCCGCTCACGATTGTATCAAGTCGCTCTTGGCTATGCGCGACTAATCCCGTGCCGATATAGGTAATCGCGCAAAGGGGCACGCAGCAGGTGGCGATGCCGGGGGGCGGCGGGGCGTAGGTGGCGCGAAAGAACGCATCGGGGCCAAGCGCCTGATCCATCGTCGTCTCGGCGTAGGCGGTGGCGTCTGGTTCCGTGTGGGTGCGCCGCCGGATCGCTGGGTTGCTGGCCTCTCGCTTCTGGACGTGGAAAATCGTGCTGAACACGCCGACATCCTTGCCAAACAGCTTTAGGCGGGGGAAGAAGTCGATCTGCTCCACCCAGAGGCGAGCCAACTCCGCACGCAGCGGCTTGGCGTAGCCCTCTGTCTCAACGGCACTGGTGGTGGTCAGGATCATCCACCCATCGTCGGCGAGAAACTCCAGGTTGCGGTACACGAAGGGGATAAAGAGATCCCACTTGTCCCGTATGGGATAGACACCCCAACTGCGGATCTGGTCGCGGTAGGTGCTATTCTCCTGGCTCTCGTTTGCCTTCACATACGGCGGGTTGCCGATCACCACAGCGAATCCGCGCGTATCCTTCATCAGACGGCCAGGCGTGGCCTTACGGTCTTTGAGGAACTGGAGCAAACGCTCCTCGTCGGAGAGCCGTACCGGCTCTGCCACCGCGATGATCGTGCCCAGCGCGGCGGCACTTGCCCCCTCGTGAAACTGCACGCGCTCACGGCGGGTCGGCTCCAGCGCATCACCGCAGTAGACGTGCATACGGTCGATGCTGCGAGGGATGAGCGTCCGACCGACCGATTCGCGCAGGAACGGCATACAGCGGATGATTAGGTTAATCTCCGCGAGATAGCAGGCGAACGGGCTGAGGTCGATCCCCGCCAGCGTGTCCACGATGCGCTCAATGGCATCAACGGGCTTGATCAGCCCACTGTCAACCATGCGCTGCAAGATGGTCGCTTTGCGTGCGGCGATCTCCACCAGGAAGGAGCCGCTGCCGCACGAGATGTCGATCACCGAGCGATTGACACTCGCCCGCTCCGCGTCGGTCAACGGGCTGGGGTCGGCAGGGTCGCGGGAGGGAAACAGGCCCAGGCTATTGACCATATACTGCACCACCGCGTGGGGCGTGTAAAACTGGCCGTGCTCACTGCGGCGCTGTGCCTCGATATAGCCCTCGTTATAGATATTGCCGAGCAGGTCAAAGTCGAGCTTGCTGAAGTCGTAACGGTTCATCACCGCGAGGATGCCCAGGATGCTGCGCTCATCCAGCTTGAACCAGTCATATAGGTCGGCGCGGTTGAAGAAATTGTGATAGACGTTGGCAGCGCGATCAAAGGTTTCCTGAAGCAGCCGGGTGTAGACATCGCTCACCCCCGTCAACAGCGCTCGCCGGTATTCATTAAACCGCCCGAACGGGCCGTTGGAGATACGGCGCTGGATGAGTTCGTAATCCTCGCAGACGCGCACGAAGAAGAGTCGGACGAAGTGGATGTAGCCGGTCTGAAGGCAGAACTCGCGCGCCGGGTCGGCGTACACCCCGCGCACGCGACGCTGCCACTCCGCATAGGCGCGCTGGAGCCGCACCGATGCCTCGTAGGCTTCCGCAAGCTGGGTCACGTAGGCAAAGTGGGTGGTGATGAGTGCCAAGAGTCGATCTGCGTTCGGCACCGGCACGGGGCCGCTGGCCGTAGGTGCGGCGATGCCAGGGAGCGCAGCCTGATGATACGCCAGCACATCAGGGGCTTTGACCATATAGGTGGCATAGAACCAGTCGGCGTCGCCCGTCTCCGCATATTCGACGACCAAATTGCGTGTGAAGTCGAGGAAGGCGGCGCGGCGATCCGCATCGGCAATCGTACTCGTCAGGAGATCAAGGTGCTCATCCAACTCTTCCGCGTAGGGGCGTGTATCGGTAGCGCTCACCTGCACCCGGAGGGCGTTGTAGGTATCAAGATCACGTTTCAGCACGGCGAACTGGGCCACAATCGTGTCGCGCAAGAGGCCCAGGCGCTCGTTGATCTGCGTGACGAGGCCCGCCCGTGCATCTGCGGTTGTCAGGGTCGTAGACTTAAATTGACGGGGATCGTTGAGTTCGCCAAGGTAGCCATCAACGGCAGTCCACTTGTCGGCCTCCATCATGTCCTGTGCGACCACCAGTGCGTTCTGGATCGCCGCGTTTGTCGTCAGCGCGGCCTCGGCCTGCGCGGGCGTGGTGCTGCCCGTGAGGAGTTCGGTCAGCGTCGTCAGCGTGATCGACGCACGAGGCTGGAGACTCACGCCGAAGTCGAAGAAGTGCCAGGTATTGCCATCGGTGAGCGCACCGAGATACAAGCCGCGCAGACGAACGTAGCGGGCAAGTTGCTGGGGTGCCGTCTCCCCGGTGGCAAGGCGAGTGTTGAGCAGGTCGGGAAAGCCAGACCGCTTTGTCTCAACAATAGCAACGGGACGACGGTCGGTAGCCGATCCGGCATAGAGGACGACATCGGAGCGGTCGACGGCCTCGATCTCAATATTGGGACGGGCATAGCCGAATCCCTGCTCCAGGAGGTGATCTTTGATCAGGGAGGCGCGAAGACGCAGCTCATCGCCGCCGTGATGGGCACAGTTGCCCGCAAAGTAGGTCAGGGCCTGGCCGTGGACGGGATCGCTCCAAGAGCGGAAGGCTGACGCAAGGCGGAGGGCAAATGCGCCAAGGGCAAGCGCAGGCATAGGGTGTCTCCAACAGAGATGAGGCTACCTTGCACACACATTGCCGGGGTGCTACAATCAATGCTCGGTGGAGCACACCGGACAATCGAATATGGTAGTGCAGAACCCACTCGCAGCTTGGCGGCAACAGAGTGGGTTTTGTGTTGCTCTGCGGAGTATAGCATAGCAATCTGTGCAGGGCACCAACGCAGCAGAGGAGAACCCCATGCGCGATGCGATCCGCTGGGTCGCCATTGGCCTGA
>RYFE02000048.1 GCA_004138175.2 Chloroflexales bacterium ZM16-3 | reverse complement strand
GCTCAGTGCCTCATATCCTCAGTGCCTCAGTGATTCTCAACCCCCGCCCGCTATTGCAGATTTTTGATTGCAGATGGTAGATTTGTTCTATGGCTGATTCTTCTGAACATGACCCGATGACGGTCGGCGAGTTGATCACGCTCGCTGAGGCGGCGGAGTATGCAGGGCTTGCAAAAGGCTCTTTACTCGTATACGTCAAAAGCGGTCGTCTGAAAGCAATAAGACGCGGCTGGATGTGGTTTACGACCCAAGCTGCCGTCGATGAATACCTCGCCTCGCGCAACTTTGAGAACATCCCCAAGAAATACCGCAATCGCTCTTGACAGTATTAGTTTTTCCTAATAGTATATATACAAGAAGTGACGAGGCCACGTAGGAGCTTGGACCCTCCTACGCAACCTCTCACCCCACACCTGATATGAGCAGGCGTGAGGCTGGGAGCGATTGTACCATCAATCGCGGCGATCCCGGCCCACCCCGCGACAGCGGTGGGGCCGTTCGCACCGGAGTTGTCCTTCGCCGGTGCAGCCAGCGCCTCAGGCTTATGAGGCACCCTGGAGGATCGCCGTGCGTCATGGTCTATGCCCCCTGCCACGCGGCATCCTCCGGTATCTGGAGGATTCGCCGCCATGTCCCTCGCTCCGCCCGCTCCTGGCCAGCCGACCGAGAGCCAGATTTCCCTACCCCTCGCCCCACCCATCCTCGACGCCTTGCTCTCCAGCGACCCGCCGCGCGCCGCCGCCTTCCTGGCCGCCATGCGCCCGGCCGTCCGCACCATGCAGGCTCAGGCCCACGCCGCCCTCTGCGGAGTCGATGTGGCGCGTATTCACACTGACTGGCAGCAACTGATCGCCCGCTGCCCGCGCCCGCCCCTGGCCCGCCCTGCCCGCGACATAGAGGATGGCGCCACCTACGACCCCGAGATCCTCGCCCTGCTCGAAACAGCAGCTGCCCACGAGCTGATCGCCGCGCTTGGGCCGGAGCAGCGTGCCGCGCAGGCCGCCGCCCAGGCCAGCTGGCTGGGCGCGTTCGGATACCCCGTAACGGCGGCAGACCTTCTCGCCATGTGGGGTGCCCACACGGCGGAGTGATCGCGCGCCCTCGGCATCCATAGAGACAACCCTTCCCTCAGCCATCATTCTGCGCCAGCTTCACCGCTGCCGCTCCATAAGGCGTTCCCATGAGCAACAACATCCTCACCGCGCGCATAGCGATCCAAGGTACCCGTCCATTCCTTTGGCATGCGTTTACGCCTGACGCCATCCCCATCGGCAAAACGGAGCGCTCCGGCGTCGCCGGCAATGATCCATCCGAGTGGGCCCGCACCGTCCTGGCGCGGGAGGACGGCCAGCTCTATATCCGCAACACCTACATCTTTGGCTGCCTCCGCGATGGCGCCAAGCATACACCACTCGGACGCGGCAGCCTCCAGGCCAAACTCGTCAGCACCCTCCAGGTCGCAGAGCGCATCATTCCACTCGTCGGTCTCACGCTCCCCTCCGCCCTCCCCACCGACGAGAACGCCCCAGTCTTTCTCGATGTGCAGAGCGTACGGAATCCCGCGACCCGTGCCCGCAACGTCCGCTATCGCATCGGTGCCGGGGCTGGCTGGCAGATGGAATTCCACATCACATGGGATAAAACCGTCGTCTCACGCGACCAGATGCAGGCGGTCGCCTATGATGCCGGACGCCTCGCGGGCATCGGCGATGGGCGCGCCATCGGGTACGGCCGCTTTGCGGTGACGGCATGGGCGATCACCGATACAGACGAACATCCTACAGGGCGGGGCTAGGCGGGGTAAGGCACGGTTTGGCGCGGTATGGCAAGGCATGACGAGGCAAAGCACACCACGGCGAGCGGACCATGGTTCGCTCGCCGCTCGCGAGGACTACGAGAAGATGCCCCGACACCGACGGATGCGGTGGCAGCGCTGGGCACAACGCCGCCAGCTGGTCTGGAAGCGCGACGAAGGCCGCTGCCAAGGCCCCTACTGCGGCAACCAGCCACCTATCCCGCTAGACCAGGCACACATCGATCACATCCAGCCGCTCTCGAAAGGCGGATCGAACGCACTACCCAACCTACGCACCCTCTGCCGGCGCTGCCACGTCCTGCGCGCCGGACATGAACATCAGGGCATGATCGCCGCCGCCCTCCGCGACGGCATCATTCCCGCCGACTGGCGACCGCTCGTCTGGGATGGGTAGGACAACGAATACCTATCGAATGAACGAATGCGGGAAGGGCGCGGTTCCCCGCGCATGCGACTTGCCCCCGCGCACTGGAGGCCCTCTATGTTCCGCGCAATCATCACCATGATGGACGTGCCCACCGCCATGGGCCAGCTCGCCCCGCGCATCCGGCAGCTCAGCCGGGGCGGCGCGCTGCTCATCTTTTCCTGCCTGCTGCTCATCCTCGGCCCGCTCGCTTACCTCTGGTGGAGATATGACCTCAGCTCGACCTGGGGCTGGTTCGCCGTGCTCATCGGCGACGGCAGCACCGCCAAGGCCGAGGTCGGCGCGGCCGCCGCCAAAGCCGGGGCCGACGACGCCACCGCCGGGCTCATCCTGCTGCTGTTCGGGACGGGATTCACCCTGCTGCCCTCCGCCGTGCAGATCGGCATGACCCGGTTCGTCAGCGTGCCCGCGCTCGGATTTCTGGTCAAGGTCAGCCTCGGCTTCGACTTAATCACCGACTGGCCCGCGCTCTGGCAGATCGTCGTGCAGAGCGCCTGGTATGACACGACCTTCGGCTGGTGGCCGCTTGCCGGGCTGGCCCGCCTCATCGTCACCGCGCTGGCCACCGTGCTGGCCTCGGTGGTCATCCAGTCGGCGACGATCCTAGTGGCGGCGAGCCTGCTCTACCTCGCTGGGGCGATCATCGCGCCGGGGGATCGACCACGCACACGGGCGCTTGAGGGATAAGCGAGGAACAGCAATGGAACCCCAACCCCCAACCCCCAACTCCCAACCCCCAACAGATCTGCGCCCGCGCGAGTTTGGCGTGGCCCTGCTCATGGCCGCCAGCTGGCACTTCCTCGGGCCGTGGGGGCTCATCCCGACGATCTGGTTCGCCTACCTGATCGTCCAGGCCCAGCCCGGCTGGCTCGACGCGGGCACACGGCTGCTGCCCATCGCCCAGCGCCGACTGCTGGCCGACGGGGCCGCCAGCGCCCGCGACCGCTGGGCTCGCGCCACCGCGCCCTGGCGCGAGGATGACACCACTGGCGCGAGCCGCGCCCTGCCCGACTGGGGCGACGACGACCCGCTGACTCCCCCCTCGCCCGCCGCAGCGGGAGAGGGGGGCTGGGGGGGTGAGGGCCTTTCCGCCCTGCCGATGATCACCCTCGCCGAGCTGGCCGCCGGCGACAACCTGCTGATCGTCGGCAGCCGGGGCAGCGGCAAGACCACGCTGCTCCAGGCCCTCTTGGCCCATCGTCAGCGCCGCTGCTACGTGCTCGACCCGCACAGCCACCCCGGCAAGTGGCCCGCTAACGCCCGCGTCCTCGGTGGCGGGCGCGACTTCGCCACCATCTACGCCGCCCTGCTGCGCGGCGAGGACGAGCTGACCAAGCGGGCGCAGGCGCTCAACACCAACGCCCAGGCCCGCTTCGCCCCCTTCACCCTGGCCTCCGACGAGTGGGGCAGCGTCACCTCAGAGATCGTCGTCGGCAAAGACCAGGACTCGCCGGGGCGGCTGATGATTCGCCTGCTGAAAGAAGGTCGCAAGTTCGGCATCTCCTTCATCGGCTGCGCCCACGGCGACACCGCCGAGAGCCTGGGTTCCAAGGGCGACACCGCGGCGTTTCGGGCCAGCTTCGACTGGATCGTGTACTGCGGCGCATTTGTGGGCCGTGAGCTGCGCGACCTGCCCGAGATCGGACAACGCCTGCCCATGGGCCGCACCCCCGAGGGCGGGACATTTCCACTGATCGTCGTCGCCGTCTCGCCGATCACCGGCGCACGGCGGCTGCTCGACCTACGCGGGATCGACAGGGTCGTCGTGAGAAGTGAGCGACCGGCAGCGACAACGGCCACCGTACCCCTCACGCCGCCCGCCAGGGACGAACGGGCGAACGAACCGATCATCGAGCCGCCCGCAGCCCCTCCAACGCCCCTGGCCGCCGCACGGACGGACGCACCGACCACCTCCGCTCTGCGCACCCGCGAGGATCTGGTGCGCGTGCTGCTGGCCGCCGGCTGGGGCGTGACCCAGATCCGCGACACGCTCAAGGGCACCAACAGCGAGATCGGCGCGCTCGTGCGCCAGATCGAGGACGAGCAGCTGCACCAAGGGAGATCATAAGCATGGCTAGCGCACACCCAACCACCACCCCGCCCATCAACGCCCGCTGGAAGGTCGGCATCGCCGTGGTAGCCGTCCTCCTGCTCAGCGCCCCCTCCGCCGTCGGCGTATACCGCGCATTGAACCCCACCCGCGGCACGATTGCCGCCGGCCTCGCCGCCGCCGGTTTTGAGCTGGCCTACCTCAGCCTCAGCCTACTCACACTGCGCCCCGCGCTGCGCCAGCAGGCCCGCGCCGTCGCACTTGGCGCCGTAATCACCGCAATTGCGCTCAATGGGCTCGCCGATTACGCCCACCGCGTCATTGGTGGGCTCGCGAGCTGGGCTGCGGCGCAGCACCTCTTTGACCCGCTGGCCCTCATCCTCTCCCTCGCTGAATCCGCCCCGCTGGCCGGGCTGGCCTTCGCCCTCGCCTCGCTGCTTCACCGCCTGGCTGAGGAGCAGCGTGATGGGCATGGTTCAGATAGCGATGAAACGCCCGCAGCAGACAGCCGGGTCGTTTGGGCGCGCGACGAGATCACCGCGCCGGAGCTTGTGTCATGGGCTGGTATTGAGGAGCCGCGTGACAATGGCGATCCCGTAGCTGGCAATACGAGCAATGTGCCGGCGACGATCTACCGCTGCCGACACTGCGGCGCGGAGGGGCTGACGAAGGGCGAGCAGCTAGAGCATGGGCGGCGGCATGCCCGCGAGCGGAAGGCTCAATAGCCACGGGTAGCAATCTATGCTAGGATTGGAGAGGAAGCCATGACAGCGCACCCAGGAAGCTATGCAGGATCGCGGCGTGATCAATCCAGACGCACTCAGAGGAATCGACAGCCAGCCAGTTATCGGCACCAGCATCGATATGCTGGATATGCGCCTCGTCGAAGCACACCTACAGCGCGCGACCGACAACGGGCGCCTGATCGGCCCCAGCGACCCGCTCGACTACCTGCGCTACAACCGCTGCCTGGTGGATCTCGACGGGCAGGACATGGCATCGCTCGCCGGGCTGATGTGCTTTGGCCACAGCCCGCAGCAGCTCTTTCGCCAGGCGGTGATCGATATCGGACACTGGCGCGGGACAGAGCCGCTCTCCTTCGAGGTGGTACATCTCGAAAAGAATATCGGCGGCTCGCTCTTCGATCAACTGGCCCGGGTCGAGAGCTACCTGTGGACGAACATCCATCACGGGATGACCCTGGCCAAGGGCAGCTTTCAGCGCACCGAAGTACACGAGTACCCGCGGGCCGTACTGCGCGAGCTCTGCGTAAACATGATCGCGCACCGCGACTATACCAACTTCCGCTCGGCAGCGCGGGTTCACCTATTCCGCAACCGGATCGAGTGGACGTCACCAGGTGGCCTGCCGCCCGGCGTGACCATCGCCAACATCTTGAGCGAGCAGGTGGCGCGCAACCCGATCATCCTCAACATCCTCTTCGAGGCCGGCTTCGTCGAGGCGATCGGGCAGGGACTCAACACCGTTGTCCATGTGCTCGGCCGCGAAGGGATGGCCAAGCCAATCTTTGTGGACAGCGGGGCATCCTTCGTGGTGACCGTCTTCGGGCGCCCGCTCGACCTGTTCTACGGCGGCGCGATCTACCAGAACCTCAACGAGAGCCAGTACAAGATCCTCTCGCTGCTGCACGCCCGCTCCGGACTCACCCCGCGCGACATCGCGGCCCAGTTCCCAGATCGCGCCAAGCGATCCATCCAGCGCGACCTCAGCGGGCTCGTCGAGTCCCGGCTGATCGAGGCTGTCGGCGAAGGACGCGCCCTGCGCTACGACCTCGCCAGCTCGCTCCCGCCCGACGAATCCGACGCCTAAACCGCGCCAACCGCGCCAAATTGTGGCGCAGTTTGTGTCGTTGGCGCGGTTTAGCAAAAAGTGGCGCGGTTTAGAGCCCATTTGGCGCGGTTTGACCAAAAAGTGGCGCGGTTTAGCGATGAAAGTGGCGCGGTTCCCTATTCCATGTGGCGCGGTTCATGGCTAGAATCAGTACAAGTGATCGCGCTAGGCTCTACCTCTAACAGGGCCAAGCATCCGCCGCACCGCCGTGATACAGCTAACGAAAAAGAGCCCTGGACTCCTCCGGCTTTAGCCCCCGCGAGATCCCAGTGATCTTCTTATGGCCGCGCTGCGGCCAGCTTTGTGTTGTGCTCATTTCCTAGTTTAGCAGCTGTCACACCGCCACAGGAACCACGCACCTGTAACACACCACAGGAACACTATCTATGACATCGACCACGGGCCGCATCCCCGACTTCTCATCCGCCCCGCTCTATGCGACGGTCGTGATGCATACGCGCGACGACCCGCGCCTGCTGGCGCTCTGGTGCCACTACGCGATCTGGAACCCGATTGACGATGCCCTCGGCCAGCAGCCCGATGCCGCCACCTGGGCCGAGCGCACCCTGCTCGCCCCGGCGGTGATCACGCTGCTGACCACGACGCTGATCGCGCGCGGCCTGCTCACCGCCCACGGCGACATCGGCTGGTGGAGCCTCCAGGAGGCCAGCTGGCAAGCGGTCTTGCCGTTCAGCAACGAGCTGCGCCGCCGCGCTGGTATCGCCCCGCTTCAGGCAACCCAGGAATCGCTCTTTCCCACCGCGAAGGAGGACACCCCATGATCGCGATCACCGCGAACCGTCCCCCGGTGGAGGTGCATGACCCCATCGCCGATCTGCTCCTGCACAAGGCGTCCCCCGACCTGATGGCCCCGCCCCGGCCACGGATCGTCAATCACCGCTGCGGCAAGAACCTGGGCGAGAAGGAGACCTTCGACGCCCTGCACTACCTCACCCTGCTGTTTGCGGCGGTGGGCCGCACCGACTTCACCGCCTCCGAGATCGCCCGCTACGCGCCGGGCATCAGCCGCGGGCGCATCCCGGCCTACCTGCGCGGCCTCTGCGCGAAGCAGCTGGTCGATGTCATCGGCCACCGCGAGATCAAAGGGCTCGCCCCCGCGTTCTGGACGGCGCACTACAAGATTGACCTCGACCGGCTGCGCAAGGAGAGCGCGCAGGTCGTCGTCCACGACCTGCGCGCCGAGAACCTGCCGCCGCCGCTGCGCGTGATCCGACCGTCGCCAGGGCAGACCGCGCTAGAACTCGCTGGACTGCCCGCGCCCAGCGGAGACGGGGACAATGCGCCGCCCCCCATCGTGGGCGGCGCACCTGCCCGACCTCGGCGGAGGATGGGCTACGGCAGGATGGCAGCGGCCCGACCTCGCCGGGGGACGGGTGCCGTCACCCCAACGCCGCTGCCATCCGGCGATGACGGTAGCCAGCATCCGGCGATGACGGCACCGCACATCCTAGTTCAGCCGACACCGCAGGATGTTCCCAGCCAACATCCGAGGATGGCGGGCATCACGATTCAGGAGGTGCCGACACCCCTGGATGACGGCAACCAACATCCCTGGATGACGGCAACCGACCTTCTGGGGGCACCTGCCATCCCAGGGGGACCGCAGCCGACATCCTTGGAGGTCGTTGGAGGGATGTGGGGAGGGAGGGATGTAGGGAGGGATGTGGGGGTGAGGGCTGCACACACGCCCACGCCGGATGACATTCGTCAACTGATTCAGGACAGCCTGCGCCCAGCCATCCACGAGGCGTTATCTAGTTTCGGGATTGGGACGACCTTCACGCCCGTACCGCGCCCGCAGGACGAACCCATCCCCGCAGCACCGGCAGGTGAACCCGCAATCGACGCCGGCCCGGTTGCGATCTGGGCCGAGGTCAGCCGACAGACGCCCTCATCGGTCGATATCCGGCGAATCAAGGAGATTGTGCTGCGCTTTGAGCAGCCCAGTCAGGGCCACGCGGCCTATTGGCTGGGGCGTGCGCTGAGCAGTGTGGCGCTCGAAGAGCAGGCTCCGCTGAGCATCAACTACGCCGCTGGCATCCTGCGCCGCATGCAGGAGCGGAACGACTGGAGCACGGAGGAGCTGTGCCGCCGACCAAAGGAGCAGCGCGCCGAAAGCATCGCACCTAGTGTCGCCCACGTAGCGACACCAACTGACCGCGTTCCACGCGGCAAGGCCCCGGCGGCACCCGAGGCGGCACCCGCTGGCACCCCCCTGCCAGCGGAGTTGGAGCAGCATTGGGCGCTGGTGGCCTGGCGCCAGTTCGCCGGCCCGCGCGTGGCGATCACGCTGACGCGGGCGCAGCAGATCATCGTGCGGGTCACGGATCGCCCGGCCTGGGAGGCGGTGCTGACAAATTGGCATGCGCAGTACCAGACCAAGGCCAACTGGGCGCACTTTGACGGCCTGCTGGAGCGCTATGACCGCGAGGTCGCTGCCGGGGTGTCTTCTGCCACCAGCATACCGACCGATGCGCCGCGCATCCCGTCCTCCGTGCTTGACTACCACCCGGCGCTGGAGAATCAAGAGCTGCGGCGGCTGTGGTTTGGGCGCTACAACGATGCGCCGAGCAAGCCCGCCAAGCAAGTCGTCCTGCGCCGCCTGCTCGCCGAATACCCGCTGCCGCCGGAGCTGATGGCCGCGCTCAACATCCCTGCGCAGACGCAGCAGCACTGAGGAAACTATGGAGAAAAGCGTCCCCTTCGACCTGACCGCCGAGCGGGCGACCCTCGGGTCGATCCTGCTGGAGCGCGAGGCGATCATCGCCATCGCCGACACGCTCACGCCGGATGACTTCTACCTTGAAAAGCACGGCACGGTCTACGCGGCGATGCTGGCCTGCTATGCGCAGCGCGTGCCGCCCGACCTCGCGACGGTCGCGGGCGAGCTGCGCCGACGCGAGCAGATCGATCTGGTTGGCGGGCTGACCTTCCTGGGCGAGATGCTCAGCGAGGTGCCCACGGCGGTGCATGTCGCCTACTACGCCGAGAACGTGCGCCGGGCGGCCACCTTGCGTCGGCTGATTGAGGCGGGCGGGACGATTGCGGCGCTGGGCTACCGCGAGGACGACGATCTCGATGACGTGCTCAGCCAGGCCGAGGCCCGGCTAGAGGGCGTGCGCGGGCGCACCGCCACCACGGGCTACGTCCCGATCAGCCAGGCGGTCAATGAGCTGTTCACGGCGATGGAGCGGCGTCAGGAGCATCGCGGCGAGCCCACGGGCGTGATCACCCGCTTCATCGGGCTGGATCGGCTTACCGGCGGGCTCCAGAAGGGCGATCTGATCGTGGTCGGCGCGCGCCCGAGCCAGGGCAAGACGGCGCTGGAGCTGTCGATCACCTACAACGTGGCGCACCACGCCGGCGAGGGCGTGGGCATCTTCTCGATGGAGATGGGCCGTGACCAGCTGACCCAGCGCATGCTGGCGATGCACACCGGGCTGGATCTCCAGCGCATCCGAGTCGGTGATCTGAGTCATGACGAGCTGGCGTTGGCCTTTGCGGGGATGGGTCACCTGGGCGAACTGCCGATCTACCTCGACGACACCCCGGCGCTGAGCATGAGCGGCCTGCGCTACCGCGCGCGGCGGATGTGCGCGCAGCAGAAGATCGCGCTGCTGTGCGTGGACTACCTCCAGCTGATGACGGGGAGCGGGCGGGGGGAGAACCGGGTGCAGGAGGTGGCGGAGATCAGCCGGGGCCTAAAGCAGCTGGCCCGCGAGCTGGACGTGCCGGTGCTGGCGCTCTCCCAGCTCTCGCGGAATGTGGATCAGCGGCCCAACCACGTGCCGGTGCTGTCGGACTTCCGCGAGTCGGGGGCGATTGAGCAGGACTGCGACATCGCGATTGGGCTGTACCGGGATGAGACCTACGACAAGGACTCCGACCGCAAGGGCATTGTGGATCTGCACGTGCTCAAACACCGCAACGGGCCGCTGGGGGTGATACCGCTGCATTTCGAGGGGCGGACGACGCAGTTTCAGAACCTGGAGCACTACCGTGCGCCGGTCGGCTATGGAGGTTCCTGAAAAGAGCCAGTCTAGAGTAGCATTGGTCTGGGCTGCAATACTGCGATAATGCGATACTGCGATATCGCAGTATCGCATAAATGCGGTATCGCAGTATCGCAGTAAATGACCTACTCGTGGTCGCTTAGGCGGGAAGAACGCCATCGGATGTGTCTGCTACATAGCAGGCTCGCTATTCAACAGAGAGCTCGTCGTGCCAGGATTGAAGCCAGCGCATCACTTCGTCAAATCGTGACCGGGGAAGAGTTTTGTAGCTGGTGATACCGTTACGGCGGTAGAGCTCTCCATACACACGCCCGTAGCCATTCTGTGTGCCCTTGCTTGTGAGCAAATGTGCCACGTTCTTGACGGATAGGGCCAAATCAGCAGCCTGGCTCTCACTGATGGGTTCATCACCCTCCAGCCGCAGCTCCAGGGCAGTAACGCGGCTCTCGATACCCTTGGCCCAGTGGGCAGCTTTGCCCATGCGCGCCTCAAGATCTATCTGGTCGCGAGCCAAATTCTGGACAGCGGTCGCCAGCTCATAAGCAAGCTGTGCGCCGCTCGGCTGCCGCTCGACAGGTGCGGCTGTAATGGCCGGCAGGATGCTGGGAGCGAAGGCATCCCAGAGTCGGCGGTAGCACTCACGTCGATAGCGCGTAATCTTCTCACGCAGAGCGGGGTCAGTGATTTTTCCTGGGGTGATGCCAAACAGCCAGCCAGGGAGAATATCAAGCGGCAGGCAGATCATCTCTTGCGGGCCGCCAGGGGTGGTCATTATGACCACCCCTTTTATCTCTTCCTTTAGCACCTCGTCCCGATTAATACGTTTGCGCTGGGATGACCAGTCAAGTTGCAGGTAGTCACACACTGGGCGTAGCGGAACATAAATCCGCGACTCCTCGCCCACGCGCACGAGCGCCCCAGTGATGGGGTCACCATAGAAGTCCACCGTCTTGATTTCGTTGGGGATGAGGATCTCGCCTCCCTGTTGCTCGCTCATATCTGCCTACAGTTCCTATTTCTATATTGGACTGCCGTAATCAGGAGTCCGATGTCGTTGCGAAAGTGCGATCCTGCGAAATCGCAGGATCGCAGATATGCGATTTCGCTACGAGGCAGCCTGGCCGTGGCGGCTCAGATATTCCGCAAGCGCCTCTTCCATAACCTCGTAGAGCTTACGTCCATCATTGAGGGCAAGTCGCTTGCAGCCGAGGATAAGATCCTCTCGCAGCATGTATCCCCGATTCACGCGCTTTGTCGTGTTCGACCGCGTTTCTGCGACAGTGCGATCCTGCGTTTCTGCGACAGTGCGATCCTGCGTTTCTGCGACAGTGCGATCCTGCGTTTCTGCGATAGTGCGATCCTGCGTTTCTGCGATAGTGCGATCCTGCGTTTCTGCGATAGTGCGATCCTGCGCGCCTAGTACCACTGGTGGTGCTTCTTCAGTAGAGAGGCGCACGCCCTGCCCGCGGCGGATGACCGGCTTGCTATTCTCATCGGCCAGCATATCGTCAAGCTTCCTTTTCGCTGCCATAGCGAGCCTCCAGCTCTTCGGCCAATGCCTCATACGCAACCGCGCCGGCGCTACTGGGCGCATACATCCTGATCGACTCGCCCGCCGCCGGTGCCTCTGCGAGCTTGGTATTCATCGGGATCGTCGTTGTAAAAACGAGATCGCCATATGTACTGCGAATCTGTCGCTCCACCGCCTGACTCAAGTTGGTGCGTCGATCCACAAGCGTACAGACAATGCCGCCGATAGTCAGCGGTGGGTTCAGGTCACGCACCAGGTCGATGGTCGCCTCAAGCTGGGGCATCGCCTTAAGTGCATAGGCATGCACCTGAAGCGGCACTAGCACTGTATCGGCAGCCGCCATTGTATTCAGTGTAAATAGGCCCAGCGAGGGCGGGGGGTCAATCAAGATGTAGTCGTAGACGCTCCTTGCGGCACGCAGCGCCTTCCGCAGCAGCAACTCACGCCCGACCTTACCAGCCAGCTCCAGCTCGGCGCCCGCGAGTGCCAGAGTAGAGGGGATGATATCAAGCCCTGCGCTGATCGTCTGTGTGGCGAACGCGGTGCCGGCCTCGATGTTGAGCAGCACCTCGTAGATCGAGTACTCAAGGTCTGCAGGGTCGAGCCCTAGCCCCTGAGTCAGATTAGCCTGAGGGTCAATATCAATCAGGAGCACCTTGTGTCCTCGGGCCGCCATCGCCGCCCCAAGGTTCAGGGTTGTCGTCGTCTTTCCGACGCCCCCCTTCTGCATGCAGAGCCCAATCACATGCGCCATAGTCACTCCTTCCCTAACGCTGCGAATTCGCACAATCGCAGTAACGCACAATCGCAGTAACGCACAATCGCAGTAACGCACAATCGCAGTAACGCACAATCGCAGTAGTGCGAAGTATACCACAGGGTATCCAATAGACCAACCATGCTACAATGGTATAGCAAAATCACGAACATGTGGCGATCTTCTTCCACTGACATCACCGCAACGTATCGGGCAGGACACCTATGACGTTTGACGTTGCCTTTCTCGGCGGGGCTTCGGAGGTTGGCGCAAGCTGTATTGCCGTGCGCTTCGGTGACTCGTGGCTCGTCGTCGATGCCGGCGTGCGTATGAGCGGGGCCGCCGAGGAGCGGCTCCCCGATTTCTCCGCCCTGGATGGCGCGCACGTCGCGGCCATCGTGATCACCCACGCCCACGCCGACCACATCGGCGCGCTGCCGATCCTCCACCAGCGCTTCCCAAGCGCGCCGATCTACACCACCGCCGCCAGCATCCGGCTCATGACGATCATGCTGGCCGACGCCATCGCCGTGATGGAGAAGCGCGCCGCCGAGGAGCTGGAGCTGCCGCTGTACGATAGCGCGGCGGTCGAGCAGATGTTGCGCCGCCTGACGCCGCTGGCGGTCGATGATCGCCACGCCATCCCCGAGATCCCCGGCCTGGTCATCTCGCTGCGCCTGGCCGGCCACATCGCTGGGGCGGTGAGCGTGGGCCTGGAGCACCCCGAGGGGCGGGTCGTCATCTCCGGCGACATCAGCGTCGCTCCGCAGCGTACCATCCAGGGCGCCCAGCCGCCGCTCGTCACCCAGCCCGACCTCTTGATCTTGGAGTCCACGTACGGCGGGCGCGCGCATGCACCCCGGCACATGGAGGAGCAGCGCCTGGCCGCCGAGGTGGCGGCGGCCATCCAGCGGGGCGGCCACGTGCTGATCCCGGCCTTCGCGCTTGGCCGCGCCCAGGAGGTGATCCTCATCCTCCAGGAGGCCCAACGGCAGCGCGCGATCCCGCACTTCACGGTCTGGGTCGACGGGCTGGTGCGCCGCGTCTGCGCCGCCTACAGCACCATCCCGACCTTCCTCAGCCCCGCTGTGCGCCAGCGGGTTGTGCGCGGCCAGCCGGTGTTCTTCACCGACACGATCCACATGGTCGAACCCAGCCAGCGCAAGGGCATCCTCCAGGGGCAGCCCGCATGCATCATCGCCAGCTCGGGGATGCTGACCGGCGGGCCGAGCCGCTGGTATGCCGAGCGTCTGCTCACACGCCCCGAGGCGACCGTGGCGCTTACCGGCTATCAGGACGAGGAGGCTCCCGGCCGAGCGCTTCAGCAGGTGGCCGCCGGCCAGCGGAACGCCGTGGTGCTGGGCGAGCAGACCGTCACCGTCGCGGCGAAGGTGATGACCTACTACCTCTCGGGCCACGCCGATCAGGCCGAGCTGGTCGGGTTCGCCCAGCAGATCCGCCCGCGCATGGTCGCGCTGGTTCACGGCGACGGCGGCGCGCGGGGTGGCCTGGCCGCCGCGTTGCGGGCCAGCGGGATGTCGGTGGTGCTCCCCCCAACCGGCAATGTGCTGCATGTGCCGACGACCAGGCGGGCGGTCGCCCAGCCCGTCACCCATGCCCTTCCCGCGCACACCCGGCAGGCAGCCCCTACGACCGCAGAGGCCCTGGCCGTGGCGCTCTGGGAGGAGGAGGGGCGCCCGGTTGAGCCGGTGGTGGTCGAGGCCCGCGCGGTGGCGCGGCGCTGGTACGGGGCTGAGGGTACGCCGGAGGAGATCCAGGCCGTGGTGGCGGTGCTGGCTACCGCCCCGCAGCGCTTCCAGCCGATCTCGGCCCTGGCCGGGTTCTACCGCCTGCTGCCGCCCGCCGCGCTGCGCCAAAGCGCGCCGGTGGAGACGCCGCGCGTGGAGGCGGGCAGCCTCATCCTGGCCCGGGTCAATGGCACGACCGTGGCACCCTGGTTCTGTACGCACGTGGCGGGGGGAGTGATCAGCGGCGTGGGGCCAAGCCGCGCGCCCGCCCACCAGCTCGTGGGCGTCCGCGATGTGCTGGCCTGGGTTGGCCACTGGGATGTCCCGGCCGGTGCCCCCGATGACGCCCAGCAGCGGGTAATCGACGACTGGCTGCTCCAGAGCCGCACCCAGCGCAGCCACGTCTCGGCCCGCGCGGTCGCCGCAGTCATGGACCCGGCACAGAGCTACGAGCTTGACACCCTGGTGGCGACGGTCGGCCAGCCGGTTGATGATCTGGCCTGGCGGCTGCATATCGCCCGGCTGGTGGTGGCGAACCCGCGCATGTTCGCCATGATGCCCGCCGCGCGCCCGCTCCAGGATGCGCGCTGGTCGGTGCGGCTGGCGACGCGCTGGGAGGATGCGCGTGAGGAGGATGCCGCCCAGCCGCGACCGGACACGCACGCCATCCAGCAGCGGATTGACTGGCACCTGCGCGGGGCGAGCGACCTGTACCGGCGCAGTATCGACTCCGAGACTGGCGACGTCACGCTGCGTTTTCGCTTTCCGCTGACGGCCGAGACGCGCTATGGCGCGCAGCTGGCGGCGCTGCGGGCCGAGCTACCGGTGCGCGTGGCGATCAACGCGGAGACGGATCTCACGGCATTGCTGAATATCATCCAGCTCCACCTACGACCGATCGTGACGATCAAAGGCGTCCCCACGGTGGTTCAGGGAGCGCGCCGGGTGACCGTGGTCTGCCAGGGCGAGCCATCGGCAGAGGCGCTGGCGGCTGCGCTGACGGCGATCACGGCGCGCACCGGGTTTGCGGTTGAGGTGGTGCCGGTGGCCGCTCCGGTGATCGTGCCAGGGGGTGTGCCGCAGCCCGCGCCCGCGAAGGCCAAGCATCAGCTGGTAGTTGGGACACCGGCTGTGGATCGCTGTGAGCGGTCAGTGGCACGAGCGATCACCCAGGAGGTGCTTGCCGAGGCGGTCCTCCAGATCGACCTGGATCATACCAACGGATTCGTGATCGTGCGCTTCCCGCTGCCGCACGCCGACATCCAGCGCCACGCCGAGCAACTGGCGGAGGTGGTGCGGCGCACGGGCTGGGCGGTGCGGGTACGCCCGCATGCGCAGCACACGGCGCTGGAGGCGGCGGCGCGCGCGGCGCTGCCCGCGGGAGCCGAGCTGGTGCTGCCGCTGTCGGTGTACACCCAGCGGCAGCTGGTGGAGGCCCGGTATCGCGGACACCTCGATGCGGCGGCGGTTCAGGCGGCCCAGGAGGCGTTCGCGCAGGCGACCGGATGGCTGCTGCTCCTGCGCCCGGTCGATGTCGGGGCGGCGGAGCAGGGGGACGCCGCCGCGGCGTGACGAATCCGGGCAGGGTCGCATGCCAGCTTGGCAGGAGCATTTCTATAGCGAACGGGGCTATGTGCAACATAGCCGCAGATATGTTGCACATACGGCCCGACCCCACCCCCTAACGGGCGGTGAAATGCCGTATGTGCGACCCCTGCCAACGACCGAATGCGGTGAATCGGGGCACGCCCACCGCGTGTCGTGTGGCACACGTGCTCAGCTTCGTACGCATGCGTGACCGCACCGTTTCTAGGAGTCATAGTGGCTAGGCATGCGGTGCTGCGTACGACGGCCTCTTTGGCATGGCGGCTGGTGATCGGAATGGCTCATGCCGCCTCCGTATCCTGTATCGTCTCACGCATCACCTGTTTTGGTTTCTGACGTTGACATGGGGCCAATCCTCAGTCATACTTACTCCCTATGGATATGCGGGACAGGCAGCTCTACCAGTTTGTCGGCGCGCGTGCGTGAGCGTCGGCACAGCTTGAAGATGACCCAGGCGCATCTTGCCGCCAGGGTTGGGCTCCTGCGCTCGTCCGTGGCCAACATTGAGGCCGGTCGCCAGCGCATCACCGTGCACGTCCTCTACCACCTCTGCGAGGTGCTGGGCATGGATGTCGTCACCGCGATCCCCGCCCGCGTGATTGATGAGGATGAGTCTGTCCAGTGACCGCGATCTATCACATCACGCATGGCGGTAATCTGACCTCCATTCTGCATGTGGGTGGCCTCTGGTGCGATGCGCAGATCGTAGCCCAAGGGATCGCTCCGACAGGCATCGCGCACGAGCACATCAAGGAGCGCAGAACGCGGCGAGCCGTTCCCTGTGGCCCTGGCGGTACCATCGCGGAGTATGTGCCATTCTATTTTGCGCCGCGCTCGCCGATGCTTGGCGCGATCCATACCGGGCGTGTCGCCGGCTATCAGGGTGGTCAGCGTGCCGTGATTCATCTCGTCGCAGAGGCAGAGGCGATTGCTTCCACGGAGTGTGCTTGGGTCTTTACGGATGGCCACGCTGAGATCGCCCTCTCGCAGTTCTCCACCGATCTGGCCCAACTTTCGGTTATTGATTGGGCGATCATGCGCGAGAAGTATTGGCGGGATACGGATGATGATGGTGATCGGAAGCGGCGTCGCCAGGCAGAGTTTCTGGTGCATCGCTTCTGTCCGTGGGCGCTGATCACTGAGATAGGTGTGCTCGATACAGGGGTGCAGGGGCGTGTAGAACAACTGCTCACTACGGCAGAGCACAAGCCCATGGTCTCGGTGCGGCGGGACTGGTACTACTAAGGAAGCATGCCATGATTGAGCATACTCACGGCAACTTGCTCGATGCCGACGTTGAGGCGCTGGTCAACACGGTGAATACGGTGGGGGTCATGGGCAAGGGCATCGCGCTTCAGTTTCGCCAGGCATACCCCGCCAACTTTAGCGCCTATCAGAGCGCCTGTAAGCGCGGCGACGTTGTCCCCGGCCAGATGTTTGTCGTGCCAACGGGCCAGTTGACCAACCCGCGCTACATCATCAACTTCCCGACCAAGCGCCACTGGCGCGGCAAAGCCCAGATGGAGGATATTGACACCGGTCTGGCCGCCCTGATCGCCACGATTCGTGCCCATCAGATCGGCTCGATTGCGGTGCCACCCCTTGGCTGTGGCAACGGTGGTCTGAGCTGGGATGCGGTGCGCCCGAAGATCGAGGCGGCCTTTGCGGAGCTTCCCGATGTCCGGGTGCTACTCTATGCCCCCGATGGATCCCCTGATCCTGAGACGATACGTGTCGCAACGAAGCGCCCATCAATGACCCTCGTGCGGGCCGCGATCTTGGGCCTGATCGAGCAATATGCGCCGCGGGGCTATCGGGTGACGATGCTCGAAATTCAGAAGCTCGCCTACTTCCTGGAGTCGGCCGGTGAGCCGCTCAAATTGGAGTTTGAGAAGGCGCGTTATGGCCCGTACTCCGAGAAGCTGCACCATGTGCTTCAGCGTATCGATGGCCACTTTGTGCGCGGCTATGGCGACCGCACGCAGGAGATATCGCTGCACCCACTCCCAGACGCGATTGAGGAAGCGCAGGCAGTTCTCGACGCCTACCCGGAAACCCAGGTGCGCCTGAGCCGCGTCGGCGACCTCATCGAGGGCTACGAGACACCGTATGGGGTCGAGCTGCTCTCGTCAGTTCACTGGGTCGCGCAGGAGAGCCCGGCCGCACGTCAGGATGCGCACCGTGCGGCCGAGGAGGTTCACGCCTGGAACGAGCGCAAGCGCCAGTTCCGCGCCGACCACATTACGTTGGCCTGGGGGCAGCTGCACGCGCAGCAGTGGATTTGAACAAGAATCGGGTCGGGCAGTGCCCTGGTACGCTCAGGTGCTTAACCTGGTGAACCAGATCCAGACGCTACCGGCCGCGAAATTAAGCGCCTAGCTCTGGTTCGCCGGTGCTTGGCGCTGGCATTGCCAGGCGCGGTGTGAGCCATGCTATGGCCTGTGGGATTGCTGGGTTATCTGGCAAGACGGCTGCGGCGGCTTCAAGCGCTTCTAGCTCGATAGCGAGGCGATAGATCTCACAGCTCTGTTCGGCCTGGCTATAATGCTGAAGCGCTCTATCGAAATGTTGTTCAAGCAGTGCCATGCGCGCAGCAAGGCGGTGACGTATACAATCGTCTTCGGTGCTCTCAATGAGTGCGGTCGCTCGCTCAAAATCTGCTGGCGCTTGATCGGTTGCCTTTACCGCTACGTAGACTAGCCCGCGCCAGTAGTAGTTGTCCCCATCGTTGGGCTGGAGCGCGATAGCGCGGGTGAAGTCGGCCAGCGCCGCATCGTACGTGCCATGGTCGTGGTAGACCCGCCCGCGCCAGTGGTAGTTGAGACCATTTTCAGGCTGGAGCGCGATGGCGCGGGAGAGGTCGGCCAGCGCCGCATCGTACGTGCCATGGTCGTGGTAGACCCGCCCGCGCCAGAAGTAGTTGGTTCCATTTTCAGGCTGGAGCGCGATAGCGCGAGTGAGATCGGTTAACGCTGCTACATAATTGCCTTGGAAGTAATAGACAACCCCGCGTGCTAAGTGGTTTTCATCGTCATCAGGCTGGAGTGCGATGTCGCGAGAGAGATCAGCCAGCGCTGCTGCGTACTTCCCCTGCTCGAAGTAGACTCTCCCACGCCAGTAGTAGTTGATACCATTCTCCGGCTGGAGCGCGATGGCGTGGGTGAGATCAGCCAGCGCCGCATCATACGTACGTTGGTCGTAGTAGACAAGTCCACGCCAGTAGTAGTTGATACCATTCTCCGGCTGGAGCTCAATGGCGTGGGTAACGTCGACTAGTGCCGCATCATACGCTTCCTGGTCGAGGTAGACAAGCCCACGTAATTGGTAGTTAGTATCCTTCTCCGGCTGGAGCTCAATGGCGCGGGTGAGGTCGGCCAGCGCCGCATCGTACACTCTCTGGTCACGGTAGATCTTTCCGCGCCAGGAGTAGTTACTCCCATTCTCGGGTAAGAGATCGATGGCGCGGGTGAAGTCAGCCAGGGCAGCGTCATACGCACGCTGGTCGTAGTAGATCCGCCCGCGCCAGTGGTAGTTGTTCCAATTCTCGGGCAGGAGTTCAATAGCGCGGGAGAAGTCGGCGAGGGCGGCGTCGTACGCACGCTGGTCGTAGTAAACCCGCCCGCGCCAATGGTAGTTGTTCCAATTCTCAGGTAGGAGTTCAATAGCGCGGGAGAAGTCGGCGAGGGCGGCGTCGTACGTGCGCTGGTCGTAGTAAACCCGTCCGCGCCAATGGTAGTTGCGCCCATCATCGGGTAGGAGCGCGATGGCGTGGGTGAAGTCGGCGAGGGCGGCGTCATACGCACGCTGGTCGTAGTAGACCCGCCCGCGCCAGGCGTAGTTGTTCCCATCATCGGGCTGGAGTTCAATAGCGCGAGAGAAGTCGGCAAGGGCGGTGTCGTACGCACGCTGGTCGTAGTAGACCCGCCCGCGCCAGTGGTAGTTGGTGCCATTCTCAGGCTGAAGCTCAATGGCACGCGTAAGGTCAGACAGCGCCGCCGTATACTCGCCCTGGTCGTAGTAGATTCGACTACGCCAGGAGTACTTAGTATCATCATCGGGCTGGAGCTCAATAGCGCGGGAGAAGTCGGTCAGCGCCGCATCGTACTCGCCCTGGTCGTAGTAGACCACCCCACGCCCGTGGTAGTTGGTGCCATTCTTAGGCTGAAGCTCAATGGCGCGGGAGAGGTCAGACAGCGCCGCATCGTATGCGCGCTGGTCGCGGTAGACCCACCCGCGCCAGAAGTAGTTGTACCCATTCTCGGGCTGGATCTCGATGGCACGGGAGAAGTCGGCCAGCGCCGCATCGTACGCGCGCTGGTCGCGGTAGACCCGCCCGCGCTGTTGGTAGTTGTTCCCATCATCGGGCTGGAGCGCGATAGCGCGGGAGAAGTCGGCCAGCGCTGCCGCATAGTTGACCTGGGCGTGGGAGATCCACCCGCGCCAGTAGTAGTTGTTCCCATCATCGGGCTGGATCTCGATGGCACGGGTAAGGTCGGCCAGTGCCGCCGCGTACTCACCTTGGTTGTAATAGACTATCCCGCGCCAAAGGTAGTTAAGCCCATCATTTGGTTGCAACTTGATCGCATTCACATAATCTGTCAAAGCATTCGCATAATCTTTTTGTTTCGCATAAATATAGCCGCGTATACGATAGTTCCGACTCTGTTCAGGTTCTAATTCAAGAGCTCGTTGCACATCCTGAAAGGCCGCTTCATAGTTCCCCAGGTCAGCCTGTGCTTCAGCCCGTCTACGATAGAGCGCAGCATCCTCAGTGGATAGCTCCAACGCGCGGCTGAAATCCTGCAGTGCTCCAGCATAGTCATTGCGGTCACTCTTCTGCTTGCCACGCTCAAGATATACATCAGCAAGTCTCTGACACAGGATTTCATATTCAGTTTGCCACGCATCTGTTTGCCAATCAGTGAGAACAAGATCCCGAGTTGTATCGTGGTAGGCGAAGCCGTCCTCCGGCAAGCGCTGCACAAAGCTGTATTGCTGCAATCCACTGAGAAGTGCTTCGTTTTCCTCAATGGCTTCACGTGCATCACGTAGTGCGCCGATGATTTCTGCATCGAACTGCTTGGGGATGGCGCACGCACGCAGTACAAAAGCCAGACGAGGGTCGTCCGCGAGGGCCTGGCTATAGTTAATTTGGAAGAGCTGCCAGGTGAGTTCGGCCGAGCTGAGGCCAGCACGTAGGAGGGCTGTCAGCTGCTCTGCTTTGCTGTCAGGCTTATTCTGGTTTGCCTCTGCGTTCATCGGGGCCTCACCTGGCTTTGCATGGTGCTGATGATATTCTTGATCAGTTCTGGGGTCATGCCTCCAGTTTGCGCGATTTGGTAGATCGGTTCGATTGGCGCAGATTCGGGTGAAATGCCGAGCGTCAAACAATATGCGGCAATATGTTCACGCTCCCAGGCGCTGAGGTGCGGCACAATCTGGACAATCACCTCACACATATGCCGTGGCCAGAATTGCTGAAATAGCGGTGTGTCCTGGCCGGCGATCACGGTCATAAGTTGCTGCGGTCGCTGATCGAGGTCGAAGAAGAGACGCTCAAGAAAGTATTCATTAATCCATGCATGCACGCTCGGCCGACACTTCTCATAGGTATCGAGCAGAAGCACGACGGGTGACTGAGCACAGTGTACCCGCAGATCGTCAAAGAAAGCCTTAACACTGACCTCCTGGGCTAGGTCAACTTGCTCGGCGGTAAACTCTACCCGCTCGGCGCTGATGTTGATCATCTCAACGCGCTCTGGGTTGATCATCGTACCACTGATGCGCACATCCGTTGCGCCTTCAAAGATAGCGCCCTCAAGATGGACCGATGCGCGAATCTTTGAGAAATCATTGGCGACGCGGGCGCTCTCGATCTGCTTAAAGGTCGGGAAGGTCAACCCAAACCTGCTGAGTTGACGCTCCATCTCCTGAACCAATGGCAGGACTGCGTCGCCAGGTGTGTCAAGCGAGACCAGACATACGGGGATGCGCCGAGGATAGGCGGTTCGGCATTGGTGGGCGAAGCTGCGCAGCAGTTGGCTTTTGCCCGTACCCGAAGCCCCGCGGATGGCAAGGATACGAGCTTGGTCAGCAACGCTCAGCAGGCTCGAAAAAAGCCGGCGCTCAACCTCGCAGTTGATGAACGTGTCGGGATCAAAGTCAAGCATGCTCATATGTCATAACCGCCCGTTCAGCTCATTGCATCCAAAAAGCCTGTATCGCTAGTCTTGCCCTTGTCTGGGCTTCGGCCTCTCGTCGATGGTGACGCCAGAGATGTTCACGCCTCTCGCGCCGGAAAAATTAGCTCCGCGCGCGTCAACGATACCTGCGATCTCGGCGTTGGTGATGGCTGCGCCCATACCTTGGCCCGGCGGCAGCTCGCGCACCGCGGTGCCTTGCGGTAGCTCCTGGCTAATGCGCTCGTCGTGACTGGTCGCATGTGGGTAGGCCGCCACCGGGAATGGCCCGACCCCCTGCACGAGGGTTAGGGTCGGCTCTTGTGCGAGATGCGCCCGCATTGTGGCAGATCTGACCTGCCAGTAGATGGTCGTGTAGAGCTCGTAGAGGCCGACGTAGCCGCTGCGCTCGCTCTCGGGGCCTCCCTTGAGCGCATGGATGAGGGCTTGGCCAAAGTAGCTATGATCTGCGCCCTGGTGATAGAATGATCGTTGATCTGGCTTGCTGGCACTGATAATCGCACGTCCCTCACCAGTTTTGAGCATTTCCTGGCTTGCGGCCTCAGGTAGAGCGATAAGGCTATCGGGGCCGACCCGTCCTTGGACAAGACGCGGCCCGAGGTGCCCAGCGAAGCAGGAGTTGACAACGACCAGCACCTGGCGAGATGGAATAGCTCGTAGGGCTCGTGCAAGGTCAACCACGCTAAAGCCGGTCTTGCCTCTGATATGCTCATCACGCTCAACGGTGAACTGCGTGTCACTCGTGGCCAGGTAGTAGAGCCCGTCATCGCCCATAGCCCCGTGGCTGGTGATGCTGATAAAAACCACGCTCTCCGCGGTGCAGCGGTCGGCTAGGCGCTCAAGGGCTTTGCCGACACCCTCGCGGGTCGCATCCGTATCGAGCAGGATCTCGACTGCGCTGCGCGCGTAGCCAGCCCCGTTGGGGTCAACCAGCGCATCGTAGCAGCCTCGCGCGTCGCGCGAGGCTGTCGGCGTATCCCAACGCTTGTCGCTGTAGGAGCCGACCCCAATGACGAGCGCTCTGCCTTGTGTGAAGTATTTCATCGGCCTACCGTTGTGCTGGCACGGGTGTACATGTTGTTCTGGCGGCCATCAATACCCCCACTCCTCATGCCCCAGCGGCGCACGGTTGAGCTCTTCGCGGTGGCGCTGCCACTGCGGGAGGAACCGGCTCATGTGGGCGCTGAAGCGCTCATTGTGGTGCCGCTCCAGCAGATGGACCATCTCGTGGACGACGAGGTATTCCAGGCACTGCGGCGATTTCTTGACCAGCTCTAGGTTGAGCCAGATCCGGCGCGCCTCGATGTTGCAGGTGCCCCACTTGGTCTTCATGCGCTTGATGCCCCACTCGGCGACGCTGACGCCGAGGACTGGTGCCCAGCTGGCGATCAGCGGTGCGGCCAGCGCCCGCAGCTGCTGGCGATACCAGGTGAGCAGCACGCGCTCGCGTTGCTCGGCGTCGCTGTCGGGGCGCACGATCAGATCCATCCAGGTGTTGTTGCGCAGGATAACCTTGGGCGGCCCATCCTGGTGCTCGACGTTCAGCAGGTAGCGGTGGCCCTGGTAGTAGTGGCTCTCGCCAGTCACGTACTCGCGTGGCGACTGCCGCTCCTGCGCCTCAAACTGGGCCTGCTGGCGCTTGATCCAGCCGAGCCGGGTGATGGTAAATAGCCGTACGGCGTCATCGTCGATGCGTAGCGGGGCCGCGACTCGCACGCGCCCATGTGGCGGGTAGACGCCCAGGTGCAGGTTCTTGATATCTTTCCGCACGACATCGACGGTGATGCCGCTTACGCTGATCTGGTGCATCTCAGTACTCGCTCTGGTTCTTGATCAGCTCGAAGATCTCGGCGGCGCGCGTTTTGTCATGAACGTGCCTGCCGATCACGTAGCGCACCTCGCGCTCCTTGATCACATGGCCGCGCCAGCCGTCTTTTCTGGTCTGGAGGATCTCGCTGTCCAGCGCCAGAGCCAGCTGCTCGTCGCTGCCGAGGTTGTCGTAGAGCGCACGCTTGGCGCGGGTATCGAGCGAGGTGGGGTAGGCTATTGTTGCTGCGGGGTTCTTGACCTGTTTTGCCAGCTCGACGATCTTGGCCAGGTACGCTGCGTAGTCTTCGGCCTGATCGCGCCGCGCTTTGATCAGCGTGTCGAGCAGCTCCGACATCTTATCGTAGTATTTTGGGTTGACCGGATGCTCGTCGATGATCACCTTGCGCAGGTTGTTCTCGATGGTCTCGGCCATCGCGCCAGGGTTGCTGGCGATCCCGCCCGGCAGATCTTCAAGCCCATCCGCGCCGCGCTCGACCAGCAGCTGGATGAGCGAGATGTCGTCGAAGGCGGAGATTTTCTGGCTGTCCTCGGCCCGGATGTAGGCGTCGATCAGGTGGCGCATGGCCGGCTCGTACATCTTCATGTCGATGTAGTCGCCGCTGGCCAGCTTCACCTCGCTGCGCACCTTCTCATAGTAATCCACTTCGCCCTTGATAGTCGCGATCTCCGCCGCGCTGTAACCGGCCTCGGGCATCTCATTGGCCAGGTTTGCGTAGGCCCGGACGAGGGCTGAGGTGAGCTTGTAGAGCGCGATCCGCCGGGGCTCGTTGTCTTTGAGCGCGTCCTTGTCGCTGGTGTCCTGGGCGCAGAAGTAGTGCAGGTAGGCTGCCGTGTCTTTCGGCGGTGCCACCGGCTCGCAGAGGGCCTTAATCGCCTCGCGAGCATCGTCCAGCCGCTCACGGCCTTTGTCCAGGCGGTCGCTCAGCAGGCCGGCCACATCTTCCGCATCGTAGCCGTCGAGGGCCTCTGCCGTGTAATCCTGGATCGAGCGCTCCAGGCTCTTGAAGAGGTCCTTGTAATCAACGATATAGCCGTACTCTTTGTCCCCGCCATCGAGTCGGTTCACCCGGCAGATCGCCTGGAACAGCCCGTGGTCGTGCATCTGCTTGTCGATGTAGAGGTAGGTGGCCGACGGCGCGTCGAAGCCGGTCAACAGCTTGTCTACGACGATCAGCAGCCGCATCTGGCCAGGGTCTTCGACGAATTTCTTCTTGGCCGCGCGCTCAAATGCCTCGGGCTCCTGGCCGCCGAGCATGGTGTTGTAGATGTCGTACTGGCGCAGCCGTTCGGTGAGCCCCTCGCCGGTCTCCTCGCCCTTGATGTCGGCTGGCGTTGGCTTGTACGAGGTGACGATCGCGCAGCGGTCGAAGCCCTGGTCGGTGAAGAGCTCGTAGAATTTGCACGCCTGGTAGATGCTGCCCGAGACCAGGATGGCGTTGCCCCGCCCGCTCACCAGCCGGTCGCGGGTCTCCATATCAAGCATAATGTCGGCGACGATCTTCTCAAGGCGCGACTTGGAGCTGAGCACCTTTTGCATGGTGCCCCACTTCTGCTTGAGCTGGGCTAGGGCGATGTCGGTCAGGCCCTTGGTCTTGGCCGTGAACCACTGGTCGATCCTCTGCTGCGAGGTGATGCTCTGGTCGATGTCGCGGGCCTCGTAGCGCAGGTCGAGCACCACGCCGTCTTTCACCGCCTCATCGAACTTGTAGGTGTGGATGTAGGTACCGAAGATCTCGACGCTCTTCTGCTTGTCGCTCTTGAGCAGCGGGGTGCCGGTGAAGCCGATGAACATGGTGTCGGGCAAGATCCGCTTCATGGCCTTGTGCAGATCGCCCGACTGGGTGCGGTGGCACTCATCGACGAAGACGTAGAGGTCGCCCTTGGCCGCGAAGCCGGCCGGCAGGCTCTTCTGGAGATCCGCGATGTAGGCGCTTATGTCGCCCTCTTCGCTGGCGCCGAACTTATGGATGAGCGAGCAGATCAGCCAGGGCTTCGCGGCGTTGAGCTGGTTGATCAGATCCTGGCCGCTCTTGGTGCGGTAGATCTCCTCGTGGACGCCCCGGAAGACCTTCTCGATCTGCTCGTCGAGCTCGCTGCGGTCGGTGATGATCAGCACCCGCGAGTCGGTGACCTGCTCGCGAATCCAGCGGGCCAGCCAGACCATGGTCAGGCTCTTGCCGCTGCCCTGGGTGTGCCAGATGATCCCGCCCTCGCGCCGTACTACCCGTGCCTGGGCCGCCTTGACGCCAAAGTACTGGTTGTGTCGGCTGAGCTTCTTTGTCCCGGCGTCGAAGACGATGAAGTCGTGGATGATCTCCAGCAGGCGCGCTTTCGCGCAGAGCTGGGTCAGGTGGCGATCCAGCAGGGGCGTCTGGTCGCCCGGCGCGACCGGCTCTTTCCAGGTCAGGTAGTATTTCTCGGGGGTCTCGATGCTGCCGTAGCGCAGGCCCTCGGTGTCGTTGCCGGCCAGCACCAGCTGCATGGTAGCAAAAAACTGGCGGATGAAGATCGGCTTCTGGTTGTCGAGGTTCTGCCGGATGCCCTCGCTCACCGAGACGATCGAGCGCTTCAGCTCCAGCACGCCCAGGGCGATGCCGTTGATGTAGATCACGATGTCGGGGCGCTTGGTGTGCTGCGGGCCGACGACGGTGACTTCCTCGGCGATGGCGAAGTGGTTATTGCTCGGGTTGGCCCAGTCGATCAGGTGAACCGTCTCGTAGTTCTCACCAACATCCAGCTTGACCTTCACCCCATAGCGCAGGCGCTCGTATACGTCGCGGTTGACGTAGTAGAGGTCGTGGCTCTGGTCGGTAGCGACGCGGGTGAGCTCGTGGAGGGCGCGGGCGATTAGGGCCTCGCTGTGGCCCTGACGGGCCAGGAAGCCGCGCAACAGCGACTCCTCGATGTTGCGGTTGTTCAGGTTCTCGTGCCAGTCGCCCAGGTAGGCGTAGCCCAGCGTGTCGCGGAACAGCCCGATCACCCGATTCTGCGTGGCCCGCTCCCTCGCGCCGACTTTGCTCATACCAACCTCGTCTTCCCGGTGAGCAACTCCTGCATCATGCCCTGCTTCAGGACCTGGGTCTTCGCCCGCCGCCGCTCCAACGCCGCGATCTCGGCGTCCATGTCGGAGAGGACGTCGGCGATGGCGGTTTGTTCAATCGGTGGAGGTGCTAGAAAGCTAAAGTTTACAAAGTCTTTTTGATACAGGTGCGAAATGGTTGAACCTGCTTGGAGCCTTTCCAGAAACCCGTCAAATATGCTTGATGTCATGACATAATATAAGTATTGAGATTCGTATTTCTCGTTCTTTGGGCGAATGACAAAGATACCGCTATTCAAAGTACTAGGAGCTGGAAGATGATCGACATAACCGACCTTTCCGATAGTCCCATCCTTGGTCAACAAAACATCCCCGTCTTTTAATTGAATATGTTTATCTTGCAAGTATCTGCTCTTGTCCACAAAGCAACAACTACTCCAATCCACTCGACCGTTAACAAAATCTGTGCCTGTAACAAGATAGTAATCACCATCCTCAAGATACTCAGCGGTTGTAAGTCCTTGCCAGCCAATTCTGGCTTTCAGGATGGCATCACTAGCCATATTAATAACTGCCCACTCCCCGCTAAACCCCGGCAGCCGCGTCCTGCTGGTGAGCAGCTGCTGCATCGTGGCCTGCTTGATGTCACGCTTCTTGGTGATCAGCGCGTCCAGCGCGGCGAGCAGGGCGTCCACGTCGCTCAGCGCGGCGGCGATGGTGTCTTGTTCTTCAGTAGAAGGAACTGGTATTGGGACTTCTGCAAATTTCTCCCGTGTCAGATGCGCAATGCTTGTCTGCGTCACATAATTAGCAAGCATTCCTTGATCAGTCCAATAGCGTAAGATTTCGATCATAAGCCGTGGGTTAAAACCACGTAGCGGGCGCAATCTGTGCAGTGCCTTCTGGTAGTAGCATTCTTCGATTTGATCTTCCCAAATTGCTGATCTTCCGACCTCACCGCCTTCACAGACAAGTAAATCGCCATGCCGTAAACGAAACCGCTCCAAATCAGAGCGGGACATAGCCATCATCTGTAAATCACCAACGTCAATCACATTCCATTGAACTGCTTTATTTCCAAGGTAGGGCTTCAGTACTCCGGTATTCTTTTCTGCATCCAACATTTTTCCTAGTTGGATGTCGAATTCAACCCCGACTTTTGATACGCTCCACTCCTCCGGTATCATCCCCACCTCAGTTAGCTTATAGCCTGCTCTCACTCCCATACAAACCCCATCTTCTCCAGGTGCATCTCTACCCGCACGCTCAGCGCCTCGGTCTCTTCGACTAGCTGCGGCAGCGGCGCGGCGTAGCGCTCAGCGAGCTGGCGGACGCGCCCGGCCAGGGCGTGGGAGACGCGCTCGATCTCGCCCTGGATGCTGCCGATCAGGGTGGCGAGCCACTTGTCCTCAACCACCAACGCCTTGATCTCATCCACGCTCAGATGCTGGTACCTGCGCATAACCCGCTGGGTCAGGGTCTCCTCGGCCGCCTTGATCTTCGTGTTGGCCTCGGCCTCCTGGTCGATCAGGTCGAGGTAGCGCGTGACGACGGCGCGCTCGTCGTTGGCATCAGGGTCGCCCTGTATTTCCTTGGCCCGCGCCTTCAGGCTGGCCTTGGTCAGCTTACCCTTCTCGTTGCGGGCCTCGTCGAGCAGGCCGCCCTCGCCGCCGTGCTCCTCGTCCAGCTCCTCAAGCTCGCGGCTGAGCGCGTCGCGGGTCGCCTCAAGCTGCGCAATCGCCTGCTGGTCAGCGGCAAAGTAGCGGGCGATAATCAGCGCAGGCGGGATCAAGTCGGCCTTATATTTGAGCTTGCCGACCTTCAGATCAGCCTCGTCCTTGCCCTTGCCCGCCGCGCCCTGCTGCACCAGCATGCGCAGCTTACTGGCCTCGACCCAGGCATCTGCCGTGATCAGATACACATCGTCCTGCATGCTCTCGGCCCAGTAGCTCATCACGTGCTGGTAGAGATCGTATTTGTCCACCAGCGACGCCTCAGCGAAGCACTCCAGCAGCCCCTCGGAGATCGCATCGATCAGCTTCTTCGGGTCGCTATCGGTGCTCAGCCCGGTCAGCTTAGGCGTGATCTGCGCTTTCCACTGCTCCAGCAGCACATCGATGGTGCGGGTGAAGGAGACAAACTCGGGGTAGGCGAAGATGGTCGGCTTAACCTGGGCCGGGTCAACCCGCAGCTGACAGGCGTACGAGCGCGGGGCCGACGCAAAGAGCTGCTGCCTCAGGCTGGGGAAGACCTGCCAGTAGCGATTGAGTGCCTCAACATCGCGCTCGGGGATGCCGCCGAGCAGGTGCGCGCCGATATCGTGCAGATCCTCGGGATCGCTGCTGTCGATATAGCGCGGGATATTCAGGTTGTAGTCGTTGGCCGCGATCTCGGCTAGCGGCACCATGCGCGCGTACCTGGGCAGCTCCAGCTGGCGGTTGAAGACATCGACGATCTTGTGGACATCCTGGTGGCGCAGGCGGTTCTTGGGGCCGTCCTTCACGAAGCCCTTGCTGGCGTCGATCATAAAAATCCCGCCGCGCGCGGCCGCGTGCTCCTTGTCGAGCACGATGATGCAGGCGGGGATGCCGGTGCCGTAGAACAGGTTAGGCGGCAGGCCGATGATGCCCTTGATATAGCCGCGCTGGACAATATCCTTACGGATCTTCGCCTCGGCGTTGCCTCGGAAGAGCACGCCGTGGGGCAAAATGATCGCGCCCTTGCCGGCGCTCTTGAGCGACTTCAAGACGTGCAGCAGAAAGGCGTAATCGCCGTTCTTCGTCGGCGGCACCAGTCCATCAGAAAAGCGCTCATAGTCGTCGTTGGCCGGATCCAAGCCGCTGCTCCATGCCTTGCTGGAGAAGGGCGGGTTGGCCACCGCAAAGTCGAAGGTCTGCAAGGCGCTATGCCTGAGGAAGAGCGGGTTGGCCAGCGTATTCCCGCGCCTAATCTCGGCGGTCGGATGGCTATGCAGGATCATATTCATCCGAGCCAGGGCAGCCGTGGCGTTATCCATCTCCTGGCCATAGATCGTAATCCCGTGCGGGGCCTCATCAGCAGCTTTCAGCAACAGCGAGCCCGATCCGCAGGTAGGATCGTAGATCGTATGGCTGGGCTTGGTCTCCGCACTGATGCCGATCACCTTGGCGATCACCCGCGAGACCTCGGCGGGCGTGTAGAACTGGCCCTTGCTCTTACCCGACTCGGTGGCGAAGTGGCGCATCAGATACTCATAGGCATCGCCCAGGAGATCATCGCCATCGGCGCGGTTGCGGCTAAAGTTGAGGGCCGGGCTCTCAAAGATCGCGACCAAGGCAGAGAGCTTGTCCTGCATATCCTTGCCCTGGCCGAGCTTGTCGCCGTCGTTGAAGTCAGCGACATTGATCACACCCCGCAGCTCATTCGCCTCGGCAAGCGCACCGACGATCTTATTCATCCCTTCGCCGATATCCTTCTTCCCCTTGAGCTTCACCATATCGGCGAAACTGCCGCCCTCGGGGACGACAATCGGCGCGTCGGGCTGGCCAGCATACTTGTCAGAGACATACTTGATGAAAAGCAGGGACAGGACATAGTCCTTATATTGCGAGGCGTCCATACCGCCGCGCAGCTCATCGCAGCTTTTCCAGAGCGAGCTGTAGATCTCGGATTTCTTAACTGCCATAGTAGGGTCGTTACGCTCCAGGACACGCGCACGCCATCACGGCGCGCAGGTCATCGTCGCTCAGGGGCAGGATATAAGCCGGGCGTGACAATACCGCTGCGGCCAGCGAGTCAGTCAGTGGCGCGGCGTGTGAAGTTCTATAGGGTATAGGGCCGATGGATTTGGTTTGAGGGAGCAAGTCAGCCGGCATGAGACAGGCACCCCTGCCACGCCAGCCCGCCAACTCGTTGCGGGGGAGCCGCTCCGATGGTACAATGAGCGGGCGCAGCGCAAACAAATATCCAGCACACGGCCCACTCTAAAGCCTGGCAGCACGGAGTGGGCTTTGTGTTGCCCTGATTATAACATGCAGCAGCGGGGAGCGGCCGAGCCAACCCTAAATTCCGATCACCCTACATCAGCCCTGGGCGCGCCGCCCCGCCGCCGTATCGCCCGGCTGCGGGCCGAGGATGGGAGCGATAGGCAGATCCGAATGCTCGTGCTCAGCGAAGTGCTCCTGGAGCAGCCGGTGGTAGAAGCGGTAGCCCCCGCCGACGCGGGTCATCAGCGTGCGGCTCACCGCCTCATCGAGGGCGGCGGCAAAGCCCCAAGGGGCGCCGCAGCGGAAGCGGAGGAGCAGGCGGAGGATGTAGTGCTTGAGGACAGCCGCGCCGCCGTAATTAAGTAGGCCAGTGATCATGCCACCAGCAAGTCCCACGAAAGCACCAAAGGCTATTCCCTCGCCCTGATCACCAATCTGGCCTATTGTGAGTATGCCAACTAGGCCGCCGATCATGCAATAGAACACCCCGCCGACGCTCATGCTCCATTGGGACCGACGGACACCTTCATTCGGTTGGGTAGAAATTAGAATCTCATCTCTAACGAAGCCACCGAAGAGGCCGAAGAACAAACTAATGGTGAGGCTGAAGGCCAGGCCGCTCATTGGGCTATAGAACCGGCCCCAGATCACTCCGAATAGTACACTCATAAACAGGCCGCTGAACAAATTGTAGAACCTGCCGTAGACTCCACTGAAGGCCAGACCGAAGAACAGACCGCCGATAAAGCTGCCGATAAGGCCGCCGACCGGGCCAAAGGCGATGCCGCTAGTTGAACCAATGAGCAGGCCGCCCAACCCACCAAGCAGGCCACTGACTACGCCACCAACTGGTTTGCGACCGATACGCTGTCCGCTTATCCCAGGCCCCCATGCCCAGGAAAGAGTCTCTGCCAACTCTATATTTCCTGAGCTGAAGCCTAATCCGAAGAGCAATCCAAAAGCCAATCCTATGGCTAGCCCTAAGGTTACGCCGCTAACGAGGCTATTGACTAGACCACCTACTAAGCCGCTAAGCAGGCCGCAGACTAGGCTACTGACCAGACAGTAACAGAGAAGACTCAGAATTCGAAATAACCTTCTCTGCCTCCGACTCTCCAGCCAACTTGGCTGGAGGTATTCGATGTAGAAGACCTGCTGCCCATGGGTGATCATTCCCCGTGCCAGCCAGATCAACCAGGCACGCAACTGGTGTGGGTCAGTAGGAGCATCGGCGCGCTCCAAGGCAAAGCGGTTCTGCACATAGTCGTTCCACAGCCGCGCATAGGCAGCCTTACGCTCCTGTCCCACCAGGTCGTCAGCGAGCGTGTCGCGATAAGCCAGCGCCATCACGCTCAATAGCAGCGGCGATGCTGCCAGATCGCTCAAAGTTGCGTCCTTGGCCACAGCGGCGCGCAGCCCGGAGAGCGACGCGGCAAACCCGGACAGGTAGCCATCAATCTGGGCCGTGTCGAGCGGCTGTACCTCAATCGCCGACTCCAGGCTGAGTCGTGCGCTAAGCCTGGCATACTCAGCTGTCCGGCTGCACACCACCGCCTGTGCGCCAGTCTCTCCCAGGTAGGCGTTGATCGCCTGGATACACGCCGCCCGCTCGGCGTCGGTTGGTCCCACCTCGTCGAGTCCGTCAAGCAAGGGCAGGATCTCCCCAGTCGCGATCCAAGCCGTGCCCACCTTCGGCGGCACCTTGTAGCGCTCCTTCAGCTCAGTCACCAGCCAGTCGGCCAGTGCGGGCCGGGCTACGGCCCATGTTGAGAGCTGGAAAACTACGGGGATCGGCAGAAAGCTATCAGCCTGAGCGGCGTCAAGCAGCTGCTCGGCGAGGGTGAGCAAGGTCGTGGTCTTACCGCCGCCGGGCGCACCGAGGATGAGCAGGCGGCTACCAGCCTGCTCGAATACGGTCCTGATAGATTGACCAGGGGCGAGGGTCTGAGGTGCCTGTCCAGGCAGGCGCACAATATTGCGCCAGGGGTGATCGACCGTGTCAGGGCGAGCCTGCATGCCCAGCTCGATCCGCACCCGCTGGTGCAGCGATTCGTGGAGCACACCCTCGACCCAGAAGCGACGCACCAGGCTGAGCAGGGCGGCGCGGTTGCGCTGGGACTGAAGCTCCTCATAGCTGAGCTTCGCCTGGTTGATGATCGTGTTCTTGTGGATGTCGCGGCCAGCCACATCACCGATGGAGACATCGCCGGTCTGTGCGCCGTCGAGCGAGACGACACGCTGCCCAGGGCGCTCTGGGTGTGGGGGAGGGTTTTGCGGGTCGCTCATGCCACGCTCAGCAGGCGCGCCGCAGGCCAACACCCCCGTTGCGCAGGGCATGCGAGGATGCTACAATGCGGAGCATAGGCGAAAACTACCCCATGCCCGCTCCAAAGGTTTGGCGACCGGAGCGGGCTTTGTGCTGCCCGTGAGTATAGCATGCACGGGCAACTCCTCAGCAGTCAATGGATCGTCAGAATCATCAGCAAAGGCATAGTAGTTGCTATGCTAAACACACGTGTATCCCTGATGGCTTTCATGCTGTCCTATCGTGCATCGCTCAAACATGCTATGCTATCGGTACGCAATGAAGCGATACGTGGCGCATGCGGAACGCCTGTCGCACCGTAGCCAAACCACCCCCGCACGCTGCCGTGCGGTACAAGAAAGGATGGCTCAATGCCTACCCGAGCAAACCTGAACCTGAACGTGGATCTCCAACGAGGCGTCGTGCCGATCTCCAAGGCGGCCTCGTCGCTGGCGGCGCTGATCAAGCGCACCGGCACAACCGGCCAGCCAGTAATCATCACGCAGAAAGGGTATCCGACCGGGGTGCTGCTCCCGATCGAGATCTTCAGCGCCCTGAAGGACATGGCCGAGCATCAGGGCGAGCCGGAGCCGGCGCTTGAGCCAGCGACCACTGATGCGATCGTGGATGCGCTGGGCGCGTACGAATCACCACCTGCCGCCGAGGACGCCGCGCCGCAGGAGACCACCGCCCCGAAGCAGCGGCGGCGCACGCGCGCGAACGCGCCAGCCGAGGTCGTGGCGTAGCGCCAAGGCCGACCGAAGTGACACAACGCGCTGACCCAGGTGGGTCGGCGCGTTGTGTCTTTTCTGGCGACGTGCGTGTGCAGGGGACGGCAGGGCGGGCCTCCTGGGTCTATTCCTGCGATACTATGCGATTGCGCGTCGGGTTCTCCGTACCGACGGGAGCATTGTACCGCGATCGCTCCGTGCCATCTCCCGCGAGAACCGCTATTCTCACAGGAACACCCCCACACTCCTCCCCATCAGACGGGCTCCCTCAGCCGGTCGTTTGCCGCCTCACGGATCTGGCCACGCGTGCTGACCATATCGTTATGATCCCCGGTACTGACTCGTGCGCCGCGCGCACCGACGGTGACGCCCCTGCCCCATGCCATGTTGCCGGGTGCCATCGCGCCGCGGTGCCTCGTGTGCATGGGCTGAGGAGGTCGCGTCATGACCCTATTACGCCAACGTATGATCGAGGACATGGAGTTGCGTCGGCTGTCCCCGCTGACCCAGCGCTCCTATCTCCAAGCCGTCACCCAGCTTGCCCAGCACTATCAGACATCCCCTGATCGGATCACCGAGGACGAACTGCGCCAGTACTTCCTGTATCTCCACCACGACCGGCATGTCTCCCGGAGTACGGCTACGGTTGCCATCAGTGCCTTCACGTTCTTCTTTGAACATACGTTGCGTCAAACCTGGACCTGCCTCGATCGCTTTCGCCCGCTCCCGTCGCACACCTTACCCGTCGTTTTGAGCGTTACGGAAGCCTGGGCTATCATCGCTCAGCTGCGGCTCCCGATCTACCGGGCATGCGTAAGCACCATCTTTACCTGTGGCTTGCGCCTGCACGAAGGGGCCAGCCTCCGGGTGACCCAGATCGATAGCGCCCGTATGCAGATCCAGATCCGCGCCGGCAAGGGCAATAAAGATCGTGCGGTGCCCCTCCCCCCACGGACGCTGGCCGGCTTACGCGCCTATTGGGTGACTCATCGCAACCCGGTCTGGCTCTTTCCCACCGCGTACCGGCACGGAGAAGGGCACCCAACGGCCACCCTCCCCATCGGCGATCGGAGTGTGCAGCTTGCCTTTGCGGCAGCGCGCGATGCGGCCGGTATCACAAAAGCGGCAACGGTGCATACGCTGCGCCATTCCTGGGCGACCCACCTGCTCGAGTCAGGCGTGAATCTGCGGCTGATCCCGTTCTGGCTGGGCCACTCCTCTCCGAATACCACGGCGATCTACACCCATCTCACCCAGACCGCCGAACGATCCGCGCTCGATGCCTTCGCCAGCATCACCGCAGGCATGCCATGATCACGCTCGGCGATGTCGTGCGCCAGTATGGCCCTGCCTATTGCGCGCAGTTCGGTGCGCGCATGTCGGACAGCCAGCACCACGCGCTACGCGCGATTGCCCAGTGTCGCACGGCCAAGCTTGGTGGGCAGGTCTACACCTGTCCGCCGCTATAGCTCGGCCCATAGCTCGTTCTGGTACATATAACTCATTGTGGCACATATGCGACAAGCGCAACAAACGACATTTCGATACTAAGGAAAGCGGGAAGGTTAAACTTTCTGCAAAGACAAGCTATAGCGATCCTATGCCAGTTATGAAACCTTATAAGCGCCCTGCGCCTGCGCAAGAGGATGTAAGCGTATGACCGATAGCCGATCACTCCCGGATGTCTTAACTGTGAATGAGGTCGCCCACTGTCTTCGTGTTAGCAAGACGACAATCTGCCGCTGGTGCAGTAGCGGGAGGATTCCGGCATTTCGGATCGGTCGTGCGTGGCGGGTGCAGCGGAGCGATCTCGACCTATACATCCAGCGCACGTTCGTGAAGCACCCTGAAACTGCTGAGCCAGCGTAGGTAGATCGCATGCATCAGTCGGCTTTTAGCTACGTCGTAAGAACGCTCCCCGGTGTGTACGAAGAAAAACTTGTGCACGAGAACGAGGACGCCTACATCATCGACCCTGAGCGACCAGAGCAGATCCCGGCCAAGGGCCTGCTTGTGGCCGTGCTAGATGGCATATCGAGCGGGGGTAGCGGCATAAGCGCCTCTCGCGCCGCCCGAACGGCGATCCAAGTTTGCTGGAGCAAGGTCGCTGATGCTGCATCCGTCGAGCCGATTGAGATGGTCTATCAGCTGATGGAGGCTGCTCAGAACGCTGTGCTGGCCAGCATTGAGGGAAAGCACGGCGGGACAACATGCCTGCTGGCGCTGATTCGCGATGGCGTTCTGACCTTCGCTCACGTTGGTGACTGCCAGCTCATGCTCAGTCGTGGCCAACTCGGCTTTCAGCCGCTCACCCAGGATCAGACGGCGCTGCTTCGTACCCGCCGCGGTCACGATCTCCAGCAACAGGTTGAGCAGAGCCAGCAGTCTGGAGATACGCTGGCCGATGAGAAGATGCACGATTATGCGCTGCTTGAAAATACCCTCACGCGCTATCTCGGCATGCGTGATGTCGCACCTGACCCACGCCAGTGGGTCGAGGTTGGACAGTGTCGCCTGGAGCAGAGCGATGTCCTGCTTCTGTGTAGTGACGGTCTGCTGAAGGCAATCGCCGTGTCCGAGCTGCGCTACGGGGTCGCTGATGTCAATGAAGAGTGCGCCGACGCGCTCCTAAGCGCGGTTGCGCGGGGGCAGCAACTCAACCGCGATGATACAACATTCTTCCTGATCGGAGTTCATGCAACCCTCCCCGCTGTTGGGCTGCTCAAGCAGTATGCCCCTACCTTTAACCGGCTCTTGGGCGAGGAAGAGGTCTCTACAGCAACCCGTCGTGCGTTCTACGCGACGATCACTGAGGATATTCACGGACAGCCCGAGGGGGCACCTGCCCCGCCGAGCGACCCGCACCGCTCGCCTGAGCTGACCGTGGGGACGCAGTTGAACATGTCGGTCTCGCTCTGCTCTCCGATGCTATTGGCTCGGCTCGCCCGAGCGGTGCTCTTTTTACTCATCGCTCTACTGCTCCTCAGCGTTGTGTGGCTCCTTCAGCGCTGAAACCCGAAGGAAGATCCTATGCTCTCGCGATCAATTGGTGTTTTATGGGTGGGCATCGGTGTGCTCTGCTCTAGCCTGGCTATCTTCTGGTTCGTGCTTGAAGATCGCCTGATAAACGCTATACCTGAGGGACTGCTCCCTGTGCTGAGCCTCCTCGCCTCGATGATCTCTGTCCCGGTGTGGGCACCGCCGCCCTATGGGGCGCAGGTCACCCTGCTTGTGGGGGTATTCTTTATTGTTCTTGGCACCCGGCTGACGATTGGCATGGCCGGGACACGGATTGTTGCGGCCTTTATCCATGTTGTGGTCGGGTTCTGTCTGCTCGCGCTCACATTCCTCCTCTTTACTCTTTCGCTCCCCTGGCCCTCACCGAATATACACTATGTTGCCAGCGGCGTTGTGCTCGCGCTGGTCCTCTGCCTCTTTGGCTCGGCGGTGGCGCTCTACCAGCGGCTCGATGACCCGGCTGCCCGCAGCTGGAAGCCCTTTGATCAGTGCCCTAAATGCGGTCGCAAGCTCAACGCCGCTAAGCTTTGCCCCATCCACGATGTCAAGATCCTCTATCCGCGCCTGATCGATCAGGCGCGCCAGAAGGTCTACCCTATCCCGTCTGCCTCCAAGCCGATCCTGATCGGGCGCAGCCAAGAGGCGGGGGTCTGGTTCGATGAAGCCGTCTCCCCGGCGTACCTGCATATCTCCCGTGAACACGCCCAGATTTTCTATGAATCGAGCCGGCAGGCATTCTTCATCACCGCGCTCCGCGAAAGCACGGGCGTTCTGGTTGCTGAGCAGCCGGTTGGCCCTGATAGCCCGACATTGCTCCCGCCCGACGCTATTGTGAAGCTTGGCGGGGTGCCCTTCCTGTTCCATGTCAAAGAGCTATATCAGGCCGAGGTGGACAGAGAAGCGAAGGATGTCCGCTATGCGCTGGATTAGCCACAGCCTGCTCTTTGCCCTCTGCGCTGCTCTGCTCGCCTCGTCTCCGGCGGTGGCGCAGGGCACTCAGGAGCTGACACTCCAGGACGCGCTGGCCCAGGGCCTGGTACGCGTCGAGTCGATCAGCGGAACCAGTAGCGATGGCCTTGATTACGGTCAGCCCCTGGCGCTGGCGACCATTGTGGGCAGCGGCGATGCCCCGCTCCAGCTTACCCTTCCGCCTGGCTCGCTGATCGAGCCGATTAGCGCTGGCCCGCCACTGATCGCGCTCGGCTTCGCCCAGTCGCCGCTCACAGTCGCGCCACAGGCAAGCCTCCAAGTTGGCATTGTCGCCTTCTCAACCAGGGTCGCCCTGCATCCCACCAGGGCAAACACCTACCGACTGGCGGGGATGACCAGCGACCAGCCGCTGCTCGCGCTGCTCAAGGCGATCAAGCAGGAGGGCAGCTACCTCGGGGCCAACCTTATACCCCAGCGCGCGATCTGGCAGGTCGCGGCCAGCGCCGACTGTGCAGCCACCGATAGCGCCATCCAAGGTGTCTTCGGGGTGATGCTGGGCTGCCAGGGCGCGGAGGCCCAACACGTCGCCGTCTTGATCTCCAGCTCGCAGGCGCCCGCTCAGACGTTGCCCGAGACGCTGGCCACGCCTATAAGGGCCTATACAAACGTTGCTGTCACCAGCCGCCATGGA
>RYFE02000047.1 GCA_004138175.2 Chloroflexales bacterium ZM16-3 | reverse complement strand
TCAGTTGGAAATGTGCAACGGTACGAATGCCGATGCGAACAATTGTACCATAACACACGTAGAAGTGCAACCATTCAGCTAAAGCCGCTAAAGCGGGTGAAGCCCTTATATCCCAGCGCTAAAGCTGCTGGGCTTTACGGGCTATTTCTGTAAGGCGGGCCAGCAGCCGGGCCTCGACATCGGCGGGCAGGAAGATGGGGGTGTCGCTGAGCGAGCGGACGATCTGGACGGTGCGACCAAGTGTGTCGAGCACGACCCGGCAGTCGGGGCAGTCGCCCATGTGAACCTCAAGGTCGCGGCAGAGATCCGCAGGGAGATCACCATCGAGGTAGGCGCTCAGCTGAAGGGCTAGGTCGTGGCAGGGGGGTAACTCAGCGTGCGGCTTCGTCATGATCAACCTCTTCCGGGTGGGCGATATAGCTGGCCAGCGCCTCGCGGAGGCGCATGCGGGCGCGGTGCAGGCGCACCTTAACCGCGCCTTGGCTCAGGCCGAGCTGATCTGCCGTCTCCTCGGTGCTCAGTCCCTCGATATCGCGTAGCGTCACCACAAGGCGCAGGCTCTCGGGCAGGTTGCTGATCGCGGCATCGATCTGGGCGCGCAGCTCAGAGTCGAGCGAGGCGCGGAGCGGATCCTCGGGCCATGCGACGCGGCTGTCGGGCATATCATCGGGCTGGAGCGTCTCGGCCACATCGTCAAGGGCCAGGGACTGGCGGCGGCTCCGCAGCAGCATTAGCCCCTCGTTTGTGGCGATGCGGTAGATCCAGGTGCTCAGGCTGCTCGCCCCGTCGAACGTATTGATCGCGTTGCACACCTTGATAAACGTCGTCTGGAGCACCCCCTCGGCCTCATCGGCGTCGCCCACCAGCCTCAGGGCGCGGGCGTAGACGAGAGGCGCGAAGCGCTTGACCATACAGGTGCAGGCATCGGGCTCGTGGCGGCGCAGGCCATGCAGCAGCTGCGCGTCGTCATCATAGACGGTGATCGTGATCATGGGTCCGGGCACGGGCGCTACCTCCAGCTGATACCTGAGTTGTGATGCCTGAGCCAGACCGCCTGATATTCAGGCACAGGTGGCAGACATCTCGCCCTAGTATAGCACGGCGTCGACGGAGGCTGCCGACGCCGTGCAAGCTGGCACCGAGGTTAGCTGGCCTCAGCGACCAGGGCCTCCCGCAGCCGAGCGAGCATCATCGGCTCGGGCACAGCCCCCTCGATATGGACGAGGCCATCGATCACCGTCTTGGGCACGCCCATCACGCTGTAGCGATCACCCAGCTCGGGGAACTCAGAGACCTCGATCCCCTCCGCGATAATATGTGGCGAGGCCATCGCCATCTGGTAGGCCAGTACCACCGCCCGTGGGCAGTGGGGGCAGGTCGGCGTCACGAAGACCTGTAGGCGCATCGGGGCATGGAGCTCGTCCAGAAAGGCGCGGGTGGTCGGCTGAAGTGTTACCTCGGCAGCCCCGCCCGCGAGGCGGATGGCCTCAAGCAGCGAGACGAACTCGTAGCCGGAAGGCAGCCCCATAAAGCGCATGCCGTTGTCGGCCCGCTCCTCGCCGCTCAGCAGCACCAGCGCCGGTGCCTGCGTGACCCCGTAGGCCACGGCGCGCTCCGCATGAGCGTCCAGGTCGATCGCCTCAAGGCTGATCTGGGGGTTCAGCTCGGCGACCTCGGCCAGCAGCCTGGCGGCCACCGTGCTGTACTCGCCGCTCTCCTCAGAGGTGAACAGGGCCAGATGCACCGGATGCTGGAGATTTTCGAGAGCCTCCTGCACTGCCTGGCGATCTTTTTCCTGGATGTAACTCATTGTTATGTCCTTATTACATAGCTCTCCACCACTGCACCTTTGATGCGAAGGGGCGGGGGTGGGTTACAGTCGGGAGTCGGGAGTCGAGAGTCGGGAGTCAGGAGTCAGGAGTCAGGAGTCAGGAGTCAGGAGTCAGGAGTCGGGAGTCGGGGAAAGTGCGTTACTATAGAAGTACGCAATCTGCAATCTGTAATCTGCAATCTGCAATCTGCAATCTGCAATCTGCAATCTGCAATCTACAATCGCGAGGTTCCCATGCCGATCATCGACCTGTCCGCGACGATTGCCAGCAGCCCGCCCGGCACGCCCGACGCCATCCGGGTGGATCTGGCCAACTACGGCCACGCCCATGGTGCCGCCCAGATCCAGGCGCTGTTTCAGGTGCCCGCGTCGCTCCTGCGCGACGGCGAGGGCTGGGCGACCGACAGCTTCACCCGCTTCGGCACGCACGATAGCACCCACGTCGATGCGCCCTGGCACTATAACTCAGTCATCCAGGGCAGCCCGGCCCAGACGATCGACCAGCTGCCGCTGGAGTGGTTCTTCGCGCCAGGGGTGCTGCTCGACATGCGCCACAAGGAGGATGGCGACCCGATGACGGACGAGGAGACCAGGGCAGCGCTCGCTGCCACAGGCCACAATCTGAGGCCCGGCGACATTGTGCTGGTGCAGACGGGGCGCGACGCCTTCTACGGTCAGCCGGACTACATCTTTCGTGGGCCAGGCGTGACGGTAGAGGCCACCCGCTGGCTCTACGAGCAGGGCGTGCGCGTGATGGGCATCGACGCTTGGGGCTGGGACGCGCCGCTAGATCGCCAGGCCCGCGCGGCCCTGAGCAGCGGCCAGCCGGGCGTCTTCTGGCCGGCGCACCAGGCCGACCTGCCCTACTGCCAGATCGAGCGCCTGGTGAACCTAGCCGCCCTGCCGCCGAGCGGCTTCACGATGGCCTGCTTCCCGCTCAAGGTGCAGGGCGGCAGCGCCGGGCCATGCCGCGCCGTCGCCATCCTGCCATAATGCTGTCGCCGAAGGCTGACCGCATGATCAATGTTGATCGCGCAGGGCGGCGAGGGCCGCCTGCGCATGGAGGAGCTGGCGGCGCATCTGGATGATCACCTCGACGCCAGCCAGGTTCACGCCAAGGTCGTCGATCAGGCGGTGGATAAAGCGGATCTGCTCAATATCCTCATCGCTAAAGAGGCGAATGTTCCCCTTGCTCCGCTCGGGGCGGATGAGGCCGCGCCGCTCGTACATACGCAGGCTCTGCTCGTGCATCCCGGCGAGCTGAGCAGCTACGCGGATCGTGTAGCGGCGCTCCTCGCTCGTATGCTCGATCATGCTGGCTGGCCCTCCGCGATCCGCCGCAGCTCATCCAACAGCTCGCGCTCCCGGTCGCCGAGCTTCGTCGGCAGTACCACGTTCATCCGGGCGTAGAGGTCGCCTCGCCGATCCGTGTGAAGCACCGGCATGCCCTGGCCAGAGAGGCGGAAGGTGCGACCGTTCTGCGTGCCCTGTGGGATGGTCAGCGTGATCGTCTTGCCGGTCAGGGTGGGCACCTGGACCTGACCGCCGAGCAGCAGCGTGTACATGGGGGCGTCAATCGTCGTGTGCAGGTCGCTCCCCTTGCGCTCAAAGCGGGCGTTCGGCAGCACCCGCACGGCCATGATCAGGTCGCCGCGTGCGCCACCGTTCATGCCGGGCGCGCCCTCGCCGGACACCCGCACCCGTCCGCCGGTGTCGGAGCCAGCCGGGATCTTCACCGTGATTGTGCGCGGGGTGCCGTTGGGGTTCGAGAACTGTATGCTGCGCTGGGTGCCATGAAACGCCTCTTCGAGGCTGATATCAACAGGCTGCTCGACATCCTGGCCGTCCATCTTGATGTTGAAGCCGCCGCCGCCTCGGCCGCCCCGGCCGCCGCCAAAGAACGACTCGAAGATATCGGAGACATCGCCGCCACCGTAGTCCGCCCCAGGGCCAGCCTGCTCGTAGCGCTTCCAGTCGCTCCCGAAGCGGTCGTACTTCTCGCGCTTCTCCTTGTCGGACAGCGTCTCATACGCCTCGTTGATCTCTTTGAAGCGGGCCTCGGCCTGCTTGTCGCCGGGGTTGATATCGGGGTGATATTTGCGCGCGAGCTTGCGGTATGCCTGCTTGATCTCCTGGTCGCTGGCACTGCGGCTCACGCCGAGGATCTGGTAGTAGTCTTTCATGTGCGGGTCGTTTTCCTTCAGATCGGATGTCTACACGTATTGTAAAGACTTGATAGCATTGCTGTCAAGGTTGGCTTCTAAGAGGGACATAAAAGCAGGGCCGACGCAGTACTGCGTCGGCCCTGCTTTTATGCGTACCCTGCACCTCAGGCGATCTGATACTCCCAGGAGCTGGATCGGCGATAGGCGGCGTAGGTAGAGAGGTCGCGGATGAGTCGCTGGAGCAGATCGCGCTCGATCGGGTCGTCGTACTTCGCGATCAGGCGCTTAATCGGCTCGTGGTTCTCAGGGAGTGGCGCATAGCGATAGCTCAGATCGCCGCTAGGGGCGACGGAGCGACCCATGACGCCATCCTCAACCAGTTCGTCGAGCGCCTGCGACACGCTCCAGATATCACGGCAGACGCGGTCGGCAACCGCGTTTGCGGAAGCCTCCATGCGTACGTTCTCATGAAAGATCAGCAGGAGATGTAGCTTTACCGGTGTGTCAATAGCCTTCTCAAGAAGGCGCTGAATCATGGGGTCGATCATTGACCGTTCCTCCTTCCACGAGCGATCATCGTTGATCGCGTGTATGCGTTGTGGGTGCCACCTGCGGAAACAGGCCAAGACGTGAGTAGGACGTCTCAAGCAGTGGCTCCTGCAGCGTGGAAGGAGCGCGAAGGGATTGCGTAGTGCAGCTGGATGAATACTTTGTCACCAACAAGTGTAGTAATTATACATCAAAGCCCCCCGCTCTGCTAGAGGGGTTTTTCCTTTTTTTTCACCACTCGTGTTAAGAACTATCCACCGTCTCACAGCGAGTATAATGTTGAGCATTGGGCACAGGTACGGATTATATATCTCAGACAAGATTTCAGCGAGCTTTACCGTTCAGCGTAGCGCAAGGCGTTCCAATGGGCAACCCCTGCTGCCTGCCGTCTGAAACCTTGTCTTAAGGAGGAGTACATGGCGAAACTGAAAGTCGCAGTGCTGGGGGCCACGGGCACGGTAGGCCAGCGCTTTATCCAGCTGCTCGAAGGCCACCCCTGGTTCGAGGTGGCTGCCCTCACCGGCAGCGAGCGCAGCGCCGGGCGCACCTACGCCGAGGCAAGCCGCTGGGTGCTCGACACGCCCATCCCGGCCGCTGTTCGCGATATGCCGATCCTGCCCGAGGATGCCAGCCTCGACGCGCCGCTGGTCTTCTCGGCGCTGCCAAGCAAGACGGCGGGGGTGATCGAGGAGCGCCTGGCCGCCGCCGGCCATGTGGTCTGCTCGAACGCCGCCGACCACCGCATGGCCGACGATGTGCCCCTGCTGATCCCCGAGGTCAACCCCGATCACCTCGACCTGATCGCTATCCAGCGCAAGAACCGTGGCTGGAGCGGCGCGATTGTGACCAACCCGAACTGCACATCGACCCCGGCCACCATGGTGCTGCGCCCGCTGATCGACGCCTTTGGGGTGGAGAAGCTGCTGCTGGTAAGCATGCAGGCGCTCTCGGGGGCGGGCTACCCCGGCGTGCCATCCTACGACTCGATTGAGAATGTGGTGCCCTATATCGGCGGCGAGGAGCCCAAGGTCGAGGTGGAGCCGCAGAAGATGCTCGGCACTTTGCGCGACGGGATGGTTCAGCCAGCGAGCTTCGCCACTTCGGCGCACTGCAACCGGGTGCCGGTGCTAGAGGGACACCTGATCTGTCTGTCGATCAGCTTCACCCGCAGGCCGGATCTGGCCGAGCTGACGGCGGCCCTGGCCGGGTTCCAGGCGCTGCCCCAGGAGCTGCGGCTGCCCAGCGCCCCGGCCCAGCCAATTGTGCTGCGCGATGAGGCCGACCGACCGCAGCCCCGGCGCGACCGCATGATCGGCGGGGGCATGGCCACGGTGGTCGGTCGGGTGCGGGAGTGCCCGCTGCTTGACTATAAGCTGGTGGCCCTCGGCCACAACACGATTCGCGGTGCCGCCGGCGGCTCCCTGCTCAACGCCGAGCTGATGTATGCCCAAGGGATGATCTCAAACTGATATACAAGCCGGGTTGTAGGGGCGCGTCGCGACGCGCCCCTACAACCCGGCTTTCATTTGTTGTTGTACTATGAAAACAATTGCCGACCTGACCGCCGACCGGGTCTTCTACCGTGACCTGGAGTCCTGCGACCTGGATCTGCCGGGGCTGAGCAGCCTGCGCGCACAACTGGGGCTGCCCGAGGGCCTGTTGCCGCGCAAACGCCAGGCTGCCTACGCCCAGGTGGCGCTGGCCCTGGCCGAGGCCGCCCAGGCCCAGCGTGGCGGCCCGCCCCTGGGTGCCCTGATCGTCATCGGCGACACTGAGAACGACCGTCTGCTGGCCCGCTTCCTGTGCGATCTGCCGGGTGCGCCGCCGACCTACGGATTCATCGGCGTCGACCGACCGGTGGCCGACGAGAGCCTAACCTGGGATGGCCCGATCGCCACGGCCACCCGCTGGGCGATGCTGCACCCCTGGGCCGCTGAGCTGGAGCGGCGCGGGGTGCGCTGGGATCGCGCCGCGCTGCTGATCGATATCGACAAGACCCTGCTCGGCCCGCGCGGGCGCGGCGACGGGGCGATCGACGAGGCGCGGGCCGAGGGAGCCCTGGCCGTTGCCGAGGAGTTGCTCGGCCACAGCATGGATGTCTCGCTATTCCGCCGGGCCTACGCCGAGCTGTGCCGCCAGGAGTGGCACAGCTTCACCTTGGACAACCAGGACTATGTTGTCTCGACCGCCCTGCTGATTGCGAGCGGCGCGCTAAGCTACGACGAGCTGTGGGCCGATGTGGCGGTGGGCCATCTGATCGACTTCGCGGCTATGCTCGACGCGGTGACTTCCCAGGTGCCGCCGAGCCTGGCCGCCCTCCACGCTGAGCTGCGCGAGCGGGTGGCCGCCGGAGACCCGACGCCCTTCAAGCAGTTCCGCCGGGCCGAGTTCGTGGCCACCCTGGCCCGCATGGCCGACGGGCGGCTCACGCTCTGCGGCGAGCTGTTCGCCCTGGCAGAGCGCCTGATCGCGGCGGGGGCGCTCTGCCTGGCCACCTCCGACAAGCCCGCCGAGTCGGCCCTGCCCAGCCCCGCCCAGCTTGCTGCCGGCATGCTACCGCTCCACCGCGCCCCTGCCGAGGTAGTGTAACATTACATAATAAATGCACAATGCAAAAGTGCCACTTTTGCATTGTGCATTGTGCATTGAGAAGGAGTCTCTTATGGAGAAGCAGCGTGGCGGGCGAGGCTGGCTGATCGCCCTCTCAATTATCGTGGGGCTGGTGCTGTCGTGCGCGATCCTGCCCCTAGGCGGGTTCGCCCTGCTGCTGGCTGCCGCCGGTGGCACTGACACGACGAGCGGGCCGCTGGAGCCGAGCCGCTGGGCCGAGCAGACTGTGTCGGGGAGCGGCCTGAGCCGGGTGGTGATCATCGATGTCAGCGGCACAATCGGTGCCGGGAGCGACATCTTTGGCGGCGGGGCCTCCCAGGACGATTTGCTGAGCCAGATCAAGCAGGCCACCGGCGACCCGCTGGTGAAGGCGGTGGTGCTGCGGGTGGACAGCCCCGGCGGCGGGGTGGTGGCGAGCAGCGAGATCCACGCCGAGCTGACGAAGCTGCGTGATGCCGGTAAGACCCTGGTGGTCAGCATGGGTGCCACGGCGGCCAGCGGCGGCTACTACATCAGCACGGCATCCGAGAAGATCTACGCCAACAAGGACACCTTCACCGGCAGCTTGGGCGTGATCCTGGAGCTGACCAACTACGGTGATGCCTTCGACAGGTTCGGCCTGAAGAGCTACGTCTACAAGAGCGGCGCCCTGAAGGATATTGGCTCGCCGACGCGCCCGCCGACTGAGGAGGAGGGTCAGGTGCTCCAGCGGGTGGTGGACGAGGCATACCAGGGCTTTGTGGATGTGATCGTGGCGGGGCGGGGGCTGCCGCGCGAGCGGGTGCTGGAGATCGCCGATGGGCGGATCTACACTGGGGCGCAGGCGCTTGAGCTGGGGCTGATCGATGAGCTGGGAAATCTGGACGAGGCCGTCGCCGGGGCGAAAGATCTCGCCGGGCTAGGCGACGCGCTGGTGGTGCGCTACACCCGCAGCAGCTCGCTGCGCTCGCTGCTGCTGAGCCGACTGGCTGCGCCGCAGGCCCAGCCCGACCCGCTCGGCCTGCGGTCGATCACCAGCCCGCCCGCGCCGCAGCTGGAGTACCGCTGGCGTCCATAAAAAAGAGAGGGTATGGGAGAGACAAAGTCTCTCCCATACCCTCTCTTTGGGAACTTCTTTAGAAGTCCATGCCGCCCATGCCGCCGCCGGGCATGCCGCCGCCGGGCATGCCGCCGCCCTTCTCCTCGGGCAGGTCGGTGATCAGGGCCTCGGTGGTCAGGATCATGCCCGCGATGGAGACCGCGTTCTGCACGGCGCTGCGGGTCACCTTGACCGGGTCGATAATGCCCTGCTCGATCATGCTGCCGTACTCGCCGGTCAGCACGTTGTAGCCAAGGGTGTTGTCGCCCGCTGCGGCGGCCATACGGCGGACGGTGGCGATAATCACCGAGCCCTCCTCGCCGGCGTTGCGGGCCAGGATGCGCAGGGGCTCCTCAAGCGCGCGGCGCAGGATGGTCAGGCCGACCCGCTCATCCTCGTGGGCGATCGTGACGTTGTCCAGGGCGCTGATCGCGTTGACCAGGCTGACGCCGCCGCCGGGGACGATGCCCTCCTCGACCGCCGCGCGGGTGGCGCTCAGGGCGTCCTCGACGCGGTGCTTCTTCTCCTTCAGCTCCGGCTCGGTGGCCGCGCCGACCTTGATCACCGCTACGCCGCCGGCCAGCTTGGCCAGACGCTCCTGCAGCTTCTCGCGGTCGAAGTCGCTGGTGGTCGTCTCGACCTGGGCGCGGATCTGCTCGATGCGGGCGCGGATGGCATCCTCATCGCCCTTGCCCTCGACAAAGGTGGTGTCGTCCTTGCTGGAGACAACCTTGCGGGCGCGGCCCAGATCCTCGATGGTGGCGCTGTCGAGCTTGCGGCCGATCTCCTCGGAGATCACCGTGCCGCCGGTGAGGATGGCGATGTCCTGGAGCATAGCCTTGCGGCGGTCGCCGAAGCCGGGGGCCTTGACGGCCAGCACGTTGATCGTGCCGCGCAGCTTGTTGACGACCAGGGTGGCGAGCGCCTCGCCGTCCACGTCCTCGGCCACGATCACGAAGTTCTTGGTGACCTGGAGCACCTTCTCCAGCACCGGCAGGATCTCCTGGATGCTGCTGATCTTCTTGTCGGTGATCAGGATGAGGGGGTCCTCAAGCTCGGCCTCCTGGCGCTCCACGTTGCTGACCATGTAGCCGGAGATGTAGCCGCGGTCGATCTGCATGCCCTCGGTGTACTCCTTCTCGAAGGCTACGCCGCGGGACTCCTCGACCGTGATCACGCCGTCCTTGCCGACCTTCTCCATCACCTCGGCGATCAGGTCGCCGATCTCGCTGTCGGCGGCCGAGTTGGTGGCCACGTGGGCGATGTCGGCGCGGTCGCGCACGGGGGTGGCGCTGGCCTTGATCGCGGCCACGAGCGCCTCGGCGCCCTTGTCGAGGCCGCGCTTGAGCAGCATGGCGTTGGCGCCAGCGGCGACGACCTTCAGGCCCTCGGTGACGATGGACTGGGCCAGCACGGTGGCGGTGGTGGTGCCGTCACCGGCGACATCGTTCGTCTTGGTGGCCGCCTCCTTGAGGAGCTGGGCACCCATGTTCTCGAAGGGGTCCTGAAGCTCGATCTCCTTGGCCACGGTGACGCCGTCGTGGGTGACGGTGGGGGATCCGAACTTCTTGTCGATGGCCACATTGCGACCGCGGGGGCCAAGGGTGGTCTTGACCGCATCGGCGACCATATCGACGCCGCGCTTGAGGGAGCGGCGGGCCTCTTCGTTGAACTGAATCTGCTTCGCCATAAGTAGTCTCTATCCTCTTCTGTAAGATTAAAGGTCGGGAGAACGGTAAGGTCGCAGCGCGCTGCGGCCCTTCCTACTCCTGAATGATGCCCAGGATGTCCTTCTCGGCCAGGATGAGGTACTCGATCTCTTCGACCTTGAACTCGGTGCCGCTGTACTTTGCGAAGAGCACCTTGTCGCCGACCGATACCTGCATCGGGATGAGCTTGCCGCTGTCGTCACGGCGGCCCTCGCCGACGGCCAGGATCGTGCCCTCCATGGGGCGCTCCTTGCTCGCGGTGTCGGGCAGGAAGATGCCGGTCTTGGTCTTCTCTTCGCGATCAGCCGGCTTGAGCACAACACGGTCGCCGAGCGGCCGAATACGGAAATCCGCCATAGCTAGGTATCCCTCCATTACAAGGCATGCTTACTAACGTAGATGAGCGGTTAGCACTCGTTAGTCAAGAGTGCTAACCGCTCACTATAGTACCCAAGGCCATCGCTTTTGTCAAGGCCCATTCTAGCACTCATCGCAAATGAGTGCCAGCGGGGCAAGGCAGAAGTTAGGGCATGTGCAACGTCGCTGGCGGCTGAGGCCGCGTCGCGGGGGCCTGCGGCCAGCCGCCCGCCTGCGCGGGCGGTTCCGGCGTCGGCGCAGGCCGACGCCCGGCGCAACGCGCCCCGCCGACGCGACTTCAGTCGCCAGCCGTGAGGCGCTCAGGACGTTGCACATGCCCTGAGGCAGAAGTTAGGCGACGACGTGAGGGCGCACGGGTGGGGCGACGGCGGGCCGACGCAGCAGCGCCCGCAGCCCGGCGCGCAGTATGCCGCCGGCCAGCCGCCTGCGGGTGAGCAGCGTGACCGCCAGCCCGGTGCGCCCATCGGTGGCCGACGAGGCGAGCCAGAGCGCCTTGCGGGCTGGCACCTCGGGCGGCTCACCCCACAGCTTGATCACTTTGTCGAGGCCGCGCACGCGCTCCTCGTAGCCAGAGACGACATCGACATCGGTGAGCAGGTCGGTGATCACCAGGCCAGGGTTGAAGGCGAAGATGCCGACCTCGCGCGCGGGGTACTCTGCGGCTAGTCCCAGGGTGAAATTGCGCACCCATGCTTTGCTCGGGCCATAGGCGTTCTGAAGCGGGGCCGGCTTGCGGTCGCCCCGGCCAACAAGATTGATCAGCTTGCCTCGCCCTCGCCCCCGCAGGTGCTCAAGTGCCACGGTTGAGCCGTTGTAGGTGCCAAGGATGTTGGTGTCGATCACCTGGCGGTATTGCGCACGCGGGATATCCAAGGTGGGGCCGAAGACTCCGGCCACCCCTGCGTTATTCACCCAGATATCGATCCCGCCGAAGGTCATCCTAGCCACATCGGCGAGGGCTCGCACCTGCTGGATGTCGCCCACATCGCAGCTGATGCCCTCGGCGCGGTACCCTTGGGCGCGCAGGTCGGCTACGGTCTCGGCGACCGAGCTCGCCGAGCGCGAGGCGACAACAACCGCCGCCCCGGCCCGCGCGTATGTCTCGGCGATCGCCCGACCGAGGCCGCGTGTCCCTCCGGTGATGACCGCAACTTTCTTGTTGAGTCGAGGTGCCATAATCATTTCTCCTGCTACCTGATCCCATCCAGGGTGAGACACCCTGCCTACGCAGGGAGTATAGCATGGTGGCCTAGTAGCCTAGGCTGATGCAACGTCGCCACTCCCAAAACAAGGCCAGGGTTGGTCTTTGCACCAGCCAGGCCGCGTAGCGGCCTTCTCAGGACGTTAGCCGGGGCGCGGCCCGGCGAAGCCCAGAGCCGCGCTGCACGAGTCGGCCTCGGCGCGCACTGTCGGCCCGAGGCTGGCGGCCTGCGCGGCGCTCATACGGGTGCTCGGGCCGGAGATGCTTAGGGCGGCCACGCAGCGCCCCAGCCGGTCGAAGATCGGCGCGGCCACGCAGCACACGCCCAGCTCGCGCTCCTCGTCATCGATCGCGAAGCCCTGCTGCGCGGCTAGGCGCACCTCGTCGCGCAGCCCAGCGGTCGAGCTGATCGTCTTCGGGGTCCAGACGCGCAGGGAGACTCCGGTGATGTAGGACTCCAGATCGGCCTCGTCCATGCCGGAGAGGATGGCCTTGCCGCCGCCCGTGCAGTAGAGCGGCACCCGCTGGCCCACCTCGGTGAAGAGCCGCACCATGTGCGGGCTAGAGACTTGCTCGCTGTAGGCCGCCTCGTGGCCCTGGATCAGCAGCAGGTTGCTCGTCTCGCCGGTGGCCTCGGTGAGCCGCTGGAGCGCCGGCAGGGCGATGCGGGCCAGGCTAAAGCGGCGGCTGCCGGAGGCGCGGGTGGCAACCTCAAGCAGGCGTGGCCCCGGCCCATACCGCCGGGTCGCCTTGTCCTGCGATGCGTAGCCACGCGCCAACAGGCTGCCGAGCAGCCGGTGGACGGTGCCGAGGGGCAGGCCGAGCCGCGCGGTGATCTGCGAGACGCTGAGATCCTCGTCAGACTCAGCCAGGGACTCCAGCACGTCTAGCGCCCGGTCGAGTGATTGCACCATCGTATTTTCCAAGAGGCGGATAGCGATTCCATGAGAAGGAATGATAGCCTGCGCGGGGGGCGGCTGTCAATATACGGTACAATAGCGCCCATCGCCTTTTTCACCGCCGTGGGCCTGGAGCGACCGCAAATAACTCAGGACATCCTCACAGGATAGGTGAACCATCCCTCATTCTTAATTCTTCCAAAGGGGGCTTCGATGACGAACATCGCCCACCCGCGCCAGCTCTGGACTCCGCCGTCGTCGTTTCAGGAGGCGAGCAATATGCGGGCTTACATGGCCTGGCTCGCCGAGCATCGCGGGCTGCGCCTCGATACCTACGGCGAGCTCTGGCAGTGGTCGGTCGATCAGATCGACGACTTCTGGGTGTCGCTCTGGGACTACTTCCGCATCCAGTCGCCCACGCCCTACGCGGCGGCGCTCTCTGGCCACAGCATGCCCGGCGCGCGCTGGTTCGAGGGCTCCCAGGTTAACTACGCCGAGCACGTCTTCCGCAACGCCAGCGCCGAGCACCCGGCCATGCTCTTCCAGTCGGAGACGCAGCCGCTCATCACGATCAGCTGGGGCGAGCTTGAGCGTCAGGTGGCCGCCGTCGCCGCATGCCTGCGCGGCATAGGCGTCGTCGCTGGCGACCGGGTCGTCGCCTATGTGGGCAACACCCCTCATGCCCTGGTGGCCTTCCTGGCCACCGCCAGCCTCGGCGCGGTCTGGTCGAGTTGCTCGCCCGACTTCGGCAGCCCCAGCGTGATCGACCGCTTCTCCCAGATCGCGCCGAAGGTGCTCTTCGCCATCGACGGCTACCAGTACGGCGGCAAGCGCTTTGACCGGCGCTCCGCCGTGGCTGAGCTTCAGGCCGCTCTGCCGAGCCTGGAGCATACGATCTTCATCCCCTACCTCGACGCGGCCGCTGAGCCAACTGACATGCGAAATGTCACTCTGTGGGCGGACGCCCTGGCCACCCCCGGCCCCCTGGCCTTTGAGCGGGTGCCCTTCGACCACCCGCTCTGGGTGCTCTACTCATCGGGCACCACCGGCCTGCCCAAGCCGATCGTGCAGAGCCAGGGCGGCATCCTGATCCAGCACCTTAAGGAGCTACACCTGCAGCTGAATGTGAAGCCGGGCGACCGCTTCTTCTGGTTCTCTACCACCGGCTGGATGATGTGGAACCTGCTGGTGGGCGCGCTGCTGGTGGGCGGTACGGTGGTCAGCTACGACGGCAGCCCGGGCTACCCCGACATGGGCGTGCTCTGGCGTCTGGCCGAGCAGAGCGGCATGACCTTCTTCGGCACCAGCGCCGGCTACATCACCGCAATGATGAAGACCGACGTTGAGCCGGGGCGCGACTACGACCTGAGCAAGCTGGTGGGCGTGGGCTCCACCGGCTCACCGCTGCCGCCCGAGGGCTTCGACTGGGTCTATGAGCATGTGCGGCCTGACATCTGGCTGGCCTCGGTGAGCGGCGGCACCGACATATGCGGCTGCTTTGTGGGCGGCTGCCCGCTGCTGCCGGTCTACAGCGGCGAGATCCAGTGCCGCATCCTGGGCGTGCATGCCGAGGCATACGACACCGACGGCAGCCCGGTGACGGGCGTGATGGGCGAGCTGGTGATCAGCAAGCCGATGCCATCGATGCCGATCTACTTCTGGAACGACCCCGATGGGAGGCGCTACCGCGAGAGCTACTTCGAGCTCTACCCCGGCAAGTGGCGGCACGGCGACTGGATCGTGGTCAACGAGCGCGGCGGCGTGGTGATCTACGGGCGCTCCGACAGCACGATCAACCGTCAGGGCGTGCGCATGGGCACCAGCGAGATCTACCGCGCCGTGGACGCTGTGCCCGAGGTGCTCGACAGCCTGGTGATCGACCTGGAGGGTCTGGGCGGCGCCTCGTACATGCCGCTCTTCGTGGCGCTGCGCGAGGGGCTTGTGCTCGACGAGTCTCTGACCAAGAAGATCAAGGGCGCCATCCGCAGCGCCCTCTCGCCGCGCCACGTCCCCGATGAGATCTTCGCCATCCCCGACATCCCGCGCACGCTCAGCGGCAAGAAGCTGGAGGTGCCGGTGAAGAAGATCCTTATGGGCGTACCGGTGGAGCGGGCCGCCAACCCCGACTCGCTCAAGAACCCCGAGTTGCTGCCCTTCTTCGTCGAGCTGGCCGCCCAGCTCAAGGGGCGGCTCGCAGGGTAGCGCCCAACAGGGGGGCGATCTTGCCCCCTCACCCCCAGCCCCTCTCCCTCAAGAGGAGAGGGGAGTATACCCCTTCCTGGTGAGGAATGCTCCCCCTCTCCCGCTCAGGGAGAGGGGGCTGGGGGGTGAGGGCTGCCCGGCGACGGACCGCTTATACCAATGGGATAAGCTCGTAGCCCTCGGGCACAAACAGGCTGCCCTCGGTGGTGCCCTGGGGCGAGACCTGAGCTAGGCGGCGGGAGAGCTCGGCTGCGGGGATCGCGCCAGCCAGATACTCGGCAAACGCGCGGGCCACATGCGCCACCTGCGCGCCTGTCTCGTGGACAAACTCCAGGCGGTAGTGGGCCACCCCCGCATCGCGCCAGGCGTCCATATGTCGGCTGGCCTCCTGGGCCTCGGCCCCGAAGACCGTGTTGCGGCAGCCAACGTCGGCCATCACCGGGTGCGAGCGACCGCGCTCGTCGCGCAGAGCCACCCGGCGTGTCTCGCAGGGATGGCCGCAGTCCTTATAGCTCGTGCCGTCGGAGAGGAAGCGGCAGAAGACGCAGTGCTCAGTGTGGAAGACCGGCAGGTGCTGATAGGCCACGGCCTCGATCATGGCGGGGCCAATGGCGCGGGCCAGGTCGGCCACCTGGGCCGCGTTCAGGTCGTAGGTCGGGGTGAGGCGATCCAGCCCCATGCCCATAAAGATCTCGGCGCTGAGCACATTGGCCGTGTTCAGGCTGAAGTCGCCGATCAGGGCTGGGCGCTCCTCGGCCTGGAGAGCCTGGAGCAGCCCGCCGGAGCGCACCAGGATGGGGCAGCCCAGATTGAGCAGGAAGCGCACCACCCGCTGCTCGCTTGGCTGGAGCACACGCGGGCTGGCTACCCGCACCTCAATCCCGGCCTCCTGCACACGCTCCACCGCCGGTCGCAGCCCATACAGATCCAGATAGTCCAGCGTGATGCTGGCTGGGTACAGATCCAGCGCCGCGTCGAGCTGCTCGGGCGTGCGAACGAGGAGGTGGAGGCTGGGATTCAGGACGCGGGAGTCGGGAGTCGGGGGGGCTCTGCGCGCGCTGTGCTCATTGCCCGCCCTCTGGCTCCCGACTCCCAAATCCTGACTCCTGATCCACGGCCCCCGACTCCCGACTCCTGATTCCTGACTCCTGGAGAGCGACTCAATCGCATCCCGCCGCAGGCTGTTCAGCAGCGAGCTGGGCGCGAATGGCTGGCCCCTCATATCAAGCTCAAGGTCTGCCAGCTCATAGGGCGTGCTGCCGAGGCGCCCGAGCTGCTCGCGCAGGTAGTCCACGTCCACCGCGCGGCGCTGGGCCTTGCCGAGGGGCTGCTCGGATCGCGCGCTGGCCCGCAGCTCGGGGCGGGCCACCAGGGCGAAGGTGACCTCCAGCGGCGCGCCCTCGTGGGCGATCACGCGGGCCGTCACCGGCTGGCGGCGCAGCGGCGCGGCGGGCTGAAGGAAGGGCCGGGCCGCCCGGTCGGTCTCATGGTCGTGCGTGCGCCAGAGCAGATCGCCCGCGCGGATGCGATCAAACGCCACCGCGTTATTCGCAAACTCAAGCTCCAGCAGGCCGTCGCGCGTCGGGGTGACGTGGTAGAGCCGCCCGCCCTCCTCGGGCTCCTGGGGGCTGCGCCAGTCGGCCGCGTCAAAGACCACCCCATCGCCGGCCTTCAGCGGGGCCTCGGCGATGTCGGGGTTCGGCTCCACCAGCACATAGTTGGCGAAGACGCGATCCACCTTCCCGGCCAGCACGCCACGGTGGCGCGGCGAGCGCCCGGCCACCACCCGCTGATGGTTCGTCCCAGAGATAAAGTAGTCGCCCATGCCGCGCGAGTAGACCTGCTCCAGGATAATCTCCTCGGCGCGGGTGATGCTCAGGGGCAGGCCAGCCCATGCCTCGTCGATCGCCTTGCGGTAGGCGCTGGTTGTCAGGGCCACATACGCCTCGCCCTTGTAGCGGCCCTCAATCTTGATCGCCGAGACGCCTATCTGCACAATCTCGGGGATGTGCTGGAGCGCGTAGAGGTCGCCCGGCGACAGCAGGTAGCGCGCGTCACCGAGCGGCATATGCTGGCCATCGACGATCAGCTCATAGGGCAGACGGCACGCCTGGGCACACTGGCCTCGGTTAGCGCTGCGCCCGCCCCACGCCTCGGACGAGAAGCACTGTCCGGAGTAGGAGACGCACAGGGCGCCGTGGCCGAAGATCTCCAGCTCAATGTCGGTGGCGGCGCGGATGGCCCGCACGTCGGCCAGTGAGAGCTCGCGGGCCAGCACCACCCGGCTCACCCCGAACTGGCGGGCCAGCTCAACACCCTCGGCGCTCGTGATGCTCATCTGGGTGCTGCCGTGGATGGCCAGGTCGGGGGCGATCTGGTGGGCCATACGGGCTACGCCCACATCCTGCACGATGATCGAGTCGGCCCCGGCGGCGGCGATCTGCTCCAGGACACGCGCAGCCTCGCGCAGTTCGTGGTCGAACACCAGCGTGTTAAAAGTGACATAGCCCTTCACGCCGCGCCGGTGGAGCGTGTGCATAGCCTCGGGCAGCTCATCAAGCGTGAAGCTGACCTTGGCACGGGCCGAAAAGTGGTTCAGCCCAAAGTAGACGGCGTCGGCACCAGCCTCGATCGCAGCGTTCAGCTGCGGCCAGTGGCCAGCCGGGCTCATCACCTCGGGCTTCATCGGACGGTTCTGGTGGGTCATGCTTTGTATTGTACCAGGGGTTGGGGTTTGGGGGTTGGGTTAGCGCAAAGTCGTCGATTGCTGGCCGACTATTCCTCCAGACTCCGCGCGAAATCTGCCGCATTCCGCGCGAAAAGTGAAATCTGGGGATGGTTCACCTACCCCTTACCGTTCGCTTATTTCTCTAGGTGGTTCGGACAAATGCTCAACCAGACGTGTATAGCAGGAAACCTCCAGGCCAGCCAGTGCCAGCAGCCGCTGCTGGAGGTTCGACAGCGGGGTCAGATGGCGGATGATCTGGTTTGGCAGCGTGACCACGGTCAGCGTCAGGTTCTCGAATGCCTCCAGCACACGCTCGGCGGTGGGGCGACGGCTGCCATGGCTCGGCTGGCCAGCATACAGCCCTTTGAGCGGTTCGGCCTGCGGCTCCTGGGCCAGACTCTGGCGGATGCCGTACTCCAGCAGGCTCAGTACGCGCACCGCGATGGTCAGCAGGCGCACCAGCCCGGTCACGTGCGCGTCACGGCTCAGGTAGACGGGGCTCAGCGACAGCGGTGCCCCTTTCAGCCGCCCGATCGGGTGCTCCACCAGGTATTGGTCGCGGTAGGCCAGCACGACCTGAGTCAGGCTGTTGACCTCGGCAGGCTGGTTGGTGGCGTAGACCCGCCAGCCCAGCCGAGCCTCCACCGCCGCGATGGCCGCGTCCACCCGAGTCGTGGTCAGACTCAGCGTGTAGGTGGTCTCCGCACGTGCCGGTTGCCCGCGATAGGCTCGGATGTGGCGGGTCTGCGCCGCAGCCTGCACCGTCACATCCAGCAGCCCCGCCACGTCCTGCCGCTCCAGGATGCGGGTCACGGCGACCGCCGCCTCGTCCGGTGTCGTCGGGCGCACCTTGCCCCGCCGGGAAACCAGCAGTTCGGCCAGATCGGCCTCGGCCTGCGCCAGCCGCCGTTCGAGCGCGCGGCATTGCGCCGCTTTCCAGGCTGGCGAGCGCACCACGATGCGGCGCTCCGTCCAGGTGACCGACTGGTCTCCCAGCGCATGCGTCAGTTCGACACTGGTTTCCCACGCCTCGGCGCTGACGACTCAGCATTGACGGGGTGACCTGGCCGACCAGCGAGCACTACTTCCAGGCCCAGAAGTTCCCTGACCCGGCGATCCAGGCGCGCATCTGCGCTGCGGCCTCGCCGATGGAGGCGGCCGCGCTCGGGCGGAGCCGGGAGTTCCCGCTACGCCTCGACTGGGAGCAGGTCAAGGACGACATGATGTACACTGCGCTGCAGGCCAAGTTCACCCAGCACGCTGAGCTGCGCGAGGCGCTGCTGGCGACCGGCGACGCGACACTGATCGAGCATACGACCAACGACGCCTACTGGGCCGATGGCGGCGATGGCCACGGCCGGAACATGCTCGGCATCCTGCTGATGCGGCTGCGCGATGCGCTGCGGCGCCCTGCATAACGATGGAGAACGCAATGACGGGGACGCTGGCCCTGGTCGGGTCGGGCGAGTTTCTGACGGGGATGCGGGCGATCGATGCGGAGCTGCTCGGACGGATCGCCCGCGGCGGCCGCCCGCACATCGCCGTCATCCCGACCGCCGCCGTTCCCGACGGCCCGGCGGTTGTGGCGCGCTGGGCGGCGCTAGGCCAGGCCCACTTCGCCGCGCTCGGGGCCAGCGTCGATGTCATCCCGATCGGGGCGGGCGCGCGGGCCGACGACCCAGCGGTGGCGCAGCGAATCGCGGCGGCCGGGCTGGTCTACCTCTCGGGCGGCAAGCCGGGCTTCCTGCTCGACACGCTGCGCGAGACGCCGGCCTGGGCGGCCATCCTGGCGGTGTACGCTGGCGGCGGGGTAATTGTTGGCTGCAGCGCCGGGGCGATGGCGCTCGGCGCGGCGCTGGTCGCCCCACGGCTGGGCTGGCCGCTGGCCACCCGGCCGGCCCTCGGCATGGTGCCTGGCGTGCTGGTGCTGCCCCACTACGACGCACTGCCCGGCCTGCTGCGTGGGCTGGCCCTGCGTGGCCTGCCAGAAGAGCTGACGGTGGTCGGTATCGATGAGGAGACCGCGCTGGTGCAGGTGGACGTCGGATGGCAGGTGCAGGGCCGGGCCGGCATCGAGCTGCGCCGCGATGGGCGACGCGTACGCTTTGGCAGCGGGGAGATCGTCACGCTCTGACGATGATGGACACCGCGCTGCACAGCCCGGCTGACCCGATCCGGGCCCACTGCAGAGGCGGTCGTGGTATGCTACGCTTCTGAGCAGCCTGCTGTGGGCGACGAGAAGGGAGATGAGCGCTCATGGTCGTGCTCGAAACGGACCGCCTGCGCCTGCGGCACCTTGCGATCGACGACGCGCCGTTCATCGTCGCGCTGCTCAACGACCCCGATTGACTGCGCTATATCGGCGACCGTGGGGTTCGCGACGAGGAGCAAGCGGTCGCCTACATCCAGGACGGGCCGATGCGCAGCTACGCCGAGTATGGCTTCCGGCCTGTATCTGACCGAACGGAAGACTGGCGGCCAGGCAATTGGCCTGTGCGGGCTGATCCAGCGTGGCTTCCTCTCCCACTTCGACCTCGGGTTCGCCTTCCTGCCGCGCTTCCGCGGAGCGGATCGACGCCGCTTGTGGCGTTGGGCGTTGGTTCCTGTCGACTTCGGATCGAGATACCGGTGGTGCCTCATACCGTAGTATGCTTGCCTCGCTCACTGCGATGATATTGAGCTGGCAGGTCGCTGACGTCCGCCGTGTGCTATGATTTCTCGGTCGAGATGCCACGTACCGGAGCTGTCGCGATGGCCGTTGCTGTGTCTGATCGAACCATTATTCATGTAGACTTGGATCAGTTCTTCTGCGCGGTCGAGGAGCAGCGCGACCCGACGCTGAAAGGGACGCCCTTCGCGGTGGGCGGCTCGCCGGAGGGCCGAGGAGTCGTGGCCTCGGCATCGTACGCCGCCCGCGCCTTCGGCGTGCGCTCGGCGATGCCGATGGCCCATGCGGTGCGGCTGTGTCCCGCGCTGATCACCGTGCGGCCGGACTTCCCGGCCTATCGCGCCGCCTCCCAGGCGGTGATGGCGCAGCTGCACGACCTCACGCCGCTGGTTGAGCAGATCTCCATCGACGAGGCGTTTCTCGACGTGAGCACCCTCGGCGAGCCCGGCGCGCTGATCGCCGCCCGGCTTCAAGCCAGCGTCCGCGCTGCGCTGGGCCTCTCCTGCTCGGTTGGGGTGGCGACCAACAAGCTGGTCGCGAAGATCGCCACCGATGTCGGCAAGGGCATGGCCCGCAGCGGCGCGCTGCCACACGCGATCTGCGTGGTGCCGCCGGGCGAGGAGGCTGCCTTCCTCGCGCCGCTGCCCGCCGATGCGCTGTGGGGCGTTGGCCCGAAGACTGCCGAGAAGCTGGCGGGGATGGGCATCCTGACCATCGGCGACCTGGCGGTCTGGCCCGCCGACGACCTGGCCCGCCGCTTCGGCCAGCACGGCGAGGACTTGACTCGCCACGCCCGCGGCATCGACACGCGCCCGATCGTCACCGAGCGGGCCACCAAGTCGATCTCCCAAGAGACCACGTTTGCGCACGATGTGGTCGACCGAGCCAGCCTGGAGCGCACGATCCGCGCCCAGGCGACGGAGGTGGCGACGAAGTTGCGCCGCAAGGAGCTGATGGGCACGACGGTGAAGATCAAGATCCGCTGGCCGGACTTCACCACGCCGACCCGCCAGCTCACCCTACGCCAGCCGACCGACGAGGCTGAGACGATCATCAATGCGGCCCTGCGGCTATTCGGCCAGATCTGGAGCCGCGGCCAGCCGGTGCGCCTGATTGGCGTGGGGGTGAGCGGGCTGGGCACTCCGCCGCGCCAGCTCAGCCTATGGGATGCCAACGGGCCTTCGCTGGCCCAGACCGCACCACTGTGGACATCGACGACGTTGAGATAGGCCCCGCGCCGGTCGTTGGCGTAGATCTCATCGAGGGCCAACGCGCGGGTGCTGGAGGGCACATGGGTCTGCATCCAGGTTCGCGCGCGCTGGCCGGCCTCCGCCAGGATGGTCGTGATGGTCTCCAGGCTCACCCCACGCCGCAGCACCTCTGCCATGGCATGTTGGATGCCACGCACGCTGGCATGGGTGATCCAGAGCGTCAGCACCTGGCGCGGGGTCATGTCGGCGGAGGAGGAAACCTCCGTCGTGACGGGAGGGGTGAACGCCGCCAGCAACGCTGCCTGGGCCTGATCGCGCCAGGCATAGAGCGTGGGGCGCGAAACCTGATACTCCCGGCTCAACTGCATCACGACTCCGTACTCATGCGGATGTGCCAACATAGCGGCGGCGCATTGTGCCCGCTCGGCGGGCGTGCTAGGATGGGTCTGACCCATGTGGTCCTCCCTGGCGATATGGTTTGTGGTGGTACACCAACCATACTACCGAGGAGTTTGTTTGTCTGCGGGCCGAGCCAAACTGTAAAGTAAACTCGGCCCCTCTGAAACCATGTCCAAGCGGCCCGAATCAGGGGTATTTGGACACACTATCGGCCACTGAATCGCCCGAATCGTGCGCACCCCGGCGCAATCCCTCGCCCAACCCCAACAAAAAACTGCCCCCCAACGTCCGCCGGGCCACCCACGCCCCCAATTCTGCAACACTCTCCTGCGGTGGGAGGGATGGCTGATCATTGAGGATTGCCCACGGTTGTCGTTTCAGCGAGAGCCCGCCAAACTGGGCTATTAGTGGTGGTTTGTTCGGCCGTTCCACACGCAGCTTCGGCATACGCACTGGGGTGGCAAACTCTGGGCCGATGGCTTCTACGTTGGCTCTGCGAGGGATCATGTCACCGCCGATCTGATCAAGCGCTACATCCATGACCAGGATAGTGATCTTGAGGGATTTGAGCCATCCGCAGCCAGGCGCGCACCACCGCCACCGCTTCGGCCCCGTCCGCGTCCCAGATCATCCCAGCCAACTTCAAGCGGGCACTGACCAATTGTTTGCACGCGCTTTCCACGGGGCCGCTGCCGATCTGGAGCCCGCGCGCGCGGTAGCTCGGGTAGGCCATGCGTGTCTGATGGGTCGTGTAGTAGCTGATGGCGTCCGTCACCGCCTCTCCCTACGAGCGGCAGCATCCTGGCCGCCGCCGTCGCCGTGCCGCGTTCGCCCAAGCCCACCGCCACGGGGCGCATCCTTGACGACGGCACCTACGAGGTCATCCTCGGTGACCAGTTCGCCATCCGCCACACACCCGTCGACGAATTTGACCGACGGATGTTTCTGCTCTTCCTGCGCTGCATCCACCTGGTTCACCACCCCGCCAAACGACCGTTGCTCTGTCAGACCTGGCTGGCGGGCTGGTTCGGCACCCTCCAGGAGCTGCTCAGCCGCTGGGAGGACTACCACGAGGCCGGCGACTGGCAGCGCCTGATGAGCCGCCACGATGGCCCGCTCCTGCCCTATGCGCAGCGCCAGGTGCTCATCCAGCTCTGGGCGCGTCATCTGTGGTGGTCGGTGGCCGAGGTCCAGGCCGCCGCTGCGGCCGAGGGGCTCACGCTGAGCGCGCACGCGGTCACCCAGATTGGCCAGGACAGCGGGCTGCTCATCGCCCGCGGCGTGCTCCGCGAGCGCTTCCAGCTCAGTGCCGAGACCCTGCGCCCCACGGACGACTGGCTGGTGCCGCAGCTGTTTGCGCTCATTGATCAGCTCCAGGCCCGGCTGGCCCGTGGCGAGCGCCCCGCCCCCGAGGAGCGCAGCCGCCTGGCCGACCTGCTGGCGTTGCGCACGGAGTTGGGCCTCGGCGCGGGCCAGGCGCTGGAGACCCCGCTGCCCTGGGGCTATCACCTCCAGCACATCCTCTGCGGCGACTGGGAGACCATCGATGACGGGACGATCCGCTGCCCGCACTGCGGCAGCAGCCAGGTGCGGCGTAAGAGCCGTACCCCGCGCGCCAAGCGCTACCTCGATGCTGCGGGCCAGCCGCAGACGGTGGATGTGGTTCGCTACTATTGCCAGAATACGGCCTGCGTACACGGCAGCTTCACCAACCTGCCGCCCGATCTGTTGCCCTCCTCGCCCTGGCGCACCGAGGTTCACCTTCAGGCGCTGCAGGCCTACGCGCTGGGACACAGCAGCTCCCGCCGGGTCGCTGCCGGGCTGGGGGTCTCGACCGCGACCGCCTATCGCTGGGTCAGCCAGTTCGGCGGCCAGCTGCTGCCGGTCGCCGCGCTGTTCGGCGTGGTGCGCAGCAGCGGGGTGGTGGGCGTGGACGAGAAGTGGGTCAAGGTGCCGACCAACGACAAGTCGGCGGGCAAGCAGCACCACTGGATGTACGTCTATGTGGCGGTGGACGTGTATACCTACGACCTGCTGCACGTCGCAATCTACCCCGTGCGCGGCACGGACGCGGCGCGGGCCTTCCTGCTGGCGCTGCGGGCCAAGGGCTACGTACCGCAGGTCATCGTGACCGACCTCTGCACGGATTATGACCGGGCCATCCCGGCGGTCTTTCCACGCGCGGTTCACCACCAGTGCATCTTCCACGCCCTACAAGCCTGGCATGGGCAGCTGCGCGACGCCTACGGGACGCACTATCGCACGCAGCGTCCCGACGCGGTGAAGCTCCAAAACCAGCTGGATGCCATCTTCCAGGCCAAGACGAAACGGACGGCCCAGCGGCGCTACGACACGGTGATGGCCTTGCGGAACGCCTATGTGGCGGCGACGCCGGAGGTGGAGGCGCTCTTCTCCAGCCTGGAGCGCCACTGGCCCAAGCTGGTCAACGCCATCGAGCGCGACCGCATCCCGAAGACAAACAACACGACCGAGCTGGTGAACCGGCGCTTCGACCAGCACTACCAGACCTTCTGCGGCTTCGACACGATCACGACAGCGCAGACCTACCTGGCGGTGTTCGCATGGTGCTACCGCTTCACCCCGTTCACGCCGGACGCCCAGAAGCGCATCCGGGGCAAGTGCCCGCTTGAGCTGGCGGGCTACGACGTGGCCTCCCTGCCCATGGCGCAGCTCTGCCGCGGCCAGATGCTCCACTGGCCCCCTGAGGCCCTCGGCCAAGTAGTCCCCAGGACGTAACGGTCTCTCAGGAGTATTTGACATTGAGCACCAGCCCGTGCTATACTCAGCAACGTCTGTGGTGCCTGTAGCTCAATGGTTAGAGCGCCTGACTGTGGCTCAGGAGGCTGTGGGTTCGAAACCCATCAGGCACCCCATCCAATACTTGTACCAGAGCGGCGAGTACGGGCCCCACATCGGCACGCGGCGTAAGCCTCACGATCGTACGGTCTTGTACCCAGATCTTGTCGAACAAGGCCTTGACGACGGCAAGCCGCTCCGGTACGGTAGCCTTTTCTAACACATGCGGGAGGTCAGCGAGCTGCTGAGCCGCCTGCTGCGTATCGAAAGCCCCGCCACGTGGCGGCTGGCTTTTTTCGGCTTGCGCCTCCTTCACTTTCCGCTGATACTCAGACCTCGTTAGTATACCCGCATTGTACGCCTGTTTCAACTGCTGCAGATAGCCCTCCTGCGCCGCGTCACGCACTTCTGGCGGAGCGTGATGCTCGCCCGCAAGCTGTCGCGCTTCGGCGACGATCTGTGGGATGAGCGCCTGCGGCAGTACCAACAGCTTCAGGATCTGCGCCATCTCCCCTTCGAGCCGGGCTGCGGGCGCCTGGCGGGCCGTACACTCCCGGCGCGATATCCCGCTACAGCAGTAGTAGCGCCCCTGCCCATTCGTGCTCCCCGACTGGTGCCAAAGCTTGCTGCCGCAGTGCGCGCACCAGACCGTGCCGATCAGCCAGGCGATCGTATGACGCACGGGTGAGCCGTGAATGCCGGTGCGCTCCTCACGAATGGCCTGGGCAGTGGCGAACAGCGTCTCGCTGACCAGCGGCGGGTGCTTGCCGGGATACTGCACCCCGCCGCTTGAGACCACCCCAATGTAGGCGGCGTTTTTCAGAATGGTACGGATACTCTCGCGGCCGAAGCGCCCGCGCCGGCCGGTGCGGGTCTCGTGGGTCTGCCAGCCCGCCGCGTTCAGCTCGTCAGCGATGCTGGTGTAGCTGTGCTGGCGGGTGACGTACAGCGCGAAGATCCGTCGCACTGCCGGCGCGTCGGCCGAGGGTATCAGCGTGCCGTCCGGCCCCTTCTCATACCCGATCGGGATCGGGCCGACCCAGCCGCCCTGCTGGGCCTTCTCGCGCTTGCCCTTGGCGGTCTCGGTCGAGAGATTGCGGCTGTAGAACTCGGCGAAGCCGCCCAGGTTGGTCAGCACCATGCGGCCCACCGGGGTCGAGAAGTCCATCTGCTCGCTGAAGCTGACGAACTGCACGCCCTGGCGCTCGAACTGCTCAACCACCTCCATCAGCAGGCGCACCCGGCGGAAGAAGCGGTCGAGCTTGTGGACGATCACCGCGTCGATCCGCCGGGCGGCCACGTCGTCGAGCAGCTGACGCAGCTGCGGGCGATCCTCGATCCGGTCCTTGAACGCGCTCAGCCCCTCGTCGGCGTAGATCCGCACGACCGACCAGCCCTGCACCTCGGCGTACATCCGGCAGGCCCGCTCTTGGGCGGCCAGACTGTAGCCCTCCTCGGCCTGCTCCTCGGTCGAGACGCGAATGTAGATCGAGGCACGTTTCACAGCTGCTCCTTTCGCTCCTCCGCAGATCCCTGCGGTGGCTCAGATTGTACGCGACCGCGCTGCTCCGCGTCCAGACGCGCCAGAATAGCGGCGAGGGCGTGGACGAACTCGGTCATGCCGCCGGCGCGACCCGGCGAATCCAGGCGCACCCGGTCACGCAGGTCGTCGGGAAGGGTGGGATGTGGGGTGCGCTTGGCCATGGCCGCCTACACTGCGCTCGGGTCAGCTGCGTCGATCGAGTCGTTTGTTGGTGCCTGTTCCTCCGGTGCTTCATTCCGCTCGGTCGGCCGTTCGCGCCGCCCGCGCCGATCCTCGCGCCGGCGGCGCTGGCTCTCGGCACGCAGCTCCTGGGCCTCGTCGAGGCTGGCCGGGGTGCCGGAGACCAGTTCGACATAGCCGGCGACCACGCGGGTGCGGGTGGTCTCCTGGAGCCGGCGGCGCTGGCGGGCGTAGCGCCGCGCGGCGTCGCGCTGGGCCTGGGCGCTGAGCCCAGCCTGCTCCTGCTGCCAGCCCGCGTCGAGGGCGGCGACCGCCCGTTCGATCTCGACGCCGCGCAGCGGGACGAGGTAGCGCTCCAGCATGCCCTCGATGATCACTTGGTTGCCCGGGCGCAGCAGGTTCGGCGCGTCGGGGTGATCGACCGGGATGGCGACGGCCACATTGGCTGGCTCGGTGATACGCGCCCGGCTGCCCGGTCGCGTGTGCTCGATGGTCACCCGCACGGTGGTGGCGGCGATGAGCACGGGCCGGTCGGGGTGGCGCAGGATACGCGGGGTGGTTAGGACGCTGCCCTCCAGCCAGACATCGTAGCCCGGCTGGTCATCATCACCGGCGAGCTCCACGGTGTGGGCGCGCACGATCAGCTCGCTGCTGCGCCGGCCACGGTCGTCTATGTCCACGGCGTAGCGTGGGTCGGTGATCTGCACCCACTCCAGCTCGCCGGTGGCCGCGAGGATGGTGCCGGGCGGGCTGCTCTCCAAGAGCGCACACCCGGCGACGCTCGCCTCCAGGTGCAGGGTGATCTGAAAGGGCGTGCCGAAGGGCGAGGCGACCTGCAAGACGGCGCGCTGCTCGCTGCCCTGCACGGCGTTGAAGCGCCGGGTCACCGTGGCCCGAGGTCGCTCGCCGCGCCCGGCCGCCGGGATGACGCCGGGCAGGCTTGCGGCGTCGCGGCGCGAGATGGTCTGGGTGTCGAGGGTGCCGACGATGCGTACCTGGTTGATGCGTGGGGTCTGGGTGGTCATGATGTCCTCCTGAGGATGTGGTCAATGGCGGCCTGGTCTGCGGCATCACCCTGGGGGCGGTGCAGGCCGCTGCGCGAGAAGAGGCGGCGCTCGATCGTCGCGCCGTGGTCGTATTCGATCCAGTAGTCCTGGGCCAGCCAGGCGTCGGTGGTCAGTAGCCACTTGCCGACCGGCCAGGCCTGCCGCCAGAGGTCGAGGATCTGCTGGAGCCGGCGGGTGCTCGGCGTGAGCCAGAGCGGCAGCGGGAAGCGCCCATAGCGGCGCTCCCAGGCCGGCGTGCCGGCGCGCTGGTAGTGGCTGGCCTTGGCGGCGATCACCGTGGGCGGCTCGGTGTCGCGGTCGTTCTCCAGGGCGTAGCGCACCCGCCGCTCGCCCTCCAGGGTCGGGTCGCGCGACCAGGGCACCAGGTCGGGGCGGTCGAAGTCGCCGCCGACGGTGACGATGATCAGGGCGTCCATCACCGGGCGGGGCCGGGCCGGATCGAGGCGCACCTCGCGCTCGACGTAGAGCCCGCTGATGCCGCGCTGGCCCGCGAACTCCACCGCGCGGCCCAGCTCGATCACGCGCACGATCGCCTCGCTGGTCGTGCTGTCGTGGGGCACCATCCGCCGCGCTCGTGGCTCCTTGTACTCCGGCGGGTACTGGTCGCTCTCGCGGATCATGTCCCGCCCCTTGCGGCTCACTGACCAGAGCGCGCCCTGCCGCTGGGGCGTGGTTCTCCCAGGCACCCAGCGCGACCACATGCGCCGCTCGACGTAGCCCTCGGCGCGCAGACTCTGGAGCAGGCGCTGCGCTGCCTGGAGTCGATGATCGGGGAGCCAGAGCCGGCGCACGTGGTCGGTGCGCAGCTCGCCCAGCCAGGCGAGGCTGATCAGCAGGTTGTGAATGTCAGTTCCCACAGAATCGCTCGTCCAAAAAAGTGGAAAAAGCCGTCTTTCAATCGCCCCTTCTGGAATGCCGCTCCTGCCCGTCTGCATCAGGACGCGGCAAACGAGCCCAAACGGCGCGCAAGTGGCGGGCAAACGGCCCCCAAGCGGCTCCCAAGCGGCGCGCATCTGGACGCGCAAACGGCCCGGTGATCGCCGCCGTATCACGGCTACAAACTTTTGGCAAAACCCATTTTTTGTAGCCAAACCCCAGAAAAACGGCCGATTCCGGCCCTCCCGCCGGAGCTGCAAATGTTTGCAACCCTGGTTGGGCGCTATCACTGGTGCCATCACTGGTGCCATCACTGGTGATAGCATCCCTGACATCACTGGTGCCATCACTCACCCTCCGCGACCGGCTCGACGGTCAGGTCGTCAGGCTCGCTCCGGCTGAGCCGGCTTGGCTCGCGGCGGTCGATCTCGGGGAAGTGGGCCTGCTGGGTCGGCTTGGGCTCGACGGCCACGCTGCCCGATGTGGGCGCGGCACCGCTGGCGGTGCGGCGATGGCTCGGTACCGTCGCCTCCCCCGGCTGGATGGCCTGGCGGATGCGGGCGTACTCGGCCATGGCCAGGACGCGCGGGCGGGCGGCGCGCAGCCGCGAGCGCCAGACCTGGCGCGCCTTGGTGTCGGGGATGCAGCCGGGGTGGGCCAGGAGATGCCGGCGGTGCTCGGCGCGGATGGCGTCCCAGCGGGTCAGCAACTGCTCCCAGCGCTCGGCGTCACTGGCGGCCAATGCCTGGGCGATGGCCTCGGGGTCGGCGTGCTGGCCGTACATCAGCTGGCAGATCGCCGCATCGAAGGCTGGGGTGGGCGAGTCTGGCGGAATGCGCTGCTGCCAGGCGGTGTCGGCCTCGGCCGGCACTGTCACCTCCAGCGACGGCAGCCAGGGCAGCGGGCGTAGCGAGAAGAGCCGGGTCAGCGTGCCGTGGACGCCGATCCAGGCGTACTGGTGCTCGCGCGGCTCCTGGCCGGAGATGTCAGCTGCGGTGATGCCGCTCTCGGCGTAGTGGCGGGCGTAGAGCGTGGCGTCGGGCTCCTGGGTGCGCAGGAGGATGCGGTTGGAGATCGCGGTCAGCGCGTAGTCGGCCAGGTCGCCGAGCTGCTTGTGCAGCTGGTTGGCGATAATCGTGACGATGCCGAAGGCGCGCACCTGGGTCAGCGCGTCGCGCACGTCCTTGGTGTCACAGTTCTCGACCAGCACCTGGAACTCGTCGCCGATGAAGCCGTACTCGGGCCGCGTGAGATCGGAGCCGGGACGGCGGAAGGCAGCGCGTAGCAGGCTCTGGAAGAGCAGCATGCCCACTGGCCCGGCGAGGCCGCCCAGGGTGCGGTGGGGCAGGGGGGCGAGGACGATGAGCCGCTCGGCGATGGCATCATGAAACGCGAGGGCCGGGGCGATCTGGTTGAACAGGTAGCGGGTCAGCTCGGAGTCGAGCAGCATATCGAAGCGGCTGACCAGGGCGTCGCGACTGGCTTTCTGTTGCTCGCCGATCTGCGGGAACTCGATGATCCAGAAGTCGCGCACCTCGACGTTGCGGCAGGCCGGGAGCAGGCGCTCGCGGTAGCCCTGATCGAGCAAGGCCTGCTTGACATGGGCAATCGTCGGGTGACTCTCACCGGCGAGCACGAGTAAGGTGGCCTTGCGCAGGTAGTTCTTCATGCGCGGGGCCTTGGCCCAGGTCTCGGGGTCGAGCCGGGCGAAGATGGCCTCGATCTGGCCGAGTACCTGATCGACCGCGCCGGTGTCGGCGAGATCCACCCCAGCAAGCGGGTTGATGCCGACCGGCCAGGCGGCGTCGAGCGTGTCGAGGATGACCAGGCGGGCCTCGTCTTCGAGTGGGATGCGCTGGCGCATGGTCTCGACGAGGTTGCCGGCGTCGTCGCCCTTGCCGTCGATCAGGGTGTAGCCGCAGGGCCGCAGCTGGTCGGCCAGGTTGGAGGCGATCTGGGTCTTGCCGACGCCGGGCGGAGCGGTGAAGGCGATGCCCTGGCGGGCGTCGCGCAGCGGGATGCCGACCGGTGCCAGCTGGTCGTCGCGGTGCATGCCCACGCCGATGATCAGCCGAGCCGGGCGCGTCACGCCGTCCTCACCGACCAGGGGCGGCTCGTCGGCGAAGGCGTGGGGCGGCGGGGGCAGGTAGGCGCAGGGCAGCCAGCGCACCAGTCGGCCCTGGGTTGGGGTGGGCAGGTGCCAGAGCCCGGCCAACTCGGTAACGCTGAGGATGCTCGGGCCACGCCAGGCCGCTCCCCAGAGCAGGCCGGAAAGTGGGGTCGCCCGCACCGCACGGGCATGGAGCTGCTTCACTTGGCGGCGGGCATGCTGGCCGAAGATGCGGCCCAGCATCGTCATGCTGATGAGACTCAGACCAACGACAAACAGCGGGTAGGAAGTGAGCAACGGCCAGAGCACGCCGCCGACCAGACCACCGACGGCAAGGGCAAGCAGTTGGCCACGCATGTCCTGCATCCAGGCTGGCCGCCGCGAGATGTGCCGTGTGCCGCCGGCCTGGCGCACCCAGCGCTGCAGGCGGCTGCCGCTGCGGGCGGCGTACTGGCCCAGCACCGCATTCACCTCGTCCACTTCCGCGCGGGCCTGGGCAAGCTGCCCCGCATCGGCTGCGACTGCCACCGCGCGCAGGGTGGCGTCGTAGATCGGCCCGGCCAGCTTGGTCTCTAACGCACGAGCGTCCGGACTGAGGGCGTACTCGTGCTTGCCCATCAGGCGCAGCAGGCGGCGGGTGCCGGCGGCCTTCCAGCCACGGGCCAGGTGGCTGTCGTCGGGGCGCGGGCGCAGGCTCAGCTGGAACTCGGTGTAGCCCACGCCCTGGCGCGGCTGGAGCGCGGCGACGAGCGGGCCGACCAGGTCGCCGGCCTGCTGGTCGTCGGCCAGACGCAGCGGGTAGATCGGGGCGAGCGAAAGCTTCCACTCCGCCCAGGTCGCCACGCGGCCAGCGGTGAGCGCGGCCGCGAGCGGGTCGGGGCGCAGCTCGACGAGCGCATCGGGTGAAAGACCCTGGATGGTCTTGCGGATGGCGGCGACCCAGCTGACCCGCTGCCTGGCCGTGCCGCCGGCGACCAGGATGCCCAACTCGACCGGCTCGTCCGGGCGGGCGCTCAGGGTCAGGCTGAGCCAGGGGGCCTGGCCGAGCCAGACGTTGGCGATCGGCAGCTGGCGGTGCAGGGCGCGGAACAGGTCGGTGGCGGTGTCGCTCGCCCGCGCGGTCGGCCGGTAGGGCACACGCACGAGCAGCGCCTGCCGGCCCTGCACCCGACTCATCATTGTCTGGATAACCAGCAGCAGCGCGCCGAGGGCCAGCTCCAAGCCGATGACGAGCAAGCCGAGGCCGGCGAGTGCCTCGACAACCAGGCTGCCCGGCGGAAAGAGGATCGCCCGCAGGGCCAGGGCGGCCATTGCGCTGAAGCGCGCCAGCCCCTGCGGCCCATCGGCGGGCAGCGGTTTGCCCGGCAGGGGCAGCGCGACCACCGGCTGTGTCGTCGCCCAGGCCAGGATGTATCCCCGGCTGAGCAAGAGACTCAGGCAGAGCAGCAGCACCGCCCAGGCGGCGATCTTCGCCCAGGGTGGCGCGGGCGGGCGCAGCCCAGCCGGCGGCAGCGGCTTGGTGCTGCCGAAGGATGCGCTCTTTTTGGTGGTCTGCTGGCTCATCCCTCACCTCCGTAGGCCGCCTGCACGTCCACACTGCTGGGCAGCGGGGCGGCGCGCAGCTGCTGGGCGATCAGCGGAAGATCCTGGAGGGCGAAGGGGCGCGGCGCCCGCCACGGCCCCTGGCCGTCCTCGGGATCGGCCAGCACCCCCGCCCGGTCGAACCAGACCATCAGGCAGCGGGCGATGGCCTCGGTCAGGCCGGGATATTTCAAGCTAGCCAGGCGACCCTTCGTGATGCCCGACTGGCCCTTGCGGGTGGACTGAAAGCGCGGCTCGACGATAATCTGCTCGACCAGCCGCCCCAGCGCCACCGGCGGCATCCCCTCCGGCCCGGTCGGCCAGATCGAGGAACCAGTCTCCTCGAGAGTCGGTTCCGGTTCCTGCGCCAATGTCGTTGGGTGAGTCATGACGAGGATCAGCCAGCTGCTCAGACGGGAATCCAGCTCGGGCTGGAGGAAAGCGGGGACGTTGACCGCCTGCCCAATCTGGTCTGCCATCAGGAGGTGTGGTATCAGGTCGCGCGCCCCGGCGACCAGCGGGGCCGCTGGGATGGCAGCGCGCGCCCAGCGGCGGGCGGCACAGGCCAACTCCGCCATCTGCGGCTGTGCAGGGCTACCGCTGGCGATGGGCCATCGGCCCCGACGGCGAGCAGCGCCCCGGCGTGCAGGCGGCCGCGCTGGCTGCGCCAGCTGAGGGCCAGCCGGGCCTCGGGCCACTGGGCCATCAGCTCGGCATCTAGCAGCTGCGGGCGCGGCCCGGGCGTGGCCAGCACCACCCGGGTGTAGGGCCGGGTCGCGAGGCCGCGCATCACTGGCTTCAGCGTGAGCCCTGGCGCGGCCTGATGCAGCAGCCGGCGCAGCATCTCGGTGCGACACCCCGGTTCGCAGCGGTCGTGCTGGCAGCCGTCACAGCCGGGCAAGGTCACATAGCTCTGGCGGCGGTCGCCGATCTGTACGAGCACCGTGGTCAGCGGCGCGTGGGCCAGGTGCAGCCGCAGCCCCTCGGTCAGCGCGATCGTGTCGGGCGGCAGGGCACCGTCGAGCCGCCAGAGTTGGCGGGTCATGGTGATCATGGCCGCACCCCCAGCGCTGGCGGGCAATCGGTCTGGAACTCGGCCCAGTCGGTGATCTTCCAGCCCTGCGGCGTCTCGGCCAGGGTGGCCCGAAAACAGCTGGTCAGCTGCTCCAGCCGCCAGATGCTCGTGGCCACCTGGCCTGCGCCCTGGACGACCGGCGGCGCGACATCGACCGCCTGGAGCCGCCCGGTCTGCGGCACATCGAGGATTTCCAGGTACTGGGCCTGCTCCAGGGCACGATCGACGGTCACGGCCGCGTCGTCGGCGAGCAGCTGCTGGGCCGCCGCCCGGTCGTTGGCGCGCAGCGCGGCGATCCAGGCTGTGTGAACCTCGGCGGGAGGCTGCTGGCTGGCCTGGGTGCTACAGCTTGTGAGTAGCAGGCCCAGCAGGAGGATCGGAAGCATCATACGCATGGGTTTCCTCACGTTCACGACCCGCGCAGCATGCGCAGCTCGTAGGGGATGGCTTCGACATTCATCGTGGACACATCGTTGCCGACGATGGCCAGGGCCATGCCCTTGCCGGCACGGGTCAGGTAGCTGACGTGGCCGGGGCGGATGTCGGAGATCGCCTCGGCCATCTGGCGGGCCGGCAGGTCGTCGAGGTGGAACAGCACCTTGTCCGCCGCGTTCTCAAAGATAAATCGGCCGTGGTCGCTGCTCAGGAAGGTGATCGGGTTCTGGTCGATGGCGATCAGGCCGATGCCGTACTTGCGGGCGACCTTGGCGATCGTCGCGGCCAGCCGGCCCAATGCCTCGACCTGGGTCAGGTAGCCGAACTCGTCGATCTGCAGCAGGGTCATGCGCCGCCGGTCGCGGGTCGGGTCGCGCATAAAGCGCAGGATGGCCCCGATGGTCAGCGCGTAGTAGAGCGGGCGGTAGATCTCTTCGATCTCGGAGAAGTCGTAGTAGGTGATGTCCGCGCCGAACTGCCAGTCCACGGTCGTGTGGCCGTCAAAGCTCGGCCCGATGCTGGTGCGGTCGAGGAAGAGGGTGGTAGCGTCCCAGACACCGCGCAGCATCTACGCAGGTTCTCTATCCAATTGGTGATTTCCCCCAAACCCTCATCCAGCCCCGACTGTTCGAGAGTGCAGCGTCGTTGGCGAGAAGTGCAGCCTCGTTGGTGAGAAGTGCAGCCTCGTTGGTGAGAAGTGCAGCCTCGTTGGTGAGAAGTGCAGCCTCGTTGGTGAGAAGTGCAGCCTCGTCGTTGGTGGGTAGTGCTAAGACGAATGTTTTCTCAAAATTGACTTTTCTTGCTGCTGAACCTGGATCTATCATTGGTAAAAAAATGAATATGAACAGGCGGTTGACTTTCGAGTAACCATTACGTATACTCTCCGTGTATTTTGAATCATCTGGTCATCCATCGTTCCATGAGGTTCTCCTATGAGTACCATCCGCCGCAACCTTAACCCTGATGAGGTATATACACTGGCGCACGGCGACTCGACGACCGCTCCACTGCACTGCTTCTTTGCCGGGATCATTTATGATCCCGCGGATGATCTGGTATATCGGCTCAGTGCTCCCGTTGAGGTACAGTTTGGCGAGGATCGTGAGCTGATCATCCTGTTGCCCACCCTTAATGACTACCCCTGGGAGGTCGAACTCCTTGACGAGCCAGTTGATCCTGAGTACGTGACGGTGATCACCGAAGGGCCGATCACTGAGGATAATCTTTGGGAGTTTCGTCGGCCAGACGAGCCAACTCAGCTTGGACAGCCAACGACGATTGACCCCGATCTCCACTGGCCTGAGTGGGCGGCATCCATCCGTCGCCAAGATGCCGCGTTAGAGGCGGATGGGCTTGAGGCAATCTTAGCAACCTTGGGCTTCGCTCCACCGACTGCGAACCTTGTCCCGCCCAGGAAATCTGGTATCTACGTTCTCCATCTAGCTGATGGTCGCTTCTATGTCGGACAATCCGTCGATCTGACCGCTCGGCTCGCCACGCACCGGCGAAACTACCCCACTCTCCGACAGGTCAGCCTGCTGCACCTGCCGCGCACGAAGGCCATACTTGATGCGCGCGAGCGTGAAGCGATTCACATTCTGGAGTCACGCGGATTCGCGCTGCTAAACATCGTTCACGCAAGCATCACACACCAGTCATCACCCTTCGACGATCTGGTTCTCCCTGATGATCAGCGCCGCTGGCTGGTTGATTCGACGACGCTTGCGACCGGCCAGCGTACGATAGTTCCTGTCGATCTGCGCGCGAAGCAGGCGGGTAAGTTCACGCAACTTCAGCAGCGCTCCGACGCGAACCGGATCATTGCCTGCCTGCGCCAGTATGTGGCGGCGTGTATTCCCATGCCTGCGCTCACTGAGCCAGCCTACTGGAGCGTAAGCTGCATGCCCTCGACAAACGCCAGCACTTGGCCGCGCATCGCCTGCTTCAATAGCAACACGATGGAGGTGTGTGTCGTGGGGCGTTTGAAGGATAATCCACGTCAGATCTGGGCCTTTGTGAACATCTCCAACCTTGCGTTTCGAGCGGCCTACCCACAAAACGCGCCCTTTCTTGCCATCTATCCTGGCGCGACGATTGATGAAGTTGGCTATGTCGCTGCGGGCATTGATCAGGTGAGCATCGAAGTTGTGGGCATTGATCAACTTGAGCGGCTCCTGCGGGACCCCGGCATATTAGCTGCTGCACGGCTGCTTAATCTGCATCTGATGCGTAAGCGCACCAATTTCTTTGCCCGCTTCCACTGCTATGATCTGGCCGACAGGCTGATCTAATCACACCGACGATGGCGGGGGCAACCCAGTTCCATTGCTGCGGGTGAGGCTCAGGTCGTCCGGGCGGAGGGTGAAGGGCACGTCGCGCCGGTTGCGCACGGTGACGGTCAGGGTCAACGTGCCCTCGCGCAGCGCCGGCGTGACGCGCTCGATGGCCAGCGCCTCGCGCACGACGGTGGCGCGGTCGGGTGGGGCAGGCAGCGTGGCCCGCCAGCGGGTTGGCTGGGTGGATTCGGGCGGGGTCAGGCTTCAGGCCAGCTCCAGGGTCGCAGTGGGCAGCGGCACCAGGTAGATCAGGGTGGTCTGATCACCGCTGGTGATTGGTGCCTCGGCGGGCAGGCGGGTCTGCCCATCGGGCAGCAGCAGGGTCGGCGCGAAGGCCGACCAGTCCGTGATAGCGGCGCGCACATGGACGGCGACTCGGGCCTGGCCGGATGGCAGGGTCGGGTCGTCGCCTGGCCCGGTGAGGCGGATCGCCGCGAGCGTGGCGGCGCGGCCGTCGGCCAGGGTGCGGGTGTCGCCAACTGCGGCGTCGGCGGGCTGATCGAGGCGCTGGAACGTGGCGGCGCGCAGCGTGGCGCGGCCGCCGCAGGGGTCCAGCTGGAGGTCGGGACGGTCGGTGGTGCTCGTCAGGACGAAGACGCGGTCGGGGCGTCCGTCGCCGCTGACGAGCGTGATCTGCTGGGCATCGGCGAGCACGGCCGCCGGCAGACAGAGCCGAAGCGGCACGCGGTGTGTCGTGTCCCAGATCGCCGTCGGCGTCGCATCGGTCGGGGATGCGGCGGTCGCCACCGGCAGCGTGGCCGATGGCTGGTCGGAAGCGGATGTGACCACGACCTGGTGGATCGGCCAGGGCGCGATCGTGGCGCCATTGGCGGAGATCGCCGGGCCGGTCGCGGTTTCGGCCCGGCCACCCCGTGGCCAGAGGAACCAGACCGCCAGGAAGAGCAGGCCGCCGGCGACGAGCAGCCCGGCCAGGATGGCCCGCGTGCGCATGCTGTCGCCGGCCTCCCCACCGAGCGCGTAGGTCGCCGCCGTCGGCGCGGCGCGCAGGCTGGCCACCTGCACGTCGTACCAGGTGACCGCCCCGCCGGCCCGGATCGGCACGACCCCGACGCCGTTGAGCTCGCCCGCGCCGCTGGCCTCATCGCGCAGCGCCTGAAGCGCGGCCCGATCCACCGCATCCGGATCAAGCGACTGGGTGCGGCCGGTCTCGGCCTCCTGGGCGGCCTGCACCGCCTGGCGGCGCTCCTCGTGGATCTGGGCGAACAGGGTGCGGCTGGCCGGGGGCAGCGCGTCCAGGGCGTCCTGGGCCTGGCGCGCCGGCTCCTCCAGGGTCGCGTCGCGCTCGAAGGCCACCTGGCGCTCGGCCGCCCGGGCGTCGAGCAGGGTCAGCTGGGCTTCGAGGTAGCGTGTCCAGTCGCGCCACTGGCGGTAGACCTCCTCCTGGAGGGCGGCGTTGGCGCGTTCGAGGGGGGAGGTGCTCATCGGGGAGACTCCTCGGGCAGGGCGATGGTGAGCATCGCCTGGGCGGGATCGACGGGCAGGCGCAGGCCGACGGCCGGCAGTTGGACAAACAGCACCGCGCCGGGCTCAGCCGCCGCGCTGAGCGCGACCTGGCCGGTGGCATCCGTGCGGCCTTCGGCCAGCGCGTCGCCGAAGGCGGTGACCAGCTGCACCCGCAGCGACTCCAGCGGGCTGAAATCAGTCGGGCGTGGGGTTGGGAGGGGCTGATTTCGCTGCGCGTCCGTAGCGGTCGTGCCGACCCGCACGGTGACGGCGATGGCGACCCGCTGCGCCGGGGGCGGGGCAATGGGCGGCGGCAGCGGGTCGAGCGGCGTCACCACCAGCGGCACGGCCTCCGGGCGGACGGTCGCCGTGGCGGTCGGGGCCGGCGGATTGCTAGCAGGAGTGGTGGCCGGGGCGGTCACGGTCGCCGTCGTATCGGGCAGGCGGGCGAGGTCGGCGCCGCGCAGCCAGCCGGGGACGACGCCGCCGGCGGGCTGGACGCGCACCCAGGCTCCGCTGGCCTGGCCGAGCAGCGTCACGATCGCCTCGGCCGGCAGCTCCTGGATGACGTCGGCGGCGGGGCTCGGGCCTGCGCGCAGGGTGGCGCTCGCCACCCGCACCACGGCGGTTCCCGTGGGCGCGTCGCTGCTGACCGGCAGGGTCGTCGGGGCCACGGATGGCGCGGCAGGGGCTGCGGACGCAGCGGCTGCCGCAGGCCGTGCGGGTGATGGTGTAGGAGTCGGGGCGTTGGTTTGGGTGGCAATCCGTTCCTCCAGTTGCTGGGCCAGGTCGCTGCCGGCCAGCGCCACGGCCAGGCGATAGCTGCTGGCCTTGGGGTCATCAACGCGGGGCTGGAGCCTGCCGGTGCGCGGCGCCACCCGCAGGATGGCGACACCATCAGCGGGGGCGACCCAGCGCAGCACGCTCAGGAAGCTCGATCCGGGGCGGGCGTCATCGTTGGTGGCGAGCGGCTGGTCGGGGTCGCCCCAGAACAGGTCAAGCACGGTGTCCACGCCCGGCCCGAGGTCGAAGGTGGCGATGAGGTAGGGCATGCCGGCCTTCACCGGGAGCTGGACATAGTCATGGTCGCCGCCGGCACAGCCCCAGGGCACCGGGCAGGTAAAGTTCAGGTCGTAGACCACCCCCACCCCAATCGGCGCGGCGGTCGCGGGATTCCAGTTGTTCTCCAGGGCATCAGGCGTCGGTAGCGCAGCATCGGTCGCGGTAGCAATGGGTTCCGGCGGCAGCGACTGCCGCACCTCGATGCCATAGCTTTCGCCGTCGGCGATCTGCGGGGCGCGGTTCTCAACCCGCAGGATGACCCCGCCAGTGATGTCCGGCGCGAGGGTCGTGGAGATCGCCGGGCTGGCGATCTCGGCTAGCGGTGTGCCGTCGTCGCGGCTGATACTGGTCCGCAGATCCAGCCCTGCCGTACCGCGCACCGTGATCGCCGTCTGCAGGCCATTCGGCTCCAACATCAGCCGGTACCAGTCCTGGTCGCCGGCGGGCAGAAAGGTGTAGGAGCCATTGACCTGATCCAACGCCAGAGCGCAGGCAGCTGCCCGCGTATCGTTTGGCTCGCAGCGATCCGGCTGGTCGTTCGCCGCCGATGTGGGCGCAGCGGTTGCGGCTTGCGCAGGCGCGGCCTGCGCAGGCGCTTCTGTTGAAACTTATGATTCGGGCATTTGGGGTGCCAAGTTCCGCC
>RYFE02000046.1 GCA_004138175.2 Chloroflexales bacterium ZM16-3 | reverse complement strand
AGAATGACAGGACGCCTCACAGCGTTACTTCTGCGGTACTGCCTCTATTGTCAGTAATCCGATCCGCATGATCGGTATTCTACAGCATTTCTCGTAATAGAGATTGAGCCGAGTTGCTAGAGAGTAGCCCGTTGTACCGCTCCATCAATCTGCAATCTGATTCGCGTAGAGATATGCACCGCATGAGCCAGGCATAAGGTTGCGCCCCCCCGATCTGTCCAGATCTCCCCCCTGCCCCTGGTACTTTCATCCTTCGCAGAATGGCCCCGATGGCTGCGCCGCTGGGCGAACTATCGGGCCTTTCTGTGCGGTCTACTAGCAAACATAGCAGACCCACCTACTTGGGGAGGACAACCGCGATGACAGAGTACAGCAGCAGTGAGGACGCCCGCGTGCAGCAGTCGGCCAGCCTGAGTGATCTGGAGCAGCTCTGGGGAGACGGGGGGCTGCGCGCCTTCTCCGATGAGTCTACGCGAGAGCGCTATCTGGAGACCGAGTGCCCCTTGCCGTCGCTCGCCGATGAGCAGATCTGGCAGCAGCCGCTATGTGCCTGAGTGGCGATGCTCATGCCTGCTTGTCTCTGGCCGACGCCGCCCGCGCCGCCGCCGAGGTGGCCGCATGGGCGGGCTGCTGGCGCGGCGCCGATAGCGCCCTCGCCGTCGTCACCGGGCGGCTGCTGGGCGCGGCGGCGGCTGACGCCATCGCAGCCCAGCAGCAGACACAACGTGCCCCCGCCGCAACGCGGCAGGGGCACTGAGGGGAGGGCGCGATGGGACGGTTAGTAGTTCATCTTGAGGGTGAGCCCCCAGACCCAATAGGTGCCCGCGTGCCCCACCCCCGCCAGGTACACGTCGTCCGGGAGGTAGGAGGGGTCGTCGGGCTGGTAGCACCACAGCAGGTTCTCGCGGTGGCCCATATGCGACGCCATCCAATGCTCCACAGCCAGCTGGGCCGTGCTGGTGCCGTCGATGTTCTCCAGCGCCCCATCGTAGCCGTAGGGCGCGTACCAGGAGGCCGGGGCGTGCTGGGCGATGTTGTTGGCTCGCATGTACTCGGCCCACCCCTGGGTGGCGGCGATCAGGTTCGGCTCGCCCACCACGGCGGGGCAGCCCACCTTGGCCCGCTCAATGTTCACCAGCCGGATCACCTCGGCGACATCCTCGGCGGGCGTCGGCGTGGGGGTGACGGGCACGGGGGTGACGGGCACCGCGCTCCCGGTGCAGCTCGGGCATTCCACCAGCGGCAGGTAGACCGTATAGGTTGCGTCCATCTCGGCGGCGCGGGCCTTCTCGCCCCAGCTTGTCAGCAGGACGGCCAGGCCGAGCAGGACGGCCAAGACGGACAGGGTGGACAGGGTGGACAGCGTGCGGGTGCGGTGTGTCATGGATGTACTCCTGTAGTGAAGGTGGGTCTGGGTCCATCCTACCGGCGGTCGTTACCGCCGCGTGATCACAGTATACCTGTAATCGTGTAAATCGGTATCCGCCTTGAGGCGGATTGTTTGGGATATTTCGGTTGTCGCAAGGAGACGGTATGCCCCCTTCCCCCTTCCATCACCGCGTGTTCACCGTCCTGCTCATGCTGCTCGTGGTGGCGGGGCCGTTCGCCGCGCGCCCGGCCCCCGCGCAGGCCCAGGTCAGCAGCGGCAGCGGCTTCGCCAGCGCTGTGCCCTGCCTCAGCGCCACGCCCACCTACGCCACCACGACTATAGCCAATACCATCTTCCAGAGTCCCTACGTTCCGATCTCCTCGATATCCGACCCGGCGATCATGCAGATCACCGCCAGCAGCAGCAGCACCTTGGTTCCCGTTGGTGCCAGTATGAGCTTGGGGCAGAACACCCCCGTATATGGCGGCGTCGGTGCCACCTACGGCTTGGCCTACGACGACGGCAGCATCAGCGGGGTGCGTCGCCTCTTCGCTGCCGCCTACCTCAAGCGCACCGTTGGCCTCGGCCTCAACGGCCTGGGCGCGATCTATGCGTATGATTTTGCAACGGGCAGCTACCAGCTTGCCGCCACTGTCCCGAACGTGGGCGTCGAGAATCGCCCCACAAGCGATACAGCGGATATCGGCATGGTCGAGCAGGTGGGCAAGGTGGGCCTGGGCGACCTGGAGGTCTCCCCGGACGGGCGCATGCTCTACGCGATGAACCTGTACACGCGCCAGATCGAGCGCTATGACATCATCAGTGGCGGTGCCCTGGTGCGCCAGGCGCCGCTGGCCATCCCCTTCGGCATGATCAGCAGCGACCCAGCGGTGCTGGCCGACCTGCGCCCCTTCGCCATCGGCTTCGCGCCGCAGATTGCCTTGACCCAATCCACCGGCCCGTACATGGTGGTCGGTGTGGTCGACTCGGCGGAGCGCAGCCTCCTGGGCGTCCCTACCGCCTACGTGCTCACCCACAACGCGAGTGGCAATGGCACCACGGGTACCTGGTATCTCTCGCTGGCGCAAAACCTCCGTGCAGACGGTCTTGATCTTCGTGAGAAAAACAGCGCCTTCTTTGGGGACTTGCCTGTTAAACAGCATCATGGCTGGAATTCCTGGACCCCGTACGCTCAGCTGATTCATTTCACCTTTGCGAGCAGCGTACGCCACCCGCAGCCCATGCTCACCGACATCACCTTTACCCGTGATGGGGGGACCATGTTTGTGGGCCTGCGCGACCGCACCGGCGACCAGTTTTTCGGCAGAAATGCAGCGGTAAACCACTACACGGCGACATCCCAGGGCGACGTACTAACCTACAAGCTCATCGGTGGTGTCTGGAAGATTCAGGGCGACGCGATTGGCGACTTCTTTGATGACAATACCGCCGATACGAGGGGCGAGACCTACCATATAGAAAACCTGATGGGCACGGCGGCGATCAGCATGGGCGGGACGGGGCCGAACGCCTTCACCGAGCAGCTGATGACAAATTCTTTGCTGGGTAGTTTTTATAGCGGCACGCGCACCTACGCCGCGACCGGCGGGGCGATCACGAGCGAGCAGACCCTGAACACGGAGACTTCCCCGGCGGGCGGCAAGGCGGCCTCGCTGGGCGATGTGGAGACGCTCTGCACCTACGCCCTCGTCGGCGGGCGGCTCTGGAAGGACACCGATGGAGATGGCGTGCAGGACGCCGGGGAGCCTGGCTTCCCGAACGTGGCCATGGACGTGTTCCGCGGCGGGGCCAGCGGGGCGCTGACCCCGCCGCTGGCGACCCTGACCACCGACGCGCAGGGGCGCTACCTCTTCGCCGTCCCGCCGAACACGCCGGTCAGCATCCGCATCGCGGCCAGCAGCCGGGCCACCCTGGCCGCCCAGGGCTGGCATTTCGTTCAGCCGAACGTCGGCGGGAACGACGCGGCCGACAGCGACGCGAGTGTCGTATACGGCTACATCGAGCTGGAGGGGCAGCGCTATGGCACGGTGGGCGGCGGCATCACCGGCGTGGCCGTGCCGATGCCGCAGAACCGCGCCGACCAGCGCACCCTCGACATGGGCCTGACCCAAAACACCTCGGACGTGTGGGTCTCCAAGAGCGGCCCGGCCCAGGCGCTGGTGGGCGGCACCTTCAGCTACACCCTCAGCTACGGCAACGCCGGGGCGCTGCCAGCGGTCGGCGTCCAGCTCGTGGACACCCTGCCCGCCGGGCTGACCTACGTCTCGGCCAGCCGTGCGCCAAGTAGTGTCAGTGGGCAGACCATCCGCTGGAACCTGGGCACCCTGCTCGCCGGACAGGTCGGCGCGATCACCCTGACCGTGCGCGCCCCGGCCAGCATCGGCGCGGCCACCAGCCAGGCGATCACCAATCAGGCCAGCATCACCACCACCACGCTCGGCGACCCGCCCGCCAACAACAGCAGCTCGCGCAGCGGCACCCTGGTGCGGCCCGAGGTCGGTATCACCAAGAGCGCCCCGGCCACCGCCCTCGTCGGCGACGAGCTGACGTACACGCTGGCCTACGCCAACAGCGGCAGCTTTGCCGCCGCCAGCGTGCAGATCGCCGACACCCTGCCGGCGGGTGTGACCCTCGCCCGCTTCATCCAGAACCCCGGCGGCGCGTGTAGCTACACCGCAGCGACCCGCCGAGTCAGTTGCACCTTCGCCAGCATCCCGGCGGGGGCGGGCGGCATCGTGGTCTTCGCCGCCAAGGCCGATGTGAGCGCCGCCGCCAGCGTGGCCAACACCGCCACGATTAGCACCGCCACCACCGGCGACGCCCCGGCCGACAACAGCGCCACGGCGACCACGACCGTGCAGTTCCCCAACCCTGGCGTGGGAGGGATCAGCATCAGCCCGTCGCCCTTCCCGGTGGGCGAGAGCGGCACCGTCACGGCGACCTACCGCAACACGGGCACCGGCGTGGCGCGCGGCAGCAGCCTGACCATGACCATCCCGGCCGGGGTCACGCTGGGCAGCCTGCCGAGCGGCTGCGCCTACAGCGTCGGCCCGCGCACCCTGAACTGCCCGCTGGGCGACCTCGCAGCGGGCGCGAGCGGCAGCCGGGTGATCCCGGTGAGCCTACCGGCAACCTTCGCCGCCGACCGAATCGACGTGACGGCGACCATCGCCACGGCCACGCCCGAGCGCCCCGCCGACCAGGCCGACAACAGCGCCGCGGCCAGCGCCAGCGTGGTGCGGCCCAACGTCTTTGTGACCGCCGCTGGCCCCAGCAGCATCGTCGGCCAGGGCAGCGCCTTCTGGTACACGCTAGACTACGGCAACCAGTACCGGGCCAACCCGAGCCTGACCCGCGCCGCCGAGGGGGTGGTGCTGACGGCGACCCTGCCCGCCGATGTGACCTATGTGAGCGCTGATGTATCGCCGAGCAGCGTGAGCGGGCAGGTGCTCACCTGGGATCTGGGCACGCTGGCCCCCAACGCGGGCGGGCAGATCCACATCGTGGTGCAGACCGACGTACCGGCGGGGGCGACCCTGCACTTCGCGGCGGACATCAGCACGACCACGCCCGGCGACGACCCGAGCGACAACCACGCCGCCGTGGACACGGATGTGGTGCAGCCGCCCAGCGTGGTCAGCCAGACCGCCAGCGACCTGACGCTGGCTATCCACTCCGACCTGGACCCGAACAGCCAGGACGGCGACGCCACCAACGGGGTATACCTCTCGGAGGGGGCGGCGATCAGCTGGCCCGCCGGTGAGGTGCTGGACTTCACCCCGCGCCTGAGCGCGGTCTCCTTCCCCGACGAGCCGCTGCCCTTCCCCTATGTGTATCGGGCGCGGGTGGTCGGCTGGAGCGTGGCGGGCTTCACGGTCAACGGGGCCGTGCGGGACCCGCAGGCGGCGGATAGCCGGGGCGTGGCGGGGTGTAGGGCCGGGGCGCGACCGACGACCGTGCCGCAGCGGCTGAGCGGCTGCGCCTACGCCTACCTGGGCGGCGAGAACCGCGACGCGATCCGCAGCCCGGCTACGCTGATCGAGTCCCAGCTGACGACCCAGGCCCACGCCTACTGGACGCAGCCGCCCGCGCCGCGCATGCGCAACGACGTGTTTCTGTACACCCTCGACCCGCTGGAGTCGGTCGGTATCACCGTGCAGGTGGAGGTCGAGGTCTGGATCGTCAACGCCTATCCAGGCGACATCAACGGGATGCCGCTGCCGCCCATCCCCGTCGTGCCGCTGCCCGACCCGGCCCGGCAGCTGATCGCCCAGGACTTCACCGTGAACCTGATCGTCCCGCGCAGCGTGATCGCACCGGGCAGCCGGTGAGGGATAGCCGATAGCTGATAGCCGATACGGGCCGCCCCCGTGGCCCACAATGAAGGAGACACCCATGCGTACGCGGAAACAACGGACGTTCCCACCCCGCGCCAGGGCACCAAAACGGCGCGGCCAGGCCCTGATCGAGTTCATGATGGTTCTGCCCCTGCTGCTTATGCTGCTGCTCGGCCTCGTCGGGGTCGGCCAGGTGCTGCTGGCCAACTACACCGTCAACCAGGCGGCGCGGGTGGGCGCGCACCAGGGAGCGCTGGCCGGCGGGATGACGACGGCCGCGTCCAGCGCCGCCGAGGGCGTGATCAACAGCGGGGTCGGCACCGAAGCCTCCGGCGCAAGCATCGCCGTGAGCTGCACGCGCACCCCCTGTCGGCGCTACGACCCGATCACCGTGCAGGTCTCGTACTCGGGCGATCTGTGGGTGCCGGTGCCGGGGCTGATGGATCGCTTCACCGTGCGGGCCGAAGCCACCCGCGCCGCTGAGAGGGATAGCCAATGATCGCCCAATCCGTTGCCTACAAGCGCGCCAAGACACGCGGCCAGTCGGTGGTCTTTGTCGCCCTGATCCTGCCCTTCCTGGTCGCCTTCATCCTCCTGGTGGTCGAGGTCTCCGAGCGCTGGCTGGAGGTTGCCATGGTCGAGGACGCGCTCCAGCAGGCGACCCGCTCGGCGGTGCAGAGCTTCGACTACGCGGCCATGGCTCGCGGCGCGGGCGACATGGGCGCATCCGCTCCCTGTGTCGGCGTCACCCTGAGCCACGCAGGCCCCTGCACGGGGGTGCTGGCCAGCGCGGACCGCTTTCTGCGCACCAACCTGACGGGGGTGCGCGGGCTGGGCGAGGATGCCGAAGATCTGGCCGCACGCGTGCGCTGGTCGGTCTACCCCCACGGGGGCACATGTAGCTTCAGCAACGGCACCTATGCAACACAGATAACCCCGCTCCTCTGCGCCGAGGTTCAGCCAACGATGACCGGCCTGGTGGGCTGGGGCGAGTACGCCCCGCTGATCACCGCCGCCGACACCCTCGACACGATCCGCTGATCACGACAGCACGCAACACGCAGCCCTCGTATTGCCAAGGAGAGCCCACCAATGTCCACCACCGCACCCGTCGCCCCGCTCGGACAGGCCCTCACACGCAGGCGGGCCAACCCGCTTCCGGCGATCATCCTCGCCGCTGGCCTGATCGCCGCCATCGCCCTGGCCGCCCTCGGCTTCCTGGAGAGCCGCAAGACCGAGGCGGTGATCATCCTCGCCCGCGACGTGCCCTACGGCCAGCAGATCAGCGCCGAGGATCTGGGCGTTGTGGAGCTGCCGCTGCACCGGCCCGCCCAGCTCGCCGGGGTGTCTCGCCCGGCCGCCGCGATCGGCCAGTACGCCGCGCGCAATCTGGGGGCGAGCGACCTGCTTCAGCCTGCGATGCTCATAGCCGAGCCGCCCGGCCAGCCGGTCTACCCGAATGGCGAGCAGCTGACTCTGAATATGGTGCCCCTGCCCTTCGCCACCGCCACCGTCGGGCCGATCAGCTACCGCGACCGGCTGAACATCGGGTTCAGCGACCCGAGTGGCGCCCCGGATCTGTGCGACCAGGCCCGCAGCGCGGCGGGGGGCGCGCCCTCGGTCGCGCCGTCGGTGATCAGCGCACAGGCCCGGCCCTACGCCTGCCGCCTGCTTGGCTCGGTGCGCGTGCTCTATGTGGACGAGGGCGCGGGCGTGGCCTACCTGGAGCTGACGCCCTACCAGGCCCACACGATCTGGGCGCTCCAGGCCGCCGGACTCCAGCTCTGGGGCGAGCGCTACGGTGCCGAGTCGCTGCCCCTGGACGCGCTCGACCGCCTCGATATCGGCCAGGTGACGATCAGCGACCTGGAGGCACCCGTGCCAGCCGAGGGCATCCCCGGCGCGGGCGGTGCAATCCCCGGCAGCGAACAGCCGTAACGAGACATTCAAAGATGGACTCCCCTCTCCCGCCGCAGCGGGAGAGGGGCTGGGGGTGAGGGCCTTCCAGAGCCTCGCAGCGGGAGAGGGGCTGGGGGTGAGGGCCTTCCCACGCCTTTTTTGGAGGAATGTATGGACTTCGACGAGAGCGACTTCTTCACCACAGAGATCGACACGGCGGCGGTGGCCGATGAGCTCCATATGCTCGTGCGCAGCGGGCGCATGCGCAGCGCATGGCAGCTCCCGCCCGAGGAGGCGTTCGAGCTTGTGGGCGTGGGCGAGGGGCTGGACGATCACGAGCGGGCGCAGATCGACTGGTACGGCCCGCTGGAGATCTGGCGCGGCCCCGAGCACGAGGTCTCCGACATCCTGTTCAACGGACCGGCGGATGACCCCTTCTTCGTCGTGCAGCGCGGCGCGATGATCAACACCGGCGTCACCGTCCACCCGAAGTGGGTGAGCTGGGTGCGCCGCCAGCTGCTGCTGCGCAGCGGGAAGATCTCGCTGCTGTATGACGACGAGAAGGAGCTGCTGACAGCCCAGGGTGTGGCCGACCGGCTGCGCTACGCGGTGACTCGGCCGCCCTTTACGCCGCAGGGCGTCTCGCTGGCCGTGCGCCTGCTGCCCGAGCGCTGGCGCACGCTGGATGATCTGGTACAGGCCGGGACGATCACACGCGAGGCCGCCGATCTGCTGCTGGAGGCCCTGGCCTGCGGGGCGTCCGTGCTGGTGTCGGGGGCCACCGGCAGCGGTAAGACCACCCTGACCGCCGGGCTGACCCAGGCGATCGGGCGGAGCCGTCGCCTGGTGATGGTTGAGGACGGCGGGGAGCTGCCGCGCAGCCCGAACAGCCTGCACGTCGAGGTGTCCGGCGGCGAGGGCGGGTTCAGCCGTGCGGTCAAGTTCGCCCTGCGCCAGAAGCCGAGCTACATCGTGGTGGGCGAGGTGCGCGGTGGCGAGGCGATGGCGCTGCTCCAGGCGGCGGCCACCGGCCACCCCAGCATCGGCACGATCCACGCCGGGAATGCCCAGGGTGCTCTGCGCAACCTGGAGCGCATGGCCATGCTCGGGCTCTCGGCTGAGGTCGGCGGGGGCGGCCAGGCCACCGCCCAGATAGTCCGCAGCCTGATTACCTCCGACGTGGTTAGCCTGATCATCGTCCAGATCGGCCAGACCCCCGCTGGACGCCGCGCCGTCCTGGCCATTGAGGAGGTGCTTCGCCAGGGCGGCCAGGGCCAGAGCGGCGATAGCTTCCCGACGAGCCCGCTCTTCCGGCACGACCCGCAGGCCGACTCGCTACTGCGCGTGGGCCAGGTGAGCGGGGCCTGGGGGCTTGGCCGATTGTAGCGATGATCATCGCCCCATAAGCTTGACTCCCCTCTCCCGCCGCAGCGGGAGAGGGGCTGGGGTTGAGGGCCGCCCAGTCCATTCCACACCATGAATACTCTTACGCAACAAGGAGAACCCCTATGGAGCTCGTGATCTTCAGCGCCCTCGACGGCCTCCAGGCGCGGGCCGAGTCCCTGCGCGACCTGGCCGTGCTCGCACCCTCGCGGCTCGACCAGGTCCACCGCCTGCTGGGCGGCGACCGCCCGCCCGACGCGCTCTACATGGACGATAGCCGGGGCGTGCCGCTGCCCGACATCTGGCGCAGCGCGGCCATGGCCCAGCAGGCGGGGGTGCGCGTGCTGCTCAACCTCTACGGCCCGGCCCGCGCCGCCCTGAGCGATGCCCAGAGCGCCGGCATCCCCGCAACCAGCCAGGCCGACCCCGATGCTGTGGCCGCATGGATCGGCGAGCAGCTTGGCCTGAGCGCCTCCGGCGGCGGCGGGCGCCTGCCGGTGGTGGCCGTCGGCGCGGCCAAGGGCGGCATCGGCAAGACCTTCGCCACCTGTGTGCTGGCCGAGGGCCTGCGCCGTCGCGGCCTGCGCGTGCTGGTCTGGGACAGCGACATCTCGAACCCGGGGCTGGTGCCGGCCTTCCGCGTGCCCTCCAGCGCGCCCTCCTACCTGCACCTCATCCAGCGCGGCCCAGCCCACTGGAACCCCACTGGCATCCGGCCATTTATCTACACGCCCGAGCACACCAGGGGCGGCGGCGAGAGCTGGGGCGAGATCGACTTCCTGATCGGCTCGCACAGCGTCGCCCGCGCCGAGAACGATGTGCGCCTGCCCGACTGGCAGGGCTTCTTCGAGGGCGTGGCCGCCGCCGAGGGCTACGATCTGGTGCTGATCGACACCCCGCCCGACTACCTACGTCGGCCCTATGCCACCCACGTGCTCCAGCAGGGCGGCACCGTCATCCTGCCAGCCCCCCCCGGTGCCCGCGAGCGCATGGGCGTCGGCCATATGCTCGACCACTTCCGCGAGCACGCCCCCGAGCGGCTCGACCACTGCACGCTGCTCTTTATGGAGCCCGAGCGCGGCGTGACGACCAGCGTGAGTGATGTTTCCAGCCTGTTCGCCCGCCGCTACCCGCAGGTGAGCCCCCTTGGCACCCTGCCCCGCTCGCCGCGCCTGGCCAGCATGGCCGACGAGTACGATGGCTATATCTCCATGCTCGACCTCGGGCCGCACAGCCCCTTCACCCAGGCCACTCACCAGGTGACAGAGGCGCTCTGCGCCCGCATCGGGCTGACGCCTAGCCTGCCCATGCCGCGCATAAGCCCCTGGCGTCGGCTTGTCGCCGGGCTCCAGGGCGATCGGCCCGCCGCGCCTGCTATGGCGTAAGGGCGCCCCTCGTGGGCGCCCACAAGGGGCACCCACAAGGGGCGCCCACGAGGGGCGCCCACAAGGGGCGCCCACGAGGGGCGCCCCTACATCATGCCTGATAGATAACAGGAACACCAATGCTCCCATCATCCCGCCCGCTCACCGTGATCGAGGACGGCGGCCTGGCCGCCATCGGATCGCCCGCCGCTCCCCGTCGCCCCCAGGCCGACCTGTCCTCCGACCCGGCCACCCTCCAGGCCGTGCGCGACGCCCTGCTGGAGCGGCTCGACACCGCCCTGCTCGACCCGGTCTCCCCCGCGTCGGTGCGCGACCCCGAGGTGCTGCGCGTGCTGCGCGAGCTGATCGGCCGCCAGATTGAGCAGGGCTATGGCCCGCTGCGCGGACTGCCCCAAGACGACGCCAGTCTCCTGCGCATGTTCCAGGAGTCGCTTGGCTGGGGGCCAGCCCAGCCCTATCTGGACGACGAGCGCGTCCAGGAAGTCAAGATCATCGGCGACATGATCATGGTGCAGGAGGAGGGCGCGGACTTCGCTCTGGTGCCCGAGCGCTTCGCCGCGCCGGGCCAGGCGCTCGACCGCGCCCTGCTCTTGGCCGCCCGCCTCAACGTGCCGCTCAGCCGCGCCCGCCCGCAGGACACCCTGCCCCTGGCGCACGGCACCCGCGTTCATGTGAGCATCCCGCCCTGCACTCCCGAGGACAGCGCACTGATCTGCATCCGCCGCGGCCGCCGCGTCGCCTGGGGCATGGGCGACATCATGCGCCGGGGCACCTGCGATGCCGCCGTGGGCGACCTGCTACGTCTCCTGGCGCGGGCCGGCTGCTCCTTCCTGATCGCCGGTGAGACTGGCAGCGGCAAGACGGCACTGCTAGAAAGCATCGTCAACTCGTGGCCCGGTGAGCCCCACGTGATCACGATTGAGGATAACGCCCAGGAGATCAATGTGTGCCACCGCGCCTGGACCCGCGAGCTGGTGCAGACTGTCACCGAGCCGGGTGCCTTTGGCCGGGCCGCCCGCGAGGTGCTGCGCCAGACGCCTTCGCTGGTGGCGCCCGGCGAGACTCGCGCCGAGGAGGCTGGGGCCATCCTGGCTGTGGCGGTGAGCGGCCACGCTGTGGTGACGACCATCCACGCTCGCTCGGCGGCCCGCGCCGTGCTGCGCTTCGCCGACTGCGCGGCCATGCCGGGGGCCTACATCTACGAGGGCCGCCGCGAGAACGCCCTGGAGGACGCCTGCGACAACTTCCAGGTCGTCGTGCATCTGGAGAAGGTCGGCGGGAGGCGCTATATCGACGAGCTGCTGCTGCTCGACGGGGCCGAGGCGGACGGCAGACGCCTGCGCCCACGTGCAGTCCGCCTCGCCTGGGCCGAGCCGTCCGAGGACGGGGTGATCTGGCAGAAGGCGGCCCACGCCCACGGCGACCGGCTGATCTGGGAGGGGGATGACCGCACGCCCGAGCCCCTGGCCCGTCGGCTGCGCCTGCTGGAGGCCCGCGAGCAGGTGCGCGCCGCCGCCACAACCCGCGCCACCGTGGCCGAGGCGGTCTCCCGCGCCGACGGCCTGATCCGCGCTGGCGGCAGCGAGCAGGCTCTGGCCATCCTGCGGCGGGCCTGGGCCGACCGCCGCGACGAGCGGCTGGCCGCCGCTGCCCGCCGCGCCCTAGAGATCGACTTCACCGCCGCCGAGCGCCACGCCAGCATAGCCCGCCAGATCGCGGAGAAGGCTGCCGCCGCCCTGCGCGCCCGCCGCTGGCCCGAGGCCCGCCTGGCCTACGAGGGCGCCGCCGCAAATCTGGCTGTCTACGCGGCCCACACGCCCCCCGGCGGCTGGCCCGCCCTCGACGCCGCGATCACGGCGGGTGAGGCTGCCGACAAGGACGCACTTCTGGCCGCTGATCGCGCCGGGGTCGCCCTCGCCCAGGGTCGCGCCCGCGACGCAGCCAATATCCTGGCCGCCGCCGAGCCCGCCCGCCTCTCCGATCAGGTCGCCGCCGCCGTGCTGCGCGCCCGCCGCGCCGCCCTCGGCCAGCTCTGCGCCGCTGGCGAGGTTAGCCCCGACGCGCTCATCCCCGTGGACGCCGCGCTCGCCGCGTATGACAAGGGGATAGAGGATAGAGGATAGGGGATAGGGGATAGGGGATAGACAGCGCACATCCTGATACGCCAATCTGCAATCTGCAATCTGCAACCTTGCCTCAGAGGAAGAACCCTATGTCTGAGCTATCTATGACGAGCACCCACCCCGCCACCGCCTGGCTGGTCGGCGCGACACCGCCGGCGCTGGTGGCCGCCGCCCTGCTGGTGGCATTCCTGCTCCTGCGCGGTCGGCTGGCCCTAGCCCTCGCCTTCGCCCAGTCGCGGCGGGCCACGGCCCGGCAGCGGCGCGACGGGAGCTGTCCCGACCTGGCCCTTGTCTGGACGCCAACGACCATCGATCCGGGGCGGGCGGTGGCGATCTGCGCCGGGGCCGTGGTCGTGGTGGCCACTGTCCTCAGCCTGATCGCGCCCATCTTCCTGTCCCTGGCGCTATCTGCGCCCCTGGCGGCCGCCCTGATCTGGGCGCTGCTGGGCGCCGCCGAGTCTCGCTACATCGCCCGGATCGACCGCGACCTGACGGCGGCCGTCGGTCGGCTGAGCGCACTGCTCAAGAGCGGCAGCGGATTCCGCACCGCCGTCGAGCGTGTGCTGGCCGACCTGCCGACTGGGCCGCTGCGCGACGAGTGGGGCTACCTGCTCACTCGCCAGGGCACGAACCTGGCCTCCGGCGGCATCGCCACGCCCCAGCAGGTGGTGGCCGCCCTCGCCGAGCAGACCGCCTCGGCGCGCCAGGCCACCCTGCTCAGCCACCTGAGCGTGGCCGTCGGCCAGCCCCAGGATGTGCTGGCCCGCCGCTGCGAGGCGGCCTACGCCGCCATCCAGGCATCGGATCGCCGCCGCGAGGAGGCCGTCACCGAGCTGGCCCAGATGCGCTACAGCGGCGTTGCTGTGGGCCTGTCTGGCATCGCCATGGCCACCTACCTTACTATCACCCAGTGGGAGCGGGTGCTGGCCGCCTACAGCACGCCCCTCGGCGTGATCGTCGGCGCGGTGGTGATCTTCGCCCTGGCCCTGCCGATTATCGGCGGGGCCATGCTTGCCCGCGCCGACGATGTGGACTATTAACGTAAAAATGGCCGGGTAGGGGCGCGTCGCGACGCGCCCCTACGATAGGGAGGATTTTATGGAAGACCTGCTGATCTCCCCAGGGACGCCCTATTTTCTGGGCTCCCTGGCCGCCAGCCTGCTCGCCGGGCTCGGACTGGCCCTGATGCCGCCCCGGCCGATCACCGTTGGGATGGGCGCGTCCCGACTCGGCTCTGCCGCCCGCCTCGCCGCCGGACAGGTCGCAGGCATCGCCATCGCCGGCCTGCTGATCGCCGTCGTCGTCGCCGGAGACGTGCGCGGCAGCGCGCGCAGCCTGCTGCTGGCCATGGCCATCGGTGGCTACATCGGCCTCGGGCTGGCGCTCCCCCGCCAGCCCGAGGTGCGCCGCCAGCGCGAGGCCGCCGCCCTGCGCCGCCTCACCCCCGGCATGATCGCCTTTGTGCGTGTCGGCATGGGCAGCTTCGAGTCGCCCACGGCTATCCTGGGCCGCTATGTCGCCCAGGGCCACCCGCGCATCGCCCCCATGCGCGCGCTGGTGGCCGAGGCCATGCAGATCGGCCAGGACAAGCGGCTGCGCCCCTTCGCCGCCCTGGCGCTCGCCGCCCGCCCACGGGGCTGCCGCGAGCTAACCGATGTCGCCGAGGCGCTGGCCCAATCCGAGGCTGAGGGCTCGCCTGTCGAGACGGTGCTGGCCGCCCAGCAGGCCACCCTGGAGCTGATCCTCCAGAGCGAGTTTAAGCGCGAGATGCGCCGCCGCACCATGTGCCTGCTGCTCATGGTCGCGGTATCGCTGGTTGTGGGAATCCTGATCAACCTGCTCTGGATCATGACCAAGGGCGGCGCGGCGCTCACCCAGATCAGGTAGACTCAACGAGGCATCTGATCGGCGTTTCGCGCCGATCAGATGCCTCGCTATCAGGGCTTGCCTACTCGCTGACGATCTCAAAGAATCCTGCCGACATGGTGCTCATATCGATCTTCGACATCAGCGCATTCGAGACATCGCCGGTGTCGCCGCGCCCCGCCCGCTTGGCCGTCGCCTCATCGGTGTAGCGCAGCGCCAGCAGCCACTCACCGTCGGCCGAGCGGGTCGCCTCACGCCGCACCAGCCCCGGCAAGGTCGGCGCGACCTCACGCTGGAAGCGCTCGTTGATCGCGTTGAACTCGCCCTCGTCCACGCCTGTGTTGAGCCGGAAGCGTACGATCTGCATGACTGCCATGATCTTCTCCTAGTTGCCGCTGTGTGGGCGGCTGTGGTATACTGTTTTTAATGTGTGTGCGCAATCACATAAAACTATTATATGTGCGTGAGCACGCATTGTCAAGAGGCAATCAAAGGAGCGATCATGGACGACAACTTCACGCCCCTAGAGCAGGCGGCATGGGGCGGGCTGATCGGGATGTACGGGAGGATCTCGCGCCAGATCGACAGCGACCTACAGGAGCACTCCCGCATCACCCACGCCGAGTTCGAGGCGCTGCTGCGCCTCTCCTGGGCCGAGAGCCACCGCCTACGCATCCAGGATCTCGCCGCCCGCAGCCTGCTTACCCGCAGCGGCATGAGCCGGGTAGTCGAGCGCCTGGAGCGAGCCAGCCTCGTCACCCGCGAGGGAGCAGCCGAGGATAGGCGCGGGGCCTACGCCGTGCTGACAGATGCGGGGCTCGCCCGCCTACGCAGCGCCCTGCACGAACACATCGCCTTTGTCCGCCAGAACTTCCTCAGCCTATTTAGCCAGGGGGAGCTTGAGCAGATGGCTGAGTTCTGGCGGCGGGTCGAGACGCGCCAGGCGGGCGCGGACATGACCGAGGGCGATCAGCGATGAGGGCGCGATCACTGCGTGCCGCCATCGGTGCCCTCGCTGCCGCCCTGATCATCTTGCTGCTGGCCTGCGCCCTGGCTGGCTTCGCGGCCACGAGTCGGCCGGGCGCGCGCAGCTGGCAGCTTGACTCGCCCATGATCGGCGGGCACAGCTACTCGCTCTGGGTGCTGCCCTGCGACGCCTTCAACCCCGGCCAGCTCCTGCTTGTCCGCGACGCGATGCTCTTCAGCCGCTACCCGCCGCCCGGCATCGCCATCCCGCTCGCCCTGGCCTGCCCATAACGGCCGTGCTGAGCCGCGCGCAACGACACCCCTTTGAGGTTGTTCTCGCGAGCGCTGCGGCTCTCGATACAGGGCATGTGCAACGTCGCTGGCGGCTGAAGCCGCGTCGCGGGGGCCTGCGGCCAGCCGCCCGCCTGCGCGGGCGGTTCCGGCGTCGGCGCAGGCCGACGCCCGGCGCAACGCGCCCCGACGGCGCGACTTCAGTCGCCAGCCGTGGGGCACTCAGGACTTCGCACATGCCCTGGATCTCAATATATTCCTGGCCCATTCCTTGCTTCTCTGATGGTATGTCTCTCGATTACAGTACGTATGTGCCATGGCCCCCAGGTGTATGAAGTACCGCAGTACCGCAAAAGGAACGCTGTGGTATTTACTTGTCATTCTGAGCGAAGCGAAGAATCCCGGCCGGGACCCTTCGCTTCGCTCAGGGTGACAGCGTTCCTTTTGCTCTACTGCGAAGTACCACTTCACCCGCGCGGGGCGGTGTGCTATAATCCGCCCTAACTTGCCAACAATGACGTTGGTAACATGGCATCGAAGGAGTGCTGCCAATGATCACAAAGATGCCCGGCCAGCCCGGCAAAGTCCGGGTCTCGTTCGCACTTCCATCCGCTATCTGGGCCGACACTATCTTTCTTGTGGGTGACTTTAATAACTGGGATGAGCGGGCTACGCCGATGCGCCAGACCGAGATGGGGTGGATGGTGACCCTTGACCTCGACGCAGGCCACGCATTTCAGTACCGCTACCTTTTTAATGGCAGCGAGTGGCATAACGACTGGAACGCCGACGGCTATGAGCCGAACGCTTATGGCGGTGATAACTCGGTGGTGATCACGCCCGAATTCGAACTGGCGGCCCATGTCGTCGGTGAGCCCGATCCCGAGCGGGTGATCAGCTTTAGTTCGCTAAGGCTGCGCCTCGTCACCGCGAGCTAGCCAGCTGTCTCAATCTATGGCCGACGACCAACGACCGACCACAGGAATCCCGTGGTCGGTCGTTGCTCTTCAACCGTCACGAGGAGTCTATGTCTTACAGTATCCCGGTGCTCGACTTTGGCTCGCAGACGGCCCAGCTAATTGTGCGCCGCGTGCGCGAGCTGGGCGTCTACAGCGAGCTGCTGCCCCACGACGCGCCCGAGGCTCAGGTGCGCGCGCTCAACCCCCTCGGCGTGATCCTCTCCGGCGGCCCGGCCAGCGTCTATGAGCCCGGCGCCCCGCAGATGCCGGAGTGGCTGCCCACCTCTGGCCTGCCCGTCCTCGGCATCTGCTACGGCATGCAGCTGATCAGCTACGCCCTCGGCGGCGTGGTGCTCAGCCCCGAGGGCCGCGAGTTCGGCCCCGCTGATGTGTCGCTCACCGGCGAGCACTCGCTCTTCACCGGCACCCCGCTTTCCCAGATGGTCTGGATGAGCCACGGCGACCGGATCGAGTCGCTGCCTCCTGGCTTCCGCACCCTGGCCAGCAACCCCTCCACCCCCTTCGCCGCCATGGGCGACGATGAGCGGCGCTGGTACGGCGTCCAGTTTCACCCCGAGGTGGTGCATACGTCTCAGGGCAAGGCCATTCTCGGCAACTTCCTGCACACGATCTGCGGGGCCGACTCGGCCTGGCAGCCAGCGAACTTTGTAGCCGACGCCATCGAGCATGCGCGCGAGAAGGTCGGCCCTGAGGGCCGGGTGATCTGCGCGCTCTCCGGCGGCGTGGACTCGGCCGTGGCCGCGCTGATCATCCACCGGGCTGTCGGCGAGCGCCTGACCTGCGTGTTTGTGGATAACGGCCTGCTGCGCCTCGGCGAGGCCGAGCAGGTGATCGCCACCTTCCGTGAGCACTTCCACATCCCGCTGGTTGTTGTGGACGCCCGCGAGGAGTTTATTGGTGCCCTGGAGGGCGTGGCCGACCCCGAGCGCAAGCGCAAGATCATCGGCGAGAAGTTTGTCAGGATCTTCGAGCGCGAGGCCCGTGGCCTGGGCGACGCCAAATTTCTGGCCCAGGGCACGCTCTACCCCGATGTGATCGAGAGCAGCGCCCCCGACCGCAAGAAGGGGGTGACGATCAAGACCCACCATAATGTCGGCGGCCTGCCCGCCGATATGCAGATGCAGCTTGTTGAGCCCCTGCGCTATCTGTTTAAGGACGAGGTGCGCGCCGCTGGCCTTGAGCTCGGCCTGCCCGAGGACTGGGTCTGGCGACACCCCTTCCCCGGCCCCGGCCTGGCCGTGCGCCTGCTCGGCCCGGTCAGCTGGGATCGCCTGGAGACCCTGCGCCGCGCCGATGCGATCTTCTTGGAGGAGCTGCGCGCCGCCGGTCTCTACCGCGCCACCCAGCAGGCATTCGCCGTGCTCCTGCCCGTCCAGAGCGTCGGCGTCATGGGCGACTACCGCACCTACGCCGATACGATCGCTATTCGCGCGATCACGACCGAGGACTATATGACCGCCGACTGGGCGCGGCTGCCCTATGATCTGCTGGCGAAGGTGAGCAGCCGGATCGTCAATGAGATCAGCGGCGTGAACCGCGTGGTCTATGACATCTCCTCTAAGCCACCGGCCACGATCGAGTGGGAGTGAGCCCAGGGCGCAATACCGCAGAAGGAACGCTGTGAGGCGTCCTGTCATTCTGAGCGAAGCGAAGAATCCCGGCCGGGACCCTTCGCTTCGCTCAGGGTGACAGCGTTACGTATGCTCTATATGAGCCCAGGGCTTTGGTGTGTGTGAATGGGAGCGGCAAAGCCGCTCCCATTGTATTTTTAGGGGCTACTCCCAGGTTCGCTCGTCGACGAAGCGCTTCGCGTCCTCGGCGATAGCCTCGGCCTGCTCGACATGGCAGCGCAGCTTCAGCGCCTCCTGGAGCGCGGCGCCGATGCGGGCGCTCAGCTCGACCGGGTCGGCCTCGGGCGCGGGGACAAAGCGGCAGGTCAGCTCGTCGCGGTGCTCGTGGCGCGAGACGACAATCTGGTAGGCGGCTAGTCCGGGCACGCCGCGCAGCGCCTCGTCGGCGTGGCGCGGGTGGACGAAGAGGCCGCGCACCTTCACGCTGTCGCCGCTGCGGCCGAGCCAGCCCACCAGGCGCGGCGTCGGCAGGCTGGCCGGGGGGCCGTCTACCATCACCGCCGACAGGTCGCCGACGCCCAGGCGCACCAGGATATAGTCGCGCCGGAAGAGCGTCACCACCACCTCGCCGGTCTGCCCAGGAGGCACCGGGTGGCCCGTGTTAATGTCGCAGATCTGCACCAGGGCATCGTCGGGCAGGTGCCAACCGAGGCGCTCGGGGCCGTTGTAGCCCAGGTTGCCCGTCTCGGCGGTGCCATAGCCATCGTAGACCATGATGCCGTACTGCTCCTCGAAGAGCGCCCGCAGCGAGGGCGGCAGCGGCTCGGCGGCCACAAACGCCTTGCTGAGCGGCCATCTGCTCGTGTCGTGCCCAAGCTCCTTGGCCTTATCGAGCAGCCCCTTGAGGTAGCTGGGCAGCCCCGAGTAGGCGGTGACGCCGAGGGCGGCCATGGCTTCGATCTGCTGGGCCTGCGCGCCGATGCCGCCGGGGATGACCGCGCAGCCGGCCGCGCGGGCGCCCTCCTCGAACATCATCCCGGCGGGCGTGAGGTGGTAGCCAAAGCAGTTCAGCACAACATCGCCGGGGCCGAAGCCAGCGGCTCGGAAGGCCGGCCCCCAGCGCCACGAGTCGGGCTCGTCGGGCTCAGGGTCAAAGATCGGGCCGGGCGACTGGAAGATCCGGCGCAGTTGGCTCGTCGGCACGGTGAGCATGCCGCCCAGGCTCGGCCCGCCCGCCTGGATCGCCGTGATCTCCTCCTTGCGCAGCACCGGCAGGCCCGCCAGGTCTGCGGCGGCCGAGATGTCGGCGGGCGTGAGGCCGGCGGCATCCATGCGGGCGCGGAAGGCGGGCGAGTGCTCGTAGCCGTAGGCGACGATGTCGCGGACGCGTGTGTCAAACGATGCGTAGTAGGTGTCCAGATCCACAGGAACCCCCTAGATAGCCGATAGCCGACAGCCGACAGCCGATACGTTGTACGCAGGCTATCGGCTATCGGCTATCGGCTATCGGCTATTAAGACAGCCAGCGCTTGCGGCGCTTATAGTGCTTGACCTCGCGGTAGCTCTTGCGGTGGCCGACCTCGTTGAGGCCGAGGTAGAACTCGCGCACGTCGGCGTTATCCTTCAGGTCGGCGGGGTCGCCGTCGAGCACGATGCGCCCGTTCTCCATAATGTAGGCGTGATCCGCCGCGTCCAGCGCCAGGCGCGCGTTCTGCTCGACCAGCAGGATGGTCGTGCCGTGCTCCTTGTTGATGCGCTTAATGATGCGGAAGATCTCCTCGACCAGCAGCGGGGCCAGGCCGAGCGAGGGCTCATCGAGCATAATCAGCTTCGGCTGGGCCATCAGCGCCCGCCCGATCGCCAGCATCTGCTGCTCGCCGCCGCTGAGGAAGCCGGCCTTCTGGGCGTGGCGCTCGCGCAGGCGCGGGAAGTAGTCGTAGACCATCTCCAGATCTTTGTGCAGCACGGCGTGCTTCTGGGTGTAGGCCCCGGCCCGCAGGTTCTCGTCGATCGTCAGGTGCTCGAAGACCCGCCGACCCTCCATCACCTGGAAGATGCCCGTCCGCACGATCGAGGCCGCGTCCTTCTTGTGGATGGGCTGCCCGAGGAAGCGGATCTCGCCGTCGGTCACGGCGCCGTTCTCGGGCTTGAGCAGCCCCGAGATCGCCTTGAGGGTCGTGCTCTTCCCGGCCCCGTTGGAGCCGAGCAGCGCCACGATCTGGCCTTCCTTCACCGCTAGTGAGAGCCCCTTCAGCACCAGGATGACGTCGCTGTAGATAACTTCAATGTTGTTAAGTTCAAGCATATGCTGGACTATTTCTACTGCATCGAGAAGAATGCGTAGGGGCGCGTCGTGACGCGCCCCTACAAACAAATCCCTACTTCGCGGTCATGAAGTCTGTGATCGGCGCCCACTTGCCATCCGTGACCTGGAAGACGCGCAGCGCCTTCGATCCGGCGTGGTCAGTGCTCGTGAAGGTGATCGGCTGGGTCACGCCGCCGGTGTCGAAGTTGGTCAGGGTCTCCATGCTGACCTTGATGTTCTCGCCGGTCAGGTCCTTGCCGTCGGCGGCGGTCTTCTCAATGCCGGCGACCAAGATCGACAGCGCCGTCCAGCCCTGGACGAAGCTGCTATCGGCACCGCCGAAGTCGATGCCCTTCTCCTTGGCGTAGGCCAGGGCCACCTCGGCGCCGGAGCCGGCGGGGCTGAAGGGGATGGTGCCCACCACGCCGTTGGCGTCGGGGCCAGCCAGCTTGACCAGCTGCTCGTTGGCGCACCAGTTCAGGCAGACGAACTGCACGTCCAGGCCCAGGCTCTTGGCGTTCTTCATCGCCAGGGACGCCGGGCTAGAGACGTTCTGGATGAAGACGTAGTGGGCGCCCGAGTCCTTGATCTGGGTCAGCTGCGGGGTGAGGTCGGTGGCACCCTTCGGCGAGGGCACCTCAAGCGGCGTGGCCACGCCGTTGGCCGCAGCGAATGCGGTGCCGTCATCTAGGGGCGAGCGGCCGAAGGGGCTGTCATTGATCAGGTAGGCGAACGTGGGTGCGTCGGTGTTGCCCTTGGCCTTCCAGTCCTCCATCGCCCACTTCATCGCCACGATCAGCTGGTCGGAGTAGCTGGGCGCGGTGAGGAAGTTGTAGGGCGTCTCAGCCGGATTGGCCAGGGCGGCCGAGTACGAGCCCGAGATGAAGGGGAGCTTGTCCTGGGTGATCTTAGGCCGCAGCGCCTCGGTGTCGCCGGTGCCCCAGCCCGAGAAGGCCACGACATTTTCGCCGACAAACTGGGTGTAGAGCTCCTCGGCCTTGGCCACATCGTAGCCATAGTCCTCGTGAATCAGCTCGATCGGGCGGCCAGCGACGCCGCCGTTGGCATTCTTCCACTCGACGAAGGCAATCTGTCCCTGAGAGTAGGGGGTGCTAACATCGGCCGTGGCCCCGGTCAGGTCGAAGATCGCGCCGATCTTGATCGGCTCGCCGCTCGCCGCCACCGGGGCCGTCTCGCCCGCCGGGGCCGCCTCGCCCGCCGGGGCCGCCGCCGGGGCCGTCGTCGGGGCCGCCGCTGGGGCCGCCGCCCCACACGCTGCCAGCAGCAGCGTCAGCGCGAGCATCGCGCCAATTGTCCCGAACCACCGTCGTCCTGTGAGCATCTTTGCTTCCTCCATTCGGGGCGCTCTCCGGCGCCCGTCCTTCATTCGCCACCAGGGTCAAACAGGGAGGCCGCCCCCCCAGGGAATTGCAGATTGCAGATTGTAGATTGCAGATTGCAGCGTGTCGAGTGTGCGCATAGCTTACAGATGCGACGCTCCCAACCCCAACCCCCAACCCCCAACTAATAACTAAATGGCCAGAGCCGGAAGTAGTCCTTCAAGTTACGCCACATCTTCACAATGCCCTCGGGCTCGAAGATCAGGAAGAGCACAATCGCCAGGCCGAAGGCAGCCTGCTGGATGTAGGGCAGGTAGCTGGAGAACGCGGGGAAGACCCCGCTCGCCGCGCGGCTGACGTTCGAGAGCAGGGCCGGCAGCAGGGTCATGAATGCCGCGCCGTAGATCGCGCCCGACACGCTGCCCAGGCCGCCGATGATGATCATGGCCAGCACAAGGATGCTCGTCTCGATGGTGAAGCGCTCCCACGAGATGATCCCGCGGTAGTGGGCCGTCAGCGCGCCCGCCAGCCCGGCGAAGAACGACGAGGTGGCGAAGGCCAGCAGCTTGTAGCGGAACAGGTCCACCCCGATCACCTGGGCGGCGATGTCCTGGTCGCGGATGGCCACCATCGCCCGCCCCGCCCGCGAGCGGAACAGGTTGCTCACAAAGAGCACCGTCAGCACCAGGCAGCCCATAATCAGCCAGTAGAAGTTAAAGTCGGTGCTGCCCGTCAGGCTCAGCCCGAACAGGTTGCTCGTCTCGGGCGGCAGGCTCAGCGACTCGCCGATGCCCAGGATCTTGCCGTGGGTCAGCACCCAGATGATAATCTCTTGCGCGGCCAGGGTGGCAATCGCTAGGTAGAGCCCCTTCAGCCGCACCGAGGGCAGGCCGAAAAGCGCGCCCACGATAGCCGTGAATACGCAGGCGATCGGGACGCTGATCCACATCGGCAGGCCCGCGTTAGCGGCGAGCAGGCCCGAGGTGTATGCGCCGACGGCCATAAACCCACCCTGGCCAATGCTGATCTGCCCGGTGTAGCCAACCAGAATGTTCAGCCCGATCGCGCTGATCGCCGCGATGCCGATCGTGTTGGCCAGGTTCAGCCAGTAGCGCCCGGCGAACCAGGGGAAGATCAGCATGATCGCGATCACCAAGATGATCCGTATCCGCATCGGCCAGTAGGGCCGCAGGCCCATGTCGCTGGAGTACGAGGAGTGGAAGGTTCCGCTTTGCATAGTATGTGTTCCATACACGGCGTAGGGGCGGCTCGCGAGCCGCCCCTACACGCTACACGCGCTCGATCCGGGTCTGGCCGAAGAGGCCGTAGGGCCGAACAAGCAAGATGAGGATCAGAACGACGTAGGGTACCACCTCGCCGAGCCCTAGCTCTGGGGGCAGGTAGCCACCGGCGAACGCCTGGAGCAGCCCGATGATCAGGCCGCCGATGATCGCGCCGGGGATGCTGTCGAGGCCGCCCAGGATGACCACTGGGAAGACCAGCAGGCCGACCCGCCCGATCGTGCCGCTGACCCCGCCGAAGATGCTCATCAGCAGAATGCCGCCCACCGCCGCCGTCACGGCGGCGATCGCCCAGGCTACCGCCCAGATCCGCTTGATGCTGATGCCCATGCTCAGCGCCGCCTGCTGGTCGTCGGCCACGGCGCGCATGGCGATGCCCTCGTTGCTCCGCCGGAAGAAGAGCGTCAGCAGCCCGAAGAGCAGCAGGGCCAGGCCGATCGCCAGGAGCTTATCGAGGCCAACGCTCGCGCCCAGGATCTTCACCGGGTCGCGCGGCAGAAACTGCGGCGCGGGCAGCGGCGTCACGCCCCAGATCGCGCCCACGATGCCGCGCAGCAGCGATGAGAGTCCGATCGTAACCATGATCACCGAGATCGCCGGCTCGCCGATCAGTGGCCGCAGCACCAGCGACTCGATCAGCGCGCCTACCACAGCGGCCAGGATTACCGCCACAACCACACCAATCGGCCAGAAGAGGCCAAACTGCTGCACGGTCATGTAGGTCAGGTAGGCACCGATCATGAGCAGCTCGCCCTGGGCGAAGTTGATCACGTCGCTGCTCTTGTAGATCAGCACGAAGCCCAGGGCGACGAGCGAGAAGATTGCGCCATTGGCGACGCCGGACAGGGTGAGCTGGATGAATTTTTCCATAGTCATTGCGACGAGGGACGGCGTACGAGAGCCGAGCCTCAGCGGGCGGTTGCCGCGCTGGCAGCTCGTTTGTCGGCTTTCGTCTTTGTCCCCTCGTCCATCTCCTCGACATGCAGCTTTGTCTTCAGCAGGGCCGTGCGCCCATCCTGGTAGGTGATCGTCGTCTCGATCTCAACATCCGACCGGTCGCCGTACAGCGCGTCCACAATCTCCTGGTAGCGCTTGGCCACCAGGTTTCGGCGCACCTTGCGCGTGCGGGTCAGCTCGCCGTCGTCGGCGTCAAGCTCTTTGTGCAGCAGCAGGAAGCGCCTGATCCGGGCGGCGTCGGGCATATCGCCGTTGGCCCGCTCCACATCCTTGCGGATGAGCGCGTAGACCTGCGGCTTCTGGGCTAGGTCGGTGTAGGTCGTGTACGAGATCTGGCGGCTCTCGGCCCACTTGCCCACGTTGGCGAAGTCGATGTTGATGATCGTCGTCACAAAGGGCCAGTCGCCGCCGAAGACCACCGCCTCTTTGACGTAGGGGCTGAACTTGAGTTTGTTCTCAATAAACTGAGGCGAGAACTTGGTGCCGTCGTGCAGCGTCATCACGTCCTTGGCCCGGTCGATCACGATCAGTTGGCCGTTGTCGTCGAAGTAGCCGGCGTCGCCGCTGCGCAGCCAGCCTTGCTCCATCGTCTCGGCGGTGGACTCGGGGCTCTTGTAGTAGCCGATGAAGACAGACGGGCTCTTCACCAGGATCTCGCCGCTCTCGGCGATCTTGACTTCGGTGTTCGGCAGCGGCGAGCCCACCGTCTGAAACTTGATCGCCCCATCGCGGTGGATCACACACAGGCCCGAGCTCTCGGTCTGGCCATACACCTGCTTCAGGTTCACGCCGAGGGCGTGGTAGAAGCGGAAGACATCCGGCCCGAGGGCCGCGCCGCCGGTGTAGGCTCGCTTGAGGAAGCGCAGCCCCAGGTGGTCCTTCAGCGCCTCAAAGACAAGCAGGCGGGCCAGCCCGTAGCTCAGGCGCAGGCCGATGCCGGCGGGCTCGCCGCTGAAGCGCGAGTCGGCCATGGCGTAGCCCTGGGACATCGCCCACGCATAGACCGCCCGCTTGAGGCGCGTGCTGTCCTGAGTCTTCACCTGCACCTGCGAGAGCATATTCTCCCAGATCCGGGGCGGGGCGAACATCACCCGCGGCCCGATCTCGCGAATATTCTCCTGCACGGTGGCGGCCGACTCGGGGAAGTTGATCGTGAAGCCGCACTGGATGCCAGCGGCGACGGTGATCATCTGCTCGCCCACCCAGGCCAGCGGCAGGAAGCTGACAAACTCGTCGCTGGACTCGAGCGGGTCCACCTCAAGCAGACCACGGCCCTGGCTGATCAGGTTGCTGTGGGTGAGCATCGCCAGCTTGGGCTTGCCGGTGGTGCCAGAGGTTGTGACCAGCATCGCCACATCCTCAGCGCGGCCCAGGGCCAGCTCGCGGTCGAAGTGGCCGGGGTTCTGCTGGTCGAAGTTGCGGCCCAGATCCTCGATCATGGGGAAGGTCGCCAGGAAGGGCTCGCCATAGTTGCGCAGCCCCTTCGGCTCGTAGTAGATCACCTTGAGCACGCCGGACAGCTCGGGCCACAGCTCAAGGATCTTATCGACCTGCTCCTGATCCTCGGCGATGATCACGCGAGAATCGGTGGCCTGGAGGATATACTTAACCTCCTCGGGGGCCGAGTCCTGGTAGATGCCGACGCTGATCGCGCCGATGGCCTGGGTGCCAAGCTCTGCGTACAGCCACTCGGGGCGGTTGTCTCCGATGATCGCCACGGTGTCCTGACGTCGCACGCCAAGCGCGCTCAGTCCCATGGCGAAGGCGCGTACATGGTCGGCAAACTGACGCCAGGTGGCAGTCTGCCAGATGCCGAACTCTTTCTCGCGTAGTGCGACCTTCTCGCCCAGCCGCTCGACGTTGCGTATGAGGAGGCGGGGCAGGGTCTCGTCGACCATACGCTCTTATCCTCTCTGATAAAAGCCGAATATCGTTTAGGTAACAAAAAGGTATGAGAGATAATAACCGAAAAGGCTATATTTGTCACGGGGGAGATCTTACACCCACGTACTCGCGGCACAAGCGCCCCCTCTCCATTCCGGAGAGGGGGCGCTTGTGTTTGGATGCAATACCTCAGCCGCCGGGCAACGCCGCACAGAACGCCGCCTGTGCCAGATCACATCAGGAAGCAGTGCGGCAATTTAACATTCAACATTGGCGCTAGTGCGCGGCGTGCTGGTGGCCGAGGTAGGCCGCGATCACATCGGGGTGCGCCTTAACCTCGTCGGGGGAGCCATAGGCGATCAGCTGGCCGAACTCAAGCACCGCGACATTGTCGCTAATGTCCATGACCACGCCCATGTCGTGCTCGATCAGCACAATCGTGGTGCGCTGCTCCTCGCTGATGTCGAGGATGAAGCGGGCCATGTCCTCCTTCTCCTCGCTGTTCATGCCGGCCATCGGCTCATCGAGCAGCAGGAGCCGTGGGTCCATCGCCAGGGCGCGCCCCAGCTCAACCCGCTTCTGGAGGCCGTAGGACAGCGAGCCCACCGTCTTCTTCCGAATGTCTTGGATCTCAAGCAGGTCGATCACCTGCTCGACAAACTCGCGGTGGACGATCTCCTCGCGCTTGCCGGCGCCCCAGTACAGGCCGCCGCTGATCACGCCGCCGCGCATATGCACGTGACGGCCCAGCATGAGGTTCTCCACCACGGTCATGTGGCGGAACAGCTCGATGTTCTGGAACGAGCGGGCGACGCCGAGGCGGGCGATCTCGTGCGGGGCCAGGCCGATCAGGTTGCGGCCCTCGAAGCGGATCTGCCCCTGCTGCGGCTTGTAGAGGCCGCTGATACAGTTGAGCAGGCTGGTTTTCCCCGCTCCGTTCGGGCCGATGATCGCCTGGATGGTTCCGGGGTAGACATTAAAGCTGATGCCCGAGAGGGCGCGTACACCGCCAAAGCTCAGCCCGACGCTATCGATCTGCATCTGGGCCTCGGGCGTCGGTACGCCGTTGTTACCTGCCATCAAACTCTTCCTGTGGCTCATCTTTGGGCCGAGGGACACGTACCTCGCTACCATGAGCCAATTATAGGGGCACTTCCCGCAGGGCGCAATCTGGGGACATAGTCTGGGGCAGGGCCAATCCATTATCGCGGGCTGTTCCGGCGTCGGCGCTCTCGCTCAGCCGGTCATCCCCTGGTGCGCCTCGCCGAGCTGCTGCTCCCAGCGCGCCCGCGTCGCCAGGTCGGGGGCAGCTGCGCCAGGCAGCCCCTCAGCGATCTGGATCGCCTCACGCAGGAACCCGCCCGCCTCGCTGTAGGCACCCGCTCGCAGCGCCTGCTCACCGGCCATAGCCAGGTAGCCCATCGCCCGTGGCAGATCATTGGCCTGACGCCAGTGGTAGGCCAGCTGCGCGGCATTCGCCGCCGTCACGCCCTCGCCGCCCGCCTCGTAGCGCTCGGCCAGTGAACGGTGGAGCTGTCGGCGCTGCCGGAAGCTCATCAGGTTATAGGCCACCTCGGCCGCCACTGCGTGCTTGAAGGTGTAGGCCAGCTCGGGGTCGAATGACTCGATCAGTACCAGCCCGGCCTGCTGGAGCGTGAACAGCTGATCCACCAGCCGCCCGGGGTCGCGCTCCACCGGGTGGATGGCGCTCAGCGTCGAGAGCGTGAAGCCCTGGCCGATCACGCTGGCCACCTTCAGGGTCAGCTGCTGCGCCGGGCTCAGCCGGTCGATGCGGCTGGTGATCAGCCCCTGCACCGTGCTGGGCAGGCGCACGCTGTTGAGCACATGCAGCGGGTCGCCCGCCCCCGCCACCACATGGCTCTCGCGGCCCGACACCAGGATCAGCCCGCTGTCGCGCAGCGTGTGCAGCAGCTCCTCGCTGAAGAAGGGGTTGCCCCGTGAGCGGGAGGCGATCAGCTGCCAGACCTCGCGGGGCACGCTGTCGACCTCAAGCCGCTGGGCCAGCAGGTCGCGCACCTGCTCTGGCTCCAGGCCGCTAAGCTGGACGCGCCGCGTGTCGGGAAGGTAGGCCAGACGCTGGTACTCGGGCGGCGTGTCGGGCATGGGCCGCGCGGCGATGGCCAGCAGCAGCCGGTCGACCCGCTCGGCGGCGGCCAGCAGCAGCGCCCACGAGCTCGCGTCGAGCCACTGGGAATCCTCAATGGTGATCACCAGCGGGCTGCTGCGGGTGGCCTGGGCCAGCAGGCGCACGAGCAGGTCGCGGGTGTTATCGGCGCGCACCTGGCCATCCATCTGGGCCGTGATCGACGTGTCCTCCAGGTCGATGTATAGCACAGCCCGCAGCAGCGGTGCCAGCGGTGCCAGCTCCTCGCCGAGTGTCTCGGCCGCCCAGCCCGCGCGCTCGGCATGCCCGTCGGTCGGGATGAGCGCGCCAAAGATCGACCTCCAGGCTCCGTAGGGCGCCGCATCTACCGGGCTGCCCGCCCCCGCGAACACCGGCAGCCCCGCGCCCCGCGCCGCCGCGTGCAGCGCCTCGATCAGCCGCGTCTTGCCGATCCCCTCATCGCCCTCGATCAGCATGGTGCCGCCGTGCCCATGCTGGGACAGGTCGCCCACCATTGTCTCAATCATGGCTAGCTCGCGGGCTCTGCCGATCAGCGCGCCGGTGTGCGCGTCCGGCCCCTGCCGCTGCTGGGCTGCTTCGTCGGACAGCGGGCGGTAGACTGGCACCAGCTCGCTCACCCCCTTGAGGGCGAGCGGCGGCAGGCGCTCGAAGCGCAGGGCGTGGTGGGTGGCATGGGCCGTCGCCGCGTCGCAGAGCAGGGCGGCCCCGCCGTCGTGCGCCGCCTGGGCGGCGGCGGCCTGCATCAGTCGGGCCGAGCGGTTCACGATCAATCCCATCATCGTATACTCGCGGCGGGCCGCGCAGCCCACCGCCCCGCACAGGGCATCGCCCGTCGTCACCCCGATCGCGCAGGCAAAGCCCATATCCGCCAGGGCCGACTGGATGGCCAGCGCCGCCCGCACCCCGCGCTCGGGGTCGTTCTCGTGGGACAGAGGCGGCAGGCCCAGGGCGGCCACCAGCGTCGGCCCCTTGCTGTCGGTCCCCAGTCGGCTGATGCTGCCCTCGAAGCGGTAGAGCATCGACTGGATGGTGCGCATGAGCTTCTGGGCCTGGCGCAGGGGCGTGTCGGCCCGCAGGCCGGGCAAGTTCACAAACAGCACCGTCACCTGCCGCTGCTCGGCCAGCCATGCCGTCTGCCCGGCGTCCATCCGCGCCAGGATAGCCTTTGGCAAGTAGGAGCGCAGGACGTCGGCCATATCGGCCCGCAGCAGGGGCGTCTCAAGCCCGCGCATCGGCAGGTAGTCCGTCAGCGAGCCCAGTCGCACCGCGCCCGAGGGCAGCGGCTCGCCGACGCAACACTCGGCCACCAGCGGCCACGCCTCGGCCGCGATCACCACATCGCCCGGCCGCGCCTGCGCCTCGGCCATGCTCGTCTGCTCCACCGGCTCGCCCGTCACCAGCAGCTCCCAGCGCCCAAAGATCCCGCCGATGTGCATCGTCGTCACATCGCCGGCGCCCACGCCCACCCGCATCTTCAGCGGGGCCGGCGCGCGCGTGCCATCGAAGCTCCCCCACACTTCCGGCGACATCATCATCTGCACGGACAGCCCGCACTGCATCGCGCGCTGGGCCAGTTGCGGCAGCCCCTCGTCGCCATACCACAGGGCCAGCAGGCCATCGCCAGCGAACTTCACCACATCGCCGCCGTGCGCGGCGACCACCCGCACCAGATGGCCGAAGTACAGGTCGAGGATCTGAGTCAGCTCCTCGGTGCCCGCCGGGTTATGCAGGCTCAGCTGCTCGGTGAGCGCCGTGAACCCAGACAGATCCGCAAACAGCGCAGCCGCCGGAAATCGCTCCACCGAGGGCGACATCGTCGTGCCCATGTCGGCGGCCATGCGCCGCAAGATCAGCGCCGGGACATAGCTCGCCAGATCCTCAAGCGGGGCGGAGGTGATCATAGCGTCTCCCAGAGACGGGAAGCGGGGGCCGCAGCCCCCGCTATGGCCCGCGCGTGCCCGCGCACCGCCAGTGATAGTTTCGGTCAGGTGTATGTAAAAGATACCGCACCTTCCCCACAGACGCAAGAATCGCACAGGTCGGCGCGCATTGCGCGCCGACCTGTGCGGCTCAGTAGTTCAGCGCCTCAGTGATCTACCGCACGCTGCCGCGTCGGAAGAAGTTGACGATGCCGAGCAGGATGACTGCGCCCACGAACGATACCAGCAGCGCGCCCAGGCTGAAGTCGCCGTTGTTGATATTGCTCCCGCCGACGCCCAGCAGGCCGAAGACAAACCCGCCGAGCATCGCGCCAATGATACCGATGATGATATTCATCAGCCCGCCCTGCTGGGCGTTCGTCTTCATCACAATGCTCGCCAGCCAGCCGACCAGGGCACCGAACAGTAGCCATAGGATAAAGTTAATCATATAAGGCTCCTTCTGTTGAGCGGGGGCCATGCCCCCGACATAGCTTGATAGACTACGTCATACTCTTCAGCAAGAGCCGTGCCAGGTGCCTTTTGCCTTGGCGCTAGATCGCCCCCACCTTCTGCGCGAACGCGCCGATCCGCCTCACGGTACTGGCCGTCATCGGCGAGCCGTGGCCGAAGCAGACAATATGTGGCTCCAGGCGGGCCACCCGCCCGATCGAGCGAATGTTCTCGGCCATGTCGTAGGTGAAGGCCGCGAAGGGCAGCACCAGCCGCGTCGGCAGATGCATGATCACATCGCCGAGGATGATCAGCTGCCGCTCGGGGTGCCAGAACGAGATATGGCCGGGGGTGTGGCCGGGCGTGGCGAGCACCTGCATGCCGTCGAAGACATCGTCTAGCACCTCACCATCGCGCAGCTCGCGGGCCACCGGCACCGGAGGGAAAAGCATCGCCCCGCCGCCCATCATCCGCGAGATACCGCGCAGATCCGCGTCCCGTGGTCGAATCACCGGCATCGCCCCTTCGATCACCGGTCGATCCAGCCGCGAGGCCCAGACCTCAGCGCCGGTGGCCTTCACCAGGGCCGGCAGAGCGCCAATATGGTCGGGGTGCGCGTGCGTGATCAGAATTCGCCGCACATCCGTCGCCGCAAAGCCCAGCTTACGGATCTGGCTCAGGATCGGCCCAGCGGCCAACGAGATGCTCGCATCGATCAGGGTCAGCCCATCCCCCTCGGTGATCAGGTAGACGCGCCCAACCGGCAGTCGGCTGAAGGTGTAGAGGCCCGGCACAATTCTGCGCATGGTGTTTCTCCTGGGGGCACCCCTACTCGGCGATTCCCACCCGCAACCCCACAAACGCCCCGCTCTCCAGCTCGTCCAAGATGAACAGGGCCACATCGGCCCGGGCGATCTGCTCGCCCCCCAGCGGCAGGTAGTCGCGCTCAGCCCGGTAGCCGCCCGTCCCCTCGCCATCGGCCAGCACCGGCGGGCAGACCAGTGTCCAGCGCGCGTCCGAGCTGCGCAGCAGCTCGTAGGCCCGCAGGTGCTCCCCCGAGATCGCGCGCAGCATCGGCGGGAAGCCCGGCGCATCACGCAGCAGCGTCTCCTCGTCCTCCTGAAGGATGCCCGCCGCCGCCACGGCCACGATCCGGCGCGCCCCGGCCGCCTGCATCCCTGACAGGATGCTCGCCATCCCGGCGCTGATCACATCCACCTCATCGTCAAGCTGTCCCGGCCCAATACAGCTGATCGCCGCATCCTGGCCAGCCAACACCTCAGCCACAGCGACATGGTCGCGCACATCGCCGGCCACCGCCTCCAGGCGCGGGTGGCTCACCGCGAGGCGGGCCGGCTCGCGCAGCAGCGCCGTCACCGTATGCCCGCGACCCAGCGCCTCGGCCAGCACGGCGCTGCCCAGCCCGCCCGTCGCTCCAAACAGCACAATCCTCATGTGAGGTCTTCTCCAACTATGGCATAAAGCCCTCTCACAGATCTGTCATCCCCTGACACAGATACGCCAGGCGCTGACAAATCAATGAGCCCATCCTCGTTCATCATATCAGACAAATGAGGGGGGGCGGGCTGCGACCCGAACCTCCCCATTTCGTCAGCCTTACGGAAGGTTCCCAGCCTCTAAAACGGCGTTCTCTCGGGGTACCCTGGTCTCAGCGAATGTAGTAGCCGAGACACACCAGGAGGAGGCCCGAGATGACGCAGACAATGAGCAGCGCCCAGCCCGCCGCCCCGCTGAGCGGCGCCCAGACAAGCAGCGCGATCGACCTCAGCCGGATGGACTTCGGCACCCTGATGAGCCGCTGCGCCGTGGAGAGCCGGCTCTTCTACAGCCACCAGGACTACGACTCCCGCTTCGCCTACGAGCTCTTCCGCCGCGCCCTCGTCGAGCGCAGCGAGGACGCCTGGGAGCACATCTACCAGCACTACTTCCAGCTCGTCGAGCACTGGGTGCGCCGCACCGGCGCCTTCACCGTCAGCGGCGAGACGAGCGACTTCTTTGTGAGCGCGGCATTCACCCGCTTCTGGCGGGCCATCCCGGCCGAGCGCTTCAGCTCCTTCCCGAGCCTGGCCGCGCTGCTGAACTACCTGCGCCGCTGCGCCAGCTGCGTGGTGATCGACAGCGCCCGCGCCCACTCCTACGCCGACCTGCTGCCCGAGGAGTGTATCAACTGGAACACCCAGAAGCTCTCGCACGCCGACGAGGAGGCCACCGAGCGCGTCAGCCGCGCTGAGTTCTGGCAGCTCGTGGACGGCATGCTCCAGAGCGAGGCCGAGCGCGTGGTCGTGCGCAGCTCCTTCCTGCTCGGCATGAAACCCGGCGACATCTTCGCCGCACGCGGCGACCTCTTCAGCGACGTGTCCGAGGTCTACGCGCTCAAGCGCAACATCCTCGTCCGCCTGCGCCGCAACCCCGAGCTGAAGGGGATGTACTAAACGCCGCAGCGATCTCCGTATCGGGAAGGAGGGTTTCAGGGAGGGCACGTGCCCTCCCTGAAACCCTCCTTCTTTGCGTGCTACAATGCGCCTGTGAGAGCCGATGTCGCTTTAAGGAGTGCGCATGCATCAGCTAGATAGCGCCGCGCCGATGATCGCGGCCGAGGGTCTGCAGAAGCGCTACGGTGACACCCTCGCCGTCAAGGGGGTTGATCTGGCCATCGCCCCCGGCGAGATCGTCGGCTTCCTCGGCCCCAACGGCGCAGGCAAGACGACGACGATCAAGATGCTGATCGGCCTGCTCAAGCCCAGCGCCGGCAGCGCCCGCATCGGCGGCTTCGACATTCAGCAGGAGCCGCTCAAGGCCAAGGCCATCCTCGGCTACGTGCCCGACCAGCCCTTTCTCCCCGAGAAGCTTAGCGCCCGCGAGTATATCGACTTTATGGCCGGGCTCTACCAGCTCGACCGGGCCACGGCCCGCCGGCGCGGCGAGGAGCTGCTTCAGCTCTTCGGCCTCGCCGACCGCGCCGACGAGCTGCTCGGCGGCTACTCGCACGGCATGCGCCAGAAGGCCGCCCTCACCGGCGCGCTGCTCCACCACCCGCGCGCTTTCTTCCTCGATGAGCCGACCGTCGGCCTCGACCCGCGCAGCGCCCGGCTGATCAAGGACATCCTGCGCGATGTGTCTGACCAGGGCACCTCGGTGTTTATGTCCACCCACATCCTGGAGATCGCCGAGCGCATGTGTGATCGCGTTATCATCATCAGCAAGGGCGCGATCGTGGCCGCCGGTACCCTGGAGGAGCTGCGCGCAGGCGGCGACTCCTCGCTTGAGGATATCTTCCTGAACCTCACCGGCGGCGCTGAGGATGTCGCCATCGCCGAGGCGCTCGCCTGATTCAATGCAAAATGCAAAATGCAAAATTGTGAGCGCCCTCGTATTTTTGCATTTTGCATTTTACGCAATACCGCAGAAGTAACGCTGTGAAGCGTCCTGTCATTCTGAGCGAAGCGAAGAATCCCGACCGGGACCCTTCGCTTCGCTCAGGGTGACAGCGTTACTTCTGCTCTACTGCCATTTTACGCAATACCGCAGAAGTAACGCTGTGAAGCGTCCTGTCATTCTGAGCGAAGCGAAGAATCCCGACCGGGACCCTTCGCTTCGCTCAGGGTGACAGCGTTACTTCTGCTCTACTGCCATTTTACATTCCCTATGATCAACGCAATCTGGGTGCTGGTGCGCACCCGCTTCCTGATCACCCGCAACGACCTGTGGCGCGGCAGGCGGCGGCGGCAGATCGGCCTGATCTTCCTGGCCGCCCTGATCGGCTTCGGCGCGTTCGGGATCTACAACTTTGTCGGCTTTGCGGTGCAGGCCATCCGCAGCCCCGAGTTCGCCGACGTGTTGAAAGAGGTGGCCGCCCAGAACCCGGGCATGCCCACCGACTTTACGCCCTACCTGGCAGCCCTGCCCGGCGTGGTGCTGCTCGGTGCCCTGCTGCTGCTGGTGCTCTCCAGCTTCAGCGGGCTGCTCAGTTCGCTCTACCTCTCCGGCGACATGGACATGTTGCTGGTGGCCCCGGTGCCCATGCGCGCCGTCTTCGTGGTCAAGTTCTTCGGCGGCCTGATCGGCCAGTACGCCCTGCTGATCGCCCTGCTCGGCCCGGTGCTGCTCGGCTACGGCCGGGGCATGGGCTACGGCCCACTCTACTTCATCTGCGCGGTGCTCTCACTGCTGCTGCTGCCCCTGCTGCCCGCCGGAATCGGTGCCCTGCTGGTGATGGCCGTGGTGCGCGTGCTGCCCGCCCGACGCGCCCGCGAGATCGTCAGCGTGATCGGCGGCCTGATCGGCATCGCCTTCTATGTGATCAGCCAGTTTGCCCGCGAGGTTGCCCCCGTCGTCACCGGCCCCGGCAGCCTACAGGCGCTGCTGGCCAGCAACTTCCCGCTGCTGCCCTCGGCATGGGCCGGTCGCGCACTGGTGGCCGCAGGCACAGGCGACGCGCTCTCCCTGATCGTCTTCGGCGGCCTGTTTGTCGTCACCTCGGTCGGGGCCTTCCTCGGCTGTATGCTGCTGGCCGAGCGGCTCTACTACGACGGCTGGAGCAATATGGCCACCCAGGGCGGTCGCGTGCGGGGCAGGAAGCAGGAGACAGCGAGCAGGAGGCAGCGGGCCGATCTCCTCGCACCATTTGCCCGCCTGCTCCCCCCCGAGTCGCGCGCCATCCTCGCCAAGGATCTTCGCCTCTTCGTGCGCGACCTGCGCAACCTCCAGCAGCTGATCTTCCCGGTGGCCCTGGCCGGGATCTGGACATTCCGGCTGATCGCCAGCCCGCCCGATCCTGTGGCTGACGCGGAGATCCCCGCTGCCATCCGCCAGCTAAGCGACCTGCTGAGCGCGGGGATCGCCTTCTTCATCTGCCTCTCGATCTCCAGCGCGCTGGCAGGCACCGGCGTAAGTCGCGAGGGCAAGGCGTTCTGGATTCTCAAGCTGGCCCCGGTCAGCCCGATGCGCATCCTGCTGGGCAAGTTCGCCCTGGCCTACCTGCCCTTCCCGGCCATCGGCACGCCCTTCCTGATCCTGCTGGCCGCCTTGCGGCACGCCGCACCGGCCCTCCTCCTAGAGCAGTGGCTTCTGCTGATGATCGCCGGGCTCGGCTGCGCGGCCTTCACCATGGGCCTGGGCGCGGCCTTCCCCAGGCTGAACTGGGAGAACCCGCAGCAGCAGTCCACCTGGCAGACGGGCTGCCTGGGGATGCTTTTCTACCCGCTCTATCTGACTCTGGTGGTGGGGCTGGTGGCAGGCGGCACGGCTATCGGCGGCCTTGTCGGCGGCGGGGTGGCGGCCATCGGTGTCAGCCTGCTCGGCTGGACCCTGGCCCTCCTGCTCACCGGCGCTATCTGCTGGGGCGGCGCGATCATGGGCACCCGTGGCCTAGAGCGGATCGAGGTGTGAAGTCGCCTCAGCGCCTCAGCGCCTCAGCGCCTCAGCGACTCAGCGCCTCAGCGCCTCAGCGCCTCAGCGCCTCAGTGCCTCAGCGCCTCAGTGCCTCAGCGCCTCAGTGCCTCAGTGCCTCAGTGCCTCAGTGCCTCAGTGATGCTTATTGCGCGCTGTAATTGCTTCGGGTACAATAGAGGTTAGCGAGCAGTAGTTGAAAGATGCGACCTTCAGGGAGGGTTGTAGCGTTATGCCGACCTACGTCTATGCGTGCAAGAGCTGCGGCAAGCAGTTCGAGAAATTCCAGAGCTTCAAGGACGAACCGTTAACTCTCTGCCCCCACTGCCAGGATGGCCAGGTGCGCCGGGTGATCCAGCCCGCAGGCGTTGTCTTCAAGGGCTCCGGCTGGTACATCAACGATAGCCGCGGCACCAGCAGCACCGCCGTCACCAGTGATTCCACCAAGACTGAGAAAACCGAGAAGACCGAGAAGACTGAGACGACCGATACGGTTGAGAAGGCTAGCACGAGTGAGAAGAGCGACACCAGTGCCCCTGCTCCTTCCAGTCCTGCTGAATAGCTCCCCCTCTACCTCTACAGGAGCGGGCCAGTTCGCCCGGCCCGCCCTGCTCTCTTGCCTCGGGTGCGTCTGTAGCTAGGGGCGCTGTTTCACACAGCGCCCCTAGCTTCGTGTGCTCCCCGCCCGAATGTCCAGCGACCCAGCAGGAGAACTCTCATGTCTTTCTCCAGCGCGATCCGCACGCTGCGCGACGATGTGCGCGCAATCTTCCGCAACGACCCGGCTGCTTGCAACCTGGCCGAGGTGCTGCTCTACCCTGGCCTCCACGCCATTCTGCTCCACCGGCTGGCCCACGCTATCTGGAAGCGCCGCATACCTTTCTTGCCCCGCTATATCTCGCAGGCGTCCCGCTTCTGGACCGGCATCGAGATCCACCCCGGCGCCACCATTGGCCAGGGCTTCTTCATCGACCACGGCATGGGTGTGGTGATCGGTGAGACGGCAGAGATTGGCGATCGGGTCATGCTCTACCAGGGCGTCACCCTTGGCGGCACCGGCAAGCAGTCTGGCAAGCGCCACCCCACCCTAGAGGACGACGTCGTGGTCGGCGTCGGGGCCAGCATCCTCGGCGCGATCATCATCGGCAAGGGCGCCCGCATCGGCGGCGGCGCCGTGGTGGTGAAGGACGTGCCGCCGCACTCTACCGCCATCGGCGTGCCCGCCCGCATCGTCGCCACCCGCGACCCGGCCACCGGCGTCACCCGCCGCGTTGAGGATCTGCCCGACCCCGAGGGCGAGATGCTCCGTGGCCTGCGCGCCAAGGTGCTTGAGCTTGAGGATCGCCTGGCCGATCTGGAGGACACCACCCAGACCCACCACGCCGAGCATCACCTGGCCTACGACGCTCTGCCCGCAAGCCTCTGGCACATCCTCGATGAAAACGGCCAGCGCAATGAAGAGTATAATCTTGGTGCCGGGATCTAATGTTGAATGTTGAATGTTGAATGGCCCACACGCCATTCAACATTGAGTAAAGATGGCTATCCAACTCTACAACTCCCTGACCCGCAAGGTTGAGCCGCTAGAGACGATCGAGCCTAACGTGGTTCGCATGTATGTCTGTGGCGTCACCGTCTACGATGACGCCCACATCGGCCACGCTATGTCGGCGATCGTCTTCGATATCATCCGTCGCTACCTGGAGTTCTCCGGCTACAAGGTGCGCCACGTCGTCAACTTCACCGATGTGGACGACAAGGTCATCGCCCGCGCCAACGCCACTGGGCGCGACCCGCTTCAGATGGCCGCCCAGTACGCCGACGAGTTCCTCGGTCAGCTTCAGCGGTTGAATGTGCTGCCCGCTGGTGCCTACCCTCTGGCCACCCAGACTATGGGCGAGATCATCGACTTCACGCAGAAGCTGATCGACGGCGGGCATGCCTACCCCGCCGAGGGCGATGTCTACTTCCGCGTCGCCAGCGACCCCGGCTATGGCAAGCTCTCCGGCCGCTCGCTCGATGAGATGCTCAGTGGCACCCGCTTCGAGGTTGACCCGCGCAAGGAGTCGCCTGCCGACTTCGCCCTCTGGAAGGCCGCCAAGGCGGGCGAGCCCGCATGGCCAAGCCCCTGGGGCCAGGGTCGGCCCGGCTGGCATATCGAGTGCTCGGCCATGAGCATGAAGCACCTCGGCGCGCAGATCGACATCCACGGCGGAGGCAACGACCTGGTCTTCCCGCATCACGAGAACGAGATCGCCCAGAGCGAGTGCCTCACCGGCGAGGCATTCTCGCGCTTCTGGGTGCATAACGGTATGCTCCAGCTTGTCAACCCCGAGACCCGCCAGGTCGAGAAGATGTCCAAGTCGCTCGGCAACGTCGTCACCATCGACAGCTTCCTCAAGCAGTACGACGCCGATGTCTTCCGCCTGATCGTGCTTGGCAGCTACTACCGCAGCCCGCTCACCTACAACGCCGACATCGCCGCCGATAACGCCCGCAAGCTGGATCGGCTGCTCGGCGCGCTGCTGCCCGCCGTCGGCACCGCCGAGGACGGCCCGGTCGCCGCCGCACTCGCCCACAGCGTCGAGTCCGCCCGCGCCGCCTTCGTCGCGGCGATGGACGGCGACTTCAACACCGCCGGTGCCCTGGCTGCTCTCTTCGAGCTGGTGCGCGCGATCAATGTCGCCCGCGACGCAAGCGTGGGCGGTGCGCCTTTTGCGGCGGCACAGGCAACGCTCCGCGAGCTGGCCGGTGTCCTCGGCCTGCGCCTCAGCCCCCAGCAGAGCGCCAAGAGCCAGGACGTGGCCCCCTTCATCGAGCTGCTGATCGAGCTGCGGGCCAGCCTGCGCAAGGCCAAGCAGTTCGATCTGGCCGACCTAGTACGCACGCGCCTCACCGACCTCGGCGTCACCCTTGAGGATGGCCCGCAGGGTACACGCTACAAATTATGAATGTTGAATGTTGAATGTTGAATGTCTCTGACATTCAACATTCAACATTCAACACTCAACATTCAACATATGAGCTGGCTCGAACTTTCCGTCCAAGTCGACAACGAATCCGTCGAGTCCGTCTCCGAGCTGCTGGCCCGCTACGGCTACAACGGCGGCGTCGTCGCCGAGCCCGCGTGGACCCCTGGCGACGAGGGGCCTGAGTTTAGCTACGACCTGTCCCGCCCGGTGACGCTGCGCACCTACATCCCGCTGGACGCCCAGGCCGAGGATGTGCGCCAGCGGCTTGAGCAGGCGCTCTGGCACTTCGGCCAGATCCGCCCGATGAGCCCGCTCCAGGCGCGCACGCTAGAGGAGGAGGACTGGGCCAACGCATGGAAGCAGCACTACAGCATCCTGCGCGTCGGCGAGCGCACCGTGGTCGTGCCCTCCTGGCTTGAGTACGAGCCTAAGCCCGACGATGTGGCGATCTACCTTGACCCGGGCATGGCCTTCGGGACGGGGCTACATCCGACCACCCAGCTCTGCCTGCGCCTGCTGGAGCGCTACGCCCGGCCCGGCCTGCGCACGCTGGACATTGGCGCCGGCAGCGGCATCCTGGCTATCGCCGCAGCGAAGCTCGGCGCCGGCCCCATCCTGGCCCTCGACAACGACCCGGTCGCCGCCCAGGTGGCCGCCGAGAACGTCCAGGCCAACAAGGTCGCCCACATCGTCACGGCGGCCACGGGCAGCCTGGGCGCCGGCCAGCGCATGGGCCACTGGCTCTCCGGGGACTTTGGGAGTCAGGAGTCGGGGGTCAGGAGTCAGGAGT
>RYFE02000045.1 GCA_004138175.2 Chloroflexales bacterium ZM16-3 | reverse complement strand
GCAAGTGAAACGGCAGATGTATGGCCGTGCGAATCTCGATCTCTTAAAGCTCCGGCTCATCGCCTGATGGCGACAAATGTTCGGGATCACCAAAAGTGCGCAAGAGCCTAGACTGTAGTTTACAGTGGCGGGATGGCGGCGGCAGCTGGGCGCTGCCGGCGGGTGCGACGGCGGCGCTCATGGCCGGGGCGGAGCCGATTCTCCTGACGGCGCGATGGCTGTGGGGGGACGGGCGGCGGCTGGGGCGGGTGCTCCTGGGCGGGGGCGGTGCCTGGGCGGTGGCCCCGGCGCTCCTGCGCGCCTTCCCAACCGTCGAGATCCCGCTGACGAACTACCTGGAGGAGTACGATGAGCCCGGTGCCCGCAGCGATGCCGAGATCCAGGACGATGTGCGCTTCGCCCAGCCCCAGCTGATCGTCGCCCGCGGCGCCGCCTACCACGCCCACCTCGGCGGGCGGCTTATTGGGGAGGGGTGAGCGAGCCAAGGTAGGCCGGCTCGCTCGCTGGGAAATGAGTGGTTGCAAATGTTTGGCAAAACCAGTTTTTGCAGGAAAACAGCGCACCTATCACTGATTCCCGCCCCCCGGAAGCGTGCAAACTTTTGCAGCCCTACGAAAGAGCTATCACCAGTGCTGGCACCAGTGCTGGCATCAGTGCTGGCATCAGTGCCAGCACATCACCGACGGCGATCAACCGTGCCGTACGATGACCGGCTGACCCAACCGCTGGCGATCCAGGCCGCGCGGTTGGGCCAGCCATTGCGCCGCGCATCGAAGGATAATTGGGTACGCCCCCACGCCGGTCGAAGTCAGGCAGCACAACGTCGCATCAGCATGATCGCGCTGGGGAAGCATACGCTGTCGGGTGAGCTGTAGGTGGCCGAGGTGCAGCGCGCTGTGCTCGATGGCAGAGGTGTGGTAGCATATGGTGCCAATACCTGCCGGGCGATCCTGCCGGTGCCGCCACTGTGGCTACCACGAGGTATCTGTGAAAGATGAGGATCATGGCGGCGCGGATCTGACGCCGATGATGCGCGCCCTGCTCCAGGCGGCCGACTGCTTCGTCAGCCCGGCGCCGATCCCTGACATCCTCCTGCTCGCCCCGCTCCAGCCCCGGGCGCGGACTCATGGTCAGGCCGCCCTTGCCACACTGATCCGGGATGGCTGGCTGACCGCGCCGACGCCCGGCACCGTCGCGCTCACCGCGCAGGGCCGCGCCTTCCTCGCCAGCCGCCACTCCGACGAGCCGATCCAGGTGATGGTTGTCCAGGCGCTCTGTATCACGGTCAATGCCCTGACCAAGGCCCAGGACATAGCGACGCTCCAGCTGGTCGCGCCGCATCTGCGCGCCCTGGAGGAGGCCTGGCAGCCGCGCAACGACCGCTACACGCTGGCGCTGACGTTGGCGATGGGCAGCCTGCTCCAGGCCTGCGGCCAGCCGGAGCAGGCCCGCCCCTATGTGGAGCGCGCCAGCGCGCTGGCGGCCGCCCTCGGCTCCGCCGCGGCGCCGAAGCGCCCCTGGTGGCGCTGGTAGAATGAGCCATCCTGATGCGTGTAATCGGCATTGATCTCGCTGGCCCGACCAATACAGCAGACACCGCCCTGGTCTGCCTGGAGGCGACCGGCGGCCAGCTGACCTTTGTCAACGCGCAGGAAGACCTGGACGACCCCACCATCGGGCGGCTGGTCAGGGAGCAGGGCTCGTCAGACACCATCGTCGTTGGCATCGACGCGCCGCTGTCCTACCAGGTCGGCGGCGGCGATCGGGTGGCGGACCGTGAGCTGCGGCGGCTGGCGGTGGCCCACGGGATGCGGCCGGGCTCGGTGATGCCCCCAACGATGACGCGGATGGCCTACCTGACCCTGCGCGGCATCAGCCTGGCGCGGGCGCTGGAGCTCCAGGCCGGCGATCGGCCGCCGGCGATTGTCGAGGTGCATCCCGGCGCCGCGCTGGTGCTGCGGCAGGCACCGCTCGACGCGGTGCGGGCGGTGAAGCGCGACCCACAGGCCCGGCTCGCCCTGCTGGCCTGGCTGCGCCGCCACGCCATCCCGGATCTCCCGGCGTTCACCAGCCCATCCGACCATATGATCATGGCCTGCGCCGGCGCGGTCGCCGCCGCAGACTGGGCACTCGGCCGAGCGCGCGGGATCTGGAAGGCCGAGCCGCCGCAGCACCCCTATGATATGGCGTGCTGAGGCGCTATGTGTGGCGAGGGCGACCACCACGGCGCGACCGCACAGACTAGGCAGAGCACACCGCAGCGCACTATGCTTTTGCCTCTCCTATCGGCTGCACCTCACGGCAGCGCGGAAAGTTCGGGCAGCCATAGAACTGATTGCCGGCGTTAGCGCCCTGGCGCGCGGTGCGCAGCACCATGGGCACCCCGCAGCGGCGGCACAGCGGAGATGCGCTCGGTGCCGGTGCCGGTGGCGTGATTGAGGACTGGTGTGTAGAGGCAGATCGAACGGTTGTAGGAGGTAGCTGATACTGTGGGCCTGGGCGCGATTGCACTTCAGGCGGAGGCGTTGGAAGCGCCACTGGGGTCGGCGAGCGGATGATCAGATCGCAGATCGCCTCAACCTGATTGTTGGCCAGCAGCCCATCGGGATACGCCTTGATGTGCTGGAGCAGCGGTCGCACGCCATCAAAGACTTCAACCGAACACTGAGCTGTGTGAAGCCACTGTGCCTGCGTGAACACGACGAGCGGAGTCATCAGGCACCGCGTATCAGGCGGGAGCACCAGGGATCGCTGCTGCTCGAGCCACCAGGCCAGCAGGCGGGCGTGGCGCTGCACCTGGGCCGTCGGGCTCGACACCTTCGTCCAGGCATTTCCCTCGCGCTGCTGCCAGCTATCGCGGTAGCCCTTGTACGAGCCGCGCCAGGCCTTCGTCTCCACCAGAAAGACCCCTACGGTTCCGACAATGAGCAGGTCGATCTGAGCGAAGTCGTCGGGCTGTGGCTCGATGACCACGTTGTGAAAGACGACCCAGGGATCGGGCAGCCAGCGCAGCAGGGTGCCAAGGACACTCTCCTCACCGCGCTCGCCACGGCTCGTGTTGCGACTCTCGCGGGCGTCAAAGGCCAGGCCGGCGAGTGGCTTGAGCAGCCAGCCGAGCAGCGGGACATCCTCAACGTTCTCCTGGGCGTCGGCGCGGCGATCCTGAACCTTCGCCCGAATGCGCGCGGCGAAGGCATCCTGGAGGTCAGAGAGTTGGTAGAGCTGTTTGGCCACGATGCGCTCCTATTACCTGGCTAGATCGCCCGCAGCTCCTCCACCAGCGCCTGGCCCCGTCGGAGGTCGGCCGCCCGCAGCTCGACCACCGTCCATGCCTGGCTGCCCCGCCGCAGCTGGTCGCGCAGGTGGGTGTCGCGGGCGCGGTTGGTCCCGCTGTGGAAGGCCGCCCCGTCTACATAGATCGCCAGCCGTCGTTCGGGCACGGCGAAGTCGGCCACCGAGATCGCTGGGCCGCCGTCCGGGCTCACCGGCACCTGCTTCTGCGGGCGAAACCCGTGGGCCTCGAACAGGCGCAGGAAACGCAGCTCCAGCGGTGAGCCGACGCCGGCGGCGTAGGCATCCAGCCAGGGGCCGGGGTCGTCGATATCGCCGTGCTCCAGCGGGCGCACGACCGGCGCGGCGGCGGCCAGGGCGTGCAGATCGGCGATGATCCGTGGCCAGCTCAGCTGGTCGTGGTAGCGCTGGTTCTCGTAGGACTTCAGGCAGCGGTAGCAGGCGCTGGTGCAGTGGGGGTGGTCGAGGTGTTCGATGGCGCGCAGGGCGACCATGTGCAGCTCTGCGGCGATCCGGCGCAGATAGCCGCTCCCGCCCACGCTTGGGTCGATGAAGCTGAGCGCCATCTGACGGAAGGTGCGCCCGTCCTGCGTCACCGGCCACGGCCCCTCCCGCAGAAACTCGATCTCCGGGCCGTCGAGCATGTAGCGGTGGCGCATGCCCAGGCGTAGGGCGTAGCCCAGGCTCAGCCCCCAGCGCTGGAGGTCGGCATCGTCGATGCGGTCGGGCACGGGTGCGAGGAGGCGCAGCACCTCAGCTTTCGTCGCCGTCACCAGTGCCACCGGGCGGGGCGGGCGACCGGCCTCGGCGCAGCCCGGTCCGTGGCCGAAGGCGTCGCGCTCGCTGGCGGCGGGCCGGGCTTGGCGGCGGCCGCCCTTGGCGGTCTCGGTCGGTGCGGGCGGCTGGAGGATGCGCCCGCAGCTCGGGCAGATCCGATAGCCGGCGGCATCCTCCGTCAGGTAGGCCCGCCCCGCGCGCTCGGCCGGCCCCGGCGGCGGGCCTTCATTCACCCAGCGCACCTCCTCCTCGGCGCTCAGGCGTAGCCCCCAGCCCGGCCCGGCCGACCAGAGGCCAACCACGCCGGCACCCCATTGCGGGTAGCCGGCCACGCGGTTGCTCACCGCGTAGCGGTCTTCCTCGTCGAGAATGGGGCTCTCGTCGCGCACGGCCAGGAAGCCGGCGTACTCAGCGGCAGGCAGGGTGAGCCCCGGCTCGGCGGCACCGCAGCGCGGGCAGGCCGGCTCATCGGCGTCGTAGCGCAGGTCGCAGCGACGGCACTGGCGATACAGCCAGCTCGGCCCGTCGCCGCGCGGGTTCCAGGGTGAGGCGGTGTCGAGGCCGAGCACCTTCCAGCGCGCCCCGCGCGCGTAGACCGTGGCCGAGGGCTGGAACTGCGCGATGCCGAATCGCCGCGCGACGCTGATCGGGTCGTCCTCGTGCAGGTCACCGTGCAGGCGTAGGGCGGCCGGCTCACTGGGGAACTCGTAGCCGGGCAGCAGGCCGAACTCGGCGAAGCGGCGCAGTGGGTAGCCCGAGGAGCGGTCGTCGGCGTCGCCCGCGCGCCCGGCGGCCCCGAGCAGGCGGTTGATCAGATCCGCTGCGCGGATGACGTCGCGGCCACGCTGGAGATCGACGTTGAAACGCTCGATGGCCTGGCGCAGCTCGACCACCTGGCGGGCCATGCGGTGGAAGACATCCTGCGTCCGCGCAGGCAGTTGCTCCAGGCTGGCACGCAGGTTCTCCGCGCTGAGCCCCGCCGCCGGCAGGATATCGGTGCCCCAGGCGGCCTCGGCCAGCTCGACCGCGTGGCCGACCTGGGCGCGCACGCCGGCGATCAGCGCATCGACGGCCACCTGGTCGATCACGCCCTGCGGGTTGATGTAGGCCAGCATCTTGCCGGCTAGGCCCGGCTCGGCCGCGCCGAAGGCAATCGCGCTGAGGTGGCGTAGGATGACGTCGCGGTTTCCCAGGGCCAGCGCGGGGGCCGGCACCTCGCCGGCGATCATCTCGGTGGGCTTGTCGTAGAAGTACTGGTCGTGGGGGGTGTTGCGGGCGTAGCCGAGCACCAGGCCGACCCGCGTGCGCCTTCCCGCACGCCCGCCGCGCTGGGCGTAGTTGTCGGGCCGGGGCGGCACGTTGCGCAGGATGACCGCGTCAAGGCCGCCCACATCGATGCCCATCTCCAGGGTCGGCGAGCAGGCCAGCAGGTTGAGCGGCGACACCGCCGGGCGCGCCTTGAAGTTGGCCTCAATCACGGCGCGGTCGCTGTTTGGCACCTGGGCGGTGTGCTCGGCGGCCACCAGCGGGATGACCTCCGCCGCCCGGATGCGCCGCACCGTGCGGTTCGCATCGACCTCCGCCGCCGGCCAGGCAATGAGCCGACCGTGGCAGCGCGGGCAGGGCTGGCCAACTCGCGCGCCGGCCATCGGGAGCGCGCAGACCCCGCAGCGCAGCCGCTCGCTGTCGGCCACCAGGCGTAGCCGGATCGCCTCGGCGTTGACCTGGAGCAGATTCACGCGATCACGGGCGCCGAACAGATCGGCGGCGATCAGAAAGCTGCCATCCTGCAAGAAGCCCAACAGCGCGACCATGTCGGGCGCGGCGGGCTGGGTGGTGCTGTGAAAGCCGACCAAGATGTGCTCCAGGATGCGCTCCAGGCTGGGGCCACGTCCACCGGCCTTCGGTCGCCGCCAGGGGTTGTTCAGGCGCACCCCGGCCGGCACATCGGTGCGGTCGAGGCTGGCCGTCGGGCGACCATCGCGCCCGAGGGCGTAGCCGCCGGGCTGCTTCACCCGGCGCTCCCACTCGGCGGCGCGCACGTACGCCGGACAGCTCGGGTGCTGCGGGTGGTAGCGCAGCATCGGGCGCGAGAGACAGCCGCGCACGCGGATCTCGTCCAGCACGCAGCGGCAGAGGTACGCCAGCTCCTCGGCGCTCCGCAGGCCAAGCGCGGCACGCAGCGTGTCGCCATCGCGCGCGGCGTAGGTGTCGAGCCGATCATAGCTGACCGTCACGAGCCCCAGGTTGATCGCGGTGGCGCGATAGCCCGCATTCAGGGCGATGTCATCGAGCAGCGGTGCTTCCTCGTAGGCGCGCAGCCGCTCCAGCTCCTCGCCGGTGATGAAGGTGCCACGCGGCATCAGCGGGGTGTCGTGCGCGTCGATAGCGCGCTGGCCGAGGGCCTCGACCGCAACCTGGAGCGCGACCGGGCCGCGCGCAGTGAGGATCTCCACCAGCCGCCGGCGCATGCGGTCGTAGCGGCTGGCGAAGGTGATGAAGCGGGCCTGGTGGGCGGCGTCCTGGCGGCTATCGCTGAAGATCAGCAGGCGCTCCTTGCCGTCGTGGGTGTCGTCACCCTGGTGAGCCTCGGCGAGCGCCGTGACCATGCCCTCGGCCATGACCTTGACGGCGGCGGAGGTGCCGAGGGCCACCGGGGTGATCACATTGCGGCTGCCCAGGGTCGCGCCGCAGCAGAGGCAGAGGGTGCGCGCGGGCGAGAGCGTGACCGGCAGCGCGAAGTCGCCGGCCTCCCGGCTGAACCAGAGGGTGCGCGGGTCGAAGGAGCCCTGCTCGACCTTCCGCCGCTTGAGCTGCTGGGGCCGCTTGCGGTTGCCGCGCGCCGCCGTGGGAGCGTCCTCCTCCACGTCTTCATCGTCGGTCGCGCCAACGCCGTCTGCGAAGCGAGCGGGGTCGTAGAGCATCCACTCGTGGCCGCTGGCGCGCTGGGCGCTCGGGCGCAGCGGGCCAGCGGTCGGGTCGTCCGGGTCGTCGCCGACGAAGCGCAGGTAGTGGGCGCCGCAGCTGCGGCAGAGGTAGAGCGGGGCGGTTGGGTAGCTACAGGTGGCGCAGGAGGTCTCGCCCATGGGGTAAAGCCGGCCACACTCCGGGTTGACGCAGCGGTGGAACTGCCAGCCGCCGCGGATCAGGCGGTGGGCGCGCAGGCGCAGGGCGCCCGGCGTGCCGTCGGGGAGCGCGGAGCCGACGACCAGAGCCGCCTCGACCTCGGCGCGCACGACATCCGCGTGGGCATCCGCACGGCCCGGCACCTCGGCGCGCACGCGGGCGACGATCTGCTCCACCGAGAGTGGCTGGCGGATCAACCAGCGGTTCAGATCCCAGAGCAGTCGGGCGTGGCGGGCGGCATCAGGCAGCGGCGTGTCGTCTGCCACCCCGGCCAGAGCGCAGAGCACCTGCCGCACGTGCGCAGGGTCATGGGTGATCACCGGGCCAACCTGCGGGGGATCGGCGGGGTAGCGCGCCTCCGTCGGGATGGCGATCTCCTCCAGCTCCTCGCTGATCACCTGGATGCGCGCGGGGACCGCGCCAGTGAGCTTGCCGAAGAACTCCTGCACCGCCGCGTCGCGCAGGCGGCGGCGCTCCTCGGGGCGGATCGCCTCGTCGGCGATGCTCTTGATGGTGGCCGAGGTGCCGATCGGGGTGAGCGTCGGGTAACGTCGCTCGCGCAGCTCGTCGGGCGGGCTGGCGAGCCAGTTCTGGCGGGCGCGGGCCAGGTGGGCGCGCAGGCGGCGCACCAGCAGCGCGATGTTGGTGCCCAGGGTGCCGCGATAGGTATGCACCTCGTCGAGCACCAGAAAGCGGCAGCGGTGGTTGGCGAAGATGTCGTCGCGGTCGGCCGGGCGCACCAGCAGGTACTCCAGCATCATGTAGTTGGTCAGCAGGATGTGCGGCGGGCGCTCGCGCAGATCGTGTCGGCGCTGCTGATTGGTGCTGCGATCGTACTGGGCGACCTCGACCGCCCCGGCCCAGCCCGACTCCTCCAGGTAGCGGGTGATGCGCTCCATCTGGTCGTTGGCCAGGGCGTTCATCGGGTAGATCAGGATGGCGGTCAGCCCCGGCTTGCGGTTGAACGCCGCAGCGTCGGCGATGGCGTTCTGGATCACGGGAAGCAGGAATGCCTCGGACTTGCCGCTGCCGGTGCCGGTGGTGACGACGACTGGCGACGGTGCGGGGGAGAGCAGGGTCTGGATCGCCGCCGACTGGTGCTGGTAGGCGCGGTCGCCGCCCGAGCGCGCGCGCATCACCCGGGCGAGGCGCGGGTCGAGGCCAAGGGCGTCCCATGCCTCACCGGCGCGGAAGGGCCGGTGGGCCTGGTAGAACGGATCCTGGGCCAAGAATCGCGGCTCGTCCAACGCCGCGTCCAGCGCGGCCTTGAGGGTCGGGTCCTTGGCGCGGAACTCGCTCTGCAGGTAGCGCTGGTACTCGTCCGTCACCTGCTCAAGGGCGAGGATGGGGTGGATTCTGCTGGGGGTTGGGGGCTGGGGGTTGGGGGTTGGGGGTTGGGGGTTGGGAGGTAGCTCGGCAGGGTGTGTCGCCACACCCTGACTCCCGACTCCTGACTCCCGACTCCTACGCTCCACCCAGATCATGAGCTGCTCAGCGAGCATGTCGCTCATCGTGGCGACATCCATCACTTCGCCCAGCTCAGCGAAGCCCCAGGCCGCAGGGATGGCGGAGAAGAGGTCGTCGAGCTGGGCCGGGGCGATGCTGGGGACGCCGCCCCAGTCGAGCTGGAAGACCCGCTGGGCGATCGAGGGGCTGAGGGCACGCAGGGCGGGCTCGCCCTGGGCCAGGACATCGGCGACGCGCAGCGGGATGCTCATTCGTCACTCCTCAGGTGTAGTGCATTGATGTAGGGGCGCGTCGCGACGCGCCCCTACGCGCCCCGATGTTCCTCTACCCGTCGCCACAGCGGCGCGTCCAGACCCTCCAAAAACATCGAGGGGCTATCGGCGGCGGCGCAGACAAGCAGGGCGCGCATGGCCCGCGAGCAGCCGACGTAGAACAGCCGGCGCTGCTGGTCGCGCACCACGGCCTGCTCCTCCTCGGGCAGCTGGCTGAGGGTGTGGGGCAGGCTGCCCGCCTCCAGCCGGGCGATTGCCACCATGGGGAACTCAAGTCCCTTGGCGGCGTGCAGGGTGAGTACCTTGACCACCGGCTTGCGCAGATCGATCTCGCGGCTGTCCATGAATTCGGCAGGTGTCCCCATGCGGGCCAGACGACCCGCGATCTGTTGGGCGAGCTGCTTGCTGTGGCAGAGCACCGCCCCGGCGTGGATGGGCAGGCGCAGCTCGTGGGCCGCCGCTATGAAGAAATCACGGATCGCCGTGGCCTCGCCGTCGCCGCCACGGGCGAACCGCAGCGTGGGCGCGCCGCCGTGGTGGGCCGCCGACTCCTGGGCCACGCTCTCGTCGTCGCCCGCGCCGCTGCCCTGGAGGATGGCCGCGCAGGCGGCGGTGATCTCGGCGGTGTTGCGGTAGTTGCGTCGCAGCAGCACGCTGCGCCCGCGCACGCTCAGGTCGCTGTGGATGGCCTTCCAGCTGAAGCCGCGCTGGTAGAGCGACTGCGAGGCGTCGGCGGTGAGGTAGATGCCCTGGGGCGAGGCAACCGAGGCCAGCAGGAAGCGCAGCGCCACCGGCGAGAGATCCTGGGCCTCGTCGATCACGAGCGCCTGGTAGGGCCGCGCGCTGTCCGCCTCGGCCAGGGCCAGAGCCTGGCGGCGCATGCGATCCCAGGTCGTCAGCCCCTGGCGGTCGAGGTCGGTGGCCCATGCCGCGTAGACCGCCCAGAGCGCCGCGCGCACATTTGCGCGCAGCGGCACCCCGCGCCCGCGCCGCTCCAGGGCCAGATAGTCCTCGCGGCTGGCGATGCCCCGGGCGTCGATCACATCGCAGAGCTCTTCGAGCAGGTAGTCTAGCCCGAGCTTACGCAGCACCTCCATGCGCACCTTGCGGTCGAAGACATTGGCCGCCGGGATGTCCGCGCTATCCAGGGCGCGCTCCAGGGCGTCCTCAAGCTGCCCGTCGGTGGCGAAGCGCGGCCGCCCGTAGGCCTGGGTGTAGCGGCGCATGATCACCGAGTCAACCGTGTTGACCTCGACGCCGCGATCAGCCGGGGGCGCGCCGAGCAGCCGCTCCAGCAGCTGCTCGGAGTAGCTGACCAGGGCGTTGGTGTAGGTGGTGAAGAGCACCGGCGTGCGCCCGGCCTCCACCAGCCGCGCGCTGCGGTAGATCGCCAGCACCGACTTGCCGGTGCCCGGCCCGCCCTTCACCAGGGCTGGCCCGTCGAGGGCGGTATCGAGGATGCGCTGCTGGTCGGTGTCCAGCCTGAGTAGGAAGGCGGTCAGCTCGCCCTCGATGTAGCGATCCAGATCCTCGGGCTCGGGCAGCACATACTCAGGCTGGCGCGCGATCTCGGCGATGCTGCGCGGGAAGAGGATGTCGCAGACCCGGTCGAAGAGCAACACCGGCAGGCCGGCCGCCAGCAGATCATCCTCGGTCGTAGACTGAAGCAGGGCCGGCCAGTGGTTTGCAGGAATCTGCCACTGGCGCAGCAACTCGGCGCTGATCACGACCGGCAGCGGGCGCGGCTCCAATGATGATGCCGCCGGCTCGGGGGCCAGCAGGCGCGCATCGGCCTCGTCGTCGGGGGTCAGGGGCTCGTCGGCGGCCGCGTACACCGCTGGCTCCTCGGCGGCCTGCCCCGCAGGGCTCGCGGGCGGCGGCTCGGTGGCGACCAGGCTCGCGGGCGGCGCCGTCTCGGGCGCGCCAACATCGGGCAGCGCGTCCTGGTACGTGCGGCCGTCGCGCTTACGCACGCAGAGCAGCTTCACCCAGCCGTCGCCGAAGCTGTAGAAGAGCCGGTAGTCCCCAATCCGCGCCCGGTAGATTGGCGGCTTATGGTTGCCAATCTTCTTCGCGTCGCCCTGGGCCGAGATCGGGTCGCGCTCGATCACCTTGACCTTCTGGGTCACCCGCCGGCTCACCTCCGCCGGCAGGCCGAGCAGCTCGTTGAGGAAGGTCGGCGGGGCGATCAGGTTCCACTTGGCCATCGGCTAGTCTCCTGTCTCAGCGACCGCCAGCACCGTGCGCTCGATGTAGGCGCAGAGGTGAACTGGGTCGGTGAAGAACGTGTAGCCGGCCTGGTTGACAGCCTCCTCGACCTCTTCACTCTCGTTCAGCAGCAGGGCGATCGGCTGGCTCAGGCCCTCCTGGATGCCGCGCGGCCAGGCCAGGTCGATCACCGCCAGGGGCGCGCCGCTCTCCGGGTGGGACAGCTCATACAGCTCCTCGCCGCGCGGCAGGCCCTGGGCTTCAACCCAATCGTTACACGTGCGGATCTGCTCCAACTCCTCACCATCTGCGCCGCCAGGGATAGTGAGCACCAGGGCATGCACCCGCTCCAGGGCTGGCTCGGACACCGGCTCACTGCTTGCGGCTCCCGTGATCAGGCTATCGAGGAAGCTGTTTGCCGCCTGGGCCAGCAGTTCACGCCGGGTGGCCAGGAAGTCGCGGAAGCGGTCGATGTGCCAGAGCTCACGATCCATTGGCACCCACTGCGAGGCCAGGACACCGGGGTAGGCCGCCTCAACCGTCGCGAAGTACTCAGCTGGGTCACGGTCGCTGATCTCTAAATTCGCTATCTGAGTCAGGAAGCAGAAGTTGGCCAGCGCATTGATCTCGCCCTGCTTGTAGCCGCGCTTCCGGAGCTGCGCCTTGGGGAAGATATGGTGAACCTGAAGGCTGCTGGTCTTGCCGAGCATGTGGGCGTTCAGCTCCAGCCCGCCGTTGCCCCAATCGTGGGCCTTAAGCGTGCGGGTAAGCAGGTAAAGCATCGGGTAGAAGCGCGCACCTAAACTGTTCCCGGCGAAGTCGCCAGCGCGGACACGAAGATCACCACGTGATCGCTGGAGGATGGTGATCAGCCCGGCAAGCGGATCGTCAGCCTCTTCCATCACTCTGATGTCCGCGTTCATGACCGACTCCGTCGAGCCAGCGTAACGACCCCAGAGAAAGGCGTGGATGTAGAAGTAGAGCAGCCGGTTCTGGTCGCGGATATTGCTCAGGGCACCGCCGTGCGTTGCGAGCAGCCGGGTCATGACTGGGAAGGCGTAGCGGCTGCCCAGGACGCGATGGTGATCGAGGCCCAGGCGTGCCGAAAGCAGGTTGAGGAGGTGATTGACGTGTTGCTCGACCTGCTTGAGTCCCTGCTGGAAGGTGGGCACCGGCATGTTGGCCAACCCGGTAAAGAGTGCCTGGCCCGTTGTCACCGTGGTGATATTGCGCAGAAGCCAGTCGAGGTCAAAGTAGAAGCCGGCATCTGACCAGCGTGAGAGACGATTCTGGAGCTCCTTGCGCGCGTCCGGCCAGCTGGCGCAGATTTTGGCGAGAGCCAGGTCGCCCTTCGAGAGCTTGGTGCCGCCGCTGTTCACCTTGTTGAAGATCTCGACCACGATATCGATGGTCTTCTCCTCGCCGGTGACCAGATCGACGTGAAAGTCGAGCGTCTGGATCGAGGCGACATTGTTCAGGCGGGTGATGTAGGCCCCAAATTTGGCTGGGTCAACCGATGGCTCCTGGAGCTTGGCGATGAAGGGGCCGACGCCGGCCGGCTGCATGAGCTCGGTGACGCTCACCCAAAACGGGTTGCCGTCCATCTCCTTGGGGCTGTAGAACTTGAAGGTCTCGGTCTCGATATTGAAGTAAAGGTTGGTGAAGGCGTCCTTATTCCCCTGGAAGAAGGCCGGTGCCTTACCCCGGATGACGCCGTAGAGCGAGGTGACGCGCTGCTGACCGTCGAGGATGAGATCGACGTAGCCGGGCTGGAGCTGGCCGTCGCCGCGGGCATGAGCGCCCTCGGTGCGAGTCTTCCAGATCAGCAGGCCGCCCACCGGGTACCGCTTATAGAGCGATGTCATTAGCTCGCGTACCTGGTCGCGGCTCCAGACATAGCCGCGCTGGAACTCGGGCAGGGCCATCGCGCCAAGGTCAATCTGTGCAAGGATGGTGCTAATCTGCATGGGGATGTTCCTTTCGACGGTGTCAAATATGAGAGACAAGGGGGCAGGCGTTGGGTTTACCTGCGAGTCGTTCACGCGGCCTCCGAGGCTGCTATAATGCCTACACGAAACGAAATCTCACGCATCCATGCAGGTGATCACCATGACCGCCATACAGGATATTGAACTCCTCCTCCAGCAGATCAGCCGCGCCGAGAAGGCCCAGCTGCTCCAGTGGGTCGTGCGCGACCTGGGCGACGCCTTCCCGGGCATCGAGGCCACGCCCGGCGTGAGCGGCGGGGAGCCGTGTGTCGTGCGCACGCGCATCCCGGTGTGGGTACTCGTCCAGGCCCGCAAGCTCGGGTCGAGCGAGGTTGATCTGTTGCGGGCCTACCCTGCCCTGCGCGCCGAGGATCTGGCCAACGCCTGGGCCTACGACCGCTCGCACCATGCGGAGATTGCGGCGCAGATCGCCGAGAACGAGGCCGCGTAGCTGATGACCACGATCTACGCCAATGAGAACTTCCCACTCCCGGTTGTCGAGGAGCTGCGGCGGCTCGGCTATGATGTGCTGACGAGCCGAGACGCTGGCAACGCCGGGCGCGCCGTGCCCGACGAGGAGGTGCTCGCCTTCGCTGTGGCGCAGGGGCGCGCGCTGGTGACGATCAACCGCAAGCATTTCATCCGGCTGCATCGCGAGTCTCCGTCTCACGCGGGCATCATCGTCTGCACCTACGACCCCGACTTCATCGGCCAGGCGGCGCGGGTCGCCGCTGCGATGACCGCCCAGCCGGATCTTGCTGGCCTGTTGCTGCGGGTCAATCGCCCGTCCTGACCGCCACATACCGTGTCCCCCGCCGCTCCCCCTCGACCCGCGCCAGCCCCTCGTCCACCAGCCGCCGCAGCAGCGCCCGCGCCGTGGCCGCGTCGATGCCCAGGGCGGCCTGGACATCGCCGTTGGTCAGCGTCGCCTGCTGTGCGAGCAGCGCCTTCAGCCGGGCGTAGGTGTCAGGGCTCAGGTCTCGGGTGTCAGCCTCGCCTTGTGAGGCCTGATCGCTGACACCTGACACCTGATACCCCGCCGTATCCTCCGCCGCCCGCTTGGCCCTCCCCCGCCGCGCCGCAGCCGCCGCGAAGTCGATCACCTGCTGAGCCGGGGCCGTCGCCTCGCCGAGGTCAAGGGCCATCTGCGGCGACGCATAGACTGGCGCAGAGTCCTGGAGCTTCGCGCCCTTCGCCCCTTTCGCATTCGTGTCTTTCGCCAACCACTTCGCGTCTATCGTGATCACCGGCTCCGGCAGCGCCTCGTTGAGCGGGATGTCCCAGTAGGGGTCGTGCCTCTGCGTGAACGCCTCCAGGCCCAGCGACTGCAGTTCGTCGAAGGCGGCTAGGCACAGTCCCGGCGCCTTGGGGTAGCTCTTGTGGCTGAAGGTCGAGAGCACGTGGGCGTACTGCGCGCGGCTTAGCCCGTAGGCTTCGGCGACCACGGCGTCGATCGCGGCGCGCACTGCCCAGCGCACGTCGTCGCCCTTGAGCGCGGGCCAGTCGAGCGCTGCCCGCTCCTCGCGCCAGGCATCGCCCACCTGCTCCCGCCAAAGCTTAATAAACCCTGAATGAACGACATTGAGGCGAAGGGCACAATGAGCTAAGAAATCTTTCGAACGTATATCAGATGGATATCTGACTTGTGCAAAAATCGCCTTATTAAAGTTATTTTGCACAATCTTTCGAACCTGATAGTCAAAACTAAAAGAGTTGAGTATTGAACAGTATAGAAGAGCCGTACTATTAGGCCTCTTACTCGGTGATGTCTCAAGCATTACTGATCCAGCGGCAGCAACTCCTGACGGCAAAATGCATGCACGAGCGCTACGTTCATTTGTTGCAATATGGCCAACAGTATTTCTCCAAGATAATCTAAAAAACGTGATAGCAGACAACTGAGATTTCAGCCTGGAACTTCTGTAATCAACCACAAGGTCCACTTGCGGTGTCCATTTACCTGATTTTTCTATTGGTAAAGGGTTAAAACAATCAATACTACGACCTCCATACAAACAAAGATAACCTTCTTGCAGTATTTGCTCTTGAAAGTCAGGTAGCCTTGCATCCAAGCAACCATTAACCACCGAATGAAGATCGGCGATGTGTGCCTTATTCTCGGTTCTGTGTAAGCCTTCACTTATAATAATGTTCTCTTGCTCCATAATCAGCTGCGCATAAGGGTGATTGTTAAATGATGGATTAATTAAATCGTCGAATTCAACCGAATTTAGTGATTGGTTTTTGAGTAATATTTTTCCCTTATCAAGAAGTATTAATTTACCAACATTCCCGTCGATTGGAAGATCCGATGCTTCTATGAGATTATATCCTCCTCGTATTTCTGGTTCTCTACAAAAAGTATCCCCGACTACTACAACAAAAGATATGCGAGAAGAAGCCTCCAAGAATAACTGTTTCAAATTAAAGTAATGGATAAAATACCTAATGGACAGACTTTCAAAGATTATTTTCCTTAAGGCATTTTCTGTGGGACTTTTTGCAAATCCCCCCCCAAGGACAATGCCAATGCTGCCTCTTTCTGAAATAGCAGACTGAAATTTTATCATAAACAGATGATAAGTATCAAGTATGCTTGCTGGCGCGTCATGACCTTTTTGTAGTTGTGGCCGCAAAATAATAACCGAGGAAACTTGCCGTATTTCATGTATTTCCGCTTCGTAAGCTCTCGCTGAAGGGTTAGACGCGAATATTGCTTCAATAACTCTGTGTTCTTCACCAATACCAGCAACCTCTCTGCCAGAAAGAAATCGCGGATCGAGTGCAGCTACCACATCACGCTTCTCTACGCGAAGCTTCTCCCACGGTGGGTTGCCTAACACTACATCGAAGCCACCGCGCGCGGCGATATCGCCGGTGGGGTAGAAGACCTCGGGGAAGGCCAGGTCGTAGGGCAGGGCGGGGGTCAGGCCCCAGGTCTCAGGGGCCAGGAGCATCGCCAGAGCATCATCAAGGATCTGTGCGGCATCGGGCAGGGCGCGCAGGCCGAGGCCGCGGGCGATCATGGCGCGCAACGATGCGGACAACGGGAACGACGCAGGCAGCGCATCGGCGGTGGCGATGTGGTGCGCCAGCGACTCATACGCACTGTCGTCGCAGCCGCCCTTGCCGAGCATCACCCCGCCAGCCCAGGCGGCGGCGAGCAGGCGGAAGGGCGCCAGGGCGGCGTCGAGGCGGGCGCGGGCGCCGCGCTTGTGCTCAAGGTCGGCCAAGCTCACACCCACGCTGGCCTCTAGGTCGGCCACGTGGACCAGCGCGGCGGCCAGCGAATGGCCCAGGCGCGCGCGCAGCTCGCTGGCGAACATGTCGTCGGCGAAGGGCTTCTGGCTGCCGGGGAAGCGGAACAGGTGCTCGACAAATGGGCCGGTGAGCGAGTCGCCCACCACCAGCCGGTGGTCGAGGAAGGTCAGTGGCAGGCCCTCGGCGTGGGCCTCGATCCACAGCGAGAGCTTGGCCAGCTCGATCGCCAGCGGGTTCTTGTCCACCCCGTACAGGCAGTGGACGGCGGCCAGGCGGCGGCAGATCGCCTCGGCGATGCGCCGCGAGACGCCCTCGCCCGCGCCCTCGGCGGCGCGGCTGGGCAGGTAGCGCTCCAGGGCGTCGTCGGGGTCGGGCAGGTCGCGCACGCGGGCGCGCAGCTCCTGGGCGCGGGCCTCCAGGGCGGTGCGCTCGGCCGGGTCGGAACAACGCAGCGCGGCGGCCTCGGCCTCGGTCGCCAGCTCGTCGCAGCGCCGGCACGCCTCGTAGAGCCGCGCGCCCAGGAAGCGGCAGGCCTCGACCAAAAAGTGGCCGCTGCCCATCGCCGGGTCGAGTACCCGGATGCGGATAAGCGCGCCGGGCTGTGGGTTATCCTGGGGGCTGCGCTCATCGCACTGAGGCCCGAGGGTCTCCTGCACCAGGAAGCGCACGAAGGTGTGGGGCGTGTAGTAGGAGCCGGTGGACTTGCGGCCCAGGCCGACCCGCAGGTAGAAGCGGCCGGGCGCGATCTCCTCGATCCACTCGACCTTGGTCTTCTTGCCGCGCGCGGGGGCCTCGGCGTCGGTGTCATCATCGTCGTCGGCGTCGTCGGGGTTATCGGGTGCAGTGGACGCAGCACGCTGCGTCCCTACGGGGTCGGTGCGATATTTCTCGCCCTGGGCGATTGGGAGAACCACCTCAAGCTTCTGGCGGCGCAGGCGGCACATCGGCTCGCCGGCGATGCCGGGCTCCAGCTCCAGCAGCGCCTCGTAGACCCGCCCGAGGTCCTCGACATCGAGCGGGCCGTAGTAGACCCGCTCGCGGCCCTCGCGGCCCTTGGCCGGCGTCCAGAGCAGGTTATCGAGCAGGCGGGCCACGGCGCGCTCGCCCCAGCGCATTCCGTCGAGCGTGGGCATGGCGGCCGCGCCGAAGAGCGCGCCGAGCGGCTCGATCTTCAGCTCGCTGACCCGCACGCCCTCGGCGAAGAGGCGGAACAGGGCGCGCAGGCCGCCCTCAAGCAGCCGCCCAGTCTCCGCGCCGCTATCGAGCACCTTGCGGGCGTAGGGCGCCAGGGCCACGCTGGGCGAGAAGGTGTTGCGCCAGAGGCTGGTCGAGGCGAAGCTGAAGGCGCGGGCCGGGTCGTCGCTCGACTCCAGCTTGAGCACGAAGAGCAGGCGGTAGATTAGCACCAGACCCTCGCGCCAGAGGGCGCGAGCCAGGGCCTCGCGGTCGGCGTGGGCCGCGATAGCCGCCCGGTTCTCGGGGTGGTCGAGCAGCTCCTGGACGAAGCCCTCGACGGCGCGGCGGGCCTGGGCGCGCAGCTCGCGGGTGACGCGGGCCTGCTGGAGGCGGGCCAGATCCACCAGGGCGGGCAGGGCCAGCACACCGGCGGGCGAGGCCAGGGCCAGCAGGAGCCGGAACGAGTCGGGCAGGGCGCGGCTCTGCTTCCAGAGCGGGTCAATCGGGATGATCACCTGCGAGTCGGGGCGGGCCGGGTCGGAGATCAGCAGGCGCAGCTGGACGCCGTTGGTGATCAGGCCGAGTCGCTCGCCGGCGGCCAGGAGCACCCGGCGGGCGCTGCTGACGTGGCTGTAGCGGTAGGCCGCCCCCCGGCGCGCCGGCGCGTCCAGGTCGGCCTCCAGCTCCACCGACCAGACCCGCAGGCGGGCGACGCCGTCGGCGGAAGTCAGCAGGTCGCCGCCGTCCTCGCGGCCCTCGCGGGTCTGCACCTCGCCGGCCGGCTCCATGCGCGCGTAGCCCAGCCGCGAGACCAGCGGATCGACCACGTGGTTGCGCACGCGCAGCGGGCCGCCGGCGGCCACCAGCTCGCGCAGCCTGCGCCGGTAGCGCTCCCAGTCCTCCTGGAGCGCACGGCCCTCGGCCCCGGCGGCGCGCGGCAGCAGGCCAGCCTTGGCCAGGGCCGCTTCAAGCTCGAAGCGCACAAAGGGCTCCGGCAGGGCCGGGCCGCTGAAGCTGACATCGGGGAGCAGGGCGAGGGGCATAGGGAAATCTCTACAATGACAGCATATGAACGACGCCGACGATCACCGCCATCCCAGATCGGACGCATCGGCAGGCACTTCAGCAAGCCTCTGTGGATCGCCTCCACCCATCATGGCAACCACCCAGAGGTTGAGCGCTGCGCCACTCTCTGGAGTGCCATCACGAGCTAGGAAAGCGACCATCTGCTGGTCAGGGGCCAGCGCCATCTCTGAGATGTAGGCGTTGGCAGAGAGGTCCGCCAGCACCCGATCATCGCTGCCGTCTGCCTTGAGGATGACCACCTGGTTGCCGCGCGCGACGAGGATTCGCCCATCGGCGAGCCAGCTGAGGGCGCTGATCGCATTGCCGAGATCGACATCCACCGCGCCGCCGACAAGAAAGTAGGTGGACGTGCGATACCCTTCTGAGTCGATGGTCATGCCCCCCACCAGCGCCCGCCCTGCATCGGGTGCGATCCAGCCGGGGATATTCACCCCATCGTAGCGTGACCAGAGCAGATCGCCGGTCGCAAGGTCAAGCGCAAAGAAGGAGCTAAAGCCTGTGCTTGGCGAGCAGCAGCTACCGGCGTGGAAGAGGAGCTGCGTGCCATCTGCGCTCAAGGTGAGTCGGCTTGGAGCGAAGTTGTAGGGCATCTGCGTAAGCCGATCAGCCATATCGTAGAATGTATCGCTCGACAGCAGCAGCCGTTGCTCGCTCCCGTCAAGGTTTGCCTTGAACAGCCGGAAGGGATGTTGCTCCTCAAAATTGGTCGGAGTTTCCTCCTCAACCCAGATGCGCGTGGCACCGGGGCCGTCGATGCTGCCCGTAGGTGGTGCGGCGCCAATTGTCGTGCTCGTCCCACTGTTTACGTCAGCATGTATCTGAAGCCCGTCAAAGCTGTAGGTCAGACCCGAAGGATCGGCCGCAAATGGCATGCGCCCCAGCGCGGTAATCGCCTCGCCAGCCGATTGAAGCTGACCGACGAGCATCTCCAGCCGGATGCCCGCGCGCTCCAGGAGCGGCGGGATTGGCCCACCACTTTCGGGGAGCGCCTCACGTACCGATGTTCCGATCCCATCGAGATCATCAAGCAGGACGAGGTAGGGCTGCCACGCCTCACCAAAGCGCTCTGACAAGGGGAAGGCTCGTAGTGACATGATCGCGCCTTGGAGATCATCGACGGTCATGAGTGTACGTCTTCGCACATCAGCATCATCCTGCCCGCCGTACGAGAGGAAGATGCGCAACTCTTCGACCGCTGTTGTGAGGGCGGCATGTCCGTCCGTAACGCCCTGGACAAACTGCTGCTCCTCAGCGCTTAGGGGTGCCCACCCATCAGGCATCTGCGGGATAAGCGTCGCCGCAGGTGTAATCACAGCTACAGTTGGATCATGCGCCACCACCGTTGGCTCAGTCACATCGGGCGCGACGGTCGATGTTGCGACCATCGCTGCTGCGGGCGCGACCGTCGATGTTGCGACCATCGCTGCTGTGGGCGCGACCGTCGATGTTGCGACCATCGCTGCTACGGGCGCGACCGTCGATGTTGCGACCGTCGCTGCTGCGGTGTCTACTTCGGCAGTACCCTGGATATGCGGGGACGATGTAGGCTCACGTCGAGCATCGGCGGCACCGCAGCCTCCGGCGAGTAGTGCAAAGGCCATGAGGAATACCAACTGTCTCGGCGCATATTGGGCGAAATGGCGGAGTGCAACATACCGAGCAGACATAGCGTGTCTCCTGAAACCTGAAACCTCATCATACCGGCACCACCATCAGCGCGCCCAGCTCGACCACCTCGGGCGGGCGCAGGGCGGCGCGCTCATCGAGGGCGGCCAGGCGCTGGCGGTAGATCCGCAGCACGCCGTCGGCCTCGCCGCGCGCGCGCGCCGGCTGGGCGACATCGACGGCGAAGCCGGCCAAGCGCAGGGCCGGGTCGTCCAGGGCGGCCCAGCCTGTGGCCAGAACCGTGTTTGGTGTAGGGGCGTCGGACAGATCAAACAACGAGGCTTGCACCGCAGCCGAGGGGGCTGGCGACCCGCAGATCTCGGTGGCGCGCGCGCGCAGCCAGTCCTGCTGACGCACCCGCTCGGCCTCCAGCTCGCTGCGACGCTCAGCGATAAAGGCGGCGGTCGGCAGGCCGGCGCAGAACTCCTGCTCAGCCACCGCGCGCGCCTGGGCCTGCGCCTGAACGTACCAACTCGCAAAGTGCTGCTCGTAGACCCCGGTGGTGCGGATCGCCTGTTTCTGCTCAGCCAGCGACAACCACGCCTCGGGTGTCGGGAGATAGGTCACATGGATCGGCGCGCCCGATCCCCCCGCCAGCTCACACCTGACACCTACGACCCGCTCCAGCTCGCGCCCGACGCCGCTGAGCACCCGGCCGACGAAGGTGAAGAGCAGGGTCGGCGTGGCCACCGGGCCACGCGCCGCACTCACGCGCACATCCTGGCCGTGCTGGGCGTCCCCGCCGAGCGCGCGGTGGCGCACCCGGTCGAGCGCCCGGCGCACTAGCGGGTGCGCGCGGCCCAGGTAGCCCACCGGGTTGCCCAGGCCGTCGCGGGTCAGCTCGCGGTCGGTGGTCACGCGCAGCTGGCGGGTGGCCGGCAGATAGCCCGGCAGGTCGTCGAGGCCGAAGGCCCAGTCCGGCGGCAGGGTCAGCTCACTGACGGTCGGCTCCATGTCGCGCACATCACCGCCATCGAGCCGCACCGCGTCGCACACAAAGCGGGCCAGATCGACCGCGCTGACCGAGGCGCCCTGGGCGCGGGCGGCATCGGCGGCGGCCAGCTGGTCAGCGTCGGCGTTCATACCAAGGTCGCCCAGCCAGCGGTTCGTACGGGCCGCATCCTCAAAGCCGCGCAAGCTGCGGTCAATCTCCTCCATCAGCTCGCGGGTGGCCGTGTCGCTGCCGGCGTTCTCGTCGGGCTGACCGAAGTCAAAGCGGCTCTGGGCCACATCAAACAGCCGCTCGTCCTCATCCATCAGGCCCTCCAGCAGCCGCGCCTCGCCCAGGTCGCTGGCGGCAGAGAGCCCCAGCGTGTTGGGCACGAAGGTCAGGCGGGCGCGCTGGCGCTCGTACTTGGCGATCAGGCGCAGCAGGATGCGCTCCTCGAAGGTGGCCCGCAGGTAGAGGTAGCGCACCATCGGGTCGTGCGTCTGGCCAAAGCGGTCGATGCGCCCGTTGCGCTGCTCCAGACGGTTCGGGTTGAAGGGCAGCTCCAGGTGGATCAGGTGGTGACAGCGCTGCTGGAGGTTCAAGCCCTCGGCGGCGGCATCGGTGCTCACCAGCACCAGCCCGTCGGCGCTGCGGAAGCGCTCCGTTACCTCGCCGCGCGCGGTCGCGCCGTCCTCGCCGCTCATCAGCAGCACCGTGCCGAGGCCGGCTCGATCCACGGCGCGGGCCACCGCCTGCTGGCTGTCGGTGTACTCGGTGTAGATCAGCACGTTGGCCCGTGGCTCGGCGGCGCGGATGGCCCGCAGCTCGGCGACCAGCTGGTCGAGCTTGGGGTCGGCAGATAGCGCCTCGGCGGCCAGGCCGATCAGCTCCTCGATCTGGTCGATCACGCTGGCCCGCTGGGCCTGACGTCGCGCGCCAGAGCGCACCTCGCGGTCGAGGGCGACCAGCTGCTGGGCCAGGTCCTCGGCCTCCAGCATGCGCTGCTCCTGCTCCTCCTCCGCGCTGATCGTGCCGAAGCGGTCAAGCCGGCGCTGGTACTCGCGCAGGGTGCGCAGGCGCTGGCGGCGGCTGTCCTGGCTCTCCGCGCCCTCGGTCAGGATGCGCTGGAAGCGGGAGGCCACCACATCGAGGGTCTCCTTGCAGGCGGCCACCGACGAGACGCTGCGCTTGAGCAGGGCCAGGTAAGCCAGCACATCGCTGAACTGGCGGGCGCGAAAGGCCCGCCGCAGCTCGGGGGCGATCATCGCCATCAGGCCGCGCTGGAGCGCGATGAAGGCCGCGTGGCGGGCCGGGTCGGCGATCACCGGGCAAGGCGTCACCACCCGCTCGCGGAAGCGCGGCACCCCCGTCGCGGGGTCGGTGATATGGTGCTTCAGCCGGCGCACCACGAAGGGCCGGTAGCGCTCGCCGCGCAGCTGGCCGCGCCCGTCCACCAGCGAGGGGTCGAGCAGCTCGCAGAGCGAGGCGAAAGAGCGGTCATTGCCATCGTGGGGCGTCGCGGTCAGCAGCAACAGCGCGTCGCTGCGGCGGGCGAGCAGGTCGGCCAGCGTGCGCCGCTGCGAGTCGGCGCGCTCCTGGGCCACGCCGAGGTCCATACAGTGGTGGGCCTCATCGATCACCACCACATCATAGCTGGCGCGCTCCAGCTGGGTCAGCACCGACTCCTGCTTGAGGAAGTCAATCGAGACCAGGCCGAGCGGGATGGAGTCGAAGGGGTTCGCGCCAAGCTCGTTGGCCTTGCGCACCGTCTCTAGCAGCTCGCGGTCGATGCGCTCCATGCGCAGGCCGAAGCGCTCGGCCAGCTCGACGCGCCACTGCTCCAGCAGCGGGCCGGCGGGCGAGACGATCAGGATGCGGTGGGCCACCCGCCGCGCGATCAGCTCGGTGATCACCAGGCCGGCCTGGATGGTCTTGCCGAGGCCGACGCCATCGGCCAGCAGCAGGCGCACGCGGCTCATGCGCACCGCGCGCAGCACCGGCACCAGCTGGTAGGGCTCCAGGCGCAGGCGGCCGGGCTGGGCGACCAGCAGGGCGTCAGGGCCGAGGGCCTGCTCCAGCAGGAATGCCTGGTGATAGGCCCGCCAGGCCGCCAGGGGCGCGGCGCGCTCGGGGCGCAGCGCGCGGCGGATCGCCGCGACCGGCTCAAAGGGCGAGAGCAGATCCAGCTCCTGGCCGCTGAGGTCGCCCTGGAGGCAGCGCAGACGGTAGAGCGTCTGCGCGCCCAGGCTCTCGGTAGCAACCACCTCCCATCGCAGGTCGCGCGCGAAGACCTCGGTGCCGGGGAGCAGCGTGGTCATGGCCGACACCATACCGTCGTAGGTGGGAGCGGGGGGAGGAGACACCCGACAGCGGGGTCGGCGGGAATGGGAGGAATCAGCGATGGCCGGAGCGCGTCGGCGGGCATAGGTGCAACCTGGGCATAGGGATAGGTTCTTGCCACGAACTATACCATGCGCGTGCGTTGCTCACAAGGCTACGCGGGGATATATGTGACAACTATTTTATCCCTGAAGATATGTGCACAGGAATGTGCGGCGCGCTATCCCATCTGCGGGCGCATTGACCGCAGCGAAAGGGCCACCGTTGTATTCCAGGGTTCAGGCCAGCGCCAGGCAGCCGACGCCTGTGCTATCGCCGGGGCACCGCGCTATCACGGGCGATCAGTCTGGCAGCACCTTCACAAACAGCTCGCGGGTGCGCGGGCCGTCGAACTCAGCCAGGTAGATCGCCTGCCAGCGGCCAAGCACCAGCTGGCCGCCGCTCACGAAGACGAAGTGGGAGAAGCCCATCGTGCTGGCCTGCAGGTGCGAGGCTGAGTTATCCTCGATGTGGCGGTAGCCCGGATCTTGGCGTGGGTAGATCCGCCGCAGCACCATCAGCATGTCGTGCTGCACGCCAGGATCGGCGTTCTCCTGGATGGTGATGCCACAGGTGGTGTGGGGCACATACAGCAATGTGGTGCCTTCGGATACGCCTGAATCAGTCACTGCCTGCGCGACCCGGTCGGTGATGTCGACCAGGCACTCCTGGGTGTGGGTGCGTATCGCAAGCCGCTTCAATACAGACATCCTCGCTCCTTTTCCATACGCACGCAAGCAAACGAAAAGGTATCCGTCGAGCTATTCCCAAGCAGCCCGGCCAGGCTAACGAGGTCGCCGGTCCGGTCGAACAGGTTCTCGGCGTCGCAGCAGTGGTGGCAGCAGTTCATTGAGTTTTCCTCATACCGCAAGGACACATGGCCCACTCGCCTGATGCGCTCCGCATGTCGGTGATCTGGCCGCGCTTGGAGCACAACATCCTATACTGCATCTGTGATGCGCGCCAGTGCTGCGCTGGCGGCGGTGTTTGCGAGGAGGCTGCCGATGTGCAGCTGCGCGACCTCGACCTCGACGGGCGCACGGTCACGGTGCGCGCCGGCAAGGCCGGCAAGTTCGGCCGCGTCCCGCTCCACGCCGACGCGGTGCGCCTGCTGCGGCGCTATCTCACCGAGCTGCGCTGCCCCGACGGCCTGCCCGCCGCCGGCAGCCCCGCCGAGCGCGAGCGGCTCCTCGGCGTGGTCGAGTCCACCCGCCCAGGTCGCCCCTTCCGCGCCGGTATCAGCACGCGCACCATCCGTCACCGCTTCACGATGATCGCCGCTCGCGCCGCCGCCCAGCTGCGCGCCGCCGCCCAGAAGGAGCCGCGCCTCGACAAGGCGACGAAACTGCGGGAGGCCGCCGACGACCTGGAGACCGCCTCGCCGCACGCGCTGCGCCACAGCCTGGCCTACCGCCTGCTCGACGATGGTGCCAGTCTGGCCGCCGTGCAGCGGATCATGCGCCATAGCCGCGGCGAGCAGACCCTGCGCTACGCCACGCCGAACGACCGCGATCTGAAGGATGTGATCGACCGATCCGGAGGAGTCTAGGTCACGAGATTCGTGCATCACATACGCGAAGCGCTCACGCTGCCGCAGAGACCGCGCGCAGCGCGAGCAGAGGAGCATCGATGTCATTCCAGGCATATATTGACACCATCAAGGCGAAGACGGGGAAGACGCCGGAGGATTTTCGGCAGCTGGCTGAGGCGAAAGGCTTGCTCAAGCCAGGCATCAAAGCTGGTGAAATCGTCGCCTGGCTCAAAGAAGACTTTGGGCTTGGCCGAGGCCATGCGATGGCCATCTACGCGACGTTCAAGGGGAAAGTGGAATAAACCGGCTGCAGATCGCCGGGTACGCATCGCTACGCGGTCGCATCCGCCGCCCGCCAGCTCCGCAGCCGCGCGACCTGCACGACAATCAGCGGGCACCCGTCGAGTGGCATCGCCATGTACTGCGGGTACTTCCGCTGGAGCAGCGCGAGGCCGATGTCGTAGTCCTCGCCCGCCGTGATCACCGCCGCCCGCCCGCGCAGCTGCACCCAGGCCAGCTGCTGCCAGTCCTCGTCGTAGTGATCAACCACGACGGCCACCTGGTCATTCGCGGCGATGTTTTTCACCCGCTGGAGCCGGTCGAGGGCGACCTGCTTGGGCTTGCCGTCCAGCGGCGTGTAAAGACGCCGCCCGTCGTAGGCGAACACAATCGGCACGACGTGGGGCTGGCCCTGGGCGTCCACCGTGGCCAGCCGGGCCACCCGCGCGGTCTGGAGCACCTCCTGTTGCCAGTCGGTCATTCCCTCCCCTCCGCCGCGAGCAGTGGTGCCAGGGCCGCGTTGAGCGCCGTGTAGCCCGCCGGGCTGAGGTGCAGCTCGTCCTCGGCGTAGGCGGGGCGCACGTAGCCGTCGGCCCCGGCCAGCACCGCCGCGCTGTCGAGCACCTGCACGCCCGGGGCGGCCAGGGCCTGGAGACTCTGGTTGGCGGCAGCGATGGCCTCCTGCACGGCGCGATCCGGCAGCGGCCCGCCCGCCAGCGGGAAGATCGTCGTCAGCACCACCCGCGCGCCGAGCGCCTGCCCGCCGGCGACCACCGCCGTAATCGCCGCGCAGGTCGTCGCCAGCACCTGGTCGCGATCCGATGCGCGCGCCGTCAGCCCGGTCAGGTCGTTCACGCCCAGCTGCACCACGACGATGTCTGGCCGCAGGGGCGCGACCATCGCCGGGAAGCGCCGCGCCAGATAGGCCGCCGAGGCGCCGGGGACGCCGACCGCGACACACTGAAAGCCCGGCAGCACCGGAACCTGCCACCAGTCCGCGCGCGAGTCGCCGAAGAAGACCACCCGCCGGGGCGGCGCGGCAGCGCCTGCGTTTGGATGCGGATCGGGCATCGTGGGACTCCTCGATACCGTGCAAGCGGTCTACGCAGCCTGCGTGGCGAGCCACGCCAGGTGTCGACTCCAGATGTCCTCCCAGAGCGCGGCGACCTGGGGGATGTCCAGGCCAAACTGCTCCCGCAGCACCGACGCATACGCCGCCGCGTCGATGATCGTGCGGCGCGCGAGCCCCTCCGCCCGCACCTCGGTCAGCACCGCCCCGCGCAGCGAGACAATCCCCGTCAGCGTGAAGCGGTGGCAGACGGTCGTGCGGACAAAGCCCGAGGTCGGTACGGTCTGGAGGGCGTGACACGCGGCGGCGAAGTCGGCGAGGCGATGCGGCGTCAGCCGCAGGTCGAACCCCGGCCCGCCGTGCGCGTGGTTCTGGAAGTGCCAGCGCGTGTCGTCTGTGGTCAGCGCATAGGTCAGGAACCCCTGGTGGTAGCGCCCGGCGACCAGCGGCAGCGGCTCCAGAAGCCCGTTGCCAAAGCCGACATCGGTCAGATAGGGCTGATCCAGCTCGACCAGCAGCACCAGATGATTGCCCTCGACCGTGTCGCCCTCGCTGGCCCGGCCAACCGTGCCGGACAGCAGGCGGACACGAAAGCCGATCTGGCGCAGCGCCCAGGCGAAGAGGCCGTTCATCTCGTAGCACCAGCCGCCGCGCCGCGCGTCTACCAACTTGGCGAAGATCTGCGGGAGGTCGAGGGTCAGCCGACGGCCCAGGTGGATATCCAGGTTCTCGTAGGGGATGGCCAGCAGATGCGCGCGGTGCAGCGCGCACAGCGTGGCGAGGTCGGGCCGGAGCGCGCCCGTATAGCCGATCCGCGTGAGGTAGGCATCAAGCTGCATCAAAGGGTCTCCCGCGTCATCAGGTCAGCGTCGCGACCTCACCGCCGGTCAGGCGCGAGAGATCGGCGGGGGCCAGCGCGAAGACACTGTCGGGCGTCCCGGCCGCCGCCCAGATCTCGGCATACGCGAGCAGATCGGCGTCGATGAAGGTGCGCAGCGGGCGCGGGTGCCCGACCGGCGCGACCCCGCCGATGGCGTAGCCGGTGTGGGCGCGGACGAACGCGGCGTCCGCCTTGCCGATCGGCTCGCCGACCAGTTCCGCCAGCCGGGCCTCGTTGACCCGGTTGGACCCGCTGGCGATCACCAGGATCGGCGTGTCGCTACTGGTCGCCCGGAAGACCAGCGACTTGGCGATCTGGCCGACCTGGCAGCCGACGGCAGCCGCCGCCTCGGGCGCGGTGCGTGTGCTGGCAGGCAGCCTGACCACGGTGCCGACAATCCCCAGCTGGGTCAGCGCATCCTGCACGCGCTGGGCCGATCCGCTCAGCTCAGCCATCCTTCCTCCTTCGCTCGCCGCTCAGCACGAGGCTCAATCCATCGTCACACATCGCTATGGTAGCATGGATGCACGGCGTGCGGGATCTGCCCGCGCGGGAGTGAGCGACTATGCACCAGATGACCATCTACACCATCGGCTACGCGGGCTGGGCGCCGGTCGGCCTGCGCGACGCGATTAGCGATCTGGGGGCGACGCTGGTCGATGTGCGGATCGCGCCCACCTCGAAGTCGCCGCAGTGGCGGAAGGACGCCCTGGTCGAGCTGATGGGCGCGGCCTACGTCCACCTGCCCGCCCTGGGTAACCGCAACGCCTTCACCGGCGGCCCGGCCGCGCTCGCCGATCCCGAGCGCGCCGTCGGCCCCATCGCCGCCCTGCTCGCCCGTGGGCCGGTAGCCCTGCTCTGCGGCTGCGCCGACCCGCAGCGCTGCCATCGCGCCCTAGCGGCCGACTTCCTCGCCGGGCGGCTGGGCGCTCCCGTCGTACATCTGTTCGCGCCGCCGCGCGCCCTGCGCGACGACGGCGGCCAGCTCACGCTGCCGGGGCTCTAGGGCTGAGCGCAGAGCAGCTGAGCGCAGAGCGTAGAACAGGATCGCATCAGAACGTGATCGGGCGCGCCAATGCTGGCTCAACCGTTCTGTCCGCATAGCTGTTTTGCGCTCTGCGCTCTGCGCTTGTATATGAGATTACCAGGCTATGTTCGAAGTACATCAACTGCTCCTATCCCTGTTCCTCGTGCATTTCGCCCTCGCGCCGGGCGAAGCCGGTGCCGAAGCGGGCGTGCAGGGCGTCCACGGCGGCGCGCAGCCGTGCCTGGCGGGCCTGCTCTTCAGGCCCCAGGAGATCCCACAGGCTGAGCTGGCGCGGCGGCGTGCCGAGCCCGCTTACGCCCACGCCGATTAGGCGTACCGGCTGGTCGCGGCTCCAGATCTGGCCGAATAGCCGCATGGCCGCATTGATGATCGTCTCGGCCTCGTCGGTCGGCTGGCGCAGGGTGAGCTGGCGGGTCGGCGTGGTGAAGTCCGGCCAGCGGATCTTGATCTTCACCGTCGTGCCCATCAGCTCCTTGCGGCGCAACTTCGTCGCCACCTCCGTCGCCTGGGCGCGGATCGTCCGCTCCAGGCTGGCTCGATCGACCACATCGTGCGCGAACGTGGTCTCCTGGGAGATCGACTTGGCCGCCCGCTCGGTGACGATCGGGCGCTGGTCGATGCCACGCGCGTGGCGGGTCAGATCCTCGCCGTGCTGACCGAAGCGGCGGGCCAGGTCGTCGGCGGGCCAGGCCGCCAGGTCGCCGATGGTCAGGATGCCCATCCCCGCCAGCCGCTCGGCGGTCTTCGGGCCGACGCCCCAGAGCGCGTCGGCAGGCAGCGGGGCCAAGAAGGCCGCCTCCTCGCCCGGTGGCACCACGCAGATCGCGTGTGGCAGCGCGCCGCTGCGGGCCATGCCCTTGCCGACATCGGTGGCGATCTTGGCCACCAGCTTGTTGGTCGCCACCCCAACCGAGCAGGAGAGGCCTAGCGCATCGCGGACGCTGGCCTGGAGCCGGGAGGCGATCATCGCGCCGGGCTCGCCGAGGGTGGTCACATCGAGAAAGGCCTCGTCGATCGAGATCTGCTCGACCAGCTCGGTCAGCGCGTGCAGCCGCTCCATCACCGCCTGGGATGCGGCGCGATAGGCCGGAAAATCCGGCCGCACGGTGATCAGCGCCGGACACAGCCGCACCGCGTGAGCCATCGGCATAGCAGAGCGTACCCCGAAGGCCCGCGCCGCGTAGGACGCCGAGGCCACGACTCCCCGTCCCTCCGGTCGCCCACCCACCGCGAAAGGCACCCCTTTCAGCGTCGGGTCGCGCTGCTCCTCGACCGCACAGAAGAACTGGTCGAGGTCGAGGTGAATAATGGTGCGATCTGCGCCAGCGATACCCATCCGAACCGCTCCATACGGCGAATCCGTGCCCGGAATCATAGCACACAGCGGCCCTCAGCCCCGCGCCAGCGCGCTATCATCGTGCGGGATTGGCAGGATATGCTACCGTGGGTGATACCGATGATCATGCAATCAGGAGCGCCCTCGATGACCACCCCACCCGAGACCTTTGACGATCACATCGCCGCCTGGAAGCAGCTCCAGGGCGAGCCCTGGATGCGGCTGCGCTACCGGGTCGGCCAGGCCAACCTGGCCCGCCACCTGCCGACCGGCCCGCTCCAGGTGCTCGATATCGGCGGCGGCAATGGCGCCGACGCCCTGCCCCTCGCCGCCCAGGGCCACCACGTGACCGTCGCGGACTACTCCGCCGCCATGCTCGCGGAGGCCCGCCATGCGGCGGACGATGCTGGCCTCGCCGATCAGGTCGCCACCATCCACGCCGCCCTCGCCGACCTCCCCGCGCAGCTCGGCCCCGCGCGCTTCGACCTGATCCTCTGTCATAACGTGGTGCAGTACCTCGATGACGCGGCCGGCGCGCTGCGCATCCTGCGCGGGCTGCTGCGCGCCAGTGGGGTGCTCTCGCTGATTACGGCCAACCCGGTCTCCGAGGTGCTGCGCGCCGCCCTCATCCAGGCCGACCCGGCGGCGGCGCTGGCGGCCCTGACCGCGCCGGTCGCCCGCACGGTCGTGTTTGACGTAGATGTGCATCGCTACGATCTGGCCGAGCTGCGCGGCTGGCTGGAGGCGGCCGGGCTCACCGTGGTGGCCCACTACGGCATCCGCTGCGTGAACGACTACCTGGCCGACAACGCGCGCAAGGCCGACCCGGCCTTCGCCGCGCCGCTGGAGGCGCTGGAGCTCGCGCTGAGCGGGCGCGACCCCTACCGCCAGATCGCCCGCTTCACCCACCTGGTCGCGCGCCTGGGTGATCAACCGTGATCATCCCGCAAAGGTCAGCGTCGGGTCGCGCCGGCCCTACAGCTGCAGCTCGCCCCGGATGAGCACCACCGCGCCGCCGCCCACCTGCACGGTGCGGATCGCCGCAGGCGGGCCGACCACCGCGACCGTCGCCTGGCCGGGGCGGCCCATCCAGTGGCCCTGCTCGGCCACCCACGTTGGCACGTCGATCAGGCCGTGGTGCCAGAGGTAGGCGGCCATGCCGCCCGTCGCCGAGCCGGTGAAGGGGTCCTCGGGCGTGTCCGGCGGCAGGCCGAAGTGCCGCGCGAAGGTGCGCCCCACCGCCGTCGCCCCGCCCAGGCAGAACAGGTGTGGGCTGAAGAAGTCGCCCCGCGCGCGCAGCGCGACGAAGGCGGCCGGATCCACGCGGGCGCGGCGCAGGGCCGCGTGGTCGCGCAGCGGGATCATCAGCTGCGGCGTGCCGGTGCTCACCGTCTGGACGGGCGCGCCGGGCATGACGTCCTCGGCGCGCAGCCCGAAGGCCGGCAGCACCTCCGCCGGGTCATAGACCGCCAGGAAACGCGGCGCAAGTTGGCTCATCACGACGCGGCGGGCCTGGCCGCCCTCGGCGTAGATGACGATCGGGATCACGCCGGCGGGCAGCTCCAGGCTGAGGTGGGTCGTATCGCCGGCGAGGGCGATCCGGCCGGCGTCGACGAGGGCGATGATCGTGGCGATGGTCGGGTGTCCGGCGAGCGGGATCTCCTCGACCGGCGTGAAGTAGCGGGCGCCCACGTCGGCCACCGCCGAGCGGTGCACAAATGCGGTCTCCGACAGGTTCATCTCGCGGGCGATGGCCTGCATGGTGGGGGCGTCGAGCGGGTCGGCGTCAAAGATCACCGCGCATGGGTTGCCGCCGAGCGGGCGGTCGGTGAAGGCGTCGACGAGCATATAGGGGTAGGTGGGCATGGCTCCTCCCAGATCGATTGTCCGGCTGGCCCTATCCTACCACGGCTCGCGGCGGCCCAGGCGTGCTATCCTGCACGAGACATGACGCGCCACATCAGGAGGAGATCGCGTGCCCACAGACGAGGAGGTTGATCAGCGCCTCGCTGGCACCCAGGCGTATCAGCGTAGCCCAGCCGCGCGGAGCAGGTCATCGGCCCAGGCAGAATCATCGCCCGCCAGGGGCGGGTCGGCGGGGTCGGCGTAGCGCAGGCGCAGGTCGTAGCCGCCGCGATCATACAGCGCGCGCAGCAGCGCGCCAAGATCAACGGCGGGCTCCGCGTCGCCGGGGAGCAGCGGCAGGGCGAAGCTGGGGATGGCCTGGCGGACGCCGAAGGGCAGCAGCAGGGCGCGCGGGCGCCGGTCGCCCCGGCTGATCATGATCCGGTAGTCGCTCTGGCCGGCCCAGCCCGAGACTGGCATGGGCGCGCCGGCCCGCAGCAGGTCGATCTCGACCAGGTGGGTCAGCGTGCCGATCACCGAGCGGCGCTTGCGCAGGTAGAGGCCGCGGCCCTCGCCGGGGCGCTTGTTGGTCGGCGAGAGGATCTCGACCAGGGTGACGACCTCGCCGCTGGCCGACCGCACCTCCAGGTAGGTCTCGCGCACCTCGTCGGGCATATCGACCGAGACCACCACCCCGCCGGAATCGGCGCGCTCGGAGCCGGGGTCCGCCGCGCCGTAGGCCGGGCCGACCACCGCCACGTCGGCGCGCCCGGCGAGCAGCAGGTCGCCCGGCTCGACGGTGTAGGTGCGCTCCTCGATCGCGACATAGTAGCGCGGGCGCAGCTGCGGGGCCAGGTCGTCGCGCAGGGCGACGATCAGGCTATTGTGGAGATCGGGCCAGATGGCCGGCTGCTCCAGGTAGGGGTCCATCCCGGGGAATGGCGTCTCCATCGGTGTCCTCCATGCGCGATTGGAGATATTGTAGCACGCCTGGGCGAGTGGAAAGAAGCGCATAGTGGAATGATGTCTCCGTCCCCTCGCGGGGCGTTGGCAGCTGCTGAGGTCAATAACGCCAACCTCATTGCCCAGTGGGGCTTTGGGTCTCCGTCCCCTCGCGGGGTGTTGGCAGCTGCTGAGGGCTTCTGGCCGGACCATCGACCGCTCAACCCGGCCCAGTCTCCGTCCCCTCGCGGGGTGTTGGCATCTACTGAGTTGACGATCTGGGGCCGGCGAGCGCTACCGATGCTATGTCTCCGTCCCCTTGCGGGGTGTGGGCTGCTGCTGAGGCATCCTGGGGATTCCCATCACCGTCGTCCTGACGGTGTCTCCGTCCCCTTGCGGAGGGGTGCGCTAAACATAAGATTCGCGTCGCCGGGCGACGGCGTTTCGGTTCGGGGCGACGGCAGATCGCCGCTTGTCGCTGCTTGACATAGGATTCGCGTCGCTCGGCCCGTAATGGCCGTCGGCCGACGACGGCAGATCCCTGGACGGCGACGGCGGTTCCCGATCCCCCGTCGTTGTCAAAGGTACTCCAGATGCGGTAGGATTGGGTTACAACACACCACACCACCGCGATCTGGAGTACCTCTATGGTAGCCCCGTTTCGCCAAATCATCAACCGGCTCGTCGCCCACCTGCGGCCCGCGTCGGCCACGCCGCCCGCCGTGCCCGAATCCCCCTGTCCGCTGGCCCAGCCCGACGCCGTGCTGCCGACCTGGGTCGCGGACGACCCGGTCGTCCAGAAGTACCGCGCCCTGCTCGGCGACCTGCCCTGGGGCCAGTTCCCCGAGCGCCCCGCCGACCGGCCCTACCCCGGCCCGACGCCCCAGCCGCGCGTCTCCTTTGCCGCCGCCTACCTGGTCAAGCTCCAGGAGGACAAGCGCTTCATGAGCGACCTGCGGACGTACCTGATCGAGCACCCGGCCCTGGTCTACTGGCTCGGCTTCGCCCGTGTCCCCGACCCGACCGCGCCCCACGGCTTCGACGTGGCGGCCAGCGTCCCCACGCGCCGCCAGCTCAGCACGGTGCTGCGCCACCTCCCCAACCCGGCCCTCCAGTTCCTGCTCTCCGCCAGCATCGACCTGCTCAAGGCGACCCTTCCGACCAACCAGCAGGCCACCTTCGGCGATATCATCGCCGGCGATACCCAGGCCATCCTCGCCTGGGTCAAGGAGAACAACCCGAAGCAGTTCATCACGGAGGGCCGGCTCGACAAGACCCGCCAGCCTGCGGGCGACCCCGACTGCAAGCTCGGCGTCAAGAAGCGCCGCAACGCCGCTACTGAGGACGCGACCGGCCATGACCATCCTGCGCCCACTAGCGACGCCAAGCCCGCGAGCAAGATGCAGGTCGGTGTGGACATCCTCTGGGGCTACGCCTCCGGCATCGTCGTCACCCGCCTGCCCGACGGCACCGAGGTCGTGCTGGCCGAGCGCACCCGCCCGTTCAATGAGGATGACATCACCCACTTCTTCCCCTTGATGGCCCAGGTCGAGGCCCGCACCCCGACCTGGGCCGACTCACTCGCGGCTCCGGGGCATGACTCCCTGCGCCCAACAGCGAAAGCAGCGCCAATGCGGCCCGTCGCCGCCCGCCGCCCACGTCCGCCTACGTCCGCCTACCCGCCGCCACGCCGCCCGCCGCCCCGATCAGCCCCGCACGCATCGCCCGAAACCGTACGAACGTGCGGTTTTCCTGGTCATCCTTCGCCTTATGTTCAGCGCTACCCGGACTCACTCACCTTATGTTTAGCGCACCCCTCCTTGCGGGGTGTGGGCTGCTGCTGAGCTGCTCGGCGCTCGCGTTGAGCTCGATGCCAGTCTTGTCTCCGTCCCCTTGCGGGGTGTGGGCTGCTGCTGAGATGATGACAGGCGCGGGTGTTGGGGTTGTCTACTCGAGTCTCCGTCCCCTTGCGGGGTGTGGGCTGCTGCTGAGGGGTATGGTGCTTAGATTCACCAACCCGCTAGACAATGTCTCCGTCCCCTTGCGGGGTGTGGGCTGCTGCTGAGCTCACTGACATCTCGGTCAGCCGGATCTTGAAGAGGTGTCTCCGTCCCCTTGCGGGGTGTGGGCTGCTGCTGAGACACGGAACCGTCTCTACAACCAAACAGGGCGTAGCCTGTCTCCGTCCCCTTGCGGGGTGTGGGCTGCTGCTGAGGGAAGCCCGGATCGTACCTGTCGGGGTGGCGGCTCGGTGTCTCCGTCCCCTTGCGGGGTGTGGGCTGCTGCTGAGCAAGGGACGCCTCATCCCAGCCCGTCTGCGGCACTTGGTCTCCGTCCCCTTGCGGGGTGTGGGCTGCTGCTGAGGGGGGCGCGTCATTGCTGGCCGACGATTCGCCTTTGTGACGAGCTGAATCACGATAGGACAATGACCACCTTCACTGGGGCGATGTGGGATTTTTGTCGAACTGCCTACGATATGAGCAGTTTTTAGTTGTTAAGGTGGTCATCGGTGCGCCAATTAGCTGGCCCGCAGGGCGACGACCGGCACGTCGATTAGGGCGAACGTGTCGTGCTCCAGGTCGTCGAGAAACATCAGTCTGGCCAGCTGGCCGAGCGGCCCGCCCCGCTCCTTCTCAACCCGCATGAGCAGCGCGGTCTCGAATGCGGGGTCGGTGATCGTGGTGTGGTAGACATCGCCGAGCGCCTCGGCCTGCGCCACGTAGAGCCCCACCGCCGCCATGCCTTTGCGCCCGCCTGAGATCAGCAGCGCAGGGGTGGGCTGATTCTCCATGGCCCGCGCCGCGCCGATCGCCTCGCGCAGCCCGGCCTGGAAGATGCGGATCGCCTCCGCGCTGTCGAGGTCGGCGATCACCAGCGGGTGGGCGTGGTAGGCCAGGCCGGCCCGGCGGCAGATGGCTTTGAGCAGCTCCGTGCCGCCGGCGACCACGCCGCTCTGGCTTGGGTAGACCGTGCGCAGCCCGCTGACGTTTCGGCCCGCCGCGCGCAGCAGCGCCACCGCCTGAGTCGCCACCATCGGCGACTCGCCTAGCGGTGCGATCAGCTCGATCGGAGAGCCGCGCTCCTCCGCTGGCTCGTCCGCGCGGATGCCGCCCGGCCCAAAGATGGCGCCGTAGAAGGCGCGCGCGCGCGGGCTGATCGTGATCGGTGGCGCGCTCTCTGCGCTCGATGCGCCCAGCCAGCGCCGCAGCGCCGGCCCGTCGGCGATCCGGTGGAAGGGCAGGCTCACCAGCGTGAAGCGCTCTGCGCTCGGGTTGAGCCAGCTCGCCCGCTCTGGCTCGCGCATGCCGTCCAGCGCCTCGATCGAGCGCTGCCACGCCGGGCTCTGCTCGCGCTGGTCGTGCAGGTGGTAGACCCCGCCCACGCAGCGGTAAAACTGGGCCGGCAGCGCCATTAATGCCGAGGTGTGCTTGCGGCCGCCCGCAATGCCGAGGAGCACCTCATCGCCGGCCTGCTCGTAGCGGTCGATTCGATCGCAGAGCGTGCGCAAGAATAAGAGGCAGTCGTCGCGCGTACACGCGTCGGCGAAGGGCAGCGGCACCCCGATCACCGGCGCGGGCAGGCGCTTGTTGAGCTCGGCGCAGAGCAGATCGTAGCCCACGCCGATCCAGCGCTCGCTCTCCACTCTGGGGTAGAGGATCTCAACGCGATCAACGGGCTGGCCGGCGTGCTGGAGCACGTTGACCAGCCCGGCAACGACGATGGGCGATTCGCCCAGGTTTGCGATCAGCACGCGCATGGTGAGTACCTGTCAAGGAGTGTCGCTAATTGGGGTGGTGGGATGATCGTCGAACCAGGCCTCGCCGGGGTACTGGAGCTCGTACGTGGCGGGCCAGGCCCAGATCCGGCGCAGGTCGCTGAGCGTGATCGAGCTGCGGTCATCCACGAAGCTGGCGATCCGGTCTTTGACGAAGTTGGTCAGCGCGTCGCCCTCGTAGTGGGTGATGCCCCCGCCGCCGGCCCGGTAGCGCGCCAGGCGGTCGACGGTCTTGATCCAGTTGAGCGTGATCGCGACGCTGCCCAGCCCGGCTGGCTTGGCGTAGCCGAACTTGTGCCGCATCTCCGGCTCAAGCACCATGGCGTAGAGCAGCAGGTTGAAGTCCTCCTCCAGCACGTTGTCGAAGGCGGCCTGAAAGGTGAACACGCTGCCCGTGTCGAGGGACTGGATGTGGGTGCTGAGATCCTTGCGCGCGCCGGCCTTGGCTTTGATCGGGGCGTTCGTCGCGTGAAAGTAGAACTTGCGCCCGGCCACGTACTGCCGGTTGGCGTCGAGGTACCAGATGCTGTGGCGCGACTTCGGGCCGAGCAGGGCGACGGTGTAGAACGGGGCGTGCGGCTTCGCCTGGACACAGATTGCGTCGCCGAAGTTGACGTGGCCGGCCAGGATCGGGGCCTGGTCGCGCCCGCCCTTCTCGCCCATAAAGCCGAACATACGGCATGCGGCATCGAGCCGGTCGATGTCGGACGGGCGGCGAAATGCGGCAGGGATATTACTACTGTGATCATCCTCCAAAAACCACCACGCGCCGCCGCCCACGGTCTCGACCAGGTTGCGGAAGAGTCCCTTCAGCGATGAGCCGGGGATGAGGTAGGGCCGGTCGCCGGCGGTGCTGCGCAGGAACTGCTGCGGGTCGCCCTGCTTGTGATCGGGCAGGAAGATCGGCGTCAGGGCGGTGATCGTCGCCTCCAGCCGGCCGCTCAGCCCCTGGAATCGATCGTGGGTCGGGCCGGGGCGGCGCGGCCCCGGCTTGCCCCAGATGATGCGCACGAAGTCGTAGGGGTTCATGGATTCTCCTCGCTCACGCCGGCCCAGCGCGCGTAGCAGAGCGTGCCGTCTGCGCCGAAGAGCTCGTGGACCTGGACGCAGGCGCGGCGCGCGGTGAGCGGCAGCGGGTAGCGCAGCACGCGCGGGATGCGCAGCTCGATATAGGCCGGGTCGTCAGGGTCGATCCCCAGGTCGGCGCGATCATCCGGCCGCACGCTCTGGCCCCAGAGGAAGTAGCTCGGGTCGGCGCTGTTCGAGACCGCGACCGGCGCGGCCGTCAGCGCGCCCGGCGGCGTGGCCCCGCAGTAGACGACGTGGAAGTCGTTGCTAAGGCGCTCCCACTTCAGCTCTTGCGCGTCGTCAAAGATCCGCCCGCGCTCCCAGGCGTCAAAGGGTGTCGCCGGGTCAAGGCGCTCCAGGCGCAGCGCGGAGTCAATCGCCGCCGGGTCGAGGAAGCTGCGCGGCACCCGCTCAAGGTACATCCAGGCCGGGTCGGCCCAGCACAGCGCGGCGATGATGTCCGCCACGCTGCGAACCGAGGTCCAGGCGATCTGCTCGCTCATGCTGCCCTCCCTGGCCGGGGCTTCTTGTAGGCCGGGAACTTCTCGATGCGCGTGACGAACTCGGCGACGGCGACCTGCTTGAGCGCGGCCAGGTTGTCTTTCTGCCAGATCTGGATCGCCCGCACGCCTTTGGCCGTCGTCTCGGGGGCGGGTGCCACGCTGATCATATCGTCGGGCCAGGTGCCGTAGGAGCGATCATTGCCCAGGTATTTGCCCAGGCCCCAGATCGCGCCCGCCGCGCGCCCCGGCGTCTGGCCGAGGTGGTGGGTGCGCACCTCGGCCACGCTCCCCTTCACCGCCCCGAGGCCGCGCGAGGTGCCCGAGCCCAGGCGCAGCAGCTCGTCCTCCAGATCCTCGACGACCAGCAGCAGCGCGCCGAGCTGCCAGCACTCGAAGTTGCGCAGCAGCACGTCGGTGTGGAAGGTCGTCCCCGCCGTCACCACCTCAAGCTCAAACTTCGCCCCGCGATACGCGCCGCCGGTCAGCCGGTCGATGCCCACCCCGTCGCGCTGCTCGGTCGGCCGGATGGACGCCTTCGCGTCGAGATAGGCGTCGCCGATGCTGACCCGCCCGCTGTAGAAGGTCGAGCCGAACAGCCGCGCTGCCGGGTCGGAGTCGGCGTAGGCGGTGGCGTTGTCGATCTCGCCGCCCGACTCCTTGAGCTTGTTCTTGCGCTCCTGGAGCCAGTAGCTCACCGACTGGTCCGGCCCCTCCTTCTTGAAGGGGTCGGCGACGACGATCTCATTCGGGCGGATGGTGCGGATGATCTTCTCGATGTGGCTGCGCACCACCCCCTTGAGCGACGAGCCGGGGATGAAGACCTCGGCCCGGCCATTGCGGTAGGTCAGCACCGGGGTCATATCCGGCCCGGTCAGGGTCGCGTAGCCGGACTTGATCAGCAGCGGGCCGGTGGTGGTGATCGTTAGGGTGAAGCGGGCCTCATTCACCAGTCGCTTGAGCATTAGGCAACCCCCTTCACGAGCGACTCGATCTGCCGGTCGAGGAAGGCGTCGAAGTTGGCGATCCGGTCAAACTTCTCCTCGGGCCTGCGCCCGCGCAGATACGTGCCCAGCCGCTCGGCGCGCTTGGCCAGATTTGCGGTCGTCAGGTCGAGCTCGTAGGCCTGCGGGCTCTCCAGCAGACAGCGGCCCAGCCCGCTGGAGCGCTTGCCGCCCAGGCTGAAGAACCCCGAGCGCAGCTCGCTGAGCCCCAGGCAGGTCAGGCCGAGATCCATCGGGCCGGGGTTCTCCAGCAGCAGCTCGAAGCGGAAGCGCACCGTCGGCGGGACAACCTCGTAGTCATACTTCAGGCGGTCCATCGCCCGCTCCGAGTCGCGGTCAATCGCGACGCCGTCGCGGCGCTGGACGAGGCCCTCGGTCTCATCGACCAGATAGGCGTCACTGAAGCTGGCTTTGCTGGCCGTAAACAGGGTGCCGAAGAGATGCGCCGTCGCCGGCCACTCCGCGCTCACGCGCTCGATAGTCTGCTCTTCGGTCCACTCTTTTTCGCGGCGGCGCTTGATGAAGCCCTTCATCCAGTCGCTTCCGAGATCGATCGCATCGATCTCCATGTTTGGCAGCCCGATGGTCACGGCCAGCTTCTCGACGGTGCTGCGGAAGGCCCCCTTGATCGACGAGCCGGGGATAAAGGGCTGGCCGTCGGCCCGGCGCACCACGGGGCTATCGGTGCTGCCGAGGGTGGCGTCGCCGCCGCCCAGGTGCAGCGCGGTTTGCAGCGTGAGCTCGCCTGTAAAGAGGTAGCGGCGCTCCAGGCGCCGGAAGAGGTCAGCGTCCATTGTCCTCACTCCTCGTTGCGCCCTGGGTCTGGTAGAGCGCCTCGGCGACCAGGTGCTGGATGAACTCGCGGGCCAGCGCATCCGACCACACCTCGTAGATCGCGCGGGTCTCGTTCTTGGTCAGACCGTCGGGTATTAGGTTAAACTGGGTCTTGATACGGAGATACAGGCCGCTCTTGGGGTCATCCAGATAGCGGCGCACGACGGTGTAGAACTCCTTGTAGTGCGCGTCCCGCCGGCCCCAGTCGCGGTCGATCTGGTGCTTCACATAGCTGAGCAGCTCGCCCCAGGTACGGCTAAAGGTGAGCAGGCCGATCAGCTGCTGGTTCTTTGGCAGCGCGTAGTCGGCCTGGTAGCGCCGCAGCAGCGCCGCAGCCTCGGGGTAGAGATAGGCGTCGCTCAGGTGGGCGACGGTGCGCTCATCAATCTGCGTCGTCGGGGTCATCGTCACCTGCCTTCCCCTGCTGCAAGACGGCAAACTCGTACTGGGCGGCAAGCTGGGCGACGAAGCCGCGGATCAGGCGGATGTAGATATCCTGGCGCACGTAGTCCCTGAACTCATCCCCCGCCTTTTGCGCTTCCTTTTCCTTTTCGACCATGTCCTTACCGTTCGCTTAAATTTTTGGGCGCTAAATGAAAT
>RYFE02000044.1 GCA_004138175.2 Chloroflexales bacterium ZM16-3 | reverse complement strand
GGTTGGGGGTTGGGGGTTAGGGGTTAGGGGTTGGGGGTTAGGGGTTGGGGGTTAGGGGTTAGCAGTCACATCCCAACCCCCAACCCCTAACCCCCACCTAGCTGCTAAAGATCAGATCCCGCCGCGAGAAGGAGTAGATCGCCAGGCCGAGCAGCGAGATCAGAAGCGATGTCTGGGCGAACAGGTTGGCCACGGCGGTGCCCGTTGTATAGTCGCGGGTGACGGCCAGCTGGAAGCCATAGAAGGCTGGCACCAGCGGCCCGCCGAGCACAGCCTGCGCCGCGTGCAGGAGGGTTCGCACTATCGGTGGCAGTGACTCGAGCAGCGGCCCGCCGATGAAGTTGCTAGAGAAGGCCAGGGCGATCAGGCCGAGCACAAACAGCCGCCAGCTTGTGGCGAAGACTAGTGGCGAGAGCATGATCATCAGGGCGGACAGCAGCCCGACATTCAGCAGCAGCGGCAGCGTGCCCAGCATCCACCCGATAAAATCCAGGTCTGGTGGGCCGTTGAACAGGGCTGCCAGGGTCGAGAGTAGCCCGTAGGAGCCAGCGACAATCACCAGCGCGCTGAAGAAGATCCCTAGCAAGTAGCTGGCCCGGCTCAGCCCGCGCGAGAGCAGCACGTATCCCTGTGGCCGGTCTCCGATGCCGATAAACGCCGCCGTGGTGTAGAGCGTGAGCGCCGGCGTGTAGACCCCGGTGACGCTGAAGAAGTACTCGGCGTTCATACCCAGGCCGACCCGGCGCAGAAACACAAAGTAGACGATCAGCGTGGCGATAATCTCAAGAGCGACCCGGCCAGAGCGAATATACTCAAGCAGTGTGAAGCCGGTAAACCGTAGCGTGCGCATACGCCCTCGCTCCTATAGCACTGAGCAGCATGTTTGAGCCACTGAGGCACTGAACCTGGTGGCTCGCTGCGCTCGCGCCTTTCTATGACAGGCTCAATCCTTCTGCCCGCCGCTATAAATTACCCCCGTCCCCAGACTCCCGACTCCCATCCCCCGACTCCGAGGAGTCCTGACTGCCGCCCCGACGAAGCAGCTCGTTGAGCAGCGTATCGCCCTCGCCTGGCTGGCGCACGAGGGGTGAGGAGGGAGCGGCGTACTCCGGCGCGACGCTGGGGCCGCGAGGGAGTATTGGCGGCGGCTCCAGCGTTCCCATCAGCAGATTGGGTGGCTGCTGGGCAGCGGAGGTGCCGCGCACCGCCCGCACATAGAGCTGCTCAAGCGGGCTCTCCATCGGCTCAAGCGCGATGATCGCCGCCCCGGCATCGAGCAGCCGGTGCAGCACCGTCGCTTGGATCTGCGGCGTGTTCTGCCTGATTCGCACCGTGCGTGCGTCGCAGCTCACCCCCCGGCTGATGGCCTGTAGGCTCCCGCGCAGCTCGGTGCTGATGGCATCAACCTCGATCATCACGCTGCCGCCGGGCGCTCGCAGGTCTCTCACCCGCGCCTCAACCGCAATCTTACCCCCGGTCAGCACACCCACCCGGTCGCAGAGCTGCTCGATCTCGTGCAGGTAGTGGGTGCAGAGAAACACCGTGTGTCCGCGGTCGCGCAGCTTGCCCAGCAGGTCGATCACCTCGCGCTGGCCGACCGGGTCGAGTCCACTGGTTGGCTCATCGATCAGGAGCAGGGCTGGGTCGCAGAGCAGCGCCTGGGCCACACCAACCCGCTGGAGCATCCCCTTTGAGAAGGTGCCCATCGTGCGGTCGGCATCCATATCGAGGCCGACTGTCTGAAGCTCCTGCTCGACGCGGGTGATCAGGTCGTGCCCATGCATGCCGCTAAACTTGCCGATAAAGCTTAGGTACTCGCGGGCGCTGTAGCGTGTATGGTAGCGCTGTCGCTCGGGGATGTAGCCGATCTGTGCCCGCGTGGAATCGAGGTTGCTGCTGCCCAGGACGCGCAGGCGGCCCGAGGTTGGCTTGAGGAAGCCCAGGATCAGATGCAGCAGAGTCGATTTGCCGACGCCGTTCGGCCCGAGGAGCCCATAGACCTCACCTGCGGCCACCCGCAGGCTCAGGCCATTGATCACCTGTAGGTTGCCGTACGACTTAGACAGATCCTCGATCTCGATCACATCGGCGACATCCGTGCTCACACCACACTCCGTCTGCAATCTGCAATCTGCAATTGCGCTACGCAAGTCTCCCGGCGATGATCAGGGCGACAGCGGCCGCGGCGGCGAGCGGTGCCGCGTAGGCCCAGCCGAGCCGCAGGATGGCCGGCAGCGACAGGCGCGGCAGCCGACCGCTCAGGCGGCGCATGGCGACGGTGGCCGCAGTAAACCCGGCGACGATCATGATCGTCGCGAGCCAGGCTGGCCCAACTCCGGTGGGTAGCGTGGCCAGCAGCGCAGCGGCCAGCAGCGCGCCCGATGCCACGTCGCGCGCAAGGTCATCGATCTGCCGCAGCTCTGGCGGTAGGCCGGCCTGTACGCCAGCCCCGGTGACGCTGACCTCATCGTCAAACGGCCCCCAGCCAATCGCGATTGGGAAGGCGATCACGGTGGCGACGAGGGCCAGCAGGTGGGCCGGCAGCGCGTTCAGCCCCCAGGAGGCATGGGTCGTCAGCCCGGTGGCCATTGCCGCCCAGAGCAGCGTTCGCCCAAAGACGCCGATCTGCGCGCGACGGATGGCGGCCCGCGCGACCTTCGGCACGCCGGAGGCCAGGGCCGGAACGAGCGGCAGCAGAAAGGCTAGCTCCAGGCCAGCCCATGCCCACAGCCATGCGCGAGGCGCGCCCGCCGGGTGGAAAGGCCAGGGCAGCGCGGCCAGCCCCGCAGCGGCGGACAGAATGCCCGCCAGTGCGGCCAGCCCCTCGCGCGATCCCAGGGCCGCGCCGGGACGCACCCTCGGGGCCGCGCCAGTCAGCAGCAGCCGGTAGAGCAGACCCAGGGCCAGCGCCGTGATCAGGCCGGGGTACATCAGGCCCGCCAGGATTATGCTCAGAATATCCATCACCACTCGTAGGGGCGCAGCGTGCTGCGTCCCTTCCTCACAACGCCCGGATAAACGCCAGTTCGCGGATCGCCCCGTCGATCGTCGTCAGGAGCGGGCCGGGGTAGAGGCCAATCGTCAGGCAGATCAGTAGCAAGATCAGCGTGAGGGCGGCAGCGCTGCGCGGCTCCGGGGCCAGCCGACGCGGCGCGGGCCGGTCGAGCTCCGTCTCGCCGAGCATCAGCGGCTCGGGGACAACCTCGTCCTCGCTCGGCCCAAGCAGATGTTCGTGGGCGGCGCGGGCCAGGCCCAGCCCGGCCAGCAGCGTCGCCGCGAGCAGCGCCAGCAGCTCGGGCCAGCCCTTCTCCGCCGCCGCCTGGTAGATTAGGAGGTGGCTCATCGCACCGCCCAGGGGCGGCATGCCGATCAGCGAGAGCCCCCCGGCCAGCAGCCCCATCCCGGCCACCGGCCAGCGCCGCAGCAGATCGCGCCGCTGCACCCCCGGCGTGCGCCCGTCGGGCCGCTCGATCAAGGACAGGCTCACAAGGAGCAGTAGCACCGCCAGGGTTTGGTTCAGCGCGCCGAAGACTGCGCCGGTTAGGCCGAGGGTAGACACCGAGGACAGCCCATAGAATACCATACCACAATTGTAGAGGATCAGGTAGGCTAGGCCGCGCCGCAGCGATCTCGCCCCCAGCGCCAGCCCCGCCCCCAGCAGCGCGCTGATCGCCGCGCCGATCCGCATCACGGTCAGCGACAGCTCGTTCTCGATGAGCAGCGTCGGGAAGCTCTGGAAGGCCATCAGCAGAACCAGCAGGCTGCTGGTGTTCAACAGCGTGATCACCAGCGCCACCGCCAGCAGTTCGGCGTGCTCCATCAGGTCGATCAGCCAGGCGTGGAAGGGGATGAGCGCGAGGCGCAGCGCGAAGCTCACCGCCAGCAGGGCCAGGATGAAGTGGGCCAGCGAGATCCGCCCCGGCAGCTCGCCCGGCCGGAAGATGTCGGTCAGCACAAAGGCGATATACATCAGCATCGCCGCAAGCACCATCAGCACCAGGTACTTCAGGGCCGCCGCGATGGCCCGCGTTCCCACCAGGCTGCTCGTGCCCGCCGGCAGATCCACAATCGCCAGCACCGCGCTCAGCCCCGTCACCGCCAGCAGCAGCGTGGTGATAAACGGGTTCTGGAGTAGCAGCACCCCGCTAATCTCGCTGAGCAGGAGCAGTGTCGTGGGCACAAAGTTCTCGCCGTGGGGCAGGTGCCATGCTGCCACAAAGGCGAACCCGCCCAGCGCCAGGAACAGCAGCATAAACATGCGGTTCAGCGCGTTTAGGGTCAGCGTGACGCCCACAAAGCGCGTCGGGTTGTCTAGCGGGATCTGCGCGGCGATCAGCATGCAGGTGATCACCGTCCCGAGGGCGATGGAGATCGCGAGGCCGCTGTTCTTCCGCAGCACAAAGGCGCTCGCGGCCATCGTAATTGGGAAGAAGATGAGCAGAAGGTAGAGCATATGAATGTTGAATGTTGAAGGTTGAATGCTGAATGCTCTAAGCATTCAATACTCAACCTTCAACATTCATAATTACCGTTTGTAGAGCTCGTTCAGCTCCAGCGTCTTCAGGCGGCCGTAGAGCAGCCCGCTCAGGTAGGCGATGGCTAGGGCGAGCAGGATATGGACCTGGCTAAGCAGGGCCAGGGGGATCACGTTCAGCCCGCTGGCGCTCGGCGTGCTCACCACCGCCGTGTAGAGCACATCTACGCCGCTGGCGCAGAGCAGCAGGCCCAGCCCGATCTTCAGCAGGTCGCTGGCGGTGGCGATCGTCAGCACCCCGGTGAGCACCAGCCAGTACCAGGCGAAGTCGGCGGCCGGCGTCGGCGCGATCGCGTAGATCCAGGGCAGGGATGTGCTGGCGAAGAGGGCCAGTATGCCCGCCCAGAAGGGCACCACATAGTCGCTCATGTGGAAGGGCTGGCTGGCCCGCTGGCGCTGCGCGGCGCGGGCGGCTCTCCGTAGCTCGGACAGGCCGAACTCATCCAGGTTCTCCAGGCCGTACTCCCGCGAGAAGGTCAGCGCCGTGAGCGTCAGGATCAGCGTCACCGCAACCCCGGTGATCAGCTTCACCAGCACCAGCGTGCTCATCTGGCCAACCAGGATCATATCGGGCGCGACAAACTTCTGCTCGGCCAGGAAGATCGCCAGCGAGATGTAGTTGAGCAGCAGGGCGGGGAAGGTTAGCCTCCAGTCGCGAAACAGTAGCACGACGGCCGCCGTCACCCCTATTCCTATCAACAACCAGTTAATTTGCATGAGTGCCTGTCCTCTGTGTCCTCTACTGCGCCATCAGGAGCATCACCACCAGGAGCGCCACCAGGACGCCCAGCAGGTAATAGCGCTGCTCGAAGACAGACATGATGACCTGGAGCCAGCGGCTGGCCTGGAGCATCCCGGCCCAGATCGCGGCGAGGAGTGAGTCGGCGCGACCGAGCCAGGATAGCGGACGCAGGCTCTGGCCGAGGGCGTCGCCCGCCAGCTGCACCGTGACCTCCTCGGGGTCGCGGGCGATCTGCCGGGCGACGGGCGCGCGGGCGATCAGCAGGGCCAGGATCGCAACAATCAGGCCGAGGGCAACGGCCACACCCTGCCCAGCAGGGCTCACCGGCAGCTCGGGCGGGGCGAAGGGCAGGGCGCGCATCCAGAGCGACCAGGCCAGCTGCGGGGCGACCCCGAGCAGCAACAGCGGGGCCAGACTCATAGCGCCGGCGAGGAGGTCGAACTGGCCGGGGGCAGCCGGGTGGCTGCGCGGGTCGGGCGCGGGCCAGAAGCGGGCGAGGGGCATGATCAGCGCCAGGGCGAGCAGCGCCGCACCGGCCACGAGGGGCGGCAGCGCCCATGGCATCTGCTCAAGGGCGGCCTCGAAGAGCCAGCGCCGTCCCCAGAAGCCCCAGAGCGGCGGGATGCCCAGGGCCGCCGCGCTGGCCACAGCCCAGAGGACACCGGCGAACGCCAGTCGCGGCCCCGGCTCCGCCTCGGCGAAGGCGTCGCCGCCCGTGTTCCGCTCCAGATCCACCACGGCGGCCGCGCCAGCGACCGAGGACAGCATTAGGTTGATCAGCAGGGCCGGGCCGGCCAGGGCGGCCAGGGGGCCGGAGAGCCCGGCGGCGGCCACCACGAGGCAGACCTGCGCGCCAGCGACCCAGCCGAGCAGCGGGCGCAGCCGCCCCTCGCCGTAGGCTCCGGCGGCGCTCGCCAGGGCACCCACCGCGCCGAAGGCAACCAGCGTCGTCGCCCAGGGCGTCGGCAAGATTGGGAGGGAGGCGACCAGGCGCAGCAGGTAGCCCACACCGAGGGTTGGCATGACGAGGCCGTAGATCAGCGCGCCGAGCGGGGCCGGTGCCTCCACCGCCTCATCGCGGGCCATGCCGAACGGTGCCGCGCCAGCCATCGCCAGCGCGGCCAGCAGCAGCGCAATGGCAATACCGGGCGCGGGCAGCTCGCCCTGCGAGATCGCCGCCCGCGCACCGAGCAATGCGCCGAGCAGCAGGCCGCTGGCCAGGAGCCCGAGGGCCAGCCCGCGCGGCATCGCCTCGCTCTGTCCAAGGGCACCGCTGGCCCGCAGGGCGGCGTAGCTCGCCAGGGTGCCGATCGACCACGCCAGGGGCGTGATCATCGAGAGCGGTGACGCGGCATGCCCAAGCAAGGTAGCGACAATCGCCAGGCATGCCCAGCCAAAGATCGCGCCGAAGTTGCGTACAGTCGGGGCGATAGCCGCCGCCAGGGCCGCCAGGGCCATCGCCCCGCCCCAGAGCAGCGCTACCGCCAGCGCAAGATCGCCGGGGCTCAGGCGTCCCGCCAGATCGAAAGAGGCGCTGCCAACGCTGAAGGTGGGGAAGGCCAGATCCGGGAAGACCGCCGGCGCGGCGAGGAGCAGCAGGCCACCTACGACACAGGCGGCGGCCGCGCCCAGGCCCAGCAGGCGCGTCGCGACAACGCGGCTCAGCCCGAAGCAGGCAGCGGCCACGATCAGAAGCAGGCTAACAACGATGACTAGCATATATGGTACAAGTGCAGACTTGGCATCCTAGTTGGGAATGCGCCGTATTGCGGATTACGCGAGGATGCGAGGGTGTCCATCTGCAATCTGCAATCTGCAATCAGTAATCTGCAATCTGCAATCACTCGCCGCTCGCCCCCTGACACGCGCTACACGGGTCGGTCGAGAGCGCGATTAGCACCACGTCATCGAGCGCGGCCCGGCTGAGGATCGTCCTGGCCAGCAGGCGGTCGAGCTGCGGTGACGGATCGGCCTGGTAGCCGCTGATCCGTCGCCCGTCGCTCTCGACGCGGTAGCGCAGCGCCCCCCTGGGCGCCTCCACCGTGGCTACGCCCTCGCCCTCCGGCAGGCTGGCCGGCATCTGGGCGCTCAGCGGGCCATCGGGCAGATCCTCCAGCGCCCGGTCGCTCAGCTTGAGGCTCTCTAGCGCCTCAAGCAGCAGCAGCACTAGCCGGGCGTAGACATCGCCGCTCTCCTGGGTGATCAGCTGGGGCGACAGATCGCCGTAGGCGCCATAGGGCGTGTCTAGGCGCACATCTTCCGTGATGCCCGAGGCCCTGGCCAGCGGGCCGTGCAGGCCAAACTGCGTCACCGCCGAGCCGCTTAGGACGCCCACCTCCACCGTGCGGGCCAGGATGAGCCGCTGGTCAATCACCGAGTCGGCAAGCTGGTAGAGCCGTCGGCTCGCGCCAGAGAGCAGCTGGCGTAGCCCGAGGCGCTCATCGTCGGACAGGTCGCGGCGCAGGCCGCCCGGCAGGATGAGCGCGCCGCCATCGGGGGCACCGGCCAGCAAGGCCATCCCCTGCGCAGCCGTATCGCGCAGCCCAGCCAGAGATGCCGCCAGATGCGTCATTCCCATAGTGACAAAGATCGCGTCCAGGGTGACCAGGTGCGAGACGGCCCGCTCAAGCTCGGCGGCGACCAGACGCAACCGGGCGGCGCGCGGCGGCGCATCACGGCCCAGCAGCGACTCGACCGCCAGCGAGAAGGCCAGGCTGTGGGCGTGTGTGCATGTTGGGCAGATGCGGGCAACCTCCTGGAGCAGGGCGGGCTTGCCGGCGGCGCGCGGGCGCGTGGGCAGATCCAGGCGATACTCTACATCGGCAACTCGCTCGGCGGCAACCTTCAGCACCAGCTGCTGGGGGCCACGCCAGGCAGCCGCGGCCGGCTCAAGCGTCAGGGTGTAGCTCACGCAGATCTCCCGCAGTAGAGTGGCGTCGAGGGCGCATTATACCACACAGGCTATCGGATAAGCTGTGGTACCATGCGGCGCTATCGCGCCATTGCAGATTGCAGATTGAAACCATCACTGCAATCTGCAATCTACAATCTGCAACCTACAACCTGCAATCGAAAGGGAGACATATGTCCGTCGGAGTATCCTACACACTGACTCTGCGCTGCGAGATCGATAACCAGCCGGGCATGCTCGGCCGTATCGCCACCGTCATCGGCGATATCGGCGGTGATATCGGCGCGATCGACATCGTCCGCGCCGAGCGCAACCTGCTGGTGCGCGACATCACCGTGCGCGTTCACGATGAGGAGCGCGGCGAACGGCTCGCCGGCGCGATCAACGCCGTGCCCGGCGCCCGTGTCATCCGGGTGAGCGACCGCATCCTGCTGGCCCACCTGGGCGGCAAGCTGGCCATGCAGAGCCGCGTGCCGCTCAAGACCCGCGATGACCTCTCGATCGCCTACACCCCCGGCGTCGCCCGTGTCTGCACGGCGATCGCCAACGATCCCGCCAAGGCATTCACCTACACATGGAAGCGCAACAGCGTGGCGGTGGTGAGCGACGGCAGCGCCATCCTCGGCCTGGGCAACCTTGGCCCCGAGGCGGCCATGCCGGTGATGGAGGGCAAGGCCATCCTCTTCAAGGAGCTGGCCGACATCGACGCCGTGCCGATCTGCCTGCGCTCGCAGGACCCCGACATCATCGTGCAGACGGTCGAGCAGATTGCGCCCAGCTTCGGCGGGATCAACCTGGAGGATATCGCCTCGCCGAGCTGCTTCCTCGTCGAGGGGCGGCTCCACGAGAGCCTGGACATCCCCGTTATGCACGACGACCAGCACGGCACGGCGGTGGTGGTGCTCGCCGCCCTGCGCAACGCCTTGCTCCTGGCGGGCAAGCAGATCAAAGATGTGCGCGCCGTGGTGAACGGCGTGGGTGCGGCCGGCACGGCGATCATCCGCGCCCTGCTTGAGGCTGGCATCGGTGATGTTATCGCCGTCGACCGCCACGGGATCATCCGCAGCGGCGACGACGCCCTCCAGACGCCGATGCAGCGGATCATCGCCTCGCAGACCAACCGCGACCAGCGGCGGGGCGACTTGGCCGACGCCATGGCTGGCTCCGATGTGTTTATTGGCGTCTCGCGCGGCAACATCCTCAGCCCAGAGATGATCCAGAGCATGGCGTGGAACGCGATCGTCTTCGCCCTGGCCAACCCAGTGCCCGAGGGCGACCCCGACATGCTGCGGCAGTATGCCCGCGTGGTGGCCACCGGGCGCTCAGATCAGCCCAACCAGATCAACAATGTGCTGAGCTTCCCTGGCATCTTCCGTGGCGCCCTGGATGTTCACGCCCAAAAGATGACCTCAGGGATGCGGCTTGCCGCCGCCGAGGCTCTGGCCGGGGTGATCCCGCCCGATGAGGTGAGCGAGGAGTATATCATCCCCAGCGTTTTTAACCGCCACGTCGTCCCGGCGATCGCGGCGGCAGTGGCCCAGGCCGCCATCGACGAAGGGATCGCGCGGCGCACCCACATCCCAACAAACACGTGACGCGGGTGGGCAGAGAGCGGCTGGCGCGACTCTGCTCACCGCCGGACGCCCCTCACCCCCAGCCCCTCTCCCTTTGAGGGAGAGGGGGGTGTATCCCTTCCTGGTGCAGAATACCCCCTCTCTCCCGCTCAGGGTTTAGGGGCGGACAGAAAAAGTGTTTCACGCAACCATTCACTGCATCAGCAAAGGATCGCCCCCCCTCTCCCGCCGCAGCGGGAGAGGGGGCTGGGGGGGTGAGGGCCAAAAGTCGCCCCAACGCCATGAATTACCTTATCGCCCAAACGTTCTGTCCGCCCCTAATAAGGGAGGGGGCTGGGGAGTGAGGGCCGGCAACCTTACTCCACAGGGTTGCGCAGCACCCCGACCCCATCCACCTCGGCCTCCATCACATCGCCCGACTTCAGCCAGAGCTGCGGCGTCATCCCCATGCCCACGCCCGAGGGCGTGCCGGTGGCGATGATGTCGCCGGGTTCCAGAGTCATGCCCTTCGTCAGCGTGGCGATGATCGTCGGGATATCGAAGATCATGTCGCCCGTGCGCGACTCCTGCATCGTCTGGCCGTTCAGGCGCAGCCGAATGCCCAGTGCGTGCGGGTCGGGGATCTCATCGGCGGTGACGATCCACGGCCCCATGGGCGCGCTGCCCGTCAGGCTCTTGCTGAAGAAGAACTGCTGGTGCTTATTCTGTAGGTCGCGCGCGGACACATCGTTGAGGATGGTGTAGCCAAAGATCGCGCCCATGGCGTCCTCGGGGGCCACGCCGTGCGCCGACCGCCCGATGATGAAGGCCAGCTCGACCTCCCAGTCACGCTTGGAGGAGACCTCGGGCAGCAGGGGGATGGCGGCGCCGGGGTGGTTGATCGCCGAGGGCGACTTGGTGAAGAAGACGGGGTACTCGGGCAGCTTCTCGGGCAGCCCCTTGGCCCGCAGCGACTCGATGGCGTGGGCGGCGTAGTTCATGCCCAGGCAGATGATGTTCTGGCGCGGGCGCGGGATGGGGGCCAGCAGAGTGATCTCGCCCAGGGGCGCGCCGCCCTCGGCGGCGGCCACCCGGCTGCGGGCCGCATCCAGCGCCGCCGGGCCTGCCGCGATCAGGGCGAGCATATCAGGGGCGATATCGCCCAGGTCGATCACCAGATCGTCGCGCACAGCGCCGATCCGCTCCGCCGCGCCATCGCGGTACGTTACCAGCCGCATGGGGGGATCCTTTCTTCTCAATAGAGGGAATACCCGTATCCTACCACATCATCATGTGCCGTAGGGACGCAGCGCGCTGCGTCCCTACGGCGTCACAATGGTGATCGGCACCGGGGTGAAGACGAGGATGAAGACGAGCAGGCCGGCGACAGCCAGCAGCCGCCACGGCCCCTCAAGCGGCGTCACCTCGTTGCGCAGGGGCGCGCGGGCGCGGCCGAGCAGGGCCACCAGCACCGCCCAGAGGAACCAGCCGCTCCAGATGAAGCCCATGGCGAGCAGCAGCGCGGCGATGATCATGCTGACGATCTGGGCGACGCGCGGGCCGAACAGGGAGAAGAAGATGTGCCCGCCGTCGAGCTGCCCGGCGGGGATGAGGTTCAGCCCGGTGACGAGCAGCCCCGCCCAGCCCGCCATGGCCACCGGGTGCAGAAACACATCCTCGCCGCCGCCCGGCAGCGCTCGCCCAAAGATGAGCAGCTTGGCGGCCGCGTAGATCAGCGAGTTGCCCTCGGTGAAGTACATCTGGCCAGGCATCGCCTGGTGCATCGCGGCCACGCTATGAACCTCGGAGAGGCTCAGGCCGATCAGCAGGACGGGGATGGTGACGGCCAGGCCGGCCAGCGGGCCGGCGGCGGCGATGGCCAGCAGCGTGCGCCGGTTGGGCACCGGCTCCTTGATCGAGATGAATGCGCCCATGGTGCCGAGGATGCCGATCGGCGGGGGCAGCGGGATGAAGAAGGGGTAGCTCACCGCCACGCCGGCCCGCCGGGCTACGATATAGTGGCCGAGCTCGTGGGCCAGCAGGATACCCAGCAGGGCCGCGCTGTACGAGAGCCCGTAGCCCAGGTTGAAGACCGGCTGCCCATCTACAAGATCCTGGCTGCCGACGGCGAAGGTGGAGGCGATGGTGAGGGCGAAGAGCAGCAGGGCGACCCAGAGCCGTGAGGGCGCGGGGTTGAACAGGCCCGGCAGCGCCTCTAGGGCCACGCCCTCGCGCTCATCCTGGAGCAGCGCCGTGTAGCCCAGCGCCTGAAAGCGCGGGGATACCGCGTCGTGGGCGGCCTGGGCCTCCATACGCAGCCGCCCGATGAATCGCGGCGAGACAAGATTGCCCCGCCGGTCGAGCCGTACATCGTCGATCTGCATGACCTCGGCGGCCAAGGCCCGCAGCGCCTCGACGGTCAGGTCGGGTATTTCTGTCACCTGCTGTGCCATGTCATCCTGTTTGTGTGGCTATGCACCATCCGCGATCCAGACGCCCTGCCCTGGCATCATACCACCGTATCTCGCCCGCTGCCGCATATGCTATACTGATCGCCAAGCCGCGCTTGCTGGTGCGGTTTTGCTTTGTCCTATGCTTAGGCAAGGTTTCAGAGAGCGTTACCGCGTGTCATAGCGCAAGCCATCCCAATGCGCAACCCCTGCCACCTGAAAGCTTGTCACGATAACCACCGCTATGCGGGCACCCTCCATGATTGAGTTGGCCCACATCCTGATCGTCGAGGACGACGCGCTCATCCGCCGAATCTATCACGATGTCCTCGCCAGCAGCGGCTACCGGGTCTCGCTTTCGGCGAGCGGCGAGGAGGCCCTCGCCTACCTCCAGCTGATCACGCCTGATATTATTCTGCTCGACCTCGGCCTGCCTGGGATCGATGGCAACGAGGTCACCCGCCGGATCAAGGCTGACCGCAGCAAGCCCTTTACCCCGGTCATGGTGCTCTCTGCGCATGCCGACCTCTCGATCAGCGTGGCCAGCCTCGACGCCGGTGCCGATGACTTTCTGGTCAAGCCAGTGCAGATCGACGAGCTGCTGGCCCGCGTGCGGGCTATGCTGCGCCTCCAGCGTGCCCAGCGCGGCCTGAGCAATGAGCAGCGCAAGACCGAGCTGCTCCTGCACCTCACCCGCGATCTGGGGGCAAGCATCGAGCTCGATGTGCTGCTCACCGGCTTCCTCGACCACCTGGCCGACGCCGTGGGCGCGATCAGGGCGAGCATTATCCTGACAGATTTTGAGGATGACCGCACCCTCTGCTACTCTAGCAGCCGCAACCCCGCCTCCCCGATGTTCACCGATATCCTGCGCCACGGCGTGGCCGGCTGGGTGCTGCGTGAGCACGTCCCCGCCGTGATCCAGGACACCCGCCAGGACATGCGCTGGTTCTCGGCCATTGATGCGCATTTGAACGTGCGCTCGGTGGCGGCTATGCCGGTGATGCGCGAGCATAACATCCTCGGGGTGATCACGCTTGTCCATCACACGCCTGGCTTTTTTAGCGATGAGCACGTGGCCTTGCTCAGCTCGGTGGCCGCCCAGAGCGCGGTGGCCCTAGAGAGCGCCCAGCTCTTCCGCGTGGCCCAGCGCCAGAAAGAGCTGCTCGCCCAGCGCGCCGAGGAGCTGCGCAAGATCAATGAGATCAACGCCTTCCTCTCCGAGCTGATGCAGCCCGAGCAAGTCACGCGCCTGCTGGTCTATATGATTCAGCAGCAGTTCGGCTACCCTCAGGTGAGCCTGCTGATGCGCGACGGCAACGACCTGGTGCTCCAGGCATCGGCCGGTAGCCTCGGCGGCAAGACGCCCCAGGATCTGCGGCTGCGCTCGGGCCACGGCCTGAATGGCTGGGCGCTCCAGCATAGCCAGAATGTGCGTGTGGATGATGTGCGGCAGGACCCGCGCTTTGCGGCGCTCTTCCCCGACGACACGCTGGTGCGCTCTGAGCTGGTGGTGCCGATTATCCTGCGCCGCGAGGCTCTGGGCACCCTTGATGTGCGCAGCGCTCAGGTGGGCGCATTCGGCCCCAGCGACGAGGCTGTGCTTGGCGCGATCATGGGCCAGTTCAGCATCGCCCTCGGCAACGCGCGCCTCCTGGAGAATGAGCAGCAACGCATCCAGCAGCTCAGCCAGGTGAACCGGCTCTCGGTGGCGATCACCGCCCAGCTCGACGCGCCACAGAACCTACAGCTGGCCGCCGAAGCGGTGGCCAAGATCTTCGATGTCCGTCAGGCCGGCCTGCTGCTCTTTGGCGACGCCGAGCATCACAGCAACGCCCTGGTGGCCCTCTATGGCGCGTCGAGCCCCTATGATGGCGACCTCACCCGGCTGATCTTCACCTTCCCCGATGCCCAGCAGATCGTGGCCCGCCTGCGTGAGCCGAGGCTGCTGCGCAACCTGCCCGCCCGCAACGACCTCGCCATCGCCCGGCGCTTCCTGGAGTCCCGCACGATCAGCGATGTCCTGGCGGTGCCGCTGATGGCTGGCCAGCTGACCCTCGGCGTGCTCTTTATTGACGCCACCGGCCGCGAGGGCGGCTTCGACCGGGCCGACCTAGAGCTGGCCACCACCGTCGCCAGCCTGATTGTCCAGGTGATCGAGAACGCCCGGCTCTACCGCGTGGTGGCCGATGAGCGATCTACACTTAACGCGGTGCTGCGCGGCGCGGCCGACCCGATCCTGCTGATCGGCCCAGAGCGCGAGCTGCTGCTGGCCAACCGCGCCGCCGAGGAGCGATTGCGCATCAGCATCGACGCCGACCGTGGCAAGACTCTCGACGCCCTAGCCGGGGCCGCCGCCGACTCGCCCCTGGCCCGGCTGATACCCCTGCTAGGCGACGATCACCCCCCCGGCGAGGCCGCCGAGATCGGCATGTCAGAGGATGTGGTCTACAGCGTCAGCATGTCCCCCGTGCAGAGCGCCGACGACCAGCCCCTCGGCCGGGTTGCTGTCCTGCGTGACATCAGCGCGACGAGACGGCTTGAGCGCCAGGAGCGCGAGCGCGTGCGCAGCGTCTTCCGCCGCTATGTCTCGCCGCAGGTGGCCGAGCAACTGCTGATCGCCGGCGGCGATTTCGGCGACCCGACCGAGTCTGATGTGGTGGTGCTCTTCGCCGACCTGCGCGGATTCACCGCCCTGACGGAGCGCATGGACCCTCAGGTGCTGATCACGCAGATCCTCAACCGCTACTTCACGGCGATGACCGAGGTGCTCTACGCCCACGATGGCACGATCGATAAGTTCTTAGGCGATGGCGTGATCGGCGTCTTCGGCTCGCCGATCTCCCACCCCGACGACCCGCGCCGCGCACTGGCCGCCGCCGTCGATATGCAGCGGGCCTTTGGCGACCTGGCCGCCATCTGGCGCGAGGATCTGGGCATGGAGATCGGTATGGGCGTGGGGGTCAGCTATGGCCGGGCGGTGGTTGGCAACATCGGCTCGACCCAGCGCCAGGACTACACGCTGATCGGCGATGTGGTGAACACAGCCAGCCGGCTCTCGGGGCTGGCCCGCGCCGGCCAGGTGATCATCTCATACCACCTCTACGACGCACTGCCCGCCGCCGCCGCCGCCTGGCCCCTGCGCTCCCTCGGCGCGGTTGAGCTGAAGGGGAAGCAGGAGCCGCACCGGATCTATGAGGTCGGGTATTAGTGGGGGTCGGGGGTTGGGGGTTGGGGGTTGGGCCAGATGAGACGGTAACGTAAAACTGGCCTGGCTGAAACCTTGTCAGGGAAGCGGATCTTTTAAAGTATCCCGGCCCCATGTCACGCTGAGCGCAGCGAAGCGTCCCGACCGGGACGCTTCGCTGCGCTCAGCGTGACATGGAGAGGCGATGGGATACTTTAAAAGATCCGCGCCCATCCCATCCGCTTTTTATTGGCATCCCCCTTGCTAGATTGGCATCCCCCTTGCTAGTGTGCTGCTGTATCTCTAATATAGCGGCGTCGTCGCGCACGAGTCAAGCGGAAGCCCCTGACCCCGCATGCCTATCTGTGTGGGCTGATTGAGCTCAACGCCTACCGGAGTGGAGCGCATGGATATCATGATCGGCCCGGAGAAAAGCAGCCTGCTGCGTGTGATGCCGCGGCTCGTACAGATCGTGCGCGTCCTCATCCGACGCAAGTTCTTGGGTGCCCTGATCGGCAATCGCCCGTGGCCGCCGCCGCAGGAGGTGCGGGAGACATTCGAGGAGCTGGGCCTCGCCTTTCTTAAGTTTGGCCAGGTGCTCGCGATGCGGCGCGACCTGCTGCCGGCCTCCTACATCGACGAGCTGGAGCTGCTGCACGACCAGCTGCCGGGGATGAGCATCGGCGTCGTCCGCGCTGCGGTTGAGACTGAGCTTGGCGCTCCGCTCAAAGATTTGTTCTCATCGTTCAGCACGACGCCGCTCGCCGCCGCCACCATTGCCCAGGTCCACGAGGCGACGATGCGGAACGGCCGACACGTGGTCGTCAAGGTGCAGCGGCCCGGCCTTGACGTGCTGATCGCCACCGACATTGAGACGCTGCGGTACCTGGTATCGCTAGGGGAGCGCTTCTTTCCACGTCTACGGGCCCTCGACATCCCGCTGATGGTGTATGAGTTTGGCAAAAGCCTCAAGCGGGAGACTGACTTTGGCCGCGAGGCCCGCTCGATCGTGCTCTTTCGCTCTGCGCTGGCCGATCTCCCCGACCTCTGGATCCCGGATGTCGTGGCGGAGTATTCGGGTCGAACCGTACTCACCCTAGAGTTCTCGCCCGGCGAGCGGGTCGATGTCTACGCCAAGCTGCACCCAGAGGTGATCCCGCGCTCGATCAGCACCCTGGTGCGCCTGATGCTCCAGACGATCTTTGAGGAGGGGCTCTTTCACGCCGACCCGCATCCCGGCAATATCTTTGTGCTGCCCGACGGGCGGCTCTCCCTGCTCGATTTTGGCATGACGGGCGAGCTTGATGAGCCGATGCGCGAATCGCTGATCCTGCTGCTCGAAGCGATCATCAAGTTCGATGCGCGGGCCGTCTCAGAGGCATACCTCGAAATGGCTCCGATGAGCGAGTTAGTCAACCACGCGACGCTGCTGGTGGACATCAAGGCGGTGCTTTATGAGATCCACCGCAGCAACCTGGCAGAGGTCTCCATCGGCGACGCCCTAGATTCGCTGCTGCGCGTCGGCAGCCGGAACGGGGTGCGCAACCCCGGCGAGTTTTTTCTCCTGACCCGCGCCTTCGTCATCCTCGAGTCGCTGCTGCGCGTGCTCGCCCCCCACCACGACTACATGGAATCGTTTCGCGAAGAGATCGCACGCCTGACGGCGCAGCACTTTTCGGTGGAGCGGGCAAAGCGCAAGAGCACCACGCTGGCGCGTGAGCTGGAGCGCCTGATGAATGATGCGCCCGGCGACGCCCGGCGGGTGCTCCGGCGGATCGCCGAGGGCAACCTGGGCCGCGTGCAGGCCCCGTCCTTGGAGGCGCTGGGCAATCAGGTCAGCCGCAACCTAGAGCGGCTCACCAATACCATGGCGGTGGCGGCGCTGATCATCGGCGGCTCGCTGCTCTTGATCGCGCGGTTAGATGGCTGGCTGCATCTGCTCGGCGAGGCGATGGTCACCATCGGGTTTTTCGGCATGATTATCGCCGGGGTCGGCGCGCTGCGGGGCGACCGTGGGCGGTAGCGCTAAGGCTTGGACATGCCGTTCATAAGCAAAGGTGGCCGCAGGAGTGCGACGCACTCCTGCGGCCACCTTTGCTTATTAATCCAGATACCCGTGGAGCCGCTGGCCGACGCTGGGGTGGCGCAGGCGACGCAGGGCCTCGGCCTCGATCTGACGGGTGCGCTCGCGGGTGATCCCGAAGGCCACGCCGACCTCCTCCAGGGTGCGGCGCTGGCCATCGAGCAGGCCGTAGCGCAGCTGGAGGATCTTGCGCTCGCGCTCGGGCAGGTCGTTCAGCGCGGCCCTCAGCTCCTGGTGGAGCATATTCTGCGCCGCGATCTCTATCGGTGCCTCCAGGCTCTCGTCGGCCAGCACCTCGCTCACCCGGCCCTCGCTCTCGTTATTGAGCGGCTGCTCCAGCGAGACCGGCTGGGTAGATGCCTGGAGCAGCCGCTTCACCTTGCGCAGGCTCATGCCCATGGTATGGGCGATCTCCTGGGGGGTCGGCTCGCGCTCCAGCTCCTGCTCCAGCTTGTAGATCGCTCGGCGCATGTGGACGAGCGACTCGCTGAGGTGGACGGGCAGGCGGATGAGGCGGCTCTGCTCGGCGATCGAGCGGGTGACGGCCTGGCGGATCCACCATGTCGCGTAGGTGCTGAAGCGATTGCCCCTGGTGTAGTCAAACTTCTCGACGGCGCGCATCAGGCCGATGTTGCCCTCTTGGACGAGGTCCATAAAGGCCATGGGGCTGCCGATATACTTCTTGGCGACGCTCACCACCAGGCGCAGGTTGGCCTGGATGAGCTTGCGGCGCGAGTCGATGCCACGGGCCACCTTTAGCTCAAGCGTAGCCCGCTCGCGCCCGCTGCTGTAGTCCTCATTATCGAGACGCTGCCGCGCCGCTTTCCCATCCGTGATCTGGATCGCCAGATCGCGCTCTTCCACCGCCGTCAGCAGCGATACCTGGCCGATCTCGTGGAGGTAGAGCTGCACCGAGTCCTCGACGGGCTCGCCATCGTTCTCCTCAGGCTCCTCGACTTCAGCCTCAGCCTCAGCTATATCTTCGGATTCCCAGGAGTCGCCATCTTCGTCCGGGCTAACCTCGGCCTGCGAGTCCTGCTCCAGCACATCGTCGCTCTTGGTTGGGTTGCGGAAGGCGTACACGTCAGTTCTCCTCTATCCCTCGGGGGGGCTCTGCCAGAACCAGTGGTTGGTAAAAACCCTGGCGGGGGCGGGCCACCTGGTCGCTTATTTCTCTACCGAGATATACGGAGTCTCAAAATTTTGGATGTGTACATTTTCACCTTTTGCACAGTAATTGTCAAGGGTCATGTGCGCGGATTTTGCGGTGATTTTTTTACCTCATGCGCAGGCAAGGGCCGCCATGTCTGATTTCGCGGCGTGGTACAATTAACCTTCATGGCAATACCGCATAAGTGGCGCTGTGGGAGAGCTTGTCATTCTGAGCGAAGCGAAGAATCCCGGCCGGGACCCTTCGCTTCGCTCAGGGTGACAGCGTTACTTCTGCGGTATTGCCCTTCATGCTTTCGCCAATGTTGTTGAGAGGCCGGACATGAATGATCATGCTCCCGATGAACCCCGCAGCGTTTCAACAGCCCTTGACTCGCTCATCGAGATTCTCCCCGACCCCTGTGCGCTCATCGCACCCGACGGCACAATCCGCTTCGTCAACCCGGCATGGCGCGACGCCTTCTTCACCACCGGCCTCGGCGAGAACCTGATCGATGTCTGCGCGCGGATGTTTCATTGGGAGCGTGCCGACTGGCCTCTGGTGCAGCAGGATCTGCGCGATCTGATCGCCGGCTCCGCGCCGATCTGCCGCTTTGAGGAAGTGCTCGCCGAGCCGCCCGAGCGCTGCTTCGACAATACCCTGGTGCCCCACGCGTCTCTGGGCGGCGGGCTGCTCTGGCAGGCCCACGATGTGAGCGAGTGGCGCATCGCCGAGGAGGAGACGGCGCGGGTCTGGTACCAGATCCGCGCCGCCCTGGAGAGTATCTCGGACGGGTTCGCGCTCTACGACAGCCAGGACCGTCTCGTCTTCTGTAACCAGCGCTACCGGAAGCTCTACCCCGAGAGCGCGGATGTGATGGTGCCAGGGAAGACCTTCACGGAGATCGTGTGGGCGGGCCTCAAGCGCGGGCAGTACCCCGATGCGGTCGGGCATGAGGAGGAGTGGGCCAGCGAGCGTATCCGGCAGCATCACGCCTACGAGACGGCGGAGCTGCGGATGCTTGGTGATCGCTGGCTGCGCTCGGTCGATCAGCGCACCAGCGATGGCGGCACTGTCTGCATCCGCACCGATATCACCTATATGAAGCAGGCCGAGGCGCTGAGCCGACAGAGCGAGCAGCAGGCCGAGCTGATCCGCATCCAGGCGTCGCTGCTGGCCGAGCTCTCGACGCCGCTGCTGCGGATCAGCGAGCGCGTGGTGGTGCTGCCGCTGATCGGCTCGATCGACACCGCGCGGGCATCGCTGGTGGTGGATTCACTGCTGCACGCGGTGGAGGGTCAGCGGATCGAGGTCGCCATCATAGACATCACCGGGGTGCCGGTGGTGGACACGCAGATCGCCAACGTGCTGCTCCAGTGCGCCCAGGCGGTCAGGCTGCTCGGCGCATCCACCGTGCTCACCGGCATCCGCCCCGATGTCGCGCAGACGATGGTGGCGCTGGGGATCGATCTTGAGGGCGTGGTGACGCGGGCCGACCTGATGGGCGGGATCGCCTACGCGCTGCGTCGGCGGTAGGGACGGCGTAGGGACGCAGCGCGCTGCGTCCCTACGTGCGCCTCTTTATGATTCCCGCTCGACGACGAAGAGGGTCAGGTCAATCAGGGCGCGGCGGGCGGGCGTGTCGGGGAAGACATCCAGGTGGCCGATGGCCTGGGCGATGTAGCGGCGGGCCTCGGCCATGGCCGCATCGACCCCGCCAGCAGTGCGCACCTCGGCGATGGCGGCCTCCACGGCGGCATCATCTGGCGCGTCCTGCTCGATAAGCGCCCGCAGCAGCGGGCTGCCGGTCGCCTCAAGGGCGTAGATCAGGGGCAGCGTGATCGTGCCCTGGCGCAGGTCGTTGCCCGCCGGTTTGCCGAGGGTGTCCTCGTCGCCGATGAAGTCGAGGACATCGTCCACGATCTGGAAGGCGATGCCGACATCGAAGCCGTAGGCGCCGAGCGCGTTGGTCTGGGCATCGTCGCCGCCGCCAGCCGCCATCCCGGCCTTGCATGCCGCCTCGAAGAGCACCGCCGTCTTGGCCCCCGTCTTGTAGAAGTACTGGCTCAGGGCCGTCTCTGCGGGCTCGGCCACCATCACCGGGCTGAGCTCGCCCTCGACGATCGTCTGCACGGCCTGGGCGTAGAAGGTGATGATGCGCGGGTCGGGGCTGAGCGACATCTCGGCGGCGGCCAGGGCGAAGAAGTAGTCGCCCACCATCAGGGCCACGTCGTTGTCCCAGCGGGTGTGTACCGTGACGCGGCCGCGCCGGCGGGCCGCCTGGTCGACGAGGTCGTCGTGGACGAGGGATGCGGCGTGGATCAGCTCAGCCGAGGCTGCGGCGTGGATGACGTTGCTGAGCTGGTAGCTGCCCAGCTGCGCGGCCAGGAGGGCCATTGCCGCCCGCAGGCGCTTGCCGCCCGAGCGCACAGTGTGGATGCTGGCTGCGGTGATCAGCTCGGAGCGCGAGCGCGAGCGTTCTAGCAGCAGATCCTCGACGGCGCGGAGATCGGCTGTCAGGTTCGCTCGCTCGAAGAGATCGAGGAGGCCGGTACCCTGGGAGATTCGCTGCTGGGCGTAGCGCTTGTTGTTGCCTCCAGGTATTGTGCTCACGGGCACCTCGGTATCTGATAGGGGCGAGTTGATTTGGTACGCAGCCATCAGGCTGTTCCTTCCTATAGGACTGAGCGGAATGCGTGAGTCACTGAGGCACGGAAGCTGGTGGCTCGCTGCGCTCGCGCTTTGATCCGACCGGCTCAGTTGTTCTGTCCACGGAGCGCAGAGATTGTGATATTCGACACAATATTACTATAGCATGAAGCAAGGTGCTGTCAATCTATTGTACGGCATGTGGAAACACTCGCAGTTAGTGATTGCGCAGCAGCTCCCATGCCAGGCGCGGGTCGGCGAGGATGGCGCGGGCGGCGGCGGCGCGGCGGGCGCGCAGGGCGGCCCGCTGCCAGGGCAGGGCCAGCTGGCGGTCGGCGATGTGGTCGATGTGGAGCTGGAAGATCGCGCGCAGCAGGAGGTGCCCGGCGCGGGCGCGCGGCGGCACGTGCTCACCGGCCCATGCGCTCAGTGCGTCGAGGGCGGCCTGGGCTGCGTCGAGAGTCTGCCGCAGCACCTGCCGGGTCGCGCCGCGCTCGGCAAGCACATAGAGCTGCTGGCGCAGAGCCAGGAAGTGCAGCAGGGCCGCGCCCAGCTCCCACTCGGCCCGCTCGGCCGCTAGGGCGGGCGCGTCGGCAAACGCTGTGGCCATCACCTCGCCCCAGGCGACCCGCCCGAGGGCGAGGTCGTCCTCGGCGGCGCGCAGGCGCTCCATACGCCGCTCGCTGTGGGGGCGCGGCGCGGCCATGTAGTCGAGCACATCCAGCGGCGGTGTGGCCACCACGTCGTGGCTCCCGACAACCTCGCGGCGCTGACCGGCCTCGGCGGGCGTGCGGTCGAGGGCGGCGCGCCATGCTAGGCCCAGGGCCGTGTAGGCGCGGGCCAGCGCCTCGGGCGCGCGCGGGGCGCGGGCGGCGGCGTAGACCGCCAGCAGCGCCCCCACATCCTGCTCGGGCGACCAGGCCAGCCGGGCGAAGAGGTAGGCGTTCAGCGGCGGGAAGGCCCAGGGCCGGTCGCCAGTCATCAGGGCGTGGACGCTGCCCACCCCGGCGGCGCGGTAGTGGGCCATGTCGGCGGCGATCAGCTCGGGCAGCGGCGGCACGGACGACTTGAACAGGATGCCGTCCAGGTAGTACTCGAAGACTGCCGTGCAGGAGTCGGGAGTCGGGGGGCGGGAGTCGGTGCTCCACCGCTGGGCGGCGGGTGGCGAGGGCTCGGGGGTCGGGGGGCGGGAGTCGGGAGTCGGGGGGCGGGAGTCGGTGCTCCACCGCTGGGCGACGGGTGGCGAGGGCTCGGGGGGCGGGAGTCGGGAGTCGGTGCTCCACCGCTGGGCGGCGGGTGGCGAGTGTTGGAGTGCGGTGTCCGGCCCCCGACTCCCGACTCCTGACCCCCGACTCCCGAACAAGGCAAGGTTTTCAGCGAGGCGGGCGGCGTAGGGCGCGTTGATCGGGCTGGCTGGGTCGCCGATGCCTTGGGCGTAGGAGCGCGGGCGCGGGGCGAAGATCAGCGCGGCCTGGGGATGCGGGCGCAGCGCGCGCGGGGCGTCCTCGGTGTCGTGGTAGGCCAGGTAGCTCACGCTGGCGTCGGGGCGCAGCGTGGCCAGCGCCTCGGCCAGGGTGTTGGCGGCCAGCAGCGCCTGGTCGGCCGCCGTGAGACCGGCGCAGCGCGGGCAGGCGCACCACCCGCCGCCCAGCAGGTCGTCCGGCCAGAGGTGGTAGACCCGCGCCTCGGGGTATGCCTTAAAGAAGGCCCCGCCGCGCTCGCGCAGGATGGCCTGTGTCTCGGGGTGGCTCGGGCAGAAGTTACGGTCGGGCGTGCGGTGGGTGCCATCGTGGCGAAAGAGCTCGGGCCGCTCGCGGAAGAGTCGGCGCGGCACCAGGTCGCTCAGGTGGTGGCCGCCCAGCTCGATGTCAAGGCCGCGCTCGGCGATCAGGGGCAGCAGGACACGGCGGCGGGCGCGCCAGCTCGACAGGCGGCAGGCGCCCATGGCCGGGCCGTGGCCGATGGTGTGGATGAAGATCGTGCTCAGGCGGCTGCGGGCGGCCCACTCGACCCAGGGCTCGGCCTCGGCGAGGAAGTGGTCGTGGCCGATGATCAGGCCGCGCCCGCAGATGGCGGGGCGGTCGGCCTTGCCGTTGGCGGGGAGCGTCACCCGCTCGTGGCGCGGCAGGCGCTCGCCGTCGGGGCCGGGGGCCACCCAGCAGCAGCCCAGGCTTTCGAGCAGGTCGTAGACGGCGTAGAGCAGGCCGCGCGGGCCGTCGCCGCGCAGCAGCAGGCCGCCCTGGTCGGGCGCGCGCAGGAAGCCGTCGCCCCCCTGGCCATGGCGCAGGGCGATGCGCGGGCCGTCGGCGCGGGGGGCGACGGGCAGGGCCGGCGCGCCGATCCGCCGGAGGGTGCGGCGCAGCTCCTCGGCGGCGAAGCGGGCCACGGGGCTATCGCTCTCTAGCTCGATCGACCACTGCGGGGTGAGGGTGAGGTCCAATGCGCGTTATCTCCAGGTAGGTGCGGGCCTGGAGATTATACGCCGGATCGGGGAACTGTAGATTGTAGATTGTTGCGGAAATCTACAATCTACAATCTGCAATTCGCTGGGTGGGCTTTGACAATCTATGTGAGTTCTGCTAGATTCTTTAGTGTACCGAACTACAGGGCAGCTATAACTTCATCTTCGCATCCCCACATACCGATATCTTCGCCACCCTAAATAGTCATCAGCCTGCTTCTGCATAGGAGCAGGCTTTCCGAATCTACAAGTGAGGCCTTATTTGGAAAGCCATAGCTCCGACTGGCCAGTCGTGAGAGACTCTTCCCGTGCAATCCCGGTTGGGCGCGGCGCATTCGACCATGATCTGCGCTTTCTTACGGTTGATGAGACGCTTGCCGCCTTTCATGGTATGCCCGCCGCCGCGCTGTTAGGCCAGCCGCTAGCTGCCGCCCTGCCCACGCTGGAGCCGCTGATCTCGCCGCTGCTGAACCACGTCCTAACAACAGGTGAACCGATCCTCGATGTCGATGTGCGCGGCGAGCTGCCCAATGGGAACCTCTGTCGCTGGCTCGTGAGCTACTATCCGGTCGCCACACGTACCGGGTCGGTGATCGCGGTTGAGTGCGCGGTACACGCCCTCGACCAGCGCGCACCCTTCACCGCGCTCGCCACCACCCAGGCGGCGCTATACCAGGCGACAAACCAGATCGCATTCCAGGCGACGATCCTCGCCAACTTGAACGACGCGGTGATCGCGATGGATCTGGCCGAGCGCATCACCTACTGGGGGCCGGGGGCCGAGCGGCTGTACGGTTTCAGCGCCAAGGAGGCGCTCGGCCGCCCGCTTGGCGATGTGATTCATTATCAGTGGCGTAACCCGGCCGATGACCAGGCCGCGCACAAAGCGTTGCGAGAGACCGGCGCGTGGCGCGGCGAGCTGCGCCATGTGCAGCGGGGCGGCGGGCTGCTCACGATTGCGGCGTCGGCCAGCACGCTGACAAATGCGCAGGGCACTATCACCGGCATCCTCTCGGTTATCCGTGACATAACTGATCACCGCAGGGCCGAGGTGGCGCTGCGCGCGAGCGAGGAGCGCTTTCGCACGATCCAGGAGATCTCGCTCGATGGCGTCGCGCTTGTGCGTAACCTCCGCGATGCTAGCGGCACCATCGTCGATTTTACCTGCGCGTACCTAAACCCCGTCGCCGAGCGCCTGGTCGGACAGCCCCTGGCACAGGTGCAGGGCCAGCGCATGGCCGAGGCTCTTCCCGGCGTTGTGACGAGCGGCCTGCTGGCGCGCTATTGTCAGGTGGCCACCAGCGGCGAGCCGCTGGTCTTTGAGCATCACTACGATGCCGATGGCATCAGCGCATGGTATCGCAATATGGTCGTCCGCATGGGCGACGGGCTGGCGATCATCTTTAGCGATATTACTCGGGACAAGCGCGTGGAGCTGGAGCAGTCCCACCTGCTGGCATTCGCTTCCGCCCTCGCCGATGCCCTCACGCCGGAGCAGGTCATCGCGGTGATCTTTGAGAAGGTCTATAACGTGTTAGACGCCCAGGCTGGGGCTGTCGCAATGCTGGGCGAAGATGAGCATAGCGTGGAGCTGCTGAGAAACATGGTCTATCCGCCGACGCGGGACTTCGTCAAGCAGCGCATAGATATGGACATGCCCTTTCCGCTTGTGGATGCGATCCACAGCGGGCAGCCAGTATGGATCACAGACCCTGCGGAGATCAGTGCGCGCTACCCGCGCTTGCAAGAGTTCTTGCCGGAGCCGTGTGCGTGCGCCGCGCTCCCGCTGACGATCCAGCAGCGCGTGATTGGCGGTCTGGGCATGATCTTTGCCAACCCCAGGGACTTCTCTCCAGACGACAAGCTCTATTTGCAGGTGATCGCCCATCAGTGCGCGCAGGCGCTGGATCGCGCCCGGCTCTACGAGGCCGAGCGGCAGGCTCGCCTCGCGGCAGAGGATGCGGTGCGCACCCGTGATGATCTGCTGTCGCTCGTCTCTCATGATCTGCGCAATCCGCTGACGATTATCCTCGGCCAGGCGCAGATCATGATGAAGCAGGTCAAGCGTCTCGATGATCAAGGCCAGCCTTTTATCAACAGGCTGTCGATGATCTGTGACATGGTCGGCCAGATGAACGGGCAGCTTGAGGATCTGCTTGATGTGGCCCGGCTCCGCGCCGGGCAGAAGCTCATCCTCAACCTCCAGCCGCTCGATCTGGTGGCGCTGGTGCAGGAGGTGGTAAAGGCCACGCAGGCGACAACCAACCGGCACCAGATCCAGCTGACGCTGCCAGATTCCGGCATCCTCTGTCTCGGCGATCAGCGACGCCTAATGCTGGTGTGCGAGAACCTTCTCGGCAACGCGGTTACCTACAGCCCGGCAGGCGGCCCGATCATGGTGCAGATCAGCTCTGCGGCTGACGAAGCCGGGACGTGGGCAGTCGTGAGCGTGCAGGACTCAGGGATAGGTATCCCTGCCGCAGATCTGCCGCAAATCTTCGAGCGCTTCTACCGTGGGGACAATGTGGCTGGGCGGATCGCGGGGACTGGCCTGGGGCTTGCGAGCGCGCGCCAGATTGTCGAGCAACACAAGGGGCGCATCCAGGTAGAGAGCGTCGAGGGGCAGGGGAGCATCTTCACCTTCTATCTATCTGCCCTGCCCTGACTCGTAGGGGCGGCTCGTCGCCCCTGCGGCTCGTCGCCCCTGCGGCTCGTCGCCCCTGCGGCTCGTCGCCCCTGCGGCTCGTCGCCCCTACCGCGCCCCGGCGAGGCGACGCAGCCAGTCCAGCGGGCTGGGGCGGGGCTGCTCCATCTCGTGCTCGGCGGTCTGCCGCTCGCCGTCTGCCGTCTGGCGGATCATGCGCTCTTGGTCGGCCCACTGATGTCGTCGGCGGATCTCCTCGTGGGCCTCGCGCAGCGCTCGCTCGGTATCGACGTGCATGGTTCTACCTCGCTTCACCAACAGGCATCTCGCCACTGAGCCTATGGTAGCGGTTGCGGGGCGCAGGCGCATCGACGGGGTCAGGTATATTCTGATCTGTCGGCGATCAGGGGGTAGGACCAGAGGCGTAAGGGGATTCCCGTAGGGGCGCGTCGCAACGCGCCCCTACGCCCTCGGGGACAGGCCGCGCTCGACCGCGTAGGTGGCGGCCTGGGTGCGCGAGCTGAAGCCGAGCTTGGCGAGGATGTTGCGCACATGAACCTCGGCGGTCTTCTCGGAGATCACCAGAGCCTCGGCGATGGCGCGGTTGGAGAGGCCACGGGTGATCAGCGCCAGCACCTCCAGCTCGCGGGGGGTGAGGCCATCGGGCGAGCGCGGGGCGGGGTGGGCGCGGGCGGGGGCGGGCGGCTCCAGGGCGTCGAGCTTGGCCCGTTCGTAGGCGTAGCCGATCGGCTCGGCGATGGCGCGGGCCTCCGCGATGAGCTGGCGGGCCTGGGCGCGCGCGTCCGCGCCGTCGCAGCGCAGCAGGGCCTGGGCCTGCCGACGGCCGAGGCGCACCACATCGGGCACGGCGCCTCTCTGCTTCCAGAATGCGGCCGCCGCCGCGAAGTGCTCGGCGGCGCGGCGGGGGCTCTGCTCCATATCGGTCGCGCCCCGCAGCTCAGCGAGTATCGCCGCCTCGTAGCTGGCTGAGTCGGCGACCTTGCTCGTCTCCATCGCCGCGATCAGGGCCAGCGCCTCGTTGCGGCGGCCCACGTCCAGGTAGATCTCGACCGGCGCGGTGAGCGTAAAGGCCAGCCTGCCGAGGGCGAGCGAGTCGGGAGCGATGCCGGCCCTGTCGCGCGCCTGCGCAACCATGCGGTCGGCGAGCGCCTCGGCGCGCACCAGATCGTCCTGGGCGCGGTGGATAAATATCAGCATGCCCGTGGCGAGGATGGCGGTCTCAGGGTCGCCGTCGATCAGGTGCTCCAGCAGCCCGCGCGACTCGGCCAGGCGATTGCGCGCCCACAGCATACGTGCGCGCATATACATGGCCAGCCCGCCATCATCGAGCAGGCAGGGGAAGCTCGGGCGCAGCGCATCCGCCAGCAGCGCGTCGGCCTCATCCCAGCGGCCGGCCTCAAACAGGCCATAGACCAGCACGCCGAAGAGCTTGCCGCTGCCGCGGATGTAGCCGTGGCGGGCCGCGTACGCCAGCCCCTCGTGCTGTAGGGCCAGGCTGTCGTCGTGCCGCCCGACCTGGGAGAGCTTGCCGCCAAGGTTGAGGTAGGCCCGCACCGCGTCGGCCGGCAGGTCGGCGTCGAGGGCGATCGCCAGGCTATGCTCCAGGTTGGCGATGCCTGCCTCGGCCTGGCCTGACTCGACCTTGGCGACGCCGATATTGTTCAGCGCGTGGCAGATCGCCGCCCGGTCATCGAGCTGGCGGGCCATGGCCAAGGCCCGCTCGCCCCAGACGATGCACTCGGCGGCGCTGGCCTGATCTTCGGAGATGAGCAGCATGGAGAGGTGCGAGAGGGTGCTGTAGGCCATGGCCAGCTCGCGGCATGGCCCCGCGCCCTCCAGGGTGGCCAGGGCTGCGCGGGCGTGGGCGAATGCCTCTTCCCGCTTCCCCTGGTCCCAGGCGACCCGCCCGAGCATACGCTGGGTGTCGGCGGCCCGATGGGTGCCGTCGAGCCGCTGGTAGAGCGCCAGAGCCTCGCGCCAGTAGCCGGAGGCGCGGGCCAGGTCGCCGATCAGGAAGGCCGACTGGCCGAGCCGCGAGAGCAGATCCGCCCGCCAGCGCGGGTCGTCGGCACCCAGCTCGGCGGCCTCCAGGGCGGCCTCGTAGTGGCCGAGGGCGGCCCGGTAGGCGTGGATGGCGGCGGCCCGATCGCCGGCCAGTTCGCTGTAGCGGGCGGCCTGGGGCGTGGCGCGGGCCTGGATCGCGTGGTAGGCCAGCAGGTCGATTACAGCCTCGGGGCTGTCGGCGTGCAGCTCCTCCAGGGCGCGCAGCACCTCCTGGTGGCGCATGCGCCGCTCGCGGCGTAGCATCTCCTCGTAGAGCGCGGCGCGGATCAGCTCGTGGCGGAAGCTGTAGGTGTCGCCAGCCTCGCCGGGGGTCTCGACGATCAGCTGGCGCTCCACCAGGGCCGAGAGGCTGGTCAGGAGGGCGCGCTCGCCCAAGCCCGTGAGCCTCAGCAGCAGGTCGAAGTCGAAGCGCCTGCCGATAACGGCGGCGGCCCGCAGCACTGTCACCGTGGGCTCGTCGAGATCGGCCGCCCGGCGCAGGACGCTCTCGCGGATCGAGATCGGGATCGCCGCATCGCTCAGGCCGCGCCCCTGGTCGGCGATCAGCGGCCCGAGCAGCTCCTCGGCGAAGAAGGGGTTGCCCTCGGTGCGCTCATAGAGTGCGGCGAGCAGATCAGGCGCGGGGGGCTTGTCGAGGATGGCGGCGAGCATCTCGGCGAGATCATCCCGGCCCAGCGGGGCTAGGCGGATCTCGTGAAAACGCCGGTCGCGGACGAGGCGGGCGATCAGTCCGACGAGCGGGTGCAGCCGGTTGATCTCATCGCTGCGGTAGGTGCCGATCAGCAGGATGCGCTCGTCCGCGATCACCCTGGCCAGGAAGTGCAGCAGATCCTGGCTGGCCTCGTCGGCCCAGTGCAGATCCTCGACGATCAGCACGCGGGCCGCGCCGCCGATAGGGCAGAGGGTCTGGTAGATCGCCTGGAAGAGCCGATGCCGCTCAGTCGGCAGGTTGCCCAGCGGCTCAGCCAGGGCGAGCTGCGTAATCTCGGGCAGCAGCCGGCGCAGCTCATCGGCCCAGGGGCCGGCCGCCTGGTCGAGCGACGGCCCGCCGGGGGCCTGGGCCACCGCCCGCAGCAGCTCGACGAAGGGGCCGTAGGGCGGGGCCGGGCGCTCATCGAAGCAGTGGCCCGTGTAGACCGTCAGATCGAGGCTGCGGGCGAACTCGCGCAGCAGTCGCGTCTTGCCCACGCCGGCCTCACCGGCCACCAGCACCAGCCGACCGGCACCGGCCTGAGCCAGGGCCAGGTGCTCGGCCAGCTCAGAGAGCGGCTGCTGTCGGCCAACCATCGTCGGGGCGAGTGCGCGATTGCTCATAGGGTGAACTTATAGACCTGGCTATGTGTGTCGCCGCCAGAGTCAGCGTCAAGACAGCGCGTAGGCCATCCCGAGACTACATCGCGTTATATCTATTCATCGCCGCCGTAAAGCCCTCGCGCAGGGTGAGATCCACCGCATCGGCCACCCGGTCGCAGAGATCGGGCACCTGGGCATCCTCATCCTTGGAGAAGCGGGCGAGCACATAGGCGGCGGCGTCCATCTTGCCGGGGGCCTGGTCGATGCCGACGCGCAGGCGCGGGAACTCGTTGCCGCCGAGCTGGCCGACGATCGAGCGCATGCCGTTGTGGGTGCCAGGGCTGCCCCGCTCGCGCAGGCGCAGCTTGGCGAAGGGCAGATCCATGTCGTCGTAGATCAGCAGCAGCTCGCGGGCGTGCTCGACCTTGTACCAGGAGCGCAGGGCCGACACCGCCCGCCCGCTCTCGTTCATATAGGTCTGCGGCTTGGCCAGGGCCACCCGCTGCCCGCCGATGCTGCCCTCGGCCACCAGGCTGTTCGCCCGCTTCACCCGGAACTCCAGGCCGTGCCTGCGGGCCAGGGCGTCCACGCAGGCGAACCCGATATTATGCCGCGTCCGGTCGTACTTCTCGCCTGGGTTGCCCAGGCCAACAATAAGCCACATATAATTGCAGATTGCAGATTGTAGATTGTAGATTGCCACTCGTAATCTGCAATCTACAATCTGCAATCTACAATGTCAAGTCGGCTGGCCGAGGTAGCCCCACCACATGCGGTCGGCGGCGGCGCGGGCGTCCACGCGGGCGCCGAAGGGGGCCAGAGCCTCAGCGACACGAACCACGTCGCGGATAAGCAGGTCGCGGGCTCCGTCGCCGTGGCGTGGGTCCACCGCCTGGGCGAAGTCGATAATGTAGGGGCGGCCCTCCCAGGCCAAGATGTTGTAGGAGGACAGGTCGCCGTGGATGCGGTGCCCGCCAAGCAGCAGCTCGATGCTCTCCAGCAGGCCGTCGAGCAGGCTCTGGGCCTCGCCCCGATCTACATCGATCTCGCAAAGGCGCGGCGCGACGGTCTCCTCATCGCCGATATACTCCATCAGCAGGCTGTTGCCAACCTGCGAGTAGGGGCGCGGGGTGCTCACGCCGAGGCTGAAGGCCAGCTCCTGGGCGGCATACTCGTAGCCGATCCAGCTCTCCACCTGGAAGGCGCGGCCCTTGGCGGTGTTGCGCCCCGGCACGCCCTTGCCGGTCAGCTTCACCTGCTTGCCCGACTCGTTGCGCACCGTGCGGCCCTCGCGGTACTGGGCGTCGTTGCTCAGGCTGCGGAACATGCGCGGCCGGTAGACCTTGGCGGCCAGCAGATTGTGGGCGCAGGCCGGGCCACCCGAGCAGCAGAAGACCGTCGCCTCCTTGCCGCTCTTCACCTCACGCAGCACGTCGGCGATCATGTCCTGCTCGTAAAAGGCGGTGAGCGAGGAGAGCACCCACTCGCCATCGCGCCGGCCCACCAGCGCCTCGGGGGCGAAAGGTGCCTTGGCTCCCTCAGCCTCGCGGGCCTCGGTCAGCCAGCGCTGCACGTCGGGGTTAGACTCGAAGCTGTGCTTGGCCACACCCTCGCGGGCCGTGGCCTTGCGGCGCTTCTGCTCCTTGTGTCGGGTTCCGTAGGCCGGGGCGGCGTCCTCGTCTGGGTTGATCTGAGACTTATCGATGATGATATAGCGAGCCATAGACTCCTCGTGTGCGCTAAACAAAAAAAAGGCGACCGGGCACCCTGTGTGTGCCACGGCCGCCGCGAGCAGGCGAGGAGCGGGTCATACGCAAGCGGGCCGCGACCATCGCGGCGAGCCAGCGCAGCCCCAGGCTATCGGCCTGAGCTGGTCAGCTAACTGAGGGGGCACATACAGGGTTATAGAGGGCAATGATTACCTTCGTCATATGAGCCTCCTTCGGGATTGCAGATTGCAGATTGCAGATTGTGGATTGTAGAACAACTATAGCTGATCTGGCTGAATCACACAATCGGCCTTCGGGCGGAGCGCCCAATCTGCAATCTACAATCTGCAATCTGCAATCGTGTAGCGCTGGTAGGAGTTCTCGCATGGCGGGCCGTCGCTCAGGTAGAGGGCACCGGCGCGGAGGTCGATGATCGCCGAGATGACGCTCTCGTAGTATTCCTCGGGCGGCTCCTCGGGGTCGATATGGAAACAGATCGAGTAGGGGTATCCCTGGTGATCGCGCAGGGCCGCCTGGAGGTCGCCCATGGTCAGGGGCCGGTGGGTGGCAAGCAGCTCGGCCATACGCTCAAGGCGCCGGTAGGAGTGGGGGTTCTTCTCGACCGGCGGCTCAGAGACGGCGAGGGCGATCGGGTTGATGAAGTGGTTCGCGTGAACCAGGCAGCCGCTCGTGCAGCCGGTGATGGCCGCCGCGTGGGGCGAGGTCTCGATATTAATCACCCGGTTGGGGGACTGAGCGATCACGAAGTTGCCTGAGCAGGAGCGGTCGCCCTCGGTGACGACACGGGTGGCGGCATCGAAGCTGTGGGCGCGCAGGATCTCGTGGCAGCGGACGTGGAAGGGCTTGTGCAGGCGCGCCCAGTCGTCGTCGGTCGAGGTGAGCCCGTTGATCAGCAGGCCGATGCCGGCCGAGTTGAGGCCGATCTTCCCGCCGACGATGCCGGCCTCCGAGAAGCAGAGCACCTCAAGTCCGTCAGGCTCACGGCTGTGGAGCACGGCCCCACGCACGCCAGAGACCCAGTCCCAGTTCTCGCCGAGCAGCAGGTGGCCGTCGGCGCTAGCCTCGGGCTGCACGGCGACAGCGGTGCAGCCGTCGGCGACGGCGTTCACCCCGAACTGGTAGTAGAACAGTTCGTAGCGCACATTCAGGGCGGCGATCTCGTTATAGCTGAGGCCGGAGCCCTCGGCCACGCCGCGCATGCCCGCCGCGTAGGCCGGGCTCTCTCGCTCGATCGCCCCGGCGTAGACGGCGGCGCGGCGCAGAGTCTCCGCCCGCGTCAGGCGCAGCTCGCGCTCGAAGCGGGCGAAGTAGATCGCCATATTCTCGATGATCGCCTCGCGCAGGGCCTCGCCGTGCTGGAGGCCCTGCTCATAGGGGGTGCCGGATAGGTGTACCAGCGGGAGGGTCATGCGTCGATCCTTATGATGCCCTACTCACCCCCTGGAGGGCTAGAGGGTGAGGGTCACTCAAGCTTCTTAACAAAGTTCACCCAGGCCGGCTGCCGCACGAAGCCAAGGGCCACATTGATACTAAGCATACCGCGGTTGTTCGACTCGTTCCATGTCTTGATCACCCGCACGCCGCGCTCTCGGGCATAGGCGATGTCGCGCAGCTTGAGGGCCAGGGCGATCCCACGGCGGCGGTAGGCCCGGCGCACCCCGGTGAGCCCGGTGTAGAGCTCGCTCGGGTCGGCCTGGCTCTTCCAGAGGGCGCTGGAGCCGACGTAGTCGGCCCCGTCGAGGGCCACGAAGTAGCCCTCGGGCAGGAAGTTGGGGTTGTTAAAGACCCAGGAGTCGAAGGACTCGCGGTTGATCGGGGTCTGCGGCTCAGGGTGAGGCACATCGCGGGTCAGCTCCACATCCAGCGCCCAGAGCTTCTCGCGGCAGTCGATATCCTTCTCCAGCAACTCGGCCAGCGTGACGACGCGGATGCCGTCGGCGCGCAGGGCGTCCTCGTGGCCTGCGTACGGGGCCGGGTCGAAGGCGGTCACATCCAGGCGCGACTCCCAGTCGCGCATATCCTCCTGATAGCCACGGTCGATCAGGAAGCGCATGCTGCGGGCCACATCCTCGCGGGCGCGCGAGCGGAGCGAGGTCGGGCCGTGGCGATCAACGGCGGAGACAACCTCGTCGTAGAGGGCCGCGCCGATCCCGCGCCCCTGGTACGCGGGGGACACAGCGATGAAGATGCCGAACTTGCGCGGGTGGTACATGCCCTCAAACTGATGATAGTCGCCGTAGGCCACCGGCACGCCGTCGAGATCGGCCAGCCAGCGCTCCTTCTTAATATGCGCGGGCCGGTTGGCGTCGCCGAAGCGCCACTCGTCTATTGTATCCGGGTACTCCGGGAAGACGGCGTTCACCAGATCCACAGCGGCGACATAGTCGGAGTCTCTGCCGGTGAAGGGGCGGATTTGCAGGCCGACGGGCGCGGGGGTTCGCTGGACGCTCTTCTCATGGCTCAAGGACATCGCTGTTCCTCCGTTCTCGCCGACGACGGCGGGGGGATGGATTGTAGGCAATACCGCAAAACTCGCCCTGTCACCCTGTGCGGGCTGGCCGAGGCCGCGCAAAGAAAAACAAAGGCAGGGGGGATGAGGGCTGCCCGGCAATCTACAATCTGCAATCTACAATCTGCAATCACATAGTAGCCGCACAGCAAATGCGGGCCATCGGCCTTTTGGCGCAGACAGCGTAGGCAACAAGCAGGAGTTGCGGGCGGGGCAAGCGGGCGCGGTGACAAGAGGAAGGGGCGGGAGGGCGTATACAGCTGTTCACCACATCACGTGAGGAGCGGGATAACGGTAAGCTGCCCCTGAAAGCGGGCGAAATCATCCGGGTTGTTGGTCAAGATATGGCCGACCCCGGCGACGATACAGGTAGCCGCAATGTTCGTATCGTGTACCTGGGTTGCCCCGGCCTCCAGGAGCGTGAGAAGCTCAGTGGTGATGGCGGGGCCGTCCTCAATGACCACATAGCCCGCTTCGAGGCGGCGCACCTCGGCGACGATGTCAGCGATGGGCAGGCCGGTGCGCGGGCGGTAGAGCGTGGCCAGGAACTCGCGCAGCACCTGGCGGCTGATGATCAGCAGCGTGCCCGCAGTGGCGTAGCTGGCGAGCGCAGCGCGGGCCTGCGCGTGCAGCGGCGCGGCGGGCCAGCTCGCGTAAACCAGGATGTTGGTGTCGATGAAGAGCCGATCAGGCGCGGCCACGGTCGTCATACAGATCCTCTCGGCGCAGTGGGATGTCAGAGGCCCAGGTGCCGCCCCGAAGGACGGGCGGCGATGCGAGCGGGGCGGTTGGCATACGGACGATTACCCCTGGGGGCGGCCATGCCGCCAGCGCACCGGCCGCCTCGCCCGCCAGTGCGCTGGCGAGGCGCAGCCGCTCAGGGAGCGGCAGACGCCGGGCAACGGCCAGCGCCTCATCATAGGTCGTTATAGCGGTCATCCGGGTATCTCCTGCGTTCTTGCCTTTGCTATGCCTGACATTGTACCAGCCCACACCCGCCCAGGGCAACCGCTACGCAGCCCTGGCGGCGTCTACCGCCTCGGCGAAGTCCGGGTGTCGCGCCGCGTACGTCGTCGGGCGCGTTCACAATTGGTAACATCCCGCTCACACAGATAGCCTGGAAACGATGCAGCGCGGCGTGGTACAACAGAGCTGTAGGAACTATACCCTGAGGAGGAACTATGCGCCGCACACTCGTCTTTATCACACTGATCATCAGCTCGCTCCTGCTCGGCGCCTGCGCCGCCAAGCTCCCCACCGCCGACGAGATCGTCGCGAAGATGGAGGCGGCCCGCGCCAGCACCAACGATGTCCACGCCACCGTGGCGATCAACTTCACCTCGCCCGACCAGACGGGCAGCATGGTGATCGAGGGCTGGATGCAGAAGCTGCCCGACGCCGCCGACGGCCAGCCCAAGGCGCGGGTGCGCGCTGAGGTGCTTGAGGCCAGCCAGGCCGACCTCGTCGGCTCGCTCGTAGTGAGCGACGGCCAGCAGTTCTGGCTCTACAACCCCGCCAAGAACACCGTCGTCGTTGGTACCGCCGACGAGATGAAGAACCAGTCCCCCTCCACACCTGCTGGGGCGACCCAGATGCTCCAGGATGTCATCCAGAAGGGGCTCGACGCCGTGGATCTTGAGGTGCAGGGCGAGGAGCAGGTGGCTGGCAAGAACACCTGGAAGGTGAAGGTGACGCCCAAGCCCGAGACGACCGCCAACCTCCAGCTGGCCGGTGTGGTCGATGGCACGATGTGGGTGGACGAGGAGCTGGCCATGCCGCTCAAGCTGAGCGTGGACGCCAGCGACTTCGGCAGCGGCACCGTCGAGGTGCAGGGGATCGAGGTTAACGCCGGCGTCAGCGACGACCTGTTCACCTACACGCCCCCGGCGGACGCCACGGTTGTGCAGGCCGCCGACCTGATCGCCCAGATGGCGCCGAAGCCTGCCACGCTTGAGGAGGCCCGCAGCAGCGTCAGCTTCACCCTGCGCGAGCCGAGCTACCTGCCCGCCGGGCTTGCCCTCGTTGAGGTGCGTGTGGTCGGCACCGACACAGTGATTATGAACTACAACGGCGACAGCGGCAGCATGAGCCTGGTGCAGAGCAACGGTGACGTGGGCAACGACCGCGAGCCCCCGGCGGGCAGCAACGTCCAGCAGATCACCGTGCGTGGCCAGCAGGCCACCCTGATCACTGGTGCCGATGGCCAGGGCAGCCTGCTGCGCTGGGACGAGGGCGGCATCAAGACGGTGATCGCCGGCACGATCAGCGGCGACGAGGCGGTGAAGGTCGCCGAGGGGCTGAAGTAGCTACCTTCGGTGGGGGTGCGTGGGCGACAAAGTCGCCCACGCACCTTTTTTGTTAGACAAAGTTCGCAGATACATTACAGTAGCAGGGTCTGGGGCTTCGCCCTATGCGCATCAAGGTAAGCCCTTTTGCCAACACAACGCAGGTTTTTAGGGCGAGACCCTAACGTGCGCCAACAGCAGCGGCGAGCTCGCGCTCGACAATGCTGACGATCAGGTCGTCGAGCCGCTCGACGCTGTAGGGCTGGTCGCCCGCCTCCAGGGTGGTGCTCTCGCCCGGCGCGCCGGAGTTCTGGCCGGGCTGGTAGGTCAGGAAGACGAACCCGCCCATGGTCTGCTGGGCTAATTGACGGAAGACGTACTCTGCGGGGGCGTCGGTGTTGCTGGCGGCGATCGGGTAGATCTTCACGCCGCGAGCAGCCGCCTCGCGCGCCCCGTCGAGGTAGGTGAACTGCTGCTGTCCGTCGGTGTGCGGCCCGGCGTCGGCCACGAGGAAGACCAGGCGAACCGCTGGCTGGTCGCTCCAGCTGGAGCGCATCACCGTGTCGTACATGGCCTCATCCACCGCCTCGGGGGTGTCGCCGCCGCCCTTGGCCGTGAGCTGGTTCAGGGCCGCGCGGAACTGGCCCAGGTCGGTGGTGAAGTCGGCCGGGCTAGTCACGTAGTCGTCGCCGTGATCCTTATAGGCCACCAGGCCGTAGCGGATCTGCGGGCGCGGGGTGAAGCCGTCGATGCGCTGGGCGATGCTGTCGATGGTCTGCTGGATGCGGCCAAGCTCGTCGCCCATGCTGCCGGTGGTGTCGAGCAGGAAGAGCAGATCGAGGCGCAGGGTGTCGTCGCGCTGCACGCCGCGCAGGCCGATCTCGATCTTCCCGCCGGGGCTGCGCTCGAAGCTCGTCTCGGCGCTGGCGCTGCCATACTCGGCCACGGCGCGGAAGCGGGTGGCGTTGGGGCTGACGCCGAGGGCGCGGGGCAGGAAGATCGTCTCGCCGCTGGCGTAGGTGCGGCCCTGGAAGACCACCTGGTCGTCGGCGTAGATCGTCACGCGGGCGTCGAGGAAGGGGCGCTGGCTGTCATCGAGCACGCGGATCAGGTAGCGCTCGCTCACATCGACCGGGCGCACGCCGCCGCCCTGGTAGGAGCTGAGGTAGTCGAGGTACTCGCCGAAGCGCTCGTTGTCGTTGATCTCACCGGCCTTGAGGCTGGCCTCCTGGCCGAGGGGGCGCGGCCCGGCGGCGCTGGTGGTGTCGGAAGATGCCCCGTCGCCGCTGGGATTAGGCGCGCCCTCGGCCCCAGCAAGGGGCACGGCCGCCTCCAGGTCGGCGGCAGACATTTCGGCGGCGGGCGCCTGGGTGGCAGCTGGCGCGGCGGGGTCGGCGCTCTCGCGGGCGGCCGCCGCAGCCGTTGGGGAATTCCCCAGCCCCTGATTGACACCACTTGTAGGCGCAGCGGCGGGAGCGCCGCCACAGGCGGCCAGCAGCGACAGGGCTAGGGCGAGCAGGAGGGCTAGGGCGGCGCGCCGCCGGGCGGGATACTGTCTCATCGGGAGCCTCCTCGGTGCGGGGAATCTGACGTTCTGTGTCAGAGACGGCTCAGACGAGGAGAATGTTCCGCCACACTGCGCCTTATTGACGGGGTTGCGTGGCGTAGCCACGCAACCCCGTCAATAACCTACTCCTCCCAGAACTGGCGCACCCAGCCCCGGGCGGCAAGGTTCTCGCGTAGCTCTAGCATAGCGGTATAGGTCGGCAGCAGAAAGAGGGTCGCGCCGGGCGGCAGCTCGGCCAGTGCGGCGTCTACGGCGGCGGGCAGCTCGTCCACAACGCCGATGCGACCCTCGGGGAGGCCGGCGTACTTTAGGCGCACGGCCATGTCGTCGGCACGGGTGCCGCTCACGGTGATGTGCGCGGCGTCGGCCAGCGACTCGAACTCGGCATCCCAGAGCCAGGAGACATCGGTGCCGTCGGCGTAGCGGTCGTTGATGGCGATCAGCAGGTGCAGTCCAGCGGCGGCGGCTGAGTCGCCGATGAGCATGCGCACCGTCTCGCTGGCGCCCACGGGGTTTTTGATCAGGGCGATCAGCATGGGCGGGCCGTCGGGGCCGGCGGAGACCCGCTCGATTCGGCCGAAGGCGGCGCTGAACTGCTCCAGCGCGCTGCGCACGAGGCGGGGAGCCACGCCCAGGCTGAGGGCGGCGGCGCTGGCGGCCAGGCCGTTCAGGGCGTTGTAGAGGCCGGGGATCGGCAGGTCAATCTCCATCGCGCCGCCGGGGTAGGTGATGGCGCTCCGGCTGCCGGCGGTGCCCTGAAGCTCTAGGCGGGCCAGGCGCACGTCGGGCGCGGGGCGGGCGTGGCCGCAGCTAGGGCAGCTGTAGTGGCCGATGTGCGAGTAGAAGGTTAGGCTGAATGTGTAGCGTGCCCCGCAGCGCCGACAGAATTGAGAGTCGGCGATGTGTGCGCCGGCCCCCGTGGCGTGGCGGGGATCATCCAGGCCATAGTAGACGACGCGTGCCTTCAGGTCGCGCCCGAGGTCGGCCACGGCGGGGTCATCGGCGTTGAGCACCAGGGTGGCGTCGGGCGGCAGCTCGGCCAGCGCGGCGCGCCATGTGGCGGCCACGGTATCCACCTCGCCGTAGCGGTCGAGTTGGTCGCGGAAGAGGTTATGGATGAGCACCAGGCGCGGGCGCACCTCGGCGACGGCCTGGGGCAGGGCGGCCTCATCGGTCTCGAACAGGCCGATGCTGGCGCGGGGTCTGCCGTCCCAGCGGGCGTCGGCCACGGCGGTGGCGGTGAGTCCGGCGATCAGGTTGGCCCCGGCGCGGTTGTGCAGCACCCGCTCGCCAGAGGCTTTTAGGATCTCGCTGAGCATGCGGCTGGTGGTGGTCTTACCGTTGGTGCCGCTGATCAGGAAGGCTCCGTGAGGCAGGCGGGCGCTCAGCTCGCTGAGGATTCCGGGGGCGAGGCGGCGGGCCAGGGTGCCGGGCAGGGTGGTGCCGCCGCCCGCGCCCAGACGGCGCGATATCTGCCCTGCCGCCTTGCCGAGGGCCACGGCGAGCGGCGTAAGGATGGCCATCTCTGTCTCCTGGCCGATAGGCCGATATATGGCTTTCTGGTCGGGCATTATACACGCCTGGATCACCCTTTCTGCTATACTAGTGCGTATAACACGTTGTGCTAGTGCGTTCAATATCGCACAATGATCCGAGGATAGCACTATTCTATGTCCACATTTGCCGACCTTGAACTCGGGCTGAGCCGCAGCCCCGACGGGCGCTACAGCGCCGACCTGCGCTTTAACCAGGCCGATAACGAGACCGACAACCGCGTGATGCGCGACATCGAGATCGACTTGGCGCACCTCTTAGAGCTCTCCGGCAACCCGGCGGACTACGGGAGCTACCTCTCAGGCCAGCTCTTCACCGACCCAAAGCTGCGCGATGCCTTCCAGAGCGCCCGCGCCCGCGCCTGATCGTGCTGGCCTCGTGCCAGAGCGCCGGCACCGGGGTGGATCAGGACGTCCTCCTGGCGATTGGGCCGCGCCTGGCCGAGGCGGGCATCCCGGCGGTGCTGGCGATGCAGGGCAAGATCAGCATGGAGACAAACGCCGCCTTTATGCCGGTCTTCTTCCGCGAGCTGAGCCGCGACGGGCAGATCGACCGGGCTATGGCGGTGGCCCGTGGCACCGTGCGTGCCCGGCCCGACGCGTGGATTCCCGTGCTGATCATGCGCCTCAAGAGCGGGCGGGTCTGGTATGTGCCGGGATTCGCCAACGATGATGCCGATTTCCCGAAGTGGCCGGCGATCATCGAGAGCATCAAGGATCAGCAATGCACGCCCATCCTCGGGCCTGGGCTGGTAGAGCCGATCTTGGGATCGACCCGCGAGATCGCCCAGCGCTGGGCCGATCAGTACACCTTCCCCCTGGCCCCGCACGAGCGCGAGGATCTTCCCCAGGTGGCCCAGTTCCTCCGCGTGAACCAGAGCCCCAGGTTCTTATACAGCCACTTCTCCAAGTCGCTGCGCGTGGAGCTGCTGAAGCAGTACAGCAAGGTGCTCGGGGAGAACGCAGAGAGCGACTCCCTTTCGACTACGTACTCGCGGTGACGAGCGACCCCCGGCTGATCCCCGAGGAGATACGGGCGGCTCTGGTCGAAACCGCCATGCTCTTCCTGGGCTTCCGCATGGACGACTGGAACTTCCGGGTGCTCTTCCGCAGCGTTATCAGCAAAGAAGGCGGTGACGGCTCCCAGGGCTAAAGCTCCTGGGCTTCAA
>RYFE02000043.1 GCA_004138175.2 Chloroflexales bacterium ZM16-3 | reverse complement strand
CGTGGCGGCTGGTGACAGTAACGTTTGTATAGGCCCTACTTGTCACAAGCGCGCTGCCCAGCGTGTCGCTCTGGAGGTCGTAGGGCAGGATGTCGCAGGAGGATGGGCAGCTGGTGATGTACAAGGTGCCCATCGTCGCATCGAGCGCCAGCCAGTACGGGTTGGTGATGCTGAGCACGGTCTGCTGCGCCGAGCCGTCGAGGTTCGAGCGGATGATCGTGTTCGCGGTGCGGTCGCCCCAGTAGAGCTTGGCGTTGATCGGGTCGTAGGCCATACCTCGCGGGTCGGAGGTCTGTACGCCGATATCGAACCCGCCCCCGCCACCATTCACCGCATAGCTCACGACCTAGCCGCGATCCGGGTTGGCGCTCACGTCCAGCCGCGTGTAGAACACATTCTTGGTCATGAACCGCAGGGGCTAAAGCCCCACGGCTTGTCTCTGGCTAGAGCGCCCGGCGCTCTCCGAGATGTACGGCTGCATGACGGCAGCCCTACCGAGAACACGAATGTTCCCGGCAGCGATTGTATCAGCATGACCAGCGCAGCCACACTGAACGCACGTGAAACTCGCCTGGGTTGCCCGGTTCGCCTTGGCGCTGTGCCCGCACGTCGGGCATGTACGCGAGGTATTACGGGGATTGACCAGAACAACGGGGACGCCTACCTGCCGGGCCTTATAGGCAATGTAAGCTTGCAGTTGAAAGAACGACCAGCTATGCAGGACGGTGCGCTGAGACTTCCGAGCCCTCACCCGCATACGAATCCCCTTGAGGTCTTCAAGGGCAATCGCACGCTTTGTGCGTTGAGCCTCCCGAACGATGCGCTTGCTAATCGTGTGGTTTACGTCCTTGGCGAAGCGGTATTCCTGCCCGGCCAGCTTGCGCAGCCGCCGCTTCGCCGCCAGCGTGCCTTTCTTTTGCAGACGGTTGCGCAGCCGCCGATGCCGATAGCGCACGCTCTTGACGGTGCTCCCGCTGTGGATCGTGCCGTCGCTATCGGTGGCGATGTTGGTTCTCCCCAGGTCGATCCCGATCACATCGTCTACGTCCTGGGGGTCGGGTTCATCCACGTCGCACACGGCGAACAGATACCACTCGCCGCGCACGAACGCCAGATCGGTTTCCCCTTGGCGCGTGGCAAGCAACTCCCGCTGGCGCGTGCCGCAGACGAATGGGATACGTTGCCGCCCCTCCAATGTCCAGATCGACACCGACGAGTCGGGGATGGCATACGACAAGATCCGGTCGTCATAGGCGATAGCCGCATGGGGGCGAAAGGTGCGCAGCCGCTTCGTATCGAGCTTGTAGGCGTCTGCGACCTTCGCCAGCGCACGGATCGTCACCTGTGCAGCCAGCCCGAACCGCTCGCGCACCGGCGCATAGCAGAGCTTCTGCAAGTCGAACTTGCCGAACGTCTTGGCGTCCCATGCGACCTGGCTCATGGAGTTGCAGGCCGCGTTCGTCGTTTCCAGCGTGCGCAGCAGCGCATCCGCCTGTTCGGGTGTAGGAAGGAGTTTCAGTTGGGCAATGAGTTTCACAAAGTGAAGTATAGCACACATGGACGTATCGTGCAAGCCAGCAGCTGGAATCGCGGCGCGCTCATGCGAGGTGCGAGTCGTCCTTGCGCCGCGCCCGCGTTTCCTCCGCTAGGGCTAAAGCCCTGCGGCTTCCACGCGGGTCTTTTTCTGTGAATGCGCCGCTCGGCGTCGGGGTGGCGATGCCGCGCGTCGGCGTGGGCGTATTGGTTGGCGTGTTGGTCGCCGTCGGCGTATTGGTTGGCGTGTCGGTCGGCGTGGGCGTGATGCCGCTGACGACATTGATCGCGTTGTTGTTGGTCGTGTCCGAGTCGGCCTGGCTGCCGCCGACGCTGGCGTTATTCTGGATCGGGCCGACCGCGCTTACAGTGCCCTGGACGCGGATGAAGACGTCCACGCCCGCGCCCGAGTCAATCGGGGCCAGCGAACACTGGAACAGCGCGCCGCTCGGCGCGGGGCAGCTCTCGCCGCGCGTCGTGCTCGCGGAGAGGAAGGTCACGCTCGTCGGCAGTGTGTCGGTGACGATGACGCCGCCGCCGGTCACCGCGCCGACATTGCGCACGGCCAGGGTGTAGGTCAGCGTCCCACCGGCGACGATGGTCGGCGCCGAGGCGGTCTTGCTGATCCGTAGGTCGGGGTTCGTCACGACCGGCGGCTTCACCAGGGTGAAGGCGACGCCCCGGACATTGCCGCCAAAGATCGTCGGCTCGCCCGCGTAGCAGATGCCGCCGTCGGATGAGGTTGCCGTGCCGGCACTGAGGTAGGTGCATCCGCGGTAGAGGCCGCCCTCGCGCTTGGCGTAGAACAGGGTGCCGTCGGGTGCAAAGGCGACGGTGTCGTAGCTTACGGCGCTCTCGCTGCCGACCTCAATCCGAACCTGGGGCGTGAACGTGGAGCTGCTCGCCATCCTCAGGTTCGCCGCGCCGGGCGTGGGCGGGACGCGGAACGCGTATCCCGTGCTCAGGCTCGGCCCGTTATAGAGGAACTGGCAGCCCTCCAGGATGTAGACCTGCGTGGGCGATACGCAGGTTGCGTAGAGCGAGAAGTAGGGTCGCCCGGAGACCGGGTTCACGGCGACATCGCGGAATGGGTGCAGGAAGTTCGTCGAGCCGGCACCCTGAAAGCCGTCGGTCACGGTCTCCAGCGAGGCGAAGGTGCTCTGCCCGCTGCCATCCAGGTTGGCGCTGGAGATCGTCTTGCCAGCAGCCCAGAAGATCTTGCTGCGCGCCACGTCGAGCGATAGGGAGGCGATCCCCGTGCCCGCGACCAGTATCTCGACGCCCGAGCCATCGAGGTTGGCCCGCTTGATCGCCCCCGGCTCACTCCAGTAGACTTTGCCCGCCGCCTCGGCCACGGCGATCCGCCTCGGCGCACTCAGGCCGCTGATGATCGTCTCAATCCCTGTGCCGTCCAGGTTGGCGCGCCGGATCGTCGTCGCCTCGACCCAGTACATCTGCTGGCGCTGGGAGTCGATCGCGATCCCGCCGGTCGGATTGGCCTTCGTCGGGTCGAGGATCAGCTGCTGCCCGGCGCCGTCGCTCGCCGAGGCGCGCACGATGCCCGAGCTAGACGCGATGTATGCCTGATACTGCGGTGAGGTCTTCGCCGCGCAGTGGCCATAGGTGTCGCACGCGCGGATGGTGAACGTACCCGTCGGGTAGCCCGGTATGGTGCATGATCTGACGACCTTATTCAGCCGCAGCGGCGCGCCGGGGCGGGTCAGCGTGTTGTAGGACATCTGGCCACCGACCAGATAGTTGGGGTTGATGTCGTTGACCTCGCCGTTCGGGCCGAAGCAGGGCAGCTGGAGGCTGGCCCGGTCCAGGTTGAGATCCTCGGCGATGCCGGTGATCCGTGTGCCCCCAAACGACGCCCCGGGCTCGATCAGGATCTCAAGGCTGGGCGGCGCGGTGTCGATCTCGCCGCGCCACTGCGACCACTCGAAGCGGTCGTCGTTGCGGTTGCCCTGCGCATCGCTGGCGGTCAGGTCGATCGAGTAGTATCCCTCCAGGCCAAACGGCACCACCGCGCTCCAGGTCGTCGCGTTCACGCTACTGCCCGCGCTGGCCAGGCTGGCCGGCTGCCAGGACTGGTAGAAGCCGAGCACCGACTCTGCCGACAGCTCGACATCAAACAGCTTGAACTCGTCGAGCGAGCCGCGCAGCGAGTTGGTGGTGGCCTGCGGCGCGCGCCCGAAGATCAGGTTGGCCGCGCCGCTCAGGCTTGAGCTGGTCGCGCTGCCGCTCGCGGCCAGCCGCCCATCGACGTAGAGCAGCTGCCCGCCGCCGCCGAGGGTCTGCGCGACCATGTGCCAGCCGCCGTCGGCGTAGTTCACGTTCACCGAGCAGATCGTCTCGCGCGAGCTGCCCAGGACATCGGCGCACACATTCCCGCCGCTCAGGTAGATCTGGCGGTCGGTGGCGCTTGCGTTGTTCACGGCGAAGATGCCGCCGTCCTGGCCGGCGTTAAACCAGCCGACCAGCGCGTAGCCCGTCGTCGAGATCGGCACGGTCGGGGCGATCACGACCTGCTCGGTGCTCGTGAGGCGGATCGCCTTGCCGAAGCGGCCCGCCGCGCCTGCGTCCGGACACTGCTGCGCCGCCAGATCACAGGATGCGCCCCAGGCGTTGCGCGACACATCGCGGAAGGTGGTGGCCCCAGGCGGGTCGTCGAAGGGCATCGCCAGCACGGTGTTCGCGTAGACATCGGTGACCTTGTCCCAAGTCAGCGACATCTCGGCGCTGGCGATGCCGGTCGTCACGCTGCCGGTCTCAGTCACCACGCCGCTGAGCGTCATGGGGCTGGTGATCAGGCGCGTGGCGCTGATGTCGAAGCCGGGCAGGTTGGAGCCGGTCAGGCGTATCGCGGGCGCGCTCGTGTCGATGCGGACGGTGCCGATGGCATAGTTCGTCGCTGCGGTGACGTTGCTGGCCTTATCGACCGCGCGCACCGTGAAGGTGTAGCTGCCGGTCGGGTCGAGCAGGGGATCGTTCGTCGAGTCGAAGGCCGACAGCGGGTAGTCGATCTGCCAGGTGCTCGCGCCCGTGCTCGCGATCAGCTGCGCGGGCTGCCAGCCGCTGCCGTTCGGCTCGACCATGACCTCGACCCGATCGAGGCCACTTGAGGTCGAGCCGCTGCCGGGGTCGCTGGCGCTCCCGCTCAGCGGCAGCGTCCACTGGTCGTCCGCATTCTTCCCGGCGGCGACGATCGGGTTGCCGGCCACGCCGCTGGTGACGCTGGGGGCTAGGTCGTCGATCCCGACATTGCTGACCGTCGCCTGCACCTGCTCGTTGCCCACGGCGTCGGTGGCCTTAACTGCGACGGCATACGTGGCGCTGCCCGCCGGCACGTCCCAGGCGAAGGCCCAGGCGCATGGCGCATTCCCCGACTGCCGACAGTCGCTGATGTCGGCGTCGGTAAAGGCGCCGCCGTCGATGCTCACCTGGACCCGTGAGATGTACGAGGTCGGGTCGCTCGCCGTGCCGCCAATAATATTGATCGCGCTCGACCGGACAGCGGTGGTCGCCGTGTCCGCCGTAGGGCGATCAGCGTCGATGGTGACCTGGAGGCTGCTGCTCAGGCTGTAGTTGCCGCGATAGACATACGAGGGCGCGGGGTCGTAGAGCTGGGCGGCCAGGGCGCTATTCACCAGAACCTTGCCCGAGCCGGCATTTGTGGCGGCCGTAAAGCTAGCGGTGCTGGCGATTGTGCCGGTCGGCTGCAGACTTATATCGGACACCAGCGTCTGCCCGCCGAGCTGCGTCGGGAGCGTGCTCGTCAGCTTGCCCTCCGTGACGAAGAGGCTCCCGCCCACGGCGGGGTCGGTCGTGTTGTGTACGGTTGCGGTGTAGACGCCCGTCGCGCCCAGGCCGATGAAGCCGTTCACGAAAGGCAAGCCGGGTCGCTATGATCTTGGCCGCCCTGGGGCCGTAGGTCGCTGCCCCGCTGACGACCCCGGCGTGCTCGGTATCGCTCACAAAATCGACGTCGGGTTTGGTCGGGGCGCTGCCGATCTGGACGACATTGCTCAGGCCGCCGTTCATCAGCGTATAGTAGATCTGGGCGACGGCCACCTTGCCGTCGGCGATCCGCTGCGAGTCGCCCGGCTCGCGCGCCGCGACCATGCGCCGATCCAGCTCCTTCCAGTAGTCGGCCATGCCCACCGACTGCCAGCTCACGCCGTCGTAGGCGAAGGGGGCCCAGCTCAGGCTGGCCGAGGTCATGACGGGCGTGCCGCTATCGGCGTTGAAGTCCACAGTCAGCTGGCTGCCGCTCCTCTGCACGCCCGTCCCCGTGCCCTGCTGCGACAGGTTGGCGGCGCGGAAGCGATCCTCGCGCGCATACAGGATCGTGGGCGTGATCGGCGCGCTCGCGCTCCAGCGCGGCGTGAAGTTCGTATCCAAGATCGACTTCGTATCGGTGATCGCCAGGGTGGCGATCGCCTGATCGCGGTGCTCGTAGGAGCGGCTCTCCACGCGCAGAATGTTCGGGATCTGCCAGCGCAGGATGTCGGACACGCCGCTATTCTGCAGGCGGTCGAAGCGGTCGACGATTCGCGGCGCGCCCACGCCGCGCCCGCTGACGGTGATATCGGTCCTGCCATTGCTGACACAGACGCCGTTGATCAGCGAGTCGCAGTCGCGCCCAGTCAGAAAGACGGCATCCAGCCCGCCGGCCAGAGCCGTCAGCGCGAAGTCGTCGTTGAGGTCGCTGTCCACCGCCGGGTCCTCGTAGGCCAGCGCGACATCGCTGCCGCTGTCCTCGCGCACGTTGAGCGCGGTGAGCTTGAAGTCGTCATAGTAGGTGTGGACAGTCTGGATCTGGTTGTGGTAATCGACGCCGTTCGCGTCTTTATACGAGGTGCAGATCGCGCCCTTGGCCTCCTGGCAGACATCCACCAGCATCGAGACCAGCCAGACCAGGCGCACCTGCTGCGCGCCGCCCCAGGTTGATCCCGGCCGATAGAGCATCTTGCCATAGAAAGCGACGCGCGCGTCGGTGTTGGGCTCGTTCACCATCTGCAGCGACACGTAGACAACCCTGGTGCCGGTCGAGTCGGGCTTCTGCACGACGATGCCGCCGAGGGCGTTCAGCTCAGCCTGCGATGGCAGAATAGTGGATGCCGCTGGCACGCGGATCTCCAGCATCGGCACGAGGCGAATATCGCCATTGGCGTCGGGCGACAGCGCGCATGGTGTGGCGCTGCCCGTGCCGTTCGCGCAGGCGTCGAAGAAGGTCTTGATCCGCTCGCCGTTCGCATCCTTATAGTCGTCATCGCGCTGGATCTGCCCCTGATGATCGCCATCAGCCCAGTCCAGCACATTGAGCGCCTGGTACAGATGCGCGTCCGTCGTCGGTCGGATCTGAAACTCGACAGAGGTCGGCTTATTTGGCTGCAAGCCATTGACCACCAGCGAGACGGGGTTGTCCTTGCCAAAAGTCGCCGGGCTGGTGCGCAGGGGCGAGAGGTCGATCTGGTTCGGCACACCATCGCCGTCGCTATCGCGGTCGAGCGCGTCGGGCGTGCCATCGCCGTCGGTGTCCACGGCGCAGTCGTGCTGGCCCGTGCCGGTATTCAGCGGGCACTTGAGTCCATCAAGGACATTGTCTTTGAGCGTGCTGATCTGGTTGGGGTCGGTGTACCAGGTCTTGCCGCCGAAGGAGAAGCCGGCCACCTCCTGGCCGTCGCTCAGCTCGTCCCGGTCGCTATCAGCCTTATTCGGGTCGGTTCCCAAGAGTTTCTCTTGGCAGCCGGTCAGGCCATCGCCGTCGCTATCGCTCGTGTCGGCGCAGGGCGCGGCCTGCTGAGCGGGCGAGGCCGCGGAGGTGGCAGGCAGCTGCCCGGCCACAACGCGCGTCACGGCGTCGTCCTGGGCGGCGGCGGCGAGCGGGCTGAGGTGCGGGTCAAATGCCTCAGACGCGGCGCGCATCTGGTCAGCCGCCTGCTGGGCGGCGGCCTGCTGCTGCTGCTGCTGGAGGAGCTGCGCCTGCTCGCGCTGATCGCTCCCGGCCGCGTATGCCTGCTGTGGCTGGAGCAGCGGCGTGATGATCATCGAGATGACCATGTACATGCTCAGGGCGGTGTACAGCCGCCGGGAGCGCGCATGGCGGATGGTCAGGTAGGCGAGGCCGATCATCAGCATGATGATCAGGGCCTGCGAGGCGAGCAGGGGCGAGGGGGCGAGCGCGCCGAGGGCGGCGCGGAGCTGCGCAACGCCGAAGAGCCCGGCGGGCCCGCCCGCGACCTGCGCGGCGTTCAGGTAGCCTGAGAAGTCCACGCTGAACGTGGCCTCCACCCGGTGGTCGCCCTGATCGGGGAAGCTCGCCCTAATGATCTGGCGCAGCGGCAGGCCATCGTCCCGCACCCACAGCTCGCCCTCGCCGGTCATATCGCGGTACTGCGCAGGCAGATCGAGCCGCTGGCCGGGGGCCAGCTCGCCCTGCCGAGCCTTGCGCTGCTCCAGCTCGTTACGCACAAAGGCGGCGAAGCGCGGGCCATTGATCGCAAAGCTGTAGCGCGTGAAGGCAATCCCCGCGCGCGTGTCGCTGCCCTGGTTGACAATCTCCTTGGCGGCGGACAGGTAGGCGAGGAAATCGCCATCGGGGGCGAAGGCGCCGGCGAAATCCGGGATCTCTTGCCATGCCTGATCGCCGCGCCGCGAGTAGGACGTATTGTTCTCGACCTTGATCTGGGTCGCGCTGCTGCGATCGAGGGTGTTGGCACCCTCGGGCCAGAGCGCCAGCTCAAGCATCTGATTCGAGAAATCGGTGCTGCCCTCAATCTGGAGAGTCTGCTGCTTGCTGCTGCGGCCAATATTTGCGGGGATGGCCAGGGGGATGGTCGTCTGAACGATCTGGGCGCGGAACGTGTAGCCGCCGGCGGCGCGCGCGTTGTTCCATGCCTGGCGGATCTGCGCGCGAGAGTCGGCCGATCCCGAGTAGACGAGCTGCGGCACAAGTAGCGCGGCGAACAGAGCGAGCGCGGCGACCAGCGCGAACGCAGACATCAGCCGAAGCCGCCCGATATGAGATCGGCGGCCATACGCGGACTTTTTACGTAGCATCCCCCCCCCAAAATCGCCGAAGCGCATATCTCCTCACCAAGCTTAACGCTGCTCCATCTACGCCCAGCCCCAGCCATGTGGTTGACGCTCGGCTCCCCCCTCGCGCCCCCTACAGCACTGGATGTTGGTCGATTTGATGATGGTTATATTGTGCGTCCTAGCACTATAATGGATTTGCAGCGGGCGAGATAGTGACCGAGCGCTCAAAAGCGTATGAGCACCATCCGGTCTTGATGTGACGTAGGGCAGCTGCATGTATGACATCTGTCACATCATGCAACTGGAGGTCTGAGCTATGATTCCTGGCAATACCGCAAAACTCGCCCTGTCACGCTGAGCGAAGCGAAGCGTCCCGGCCGGGATTCTTCGCTTCGCTCAGAATGACCGAACACCGTGCAGGGTGACTTTTGCGCTACTGCGATTCCTGGCTATACAGCGGAGGCCGGCCTATGATTCGCGTATTGATCTGCGACGATCAGGATATTATCTGCGAGGGACTGCGCGCCATTCTCAGCACCGCGCCTGAGATCGAAGTGACCGGAGTGGCGAGCGACGGCGCGCAGGCGGTGGCACTCGTCGAGCAGCAGCAGCCCGATCTCGTCCTGATGGATCTGAACATGCCGGGCATGAGCGGCATTCAGGCCACCCGGAAGATCTGCGAGCGGTTCCCGGCGGTGCGCGTCCTGGCGCTAACGACCTATGACGCCGACGAATGGCTGTTCGACGCGATCCGCGCCGGTGCCTCGGGCTATCTGCTCAAGGGCACGCCGCGTGATGGATTGATCAGCGCCATCACAGGGACAGTTGCCGGGCAGACCTTTGTCGATCCGGGGGTGGCCAGCAAGCTCTTCATGCATATCGCCGAGCCAAACGTCGCACACGACTCGACGGTTGGCAAGACGCTCAGCCTGCGCGAGCGGGAGGTGTTGGGCTTTCTGGCAAAGGGCCTCTCGAACACGGACATTGCCGCCCGGCTATCGCTCTCCGAGGGCACCGTGCGCAATTACGTGAGCGGGGTTCTCGCCAAGCTGGGAGTGGCAGACCGCACGCAGGCCGCCGTGATCGCCCTGCGACACAGGCTCGTGGATTGAGCCGGCGCGAGCGCAATGGATCGAGGCTGAGATACGTAGAGCACGGGGTAGTGGCGAACACGCGAACGTACCTGCCAGCGACAAAGCCGGGCCAATCCTGCACCAAATGGGTACCTGAGGAACGAAAAGAAGAGATTCTGCGTGCCTATGAGGAGCGCAGCAGTCTTCGGGGGCTTGAGCGCACGTTAGTGACTTTTGGGAAGCCTATCACATGATCATCCCCGATGACCAGCATGAAGCGGTGGGCAAAGAAACGGGTGAAACGGCCCATAGTGAGCGGTTTAACAACACGATTCGCCAACGTCTGGCACGGTTTGTGCGCAAAACCCTCTCGTTTTCAAAAACCGATCTGATGCATGAAGTGTGTCTCCGGCTGTTTCTCTTTCGCTACAATCGCTCGCTCCGCGCGTAAGCAAAACACGGCGAGGTGTCAATCATTTCGTACGGCGTTCCCGTGGGGGAGAGACGCGTCACCATGCGAGATCTAGCCACTACCTACCTTCGTACTATCCGCTTCACCGCTCGGCGCGGGCTGACCCTCCCTTCTCCCTCCTTTCGTAGCTACAAGCCCGCGCGCCGCACGGCTATACTACGGGTGCAGTGAGCCAGCGCCGTCGGCTCCGGCTCACACCACGGGGCGTATGAACAAAGGAAAGGAGTTGAGATGAATGTAACGACTGCCACCCTGCGCACCACGCAGCCGACCCGATCTATCGCCGGGCGCGCGCCGCTCGGCCTGGCCCGCCTCGCCGGCGCCCTCTACCTCGTCATCACGGTCGCCGCTATTGTTGCCCATGTCTACGTGCCCGGCCAGCTGAACATAGGAGGCGCTCCCGCGACCACCACCGGCGCGCTGCTCCGCGTCGCCCTCGGCGGCGAGCTCGTCGTCTTGCTGAGCGAGGTCGCGCTCTCGCTGATACTGTACGTCCTCTTCGCGCCCGTGAGCCGGATGCTCGCGCTGTCGGCGGCGGTGTTTCGGCTGATCATGACCACGATCCACGGGGTCAACCTGCTCAACTACTTCTTTGTGCTGCGCCTGCTCGGCGACAGCGAACTGGCCGGCTTCTCGCTCGGGCAACGCGAGGCGCTCAGCCGCTTTTTCCTCGACGCGCACAGCTACGGGTTCACGATCGGCATCGTCTTTCTGGTGCCCCACGTATTTCTGCTTGGCTATCTGATCTACAAGTCGGGGTATATCCCCCGCGTGCTCGGCGTCCTGTTTCTCCTCGCCGCCTGCGGCTATCTGTTCGACAGCCTGGCGCTGCTGTTCGTCCCCAGCTATGCCACCACCCCCGCCATTATTGCGCTGGTGATCGCCGTCGCAGAGATCGCCTTCCCCGTGTGGCTCCTGGTGAAAGGGGTGCGAGCGGATCGGTGGGAGGAGCGCGCGTCGGCCGCCGCCTGAGTCCAGCCCCCTGGTGACGACCCGTGTAACGACCCGTCTTCGCATGGCGCACAACGCGCCCGAGCGATTGGTGCTGCGCGCTCCAGGCCGGACTGCGTCTGCTGCATGCTCTGCTGAAAACCCGCCGACTCGCGGACAGCGGCCCGCATCGGGATAATCGTTTGGAGCAGCTGGCCCGCGTACGTCGTGCGTAGCTCCTCGTCGTAGACCATATCTACGGCGCGGCGCGGCGCGTAGCGGTTGCGCAGCACGCTCACATCGGGGAGCGTCGGGTTCACCTGCTGCGCGTACGCGGACGACTCGCTGAGGTCGGCGAGCGCCTGGAGCACCAGATCCTCAGGCTGCACCGGGGCCACGCAGCGGGTGGCGGCCGCCAGTGCGGTCGCGAGGATGGGGCTGCGGGCTGGCGGCAGGTCACAGACGATGACAGGCCGTGCTCCATCTGACCGCAGTCGCTATTGCCCCTGATGGCGTCGTCGCTGACCTCCAGACCACGGCGACGATCATCGATTGCCCCACATGTCAGATGCCGACCCAGCGGGTTCATAGTTACTACCAGCGTCGATTAGCCGATCTCCCGCTTGCCCAGGTGCCGGTGCAACTGCACCTCCATGTTCGGCGCTTCCGCTGCGACAACCTGAGCTGTCCGCGCACCACCTTCAGTGAACCCGTACCCGAACTGATCCGGCCCTACGCGCGCCGCACGACCCGACAGTGGGCGGAGCACCGCCAGATCGGCCTGGATAGCGGTGAGCGCGGACACCTTGCTCTGTCTGGCGCGTCAGAACCCCGCTGGCGAGAGCGCCACGCCGCGTTGCCTCGGCATCGATGACTTCGCGCTGCGGAAAGGCCAGGTCTATGGCACGATCTTTGTAGATCTGGAGACGCACCAGCCCATCGACCTCGTGCCAGAACGATCTGCCGAGGTGGTGGCACAGTGGCTGGCGGCGCATCCGGGCGTCGAGGTCATCACCCGCGACCGCTCGGGCGAATATGCCGATGGGGCCAGCCGTGGGGCACCTGATGCGATCCAGGTTGCTAACCGCTTTCACCTGCTCCAGAACGTGCGCGAGATGCTCCAACGTCTGCTCGAACGGCATCAAGATGCGCTCCAGGCCGCCACGACGAAGCCAAGCCCATCACCCGAGACAGTGGACGCGCCGCTGCCAGACACCGCCCGGTGATGCCCACCCCATCACTCGCGCCATGTCCGGTATCGGAGGCTCCACCAGCACTTCCTCCACCAGAGGTGCCTCCCGAACCCTCGCTGACCAAGACCGCACAGGCGAGCCAGGACTGGCGGACGCGGCGGCATGCGCGCTATACGGCGGTGCAGGAACTGCTGGCACAAGGGATGCGCATGCGGGCAATTGCCAAACAGCTCCAGCTCAGCCGCAAAACCGTGCGCCAGTTCGCGGTGGCGGAACCGTTTCCCGAGCGGGGCACCCGCCGCGCTGGGCGCAGCAAACTCGACCCCTTCATCCCCTATCTCGAACAGCAGCTTGCTGCAGGCTAAGATAACGCCATGCAGCTCTGGCGGAACCTGCGGGACGTGCACCGATACACCGGATCGCCCGCGCTGGTCTCGCGCTGGGTCGCCCAGCACCGGCAGCTGGTTCCTGCCGCAGATCCGGCCACGACGCCGCGTACGCGGCGTCGTGGCCGCCCCCCGGTGCCAACACGGACACCACCGTCGGCGCCCCAACGCCGTCTGTCGGCACGCCAGGCGGCATGGCTCCTGGTGCGCCGCCCCAAAGAACTGGAGGCGGATGATCAGCGCATTCTGGAACGATTGTGCCACGCGGCTCCCATCGTGGCGACGGCCTATCAGTTGGCGCAGGACTTCATCCAGATGGTACGCACGCGGCAGGCGAGCACATTCGATGCTTGGCTCACCCGTGGGGCGGCCAGTGGTATTCCCGAGATCCAGGGCTTTGTGGCAGGATTGGAGCGCGACAAGGCGGCGATGGTGGCCGCCCTTTCCGTACCCTATAGCAATGGCCAGGTGGAGGGGCAGGTGAATCGGCTCAAGCTGATCAAGCGGAGCATGTATGGATGTGCCAAATTCGACCTGCTCCGCCAACGTGTGTTAGCCCGTGCATCCTGATCGGCACCATCTGCACGGGAAGTGCGGGAGAGCCGAAGACGACACCCTCGTCGTCACCCGATTGGATCGCCTGGCCCGCTCGACGCTCCACCTCTGCCAGATTGCCGAGGAGTTGCGGCGGAAGGGCGTCCACCTCCAGGTGCTTGACCAGCAGATCTCCACCAACGACGCCACGGGCCGGCTGCTCTTCCACATGCTCGGCGCCATCGCCCAGTTCGAGACCGAGCTGCGGGCCGAGCGCCAGATGGACGGCATCCATCTCGCCAAGGCTCGGGGCGTGATGTTCGGCCGCAGCAAGCAGCTTACGCCAGCACAGGTAGCCGAGCTTCAAGAGCGGCGCCAGCAAGGCGTGCTTATTCGCACGCTGATGCATGACTACCAGATTTCCAAAGCAACAGTCTACCGCTACCTACACACAGAGCGCGCGCTGACGAAAGGCGCGACTTCAGTAGAGGTTCCCCGCTGAGCCGCGTTACCGGTTGTAAATTACGCAGTAGAGCAGAAGTAACGCTGTCACCCTGAGCGATGACAGGACGCTTCACAGCGTTACTTCTGCGGTATTGCTAAATTACAGTTGTCAAGATACCGCTGGCGAACCTCAACGGAGCGGCACGCTGCGTTTTTCTGGTCGTCTTGCGTCGAAAAGTCGCGCCTCATGCCTCCTGCTCCAGCAGGCGAGGTCGCCACAGCGCTTCTCTGCGAAAAACCGCAACCACCCTGTGGGGGAGTACAAGCTGTTTGAGAGAAGGGCGCTCATGCAGAGTTCGCCAGCGGTATCTTGTCAAGTGGCTCTTGCGCACTTTTGGTGATCCCGAACACCCTTTCGGTCGTCATACCCAGGTGGAGCCGAACGACGATGAAAGGAGCGTCCGATGCCGATGGATGGGTTGCATGTGATCACCAGTTTCCTCCTGCCGAGCCAGACCGATCTGCGTGTCGACCGGGTTGTGGCAGACGAGCAGCGCCGCACCGTAACCTTGAAGGTGACCTCGACCCAAGTGGCACCGACCTGTCCGAGGTGTGCAGCTGCGTCCCTGCGCGTGCATAGCACCTACACCCGGACTCTGGCCGATCTGCCGTGGGCCGATGTGGGCGTTCGCGTGCGGTTGCATGTGCGCAAGTGCACGTGCTCCAGTGCAACCTGCTCGCGTCAGATTTTTTGTGAGCGCCTGCCGCAGGTTGCCCGCCCTTGGGCACGCCGCACCGCGCGCTTTGCGGCGCAGCAGCAGCGCATTGGGGTCGCCTTGGGCGGGGCCGCTGGCCAGCGCTTGGCCGAGGATCTCGATCACGCGGCCAGCCGCGACACGCTCCTCCGACTCGTGCGCCGCACCGAGATGCCTGATGCACCCACCCCGCGCATCCTGGGTGTGGATGACTGGGCGCGGCGCAAAGGCCAGACCTATGGCACCATCCTGATCGACATCGAGCGCGGCACCATCATTTAAAACCGGCCCCTCTGAAACCTTGTCTAAGAGCTAAATCTTGACAAGATCTAGAATTTGGCGGATTATATAAAACGAATGAACTCATCACATACAAAGCCTCATCAAACTGATGTTTCTGAAGCGCTGCGGAAGGCGGGGCTTCATGTGACGGCACAGCGGCTTGCCGTCTACCGGGCGGTGCAGGCCTCTCCGCACGCCATGGCAGACGAGATCTGTGAGAAGGTTCGCGCGGAGATCGGTGCCATCTCCCGTCAAGCCGTCTACGACGCCCTGCATGTGCTGTCTGAGCACAACCTGATCCGTCGGATTCAACCTGCCGGGTCGGCCGCTCGTTACGAAGATCGGGTCGACAATCATCACCACCTCGTGTGTCGAGGGTGTGGTTCCCTGGTCGATACCGACTGTGCCACAGGCGAAGCACCTTGCCTGGCCGCAGATGATAACCACGGGTACGTGATTGATGAGGCAGAGGTCATTTACTGGGGTACGTGTCCCAGTTGCCAAGCCTAAGTTAGCGAACGACCTACGACTACACTAGGAGAACAGCGATCATGGGAGCCCAAGACAAGATCAAGGGTGATATAGGTCAGTGCCCGGTGACAGGCGGACATACAGCGGCGAGAAGCTCGGCGAACCTCAGCTGGTGGCCGAACAAGTTGAACCTGAAGGTGCTCAACCAGAACTCGCCCCTTCGTAATCCGATGGGCGAGACATTCAGCTACGCTGAGGAGTTTAAGACGCTCGACCTGGATGCCCTCAAGAGAGACATCATTGCGTTGATGACGGACTCGCAGGACTGGTGGCCAGCCGATTACGGCCACTACGGCCCGTTCTTCATCCGCATGGCGTGGCATAGCGCAGGTACATACCGTACCTTCGATGGACGCGGCGGCGGTGGCTCCGGCGCGCAGCGCTTTGCGCCCCTCAACAGCTGGCCCGATAACGTCAATCTGGACAAAGCGCGCTTGCTGCTCTGGCCGATCAAGCAGAAGTACGGCCGGAAGATCTCGTGGGCCGATCTGATGATCCTCACCGGCAACTGTGCGCTTGAGTCGATGGGGCTCAAGACGTTCGGCTTCGGCGGTGGCCGCGAGGATGTCTGGGAGGCTGAAGAGGACATTTACTGGGGTTCTGAGCGCGAGTGGCTCGCAGCCGAGCGCTATAGCGGCGATCGCGATCTCGAGAACCCGCTCGCTGCCGTGCAGATGGGCCTTATCTATGTCAATCCAGAAGGGCCGAACGGGACCCCGGATCCGCTCGCCTCGGCCAAGGATATTCGGGAGACGTTCGCTCGCATGGCGATGAATGACGAGGAGACGGTTGCGCTCATTGCCGGCGGGCACACCTTCGGCAAAGCCCATGGCGCCGCGGATCCATCGCTGTATGTTGGCCCCGAGCCCGAGGCCGCCAGCCTTGAGGCGCAAGGCCTCGGCTGGAAGAATACCTTCGGCAGCGGCAACGCCGGCGATACGATCAGCAGCGGTTTAGAGGGCGCGTGGACCGCCACCCCGGTGCAGTGGGACAACAGCTACTTCGATAACCTGTTTGGCTACGAGTGGGAGCAGACGAAGAGCCCAGCCGGCGCGACGCAGTGGGCACCCAAGGATGCCGCTACCCTCGTCACCGTGCCGGATGCCCACGATCCGTTGAAGAAGCACGCTCCGATCATGTTCACGTCAGACCTTGCGCTGAAGCTGGACCCGATCTATGGGCCGATCTCCAAGCGCTTCCATGAGAACCCGGACGAATTCGCCGCCGTCTTCGCCAAGGCGTGGTACAAGCTGACCCACCGCGACATGGGGCCGATCACCCGCTACCTCGGCCCGGAGGTTCCCGCCGAGCCGCTGCTGTGGCAGGACCCGGTTCCTGCGGTCGATCATGCACTGATTGAAGAGCAAGACATCGCGGCCCTCAAGGGCAAGATCCTCGCATCGGGGCTGTCCATCTCCCAGCTGGTCACGACCGCGTGGGCGTCGGCAGCATCGTTCCGCGGTACCGACAAGCGCGGCGGGGCGAACGGGGCGCGCATTCGCCTCGCGCCACAGAAGGATTGGGAGGTGAACAGTCCGGTCGAGCTGGGGAATGTGCTGCAGACGCTCGAAGCGATCCAAGCGGACTTCAACGGCTCGCAGCCGGGCGGAAAGCGGGTATCGCTTGCTGACGTGATCGTCCTGGGCGGGTGCGCGGCCGTCGAGGAAGCTGCGAAGAAGGCCGGGCACGCGGTGCAGGTCCCCTTCACGCCGGGGCGCACGGACGCGTCGCAGGAACAGACCGATGTGGACTCGTTCGCCGTCCTCGAACCGACTGCAGACGGGTTCCGCAACTACCTCCGAGACGGGAACAAGCGGCCGGCAGAGGAGCTTCTCGTGGATCGGGCGCAGCTCCTCACGCTGACCGCTCCTGAGCTGACGGTGCTGGTTGGCGGCATGCGTGCCCTGAGCGCAAATGTCGGGCAGTCCGCACACGGCGTCTTCACCGAGCGGCCCGAGACGCTGACCAATGATTTCTTTGTGAACCTGCTTGACATGAACACAGAGTGGAAGGCGTCCCCCACCTCCGGGAATGTGTTCGAGGGCATTGATCGCGTGACAGGCGAGCGTAAGTGGACCGGCACCGCCGTTGACCTCGTCTTCGGTTCGAACTCTGAGCTACGGGCCATCTCGGAAGTCTACGGGAGTGATGACTCACAGCAAAAGTTCGTGCGTGACTTCGTGGCTGCGTGGGACAAGGTCATGAATCTCGATCGCTTTGATCTTGCCTGATCGTGTGCGCTGGCTGACCTCAGTTGCCGGACAACTGCAGAGACGTTCGCTCATACCTGGAGAGCACTAAAAAGTCGGGGGTATACCTCATACCTTCGTGCCATGTCTGCGCCCATCCATACCCACCCCCCCCGACTTTTTAGTGCTCTCCCCGCGAAGAGTGCGGCCCAGGACGCCCTCGCTGATGCGCAGGCCACAGGCATAGATGGTGGCGAGACAGGCATAGTAGGAGGGCTGGTGGATGAAGGAGAGCATGTGCCAGACCTCGTCGACGCTGAGCACGACGGGCAAGGTTTGGATCTGACGGGGGCGATACAGGTCAAGGCGGGCCCAGGGACGCCGGATGGTGACCTCGAAGAGAAATGTGAAGGCCGCGATGGCGACCGTGGCCGACGAACGGGAGAGGCCACGAACCTTGCAGAATTTTGCATGCTCCATGCTCCATTCGTATCACTGCGCGTCTTACCACTCAAAGACCTCGTCCGGGTCGAGCAGGCCGTTCTCGTTGCTGTCGTGAAATACCCACGGCGAGCTATGTCCGCCATGCCAGGTGCCATAGTCGATCAGCAGCGTCTCGCCGTTGCGCAGATCCAACCCGCCATCAACCCATCACGAGCAGTTGGTGCTGCGCCCGGGCCGGGGCTCAGGCGGCGAATTGTGTTACTAGCACCTGTCCGGCAAGGTCGGCCACCTGGGCCAGGGAGCCCTGGCCGGTGCCGGGGCTGGCGGCGGCGGCGGCCCCGCAGGCCACGCCCCAGCGCAGCGCCTCGTCCGGCGGGTCGCCCAGGCTGAGCCGCCAGACCAGACCGGCCACCAGAGCGTCGCCCGCGCCGACCGGGTTCGCCATGCGCACCGGCGGCGAGGAGGCGTGCCAGTAGCCATCCGTCCCGCCGATCAGGGCGCCATCGGCACCGAGCGAGATCGCCACCCACTCGGGGCCGGCGATCGCCGCCGCCGCCGCCCTGGCCTGCGCACGGTCGCCCACGGGCATGCCAGTGAGCGTGGCGGCCTCCTCGCCGTTCGGCTTAACCAGGAAGGGCCGGGCGGCAAGTCCGGCGCGCAGGGCTGCCCCGCTGGTATCGAGCACGGCGCACCCGCCGGTCGCCTGTGCCGCCGCGATGATCGCAGCGTAGATCTCGGGCGGCGCGCCGGGCGGCAGGCTACCCGCCAGCACCCACCAGTCGCCCGGCCGGGCCAGCGCGCGCACGCGCCCAAGGATCGTGCCCAGCTCCTGCATGCTCACCGTCGGCCCCGGCTCATTCACCTTGATCGTCTTGCCGCAGTCGGTGCTGACGATGCTCACATTCGTGCGCGTCTCGCCGGCAATCAGGGTCAGGTCGGTGGCGATTCCCAGGCCCTCCAGTCCGGTGCGCAAGGCAGCGCCGGTGAATCCGCCGACGAAGCCCATCGCCACGCTGGGCGCGCCGAGGGCCGCCAGCATCCGCGAGACGTTGAACCCCTTGCCGCCGTAGTCCACCCGCACCTCGCTGGCGCGCAGTAGCTCGCGGTCCTCAAGGCTGGGCACCAGCAGCTCGCGGTCGAGGGCCGGGTTGAGCGTGACGGTGTAGATCATGGCCGCCAGAACTCCTCGATCAGCGCCCGCTCGGCCTCGGCGCTCCAGCTGCCGTCCGGGCCGAGGGCGGCGGCGATGGCCGGGTGGCTGGCGGCCAGATCCTCGACGCTCTGGAGCGGCAGGCCGCTCAGCTGTGGGAAGATGACGACCTTGCCGGGGTAGCGGCCCTCCATCATCGCCGCCACGCCCTCGCGGGCGGCCTCGATCCCTCCCACGGCGGCCACCGAGCGGTTGGGTGACAGCTCGCCGGCCACCGTCTTAGCGATCACGTGGGCCTGGTCGGCCAGAGCCGAGCCGGAGGTGCCGGTGAACTGGGCGTTGTGCATATACACATTGCTCAGATCGAGCGGGGCCATGGTGCCGTTGGGCACACCGGCGAAGAGCACCAGCATGCCGTCGGGGCCGAGCAGGCGGGCCGAGTCGGCCATGAGCCCGGCGGCCGGCACGCTCACCACCACGTCGTCGGCACCGGCCCCGTCGCTCTCCTGGGACACCAGGGCCTCCAGCGATCCGGCACCATCGCGAGCCGGGTTGATCAGCAGCAGCCGACGGTCGTTGGCCTCGGCCAGCGGCGTGAAGCGCCTGGCGATCGCCTCTAGCCGGGCGTCGCTCAGGTCGGTGGCGATGATCGTGGCCGGGCCGTGGGGCAGCTCGATCGCCCGCTGCACGTGCATCTGGCCCATCGGCCCGCCCGCGCCAACGAAGACGGCTAGGCCGCCGGGGCGCAGCTCGCAGCGATTGCGCGCCGCGCCGTAGGCCGCCGCGACGTCGGGGCCGCTCGTGCCCAGGTAGGCGATGTAGTCGTAGTGGATGCGCCCCAGGTCGATCTGGGCCGGGCCGTCCAGCGGGGTTTTTCCAACCATGGCCACGGTGCCCCGGTGGGTGGCCACGCGGGCCGCCGCGCCCACCGCCTCGGCCGAGCGCGGGTCGAGCAGGACGATGTCGTCGAAGCCGCGGCCCCCAGTCAGCTCGTCGCGCAGGGCGGCGTAGCCATCGGGGCCAACGCCGTCGCGCACGACCACGCTCGCCCCCGTCGTGGCGGCCAGCCCGGCCATGGATGGCGGCGCGTCGGTGAGCACGATCGTCGCCGGGGCGTCCAGGCCCGCGCTGAAGCTGTACTCGGCCATGTCGCCGGGCCGGCCGACGATCCACATGGTGCCGCCGGGGCTCGGCTCCAGGCGGCGGCGCTGGGTGTAGGCCGCCTCCACGCAGGCCCAGGGCTCGGTCAGGGCGGTCTCGGCGTAGCCCATACGATCATCAACCGGCAGCACATAGGCGCCGTCGTCGGCGGCAAGCACCTCGGGGCCGACCAGGTGGTACTGGATGAGGCCGCCGGGGATGGTGTAGCCGTAGGCCGTGCTGCGCCCGCCCACATAGATGTCGGGCTGGATGGCGAAGCGCTGGCCGGGCGCGAACTGCCCGCGCAGCTGCTCGCCGACCCGCACGATGGTCATGGACACCTCGTGGCCAAGGCGGGTCGGGTCGTTTGCCAGGTCGCGGTTATAGAGCTTGGGGTGCTTTCCGCCCTGCTGGATGAGCTTGACGTCGGAGAAGCACATGCCAACGGCATCGACTCGCACGAGCAGCTGGCCGGGGCCGGGCTCGTCCACCGACACCTGCTCGGGCGCGCCCGCGCGGCCGATCTGCTCGACGCCGGGGCCGTACATGTTCCAGGCCAGGCAGCTGGCGGGCGCGGGCGCGCCCAGGCTGCGGTAGGTCGTATCGCGACTCATATGCTACTCCTATGGGTTCATGGGTAGGTTGGGGCTACGGCTAAGCCGCAGCCCCAACCTACCCATTACATCTTCGACCGCACCTCGCTCGCCGTGGCGCAGGCCAGGGCGGCGCGGGCGCGCTCCTTGCACTGCTCCATGCTCAGGTCGCGGACCTGGGCCTTGACCGACGGGATGGCCGGCGCGCTGACGCTCAGCTCGTCCACCCCCAGCCCGATCAGGATCGGCACGGCGACCGGGTCGGCCCCCAGCTCGCCGCAGACGCCCACCCAGCGGCCGGCGGCGTGGGCGGCCTTCACGGTGAGGTCGATCAGGCGCAGCACGGCGGGGTGCAGGCCGTCGGCGCGGGCGGCCAGGGTGGGGTGGGTGCGGTCGATCGCCATGGTGTACTGGGTCAGGTCGTTCGTCCCGACGCTGAAGAAGTCACACTCGGCGGCCAGGGCGTCGGCCATGAGCGCGGCAGAGGGCACCTCGACCATGATCCCGACCTGGACGGCGGGTGCGCCTAGCTCGGCGCGGATGCGCTCGACGGCGGCGCGGGCGGCCCGCAGCTCAGCGATATCGCTGACCATGGGGAACATGATCCGCAGCTCGCCGCTGGACGCGGCCGACAGGGCCGCCCTGAGCTGCTGCTCAAGCAGGTACGGGTGAGCCTGGCAGAGCCGGATGCCGCGCTCGCCCAGGAAGGGGTTCTCCTCGGCGGGCAGACTCAGGTAGGGCAGCGGCTTATCGCCGCCGATGTCGAGGGTGCGCAGCACAACCGGCCGCCCGCCCATAGCCGCCAGGATCTCGGCGTAGACGGCGCGCTGCTCCGCCTCGGAGGGCGCCTGCTCGCGGTCGAGAAACAAGAACTCGGAGCGCAGCAGGCCCACCGCCTCGGCGCCGGACTCCACCGCGCGACGGGCGTCCTCGGCGCTGCCGATGTTGGCCGCCACCTCCACCCGGTGGCCGTCGGTAGTGATGGCGGGCGTCGCGGCGGACTCCAGGGCGGCGCGGCGGGCGTCCGTGGCCCGGCGCTGACGATCGCGGGCCTCGTCCATGGCATCGCGGCCGGGCCTGGTCAGCAGGGAGCCGGTGGCCCCATCGAGGATGGCCGGCGTGCCGTCCTCCAGGTCGAGGATGGCCGGCCCGGCGCTGACGATCGCCGGCAGGCCGAGGGCGCGGGCCAGGATGGCGGCGTGGGCGTTCGGCCCGCCCACGGCGGTGCAGAAGCCCAGGACGCGCTGCGGGTCGAGGGCGGCCGTCTCGGAGGGGCTGAGGTCGTAGGCGAGCAGGATCACCGGCTCGGGCGGCAGCTCGGCGCTGGGCGCGGCGTCGCCGCTGAGCAGGCGCAGCACGCGCTCGCCGGCGTCGCGTAGGTCGGCCGCGCGCCCGGCCAGGGTCGGGTCGGGCAGGGCGGCCATAACATCGGCGGCCGCGACCGTGGCAGCGTGCCAGGCGGCGGCGGCGCTCTGGCCGGCGTCGATGCGAGCGAACACATCGGCGTGCAGCTCGGCGTCGGCGATCAGCTCGTGGTGGACATCGAAGATCGCCGCCTCCTCGGGGCCGGCGCGCTGGAGCACTTGCTCACGCAGGGCCACCAGCTGGCCGGCCGCGTCGGCCAGTGCCCGGCGCAGGCGCTCGCTCTCCAGCGTCGCGCCCGAAGAGTAATCGTGAACCTGGACGGCGGCCCGGCGCAGGCGGAAGGTTGGGCCGATGGCGATCCCAGGGGCGGCGGCGACGCCGTGCAGCTCCCCGACGGCCGACGGAGAGGCGGGGGCAGGGGCGGAGGGCGCAGGTACCTTAGTGTGCGCCCCCTCGCCGAGGCCATCGGCCACCGCCGCGCAGAGCGTGTCGGCGGCCAGATCCTCGTCGGCCCCGTCCACCTCAAGCACCACCGCGCCGCCGCTGGTGACGCCGAGGGCCAGCACCGAGATCAGGCTCTTCGCGTTGGCCGCCTTGGCCCCGTGGCGCAGCCGCACCGCCGAGGTGAACTGCTTGGCCGTATCGACCAGCACGCGCGCCGGGCGGGCGTGCAGGCCGGTGCGGTTCTGGATGATCAGATCTATCTGCTTCATTGCATGACCTATCAGATAACCATAGGGGCGACCTCGTGTGGTCGTCCAGCCCAGCCTCGGGCGACCACACGGGGTCGCCCCTACGCGTCGGGCGCCGCCTCGCGGCTCAGTCGGCCCACGATCTCCTGGGGACTGGTGGCACGCACCAGATCCTCGGCCGCCGCCGGGTCCTCGATCACCTCGGCGAGGTTCGCCATCACCCCGATGTGCTCGTCGCCCACGGCGGCGATGCCGACGATCAGGTAGGCCAGCTCGCCGGGCTCCCACTCGACGCCGGCCGGCACCTGGAGCACCGAGATGCCGGTGCTCTTGATGTAGCCCTGGTCCTCGAACTGGCCGTGGGGGATGGAGATGCCGTTGCCGAGGTAGGTGGACATCACCGTCTCGCGGCCGAGCATGCCGTCCACGTAGGCCGCCTCAACGCAGCCGCCGGCCACCAGCAGCTCGCCGGCCTGGCGGATGGCGTCGGCCTTATCGGCGGCGACCGCCCCCAGGCGCACCCTGTCGGTAGAGATGATCGCCATGTCCTAGACCCCCTCAATCGGATCGCCGGCCTTGAGGGCCGCCACCAGCTTATCGAAGACCGGGTCGTTCAGGAAGGCGCTGAAGGCGATCACCACCGCATCGGGGGCGCGGGTGTGGGCCTGGGCCGCCAGGCCCTTGTGCGTCACCACCAGCCGGGTGCCGGTCGGGATGGAGCGCACCGCCTTATGGACCACCTCGACGCTCAGGCCGGCCGCCTTGATCTTCTTCTTCAGCGCGCTCACGCCCATCAGGCTTGAGCCCATGCCGGCCTCGCAGGCGAAGACGATGGTTTTGACCTCTGCCGCCGGAATTGATGTTGTCATGACGAGGATCCTTTCTTGGAGGGGCGCGACGCGCCCCTCCCTTTCTTGGAGGGGCGCGTCGCGCCCCTATGGTTATACCGCCAGGGGCCGGCCCTTCATCGCCACGACATCGGCCTCGGCCTCTTCGGCCGTGCGGCGCACCGGGGAGAGCCGCAGGATGATGGTGCCGACCGCAAAGGATGCCAGCGCGCCGACCACCACCCCGCCGAACACCGCGAAGTAGGAGCCGCGGGGCGTCACCGCCAGGTAGGCGAAGATCGAGCCGGGCGAGGGCGTGGCCACCAGGCCAGCGTCGAAGATCACGAACCAGAAGTCGGCGACCATGCCGCCCGCCCACATCGCCAGGATCATGATCGGGTGGGCCAGCACGTAGGGGAAGTAGATCTCGTGGATGCCGCCCAGAAAGTGGATGATTGCCGCGCCGGGGGCGGTGCTCTTCAGGTCGCCCTCGCCGGCGAACCAGTAGGCCATCAGCAGGCCCAGGCCGGGGCCGGGGTTCGACTCGAGCAGGAAGTGGATGGCCTTGCCGTTCTCCTGCACCTCGGCGACGCCCAGGGGCGACAGGATGCCGTGGTTGATCGCGTTGTTGAGGAAGAGCACCTTGGCCGGCTCGATGATCAGGTCGGCCAGGGGCAGCAGCCGCATATCGATCAGCAGCTGCACGCCGGCCCCGAGGGTCGTACTGAATGCCTCAACGATCGGGCCGATCAGGACGTTGGCGACCAGCACCAGACCGACCGCCAGGAAGCCGGCCGTGAAGTTGTTCACCAGCATCTCGAAGCCAACCGGGATCTTCTCCTCAAGGGCCTCGTCGATCTTCATGATCAGGTAGCCGCCGATCGGCCCCATGACCATCGCGCCCAGGAACATGGGGATGTCGGCACCGATGATCACGCCCATGGTGGCCGCCGCGCCCACCACGCCGCCGCGCGTGTCGTAGATCAGCTTGCCGCCGGTGTAGCCGATCAGGATGGGCAGCAGGTAGACGATCATCGGCCCGACGAGCTTCTCGAAGCCCTCGTTCGGCAGCCAGCCGGTGGGGATGAACAGGGCGGTGATCAGGCCCCACGCGATAAACGCGCCGATGTTGGGAATAACCATCGCAGCCAGGAAGCTGCCGAACTGCTGAATTCGCTCGCGCATGTGAACATCTCCTCCGGTAACGTCATTGTCCAAAATCCGGGGGGGGGTGGTGCCGGCCGGACGCTGCACCCCATCTATGAGCGCGCCTCGCGTGCACCGAGGCGGGACTCCTCTATCACACCCCAGTGGGGGTTTGGGGCGGCTCCGCCGCCCCACATGTTCTTTATGGTGCGGCTCGGCGGCGACGCCGCCGAGCCGCACCATAAAAATTAGTCTAGCCAGGGGTCGAGGGCGGCCACATCGGCGGGCGTGAGGCTTGGGTGAACCTGGACCACCGGCGTCGACGCGTCTAAAGAGAGCGGAATGGTCGAGATGATCAGGTCGGCCGAGGCGATCTGCGCGGCGCCGAGCTGGCGCAGCGGGACGACCTCGTAGCTGCTGTGGCGCGGGAAGCGCGAGCGCAGCCGGGCGATGAGCAGCTGGGTGGTGGCCATGCCGCTCGGGCAGATCACCAGCACGCGCCGGGCGCGGGATGTGCGGGCGCGGGTCGCCGCCGCGTGGAGTAGCAGGGTCAGGCTATGGCGGTGGCGATCCGCGAGCCGCGCGCCCGTATGGGCGAAGAAGAGATCGTCGATCTGGTCGGTCAGGCACCGCTCGATGTCGCCCTCGTCCGCAGGGAGGTCGTCGGACGAGCGCGGGGGCAGCCAGATGCCGAAGCGGCTGGCCAGGGCGGCGGTGCAGATCTGTGAGCGCAGCCCGTCGCGCAGGGGCTCATCGGCGCGCAAGGTGTCGTTCGCGTAGGCCAGGGCGATCTGGTCGAGGGCGGCCTCGATCATGTCGTGCAGCTCGGGTATGGCGACGCCGCCCTCGTGGGGGCAGGCCAGCAGGAGCATTGCGGCGGCGGCGATCTCGCTCTGGATGGCCAGAACATCCAGAGCGTAGTCCGACACGAGGACCTCGGCCGTCGGCCAGACGGCGTGGCCGCTCAGCCAGGCGATCATCTCAGGATCACAGCCCACGTACCGGCCGACCCTGATCCGCCAGCCCTGGACGAAGAGCGCCAGTGCCAGGTAGAGCACCGACTCATCGCTGAAGTGCCAGCCGAGGTCGGCCTCGGCCCACGAGACGCGGGCGATCAGGGTGTCGAAATCGCAGCCCTCGACTAGATCACGCACGGGGGCCAGGGCGGCGAGCAGATCGGCGTCAGAGAGCAGCGCGCAGGTTAGCCCGTCGCCGTACTGGATGGCGAAGATCGGTCGCCCGCTGGACATATCGCCCCAGAGCAGGGCGGTCAGTGCCTGCCGGGTAGCCAGCTCAGGCCCCTCAATCCAGGAGCCGGAGTGCTGCCGACGCACCAGATCCAGGTCAAAGCGGGCGAGCCAAGTGGCCGTCGCGTCCATGTCCTTGAGCACGGTGCTGCGCGAGACCGTCAGCGTCTCCTGGAGCCGCTGGATCACGAGCGGCTCGGCGGCGGTGAGCATGGTGAAGAGCAGGATCTGCTGGCGCTGGTCGGCGCTCAGCACCAGCTGGAGCCGCGAGTAAGCCCGCAGTTCGTCCAGCAAATGCTGGCGCTGCTCAGGGCTGCAGCGCACCTGCGCGCCGACGCCGGGGATGTTCTGGAGGGCGACGCCACGGCGGGCGAGCCATTCGCGCACGGCGCCCAGAATATAGTGTACCTGGCGCGGCTTCAGCTCAACCCGCTGGCCGATCTCGGTCGCCGCAAGGGGCGCATCGGCGTGAAGCAGGAGGAGGAGCACATCGCGCTGTTGGGTGGTCAGGGTTATCATACGCGTCTTTGGGTATGCGCTATAGGCCTCGGCGCCACAGTGTGCCGGGGGGCTCGTGGTGAGCCCATCGTCCGCCCCGCAGCGTCTCAACGCTCAGGCTTTTGGGCGGATCTCGGGCTACGCTTATTACATTGGTGTTGCTGGGATGCCTCTACACTGTAATGCCCGTTTAGGGCATTGTCAAGCCATAAAACGCCATTTATTAATCTACTTTTCACCGCACGAGCTATACAAAAAGTAGACGAATTGGGCAAGGATAAGACTCAACGGCTGTGGTGGCGGTGGATGCGCGAGCACTCATGCGCTTTTGGCGATCCAAACATCCGTTCGGCCATCAGACCCACGTAGAATCAAATGACGATGAAGGGAGCTTTCCATGGCCATAGATGGGCTGCATATACTGTCACATGCAGGATTATTCTGCACATATAGCAGTCCCACGCAGGTCGTGAAGCCTGTATCATCAAGCTCCACCTCCGCCGCATCAGGAAGTGGTAGCCGGTTAGACGGCTTCATAACCCCGGTAGGATTACTATATGTGGCTCTTGCTCACTTTCGCTGAAGCCGACATGAGCATGGCTCTGTAGAGCCATGCCGCAAGAGCAATCGCGCCGATTCCCCGCATTGATCAGCGAAAGTGAGCAAGAGCCACACATGCGCAGAATAATCCTGCACGTGGCAGATTGGGAGTGTAGAATCAAGTATCGCAATACCGCAGAAGTAACGCTGTGAAGCGTCATGTCATTCTGAGCGAAGCGAAGAATCCCGACCGGGACCCTTCGCTTCGCTCAGGGTGACAGCGTTACTTCTGCTCTACTGCCAAGTATCACTACCTATCTATCTGTGCGCAGAGGACACCCCCACTCCTCCCACAACGCTCCCCGAATCCTCCCATAGCGCTCCTGAAGTAGCCCCTGTGATTTCGCCCCCGCCCATGGCACACTGGTGACAGCATCCCCAATGTTTGATTGCCTGGCCGCACCACATGCGCTACCTGGGCGGCTTTTTGATGGCGGCTCCGCTGTCACCTCAGCCAAACTGCACGGGGGAAACTTGACTATCCAGGTCATTAATGTAGAACCAGATGAGGTGTGTGATGCGGCAGCGTTTAATCTGGACCGTGCTCGGGATGTGGCTGATAGCCTTGTTCAACGCAACAATGCCCGCGCCGGCATACGCCGCCGCCCGTAGCGTAACGATTGTGCTCAACAATCAGACAGGGTTTGATCTTGATCTGGTTAACGGGAGTGCGCATCTGCTTGGTGGCCGTTGGGATGTCAACCCGCCTTCAACGATTCCAGCATTAGGCGTAGTGACCTGGGCCACTGCTTCTGACGGCATTCTGACCGGAACCGAGGGCGAGGTCAGATTCAGTGCGCAAGCGTATCGAGAAGAGGCGACAACTTTCTATATCCACTGGAACAATCCATTCGTGGGCAGCAACAGCTACGAGATTAGCACAAATCACACGAATGACTTTAGCATGAGCGGCGCGGGCGGCTCAGGTAATACGACGACATACACCGTCACGATCGGATGTCATGCTTCTAACGGCGACCCCACCGATACCGATCAGGACTGCGATGCCATCCCCGATAACTGGGAGCGAAATGGAGTCAATCGGCCCGACGGCAATGGCGGCATGGTGTTTGTGAATCTACCGGCGATGGGCGCCGATCCGAATAGACCTGATATCTTCATTCATACTGATTGGATGACAGCGACAACTGGGCTATCATTTACTGGATCGCTACGCCTGGATCCTCCGGCGTTGGAGATGATTACCCATGCATTTGATATTGCACCGCACCGCAGCCCGACGGGCTCAGTTGGCATAAATCTGCATATCGATAACGGCCCAGATAGTGTGCTCAACTATGCGACTGGGCAAACGTGGGGCAGCCTGAGCAGCGCCGGCGCTGTACCGGGTGTAAATATTATCGGACAGGCAACTCAGAACAATCCATCGTGCGACACAACAGGGCCCTACGGGAAGGAGTACGCCTTAGCTTTTTGTGAGCTCGACGGGGTCTACAAGCCGATCCACTTTCTGCCCGCAGGGCGTAACGGAGTCTTTCATTATGTGCTCTCAGCAAATCAATGGAATAAAGCGAGTAATGCTGGTGTGAGCCGCTTGATTCCTGCCAGCGATATCATTCTTGCTAACCCTGCGGCCTTACACACTACTTTGGCTATTACCGAGGCTGCAAACTTCATGCACGAGCTTGGGCATAATCTTGGCCTGGCGCATGGCGGATTTGAGGAAGTGAACTTCAAACCAAATTATCTTAGTATAATGAATTATAGCTTTTCATTTACCGGCCTGCCGGTGAGCGGAAAGCCAGCGGTGCTGGACTACTCGCATGGACTTGTGTCTCCTCTCGATAAGGACAATCTTAGCGAGGCAGCCGGTATTAAGACTTTGGGAGCGTATGGAACTAAATACTACTGCTTGGGAGTCGGCTTTCAACAAAGCGATGTACCCACGTTGGCATTGGCGGCTCTAGGGACAGTCATCGACTGGAACTGTAATGACGCTGCCATTGACACACTAACAGATGAGTTCACTAATGGTACGAGTGACATTAACGCAGCCACAATCTGTGTCTCGATCGCACCCCCAGCAACGGCTACCGTAACCCCAACGCTCACCGTAACCCCAACAGGTGATGATATCCAGAAAGGAAATGATATCACCGCTGGCCCCGATGGGATTTGCCAAACGAAGGCTGTTAGCGGCTCCTTTCAAGTCAAGGAGGTTGGCAAGAAGGTCATTACCGACACATTACTTATGGATTGGAATGATTGGGCTCACTTGAAATTCAAGGGCGGAGAGATTGGCGCGTTAGCGAGTGAGCCGCCTATGGCTACGCAATCTGTGATTGAGTATGACTCGCCCGATCTGATCAAAGCGATCAGCGAGGCGCCTGTGTCGAACCCAATCACCAGGCTGGTTAGTTGCGATCCAAATGATCTGGTGAGTGCGATCGTAGCTTCGCGCAACGACCCGAGGCCAGACCGCATCGCGCTGGCCAATAACTGCACCTACACGTTCAGCGACGCCTATGCCGACACGACGCCGATCCTGCGCGGCCCTAACGCCCTGCCGATCATCACCGACACCCTCATCCTCGACGGCTTTGGCGCGGTGATCGAGCGCAGCAGCGATGCTCCGCTCTTTCGCCTGCTGAGCGTCGGGCCAACTGGCAACCTCACGCTCAATAACCTGACGATCCGCGGCGGGCAGGACAATAACTTCGGCGGCGGCGGCATCTACAGCTGGGGCAGCCTGACACTCGATCACACCACGGTGATCAGCAATACCAGCGCCACGTTCGGCGGCGGGATCAACAACAGCGGCGGGACGCTGACCGTGCGGCAGAGCACGATCAATGGCAATAGCGGCCATCTGGGCGGCGGAATCGTCAACCAAACGGCCTACGGCGGCAGCATCCTGGGGACGCTGATCATGACCGACACGGTGGTCAGCAATAATATGTCGCCCCAGGGCCAGGGCGGTGGCCTCTATACCTCAGGCCCGACTACGCTGACCGACAGCACGATTATCAGCAATACAGCCAACTCGGGTGGAGGTATTGCCACGCTCGGTACTGACCAGGTAGACCCGATCCTCATGACCCGCACCCAGGTGCTTAATAATACTGCGGACGCCTATGGCGGCATGGATATCCGCAGTAATCTAACCATGATCGATAGCACGGTCGCAAACAACAGCGCCGCGCAGGTGGGCGGGCTTGGGACATTGGGTGGCCCAACATACACGGTGACAATGGAAGGAAGCGCCGTAACTGGGAATAGCGCGACGCAGATCGGCGGCCTCCTCAACTCAGTTGTGATGACGCTAACTGACAGCCTGGTGAACGATAACCATAGCGTGCGCAACGCAGGTGGCATCCATAATAACAGCGGCGGCACGCTGGCGCTGATCCGCAGCACTGTTGCCAATAACACTGCCGAGAGCGCCGCTGGTATCTATAACCTGACGACAAGCGGTATGACGCTCATCGATAGCACGGTGAGTGGGAATACGGCCCAATACCAGGGCGGCGGTATTCTGAACAGCTCCGGCAACGCGATGATCATTCGCAGCACGGTGAGCGAGAATAGCTCCGTATTGCAGGGCGGCGGCGTCCTGAACACCAATGTTGGCACTATGACCCTGGTCAACAGCACGCTGAGCGGGAACAGCAGCGCACAGGGTGGCGGCATCTATAACGGCACCTCCCTCACCCTGATCAATGCGACCATCAGCGCCAACACGAATGGCGGCCTTTACAGCCCTGGGCCTGCGACGCTCGTCAATACGCTCATCGCCTCGCAGGAATCGGGAGCCGACTGTCCATACTCCAATCCGATCACCTCGAATGGCTACAACCTGGATAGCGATAATACCTGCCGTCTGACCAACCCGGTCGATCTGCCAGGCAGAAACCCGTTGCTCGGCCCGCTTCAGGACAACCTCGGGCCGACGCTCACCCGCGTGCCGGGAGTGGGCAGCCCGGCGATTGACGCCGGCAACCCGTCGGTGTGCGCGCTCGACCCGGTGAGCAACCTCGACCAGCGCGGGCTGGGTCGTCCCGACGGCATGTGCAGCATCGGCGCCGTCGAGCCACACAACACCCCGGTCGGCACGAATGTGGTGGTTCAGCCAATTGATCCGGCGATGCGCGCGCGGCCGGTAAGGATTACCTATCCCAGGGTGATCGTGCAGGGCTCAAGCGGTGCCAGCAGCTCTTCCAGCTTTAACTATGTGGCTCCTCCGCCAGACCAGAATATCCTGCGCGCGCTCTATCATATCTCCACGAGCGCCACATACAGCGGCACGATCGGGATCTGCATCAACTACAGCGACATCGTGGTTACCGACCAGTCGCGCCTGCGCCTGCTGCACTTCACCAACGGGGCATGGGAAGATGTGACCACAAACGTGGACATGGCGGCCCAGGAGATTTGCGGGGGCACCTTCTCGCTCTCGCCCTTCGCGATCACGGAGATCGACCCAAGCGTCGATATCACCCCGCCGAGCATCAGCGCGCCGGCCGACATCACGGCCGAGGCGACATCGTCCACCGGCGCGGCGGTGAGCTACACCCCGCCGACCGCTAGCGACGTGATCGACCCGACGCCGAGTGTCGCGTGCCTGCCCGCCTCAGGGGCGACCTTCGCCCTCGGGGTGACTGAGGTGGTCTGTACGGCCACCGACGCCGCCGGCAACGCCAGCAGCGCGACCTTTAGCGTAACCGTCCAGGATACGACCGCGCCGCTGCTGGCGAACATCCCGGCCAACCTAACCGTCGCTGCCGACAGCTCCAGCGGCGCGGTTGTGAGCTATGCCTTGCCCACGGCGACTGATAGTGTTGACCCGGCCCCGGCCGTCGCCTGCGTCCCGACGGCTGGCAGCTTGTTCACGGTCGGCACAAGCGTGGTGACCTGCAGCGCTACTGACACGGTCGGCAATAGCAGCAGCGCGACCTTTCAGGTCACGGTGACTGCGCCGATCTTAGATCTAACCGCGCCTGTCTTGAGCGGCGTCCCCGCCGACATCACCGCCGAGGCTCTCAGCCCGGACGGGGTGGGCGTCGACTACGCCCTACCCTCGGCCAGCGACGATAGCGACCCCAGCCCGGCGGTGAGCTGCGCCCCAGTGAGTACCACCATCTTTCCGCTGGGCACAAGCGCGGTGACTTGCACGGCCACCGATGCCGCTGGAAACAGCGCCAGCGCGAGCTTCATGGTGACGGTTGAGGATACGACTCCGCCGACGCTGATCAATCTGCCGCAGGATATGACCATCGCCACGAGCGACCCGGCCAGGGCGGTGGTGATCTACAGCCTGCCAGCCGCCTCCGACATGGTCGATGCGGCACCGAGCGTGGCATGCACGCCTGCCTCCGGCTCGCTCTTCGCGCTCGGTACGACCAAGGTAGCCTGCACGGCGATCGACGCAGCTGGCAACACGAGCAGTGCGGCGTTCAACATCAGCGTCGTCCCAGCCACCGTGGTGATCCGTTTGCTCGACAGCGCGGGCAACGGGCTGGCCGACGGTAGCGTCGAGTACTACGCCCGCGGATGGCAGACGCTCGGCAGCACCGACGCTGACGGCTACCTGGTGACGAATCTCGCTCAGACTAGCGGCTACCTGCGCTTCCGTATGACCTACGCCGGCGGGCGTCAGACGCTCCGCCAGGATATTGGCACAAACCCGCTAGTGCAGTTCACAACCAAGCACGTCATGGCACCGGCACCACCCCGGCGACCATGGAACTGCTGCCAGGCACCTACACCTTCCGGGTCAGCTACGCCGGCGGGCGTCAGACGCTCCGCCAGGATATTGGCACAAACCCGCTAGTGCAGTTCACAACCAAGCACGTCACCGTCGAGCTGCGCGACTCGGCCGGTGCCCCGCTGGCGGGCGATGCCGAGTACAACGTCGGCGGCTGGCAGCCCTTTGGCACCGGCACCACCCCGGCGACCATGGAACTGCTGCCAGGCACCTACACCTTCCGGGTCAGCTACGCCGGCGGGCGTCAGACGCTCCGCCAGGATATCGGTGCGAACCCGCTAGTACAGTTCACAACCAAGCACGTCGCCGTCGAGCATTAAGGCGCGGTAGTTGGCAGCGATCGGAAAGGCGCGTCGCAACTAAGCGGCGCACAGGTAAGCGGCAGGATCTTCGTCTTCGCACTGCCGTCAGAGGGCATCAGGCGCGTGCGATTCTAGCTCGATGATCCTGATCGCGTAGGGGCACCATCGCGGGTAGACACATCGGCCCCCTTCGACTTTGGCACCGGCACGCGATAGACCCCCAGGAGCGCTACGCCTACGGCACATCCTCGCCATCTGGTGCTATGGCTGTCTGCGCAAGCACAAACGGCGGCAGAAAGCCATTCGCTCGCTCCAGCCGCTCGCGCCACTCATCGCTGAGCGGATTCACCAAGACGTGCTCACCCGTGATCTTGCGCTGCGCATTGGTGCCTGTCGACTTGAAGGCGATGATGTCGCGGAGCTCGTAGCCGTGCTCCTGCGAGTGTACGACTTCGCTGATATGGATGAGATCGTGGATGGTCAACAGTTGACTTGGAACCCTGCGTAACGTGAGGCATGGGCAATTCAGTACCAGCGGCGGGATGATCACGCTGAGCATCGACCCATCGGGGAGCCTGACGTCGCTCCGCGGCGCGCGTTGATCGACCCGCTCGCCCAGCGGCAGCAGCATGCGGTGGATGACACGCATCAGGTGCTCGCTGTTCTCGAACGCGATGTCACATTGCAGGAGCCTGCCCCGATGCTCGACAAAGATCTGCGCGGGGCCGTTGACCATGATCTCGGCGATGCGCAGGTTCTGCAGCAGCGGCTCCAGGATGCTCAGCCCGAGGAGCTCGTCGCCTCGTAGGCATCGGTGAGGCCCAGCGCGGCCAGCCAGTCGGCGCGCAAGGCGTTCAGCACCGCTTCGACCTGCGCGTCCACGACGATAGTTGGTGTATCCGGGGCGGCCTGATCAGTCATCGGTCTGCTCCTTTTGCGACACCGAGAGGCAGAGGCGGAACCCAATACTTGCCTGGCGTTGGTCTGGCATCTGCCAGAACCCATCATAGTCACTGCGGGGCGGGGGCTGGCGCTATAGCGCCAGCCCTTCGCCCAGCAGCTCCAGACCCTCGCCCAGCAGGCGAACATCCAGACCGGGGGCGTGCAGGGCAGCGTCAACGTCTCGGGGCAGGGCAGGGTCATCGGGCCGAGCGCCGGCGTCAACACGGGCACGATGGGCGGGACGTTCAATGTCGGCGGCGATGATGACAAGTGACGACGAGGCATGGAATAGCGATCACCCCGCGAAGCCACCGCGCCGGCAGCGCTCGTCGCGGTAGCTCACCCTCCCGCTTGAGGTACTGGTACAGAGTCTCGCGGCTGATACCGAACGTGCGGGCGAGCGCCGCCTTCTGCTTGCCCGCGCTGACCCGTCGCCGCAAATCGGTCACCTGCACATCGTTGAGCGCGAGCTTGTGGTCGCAGTAGGCACCGCGCTGCTTGGCCATGGCGAGGCCCTCGCGCTGGCGCTCCGTGATCAGCGTCCGTGCGTACTTGGCGAACGCACCCCTCACCGACAGCAGCAGTTTCGTCATCGACGAGTCCTCGCCGGTGAGGGGCTCTCCTGACAGATGTGTCAGGGTAGTCTCCTAAACCCTGGGCGGTCGATGTCAGGTAGTGCGAAAAATAACCCTATTCTGACGCAGATTTCCTCAGCTTCCTGACGTCCGTTTAGGGTATACGCTAGGATGACATACCATCCATCACTGAACCATGTCAAAGCAAAAAAAGCCAGGTCAGCGGTTCGCCGCTGACCTGGCTTTGACATGGTTCACGCATCTTTGAGGCTTAGGTCTGCCGCCGCCTCGAATAGCGATGTCAGGCGAGAGACAACAAAAAAACCCAGCCTTAAGCTGGCGATTGAGATGAGGAAAATCGTCTTGTGAAGTGACTGCAGCTTCATATATAACATGCTACAAACTATTCCTGCGTTGGCGATCTCTATATCGTTAACGGAGGTTAATACCATGTGTTTTGGTTCTTGTGAACGATGGGAATGGATCCGTCGATGCGAAGAGGAGTACGCATCAATCGGCAGTAAGCTGGAGGTGATCTCCCCAACCGATGTCTATATTTTTGAAGACGATTTCTGGAGAATGCAAGAGAAGCGTGATCGTCTTGGCGACAAGATTTGGTGGCTTCGCCGGGCCTGCCTAGATTGTCCTTACGACTCCGGAAAGTGTGGCTGATACGAATGAGCGCGGTCTGCCCAATGCCCCATTGAGGTATGGGCAGGCCGGGTTCAACATCCCGTAAGCAGGGACACAACACGTCGCGGCCCCCGAGCGAATCGCTCGGGGGCCGCGAGGCATGGCCGCACCAACGATCACACCGCCGACAACGACATGTGTCCGGCTTTTGCTTGCTCCTTTTTATGGTATCGTAGCGTTCACGACGGCGAATGACCGCTGTTCAGCGCGCGAGCACGGCGCAAGACCCGTGTACCCCTGAGGCACCTGACGACCAGAGAGAGAGTTCTCCGCATGGCTCGTGCGCCCCTTCACCGCAGCCTCCTGCCGCTGCTCATGCTGCTCATGCTGATCGCCCTGCCGACCGCGCCCGCCGCTGCCCGGTCGCCCACCGCACTCCCCGCAGCATCCACGCTCGGGCCAGACCTTGTCGCCGACCTGGACCACCTCATTGAGGCAGCGCGGGCTGACACCGGCGCGCCAGGCGCGCTGATCGCCGTCGCTCTGCCGAACGGCGATGTCTACCGCAGCGCCCGTGGGGTGGCCGATAGCACCACCGGCACGCCGCTCACCCCAGACGCCCGCGTGCGCGTGGGCAGCATCACCAAGCCCTTCGTCGCCGCCGTCGCGCTCCAGCTTGTCCAGGAGGGCTGGCTGCTGCTTGACCACAGCGTCGCGCACTGGCTGCCGGGGCTCGTCCCAGGAGGCGAGCAGATCACCGTCCGCCAGCTCCTCAGCCACACCAGTGGGGTGCCCGACTACCTCACCGACGACCTGATCGCCCGCGCGCATCAGCACCCGGATCATCAGTGGACCCCACAGGAGCTGGTCGCTGAGGCGCTGCATCACCCGCAGCTGTTTGCGCCTGGGGCACCCGGGCGTTGGGCCTATTCCAATACCAACTACATCCTGCTGGGCCTGATCATCGAGCAGGTCACACATCACACCTTGGAGCAGGAACTCCAGCAACGCATTATCACGCCCCTCGGTCTGAGCGGCACCGCCCTGTCGCCGCCGAGCGCCGACCCCGGCGATATCGCCCACGGCTATGGGGGCGGGGAAGACCGCACCGCCCTGAATATGTCGGTCGCCTGGGCGGCCGGCGGGCTCAGCGCGACCGTCACCGACCTCACGCGCTTTACCCAGGGGCTGGTGTGGGGCGCGCTGCTCCAGCCAGCGACCTTGAATAGGATGCTTGCCTGTACGCCGACCGGCAGCGAATGGGGGGGCGCAGACTTCGCGTACGGCCTCGGGGTGATGCAGCGCACCTTGCCCGCGCCGGGCCTCCCCCCGGAGGCGCGGCTAGCGCTCGGGCACACCGGCTTGCTGGAAGGATACCGCAGCGCGATGTGGTATTTCCCCAGCAGCGGAGTTACCATCGCGGCGGCCTTCACGCGCGAGGAGGCCGACCCAAATCAGCTCGTGACCGGTGCGCTCCAGGTGCTGGCGGCGCATGGTGCCCTGGCCCAACCGGCGGCATCTGCGCCGTAGATCGGCGCTGGCGCTTTATGGTGGACCCCTTCCACGTCTTGTGTGATCCAAAACCGTGATCGCGCATGCCCTATAGCCGATGGAAGACTTCGCCCCCAGCGCGGAGCAGCAGGTAGCCCTGCCGCGTGAGCACCATAGGGTGCGCGCCATCGCCGGGCAGCGGCACCGGCCACGCGCTGAGCACCACACCGTCATCCAACGCAAGGAGCATGGTGGGCTGCGGGGCCTCCGCCGCGCGCGGCGCGCCCGCCACAGCCGCCCGCGCCGCGCGCGCCACGGCCCGCGCCTGCTGCATCGCCATGGCCGCGCCCGCCGCGATGAGCGCCAGGGTCAGCGCCAGGGCCAGCGCCGGCAGCACCACTGCGAGCGTCGCCACGAGCACCACGGCCAGCGCCAACCCGAGCCCGAGCAGCTGGAGCCCTGGCGCGCCGTCGTCATCCGAATCGTCGTCATCGCCGTTCCTTTCTCGTTCACACCAAGCATACCCAGCCAGCAACATGGATCGCCCACCGAATGCCCCAACCCTTCGAGCGCAGCCTGCGCAACAACTACCAAATCTTCCAGCGCCACGCCTTCCGCAAGCATACCGACCCAAATGCCAGCCGCAACGTCATCAACATCGCTCTTTTCGATATCTATTCGGTGCTGATGACCCGCTACAGCGAGGAGTTTGTCACAGAGCACGCCGATGAATTTCATCAGCGCTTTTACGACCTCCTGGCGATGCCAGGCTTTCAGGCTGCAATTACGAAGACCTTGAGATACCCGCCGAGATGCGGCATCCTGACGCCGGCCTGCCTCTCAAGCGGCAGGTTGAGGCATGGCTTGGGGCGTTCTTCCCAGGGAGCGGATTCGAGATTGAGTCACTGCCACGCACCAACTTGTTGGTGATGCCGCTACGCACCAGCGCAGCGACAAACTACCATCGGCCGGCCCATGTGGGCTATGGCCTCAGCCACGTGCTGCCGGTGATCACCGCATGCCTCGGCGCCGTGGGGCTAGCGCAGCGTGACGCCCATGTGGCCCCGCTGGTGATGGTCGAGAACCCCGAGCTACACCTACACCCGGCCGGCCAGTCGGCGATGGGCGTCTTTCTAGCTCGCGCGGCGGCGGCGGGCGCTCAGGTGATCATCGAGACTCACAGCGACCACATCCTGAACGGCATCCGCAAGGCCGTGAAGGGAGTGGTCGGCGCACCGATTCTGACCCCGGAGCAGGTAGCGATCCACTTTCAGCTATCCGATCCAAAAGGATGCACCCCTCTACATCGCCTACATCGGAGACAAGCTGACAAAGAGGTAGTGCGATCTGGATCATGAAGGACGCGAAGCCGTGCGAGCATCTCGCTCTCTCTCAAAATATAGAGTGCGCCACCGTGACTTCGGTGGCGCACTCAAGGATACAACGGCAAGTGAAGCACATTAGGAGCGATGCGTTGGAGGAGCACGGAACTCAAACGCCGCGAGGATAATCAAGGCGATGATCGCCGCGCCTCCCACCAGGAGCGTGTTCCAGCTGAACAGCATACTGGCTAGTAAGAAGAACGCAATCACTATACTCAAGGTACCACGACCTTTAGCAGTCATCATATGCCTCCTGTCTCACGATACCGACAGCTTGATAAGCGCGGCAGCAGTTCCTCAGCTCTTCTCGTTTCCATGCCGGGGTAACGTACTTCAACCGTCACCGTCTGCCCGGCGAGCGACCACCGCGTTTAAGGCGATGGGCTCGGCCAGCAGTTCGGGCGAACGGCCGACAAGAACTTCCAGGCCGATAAAGATTAGAAAAGGCGATATACGACCCGCGTGCCGGCGATTTGGCACGCCCCAACCGTATCACTCCCGCCGCTCTTCCTGCAGGACGAGGTGACGACCCAGGAAGGCGAAGCCGAGCAGCACCACACCCGTCACCCAGCCGCCCAGACTGAACAGCGGCGGCCCGTAGAGCCCCAGCCCGGCCCCCGCCACGACCAGCACACTGGCGAGTGCCCCGAACATGCGCATGCCGTAGAGCGTGATGAAGGGGAGGTAGTGGACGCCGACCACGATCATCGCTGCCGGGAAGAACCAGTGCGTCTGGGCGAGCGTGGCCGCGCCGACGAGCAGGAAGCTCGGCGGCACGGTGAAGGCCGTCTGGGCCCCGAGCGCCCAGAGCCCATTCGTCGGGCGTACCGCACCAGGACGGCCCAGCAGCCGGACGACGAGTTGGGTCAGCGGGAAGATCGCCATGCTCCCGAAGAAGAGCGCCGCCATGCCGTAGATCGGGGCGAACCAACGCCCCAGGGCTGCGGCGGCCAGCCAGATCAGCCCGGCGACGAGCTGACCACCGAAGCCGCCCAGGAAGGCCGTGCGCATTTCACGCTGGGCTGCATCAATGGTCATCCCAGTGGGCGCATGCGATGGCGTAGTGGTTGTATGGTGAAGTTTGCTCATGACCTCAGGATTGCTCTGATCGGGATTGCTGGGATGTGTCGATCCCGGATCCCAACACGAGACCAATTGCGGCCCCGGCCACGGGCCACCATACCCAGGCCAGGTCGCCGGGGCCGCCGGGGCCGCGCAGCTGCTCGCCAGGCGTGATAGCGATCAGGCGGTAGGTGGCGGTGGCGCGGGCCAGCCGCACGTCGCTCAGGGTGTAGGGGTTTACGCCGGCGAGCAGCGCGGCGAAGCCGCTGCCCTTGAGCACCTCGCGCAGCAGGGCCAGGCGCTGCGGGTGGCTGTCGGGCAGCTCCTCGGCCCGCGCCGCCCGGCGACCGTCGGGCAGCCAGATCTCGACCTGGGGCTCGGCCAGGATGTTGCGGTACCAGTCGCTGATCGGGCCGAAGCCCGCCGTCACATAGATCGTCGCATCGACCCGGGCGTAGTTGAGCGGGGTGCGGCGGGCCATGCCGCTCTTGCGCCCGGTGTGGGTGAGCATCAGGTAGCGGCCGGTGATCGTGGGGCGAGGCTGAGCGAGGGGCCGAGGCCCAGCCGCCAGAGCAGCACCATCAGGCGGTTGAGCAGGCGGAAGCCCTGGCGCAGGGCGCGCTCGATCCGGTCACGGAGTGGAGGCATCGGACGTGGCTCCCTTCTCCTGCGCTGCCGCAGGCGATAACGCGTGTCCCTCACCCAGGTCAAGGTGCGCTTTTGAGCGGAAGAGCTCCTGATCGTAGGCGACGATGCCGATGGCGACAACCACGAGCACCAGCGTCTGGATGCATTTGGTTGTCTGGGCGACCGCAAACGTCTCCTGGGCGATATTGAGCAGGAAGTGAACGAGCACCGCCGCCAGGATGCTCTTGCCGCTCTTGATGCAGATCCAGCTGACGATCACGCCCAGCGGGATGAAGGCGACAAAGTAGTTCAGGGCGAACCAGATGTTCTGCTGCCAGAGCTCATTGGCGTACTGGCCCTCGGCGACGATCAGCGGGATGTGCCAGATCGACCAGAGCAGGCCGAAGATCAACGATGCGGTCAGGTAGGTGTAGCGGCTCTGCAGGCTCTCGAAGCCATAGCCGCGCCAGCCCAGCTCCTCGAAGCAGGCGGCCAGCACCAGGAAGAGCAGCACCGGCACCGCCCCGGTCGAGAATGAGAAGCCCTCGGCCAGCCGGAGCTGCTCCGGCGATCCGCCAAAGGGCAGCGAGAGGAAGATCGCAACGACGATCGTGAGCGGGATCAGGAAGAATGCCGGCAGCATCCTGGGCTGAATGAGGCCGAGGTTGACGAGCCGGTTGACAAAATCCTTCCTCAGCGCCGGGTTGCCCGAGCGAACGATCATGATTAGCGAGATCACAAACGGGACGAGCATCCCGGACATCCCCACCAGCGGCGCGCTCGGCGCGCCCTGCGCCTGGAGATAGTACGCGACCAACCAGATGGCGTAAGAGCCCAGAAACGTCAGCCCGTAGTACAGCCCCGGCGTATAGACAGAGCGTGCGCTCATAGAACCCTCCCTGCTGCTGCTCCTGCCCGGCGAGACGCGTTCATGGTCGGCATAGCGATGCGTCTCGGCCATCAGCCGATGGAACCGCTCGGCTTTCTCCCATGCATCGTTGTACACCTGCGGCGCGCGGATGTGACCTATCGAAAGGT
>RYFE02000042.1 GCA_004138175.2 Chloroflexales bacterium ZM16-3 | reverse complement strand
ACCATTCAGCTAAAGCCGCTAAAGCGGGTGAAGCCCTTCTATCCCAGCGCTAAAGCTGCTGGGCTTTACGGGCTATTTCTGTAAACCGACGCTTCGACCAGCATTACCAGACGTTCTGCGGCTTCGACACGATCACGACAGCGCAGACCTACCTGGCGGTGTTCGAATGGTGCTACCGCTTCACCCCGTTCACGTCGGACGCGCAGCAGCGGATCCGTGGGAAGTGTCCGCTTGAGCTGGCGGGCTACGACGTGGCCTCCCTGCCCATGGCGCAGCTCTGCTGCGGCCAGATGCTCCACTGGCCCCCTGAGGCCCTCGGCGCAGTCGTCCCCAGGACGTAACGGTCTCCGCCTCGTAACCAAGCGGCCGACGGCGCAGCGAGCGCCGCGGCCTGCTGCGAAAGGGAGCCGAGCCAGTCGCCCGCTGCGGGCGCGCCCCCGGCGCCGATCGCCAGCACGGCCTGGAGCACGGCTTCGATGACAATGACCAGGACCACGGCCGCGAGCGCGAGCTGGGCAGGGCCGCCAGACGCGGACAGGAGGCTGGCCAGATAGTAGGCGCTGACGGCCAGAATCACCACGAGCGAGACGCCGATGCTCTTGACACGAAAGATATTACGTTGCCGGACATTCGTTGCCGCGCCCACGAAATCGGGGGCGGCCTTTCACACAAGGATCCACGCGCTGCGATGGGCGACTCGGCTATATCGTTGCGATGTGTCATGTGGGTTGCTCCTTGCTTCTACGGGCGGGCGACGACCGCTTGCCCGAGTTCTACATACACGATGAGGATAGGCGAAACGCGGCGCGCGCCCCACATGAAGCTGTAGGGTGGCGAGCATACTCCCTGTAGGGTGTTGGCTCGCAGGTCGAGGCATGGCCTATAATAGATCTATGCCCACGTCGATCCTGGCCACGAAACTCTTTATCCCGCCGCCGCGGCCGAGCGCGGTGCCCCGCCCGCGCCTGCTGACGCACCTGAGCGCGGGGCTGCATGGCAAGCTGACCCTGATCTCGGCCCCGGCCGGCTTTGGCAAGACCACGCTGCTCAGCGCGTGGGTCGCCGGCTGCGGGCGGCCGGTCGCCTGGCTGTCGCTCGATACCGCCGACGCGGACCCCTCCCGCTTCCTGGTCTATCTCATCGCCGCCCTGCAGACGGTCGCCCCCGCGCTCGGAGATGGCCTGCTCGCCGCGCTCCAGTCCTCGCAGCCGCCGCAGCCGGATGCGGCGGCTGCGGCCCTGGTCAATATGATCGCGGCCATGCCGCACGATAGCGTGCTCGTCCTCGATGACTATCACGCAATCGCTGCCCAGCCGGTCGATCGCACCCTGCGCTTTCTGCTCGAACATCTGCCGCCGGCGCTGCACCTCGTGATCGCCACCCGCCAGGACCCCCCGCTGCCCCTGGCCCGGCTGCGCGCCCGGGGGCAGCTGACCGAGCTGCGCGCCGCCGATCTGCGCTTCACGCCCGCCGAGGCCGCCGGCTTTCTCAACCAGTCGATGGGGCTCGACCTCTCGGCCGAGGCGATCTCGGCCCTGGAGCGGCGCACCGAGGGCTGGATCGCCGGCCTCCAGCTGGCCGCGCTTTCGATGCGGGGGAGCAGCGACACCGGCGGCTTTATCCGGTCCTTCACCGGCAGCCACCGCTTCGTGATGGACTATCTGGTCGAGGAGGTGCTGCATCAGCTGCCCGAGCACGTGCAGGCCTTCCTGCTGCGCACGGCGATCCTCGGCCGCCTGTGCGGCCCGCTCTGCGATGCGGTGGCGCGCGTCCCGGCGGCCCCCGGGCAAGAGACGCTGGCCTGGCTCGAACGCGCCAACCTGTTCCTCGTCCCGCTGGACGACGAGCGGCGCTGGTACCGCTACCATCACCTCTTCGCCGACCTGCTGCGGCAGCAGCTGCGCCAGCGCGCCGCCGCGCCCCAGGGTGGCGCGGAGGCCGATGAGGCCGAGCTCCACGCGCGGGCCAGCGCCTGGTACGAGGACACTGGCCTGGAGCTAGAGGCGTTCCGCCACGCCGCGGCCGCCAACGATGTCGCCCGCGCCGCGCGCCTGATCGCCGGCGGGGGGATGCCGCTGCACTTTCGCGGCGCGGTCGCCCCGGTGCTGGGCTGGCTGGCGTCGCTCCCGCAGCGCACGCTCGACGCCCACCCCGCCCTGTGGGTCACCTACGCCTCGGCCCTCTCGATGACCGGGCAGGTCGACAGCGTCGAGGCCAAGCTCCAGGCGGCCGAGGCGGCGCTGCCCGACCCCGAGGCGGATGACACGGCCCGTAACCTGGTCGGCCATATCGCCGCCCTGCGCGCCTTCCTGGCGGCCACGCAGAACCAGGTGGAGCCGATCATCGCCCAGTCGCGGCGCGCCCTGGAGTATCTTCACCCCGACAACCTCGCGGTCCGCACGGCCACGATCTGGAAGCTGGGCATCGCCTATCGCCTCCAGGGCGACCGGGCCGCCGCCGCGCGATCCTTCCGCGAGGCCGCCGCGCTCAGCCAGGAGTCGGGCAACACCCTGATCGCTATCTGGGCCAGCATCGGCCTGGGCCAGGTGCAGGAGCTCGATCTCCAGCTCCACCTCGCCGGCGAGACCTACCGCCGCGTGCTGGATCTGGGCGGCGATCTGCCGGGGCCGGCCGCCAGCGACGCCCACCTCGGCCTGGCCCGCATCAGCTACCACTGGGGCGACCTGGACGCCGCCGAGCGGCACGGGTGCCAGGGCCGCGATCTGGCCCGGCAGATGGAATCCATCGACACCTCGCTGCCCGCCATGCTGCTGCTCGCCCGGGTGCATCTGGCGCGGGGAGATGTGGGCGGCGCCGCCGCGCGGCTCGCCGAGGCCGAGCAGTTTATGCGCCGGAACGACTTTCTCTCCTGGGCGCCCGAGATCGCCGAGGCGCGGGTGCTGACCCTGCTGCGCCAGGGCGATCATGCGGCCGCCGCCGCGCTGGCGCAGACCTACGACCTGCCCCAGAGCCAGGCCCGTGTCCTGCTGGCCCAGGGCGACCCGGCTGCGGCCCTGGCGACGCTGGAGCCCTGGCGCGACCATGTGGAGGCGCGGGGCTGGGCTGATGAGCGGCTGCGGGCCATGGTGCTCCAGGCGCTCGCGCTCCACGCGCATGGCGACGGGGCCGGCGCGCTAGGTCTGCTGGGCGAGGCGCTCGCGCTGGCGGAGCCGGACGGCTGCGTCCGTCTCTTCGTCGATGAGGGGCCGCCCATGACCCTGCTTCTCAGAAGGCTGAAGGATGGGGGCGGGATGATGGGCGAGCACCTGCACCGGCTGCTTCGCGCCTTCGGGGCGCAGCACGATGCGCCCGCATCTCCCGCCGCCCACCCCCTGATCGAGCCGCTCAGCGAGCGCGAGCGCGAGATCCTGGGCCTGATCGTCGCCGGCCTAGCGAACCAGCAGATCGCCGACCAGCTGACGATCAGCCTCAACACCGTCCTCTACCATACCAAGAACATCTACGGCAAGCTCGGCGTCAACCGGCGCCCCCTCGCCATCGCCCGCGCACGTGAGCTCAACCTCATGTAGGGCGCGCCCCGCCCGCAGCCCACAGTTTCTCTCCCCCCACAACTACAGCTTCTTGTGGGGTCTTGCCGCGCCCGACCTCGTATCCTGAGAGCGTGATGGTCGTCAACACCGACGGCCACCCGCACGGAAGTGAGGCGAGCAAGGCAAGGGAGGGACCGATGAACAATGTGCAGAAGATAGGCGGTGCGGCGGCACTGATTGAGGCGGCGACCTTCGTGATCGGCATGGGGCTGATGTTCACCGTCCTGGCCCCCTACGGGCTTGGGGAGCTCGACCCTGCCCAGACGGTGGCCTTCCTGGCGGAGAACCAGGCGATCATGTATGTCTGGAACCAGATCATCTATGTGGTCTTCGGCATCGCGCTGGTGGTCCTGTCGCTGGCGCTCCACGCACGGGTGCAGGCCGGCGCGCCGGCGCTCATGCAGACGGCGACCGCCTTCGGGCTGATCTGGGCCGGCCTGGTGATCGCCAGCGGCATGGTCTTTAACCTCGGCGTCGGCGCCGTCGTCGCGCTCTACGGCACGGACCCGGCCCTGGCTGGGTCGACCTGGCTGGCGATCAGCGCGGTGCAGGACGGCTTAGGCGGCGGCAACGAGATCGTCGGCGGCGTCTGGGTGCTGCTGCTAAGCTGGGCCGCGCTGCGGGCGGGCGAGCTGCCCAAGGCGCTGAACTACCTGGGCCTGGCGCTCGGGGTCGCGGGCCTGCTCACGGTTGTCCCCGCGCTTGAGGTGCTGACAGCTGTCTTCGGGCTGGGCCTGATCGTCTGGTTCGCCTGGGTGGGCGTCGCCATGATCCGCCGGAGCTCAAGCGCGGCGAGCGTGTCGGCGAGCCTGTCCCCGTCGGGCGTCGCGTAGAGCTATGTCGGTGTGGCCGGGGCGGCGCACAGTTCGCCGCCCCCAACCGCACGAACCCCACCTCAACTGATGAATTACCACATTCGGATCGAGGGGCACCTCGATCTTCAGTGGGCAGACTGGTTCGACGGTCTACTCATCACGCATGAAGCGAGCGGCGACACGCTCCTGAGCGGCCCGGTGGTCGACCAGGCCGCGCTGTACGGGCTGCTGTGCAAAGTGCGAGACCTGGGCATCACGCTGATCTCAGTCGCGCGCGTCGAGCTCGGCCAGGGCGATGAGTCCTGCTAGAAGCGGGCACCGGCGCGTGGGTCGCTATGATCGCGAGCGTGTCACGTTGCAGCCGCCCCGCGCCCAGTCGCGTTGATCGACCAGTGGACCCTCCTGCCGCATGACCTTGCGCTCGTGGATACGGCCACGACTCCGTCCAATCGCTTGGGATTCGCCGTCCTCCTGGCATGGTTCCAGCATGAAGGGTGCTTTCCTACTCACGCGCACGAGATCCCGCTCCCGGTACTCCACTGAATGTCCAATTTGTTGGAGACATGCCTCGATTTTGGAGCTACTAATGACCTCGGAAAGGAAATCACAAATGCAACAAAAGAAACAAATAATTCAAATACTGAGAATAATCATGCCTATCGTGGGGATACTATGTATCGTGGTATTCCCGCCCTGGGACGGAATATGGGCTTGGATAACACCACTACCTGATACGGTCCAAGAACAAGTCGATGACGCAATTGGTCATGGATTGGATGGAATTATTGTGTATGTGGATGAAGCAGGCCAACCCCCAGCATTTTATACCGCTGGCTGGAAAGACCGCGATAAGCACATACCAGCAGACCCGCAATCATTCTTCAAGATTGGGTCAATGACAACCGCTTGTCTTTGGATGATACGCTCGCCGATTACTTTCCAGAACTTGTGGGAAGGATTGAATATGCCGATCAGATCACCCTGAGAATGATGGTCCAACATCGCAGTGGCATTCCCAATTTAACCGACCAGCCTGGTTTCGACTGGGAAAACCCACCGAAAAACAGTACAGAAGCGCTTGCGTTAGTACTGGATGTTCCGGCTGACTTTGAACCGGATGAAAAATATAGTTATTCGAATACGAATTATTTATTGATATCTGAAATCATTAACAAGGTGTTGGGGTATAGCAATTTCCAATACATCAAGGAGGAGATTCTGACTCCGTTAGGACTGAAACATACTTTCGGTTCGATTCATGATGTGAATATGGACGATGTTATGAGTGGCTATTATGTAGGCCTTGAGCCCGATTTCAAGCATATTGATGCGGGAATGGTAGCTACAGCGGAGGATGTGGGCACATTCGTGAGAGCATTAAACGATGGCTCATTGCTGAATGATAATGAGCAGGCGATTTACTCCTCTATTTATCTGTATGGACATTCCGGCTGGGTTCTGGGACACCAGAGTATCGCTCGTTACCACGAGGACATTGATACGGTCGTGGTTGAATTTGTGAATACCACCGGTGGAACCCCACTGGTTCCGCTCTTTGACACACAAGGTGGAACTACGGTGATGGTATCGGATGTTGTTTACGATCGTATTGTCCGGATTCTGCGCAGGTAGCCGAGTCCAAAGCGTGGAGAAACAAGCCCCTTCCTGCCTATAAGAGACTCTCGAACAGAGATTGGCGATTAAAGCAGCACAATCTCCAGTCTCCTAAAACGCAGAGCTATTCTTTTACAAGTGCTTAACTTGCGCCCTGGTTGAGCACCTCCGCCCTCAGCACGCGGGCGAGCGCAGTCGGATAGATCGAGGTGACTGACAGCCAAATCAAACGCGGCAGGACTCGATGAACGCGGGAAACGTGCCGGAAACGAGCGGGCGGATCGCGCGAAACCAGCATTGCGCCTGCATCGGCGCCATCGGCGGTGGCAGTGACTACGCTCGCAGGAGCAAACGGAGCTGGATCGGCGAAGAAGAAGAGCATGTTTGGATAAGAATTTTCCAGAGAAAGGGACATAGCACTAATGAATGACAAGCACACGAAGAATCCAACGACCGGTCCCGTAAAGCAAGCCAGCGGTAGCGGTTCGTTCTGGAGCTGGCTCTATCCCTTGGTGATTGCCCTGGTCGGAGCGATGGCTATCCAGTACGTTTTCGTCCGTGTGGCACAGATACAGTGGCGCCCGGCGTATTCCTGGTCGCTCTATCTCGGTCTGTACCTGATCTGTAGCTGGGTCTTCAAGCGGTACGTGTTTCGGAGCGCAAATACGGGGGCGATGCGCCACCCGGCGCTGGACTGGCCGGTGCCGGGCCCCATCAGAAAGGCAGGCCGACTAGGCCAGGCCGCGGCCTTCCTCACCGCAACATTCCTCTCGGTGTTCAACCCATTCCTCCTGTTGCAGCAACTGCGACTCACCTTCGGTCAGATGGCCACATCGCGCCGCCTGGCCGGAAGCGAAACAGACGTAGCAAACTACCAGACGCGCGTGACCTACCGCCTGCCGCTGGAAGGTGAATGGCTCGTATACCATGGCGGACATACCCCCGAAACATCCCACTCGTGGCAAGTGCTGAACCAGCGCTACGCCTACGATTTCGTGAAGGCGGATTCCGGATTTTCGCGACACCGAGGCACCGGGCGGCACCTGAAGGACTACTACTGTTATGGAGAAGCGATCCTCGCCGCAGCGGACGGGGAGGTCGTGGCCGTACATGACGGACACCACGAGTCTCCGTTCACCGGGTACTTCATGCCGGATTTCCTCGCCACTCAGTTGGCCGGCAATCACGTCATCATCCGGCATGACAAAGGCGAATACGGTTTCTACGCGCACCTCATCCCCGGCTCTATACCGGTTGGGATTGGAGATAAGGTCGCCCAGGGCGGCATCATCGGACGCTGCGGGTTTTCCGGAAATTCCACAGAGCCGCACCTGCACTTCCATCTGCAGGATGGCCCCGATTTCTACTCCGCCATGGGCTTGCCGGTCCGCTTCGCCGATATCGTTGTAGATGGCGCATACACGGATGACGTCGTCGTTGAGCGAGGCATGTGGGTGTCGAAAGCCGGATCACCAGCAATGCACGCGCCGCCCGCTCCCGTCAGAGGGCTCACGCCGAGGAATCCCGAGTAAACAGCGAAGACGCCGAGGAAGACCATCGTCATCATGGAGATCATTCTCTGGGGCGCATGGCTTCACGATAGATCTTACCGGCGACAACTACAAGTGTAAGGAGTTTGCATCAAGACATGCGCATGTGGAGATGGGAAGGGTGTCTCATTATTGACCAGGTCCTCCACTTCGGTCTGGCAGTATCTACCGATTCCAGCATCAGAGCTCAGTAATGCGCGTTCCCAAGGATCAGCAATGATGGGATCGCCCTGCTGTGTGTCCGTATGTGTAACCTAGCGGCCCTATGTTCCACTTGGATGAACTCCACCTTGGATGGTTACGGCTTGTTCGGCTCCCGCCCCCGCACCCGATCTCCGCCCGTCTGAAACGCCGTGCGCAGCGAGCCCTCGGCGGGCACCGTGTAGATCATCGTCGTGCTGATGTGGGCGTGGCCGAGCGCCTTGGCCACGCCGGGAAGGTCAACGCCGTCCTCGACCATGCGCCGGGCCAGGCTGTGGCGGAAGGTGTGCGGCGTGACCATCTTTAGCTCTTCGGCCAGAAACCGCAATGCTTCCTTGTCATCCTGGCGGCGTGCCCGATCGGCGTCGGCGGTCGCCAGCTGCGCAGCTGCGGCGGCAATCTCCTGCACGACCAGCTGCACGGCCCGGGTGGTGATGCCCGGTCGCTCATGCGCGCCGACCCGGTGGAACCAGATGCTCTGCTGTGAGTCCCGCGAGCCGGTCGCAGGCACGCCCTCGGCGAAGCGGACCTCGGTGAGATAGCGCGTCAGCACGGCGACGCTGGATGAGTCGAGGTAGATGAAGCGCGACTTCCCGCCTTTGCCGTTGCGGATGAACACGCTGCGCGCGCTGAGGTTCACGTCGTCGAGGATGAGCGCGGTCAGCTCGGCCACGCGCATCCCGCCGAAGGTGAGCAGGTCGAGCATCGCCTCGTTGCGGCGGGCCAGGTGCAGATCGGGGTCTTTCCGCGCCTCGCGGAGCATGGCGTCGATCGCTGCGGGGCTGACCGACTTGGCCTCGCGCTGGGGCAGGCGCGCATCCTGAATATCCTGGCTCGGGTCGTCACGGATGATCTGCTGGCGGATCGCCCAGGCGGCCCAGGCCCGCAGCGATGCTTTGCGGCGGTTGCCGGTGCTCGCGGCGACCCCGCCGGCGACCATCCAGCGTTCAACATCGCTGGCCGCCAGATCTTCCAGGCGGAACGGCCGCGCGCGATCCGCCTCGTACCATCGGATGAGGTGGCTGAGATCGAGCCGGCGGGCGCTGATGGTGGTAGCCGGTCGGCTGCGGGCGGCGAGGTCGGCGAGGAAGCCGGCCAGGGGCGGATAGTCAGGGATCGGCTCGGGTGGCATGCGCGCTCCGGGTGCAGATTATATGCGAAGCTGGGACAACGAGAAAACGCCGGTGTGCCATGCATGATATGCGAAGCCGGCATGGCCTGTCAATGCGGTGCGAGCGCGGGTTAACTTCGCATATGGTCTCGTCTGCGAAGTCACATGCCGTGCCTCCCGCCCCACGCATCAGCCGCTAGAAACACACAACGCGCCAGCACCCTGCGGGTGCGGTGTGCTTTTTACTGCCTCCGCAGATCGGAGATGAATATGGTAATGCAACACGCGCGATCATGATCTATACTGCAACCGTCTGGTGTTAAATCCTTTGTGAGCCCATCATGAAGCCGACCCGCCTCGAACTCAATCCCCAGTTCCCGATCCTGGTCGCGCGGGCCGGGCTCTCGCTGCGCGCCTTTGCCCGCCGCGCCGGGCTGGGCTTCTCCACAATTATGGGTCTCATGCATCCCGAGCTCCACCCTGGTCGGCGCGGCGGCATGCAGCTGCGCACCGCATGGCTGCTCGCCAACGCCTATAGCGAGATCGTCCGTATCGATCCGGATGCGGCATTTGCGCTGCTGATCATCGAGCGCCGTGCAGACGTATCGACCGAGGAACCATCACCTCGTCCGCGCTGATGCGCCACGCGGCGGATCAGCGCATGGAAAGCGCGCGCAATGGCAGGCGTCACGCCCCCTGAACAAGGTCAGATCGTTGAGGTGCGCAATCGCCGCTATGCGGTGGCCGAGGTCGCCAAGAGCACCCGCCCGCATAGCTCCCTTGACCCGGCGCTGCTCTCCACGCAGCACCTCGTCTCCCTCACCTCGGTTGAGGATGACGCGCTCGGCGAAGATCTCCAGGTGATCTGGGAGCTGGAGCCCGGCGCGCGGGTCTATGACCAGCGCGCTCTGCCGACGCCCACCGGCTTTGACACGCCCCAGCGCCTCGACGCCTTCCTGAATGCGGTGCGCTGGGGCGCGGCCTCCTCGGCGGATGTGCGCGCCCTCCAGGCTCCCTTCCGCAGCGGCATCTCTATCGAGGATTATCAGCTCGACCCGGTGGTGCGCGCGCTCCAGATGCCCCGCGTCAACCTGCTGATCGCCGATGATGTCGGCCTGGGCAAGACGATTGAAGCCGGCCTGGTCATCCAGGAGCTGATCATCCGCCACCGCGCCCGCAAGATCTTGATCGTCTGCCCGGCCGCGCTCCAGATCCAGTGGCGCGACCAGATGCGTGAGAAGTTTGGCCTGGAGTTCCGCATCGTCGATGCCGACCTGATGCGCGCGCTGCGCCGCGCCCGTGGCATCCACGTCAACCCCTGGGGCCACTTCCCGCGTCTGATCACCTCGGTTGACTACCTCAAGCGCGACCAGCCGATGCGCCTGTTCCGCGAGACCCTGCCGGCCTCCGGGCAGATGGCCTACCCGCGCAGCTATGACATGCTGATCGTCGATGAGGCCCACAATGTCGCGCCCTCTGGCGTCGGTGCCTATGCGGTCGACTCACTGCGCACGGCGGCGATCCGCACCCTCGCGCCGCACTTCGAGCATAAGCTGTTCCTCACCGCCACGCCGCACAACGGCTACGCCGAGAGCTTCTCGGCCCTGCTGGAGCTGCTCGATAACCAGCGCTTCGCCCGCAGCGTGCCGCCCGACCGCGCTGTCCTCCAGCATGTGATGGTGCGCCGGCTCAAGTCGGAGCTGAAGGAGGCGTGGACGAATCGCCCGCGCTTCCCGGCCCGCGAGCTGCGCGCCCTGGAGGTCGATCACAGCGACGCGGAGCGCCAGGCCCACCGCGACCTGCACGCCTACACGCTCCTGCGCCGTGCGGGCGCGGCGGACAATGTGGAGCGCACGGCCACTGAGTTTGTGCTCAAGCTGCTCAAGAAGCGCCTGCTCTCCTCGCCGGCGGCCTTCTTCACCACCCTCCAGAAGCACCGCGCCTCGCTCGACGCGGCCACCCGGTCGGTCGGCCCCAAGGCGCGGCGCCCCAGCGGCGGGATTCTCAAAGCGATGCTGGCTGACCTCGACGACGCCTACGCCGATGACGATGCCTACGAGGCGGCGACCGGCGAGGCGGTGGCGACGACCTCGGCGCTGTTCCGCGCGCCATCCCCCGAGGAGCGGGTGCTGCTCGACCGCATGCTGGCCTGGGCGACCGATGCCCGCCTGCGCCCCGACCGCAAGGCGCGCACGCTGCTCGACTGGGTGACGCAGGTCGTCCGCCCCAACGGCGTCTGGTCCGCGGAGCGGGTGATCATCTTTAGCGAGTACCGCGACACCCAGACCTGGCTCCAGGGCCTGCTGGCGGCGGAGCGGCTGACCGAGGGCGGGCGGCTGATGCTGCTCTACGGCGGGATGCACGACGATGACCGCGAGCGGGTCAAGGCGGCCTTCCAGGCCAGCCCGCAGACCAGCGCCGTGCGTATCCTGCTGGCCACCGACGCGGCCTCCGAGGGCATCGACCTCCAGCGCCACTGTCACCGGCTCGTCCACTATGAGATCCCCTGGAACCCCAACCGTATGGAGCAGCGCAACGGGCGCATCGACCGCCACGGCCAGCTCCATAACCCGCAGGTCTTCCACTTCGCCCCCGCCGGCTTCAGCCACGCCGCCATCGACCGGGATGCGCCCGTGGGTGAGTTGGAGGGCGACCTGGAGTTCCTGATGCGGGCGGTGCAGAAGGTCGAGCAGATCCGCGAGGATCTGGGCAAGGTCGGCCCGGTGATCGCCGACCAGGTCACCGAGGCGATGCTCGGGACGCGCCGCCGCCTCGAAACGGCGGGGGCGGAGCGCGCCGCCGCGCCGAGCAAGCGCATGCTGACCTTTGACCGCAACCTGGGCCAGCAGATCAAGGATCTGGCCGACCAGCTCCAGGAGAGCCGCGCCAGCCTCCAGCTCTCGCCGGAGAATGTGCAGTCGGTGGTGACCATCGCCCTCCAGCTTGCGGGCCAGCCGCTGCTGATTGAGGCCAAGGCACCCGGCATCTGGCCCGACCCCAGCGGCGAGCGGCGGCGCTGCCCGGTCTTCGCCCTGCCGGCCCTGACCGGGAGCTGGGCCACCTGCGCCGAGGGCCTGGAGCACCCGCACACGCGCGCGGTGCGGCCCATCGTGTTCGACCACGACCTGGCCAAGGGGCGCGATGATCTGGTGCTCGCACACCTCAACCACCGGCTGGTGCAGATGGCCCTGCGCCTGCTGCGCGCCGAGGTCTGGAGCGCCGAGGGCCACCGCAAGCTGCACCGGGTGACGGCGCGGGTGGTGCCGAGCGTGCTGACGGTCGGGGCGGAGCGCTGGGTGCTGCACGCCCCGCTGGCCATCGCCTACGGGCGGCTAGTGGTGATCGGCGGCGACAGCCAGCGGCTCCACGAGGAGCTGATCGCCGCCGGGGTTGATCTGGCCGACGGTCGCGCGCGCCGGCTGACCATCGGCCAGGTGCAGGCGGCCCTCGCCGCCGTCACGGCCCGCGAGCCCTCGGCGGCGCTGAAGGAGACCCTGGCCGCGCGCTGGGCGCAGGCATCCGGCCCGACCCTGAGCGCCCTGGAGGCCCGCGCCAAGGATCGCGCCGCCAGCCTCAGCCGGCTCCTGGAGGAGCGCCGCGTGCAGGAGTCCGACGACATCGCCCGCATCCTCGCCGAGCTGACCACGGCGATCCGCGCCGAGCTGACCGTCGCCGAGAAGCCGGAGCAGCTGCACCTCGACCTGTTCAACGAGGCGGAGCGCGACCAGTACCGCCGCGATGTGGACGCCCTGCGCCTGCGCCTGCGCCAGATCCCCGGCGAGCTGGCCCAGGAGCAGGCCGGCATCCTGCGGCGCTACGCCGACCCCCAGCCGCGCCTGTTTCCGGTGGCGGTGACGTTTCTGGTGCCGGAGCGGATGCTCTCTTAACGCAAAGGCGTAAAGGCCGGACGGGATCACGCAAAGCCGCAAAGCCGCAAAGGCCGAACAGGCTCACGCAAAGGGGCAAAGCCTTGACGGAGAATGATGTCGCTAAAATCATCGTCGATGCGGCCTACCATATTCACTCGCGGTTTGGCCCTGGTCTGTTGGAGTCGGCGTATCAGGCGATGCTGGCGCATGAACTTGGAAAACGTGGCCTGCGTGTGGAGTGTGAGAAGCCCGTCCCGCTGGTTTATGATGAGGTCGTGCTGGAGCTTGGATACCGGGCTGATATGCTTGTCGAAGATCTCGTTCTGGTCGAACTCAAGGCGGTTGAGCAGACGGCACCAGTCCACAAGCGCCAGCTATTGACCTACCTGAAGCTGACGGATAAGCGGCTCGGGTTGCTGATCAACTTCGGTACGGCGCTGATTAAAGATGGCATTCATCGGGTGGCAAATGGTTTGTAGGTAGCCAACCCTTTGCGGCTTTGCGGCTTTGCGTGAGCCGTCCGGCGAAGAATCTCGGTTTTGTGTGAGGTCTCGTCTATGTCCATCGCCCGCCACCACGCCGAATGGCTCGCCCTCCTCGATATCTCGGGGCCGTTCCTCTCGCTGAAGACGCTCGTCGCGGCCTTCCCCCAGGGCCTCGACGCGCCCGACGCCGAGGTGGCCCGCGAGCTGCGCATGGCCTACGAGGAGTGGCTCGATAGCGCCTTCGGCACCCGGCCCGACCCCGCGCTGCACCGGGCCTGGGTCGAGTGGGTGATCCGGCGCGTGCTGGGGATGCCCGATGACTGCGTCAGGGTTCAGGGGATAGGGGATAGGGTTCAGGGCAATGACGCTGACGCGTGGTGGCAGCGTTTGGCCGTCACCGTTCCCGAGCACGGCGAGACGCTCACGCCAGATATAGTGATGGCCGAGCCCGCCCCAACTCCCGACTCCCGACTCCTGACCCCCAGGATCCTCGTCCAGATCGTCCCGCCCGGTCAGGATCTGGAGAAGGCCCCCGCCAGGGCGGCCTGGCAGGCGTCGCCCGCCACCCGCATGATGACTCTGCTGCGCGGCGCGGGCGTGCGCCTGGGCCTGCTCACTAACGGCGAGCAGTGGATGCTCGTGGATCGCCCCGCCGACGAGAACCTCACCACCGGCTTCGCCTCCTGGTACGCCCGGCTCTGGCTCGATGAGCCCCTGACCCTGCGGGCCTTCCGCTCGCTGCTCGGCGCACACCGCATCTTCGGCGTGCCCGACGATAGCACCCTGGAGGCGCTGCTCGCCGCCAGCGCCGATGACCGCCAGGAGGTCACGGATCAGCTCGGCTACCAGGTGCGCCGCGCCGTCGAGCTGCTGGTGCAGGCGATTGATCTGGCCGACCAGAACGCCGGGCGGGCCGTCCTCACCGAGGTGCGCGAGGAGCGGCTCTACGAGGCGGCCCTGGCCGTGATGATGCGCCTGGTCTTTCTGCTCTTCGCCGAGGAGCAGGGCCTGCTCCTGCTTGGCGACGACCTCTACGACCGGAACTACGCCGTCTCGACGCTGCTGGAGTCGCTGCGCCTCGACGCCGACCGCAGCGGCGAGGAGGTGCTGGAGCGCCGCCACGACGCCTGGGGCCGCCTGCTGGCGATCTTCCGCGCCGTCTATTACGGCTTCGACCACGACAAGCTCGATATGCCGGCCTACGGCGGCAGCCTCTTCGACCCCGACCGCTACCCGTTCCTGGAAGGCCGCGTGGATAGTACACCGGAGCCGGACAGCTCACGCAAAGCCGCAAAGGCGCAAAGGAAAGGCGGCACGACCGAAGCCGCCACTGACATTCAAACTGGCACTGCTGGTGTCGATGCTGGCAGCATTCAGGATGAGACTCATCTTAGCGGCTTTGCGGCTTTGCGTGAGACTCCGGTGCTTTTGCGTGAGCCCCGGCCCCTCCTCATCTCCAACCGCGTCGTGCTGCACCTGCTGGAGGCGCTCCAGGTGCTGCGGGTGAAGCTGCGCGACGGCAGCCCCGCCGAGGCCCGCCGGATCTCGTTCCGCGCCCTCGATATTGAGCAGATCGGCCACGTCTACGAGGGCCTGCTTGACCACACCGCGCTGCGGGCGACTGAGCCGGTGCTTGGCATCGCTGGCACCCGTGACCAGGAGCCGGAGATTCCGCTGGCTCGGCTGGAGGAGATCGCACGCAAAGCCGCAAAGCCGCAAAGGGAGGGTGCCATCGACAACGTGGCGACGTTCGATGCACCATCCGGCTTGTTCGGCCTTAGCGGCTTTGCGGCTTTGCGTGAGAATCCGGATCTGCTCACCTTCCTGCGCGAGCAGACCGGGCGCAGCGAGAGCGCCCTCAAGAAGGCGCTCGCCGCCCAGCCCGACGCCTTCCGCGCCTCGCAGCTGCGCGCCGCCTGCGGCAACGATGAGTCGCTCTACGCCCGCGTGCTGCCCTTCGCCGGCCTGGTGCGCGACGACGACTACGCCCGCCCGGTGGTCATCCCCGCCGGCAGCGTCTACGTCACCGCCGGGGCCGAGCGCCGGGCCACCGGCACCCACTACACGCCGCGCTCGCTCACCGAGCCGATTGTCCAGCACACCCTGGAGCCGCTGGTCTACGTCGGCCCCGCCGAGGGCCTGCCCAAGGAGCAGTGGCGGCTGCGCCCCGCCGCCGAGCTGCTCCAGCTCACCGTCTGCGATATGGCCATGGGCAGCGGCGCGTTCCTCGTCCAGGCGTGCCGGTACCTGAGCGAGCGGCTGCTGGAGGCGTTTGATGCGGAGATCGAACCGGATAGCGCACGCAAAGCCGCAAAGCCGCAAAGTGAGAACGGCATTGACAACGTGGCAGCGAAAGAAGCGCCATCCGGATTGCCCGGCCTTAGCGGCTTTGCGGCTTTGCGTGAGCCTGCCCGGCTGCCCGACCTTGGCGTCTTAGCGCCTTTGCGCGAGATAACCGATCCTACCGAGCGCCTGGTCTTCGCCCGCCGCCTGATCGCCGACCGCTGCCTCTACGGGGTGGACAAAAACCCGCTGGCCGTGGAGATGGCCAAGCTCTCGCTCTGGCTGATCACCCTGGCCAGGGGCCGGCCCTTCTCCTTCCTCGACCACGCCCTGCGCGCCGGCGACTCGCTGCTCGGCATCGGCGATGTGGAGCAGCTGATGAACTGGTCGCTGAAGCCGGATGGCTCGCGCAAAGCCGCAAAGCCGCAAAGCCGCGATTCAAATAGGAGCGACCTTAGCGTCTTAGCGCCTTTGCGCGAAACCTCAGTTCAGTACAGCCTGATCCGCCCGCAGGTTGAGCGCGCCCTGGCCGTGGCCCTGCGCGAGCGGCGCAAGATCGCCGCCACGCCGGTGCGCGAGGCCCGCGATGCGGCGCTCAAGGCGGGCTGGCTGAGTACCGCCGATGCCGCCCTGGCCCTGGTGCGCCTGGGCGCCGACCTGCTGATCGCCGCCGAGCTGCACCCCGACAAGGGCGTGCGCGAGTCGCTGCGCCGCGACTGGCTGGCCCGCTATTCGCTGCTGCTCTCTGCCGCTGAGGACACCCGCGCAGATAGGTTTACGGCGGGCGGGCAGACCGACGCCGCGAGCCAGGCCGCCTTCGCTGAGCTGCGCGCTGAGGCTGACCGCTACCTCGATGGGCGCAGGCCGTTCCACTGGCCGCTGGAGTTTCCAGAGGTGTTTGTGGAGCCGGACAATGGCTCGCGCAAAGCCGCAGAGCCGCAAAGCCGCGATTCAAATAGTAGCGATCTTGGCGTCTTAGCGCCTTTGCGCGAGGTTCTTCCCGGCTTCGCCGCTATCGTGGGCAACCCGCCGTTTCAGGGTGGCCAGCGGATCACCGGGGCGCTCGGCACGGCCTACCGCGATTATCTGGTCGAGTACTTGGCCGATGGTAGACGCGGCTCGGCTGACCTGTGTGCCTACTTCTTCCTGCGCATTGGCGGCGCGCTGCGGCCCGCTGGGATGGCGGGCCTGCTGGCGACGAATACGATTGCCCAGGGCGATACCCGCGAGGTCGGGCTGGACCATCTGGCGCAGGCAGGCTTCGCGATCCCCCGTGCGGTGCCCAGCCGCCCCTGGCCGGGGACGGCTGGCGTTGAGGTAGCTCACATCTGGCTGCGCTATGGCAGTTGGCGGGGCGAGCATACGCTTGATGAGAAGCCTGCCGCCGGGATTACGCCATTCCTCACTGCTCCCGGCGCGGCCAGCGGCAATCCCTTCCAGCTGAACAAGAATGCTGGTAAGTCTTTCCAGGGTTCAAATGTCCTTGGACTTGGCTTTACAATATCTCCCAATGAGGCCGAGGCACTGATCGCCAAGGACCCGCGTAACCGCGAGGCAATCTTTCCATATCTGAACGGCGAAGACCTTAACTCGCGCCCTGATCAGTCACCCAGCCGATGGGTGATCAACTTTCACGATTGGCCGCTGGAGAAGGCCGAGAGCTACCTCGACCTGATGGCGATTGTGCGTGAAAAGGTTAAGCCGGAGCGGGATAAGAATAACGACAAGCGACGCCGCGAGATATGGTGGCAATTCACACGGCCTGCACCTGAACTCTACGCAACGATCGCGGGGATGGAGCGGGTATTAGCGGTGACCCTAGTTAGTCGAACAGTTGCCTTTGCCTTACTTCCTACTCGACAAGTTTATGCTCATAGGTTAGCTATTTTTCCATTTGACAGCTTTGCCGTTCTGGCTTTGCTACAGTCCAACTTTCATCATCCCTGGGCTTGGCAATACAGCTCTACAATGAAATCCGACCTGAACTATGCGCCTGCTAACTGCTTCGAGACCTTCCCCTTCCCCGCCTGCCTACAAGCCGAACCCTCAACGCAAAGCCACCAAGATGCAAAGGCGCCAAGCGACCAAAAAGACTCTGCGCCTTTGCCGCTTAGCGCCTTTGCGTTAAAACTAGACACCATCGGCGAGCAGTACCACGCCCACCGCCAGCAGATCATGCGCGAGCGCAACGAGGGGCTGACAAAGACCTACAACCGCTTCCACGCCCCCGGCGAGACAGCCGCCGACATCGCCGAACTGCGGCGTCTGCACGTCGAGATGGACGCGGCGGTGGCGGCGGCCTACGGCTGGCAGGATCTCGACCTGGGCCACGGCTTCCACGAGACGAAGCAGGGGCTGCGCTACACGATCAGCGAGGCCGCGCGGCGGGCGGTGCTGGACCGGCTGCTGGCGCTGAACCACGCAAGGCACGCGGAGGAGGTGGCGGCGGGGCTGCACGAGAAGGGCGGCTCGCGCAAAGGCGCAAAGCCGCAAAAGGGCAGAGGCAAGCAGAAGCGTGGCGAGGATACCGGAGGCGATTCTAGCGTGGAGCAGGGGGAGCTGTTTTGAGGCGGCGAGACCCGAGACCCGCAGCTACGCCGATGGGGCAAGACGGGCCAGCAACTCAGGCGCAGTGAGGATAGGCATGTCCTGGAACACGCTCAACCTGAGCAGATCATCATCGCCGGAGACAATCGCCGCAGCCTGTGCAGCGAGCGCGCACGCCAGAACGACATCGTCGTCAGGATCAACTGAGACCGGGGCAGGGAGTGGGTCAGCACGTATGACGGCAATCAGTGCCAGATACTCATCGATAAGATCCGTCGGCTCTTTGCCGATCTGCGCGAACCGTGCGGCCAGCTTTGGACGTCGGAGCACATCTTCCAGCTCCTCCAGCAGCTCGGCGCAGCTGAAGAGCTCGATCTGCCCGCTCCGCGCCGCCTCGATAACCACACGTGGCGCGCCGCGCCAGAGCAGACCCGAGACCGTGATATTGGTATCAAGCACCACCCGCACGACGGAACCGCCTCTCTGCGCGTGCCGCCTTGATCTCGGTGTTCAGATCCTCAGCACTCAGCGGCGGGAGGTTCACGGCAGCCAGATCGTCCATCGTCGTGAACAGCCGGTCAACCTTGCGCCGCCGCTCCACCTCCGCGTCGATCAGCTGCTGCAAAGCTGCGGGCGTGAGCAGCCCGCGTGCCGCCGCCTCGCGGGCCAGCGTATCGGGCAGGGACAGCTTAATCTCGATATCGACCATAGATGGGCCTCCAGCGCTAGGGTACGCTATCGATCACGGGGATCATTGTACCACTATGGCTCCAACGAAACATCCGCCGACATCGCCGAGCTGCGGCGGCTGCACGTCGCGATGGACGAGGCGGTGGCGGCGGCCTACGGCTGGGGCGACCTGGATCTGGGCCACGGCTTCCACGAGACGAAGCAGGGGCTGCGCTACACCATCAGCGAGGCGGCGCGGCGGGCAGTGCTCGACCGGCTGCTGGCGCTGAACCACGAGCGGCACGCGGAGGAGGTGGCGGCGGGGCTGCACGAGAAGAAGAAGGGATCGGATAAGGGGAAAGGCAAGGGCGGGCGGAAGGGGAAGGCTGCGGCTGAGCCCAAAAACCCGAGCCCTGAGCCCTCAGTCGAGCAGGGGGAGCTATTTTGAGGCGGCGAGATCCGAGACCCGAGACCATCAGGAGCGGATGCTACAATAAAAGCTCGGCACCAGGACAGGCTAGTCAGTGAGAACAAAATGATCACACGCATTGAGATCGACGGCTTCAAGATGTTTCAGGAATTCGCCCTTGATCTTGAGCCAGTGGTGTGCGTTGTTGGGGCCAATGCCGTCGGGAAGAGCAATCTCTTCGATGTGTTACGCCTGCTCTCACGCCTTGCCGACAACGACCTGCGCACCGCATTCCAGAGCCCTGAGACAGAGCGCGAAGAGATGCGCGGCGATGCCTACGAGCTCTTTACCATCGGCCCTGATGGTATCCCGCGTACAAAGATGCGATTTGGAGTAGAGTTATTGGTCGAGCCATCCATCCGCGATAGCTGGGGAGCCGAGGAGCGGCTCAAATATACCCGGATGCGCTACGAGCTAGAGATCGAGCGACGCAAAGATGATCGGGGCCTAGAGCGGCTGTATGTCACGCATGAGCGACTCGCCCCCATCTTTCATGACCGTGATCCGTGGGCCACAGATCATATTCGCCGCAACCAAGCGCACTGGATACCCCCGTTACGCGCTGGTCGAATGCGCGCCAGTCGGAAAGAACACTTCATATCCACATCAACCACACAGCACGAGGGTGTCCCGACAATCTCCCTACACCAAGACGGCCACGGTGGGCGAAAGTCGAGCGTCGCCGAGCGGATCGAGCGCACCATGCTGAGTGGCGTGACCAACACCGAGTTCCCCCACGCCCTCGCGGCGCGTGAAGAGATGCGCTCGTGGCGGTTCCTCCAGCTCAACCCACGGTCATTACGCCAGCCAAGCTCGATGAACGCGCAGCAGACGCTCGCCCCCGACGGGAGCTTTCTGCCGTCCACACTCGCCCGCCTCAAGGCAGAACATCGCTATATCCTGCAAGACATTGCGCGTGATCTTGCCGAGCTTGTCGCTGGGATTACAACCCTTGAGGTAGAAGAGGACGCATCCCGAAATCGCTATGTCATGTATGCGACCACCCAGGATGGACGCAGGTTCTCCTCGCGCATCCTCTCTGACGGCACGCTGCGCCTACTTGCGCTGATCACGCTCAAGAACGACCCGGAGTATCAGGGCGTCCTTTGCTTCGAAGAGCCAGAGAACGGCGTACACCCAGCCCGTATCCACAACACCGTACAGCTCTTGCGCGATCTCGCCACACACTTTGATGACGATGATGCGATCCACCTCCCCCTCCGCCAAATGCTTGTCAATACCCACTCGCCAGTCCTCATGCTGGAGTACGTCAAACAGAGCAAAAAGATGGGTGGTGAGTCGATTCCAGGGCTCCTTTTTGCCTATACCGCGACACGAGTACATGGCAAGTTGCCATCTGGAAGTGTGCGTGTCACGCGCATGGCCCCGGTTACGCCACACCGACAAACACGGCTCGATCTCCCGGCGGATGAGGCGGAGCGAATGTACACGCTCGGCGAGGTCGAACGCTATCTCAGCACCGTCGATCTCGGCGAGGCGCTCGAAACATTGAAGCCAGGATTATCACAATGAGTATGTTGGTGATGGCACTGGCGGTAGAAGGGCCAACAGACGAGCGATTCTTCCAACCGCTCCTCCAACGCACGGCGGATGATCTGTTACGACAGCGCGGTATCGGCACAACCGATGTCCTCGACCCGGTGGTACGCAGATTTCCGCCTGACATCGCGACTCAGGCCGAGGGTATCTTGTGGTTAGCGCAGCAGTTTGCTGGCTCCCAGGCGCTCGCGATCCACATGGACGCAGATGCGCCATCGGTCGAGCGGGCCATGCGCGAGCGCTACACACCTGGGCTTCTGCTCGTGGAAGCTGCGCGTGCTGCGGGAACAGATGTCTGTCGCCATCTCATCCCGCTGATACCCGTGCGTATGCTTGAGTCGTGGATGTTAGCCGACGGCCTGACATTGTGTGCCATTATTGGCACCGACGAGGACACGCAATCCCTCGGGCTGCCTGCGGTACCGCATCAGGTAGAACGTATTCCAGAGCCAAAGCGCGTGCTTGCCGAGGCAGTGCGCCAAGCATTTGGCACGAATCGCAGGCGTCAGCGGCGCGCGCATGACCTCTCCCAAATCCACGAATCGCTGGGCCGACGGATCAGGCTTCATCAGCTCCGCCGTGTCCCCTCCTTTCTCACCTTTGAGGCAGCGCTCGCCAGCGCATTCGTCGAGTTACGGCTTATCGAGCCAGAGAGATAGGTGCGCAATTGCGCCCTGGCCAATGGGTATACTTCGTGAAGGCAATGCGGTCGCACAACCACCATCACACAGGAGCAGCCCGATGATCCCCACACTCGCCGGAATGACCGTCGCCCGCGCCATCCCCACCGCAACCCTCGCCGGGCTGGCGATGGGGCGCTACGCCCTCCACGGCAGCGTCGTACGCTGGGCAACCGGCACCCCACAGGCCGGGCAGATTGTCGCCCACCTGCTGCCAGCGACCAAAGCGGCGGCCCCGCTGCTCAGCGGGGCCGGGATCATCACCAGTGTCGCCGCAGGGGCCGCGTCACCGCTCGCCATGGTGACTGGTGTTGCCTCCGTGGTGGGCGGCATCGGCGCGGTTGTTGGCGCAGGATTCAGCATCGCCAACTTCTTTCAGAGCAAGAAGATCCTGAAGGCGGTGCATGCCACCATGCAGGTGGCCGAGCTGAATCTCGCAGTGACGCGGGCTGGCTTCGCCGAGCTTGACCAGCGCCTCGTCCGTTTGGAGCATATGCTGCGCGAGGTGCAGCAGACCCTGACCTCCATTCATTACCTGCTTGAGAACACCCAGCGGGCCGAGCTGCTGGTAGCCCTGGAGCATCTGGAGAAGCTGCCCACAATCAGCGACGACCGCGTGCGGATAGAGCTGCTGACCCACTCCGCGACGACACTTGGCAAGCTGCGCCGGGTCTACTATGACCAGATGGTGCAAGCCAACATTATCGCCAACGGGTTGGGAGCCGAGGAGTACTACCTGATTGCCGCACTCGGCCAAGTGCGCTGCTACGCCGAGCTGCGCGAGCTGGCGATGGCGCGGAGCATCCTGACCGATGTGGTCAGCGAGTGGAGCAACTGGGCGCGGCCATTTGCGCGTACCAAGCTCTTAGGGGAGCACCCGCAGCGATTCCTCTACGGCGATCTAGCTGCCAGCGCGCCGCTCACCATGGTCGGCGCATGGCTGAATTTCACCACCGATGTCCAGGATGGGCTCACCGCCATCGAGGAGCTGCGGACAAAGATCGAGCCCTGGTACTACCACCGATCACTCAGCGATGATCTGCGGGATGTACGACGCGCGGACAACACCTCCTCACGTGACGCCAAGATCATCTACGACCGAGATCGGGTCATCCCGGCGCTAAACAAGCTGGTAGCGCGCAGCGCGGTGCTATCCAGCTACGAGGGGCAGTACGCGCTGATGGAGCAGCTGCGGATCACCCCAGGGGAGCTGGAGGCGCAGATCGCAGCGCTGACCCCCGCCGCCCCCGGCGAGGACGACTCGCTGCTGGTGCTGATGATGGCCGAGGCCGCAGGGTAGAACGAGACGATGAGGAGCGCCATCTCCGCCGATCCGCATGGTAGACTGAGCGAAGATCCAGATTGCCCAGGGGAGACCCATGCCAGCGTACGAGCTTTCCTTCACCCCGACCTTCTACAACGAGTCCCTGGGCCTGCCGAAGCACATCAGCAAGCTCGTTGGCCAGAAGCTGAAGGTGCTGGCTGAGGAGCCGCACTCGGCCCATGGCGACGCCAAGAAGCTCAAGGGCTTTGCCAACGTCTACCGCGCCCGCGTTGGCGACTACCGGGTCTTCTACAGCATCGGCCACGCATGGGTCAAGCTGCTCAGCGTGCGCAAGCGCGACGAGCGCACCTTTGCGGATGACCTGCCGGATGTGGTGCTACCTGCGGTTGCTCCCGACTCGGATGCGCTGGAGCCGCAGCCACAGGGGTCGGGGGTCAGGGATCAGGGATCGGGCAGTTCGTTTACCACGGCCCCCAACCTTGATACGATTCCAATCCCCGACCCCCACCCCCCAATCCCGACACCCCTGCCTATCATCCTCACCGATGAACTGCTGGCCCAGTGGCAGATCCCGGTCGCCCACCGGCCATCCGCCCTGGCCGCGCACACCGAGGACGATCTGCTGGAGCTGACGATCCCCGAGCGCTTCCTGAGCCGTATTCTCGACAACCTCTTCCCGCGCGCCCTCGACGCCATCGCCGCGCAGCCCGAGTTCGTGCTGCCCGAGCCGGAGGCCGTCGAGCGCTTCGCCGAGGAGGATCTGGGCAGCTTCCTGCTGCGCCTCACCCCCGAGCAGCGCGAGCTCGTCGCGCAGGATCGCGCCGGGCCGACCCTGGTCAAGGGCGGCCCCGGCACCGGCAAGTCCACCCTGGCCCTCTACCGCGTGCAGCGCCTGATCGACCAGGGCGTGACCCCGATCCTCTTCACGACCTACACCAACGCCCTGGTGGGCTACTCCGAGCAGTTGCTCACCCACCTGCTCGGCAAGCCGCCAGCGAAGTGCGGCGTGAAAGTGACGACGGTCGATAGCATGGCCTCGCACTACTTCGCCAAGGGGTCGGGCTGGCCCAGCTTCGCCACCGAGGGTCAGGCCCTGGATCTACTCGACGCGGCGCTCCGTGAGGCGGAGATCCCCGCCACCAACGCCTTCGACCGGCAGGTGCGGCAGACGGCGCTGGAGAAACTCGGCCGCGACTATCTGCTCCAGGAGTTCCTGAGCGTGATCGAGGCGTGGGACATTCGCAGCGCCGAGGAGTACCTGGCGGTCGAGCGGCGTGGTCGGCGCACCCCGCTCAAAGCGACGGTCCGCGCGGCGATCTGGGCGGTCTACGTCCACTGGCGCGCGCTGATGCGCGACAACGGCGTCGTGCTGAACGAGCAGATCCGCCGTGGGGCATTAGAGGTCGCGGCCACGCTCGACCCGAAGCCCTACCAGGCGCTGGTGATCGACGAGGCCCAAGACCTCTCACCGGTGGCCCTGCGCTTCCTACTCAACCTGGTGCCCTCGCTGGCGCACGTCTACCTCACCGCCGACGCATCCCAGTCGCTCTACCAGCGCGGATTCAGCTGGAGTCAGGTCCACACCGACCTGCGCATGACCGGGCGGACGATCCTGCTCAGGCGAAACTACCGCAACACCGCGCAGATCATCACTGCCTGCGCCGACATTCTGGCCGGCTCGGCGGCGGGCGACGCCGAGAGCCTCAGCCAGGAGCCGTCCGCGCACCAGGGCGACCCGCCGGCGATCACGCTGGTGGGTGACACCGCCGAGGAGGCTGCGGCGATCCTGGCCTTCTTCCGCGCGGCGGCCCAGCGCTACCGGCTGCCCGCCCACAGCGGCGCGGTGCTCTGCCAGAGCAAACATGCCGGCGAGAACCTGGCCCGGCGCCTGAGCGACCTGGGCCTACCGGCGGTCTTCCAGTCGGGCAGGCAGATCGACATCACCGCCCAGCAGGTCAAGGTGATCACCATCCACTCGGCCAAGGGGCTGGAGTTCCCGTTTGTCGCCGTGGTCGGCCTGGACGCCGGGCGCTTCCCGCGCGTGATCGCGGACTATCCCGACGATGAGCTGGCGGCGATGGAGGATGAACAGCGCCGACTCTTCTACGTCGGCTGCTCACGGGCAATGCGCGCACTGCTGGTCTGCGGCTCCCGCGATGCCCTCTCGCCCTTCTTGGAGCCGCTCCAGCCGCCGACCTGGGCCAGGGACGAACAATGAATCGCATCAAGCTTTCTAGCATTCTGAAAAGCGGGCCGGGCGCAATCGCCGAGATCGGCGGGCGCCTAGCCCGTGGCGAGATCACCCTCGACGGCAGCGGGGTGGAGTCGCTCGACCCCGAGCAGCTAGAGTTCCTGCTCGCCGCCATCCCCGCCAGCTGGGACATCGCCGAGCTGGGCGAGGTGATCGACGCGACCACCCTCAGCCCCGCCCTCGGCGAGCAGCTCATCGCCTGGCTCGACCGGCGGCACGGACGGGAGCCGGAGATCTCACGCAAAGCCGCAAAGCCGCAACGTGAGGACGATCAGAGTGACATAGCAGCGTTGCGTGAGCCTGCGCGGCTGCCCGGCCTTAGCGACTTTGCGGCTTTGCGTGAGCCTGCCCGGCCTTCTGGCCTGCGTGATCAGCTCGAAGACCTAGTCGTCCGCCAGCTGCTCGGCCCCTGGGGCGGCCCCGAGGAGGTGCTGGACGAGGCGACTGTGCGCGGGCGCTACCTGGTCGGCATGCTCGCCCCGCGCGCCAGCAGCGGCATCCCCGAGGAGTACGACGACGGCGACCTCGGCGGCAGCGATGGCGAGGACGGCGCGAGCGACGCCCCGCCGCCCAAGGCGACCACCGCCATGCTGCCCTCCTCCATCGGCCTGACCTTCGCCGTCGCCCTGGAGGCCACCGCGATCACGGTGACGGTGCGCTGGGGGCACTATGCGCGGGTCGAGATCAAAGAAGATCGCTTCCGGCGGCCCGACGGCAGCTACCACCACCCCTGGAAGCGCACGCCGGTGGTCGTCCCCCTGCCCGCGATCACGCTGCGCCACGGCAAGATCGCGCCGCAGGCGATCAGCGCGGCGCACCCCGGCGTCACGCTCCAGGGCGTGATCCGCAAGCGCCTGGGCGCATGGATCGTCACCCTCTTCCTGGTCAATGGCCAGGAGGAGCCGCCCCGCAACAAGGATGGCGCCTGGGTCTTCCAGCCCGAGCTATCCATCACCGCGCCCGACCACGCCGCAATCTTCCGCCGCCGCCCGCTCCCCGGCGACCAGCTCGACCTGGAGGACCAGCGCACCGCGATGCTCTACCGCAACGAGGTCGAGTTCGCGGTCGGCCACGGCGTCGCGGTCGATGCGACCCCCGCCCGTGACGCGGACGGCCAGCGCATCCACGACAGCGCGGTCGCCGTGCGCACGGTAGTGCTGCCGACCTACGACGTGCCCCAGACCACCCAGCCGACGCCCGCCGACCCCGGCTTCGCCCGCCTCGCGGATCTGACCATTGATATGGCCGCGCTGGCCGCCGTGCCCGATGGCCAGTTCGCCGCGCACCTCGCCCCCCTCGCCGCCGTCTACGCCGACTGGATCGCCCGCCAGGAGGCCCGGCTCCAGACGCCAACGCCTGACCTGGTGCCGTTTATCAACGCCGGAGAAGAGTCGCTGCGCCACTGCCGGCTGGCCCTAGCGCGCATCCGCGAGGGCATCACGCTGCTCGACACCAACCCGCAGGCGGCCAGCGCCTTCCGCTTCGCCAACCGCGCCATGGCCCTCCAGCGCACCCGCTCGCTCTACGCCGCCTCGGTGCGCCGGGGCGAGAAGAAGGCCCCCGCGGACTTTGACCGGCCAGAAGACCACGCCTGGCGGGCCTTCCAGCTCGGCTTCATGCTGATCAACCTGCCCGCCCTCACCGACCCGCGCCACCCCGACCGGCTCGCGCCGGATGTCTCACGCAAAGCCGCAAAGGCGCAAAGGGAGGGCGGCATCGACAACGTGGCAGCCTTCGATAAACCATCCGGCTTGTCCGGCCTTAGCGGCTTTGCGGCTTTGCGTGAGCCTGCCCGGCTGCCCGGCCTTGACGATGGAACGCCGCTGGGGGAAGCCGACCTGCTCTGGTTCCCCACCGGCGGCGGCAAGACCGAGGCCTACCTCGGCCTGACCGCCTACACCCTGGGCATCCGGCGGCTCCAGGGCGTGGTCGGCGGGCGCAGCGGCATGACCGGCGTGGCCGTGCTGATGCGCTACACCCTGCGCCTGCTCACCCTCCAGCAGTTCCAGCGCGCCGCCACCCTGATCTGCGCCTGCGAGGTCATCCGCCGCGAGGACCCGGCCCGCTGGGGCGACGAGCCCTTCCGCCTCGGCCTGTGGGTCGGCCAGCGCTCCACGCCCAACTGGGTCGAGGACGCCGACGAGGCGATCAAGCAGCTCAAGAAGGGCGGCAACGCCGGCGGCGGCAGCCCCGCCCAGCTCAAGCACTGCCCCTGGTGCGGCACGCCGATTGACCCTGGGCGCGACCTGACCGCCGAGCTGCCCGAGCAGGGCCGCAGCCGCGTGCTGATGTACTGCGGCAGCCTGATGAACCACTGCCCCTTCAACGCCCGCCAATCCGACGGCGAGGGCCTGCCGGTGCTCGTGGTCGACGAGGAGATCTACCACCGCCTGCCCGCCCTGCTGATCGCCACCGTGGACAAGTTCGCGCAGATGCCCTGGAACGGGCGGGTGGCCGCGCTCTTCGGCCAGGTAAATGGCTACTGCGAGCGCCACGGCTACCTGACCCCCGACACCGACCACCCGGCCCAGAGCCACCCCGCGATCAAGGGCGGCAGGCACGGCCCCGCCCGCGTGCTCCCGGCGACCCCGCTGCGCCCGCCGGATCTGATCATCCAGGACGAGCTGCACCTGATCAGCGGGCCGCTGGGCACGCTCGTCGGGCTCTACGAGGCGGCGGTCGATCAGCTGGCCAGCTGGGAGCTGGACGGCCTGCGGGTGCGCCCCAAGCTGATCGCCTCCACCGCGACGATCCGCCGGGCTGACCAGCAGGTGCATAGCCTGTTCCTGCGCAACGTCGCGATCTTCCCGCCCCAGGGCCTCGACGCCGGCGACACCTGCTTCGCCATCCCGCGCCCGCCCAGCGACGCCTATCCTGGCCGACGCTACCTGGGCATCTGCGCGCCCGGCATCCGCCACAAGACCGCGCTCATCCAGTCGTATGTCGCCTTCCTCGCCGCCGCCCAGCAGCTCTACGAGACCGCCATGCGCGGCGCGGACCCTTACATGACCCTGGTGGGCTACTTCAACGCCCTGCGCGAGCTGGCCGCGATGCGCCGCGCCGTCGATGACACGGTCAGCACCCGCCTGAAGAAGATGCACCAGCGCGGCCTGCCCACGCGCTTCCTCGACCCCTGGAGCGTCCGCGAGCTGACCTCGCGCCTGAGCGCGGCGGACATCCCCGAGATGCTGGATCGCCTGGAGGCACCCTTCGACCCGGCGCAGCGCCCGGAGAAGGGCCGCAAGCGCGCCCCCTCACAGTTCCCCGTCGATGTCCTGCTGGCGACCAACATGATCTCGGTCGGCGTCGATGTCAGCCGGCTGGGCCTGATGCTCGTCGCCGGACAGCCCAAATCCACCGCCGAGTACATCCAGGCCACCAGCCGCGTCGGCCGCCAGCACCCCGGCCTCGTCGCGACGATCTACAACTGGGCCAGGCCGCGCGACCTGAGCCACTACGAGCGCTTCACCCACTACCACGCCACCTTCTACCAGCACGTCGAAGCCCTCTCGGTGACGCCCTTCTCGCCGCGCGCCCTCGACCGCGGACTGAGCGGGGTGCTGGTCGCCCTGGCCCGCATCGGCGCGGCGACCTACAACCCGAACCTCGGCGCGGGCCGGCTCAGCCGCAGCGACCAGGGTATAGCGGAGGCCGTGGCCACCATCGTGCGGCGGGCCGAGGCCATCGACGGGCCGAAGCGGGCCGGGCTGATCCAGAGCGCGATCACCGAGCGGCTCGATTACTGGCAGGCCCGCATCGCCGCCACCGTGAGCGCCAAGCTCGGCTACCAGCGCGCCGGCGGCGATACCGTCGGCCTGCTCAGCCCGCCCGGCGATGGTGACTGGTCGCTGTTCGCCTGCCTGAACTCGCTGCGCGACGTGGAGCCGACCGTCAACCTCATCCTGGAGGACGGCGGGCTCGACGGGGGCGGCCAGCGCTGGCAGTACGCGACGGAGGGCGCGCCCGCTGCCGCTGCGCCGACCGAGGACGAGGAATAACCATGCCACCGATGAAACATCCCCGCGTCGGCGAGGTGCGCCCCAGCCAGGTCATCTTCAGCTACGGCGTGGGCGCCCTCGTCGATCTGCCGCACCTCTCGGTGCTGGTCATGGGCCTGGACGACTGGACGGTGGACGGCGGCATCTCCCGCGTGATCGACGAGGAGCGCCTGCTGCGCGCGGTGCGCGCCCAGCTCGGCAGCCAGGTGCAGCAACTCCTCGCCCCGCCCGCCCTGCCGCCGGGCAGCGGGCCGGTTGACCCCTTCAGCACCCTGGCGCGCATCGGCATTCCGGTCGCGCTCTTCCCGCGCTGGATGCTCTGCCCGCGCTGCCAGCAGCTCTCGCCGCTCAGCACCGGCCTGTTCACCCCCAAGGAAGACCCCTACCACCCCGACCGCACCCGCTACGTCCACAGCGGCTGCGAGAAGGCCAAGGAGCCGGTGGTCGTCCCGGCGCGCTTCCTGGTGGCCTGCGAGCACGGGCACCTCGACGACTTCCCGTGGGTGGAGTTTGTGCATCGCGGCCCCACCGACTGCGCGACCCAGCTGCGCCTGATTGAGTTCGGCCCCAGCGGCGAGGCCCGCGACCTGGTGCTGAGCTGCGACACCTGCAAGAAGACCCGCCGCCTCTCGGAGGCGTTCGGCGAGGAGGGCCGGGCGCGCATGCCGCAGTGTCGCGGGCGACGCCCGCACCTGCGCGACTTTGACCCCCGTGGCTGCGACCAGCAGGTCCGGGCCATCCTGCTCGGGGCCTCGAACCTCTGGTTCGGCGACACCGTGATCGCCCTGGCCATCCCCACCGAGTCGGTCAAGCTGGCCCAGCTCGTTGAGAGCAAGTGGACCAGCCTCCAGCAGGTGCCCAGCGAGCAGTTCATCACCCTGATGCGCGCGATGACGCCCAACCCCTTCGGCGACTTCATCGGCTACCGCGACACGGAGATTTTTCAGGCGATTGAGCAGCGGCGCGGGCAGGAGCAGCAGGGCGAGAAAGACGACCCCGCCGACCTGAAGGGGCGCGAGTGGGAGCAGTTCGCCCACCCCGCCAGCCACACGCCCTCCAAAGACTTCCGCCTGCGCGAGGTGGCGGTGCCGCAGGGCTTCGACCCGCGCATCGCGCGGGTGGTGCTGGTCGAGCGGCTGCGCGAGGTGCGGGCGCTGATCGGCTTCACGCGGATCGACGCGCCGGGCGAGCTGGGCGTGAACCCGGAGGACAGCGGCCAGCGACGGATGCCGCTCGCCCGACGCGCGCCAACCTGGGTGCCCGCCGCCGAGGTGCGCGGGGAGGGCATCTTCATCCAGTTCGACGAGGCCGCCATCCAGGGCTGGCTCACCGGCGCGACCACCGAGCGCCGCAAGGAGCAGTTTCTCGCCTCACACACCAGCTGGCGGCGGGCGCGGCGCATCACCCCGCCCGAGGCCGACTTCCCCGGCATGCGCTACGTGCTGCTGCACACCTTCGCCCACGTCCTGATGCGCCAGCTGGTGCTGGAGTGCGGCTACAACGCGGCCAGCCTGCGCGAGCGCATCTACGCGCGCGGCCCGAACGAGACCGAGGGCCGCCCCGAGCCGATGGCCGGCGTGCTGATCTACACGGCCGCCCCGGACAGCGAGGGCACGCTGGGCGGTCTCGTGAATCTGGGCGAGCCAGACGAGCTGCGCCGACATCTCCAGACCGCCATGCGCGACGCGGCCCAGTGCGCCTCCGACCCGCTCTGCGCCGAGCACGAGCCCAGCCGGCGCGGCACCACCGTCCACGCGGCAGCATGCCACGCCTGCCTCTTCGCCCCGGAGACCTCGTGCGAGCGCGGCAACCGCTACCTCGACCGCTCCGTGCTGGTGCCGACCGTCGAGCGCGAGGATCTCGCCTTCTTCAGCTGAGGCCGCATGGACGAGCAGCGACCCATCATCATCGACGCCGCCGTACGCCTGGCAGCGGAGCTCCCACCAGGGAGCATCCACGCCCTCGCGCGGGCGATTGAGCACGCCACAGGGCCACGCGATGCCGCACGGGCGGCCGCGCTCCAGGCCATCCCCCAGCCCGCCCAGCGCGCCAGAGCCAGCGGCTTCCTCGACGCCTGGGCGCAGCAGGCCCCCGCGATCTCCGGCGCGCGTGTGGCCCTGGCCCTGCTGAGCGCAGCGGCGGCCACCCGCAGCACCCGCGCCGAGCAGCGCGTCGAGCTGATCTGGACTGGCCCCCTGGCGGCGGGCGTCTCGATGCGCCGCACCGACCAGGCCCTGCTCCAGATCATCCACCGCGCCCGCCAGGAGCTGCTGGTCGTGAGCTTCGCCGTCTACAAGATTCCAGCCGTCATCGAGGCGCTTATGAGCGCAGCCGCCCGTGGGGTCGTCATCCGCATCTGCATCGAGGCCCCGGAGCCGAGCGGCCAGAAGATGGCCTACGACACGATCAAGGCCCTCGGGCCAGCGGTCGCCAGCGCGGCGCAGATCTACATCTGGCCGACCGACCGCCGCCCCGCCGACGAGCGCGGCCACACCGGCACGCTCCACGCCAAGTGCGCCGTCGCCGACCGGCGCACCCTCTTCCTCTCCAGCGCCAACCTCACCGACTACGCCCTGAGCCTGAATATGGAGCTGGGCGTGCTGATCTCCGGCGGCCCCGAGCCGGCCACCGTCGCCGCCCAGTTCGAGCGCATGATCGCCGAGGGTGTGCTCCAACGCAGTCAGTAGGGGTGCCGCGCGCAACAGCACACAGCGCGATTTGGTTGTGTTGTGTGAAAAGCAGCTTGCTAAGTGCAACATATCTGCGGCTATGTTCCACATACGCGGATTTGCCGCCCATGCGGGGGCTGTTCCGCATCCTAATCGTTTGCCCCCTGCCAACGAACGAATGCGGTGAATCGGGGCACGCCCACCGCGTGTTGCGTGGCACACGTTCTTAGATTCGCACGCATGCGTGACAACGCCTGTATCCAGGAGTCATGGTGGCTATGTATGCGGTGCTGCGCCCAACGGCCTCTTTGGCATGGCGGCTGGTGACCGCGACGTTTGTATAGGCCCCATGAGTCCAGCGCCCTGGTTACGACCCGTCCTCGCACGGCGCACAACGCGCCCAAGCGAGACGAACGCCAGGGGCGGCAGAAAGAGCACGCCGCCTCGCACCTCCGGTCGCCATCCATCTCGTAGGAGAGCGGCACCACGTATCGACGACCTATGGCTCTATCCCTGGAAGCTGCAGCTGGTCGCCCCCGAGCGACTCGCCGGTCTCCTCTGCATAGGACTGGCGGATAAAGCGCAGGCACTCCTCGTACTGTGCAGCGGGAATGTCCTCGTACTTCGCCACGGTGAAGCGAGCCTTGAGCGTCCCCCAGCACTTCGCGATCGCTGCCCCAAAAGGGATGCCCTCGCGGTCGGCCCGCGCCCGCCCCCAGGCGTGAACCTGCTCGTAGATTGTGCCCCGCTGGGTTGGCGAGAGACGGAGCATTGAGCGGATCTGCTCCTCCAGCCGACGGATGCGCCCCTCGTGCTCGCGCCAGGCCGTACGCGCCTTCCCCTGGCTCTCCTCTAGCGCCTCTGTGCGTGCGGCAATGCCCTGAATAGCCGTATCGTAGCGCTCCAGATCGCGCAGATCCTCGATGTTGCGGCTCGATCCCGCCGGCAGGCCGGCAGCCTGAGCAATAGCATCGTGGACATGGCCAATGATAAAGAGCTTCAGAAAGCGCAGCCGATCCTGGATGTCCGGCGTAGCCTTCCGGCGCGTGACGCCCGATATCCAGAGCGGGACGTGCTCCAGCAGTAGGAACTCCTGGGGCTGTGGGCCGCCCGCCGTCTCAATGCGAAAGGTCTGGAGCCCAATACTAAGATCGGGGTCAGTGCGCAGCCGACGCATCTGGGACTCGCGGCTAAGGCCGACTGATGTGCATAGGTCGCGGATAGCCAGGAAGATACGGCCGTCAGGCGAGCGTGCCGCCAACACGGGGATATCGAAGAAGGTGACGACGAGCGTCTCAATCGGGTCAACCATGGGGTTTCTCTCTAAAGAGGATGCGTTTCGGCATCCCCTCTCATTGTCGCGGGTGATGCGCGACGCCGCGTTTGCGCATCCTGACGGGCGGAGCGATGAGTAGAGGGGCGCATGTTCGGTGCAAGGGGATGCCGAAACGCATCCCCTTTGGCCCTGGCTAGGCGTCGCCCTCCTCGGTGCGCTCGCGGGCCGCGAGTGTGCTCACCATTGTCTCTAGTGCCGAGAGCAGCGCCCCGACCTCCTGCTCCAGCGCATCGAGGGTCGCTTCATCGAGATCGCCGACTTTTGGTGCTGCGCGCTCCAGGCCGGATCGCGTCTGCTGCATGCTCTGCTGAAGTGGTGCTACCCAACGCGGGTGCGGGATGGATGCGGTGGCCTCGGCTTTCTGTGACCGAGCGACCAGGCGCGATACCGTCGCCTGGTCGAGGACGAGCGTCGCGGGTGGAGCGGTGCTCTCAGCTCCCGCGACGGTCGACCTGTTCGAGGTGGCGTGTGTGACGAGCTGTGCGAACACACGATCAGCCTGTGCGGTGTCGAGCCCGCCCTCGCGGATCGCCGTATGGAGCGGGCGAAGCTGGAACTCCGAGGCCCGCAGGCGGGCAACAAGGCGCTGCTGTTGCGGCGTGAAGGTGGTGAGTCGCATGAGTTGTTTGCGCCGGCTCTCGCTCAGGCGGAAGCGCGTCTCGATGGTCTCCCATGGCGTATCCGGCAGGATCTGACGCATACGCTCCAGGGCCCATGCGCGCTCCATATCGCAGAACTCAGCTCGATCCTCGTTCTCGCTAAACTGAATAGCGACGAGGGTCTCAGGGCTCGGCGAGTCGATGATGATCGCGTCGATCGTGGGGAGGCCGACGAGCGCGGCCGCGGTCCAGCGCCGATGACCGACGACGATCAGGTAGCGGGCGCCTGGGTAGCGCTCGCTGCTCCCCGCGTGGACGACGATCGGCTGGATCTGCCGCTCGCGCATGGACTCCCCGAGCGCGAGCAGTTCGTCGATCAGCGGGCGCTCTTGCTCGTCCCATTGACCATCATTGCGCAGCTCCTCCGGCAGCGGGAGCAGGCGCGGCTGACGGAGCTGGGGCTGCAGCTCAGGGGCCACCTGATCGATGGGGAGGGACTGCACGGCGCGCCCCTGGGTAAGGGCCTCGACGACCGAGGCACCGACGAAGTGGGCCCGGGCAGCCTCGGTGCCGGTGGCAACAGGCTCGGGCGGCGAATCGGCCTGCTGGGCCCGGCGTGCCTTCAGGGCGGCAGCGCGCCGATCAGCGTTGGTCATGGGCGATCTCCATCGAGGGCCAGCAGCTCATCGGCAAGCTGGCGAAAAAGGGCGCGCACCTCGCTGGCGTCGCTGCTGGGGTAGCGAAACACGCTCTGCTGAAAACCCGCCGACTCGCGGACAGCAGCCCGCATCGGGATGATCGTTTGGAGCAGCTGTCCCGCGTACGTCGTGCGCAGCTCCTCGTCATAGACCATATCAACGGCGCTGCGCGGCGCGTAGCGGTTGCGCAGCACGCTCACATCGGGGAGCGTCGGGTTCACCTGCTGCGCGTACGCGACCGACTCGCTGAGGTCGGCGAGCGCCTGGAGCACCAGGTCCTCAGGCTGCACCGGGGCCACGCAGCGGGTAGCGGCCGCCAGTGCGGTCGCGAGGATGGGGCTGCGGGCTGGCGGCAGGTCACAGACGATGACATCGAACGGCGCTCCCCGCGAGGCCATCTGGGACACCGCCGTGCGCAGGCTAAAGAGGCCGTTGTTGGGCGCGCTCGCCAGCGCGACCGGCAGGCCAGCCATCTCAGGATTGGCCGGGATCACGGCGACGCCCTCTTCGGTGACAATAGCTCCCTCACCCAGCGGTCGCCCGCGGATAACGCCGAGGATGCTATCCTCAGGGCGAGAGCGCCGCGAGTCGACGCCCAGCCATCGGCTCGCGTGCCCCTGGGCATCGAGATCGATGAGCAGCACACGCTTCCCACGCTGCTGAAAGGCGACCGCCAGGTTCACCGCAACCGAGCTCTTGCCGGTGCCCCCCTTCTCCAGAGAGATGGCGTAGACGCGCATGACGAGTCCTTTCAAGGCTGGCGGCACCTTCACGTAAACACACACGGGGGCACGACGTATCGTATATCGCCATTTTCAGCATTGGGACGCCGAAAATGCCAAGGGGCACACTGTGCCCCCTCTTCGCTGGGGTGATCATTGCTTATTGTGGCATTTTCGTCATCAGAGTGCCGAAAATACCAGGGGGGCACAGTGTGCCCCCTCCTACAGACTTCTCGCTACCCCGAGGGCACCACCTGATCCACCGACGCGCGATCCTCAACCGCTAGGTCCTCGATAGCAACATTGAGGATGCGAGCGATCTGCCAGGCAGTGGTATAGGATGGCTGGCTACGATTCTGGAAAAGACGCCCCATCTGGGAAGTCGAGAGCCCGACCTCGCGTGCAAGGGTGTCGATCGTCCAGCCTCGGGCCTGAGCCAATTCTTTGACACGCAGACGAAGGTGCGGCTGCGGCATGATCATCCTCATCAGCGTGGCGAACAGATATGCGACGATTATACGCGCCAGTTGACAAGCCGTCAATTGTACATAGCTAGTTATGTATGCGCAGCATGAGCAACGCAAGACCAACCATCCCAGATCCTGCGTAGCATAAAAGGCACGCTGTCACCCTGCGCGTGCCCGGCCCGTAAACGGGCGGGCTACGGTTTCTGTGAAGCCCGCCTTCGCGGGCTGGCCGAGGCCGCGAAGACGGGCTTTGCAGACGATAGCCCGCGGATTCAGCCGCTGGGCGACGCCCGGCGCACAAAGCGCACCTGTGGGCGAGAAGGAGCGGAGGACATAGCCAGTGGCTTAGACAGGCATGGAGACAGCGAAGAGCTCGCATGCGCCAGTTTCTTCTCGTTCGCAGGCACGGATTCCACCATCTGCGCCGTTTCGCTCACGTTGGCACTGATCGGCTGGTCAGGTTCAGCGGTATGGATCAGGCACGTAAGAGAGTCTTTATTATCCGCCTGATCCGTACTTTCACCCGCTGTATCCCGCTCGGTGGCCGTGGACACAAGCACACGCCGGCGATAGCGTCGGCATCGTTTGGACGGGGTAGCATCCTCCTCGTCGCTGAGTCCGAGGGTCTCGGCGACTACCTTCCAGTGTGTTCGCACCGTTACTTCGCTTACCTCCGCCGCCTGCGCCAGCTCTATTGCTGCGAGTCGGGTCTGCCCCATCTCCAGGAGCACCTTTGCGCTCGCGATGATCTTCAGCACGGCGGCGGCCTGTCGTCCGCCGTTGCTTGTCGGCGAAGGCGTGTCCTCGCGGATCTCGGTTGGGGTCAGTCCGGGGATGGGCAGGCCAAAGAGCAGGGTGATCTGCACCTCTGGGTGGTCGAGTGGCCGCCCGCGCATGGCGCACTGCACCATCTCGGCCTCGCGCTGGCTCTCCAGCAGTGCTGCCAGCCGTGCGTCGGCGAAGGTGGGCACCTGCACCGCCCAGCGCGCCCCGGTCGCGTCCGTCAGCACCTGGTCGGTGGTGATGATCCGCTCGTCGAGCGCCTCGGCGTCGTCGGCGAACAGCGCCCGGCCCGCGCGGGTGATCGCCTCCAGGTTGGGGTGGTAGACTTGGGCCAATATCACGTCATAGCCCGTGTAGGCATTCGTGCCGCGCAGCGCGCCATAATGGGCCACGACAACATCGGGGTGGCCGCGCGCGGCGAGCGCCCGCCGCAGGTCGTCCGCAGCGGCCAGCGTGCAGACCACCAGGGTCGGTCGGGCAGGCCGGATGTGCTGGGCCACCGCGTCGTACCATTGGTCGCGGCGCGGGCCGTGCAGGGTGCTCTTGGCCCAGTCGCGGGAGATGACTTGGATCACCGTGGCCTGGTCGGTGCGGGGTGGCTGCTCGATCTGGATGGGCGTGTCGGGGAAGATCGCCTGGAGCAGCGGCGTGTTGACGGTGGCGTCGAGGATGATCTTGGGCTGCTGCGGGTTGGCGAGCTGGGCGATCAGGTGCTCGTGGCGGAGGAACAGGCGCAGCAGGCCATTGCCGACCTCGATCCGGCTGGTGAAGGCGGTGCCCATGCGGTGGCGGCGCTGCTCGCGGGCCAGTTGGCGGATCAGCACGGTGCGGTAATTGGGCGGCAGGGCCTGGAATGCGGCCAGGGGCGCGCCGTTGGGGATGCCGGGCAGCAGCGCCTGCTGGGCCGCGTCGGGCAGGGTGGCCTCGGCGGCGGTGAGGGTGGCAGCGAAGGCGAGCCCCTCGGCGCGGGCGGCGGCGTCCAGCTCGGCGAGCAGCAGCCCGCCGGTGAGGGTGCGGTCGCTGGTAGTTCCGAGGATCTGGCCCATCCAGCGCAGGAGTGCCTGGGTGTGGGGGCAGTCCGCGCTCCGCCCGATTGCGGCGAGGTCCGCGCTGGAGAGCGTGACCTGGTTGGTGAGCTGGGCCGGGTTGAACTCGTCCATGACCAGCACGCCGGCCTCCTGCCACCAGCCGGTGGCGAGCAGGAGCGGCTGGGGGGCGAAGCGGTCGGCCTCGACGCCGAACTGGCGGAGGTAGGGACAGTGATCGACGAAGGGGCAGCGGCGCTCGCAGAGCGCCTGGCGTACGGGGTAGCCCTTGGCGGCCAGGGTCTGGGCCTCGGCCAGCCGTCGGCAGTTGCCGTCGTTGCGCCCGTGGAGCGGGATGAGGTCGAGGCCGGTCTGGTCGTGGATCTGCTGCTTGCGCGGGGCGGTCCAGACGATCTGGCCGGGGGACTCGGCGTTGCGCAGGTGTGCCCGCAGGCCCTCCACGGTGTTGTGGCCCTTGCCGACGCCGGGGGCGTGGGCGAGGACGAGGAAGCCCTGGCCGTCGGTGGCGTGCTGCTGGACAAGCTGGGCGATCTGGGCGCGGATCTGCTCCAGGCTGACGCTGGGCGGTGGCGCGGCCGGGCGGGCCGCTGACGCCTCCAGGCGCTGCGGGCGGGCGCGGCGTGTCGGGTAGCTGCCGGGCAGATCGATGTTGGCCTGCTGGAGCAGGTGGCGCGGCAGAGAGCGGTGGTAGTCGCGCAGGCTGGGGGCGCTGTCGATCAGGTGCTGGAGCCGGGCGGGGTGGTGGTCAAGCAGGAAGGCGTCGAGGTCGGCCTTCTGCTGGCCGGGGTCGAGCGGCAGGCGCAGCACGCGCACGTCGAGGCCGGCGGCGGCCAGGCGCAGGCCGTGGCGGATGCTCCAGGTCTCCTCGGGGGCGAGCTGGAGCGCGCCGTCCTTGACCGGGCGCGGGCCGCTGTCGTAGGCGAGGATGACGGTGCGGACGCCGCGGGCCATCAGTTGGGCGGCCCACTCCTCGCGGAGGTAGGAGAGGCCGGGGTGGGCGAGGGCGGGCAGGCTGAGCGTGTCGGCGCGATATGCCTGGGTGACGGCGAGGGCCTTGAACTCGCCCTCGGTGAGGATGATCGTGTCGCCGCCATCGAGGCTGTCCCAGCCGAAGGGGGCGGTCGCGCCACGCTCGCTATAGCCGCCGGGGAGCGAGCGGTAGCCCTTGCCGGGGAAGGAGCGGGCGCGCAGGTCGACGACCTCTCCATCGGCCAGGTAGGGGAAGAGCAGGGCGCCGCAGAGGTTGGGGTGGGCGCGCAGATCGCCGCTCGCGTCGCGGATGAGCACGCCGGCGGCCTCGGCGTAGGGCAGGAGATCGGGACACTCGCGGCGCAGTAGATCGGGGATGGCCGTCGGGTCGCGCAGGGTGACGCCGAGCAGCTGGTGGCCGATCATTGCCTCCGTGATACCGCGCTGGCGGATGTAGGCCAGGGGCTCGGGGTTGGCCTCATCAAGCAGCAGGGTGTGGCCCCAGAGCGCGATCATGGCGTAGATCTGGCGGTAGTGGGCGATGTGCGCTGGGTTGGGCTGGGCGATCGGACGAGACGTTTGCTGGCGGTTGACGATGGCGCGTGGTTGAATCTCCTCGCCGAGCAGCTTTTTCAGCGGGCCCTTGGCGTCGCAGGCCCGGCACCAGAAGCGCTCTTTTCCGGGCTCCATCCAGACGTGGAAGCGGTCGCTGCGGTGGTCGCCGCCGCAGAAGGGGCAGGCTCCGACGTGTTCTAACGTGCGCCGGTTGACCAGGCGCAGGGGCGGTAAGCTCGGGTGGATCTTTTCTACTGGTCGCACGGGGTGCTCCCCGCACTCGCTGTTTATGGCAACACAAAGCCAGCTCACGGCGGCCATTGGCAGTGTGAGATTCAGCGGAGTGCCCTATGATGTGATGGTCGCGAACAAAGGCAATACGAAGCTACGCCTCGGCGGTGTGGCCGTGGCTATGGACGTGCTGCCCTCGTGTGAGTGAGGGCCAAGCAGGTTTTCTCGTGTTATGTAGTAGAGCTCGTCGGTGGCTGTGGTGATGATCTGGCTAGCAAATCAGCAACAGTACAAGTGACCTGATTTTACCAATTCAATGCGGTGTTGAGAAGATACCTGCGCGACAGTTTAGCGGGACTTTCGCGACATGGCCGCGACACGCGCGACAAAAAATGTCGCGCGTGTCGCGCAAGGTGGGCGCATCGGGGTGCTACGCGACATGCGCGACAAAAAATGTCGCGCATGTCGCGTGGAGCCAGCTTATCGGGTCAACGTAGGTGCGGTTGGGTCGTTGCGCGACAAGAAATGTCGCGTGTGTCGCGTAGGTTACAGGGGGAGCGATGGCTGATCGGGTGGGGTGTCGTAGAGGCGATAGCGAGTCATGTGCGAGCCGCCAATCGTTTGGATCAGGCCGATCTTGAGCAGCTCCTTGATATCGCGCTGGACGGAGCGCTGGGTGAAGCTACCGCCGAACCCGGCAACAATATCGCTTGTAGATACATCGCCCTGGGCGCGGATGATCGCCAGGATGCGCCGCTGGCGGTCGGAGAGCCGTGAGTAAATGTCGCTGGCGTAGAAGGTCTCCAGCGGTCGGCCCATCACGGTGGCCACAAAAAAGCGGTGGCTCATATCCTCAAATCGCGGTGGCTGCATCTGCTCGCGGGCCAGCACTGCAACGACTGTGTCGAGTCCCTGGCCAACCCCCTCAATCAGGCCGCTCTCCCAGAGGATGGAGAATAGCACCGGGTTGCGGCTCTTCTGGGTCACTAGCAGCTGATCGATTGTCACGCCCTCTGGGAGGCCGCCTGGGTTCATCCACTCGATGTGGTTGGCGAAGAGCTGGACACGGGCCGCCGTATGGATCTCCCGATAGTCGCGGTGGGCGAGCATGTTGACGCTCAGCTCGCGCATCACCACGGAGGGGTACTCGTCGATCTCGACCCGCTCGAAGCTGCCTGGGCGGATGGTCATGCCGTGGTGGGTGTTCTTGGAGAGGTATTCCTCCACGCGGGCGAGCTGGTCGAAGATCGTGCCGTCAATGTTGCGCTCGATATGGACGGCGTCGGTGGAGTCGGGCACCGTGCCTCGGTAGTGGGTCAGGTTCACGACGGCGTGCGGCAGAACCTCCTGGGGGTTGTAGCCGAAGCAGAGTAGGCCGGCCGGGGTCACGCGGTGCTCGTCGCCGTCGGCGATCAGGCAGCGGCTGTGGATGAGGTAGACGGTCGGGTCATCGCTGTCGATCGGCCCGTCGTAGCGCCGGCGCTCGATTGCCCGCTGTACATGCAGCCTGACCCGATCCATGTTCAGCATGCCCGGGTGGGTGTCGCGGATCGCCAGGCTATCGATGCTGCGGAAGCTGGCGGGATCGATGAAGTCATGGTTGTCGGCCGCGCTCATAGCTCTCCTCGGTGTCCTGCTGCGCCCGTCGCCTTCTCTGGCTGGTCTTCCTCTAGCGTGGCGGGGAAGACGTGCTTTTGCTTCGGGCCGAGGGCGATGCGATCTGCTTGATGGTATCGAACGTGATCGTGCGTCGGCCGTGTTTGTTGTGGATTTGTTGTAACGGAGACGCCTGCTCCTGTCAACTGGCGCATCGGCATCTGTATACCGATAGTGAGCGTGATCTGGTTGGTAAGGTGCTGCCCGACCCGTGCTTGGTTCAGTCGTGCGCCTGGAGTTGGTAGGCGCCCGGCTCCGTGCGGGTGATCGTCCCGGCCGTCATGCCTTCCTGGAGCAGGCGGTGGATCGTGCTCTCGCCGCAGCCCAGCTGCGTGCGCAGCTCCTGTGGGCGCAGCGGCCCGTTGGCGTTGCGCAGGGCGCTGAGGACGGTGTCGAGCGTGAAGCGCGTTGGCTTCCCGCCCAGGATCGGGCCAGATGGTTCCGTAGCTCCCATAACGGATGGGGACGCGGGATGGGCGGGTGTGGTCGGGGTGCCGATCGCCGATTCTGTCAGCCCCCGCAGGGTCTCCACCTCCACCAGCAGGCTCAGCCTCGCCACGTCGGCGATCTGCCTGGCCCGCTCCAGGGCGGCGATGCTCACGGGCACCAGCAGCCCGAGCAGGATGGCTCCCAGTAGCGAGAGCGCCGGGGTGATGCTCTGCACGGCTGCCGGTAGCCCCGGCGTATACGAGAGCACGAACAGGCTGTTCAGCGCCGCCGTGAGCAGGTAGAAGAACCAAACTGCCTCGCGGCCCTGGCTCCCTAGCTTGGCGTACTGTGCCGCCGAGCGGGTGGCGACGAGGTAGAGGGCCGTCGCGTCCACGCTGATGGTCAGCAGGGCCGCGCTCAGCCAGTGCGTCCAGGCGGGCAGCGGCAGTGCGGGCACGCCTTCGGGGGCGATGCGGGCGATCTGGTGCCAGAGGTGCAGGAAGGAGACGATCAGCACGCCGATCAGCAGCGGTCTGGCCCAACCGACCAGGCCCTCGGCGGCGCGCAGGGCGTCGTGCTTGGCGCGCAGCAGGCCGCGCTGGCGGGCGGCCTGGGCCTCGGGGCGGTCGAGCAGGGCCGGGTCGATGCTGAGCTGTTGGGCGAGCGGGGCTGGCGCGGTCGCGTGATCGCGGATGGTGATGGCCATGCTTATGATCTCCCTTGGTGCAGTTGCTCATCTTCGATCTGGCGCACGAGCGCGCCGATCTCGCTGTTGGTGCCCTTGAGCGTGTCGCGGATCTGGGTCACGCCCCAGCCGGCGGCCAGCAGCGCCCGCACCAGATCCTCGCGGGTGCGCAGGGCGGAGGTGGTCGGTTCGTCCGTCCGGTCGTTCGGCGGTGCCTGGACGCCCTCACCCCCCAGCCCCCTCTCCCGCTGCGGCGGGCGAGGGGGGGCGATCCTTTGCTGATGCGGTGAATGGCTCCAAGAAACACTTTTTCTGTCCGCCCCTAAACCTTGTCCTATCCCGCGCAGGTCGAGCAGGCGACGTGCGCCGGTGATTGGCGAGATAGCCACGACGATCAGCGGAAATGTCCCGCCCTCGGGGGTGCGGCCCAGCGGCAGGCTGCGGGCCAGCTCGGGGATGTCGCGCAGCTCGCGGCCCACAAATGCGCCACAGTAGACGATCCAGTCGAACGATGCGCGGAATGCCGCCGTATCCCCTTTGCTTCCCAGGCTTTCAGCGGTGTCCCCGTGGGCGCAGCCGATGAAGGAGATGCCAAACTTGCGGCCCTCCTTCAGCAGGCGGATCATCAGTCGGCCCGGCGGGTCCTGGTCTTTGCCGACGACGATCTCGCTGGTGACGCTGCCCCACTCGTCGGAGGCCAGGGTGAAGGGGGCGAAGCGGGCCTGGGCGTTGGTGTTGAGTGCCTGCGCCCGCTTGGTCAGCTCGTCCTCGCCGCGCAGGAGCGCCGCGTAGATGGTGGCGAAGTCGCGCCCGCCGCCGAGCACCTTGGCGTTACTCGGCCACTTGCCGGGGTGGCTGTGCGGGTCGAGGATGTAGCAGCGGCGCTGGCGGTTTGCGAGGATGGCCTGGAGCAGGGTGGTCTTGCCCGAGCCCCGGCTGCCGACGATGAGCAGGTTGTCGCCAGCGGCAAGCTCGGCGACGGTGATCATCGGCAGGGCGGAAAGGCCCTCACCCCCCCAGCCCCCCGCTCCCGCTGCGGCGGGCGAGGGGGGAGTCAGCGGGTCGCCCCAGTCGGGCAGCAGCGGCGGCTCCGGCTGGCCCCCCGGTCGCTTGGCCAGGCCGGGCAGCAGCGCCCGGGCCAGGCGGCCCTCGGCCAGGCGGCGGTCGACCCCGATCGCCGCC
>RYFE02000041.1 GCA_004138175.2 Chloroflexales bacterium ZM16-3 | reverse complement strand
GGGCCTGTCGCCCGACGAGACGCCCGACCCAATGCGCGAGCACCTGTTGCTGACCTACGCCCGCGTGCTGCTGGCCGAGGGCCGCCTGGATGCGGCGGAGCACGTCCTGGCGCGGCTGGAGGCCGCCAGCGCCAGCGGGCCACGTCTGACCCGGCTCATCAGCGTGCGGGTGCTCCAGGCGCTCGCGGCCGAGCGGCGCGGCGATGCGGATCTGGCGCAGCGGCAGCTCGCCGAGACCGTAGCCCTCGCCGCGCCCGGCGGCTACGCCCGCCGCTTCCTCGACGAGGGGCCGCAGGTCGCCGCCATCCTGCGCAGGCACCAAGCGGCAGGCACCAGGCAGCATGCCAGCTTCGCGGCACAGATCCTGGCCGCATTCGTCGCAGCGCCCGACCCTCAGCCCTTCGCCCTCAGCCCTTCGCCCTTAGAAGAGCCCCTGAGCGCGCAGGAGCTGCTGGTGCTGCGCCTGCTGGCCGAGGGCTGCTCAAACCAAGCCATCGCCGAGCGGCTGGTGATCACCGTCGGCACCGCCAAGTGGCACGCGCACAACATCTACGCCAAGCTGGGCGTCAGCCGGCGCACCCAGGCCGTGGCCCGCGCCCGGGCGCTGGGGCTGATCACGTGAGCTGCTTGCTGACGCCGGCGTGTTCGAGTAGGGTTAGTGCAGCGTACTCGCGGCCGGCATGGGCGCGCTCGACAGAGGGTGTCGCGTGCACCGATACCGCCGTCGTTGAAGGCGTGGGTGCCGCTAATGCGACGGTAACGGTAGCAGTGACGGTGGACGTAGAGGTGTGTGGAGCGGAGACAGTGCTCGCTCTTGGCACTTCGGCCATCGATTGACCACATCCGACAAGGAGTGCGGAGAGGAGTATCACTGCTCGCTGGTAGTATCTATAGCGATGCATCGCTGGCTCCGATCAGGCTTGAGCCTGCACTGGCGCGACCCAGAGCCCCCCGCGCCCATTCCAGAGCAGGAGTGCGCCGCCGTCTGGGCGTACACTGCCAAAGGCGTCCCAGTGTGGTTTGGTGAGATCGGCGACAGTGCCAGTCGCGGCCGTCACTGCGACAATCCGGCGGCCGCCCGCCGGGTAGGTCGTCAGGATGAGGGTCTTCCCGGCGGGCAGCCACTGCGGCGCATCCACCGCGCCGTCTGGCCCCAGGCCGATGAGTGCTCTCATCTCGCCGTCACGCGAGAGGATGCGCATGGTGGGCCGCCCGCGCAGGTCAGTCGCGGCCGTCGCCAGGGCGAACTGCTGCCCATCGGGGCTCCAGGCCAGCTCGAACGACCAGAGGGATGGCGCGTTCGGGTCGGTGCTCGCGGCGAAAGCGGTGCTCGATGCGAGAGCCTGGGGGGCCGCAAAGCCGAGGGCGAGCCGGGTGAGCAGCCGCCCCTGAACATCCGTCAGGCAGAGGTCGCTCCCGCAGCGGTAGGCGATGCGCTCGCCGTCCGGGGCGACGGCCAGGGCACCCATCCCATAGAAGGCATCCGCATCGGGGAGGGCTGCGAGTCGCTCTGGCGCGCCGCCAGCGAGCGCCGCCCGCCAGAGCACGCCCTCGTCCAAAAAGTAGACGTGGTCGCCGACCACCGCCACTCCAGAGCGATCCGTGCTCCCGAGGATCTGCGCGCGCCCCGTCGCCAGGTCGTAGCTGGTGATCTGGTGCTGTCTGGCGTCGCTCCAGTGCAGGGCCACGACCGTGCGGCTATCGGCGCTCCAGCGGGCGTCGATCACCGCCCCGGCGAGCTTCGTCGGCGCCCCCCCGTCGAGCGGCGCGACCCACAGGCCGGGCTCAAGCGGCGCGAGCGCCATCAGATCGCTATCCGTGCGGATCAGCAGCGCCTGGCCATTGGGCGCCCAGCGCACGCGCGTCGCCTGCATCGGTTCGCCTCCCAGCCGTACCAGATCCGCGACGAGCGGATGGACGGGCAGCGCCGTGGGGTCGCCGAACTGCACGGGCGTCCGCTCGTCGGCGGGGGGGAGACCGGGGAGCGGGAGGTGGGGCGTGGTCAGATCATCGAGGCTCGTCAGCCCACCCCAGGATGTGTCCAGGGCCGGGATCGCGACCTGCTGCGTCTCCCCCGTTGCGAAGCGGAGATCTACGGCGACCTCAGGCGTGCGAAAGAGGCCGCCGCTCACCACACCGCGCACGGTATAGCTGATCAGGGGCTGGTGCGGGTCGAGCGGCGTCAATCCGGTCTGTCCGATCAGCTGGTCGAGCCGCGTCGTCACCAGCGCGCTCGGATCACCGTCGTGCAGCGTGGCGAAGCGGTTTACGAGCAGCCCGTGGGGGGCATAGCGGTAGCCTCCAGCGAAGAGGTAGTAGGCACCAAGGGGGTTGGGCAGCGCCGAGAACGGGGCGACGAAGCTCACCAACAGCAGCGCGCCGCCGATCGCCACAGCGCGAGGGATACGCCGCAGCCGAAGCGCTGGCTCCGTGGCCACCAAGGCGATCAGGAGCAGTTCGCCGGCAAGCAGGAGGCCCATGCCACCGAGGGGGTCGAGCGAGCTATCGCCCGCATAGAGGAGCTGAAGACCACTGGTGAGCAGCACGGCCACGGATACCGCCACCCGCCACGCGCCGCCCGGTCGCTGCCGGTCGAGGCGCAGCACCCCGGCGAGGCCGAGGCCTGTAGCGGTGAGGAACAGCAGCAGCAATGGCAGCGTGAGGGGGCCAGCGTCACCGAACAGGCCGCTCGCGAACGGTGCCGCGAGCACGCCAAGCAGCCCGCCGAGCAGCCCGCAGGCGAAGGCGGCGCGCCGCAGGATCTGCGCGATGCCGCCGTGGATCTGGCCAAACTGGGCGGCGAGTGCCTGGTCGGGGCCGAGGGCGGTGATCACCTGGCGCTGAAACTGCGGATCGGCCGGGTCAGCGCCCTGCTCGGTGGCGGCGTCGGCCAGGTGGGCGAGGAGCTCGCGCTGGATGGCGCTGCGTCGCTCGTCCGGGAGGCCGCGCAGGCGCGCGTCGAGACGCCGCAGGTAGGCGGCGAATGGGCCGTCGTGTGGGTTAGCCATACTGGAGCACTCCCTCGACCGCGGCAGTGAAACGTCGCCAGATGGTGCGCTGCTCCTGTGCGGCGGTCACACCCTGGGGGGTGAGGCGGTAGTAGCGTCGGTCCGCGCCATCAGCGCGGGCCTCCCAGTACCCCTCGATCATGCCAGCCTTCTCCAGCCGGTGGAGCGCGGGGTAGAGGGTGCCCTCCTTGAGGTCGAGGACGCCCTGGCTGCGCGCGCGCACCTCCTTGACGATCTGGTAGCCGTAGAGCGGCCCGTGCTCAAGGAGGCCGAGGAGCAGGATGTCGAGGCTGCCCTTGAGGAGCTGGTGGTCAAGTGACGGCATAATCGGTGCGGTATAGGTCATACATCGGATAGCTAGGTACAATCCTAGCAGATGGGCGTTGGCCCGTCAACTGAGCGTCGCCTGAGACATGACACGGATCCTGTCAGGGCGATGGCGCACCAAACCATTATGGAGGGCTCCCTGTGCGTGAAGGCAATGAAATGAGTCATTCCAGAACCATCCTATCCTCGCCTCCACTCAACCCCTACCCCCGAACCTACCTTTCGATAGGCCACATCCGCGCGCTGCGGGTGTACAACGATGCCTGAAAGGCAATACCGCAAAACTCGCCCTGTCACGCTGAGCGAAGCGAAGCGTCCCGGCCGGGATTCTTCGCTTCGCTCAGAATGACCGAACACTGTTCAGGGTGACTTTTGCGCTACTGCCCTGAAAGGGAGGTCCACATGGAGCGCTACGAGATCATTGTCAGGGGCCAGCTCGATCAGCGCTGGGCGCAGCGCCTCCAGGGCCTCACGATCACCCCGCTGCCAGACGGCACCACCCGGCTGCGCGGCGGCCTGGCCGACCAGGCCGCCCTGCACGGCGTCCTGGCAAGCATCCGCGACCTGGGTCTGCCGCTGCTGCTGGTGCAGCGCCACGCGCCCGCTGATGTCGCCGATATAGATGAGGTGTCCCCATGAATATCATCGTCAGACGACTGGCAATCACCGCCATGCTCCTTGCCCTGCTGGCCGCCGCCGCGCCCGCCCCGCTGCGCGCCGCGCAGCTCGTGGGCCTCGGCCCGCGTGACCCGCAGGAGCTGGGGGCGTTCCTCGATACGTTCTTCCGCGACCAGCTTGAGCGCGAGCATATCGCCGGCGCGGCCGTCTCCGTGGTCAAAGACGGCGAGCTGCTGGTCGCCCGGGGTTACGGCTACGCCGACCTCGCCGCCCGCGCGCCGGTGGTCGCCGAGCAGACCCTCTTCGCCACCGGATCGACCGGCAAGCTGTTCACCTGGGTCGCGGTGATGCAGCTGGTCGAGCAGGGCCTGCTCGACCTCGACGCCGATGTGAACACCTACCTGACCTTTACGATCCCCGCGACCTACCCCGAGCCGATCACGCTGCGCCACCTGCTGAGCCACACCGCCGGCTTCGACAATCTGCCCGGCATCTACGCCCGCGACCCGCACGAGCTGGTGTCGGCGGGGCTCTACCTGAGCACGCACATCCCGGAGCGGGTGCGCGCCCCGGGCGAGCTGGCGGCCTACTCGAACTACGGCGCGGCCCTGGCTGGCCATATCGTTGAGGAGGTGACCCACACGCCCTTCGCGCGCTACGCCGAGCAGCACATCCTCGCGCCGCTGGGTATGGCCAGCACCTCGCTGCGCCAGCCGCTCCCCGCCGATCTGGCCGCCCGCGCCTCGGTCGGCTACAGCTACACCGGCGGCCAGCTGCGGGCCGCCCCGCAGCGCTACATCCGACTGCCCGCCGCCGGCGAGAGCTACGCCACCGCGACCGATATGGCCCGCCTGATGGTCGCCCTGCTCCAGCGCGGCAGCTATGGCGAGGTCCGCATCCTCAGCGAGGCCACCGGCGGGCAGATGCAGCAGCAGCTCTTCACCCACGACCCGCGCGTGAACGGGATGGCCTACGGCATGGCCGAGGCGCGGCTGGGCGGGGAGCGCATCCTCAAGCACAACGGCGTCTTCGCAACCTCGTTCAACAGCATCGTCGCCCTGCTGCCCGAGCGCGGGGTCGGGATCTACGCCAGCTACAACAGCAACGGCGGGTTCGCCCAGGGCGAGGAGCTGCTTCAGGCGTTCATTGACCACTACTACCCGACAGACACGGTGACGCCCACGCCGCTGGCGGATGCGCCCCAGGTGGCCGCCCGCATGGCGGGGACCTACCGCACCAGCAACAGCTTCGCGCGCAGCTTCGCCAAGCTTCTCGCCCTGCTCCCTGGCAGCGGCTACGGCGACATCCAGCTCATCGCAGCGAGTGACGGCAGCGTGACCAGCGTCGGCCTCGGCCCGCAGCGGCTCCGCTGGGTGCCGGTAGCCCCTGACGTGCTGTGCCTGGCCGACGGGCGGCACGACCCCTACGGCGACCTGGTCTTTGGCACAGACGCGGCGGGCGGGCCGGATCGGCTCTTCATCGAGAACAACCCCTTCCGCGCCTACGATCGCGTGCCCTGGTACGAGACGGGCGGGTTCGCCCTGGGGCTGTTCGCGGCCTGCGGGCTGATCTTCGTGTCAGCGATCGCCGGCTGGCCCATCACTGCCTTCATCAATCGGGGTCGGCGGGCCAGCTCCGCGCATCGGCTGAGCATCCAGCTGGCCGGAGGTGCCATCGCGCTCTACCTCCTGTTCCTGCCGATGATCATACTAGTCGCGCCGGAGGCGATCAGCGTCGGGGCCGAGGGCGGCCTGCGGGCGGCCATGCGGACGGTTCTGTGCCTGCCGCTGCTGGGCGGCGCCCTGCTGCTCGGCTCGGCGCTGACCGCCGTGCGGGCCTGGGGACTGGCCGGCTGGAGCCGCCTGGGCCGCGCGCACTACCTGCTCGTCCTGCTGGCCGGCGTCGGCTACCTCTGGTTCCTGAACACCTGGAACCTGCTCGGGTTTCGGATCTAGGAGCAATACCTTTCACATAAGGAATCTGCCGCCGACCAACCCTCACCCCCTAGCCCCCTCTCCCTTTAAGGGAGAGGGGGAACCGGAAGCGTTCTTCTGCGGAATCTCCCCTCTCCCCTTGAGGGAGAGGGGCTGGAGGTGAGGGGGCAAAGCCGGTTCAAGATTCGAGAAGGAGATACTCATGGAAAACCTCGCCCGTCCGCTCGCCCATCGCGGGGCGCGCCCGACATCGATCAGGCTGCTCCGAGGGATCGGCGGCGTCCTGCTGATTGTGCTCGGGCTGCTCCTGCTCGCCGCCCTGGCCCTGCCGGTCGGGCTGCTGCCCATCGCCAGCGCCGCGCCTGCGCCGGTGTGGGTGCTGCTCGGCCTGGCCGACATCGCCCTGCTGATCGCGGCCTTCCGGCTCGCGCCGCGCCGCTGGATGGCCTGGGCGATCTCCCTGGCGGTGTGGGCGCTGGTCGCCGCCCTGGCGGTCGGCGCATCGCAGCGCTTCGCCACCACCCCGCCGATCCTGGGTGCCGACGGCCACCCGCTGCCCGGCAGCGTCGCCAGCCTGGAGCAGGTCGAGCTGAACGGCAGCCAGCAGTGGATCACTGTGCGCGGCAGAGATACCGACCGGCCGGTGCTGCTCTTCCTGGCCGGCGGCCCCGGCGGCAGCCAGCTCGCCGCGACGCGCATCGTCCTGAGCGAGCTTGAGCGACACTTCGTGGTAGTCAATTGGGACCAGCCGGGCGCGGGCAAGTCCTACCACGCCGTGCCCTTCGACCAGCTCACCCCCGAGCGCGCTATTGCGGACGGGCTGGCGCTCACGCGACAGCTGCGCGAGCGCTTCGGACAGCGGCAGATCTACCTAGTCGGCGAGTCCTGGGGCACCGCCCTGGGCGTCTGGATGGCCCAGCGCGAGCCGCAGCACTTCGCCGCCGTCGTCAGCGTGGCGCAGATGGTCGACTTCGCGCAGACCGACATCGACTGCTACAACCTGGCGCTCCAGATCGCCCGCGAGCGGGGCGACGCCAAGACGGCGGCCTCGCTGGAGGCCCAGGGGCCGCCGCCCTACACGGGCAACGTGATCGACAAAGAGGCCCCCTACCTGATGTACCTGACCTCGGCGATGGACCGCAATCCAGCCATCCACAACCCCGGCTACAACACCCTCGGCGAGATCGGCGGCCCGGAGTATGGCCTGTACGACAAGGTGAGCTATGTGCGCGGCGTGCTCGACAGCTACAACGCCATGTGGCCGCAGCTGTGGGGGGCCGACCTGCGCACGCAGGCGACGCGCCTGGAGGTGCCGATCTACATCCTTGAGGGCCGCCACGACATCAACGCCTCGCCCTACCTGGCCGAGGACTACATCAACCGGCTGGATGCGCCGCACAAGGAGCTGATCTGGTTCGAGCACTCCGGGCACAACCCCTGGCGCAACGAGACCGTGCGCTTCGTCGAGGTCATGGTGGGGCGGGTGCTGGGGCAGGCCGAGTAGCCCGCTGTGCCCCTATCACCTGAGACGGCTGGGATCGCATGTTGGGAGTTTTTGCAGAACCGTATGTCATCTTTTTTGTGGGAGAGCTTTGCTCTCCCACACCTTCACTGTGCGGCCTTGACCCGAGATTCGTGTCACCAGCCACATGAAGCGAGAACGGGGAGCAAAAGATGAGACAATGTTCCTTCTGCGCTACAGCCGATCCTCCCTCGCACAAGCCTACCGTTTTTGCGCCCCGCGCCCTACAGATTCATGTGGGGCGCTGCGGCGATGCCCGGCGTATGCTTGAGCTGTACACGGGCGGTGCGGTCGCCGCCCTCCGCAGAGAGGAGCAGAATCGTGCTCGGCTTTATGCTGGCCGAGGTCGTCCGGCTGGTGGCGAATCTGGTCGGCAACCGGCGCTGATCATTTTTACAATCCCAGCCCGTAAAGCCCAGGAGCTTTAGCCCTGGGAGCCGTCACGACCTAGCCGGCCCTATCGATCCGGGCGCCCAGAGCCTGCTGCTGGCGCTGGATCTCCATCTGCTGCTCAGCCATCGCGGTGATCGCCCGCCCCATCTCGGCGATCTGCTGGAGTTGGGCCTATGTCTGCCCTCAGAGATGCCCTCGTGGCATCCCCTGCTACGCCAAGGGGGATGTATCATGCATCCCCCTTGGCGGTGCTGATATCCGCCCGCCTATCGCTCACCGTCATTGTGATGTCCGTCACAGGTGTCTGTACATACAGACACCTGTGATACTTATCACAACTGTCTGTACATACAGACACCTGTGATACTTGTCACAACTGTCTGTATGTACAGACACCCACGGTCACGCCGACCCGTCGGCGAGCAGCAGCAGCGCAACCCGCTCCATCTCAGCGGTGAGCTTCCCCATCGCGGAATCCACCGCCGTGCGCTCGCCCTCCCCCTGCCCAATGAGCTGCTCCCAGCGCCCCAGGATGGCGCGGATCGCCTGGAGGTCGCGGTCAACGCCGCGCCGCACGGCGGCAAGCGGGTCGGGGACCGTCCGCTCCCGCGATGATCCCAGGGGGCGAGAAGGCTCTGCGGGACCGCCGTCGTCGGCGGGCGGGGAGGTCAGATCTCGCACCGCATCGCGCACATCAGCCGTCGAGAGCGCCCCGCCGACCACGCCGCTGATCAGGGGCTGCCGCGCCTCGGGCGCGTCCACCTTGGCGATCTCACGGGCCGCCCGCAGCGAGTCCGGCCGCTGGGCGACCATATCGCGCACGTCATCCGGCATCCGCAGCAGCGCGAGCCTACTCTCAACATAGCTCTTGTCCTTGCCGATCCGCTCGGCCAGCCGCCGCACGCTGTAGCCCCGCTGCTCAATGAAGGTGGCGAACGCTCGCGCCTCCTCCAGCGGGTCGAGGTCGCGGCGCTGGATGTTCTCGGCCAGCCCGATCTCGACCAGGTCGTCGTCGCTGTGGTCGGCGATCTCGCAGGGCACGCTGTCCAGGCCAGCGATTCCCGCCGCACGCAGCCGCCGCTCGCCATAGACGAGCTCAAACGTGTTGGGCTGGCTGGGGTGCGGGCGCACCCGCAGGCGTGTGGTGAAGCCGTGCGCCCGGATCGACTCGGCCAGCCCCTCTAGATCGGTGAACGACTGGCGGGCCTGGAAGGGGTTCGGCAGAATACGGCCCACGCCGATCTCCTGCACGACCGTGCGCCGGGCCTGCACCAGCGCCGCCAGGTCTCGCTCGCGCGCCAGGTCGTCCTCTGGCCGCGCCTCGGCTGTGAAGAAGCTCCCCCTACGACGTGCCACGCAGCACCTCCTCGGCCAGCGCCCGGTAGGCCCGCGACCCATCCCCCTCGGGGTCGTAGGCCAGGATCGACTGGTGGCTCGCCTGCGACTCTGGGAAGCGCACCGAGCGCTTGACCATCGCCCCGAAGATCGGCACCTGGCTGCCGAACACCCGCCGGGCGTAGTCCACCGCCTCGCGGTGGATGACCGTGCGCTGGTCCACCATGGTCAGCAGGATTCCCAGGACGCGCAGGCTGGCGTTGAGGCCGGAGCGGCGCATCAGCTGCACCTGGTCCATCATCAGCGCCACCGACTCCGTCGCCAGGTACTCGGCCTGCAGCGGCACCAGCACCTCCTGGGCGGCCACCAGGGCATTGACCACCAGCACGCCCAGGTAGGGCAGGGTGTCGATCAGGATGATGTCATAGCTGGGGGCGAGCGGGGCCAGCAGCTTCTGGAGCACGAACTCGCGCTGGATGGCCACCGCCAGCTCATCGTTGGCCAGGTTGAGCCGCGCGCTCGTCGGCACCACATCTACGCCCATACTCGTGGGCCGAACCGCCCGCTCCAGCTGCGGCTCGAAGCAGCTGAGGAAGTGCTTGATCGCGGTGTACGAGGTGTGCTCCAGGTCGGCCGGGCGCAGCCCCAGCGCCTGGGTCAGGTTGCCCTGCGGGTCGAAGTCCACCAGCAGCACCCGCTGGCCCTGCTCCGCCAGCGCGGCACCCAGGTTGAGCGTCGTGGTGGTCTTCCCGGTGCCCCCCTTGGGAACCGCGACGGCGATGATGCGGGCCATAGCCTCTCCTCTCTGTCCAACGGTCACGGCGGCCGGCTCCGGGCGACGGCCGCCGTCACGCAGGAAGCGCGCGACTTCCGATGGCTCGACGAGCCACTGGTTGCCGACCTGGCGCGCCGTCAGCCGCCCGTCCCAGGCGGCGCGGCGAAGCCGATCCAGCTTCACACCAAACTGCTGGGCGGCATCTTTGAGGGGCAGCAGGTCGTTCATACTGTAGCTCCTGCTCTTCTGAAGGGTCTGGCCAGGATTATAGCACGGTCTTCACATATTTGTGAAGATGTGATTTTTCTCGGCAGGAGCGTATAAATGGACAGGGTGGTAGTAAACTATATGCGGGTATGCAGATACCCCGGATTCTCGCGCAGGATCTCTCCATCCGCCGTCTAACCGCCTCTACAGTGAGCCCCCTGATGTCGCAGCCACCGCCCCGCCGATCCAAGGGCCGCGCCGTGCCACCGCCGCGCCCCGCGCTGCCGGTGATAGCCGACGACGACCCCTTCGACGACTTCGGCATGATCACCTTGCGCCTCGCCCCGCCCCTGGCCCTTGCCGACTTCCTGCGCGTCGCAGAGGCGCTGGGCCTGGCCCACGTGCCCACTGCGGACGAGCCCCAGCGCTTCCGCACCCCCGAGGGCGTCGAGGTGGCCTACGGGTATCGGAACGTGTCGCCCCTGCCGCCCCACGCGGCCGAGCTGCTGATCTGCGGGGCCGACGGCCCCAACGCCCCCGCCGTGCTCGCCCTCGCCGAGGCGCTGCTCGCCGCCTGGCCCCGCGCCCGCTGGGAGGCAGACCCCGGCTTCGCCGCCATCCTCGCGCAGCGCGCCCCCGGCCGCAGGGCGAAGCGGCGGCGGTGAGCCGTAGGGGCAAAGCATCGGCTCCTACGGCTCACCGCCGCCCGCGCCTCGTATGGGCGCCCCTCGTGGGCGCCCCTCGTGGGTGCCCTCAATGCTATCCCGCACCAAAGAGCCGCAGCGCCACGATGATCACGATACCCGCGACGACCAGCGGCAGGCAGCCGAGACCGCCCCGCGCCTGCGGTGGCTTGGCCACCACGTAGATCACCTGCGGCTGCGTCGGCCGCGCCGGGAACAGCACCCGCACCACCGCCAGGCCGACGATCACCACCAGGCCGTAGAAGATCAGCGTGTTCATCTATACCTCCTTCGTGGCGACCTCCCCGCCGCTCGTGCCGCCCTCGCCGAGGCCATCGACCTCTTCGAGCGCATGGGCATGCGCCGCGAGCTGGCCGAGGCCCGCGCCGATCTGGCAAAGCTAGATGCCCCCACTGAGCCAGCCCCCGAACCAGAATAGCTGATCGTCAGGCAGCTATCGGTTATCGGCTATCGGCTATCGGCTATCGGCTATATCCGTGCCTGGGCATGCGCCGCGAGCTGGCCGAGGCCCGCGCCGAGCTGGCTCGACTGGAGGCCCCGGGCGCGCCGATCTCCGGCGCGCCCGGGGCGTAGGGCATCAGCGCTGGCGACGATCAAAGTAGTGCGCCAGCGCCAGCGTGAGCGGCGGGATGAGCAGCGGCAGCAGCACCTGTAGGTTGATCGCGCCGGGGGCGACCAGCGCCGCCAGCAGCAGCGCGGCCACCAGGGCCAGCAGGGCGACCGTCAGGTTGTAGCGGGCCACGTCGCGAGATGCGGGGCGGGCGGTTTGTTCGGCGGCGCATGGCGGGCTCCTCTCTACGCTGGGTTGCTCGGCCTGGCACCAGTATGCGCCAACATAGCTCGGACGTGCGCCCGCCTTGATGCGGCGATCTTCCTCGCTGTATAGCGCCGTATCTCCGCAGCATGCGCCGAGATGCAGCGGCCGCGCCTCAGTGCCTCACTCCATCACACCCTCAGTGATCTTCCATCGCCCCTCCACACCCGCCTGCTATCCTGATGACATCAACACAGCGGGCGCCACAACGCAGAGCGCCCCCCAACAGCACAAATAGGAGCACCACCATGAATATCTCCCTCTGGCTCGCCAGCGCCGCCGGTGCCGCCGCCCTCGCCGCCACCCTGGCCTTCGCCCCGATCACGTCCACCTCCGCCCAGGAGATCGCCCCCGCGTCCGATGCCGCCCTCGTGATGAATGGCAACGGCCAGGGCCGGGGCGATATGACTCGCGATGGCACCTGCGACGATGCGAACTTTGTGGACGCGGACGGCGACGGGGTCTGCGACAACGCCGGCACCGGCGCGGGCGACAACTACGTGGACACGGACGGCGACGGGGTCTGTGACAACATGGGCACGGGCACGGGCACCGGCAGCCAGTCTCGGCGCAGTCGCCCGTAGCGGCAGAATCAAGTGCCGGTCGGTCAGTCCCCTTGCTCGGGGGCTGGCCGACCGGCACTTCATGTCGCATCAGGCCGTCGCATCCAGATGCACCGGATCGCTCCCTCCTCCGTGCTGCTCACGCTATCCGGTCACGTCACTCCATAGTATCGCGCAACCGGGCCAAGTTTGCCAACGGTATCTTGTATAGGCCCTGGATGGAGTGCGATAGAGCCATCCCTGACACATCGCGATCAGGGCTGATCATTCAGCCGGTAGCCCATGTGTGGCTCGGTGAGCAGGTAGCGCGGGTGGGCTGGGTCGGGCTCGATCTTCACGCGTAGGCGGCGCACGACGCCCTTCACATAGTCGGTGGCGTCGCTGTACTGCGGCCCCCAGACGTTCTGGATGATCTGGCGGGTTGTCACCACCCGGCCAACATGGCAGGCCAGCTCGTGCAGCACCGAGTACTCGGTCGGGGTGAGTACGATCAGCCTGCCGGAGACGGCGACGCGGTGGCTCTGGGTGTCGATCTGGAGGTCGCCGCAGGAGATCGCGGCCCCCGCCCCAGGCTCGCGGCGGCGCAGGACGGCGCGGATGCGGGCGAGCAGCTCGGCCAGGCGAAACGGCTTGACCAGATAATCATCGGCGCCGAGGTCGAGCACCGAGACGATATCGGCCTCGCTGCCCTTCACGCTCAGCACGACGATCGGGGTGGGGGCCTGGGCGCGGATGCGCCGACACACCTCGCTGCCGTCGAGCAGCGGCAGCATCAGGTCGAGCAGCACCAGGTCGGGCCGCACCTGATCGAACGTGGCCAGGGCCTCCTGGCCATCGCTGGCGCTCTCCACCGCGTAGCCGTAGCTGGCCAGGGTGGGCGCGAGCGCCCCGAGGATCCCGGCGTCATCATCGACGAGCAGGATCGTCCGCTGGGATGAGGCCGGCAGGCCCTCAGTCCCCCGTGCGTGGAGGGCAGAGTTCATCGCTGATTACCTCCTCGATCGCGGCCGGCTCGGCGGGCGGCGGGGGCAGACACAGGCGGAAGAGGCTGCCCCCGCCGGCCCGCGACTCGACCCAGATATCGCCCCCGTGAGCGCGGATAATCCCGCGGCAGATCGCCAGGCCCAGGCCCGATCCCGGCACCCGCGCCCGGCGATCCTTGGGCATGCGGTAGAAGTGCCCAAAAATCTGCTCGCGCTGGTCTTCGGGCACGCCCGGGCCACGGTCGGCCACGTCGATCACGGTGCCGGACGGGGTGGCGTGCGCCGCGACGGTGATCGGCGCGGCGGCGGGGCTGTACTTGGCCGCGTTCTCCAGCAGGTTCCAGAGCACCTGGGTGATGCGGTCCGGGTCAATATACTGGAGCGGCAGGTCAGCGGCGAGCCTCGGGCTGATCGGGTGGCCCTGGTCGAGGCGGGCGAAGGCGCAGATCGTGTCGTCGATCAGCACCCCGAGATCGGTCCAGTCGTGGTCGATCCGAAAGATGCCGGCCTCGATCTGCGAGAGATCGAGCATCTGGTCGATCAGTCGGCTGATCCGCCCGACCTGACGGCCAACGTGCAGCAGCATGCCCTCGTGCTCGGCGGGCGGGAAGCTGTGGCGACGGTCGATCAGGCTCTCGACCGTGGCCCGCAGCGCGGTAAGCGGCGAGCGCAGGTCGTGCGAGATCGCGGCGAGGAAGTCGCTCTTGAGCTGGTCGGCGGCGATCAGTCCCTCCTGCTCGCCGACGGCGCGGACGAGCCCGCTCCTCCGCAGGGTGAGCGCCAGCTGCTGCCCGATCAGCTTCAGCAGGGCGTGGTCGTTCGCGCTCCCGGCACGATGCTGCTTACGGCCGACGACAAGGACGCAGGGGCCGCTGCTCAGATCGAGGTAGCTGGCGATCAGGTCGCAGACGCCGCCGCGCGCCGACCCGTCGCCGCCGACGACATCATCCCTCGCGCTGATCGCCGCCACGGCCATGCACCGCAGCGTGGCGACGACCGCCTCGGCATGTAGGCCGAGCGCCCGCAGCCCGGCGCTGTAGGTGGCTCGGCACGGCGCGCTGGCGGACGGGGCGAAGCACAGCGCCGCCCCGTAGTCGAACCCGGTTAGGTCGACGATCATATCGATGATCAGCTCGCTGTGCAGGTACGGGTCAACCATGCTGCCCAGCAGGCTGCCGAGCGTGTTCATGGCCTGGGTCTGCCGGTGCTGCTCCTGGAGCTGGGCGACGAGATCGGCGTTCTCAAGCGCGGTAGCCGCCTGGGCCGCCAGGGTCAGGCCGGCGCGCACATCGTCGGCGTGCCAGAGCCCGCGCGCCGGGCGCAGCACGAGCATGGCACCCCGCAGGCCGTGCGGGGCCATGAGCGGCAGCAGCGCGGCGGACCGCGCGCCGGCGGGGAGCGCCCTGCTGGCGCGCGGCAGCTCGGCGATCAGCGCCGGCTCGCCCCAGTCGCGCAGGGCCGCGATCTCGCCGCCGAGCGCCTCCGGGACGATCTGGCCGGGTGGCCATGGGCCGTGCTGGGCGGCGATCTGCGCGACGCCCTCGTCGTCGAAGCGGTAGACCGCCGCCCAGTGTGCCTCCAGCACCAGCGCGGCATGCTCGGCGATCCGCGCGGCTGTGGTCGCCGGGTTCAGGCTGGCGCTGATCATCCCCGCCGCGACGGCCAGGCGCTCGGCCAGGCGGGTGCGGCGCTGCTCGGTAGATATGGTTTCTGTAGCTACCACGGTGTGCCCAGGCCAGAGCCGCTGCGCTGCCGGCAGCGCGCCGGAGTCGCCCAGGTTCTGCTCGATCGCCCGCGCCGCCGCCGCCAGGTAGGTGGCCAAAAAGGGCCGGGCCAGCCGGTAATCCCCGGTGATGTCGAGCGCGCCCAGCAGCGCGCCGGTTGTTGGGCTGCGGATTGGCGCGGACGTGCATGTCACATCCTGCCAGCCCTCGCAGTAGTGCTCGGCCGCCGTGAGCTGGACGACCCTCCCGGTGGCCAGCGCGGTGCCGATCGCGTTCGTGCCGGCGACCGTCTCGCTCCAGTCGCTGCCGGGCAGGAAGTTGCGCCGGGCCAGCTGCCGCAGCATGTCGGGCCGGCCGCAGATCTCTAGCAGGCGCGCGCCGATGTCGCCGATGGCGACCACGTAGCCGATATCGGCGAGAGCCTCGGAGATGCGCTTGAGCACCGGGCGGGCGGCGGCCATGAGCGCGGCGCTGGACGCCCGCAGGTGCGCGAGCTGATCGTCGGACGAGACCCCCGGCGCGGCGATCTGTCGCAAGACATCCACCTGCGAATCGCGGCAGCGCCGCCACGAGTCGCGCACGATAGGGCGCGGGACGATGCTCTCAAGGTTGCCGGTGGTTAGAAAGGCGGCGCGGGCGTAGGCCAGGCGCAGGGTTGTCTGCGCCTGGTCAACGCCGGGCGCGCCGGGCACGATCATCGCCGGCGGGCGGGGCTCCTCAGGCACGACGGCTTCCTTGTCGTGTGGCTGGCGGCATGCGGCGGCGCCAGCTGTGTCGGAGAGCCTGGGTTGGGGGTGTGAGACGGTAGATAAACTATAGCATGGCCCCCCGGCGCTGTCCACGCGCCGGGTGAATTTTTCACCACTTTTACACCGCACGCACCTTGCCGTCGATCCTGGAACGGTGTTACGATGAAGGCAACCCCCCCAGTATTCATCGCAATCACCATATGAAAGGAGGCTCGCGCCACAGGCGTTGCTATGCCTGTGGAACAGTATGTGCGCCGGCACGGCGGCACACCTAGCGCGATGGATGCCTGTGTTCGAGATCGGCAATCGGGAAGCAACGATGCTCCCCTGGCGCGCGCCGGGGTAGTACAGAAGGAGAGACCCTATGTACCGCACGGCCACTGGTGATGATATCTTCGTCCTTGACGGCCACACCCACCTCTGGGATGCCAGCCCCGAGAACCAGGTGAATGAGAACGGGCGCGGCTGGATCGATTGCTTCTATGGCTACCATAAGCTCTTCACGCCCGCCGAGCGGGTCTGGCCGATCGAGCACTACGAGAAGTACTCGGTGGATGACATGACCCGCGACCTCTTCGTCGATGGCTACGTCGATATGTGCATCCTCCAGACGACCAACCTCTACGACTTTTACCACACCGGCTTCAACCCGATCGAGCGCAACGCGCTGCTCAAGCAGGCCCACCCCGAGCGGGTCATCCTTAACGGCTCCTTCGACCCGCGCCACGGCGAGACCGGCAAGCTGGGCTTGAACGCCCTGCGCCGCGCCAAGGCCGAGTGGGACATCCAGGGGGTCAAGCTCTACACCGCCGAGTGGCACGGCGACTCGAAGGGCTGGAAGCTCACCGACCCGGCGGCGAAGCACTTCCTGGCCGAGTGCGAGAAGCTGGGCATCACCAACATCCACGTCCACAAGGGGCCGACGATCTGGCCGCTGAACAAGGACTCCTTCGATGTCAGCGACATCGACGAGGTGGCGACCGAGTTCCAGGGGCTGAACTTTATCGTCGAGCACTGCGGGCTGCCACGGATCGAGGATTTCTGCTATATCGCCACCCAGGAGCGCAATGTGTACGCTGGCCTGGCTGTGGTGATGCCCTTCGCCCGCACCCGCCCGCGCTTCTTTGCCGAGGCTATGGCCAACCTGCTCTACTGGCTCGGCCCCGACAAGCTGCTCTTTAGCAGCGACTACGCGATCTGGGAGCCGAAGTGGGTGATCGATGCGTTTATGGGCAGCGAGATGCCAGAGGACCTGAAGGCTGAGTTCAATGTGGACCTCACGCTCGACGTGAAGACCAAGATCCTCGGGCTGAACGCGGCCCGGCTCTACGGGGTCGATGTCTCAAAGAAGATCTCCCAGCTCCGCGCGCTGCCGGTGACGATCGGCCAGCACGAGATGGCAGAGGATCGCGCGCGGTTTGCCTCGGCGTAGGGCCTGTGGGCGTGGGCGCGGCTTTGTCGCGCCCACGCCCGCTCCGGATTCAGATGGGAGAACCATATGCCACAGGCCACTCAGGCTGAGCTACCCAGCCGTGAGGCGGTTGACGCCGCCCTCGATCAGGTCTACGACCCTGAGCTGGACGCCCCGGTCACGCGGCTGGGCTTTATTGACGAGGTGCAGATCGCCGGCGGCCATGTGACCGTGCGCTACACCGTGCCGACCTTCTGGTGCGCGCCCAACTTCGTCTACCTGATGTCCTACGACATCCGCAGCGAGCTGAGCCGGGTGCCGGGCGTGAGCGCCGTGACGGTGCTGGTGCATAACAACTGCGCGGCAACCGAGATCAACGCCGGGGTGAACGCCGGCAAATCCTTCGACGAGACCTTCCCCGACGAGACCGACGGCGGCGGGCTGGAGGATCTGCGCCACACCTTCACCACGAAAGGCTTCCTCGCGCGCCAGGATGTGCTGCTGCGGCGGCTGCGCCAGGCGGGCGTGCGCGATGAGCAGAGCCTGGCGCTGCGGCTCGACGATCTGCTGGTGCTGGGCGAGGATCTGTTCGTGCCCATCGTGCCGGGCGAGGCGCCCCTGCGCCTGCCCCTCGCCGCCGCAGACCTGGAGAAGTACCTGCACAAACGGCGCAAGCTCGGCCTCAGCCAGACGCCCGCCGACCTGCTGTTCACCACCATTGAGGGCCAGCCCCTGCACACGCTGGATCTCGCCGACTACATGCGGCGCTCGCGCTCGGCCCGCCTGAATATCGCCTTCAACACCAGCCTGTGTGAGGGCCTGCTGCGCGCCCAGTATCGCCCGGAGCAGGCCCATCGGCAGGACAGCCTGGGCGATAGCCTGCTGACCCATGCGATCTAGAAAGGAGCACTTGCGATGAGAGCAGCGCGCCTCTACTCATATGACGAGCACATGAACATCGACCTAGTGGTCGAGGATCGGCCCGTCCCACAGGTTAGCCGCCCCGGCGACGTGATCGTGCGCGTCGGCGCGGCCGGGCTCTGCCGCACCGACCTGCACATCATTGAGGGTGTCTGGAAGGACATCCAGGACCCGCAGCGCACCCTGCTGCCCTACATCCTCGGCCACGAGAACGCCGGCTGGGTCGAGGATGTCGGCCCCGGCGTCACCTCAGTCAAGCGCGGCGACGCGGTGATCTGCCACCCCCTGCGCACCTGCGGGGTCTGCCTGGGCTGCCGGCGCGGCGAGGACATGTACTGCGAGTCGTCGAGCTTCCCCGGCCTGAACAGCGACGGCGGCTTTGCCGAGTACCTGCTGACCAACGAGCGCGCGCTGATCAAGCTCAACCCGAACGTGGCTCCGATGGAGGTGGCCCCGCTGGCCGACGCCGGGATCACCGCCTACCGGGTGGCCAAGAAGGCCGCGCGCCAGCTGATGCCCGGCCAGTACTGCGTCGTCCTCGGCGTGGGCGGGCTGGGCCACGTGGCGCTCCAGTCGCTCCACGAGCTGTGCGGGGCGCGCACGATCGCCGTGGACCGCAGCCCGGCGGCGCGCAAGCTGGCCAAGGACCTGGGCGCGCACCACGTGCTCGACGGCGGCGACAATGTGGTACAGGAGGTGAAGGAGCTGACCAGGGGCGGCGCCCACGCCGTGATCGACTTCGTGGGTGAGCTGGGCGCCGAGCAGATCTCCTGGCAGATGCTGCGCCAGGGCGGCACCCACTATATCGTCGGCTACGGCGGCGAGGTACACGTGCCGACCGTGCATATGGTGATCAGCGAGATCGCCATCGCCGGCAGCCTGGTGGGCAACTACACCGAGCTGGTGGAGCTGATGGAGCTGAACGCCGAGGGCCGGGTGAAGCTCCACGCCCAGCAGTACGCGCTCAAGGACATCAATACGGCCATCCGCGACTTCAAGAATCGCCAGATCGTCGGGCGCGGCGTGATCGTGCCGTGATGCGGGTTCGGCGCCGTAGGCTCCCGGAACCCCGTATCGATGCGGCGGCAATTGCCAGCTTCGCTGGCAATCTCCGCCGCATCGATACGGGGTTTGGAGGTACATCGACTGATGGTACGTCTCCAACTCTTTGGCCCGCCGATCATCCAGCATATAGATGAGGTCCCGAGCCCGTTCAAGAGCCGTAAAGTTGAGGCTCTGCTCTACTTCCTGGCCCTCGCGCCCGGCCAGTATCGCCGCACCTACCTCGCCAACCTGCTCTGGTCGGAGTGGTCGGAGGAGAAGGCGCTAGGAAACCTGCGCTACGCCCTCTGGAACCTACGGCAGGTGCTCGGCGAGGAGATCGTCAGCGGCGACCGGCTGAACATCACCTTTCAGGAGCGCCCGGCCATCTGGAGCGATGTGAGCGCGTTCCGCGAGCTGTTCCACGCGGCCGACGCGCACCCCAAGCCCCACGCGCCCGAGGTGATCGCCAAGCTCCAGCAGGCGGTCGATCTGTACCGGGGGGATTTTCTGGCCAGCTTCGAGGTGGGCGAGGCCCCGTTCTTCCAAGAGTGGCTCCAGCAGCAGCGGACGACCCTCCACGACCTCGCGGTGCGCTGCCTGATCCACCTGGGCACCTACTACGCCAGCTACCACTACCTGCCCGAGGCGATCACCACGACGCGCCGCCTGCTCGACATGGAGCCCTGGCGCGAGGAGGCCCACCGCCAGATGATGCGCCTGCTGGCCCTGGCCGGGCGGCGCAACGCGGCCCTGGCCCACTACCAGCAGTGCTGCCAGATCCTGGCCGCCGAGCTCGACCTTGAGCCCGAGCCGCAGACCGTGGCGCTCATGGAGCGCATCCGCGCGGGCGAGCTGGAGCTGGCCCCCGAGGACAACCCCACCAAGCTCGTCCCCGAGGTTAGCGCCCTGGCCTTCCCGCTCTTCGGGCGGCACAGCGAGTACGCGTGGCTGGTCGAGCGCTGGGATATCGCCCGCCGCGGGCGCAGCCGGCTGGTGCTGATCCGCGGCGAGGCCGGCGTGGGCAAGACCCGCCTCGCCGAGGAGCTGGGACACCTGGTGCTGTCCCAGGGCGGGCTGGTGCTGCGCGGGCGCTGCTACGAGTTCTCTGGCCCGGTGCCCTACCAGCCGATCGCCGCCGCCCTCCAGCAGCAGATCGCCCGCCATGATGCCCGCGACCTGCCGCTGAGCGAGGCGTGGCTGGTCGAGCTGGCCCAGCTACTGCCGGAGGTGCGCCAGCGCTACGTCCACCTGCCGCCCTCGCCCTCCACCGGCCAGAGCACCGACCGCTACCGGCTCTTCGAGGCGGTCAGTCACTTCCTCCAGGCCCTCACCCTCGCCCAGCCGACCCTCTTCTTCCTCGACGATCTGCACTGGGCCGATAGCGACACGCTGGATATGCTCGGCTACCTGCTGCGCCGGCTGACGGGCAGCCCGCTGCTGATCGTCGGTGCCTACCGCCCGGGCGAGGTTGTGAATGACCATGCGCTGGTGGCCCTCGACCGGCCCCTGCTCAACGACGGCTTCAACGAGGAGCTGGAGCTAGACCGGCTCTCGAAGGAGACCGTGCAGCAGATGGCCCAGAGCATTGCCCTGGCCGCCGATAGCGACCGGCTGGCCGGCTTCCTGTACCGGCTGAGCGAGGGCAACCCCTTCATGCTCTTCGAGGCCCTGAATGAGATGCACGAGCACGGCTGGCTCCAGCCCACCGCCGAGGGGCCGTGGGCGCTGAAGGCCGCCCCGCTCGACCAGGAGGAGCTGATCTCCGACGAGGTCCAGGCGCGGATCAGGCGGCGGGTGGCCCGACTCGCCCCCGCGAGCCGCAGCCTGCTCGCGCTGGCGGCCGTGATCGGCCGCCCCTTCGAGGCCAGGCTGCTCCAGGCCGCCAGCGGCGACTCGCCCGAGCACGTGCTCAGCTGCCTGGACGACTGGCTGGCCCGCCACCTGATGAAGGAGGTGCTGAGCGGCGAGCAGGGGGCATGGGCCGATGTGGCCCTGGCCCGTGGCGAGTGCCACTACGACTTTAGCCACGACCTGATCCGCGCCGTGGTCTACGCCGACCTCAGCCAGGCCCGCCGACAGATCATGCACACCAAGCTGGGCGACGCCCTGGAGCTGGTCTACGCCGGCCAGATCGACCAGGTGGTCGAGTGGCTGGCCCACCACTACCACTACGGCTACCGCCCGCAGAAGGCGCTGCGCTACCTCCAGCAGGCCGGCCAGCAGGCCCAGACTGTCTACGCCCTGCCGCTGGCCCAAGAGCGCTACCGGCGCGCGCTCTCCTACTGGGAGCGGCTCTACAGCCTGACGGACACCGCGCTGCCCACCGAGGCATGGCGTCAGCGCTGGCGGCTCCTGCTCAGCCAGGCCGAGGTGAGCCGCATGCTCGGCCAGATCCAGGCCGAGCCGCCGACCCTGGAGATTGTGCTGCACGAGGTAAGCCACTGGGGCGATGACCAGGATCGGCTCCAGGTGATCGAGCAGCAGATCGCCCGCCTGGAGCAGACGACCGATCTGGATCAGCGCCGCCAGCTGGCCCAGGAGGGGCTGCGGCTGGCCCGCCTGCTCGGCCAGCCGCTGGCCGAGGGCAACTTCCTCCAGGCCCTGGCCGACTGCGAGCGCGATATGGCCAACTTCGAGCAGGCCCTGAGCCACTACGAGGCGGCGCTGATCAGCTTCTCGCACCTTGAGCAGACCCGCCTGGCCGCCTTCTGCCTCATCCGCATGGGCACGATCCACCTGCTCCACAACCGCTACGCCCAGGCCCAGACCCACTTCTGCCAGGCGAAGAGCTACGCCGAGACGCGCGGCTATCAGGACGCGCTGATCTGGTCGTACAACGCGATCGCCCAGATGCACCTGTTCCTCGGCGGCCTAGAGGAGGCCCAGCGGCTCAGCCAGGAGGCGCTGGCCCTCTGCGAGCTGATCGGCTTCGACTCGGGCGCGTCGACCGGGCTCCAGATCCAGGGCTACATCCACATGCTGGGCGGTCGGCTCGCACAGGCCCAGGCCCAGTACGAGCGGGCCTGGGCGATCAACCAGGGCATGGGGCAGACCTTGCGCATGGCCGATGTCCAGTGCTGCATGGGCAACCTGTGCCTGCTGCGCGGCGAGGCGGAGCGCGCCATCACCCACTATAAGCAGGCCGAGGCGCTCTGCGGCAGCTACTACTCGGGCCGGGCCATCGAGGCCCGCTCGCAGCGGGCGATGGCGCACCTGGCCCTGCGTCAGCTGGCCGAGGCCCTGCACTGCTCGGCCCACGCCGTGATCTGGCTGAGCCGGTACGAGCAGAACATGCTCGCGCCTCAGCGCGTCTACCTGAACCAGTACCACGTGCTGCTCGCCCAGGGCGAGATGGAGGAGGCCCAGGACGCCCTGGTCCACGCCTACACGATCGTCCAGGCCCAGGCCAGGGGGCTCGCCGAGCTCTACGCGGCGCGGACGGACTACGCGCTGATCCGCGAGCGCTTCCTGAGCGACCTGCCCTGGAACCGCGAGATCATGGAGATCTGGGAGAGCCTGCCGCTCTCCAGCAGCGTCACCGTCCTGCGCTCGCTGCACGGCTACCCGGGGTGATCAAGGTAAAAGGCAAAAGGTAAAAGGGCAGTACCGCAAAAGGAACGCTGTGACGTTTACCTGTCATTCTGAGCGAAGCGAAGAATCCCGACCGGGACCCTTCGCTTCGCTCAGGGTGACAGCGTTCCTTTTGCTCTACTGCGTAAAAGGCAATACCGCAGAAGTAACGCTGTGAGGCGTCCTGTCATTCTGAGCGAAGCGAAGAATCCCGGCCGGGACCCTTCGCTTCGCTCAGGGTGACAGCGTTACTTATGCTCTATTGCGGTAAAAGGTAAAATTTTACCTTTTACCTTTTACCGCAATACCGCAGAAGGAACCCTGTGAAGTGTTCTGTCATTCTGAGCGCAGCGAAGAATCCCGGCCGGGACGCTTCGCTTCGCTCAGCGTGACAGGGCGAGTTTTGCGGTATTGCTCTTTTACCTTTTACCTTGATCACCCCAGATCATCCTTCGGCACCCACTGGTAGCGCTGGCGGGCCTGGCGCTCGAAGGCGAGGGCGACCCGGTCGGCCGGGTGGACGTCCTCTAGCCGCACCCAGCGCGCCTCGCCGCCATCCTCGACCTCGACCCAGCCCTCGCGCTCGCCGGGGAGCAGGCTGACCGAGGCCCACGGGCCGTCCGCGTCGCTCCGAACCTGGATCGTCTGCATGTTCAGTTCCTCCGCTCGTACAGGTAGGACATAATCTCCTCGCGCTGCTGATACTGGCGGATGTTGTCCTTCATCAGCCGCGACAGCTCGGCCGCATAGGTCGTGTGGATGTAGGTCTGGAGCCGCAGCAGCACGGCCACGCGCTGATCCCGCTCGCTATACGCGTCGCTGGCCTCGCACCAGGCGTCGCAGTGCCGGATCAGCTCGGGGATCAGGTCGAGGATGTCCTTCTGCTGCGGCTTATGCAGAAAGTCGGCGAAGGCCGCGTCCGCAACCTGCTCGGGGACTCGCTCATAGTCGTAGTAGGGCATCGATGCCTCTCCTTCTTTACAGCCTATTCCAGCGCCCGCTGGTAGACCAGCCGCTTGCTCAGCGGGCGGTAGCCCAGCCGCTGGTTGATCGCCCGCATCGCGCAGTTGCGGCGATCGTTCTCGGCGAGCAGCGCCGCGATGGCCTGCTCCTGCGCGTGGATGATCAGCTGCCGCTTGAGGGCGAGGGCCAGCCCGCGCCCACGGAACTCAGGGTCTACCGCGAGGTAGATGCTGGCCAGGCAGTCGGCGGCGAGCTGGGCGCTCAGGGCGAGGGCGATGATCTGGTTGCTGGGGGTGACGATCACAAAGGAGTGCGGCAGGGCGACCGCATCCGGGGCCAGCATCTCCTGCTCAAGGCGGCGGGCGGAGTAGGGCACGAACGGCCAGGGCTGGGGCTGGTCGGGCCGGGTGCGGTTCCAGAGCGGGAGCAGCCGCTCGGCCAGGCCACGGCGCGGGAAGCGGTCGAGCCGGGCCAGGCGCAGCCCCTGCGCGGCGACGAGCTGCTGCGGGTCGCCCCAGCCCGCCCGGTCGGCGGCGGCGCTATCGAGCTGGTAGGTTATCGTGCCGCCGACCTCTTCAAAGCCCTGGCGCGCGGCGAAGCCCTGGCCCGCCGGCGAGTCGCCGGTGACTCCCGCCAGCAGGCGGCGGGTGCCCCGACGGCGCAGCACATCCTCCAGCGCGCGGTAGGCCTGCGCGCCGACCCCGCGCCGCCGCCGCTCGGGCAGGACCGCGACCCCAGTCAGCCAGAGGCCCGGCTCGCCCTCGGCCATGCGGTAGGCCGCGCCCCCGGCCAGCTGGCCCGCCACCTCGACCGCCAGCATGTCGCCCGGAGCTGTGTCGGCGGGCGAGCCCCAGAGCTGCGTGAATGAGTCTAGCATGAACGGCAAGCCTCGCTCGGCGTAAAGTACATCAAAGAGACATTCTCGCTCGGAGGATTTGATTTTTCGCAGGATTACATCCGACATATAGCGATCCCACGCCAGTTATAAAACCTGTCAGGTGCGGCTAGTGATAAAATAACCGCATCCTGATACCTCAGGGGCCGCACCTGACAGGTTTACGGCCCTGATAAGATTACGATAGTACGCAATATCAACGACTTTTCAACAGGATATTGACATTATATGTAGGAAAACATATAATAACATATCGATAGTGTCGGTTTATGAAAGGAGCCAGATCGATGTCCAGCCATCAAGATGGGCCGGTGCGCTGTCCAAAGTGCGGCCATCAGTCAGTATCAACCGTTCGGCAGATTATCGCCGCACATGATCTGGCCATCAAAGCTGCCTTTATCCAAGGCCGACTCAACCGCGTGCAATGTCCAGAGTGTAAGGCCAGCTTTACGCCCACCGTCCCGACGCTCTACTACGACCTTGAGCAAGCCTTCGCCTACGTCTTCGCCCCCGCCGGCCCCGACCGCGCCGCCAACGTGCGCGAGCTGGTCGCCGCGCTCAAGCACAGCCTGCCGCCAGAGCAGCTGACACCCTCGCTCGCCCACCCGAACCGCTTCGCCACCCGCGAGTCGATCATCCAGGCCATCCTGGCCGCAGACGGGATCACCCCCGAGGTGCAGAGAACCCAGGCCGCGCGCGGCAAGCTGCTTGATGAGCTGCTCCAGTCGCCCAGCGAGGAGGCGCTGCGCGCGAAGGCCACGGCCCACGACGCGGATCTCGACCCGGCCTTCTTCGAGCTGCTGACGGCCCACATGCAGGCGGCGCACATGGAGGGCGATCAGGACAGGGCGCAGACCCTGCTGGCCTTTCGCACCTTCCTGGGCCAGCACAGCTCCCAGGGCCGGGCGGCGATCGCCGCGATCGACACCCGGCTCGGCCTGGAGGTGATCCAGAGCCGCGAGGAGCTGCTGGCCCAGCTGCTCCAGACGACAGACGCCGACGCGCGGGCCGCCCTCGTCGCCAGAGGCCATGTCCTGATCGACCAGAGCTTCTTCCAGCTGCTCGACGCCAGCATCGATCAGGCGGCCCACGCGGGCGATGTCAGCGCGGCCCACGCGCTCTACGTGCTGCGCGCCGCCCTGCCGGGGCTGATGGCCGAGCAGGAGGCGCAGACCCGCGCCGCCCTGGATCGGGCGGCGGCCCTCTTCAGCCAGATCGTCAGCTCGCCGCAGCCCGACCAGGTGCTTGAGCAGAACCGCGCCGGGATCGACGAGGCGTTCTTTGTCGTCCTGGGGGCGAACATCGAGCGGGCCCGCCGCCAGGGCCAGCAGGAGCCCGCCCGCGCCCTTGAGCTGATCGGCCAGCTCGCCCGCACCATGCGCCAGCCCGCCTAGCAAGATCCTTGTATTGATGAATTGGCGGCGAAGCCGCCAATTCATCAATACGCAATACCGCAAAAGTCACGCTGTCACCCTGAGCGAAGCGAAGGGTCCCGACCGGGATTCTTCGCTTCGCTCAGAATGACAAGATATCCCACAGCGCTACTTCTGCCGTATTGCATCAATACAAAATCCTACAGATCCATCCCCAGCTTCTCGGCCCCGCCGCCCCGCGTCGGCCCGGCGGTCACGTCGACATCCTCCGGCTTGTCGGCCACCAGGGCCTGCGTGGTCAGGATCAGGCCGGCCACCGCCCCGGCGTTCTGGAGCGCCGTGTACGAGACCTTGACCGGGTCGATGATCCCCGCGCCGACCATATCCACCAGCTCGCCGGTCCAGGCGTTGAAGCCCATGCCCTTCGGCGCGGCGGCCACCCGGGCGACGATCTCGTCCGGGCGCTCGGCGCCGCAGTTCTCGGCGATGCAGCGCAGCGGCTCGCGCAGCGCCCGCTGGACGACCAGCGCGCCGTCCTTCTCGCCGCCCGACAGCGAGGCGATCAGGCTGTCCAGGCCGGCGGCGCAGTGGACATAGGCCGTGCCTCCGCCCGGCACCACGCCCTCCGCGACGGCGGCGCGGGTCGCGTTGATCGCATCCTCGATCAGCTGGTCGCGGCGCTTCTGCTCGGTGGGCGTCACCCCGCCGACCCGGATGACCGCGATGCCGCCGGACAGCTTGGCCTGGCGCATCTCCAGCTTGTCCCGGTCGACCAGCGCCTCCGTCACCTCAAGCTGGCGCAGCACCTGGGCCTGCCGGCCGCGGATCTGGGCCGGGTTGCCGCCGCCGCCGCTGATCACCGTCTGCTCGGGCGTGACCTGCACCTCCAGTGCTCTGCCGAGGTCGGCGACCTGGATCTGCTCGATCCTGCCGCCAAGCTCGCGCGAGAGCACCCGCCCGCCGGTGATCACGGCGATGTCCTCTAGCATGGCCTGTCGCCACTTGCCATACTCCGGCGGGTGGACCGCCGCCAGCGGAGGCCCGCCAGAGGCCGACAGCGAGAGCAGGGTCGAGAGCGCCTCGGGCGCGATGTCCTCGGCGATGATCAGCAGCGGGCGGCCCTCGGCGGCGGCCAGCCCGTGGATGTAGCGGATCTCGTGCGGGCTCTGGATGCGCTGGTCCGTCAGCAGGATGAGCGCATCCTTGAGGATGACCTCCATCGACTCGACATCGGTGACCATGTGGTGCGAGAGGTAGCTGCGGTCGAAGGCGAAGCCCTCCATCAAGTCGAGGGTGGTCTCGTTCGTCTGCCCGTAGTCCACCGTGATGATCCCGGCCGGGCCGACCTTGCGCACCGCCTTGGCGACCAGCCGCCCGAGGCCGGCGTCATTGGAGGCGATCCTGGCAACCGCCGCAGTCGCGTTGTCGTCCGCGAGCGGCTGGGCCTCGCCCTTCAGCGCCTTGATCACGGCGGCGATGGCCTGGTTCATGCCTTCGACCACGTCGATCGGGCTGGCCTTCTGCTTGACCACCGCGAAGCCATGCTGCACCAGCGCGTTGGCCAGCACCATCGCGGTGGTCGTCCCGTCGCCGGCCACCTCGTTGGTCTTCATCGAGACCTCGCGGGCCACCTGCGCGCCGATATTCTCGAACAGGTCCTCCAGCTCGATCTCCTGGACGATGCTCACGCCGTCGCGTGTGACGATCGGGATGCCGAGCGGCGTATCGATGATCGTATTCCCGCCCTTAGGGCCGAGGGTGCCCTGGATCGTCCGGGTGAGCTTCTCGACGCCACGGCCCAGGGCCGCCCGCGCCTCCGCCTGGAAGAGCATAAGCTTTGGCATAGTCACCTTCCGGTGGGGGAGTGGAGGCGGCTACGCCGCCCCCACGGTATATTTTGTCAGGGTTGGGCGGCTACGCGCCCAACCCTGACAAAAAGCAGGTCTGGGGCGCAGCCCCAGAAAACTCCGGCTAGAGATACTCGCGGGTGCCCTCGAAGTCGGCGTGCAGCTCCACCGTGTTGTCGCCGATCAGCATGCGCCCGTAGTGGGTCGACATCTCGATCTGGAAGATGTAGGGGTCCATCTCGCGGCCCAGGGCCTCCGAGATCTCGTCCATGTCGAAGATCAGCTTGCCGTGGCCGTCGATGCGGATCATCGCCGGGTAGTGCTTGACCGTCACGCCGGGCTTGTGCTCCATGATCTTGGCGACGAGGCGGCCCTCGACGCTGTCGTTCATGGTGACGCCGCACATATCGGTGACGGTGTCCTCGAACACGAGATCTTTGAACGTGGTGACTGCTGCGGTCACAGGCTCACCTCCTTCTGCAAGGCAATATCAATCTGGTTCAGCGTGGTCGTCAGGCGGTTGGTGGCCCGGGCGTAGGCGTCGCTATACTTCACCCGCTTAACCTGCGGCTGCGACCAGATCGGCTGCATCTGCCGGGATGCCTCGACGCAGAGGGGCACATATGTGGCGAGCCAGCCCTGCATCACCGCCTGGTTGCTCGCCCCGTGGGTCGGGTCGTGGGCGAGGATGTGGAACATCTCGATCGTGTTGGCCAGGTTGCGCTCATAGTCGCCCTCGCCGGTGGAGACGATCGCCGGGGTGACGAAGTCGCCGTGCATGGCCCCGCACTGCATCACAAAGCCGCTGCGGAAGGGCTCGGTGACAAGCGCCTCGTAGATCACATTGATCGCGAAGTACTGCTCCAGGTGGTCGGATGCCGCGCCGATGGTCTCGATCGCCCGGCGGGCGCCCTGCCAGATCGGGTCATTCAGCCAGTGATCCTTGCCGGCATCCTCATCCAGCCCGCCGTCAAGATCAAGGCTAACCTCGGCCAGATAGAGCAGCAGGTCCTGGGCGAAGCGCAGCTTGTAGGAGGAGTTGGTCAGGATGGAGTTGTTGATCATCTGGGTCATGCCATCGCGCTGGGCGACCAGCAGGATGCCGCCGAGGCCATGCTCGGGGTGCTTGAGCGCGCCGACGTGGTCCTGGAGGATCTTCACCCAGCTCTGGTCATAGTTCTTCGCCGCGCCCTGGGCGCGGGCGCTGGCGGTGATGATCTTGATCGTCTCCTCGATCTCGCTCTGGCGGGCGAAGTGGTTGCGCTCGTGCTCCTCGTCGGGGGCGCGGTACTCGTGCCAGTTCGAGCTCTTCAGGGCGGTCCGCGCCTTGTTATAGGCCGGGTCGCCGTTGGCAAACGAGATGATCCAGTCCTGGATCAGGTAGCGCTCCGGGTCCGGCTGCACATCGACCGTCACGTCCTCGTAGAGCGTCGCCTTGCGGCCCTTCGGCGTATAGTAGTTGTACTGGCGGCTGTCCGACCCGGCGAAGGTCGCCGAGCCGGCAGCTCCCGATTGATTCCCCATGGTTGCTCGTTCCTTTCATCAAGTTTAGGGCTGCCGCCCTAAAACCTTTATAGAGTTGGCAAAAAAATTGCCAGCGAAGCTGGCAATTTTTTTGCCAACTCTATAAAGTACTTCTGGGGGCCGTAGGCCCCACTCAGCGCACGGCCTGGGTGAAGCGATCTACATGGATGCGATCAGGCTTGACCCCGTTGCGCTCCAGCACCGGCAGGACGGCGTCGATCATGGGCGGCGGGCCGCAGGTGTATGCCTCCATAGTGCTGGCCCGCTCGCCCTCCTGGAGGTGGCGGCCCAGCACCTCGTGGATGTAGCCCTGCGCGCCCTCCCATGTGCTGCCGACCTCCAGCTGCGAGAGGGCCGGTACAAAGCGCACATTCGCGCGCTGGGCCTGGATGGCGGCGATCTTGTCGAGGTAGAACAGGTCGCGCTCGCCACGCGCGCCGTAGAAGAACAGCACCGGCCGCCGCCGGTCGCCCTGCTCGATGTGGTCGTTGAGGATAGACCAGAGCGGGGCCATGCCCGAGCCGCCGCCGACCAGAATCAGCGGCCCGGTCGGCTCGTCGCGCCGGAAGCATGTGCCGTAGGGGCCTTTCAGCTCCAGCGTGTCGCCCGGCCTGAGCTGATCGCGCAGCTGCGACGAGAAGGCCCCGTCGGGGTAGATTTTGATGATGAACTCCAGCAGGCGCTGCTCGCTCGGCGGGTTGGCCATCGAGAACGAGCGGGTGATGCCCGCGCCAGGGATCGTGATATCGACATACTGCCCGGCGCGAAAGCGCATCGGCTGCTCAAGCTCAAGCACCAGCCGGCGGATGTCGTGGGTCAGCGCCTCGATCGCGCTGATCCGGGCGGCGTACTCCTTCACCGGCAGCGAGTTGAGCAGCAGCTCCTCATCGTAGTTAAGCAACTCGACCACCAGGTCGCTGTAGGCCTGGGTGCGGCACAGGAGCACATAGTCCTGCCCGCGCTCGTAGTCGGGCAGCGCGAAGGTCGAGTACTTCAGCAGCTCGATGTCGCCCTCCATGAGGATCGACTTGCAGCTGGAGCACTGGCCCTCCTTGCAGCCGTGCATGAGCATGATGCCCTGGCGGAAGGCGGCGTTGAGGACAAACTCGCCCTCCTCAACCTCCATCTCCACGCCGACCGGCTCAAAGCGCACGGTGTAGGTCTTCTTTTGGGCCATGAATGTCACCCGCTGGGGCTGTGGGGGTGGCGCAGCCACCCCCACAGATTTTTTTGTTGGGGTTGGGCGGCTTTGCCGCCCAACCCCAACAAAAAGCAGGGTTGGGGCGCAGCCCCAACGTTAGATCCGCTTGATGGTGAAGCCCTTGCGGTAGTCGGCGATGTGCTGCTCGCGGGCCTCGGGGCCCATGGCCCGCAGGTCGAGCAGCGGGCTGCGCAGCTCGAAGCCCTTGACGTGCTCCAGCTTCCACATCTTGCTGTCGTCCATGTGCAGGTGCGGCTGCGGCACCAGGGTCTTGCCGTCGTTGCGCACGAAGCCCAGATCCTTGATGCAGTCGGCCAGATCCCAGCCGTGGTAGATCGTCTCCCACTGGCGCTTGCCGCTGAAGCGGCCCATGGCCGGGGTGGGGCGGCCCTCGTACTCGGCAGCGAAGGCGTGCTTGTGCGTCCAGCGGCACAGGTCCGAGCAGTAGGTGTAGAGCTCGCCGTCGACCTCATCGACTACAAAGTCCTCGCGGATGAGGCAGGGCACCATGCAGCTCCAGCAGCGGTGCGGGTAGACGTAGCCGGTGTCCACCCAGAGGCTGGGCGGGTTGTTGGGCAGGCTGAGGTCGCGGTAGTTCTCCCAGTAGGCGCCGAACTTGGCGTACCAGCCGGGGTACTTGGCCTCGAACCACTCGAAGTCATCCTCGGTCATGCCGTCGATGCGCCAGAAGTTCACCGGCCAGCCGGCGGCGAAGAACTGCGCCGTGTAGTGGACGTAGTCCTTCTTGACGATGCGGTCCCAGGCCGCCTCGACATCGTCGTGGTGGATCTTGATGCCGTACTTCTCTAGCGGCAGCATGTAGCTGCGGTAGTAGTCGTTGTAGATCCAGCGGTGCCACAGCTCGGCGTAGGACTCCTTGCCCTTGTCGCGGTTCTTAGTTCCATACTCGACGAAGGTGCCGATCGCGGCGTCGACGATCGCGTGGTTCTGCCAGAAGGCGTAGCGCATGTCGCGCTCCAGCAGCGCGTGGTTGTCGGGGTTGTCCAGGATGGACATGAGTATGGCGTGGCCGTTGCCGATATGGCGCGACTCGTCGGATTGCACCGAGAGGAAGACCGTCGGCAGGGCGTAGTCACCGTTGCGGGCGGCCTCGGAGGGCATGGCCACGAACAGCGTGTTGGTGTAGGCGGTCTCGGCCACCACCGTCAGGTAGATGTTCGCGGCAGTGATCGCGTCGCCGGTGATAAAGCCCTCGGCAAACTGGCGGCCGATGGTGGTGGCGTAGCACTTGCCGAAGGCCATCTCGGTGATGTCGAAGCCGGCCGGATCGACATAGTTCTCCATGTACCACTTCTTCAGATTCATCTGAATCGTCGAGTGGCGCAGCTCATCGATCATCTGGGTGGCGAAGCCGGTCTGCAAGTTATCGCCCGGCACCACGTGGCTAAGCATCGCCATCGAGCGGGCGGCCGAGATCTCGGGGAAGGGGATGATCGCCAGGAACAGCTTCATCCACTCGATCCAGCGCGGCTCGACATTGCGGAACATGTCGCCGCGCAGGCCAGCGTCGAGCGCGCCGAAGACCCGGTTATCCTTCTCGTCCTGCATCGGGAAGTAGGAGCGCAGCACCTGGCGCATGGGGTCTTTGGGGATCTTATTCAGCACATAGTCGGTGGGGTACTTCACCAGATCCTGCACGTAGGTCGGGGTCCAGCCAAGATCGCCAATCCGGCGCGAGGCCTCGGCGTTGCTGATCTTCTTCTGTTTCGTGATCTTAGATAAGGTCGTTGCTGCCATGTTAACGCTCCTCCTTGAGGTTACATTTCAGAGACAACTACAGCCGGCGTTGGCCATATCAGCCGGCGACCGGCCCACGGATCACACAAGATCCCGCCCTGGGAGCGGCGATGAGCCATCCTCCTTTCCGATGCGGATCGCACACAGGCCCGACGGATCTGCCCGCCGCGCAGAGCTGTCGCCGTGCGGCAAGCGCGAAGGCAATGCGTCGGCCAGGCGTGCCGGCTGAGCGCAGCAGCGCAGGTATAGGTTGCGCGGTCGGGTGTGATACGGAGAAGTATAGTTGGCTTCCGTTTGCCCAGCGTTTGTTGCGCAGCCAGATCGGAGACCATTTCAACGTGGGGCAACGACGACGCCAGTGGAGGTGAACCATTCGTACTGGACATTGCCGGGCACCAGCGCGCGAAACACAGGCGCTGGTCTTCGCGCAGCGCCTGTGCTCGCACCCTTTTTCGGCAATAGAGCATAAGTAACGCTGTCACCCTGAGCGAAGCGAAGGGTCCCGGCCGGGATTCTTCGCTTCGCTCAGAATGACAGGACGCCTCACAGCGTTACTTCTGCGGTATTGCCTTTTTCGTCCAACTCTGCGACGACGTGGAAATCATGTGGATCGCATCTTGCAACGGCAAGTCAAGTGTTGTGTGTGTTGAGTGCTGATGGAACAGGACGTACGCGGTACCCGGTTCCGGGGGCTGGAAGCCGCCGGCCCTTTTTCATAACGCCCGCCTGCGCGGGCGCGGGCAGGCCGCGCAGGCGGCCTTCGTGACCAGGAGCCCACCCGTTGACGGGCCGGGCGCGCGGTCACCGCGTACCCCCTATAAAGGAGGATCACCCATGCGATATACGCTGCTGCGCACGCTGCTGGCGATCGGCGTACTGCTTGGCCTGAGCCTGGCAACCCCGGCGCTGGCCCAGGGGTCGGATCTGGCGATCGACATCCAGCCCGCCGCCGGGCCGCCGGGCACGACCGTGACTATCGTCGGCCGCGGTGCGCCGCCCGGCCAGATGGTGCGCGTGCGCTTCGCGCCCTTCACCGACCTGGCCCAGTGTCGGGCCGCCCGCGACACCCAGCTGGTGGCCGAGGTGCCGGCCGCGAGCGACGGCACCTTTACGGCCACCCACCTGAGCAGCCGGCTCAGCGCCGACCAGCAGGGCAACACCTACGTGGCCGACTTGGGCGGGCAAGCCACGTCCGACCTGGAGTGCTTCCAGTTCACCGGCGCGGGCCAGCCCGGCCAGGGGCTTGGCCAGTACTTCACCGAGACCGGCCATAGCGTCGGCGGGCGCTTCCTTGCGTACTGGCAGCAGAATGGCGGGCTCTATGTCTTCGGCTACCCGCTCAGCGACGAGATGCAGGTGGGCGGGCGCACGACCCAGTACTTCGAGCGGGCGCGCTTCGAGCTCTGGCCCGAGAACCAGCCGCCCTACGATGTGCAGCTCGGCCTGCTGGGTGCCGAGGCCCTGTCCAGCCGGGGCATCAACTGGCAGGAGCAGCCGGCCTCGGCCGGGCCGGTGGCCGGATGTGTCTACTTCGCCGAGACTCGGCACAATGTTTGCAATCAGCAGATTGGCCTGGGATTCCTGAACACCTGGGCCAGCAATGGCCTGAGCTTCGATGGCCGACAGGGCGTGAGCTACCAGGAGAGCCTGGCCCTGTTTGGGATGCCGATCACCGAGCCCTATACCTACACCTTCGCCGACGGCAGCACGGCCCAAGTTCAGTGGTTCGAGCGGGCGCGCCTGGAGTGGCACCCCGAGAACCCGGCACCCTATCGGGTGCTGCTGGGCCGCCTGGGCGCCGAGGTGTATCAGCCATGAGCGTGAGGCGGGAGGCGCATCACAGCTAGCGAAGGAGCGACATCATGCTCCACACTGTAGACGAGAGCACTAAAAAGTCGGGGGGCGAATATGGACGGGTGCTGACATGAGCGCGAAGGTAGTGTGAGTACACCCCCCGACTTTTTAGTGCTCTCGATGGCCGCCCTTGGTTTGTTCAGCGCTGACCGCTGTGCCAATTAGTCGTCGTGCTCGCCACCCTCGTCGTGCTCATCATCCTCGCCATCCTCGCCACCCTCGCCCACACTCGTGGTGACATTCGTGGTGGCATTCGTTGCGGTGTTTGCGAGCACCTGCCCGCTGGTCGCATCCACATAGACCAGCCCGGTATCCAGCGTCACCTCATAGACGACCGCCCCCTGGTAGCTAACAAGCGCCGGAGTGCCGCTGATCGCGGCACCAGGCGCGCTGGCGAGGGCGACCGTGCCCGCCTGATCGGCCGAGACCGGGTAGGTGGCCGGCTGAGCGGCGGTGGTGATGCTGGCCGGCTGAGCGGCGGTGGTGATGCTGGCCGGCTGAGCGGCGGTGGTGATGCTGGCCGGCTGAGCGGCGGTGGTGACGCTGACCGGCTCAGCGGCAGGAGCACTGGTCGGTTGCGGCGAACTGGCGGTGTCACGGGATCGATTCGCCACAAAGGCGCCGATGGTGATGAGGATGATCGCCGTAATAACGGCGGAGATTGTGCGAGTTTTGCGCCTGTTCATGAGGAATACCTTTCATATACTGCATACTCAATCCTCATACAGGATAACACACCCTTCTTGGAAACACATTAGGACAAAGAGATTACTATCCTAGCGTCTTTTCTTGTGTGGTATATCACAAAAATACGAGCGATCTATTGTTTTATATCATTTCTACACGGGTTCTACATCACTTCTAAACATGTCGGGCAATAATACGTAGGTTTTATAATGAATTTGACATGGCCTTATATAAGAAAGTATCTCATTACGTGACATGATTGCCGCAGATCACCCAGGGTCATCGCATCTAATCCTGCATTCCCATCACGTTTGAGCGCAGTTTACGAGCCGACGGCGCGTGATTCTCCACTGAGGAGTTGGAGCAAGTAGTCCGTGTCGAGCGCGGCGCGAAAGCGCTGCTGTTTCAGGCTCTGCTTGGGGAACTGGAGGTGCGGAGGTGCTGCAAGAGATTGAGAGCAATGTGGCGCAGCACCGCGAGATTTTCCGCCCCCTTGCCGACGGAGACCCGGCAGTCGTCCTCACGGAAGACCAAGTCAAGAGTCCAATGCACGACGTTCTCAATTTCCCAAACTTGTCTTGCCGTGTCCCCGCCGCTCGGAGCGCACCATGCCAATACAGTTCAGCTTTGGCCAGCGGCCCGTCGGATTGACCTTCGCCAGAATGGCGGGATCCATCAACGTCCAATAGGTGCGCCGTTCCCAGCGGCCACGCGCGGTCTCCTCGGTCTGATCGGTGTCGTGGGTGACGGCGGCGTGCGCCTCGGCAAACACCGCTTGGATGGCCTCGTGGAGGGTTTCTTGGCAATAGAGCATACGTAACGCTGTCACCCTGAGCGAAGCGAAGGGTCCCGGCCGGGATTCTTCGCTTCGCTCAGAATGACAGGACACCTCACAGCGTTACTTCTGCGGTATTGCGTTTCTTGGTTGCCTTTGGCCGCGATGACATAGTCGGCATCGCCCGTCACAATCGTCTCTGCTGTTTTGACCTGGCAGTGGAGGGCGTCCACCGTCACAATACAGCTGGCCAGGGCCAGCTTCTCCAACAAGGCGGGTACGGCGGTGATCTCGTTGGAGGTCGGGTTGACCTTCTCCTGGCCAAGGATGCGCCGGTTGGTGCTGGCCCAGGCGCTCACCATCTGGACGGCCGCTTTCCCCCAGCCCTTGGCTGCCGATGTGCGCAGCGTTTTGCCATCTACGGCCACCAGCTCACCCTGCGTCGCCGTCTGGATGGAGGCAAACTAGGCGATGAAGCCCGCCTGGAGTTCGGTTGCCTTGAGGTGCGCCAACACCCGGCTGAAGGTGTCGTGCGACGGGGTACCGTTGGGCAGCGGCAGGATGGTTCGCAGCCACGCATCCTTCGCCTTGCCAAAGGTTTCCATGCCCGTCGGCCCTTCCGCACCCCACAGGATGGCGCAGATCGCAATCGTCAGGATGTCCAGCAGGTTGTGCGCCCGGGTCCGTTCGACCCGGGGGTCGGTCAGGTCGCCAAAATGGGTGGCAATGCTCGCCAGGTGTCCGTCTGCCATCAGGTGCCTCCGCAGCATAGGTGGGTGCTGCGGAGAAGGATACCTGGTCAGGAGTGTACGCGCAACGTTGCGTTTCTGTACACATGTGCTGCCGTCGATTCGCCGTTACGATGCAGAATAAGATGCGATGACCCTGGCAGATCACCGCTGTCTCTTCGTAAATCTGATGGTCGTGGTGCCGCCGACTGCGATTCGGACCAGGGTAGATCGCGGCAATTCCCATCTCCTGCATAAAAACACCTCACTCTGTATGTCGAATGTGGGCTTGTGCTATCATTCGCGGCTATGCATCCTAAAGCACGCGATCCAGACGTAGTGTCGGTTCTTAGATATCTGCCGGTGCTGCAGATCTTCTATGTCTTCTTCCTGCGCCGATCAGTCGAGTCTGCCATGGGTATCGCGGTGCCGCTGGATCGCTGGCTCTGGGTGACTCTGGCCGTCCCCCTGCTCCTAGTGGTCTACACGTGGGTGCCGCTGTTTCATGACACGCTGGGGCGGGCATATCTGCCCTCCTTCCTACTGATCAATACGATCTATGTGGTTCTGGAAAAATACATCACGCTCTCCTGGTTCATCCCGCCCGCCCAGCACGAGTTAGGGGTGGTGCTGCTAACGCTGAAGCTGTGGGTCATGATTTTCATCGTCACCCTCCTGCTCGCCTGGCGCTACTCGCGGGGGCTGGTGCTCGTGGTGTCGGTGGCGCTCTGCCTCACCGATGGTGCGCTGAGCTTGCCGTTTATGACGCCTGGAACGTCGCTCTACTCGCTCACGATGATCCTCATCTTTGCTCGCCTGGTCTTCATCACATCTGTGTCCGTCGGGGTGCAGTGGCTGGTCGAGCGTCAGCGCGAGCAGCGCGGGGAGCTGATGGAGGCGAACCATAAGCTGGCTCAGTACGCTGCGGCCACCGAGCAGCTCGGTGTAAGCCAGGAGCGTAACCGCCTGGCGCGCGAGCTGCACGACACCCTGGCGCACTCGCTGAGTGGGGTGACGGTAGAGCTTCAGGCGGTACAATCATTGTGGGATGTCAACCCTGGCCATGCGCGCCACCTGTTGAGCCACGCGCTACAGGCCGCTGAGAGCGGGCTGACTGAAGTGCGCCGCGCCCTGCAGGCCCTGCGCGCCAGCCCGCTGGAGGATCTGGGGCTGGCGCTCGCGGTGAGAGATCTGGCGACATCGGCGGCGGTGCGGGCCAGCCTGCGCCTCGATCTTGATCTGCCGAGTCGCCTCTTAGGCATCGCGCCCGAGGTGGAGCAATGTGTGTATCGGGTAGCGCAGGAGGGGCTGGCAAATGTGGTGCGCCATGCGGACGCGACATCGCTGCGCGTCGCCCTGCACTGTGGGACGGGAGGGCTGACCCTGACGATTACCGATGATGGGCGCGGGTTTGACCCCGCATCGGTGAACGGCACCCACTATGGCCTGCGCGGACTGCACGAGCGGGCAGAGATGCTTGGGGCGAGCTTACACGTGGCGAGCGCACCGCAGGAGGGCACGACCATCCGGCTGCTTGTTCCCTCAGCGTAGGGGGCGTGTGACCCTGGTATGCCGAAGGGCGCCGACAACGCCGGCACCCTTCGGCATACCAGATGATTAGCGTGCGATGCCGATGCCGTCGACGGTCTCGCCAGCGAAGCCGTTGCGTGAGCCGTCCCAGTACATGCTGAAGGTGCAGGCGGTGGTGCTGCCCAGCGAGCTGGGAGTGCAGATGAAGATGTCCGCCCCATCGCCGCTGAGGCCGCTGGCCGAGAATCTGCCCAGGGTGGTCAGGTAGATCTGGCCGCTGCCGGGGTCAGCCCACACGCCGTTGACATCCTCAGACGACGAGCTGAGCCCGACATCAGAGCCGTCGAAGTAGAGCGCCCAGCTACCTCTGGTGTTCGCGCCCAGCGAGGTCGGCGTGAAGGTGACGAGATCCTCGTCGCTGCCGGAGACGCCGGGGACGCTGAAGGAGCCGGTGGTGCTGAGGATCAGCCGCCCATCCGGCAGCAGCCCGATCGTGTCGATCCGCTCGGCGGCTGTGGTCAGACCGACGTCCGAGCCGTCGAAGTAGCGCTCGAAGCTGCCGTCGGTGGTGGTGCCCAGCGTGGTGGGGATGAAGCGCACGATGTCGGAGCCGTCCACGACGCCGAGGCCGGGGACGGCCGTGGCGGCGACGAAGCTGAACAGGATGCTGCCGTCATCCATCAGGCGGAAGGCGGTGACATCTTGTAGGCCCGACTGACCCAGGCCAACGTCCGAGCCGTCGAAGTAGAGCGACCATGCGCTGGTGCTGGTGTCGTAGGCTAGGATGTCCTCGTCTTTGAAGGCGACCCCGCCCACGCTGCCGTCTGTCGTCGAGCTGAGGTAGATGACCTCGCCCCCGCTCGGCGGGACGGGCGTGCTGGTGGGCGTGGGCGGGACGGGCGTGCTGGTGGGCGTGGGCGGGACGGCTGTGTTGGTGTCGGCGAGACAGCCGTGCTGGTCGGCGTGGGCGGGACGGACGTGCTGGTCGCTGTTGGCGGGACGGCTGTGTTGGTGGGCGTCGGCCCGCCGCCTGTGGTACTGCCAACACCGATGCCGTCGACGGTCTCGCCGGCGAAGCCGTTGCGCGAGCCATCCCAGTACATGCTGAATGCACAGGCGGTGGTGCTGCCCAGCGAGCTGGGCGTGCAGACGAAGATGTCGGAGCCGTCGCCGCTGAGTCCGCTGACCGAGAAGCTGCCCAGGGTGGTCAGGTAGATCGCGCCAGTGGCGGGGTTAACCCACACGCCGTTGACATCCTCAGACGCGGAGCTGAGCCCGACATCGGAGCCGTCGAAGTAGAGCGACCAGCTGCCGGCGGTATTCGCGCCGAGCGAGGTTGGCGTGAAGGCGACAAGATCCTCGTCGCTGCCGGAGACGCCGGGGACGCTGAAGGAGCCGGTGGTACTGATCAACAGCCGTCCGTCCGGCAGCGTTCCAATCGTATCGATCCGCTCGGCGACCCTGGTCAGCCCGACATCGGAGCCGTCGAAGTACCACTCGAAACTGCCGGCGGTAGTGGTGCCCAGCGTGGTCGGGACGAAGCGCACGATGTCGGAGCCGTCCACAACGCCGAGGCCGGGGACGACCGTGGCGACGACGAAGCTGAACAGGATGCTGCCGTCGTCCATTAGGCGGAAGGCCGTGACATCCTGAATGTTCGTGCGGCCTAGTCCGACGTCGGAGCCGTCGAAGTAGAGCGACCAGGCGCCGTTGCCGGTGTCGTAGGCCAGGACGTCCTCGTCGTCGAAGGCGACGCCGCCCACCGTGCCGCCGCTGGTCGAGCTGAGGTAGATCACATCGCTTTCGGTCGGCGGGACGGGCGTGCTCGTCGGCGGGACGGGCGTGCTCGTCGGCGGGACGGGCGTGCTCGTCGGCGGGACGGGCGTGCTCGTCGGCGGGACGGGCGTGCTCGTCGGCGTCGAGCCATCGACGGTCACGACAAACGCCACAGTGCTGCTCAGGTTGCCGGCCCCATCCTGCGCAGAGATAAAGACCGTGTACGTGCCCTGCGGGCGACCCGCCAGGCTGTATTCCCAATGCCAGCTTGTCGCGCCGACTGAGGTCGGCGTGATCGGCTCGCTGGACGCGATGCCATTGAGGTCGATCACGAGCGCGCTCATGGTGACGGCGCCGCCGCCGTCGCTGACCTGGCCGCTGAGGTTGACGCTGATCGGCTGGGTTGTCGTGATCACTGGCGCGACGGTGTCCACCAGGAAGCTGCGGCTCAGCGGCGGCGATGAGTAGTTGCCCACTGCGTCCACACCATACAGGCGCAGTGTGGACGAGATACCATCGCCCGCCAGGAGCTGCGTCACGTCGTAACTCCACGCGGCCGTGCCGCTGCTCCCGTCGAAGCTGCGGGCCGGCAGGCAGCTCGGGTCGAGGGTCTGGTTCAGGCAGATGACCAGCCCCGCCGCCGCCTGGTTGTCCTGCACCGCGCCCGCCCACTGGCGCTCGTCCGCGCTCAGGAAGCCGTCCGCGAGGGCATGATCGACCGCCGCGTCCAGCACCACCGTGGGCGTCACGATATCTGCGCTGAGGGTTATCAGCGGGCTGAAGCTGCTCACCAGCCCGTTGCTGTCTGTCGCGCGGGCGCGCAGTTGGAACTGCGTGACCCCAGCGAGATCGCCGGCGTCCCACTCGCAGGCCCACTGGCCATCGTCGGGGGCCGCGTCGACGCAGCTGATATTCGTCACGACATTGGATGGCAGTGCGGTGATCTCTAGCTCGATCGTCGGCACGCCAGACGGGTCGGCGGCGAGGCCGCTGACGACGTTGCGGCCCGACTGGACATAGTTGATCGGGCTGATGATCTGGACGCCCGTCGGCGGCGCGCTGTCCACCGGGTGCAGCGCCCAGAGGTAGTCGAAGTCCCCGTGCTGATCGTCGCTGAGCACGACATCTACCTCTGCCGCGCTGCCGTTGAGCGCGGTGTCGATCATGCCGGTGAACACGAAGCTGGCTGCCGCGCCTGGGGCGACATCGCCCAGGCTGAAGGTCGCGCTGGTCTGGCCGCCGGCGAGGCGCAGCGCGCCGCGCGCGCTCGCCGTGGCCTGCACGTTGGTCGCCGCCACGTCGCCGTCGTTCTGGTAGCGCAGCGTGTAGGTGATGGTCTGCCCATCGCCTACAGGATTTGGCTGATCGAAGGGCAGTTGGCTGTCAGGCAAGCCGTCAAGGTTCGCGTCAAGCGGCGCGCCGGGCGTCACTAGGTCGAGCAGGTCGTCGTTGAGGAAGGCGACACCGACGCCGCCGGGCGCGCTCTCGATGCTGAAGTGCATATCCGCGCCGGGCGCGATGCCCCCATTTGGCAGGACGCCGCTGCCGAGCGCGGCGATGGTGTAGAACTGGGTGAGCGCGAAGCTGCTGAGATTGCGCTCCTTGGCCAGCGCGCCGACGACGCGCAGGCTGTTGAGCGGGTTGTGGTCCGGCGCGCTCGCCCAGAGCTGGAGCGCGCGCTCCTCGCTGGCCAGCGCGAGCAGCTTGAGCGTTGAGCTGGAAGTCACCCCGAGCAGGCTGAAGGGCAGGTACAGGTCGGTGATGTTGGGGCTCACGGTCGCATCGAACTGATAGTTGTCCGCACCCAGGGTCTGGTCGAGCGCCCAAGCGCTGCCGTTCCAGCGCATGAGCTGCGCTCTCTGGCTGTCCTGAACCCAGATGACGATATCCGCGCCGAAGGACGGGGGCAGGCTGATCGCCGCCGAGCTTGGGTAGGGGTTGTAGGCGCTCGCCGCGCCGCCGGCCTGGGTGTCGAGATAGACGAACAGGTCGCCGTCAGTGTCCCAGCTCGCGCCGGCCCAAGCCAGCCGCAGCGCTGCGCTGTCCCAGGTTGCGTAGAGCTGCTGGATGCCCGCGCCGAGCACGGTGCGGCTGATCTCGTGGTCTGCGCTGATTACGGATGCGCCGCTCTCCATCCAGCCGCGATAGGTCGGGGCCGCGATCAGATCGGGTGTGGTGGGCGCGTCCACGTAGATCGGGCCGACGCTCTGGACACGGCGGTTGCCGTATGTGTCCTGGGCGATCACGTGGGCGTAGTATGCCTGGGCCTCGCCAGCGGCGAGCTCCACGTGGCGTGAGGCCGCAGGGGCGACCGCCGTGAGGGCGGCCGGGTCGGCGCTCGGGCTGCTCGTCCAGCCAACGAGATAGTCGCCCAGGCCGCCGCCGTCGCTGCTGGCCGTCCAGTCGAGGATGAGCGTCGGCGCGGCCGCGCGGATGGTCTGGCCCGCGCTGAGCGGCTGCACGCCGCCCGCGCTATCGCGGAAGGAGAGCGTCGGCGTGATCGGCGCGGGGAGCGCGAGGTCAACGCTCACGCTCTGGCTGGCGGTGCTGGTGCGGCCCAGCCCATCGGTGACGCGCGCGGTGATCGGGAAGCTCACGCCGTCAGGCGGCGTGGCGAAGGTGAGCGAGTAGCGCCATGCCGCGCCATCGAACTCGGCGGGGGTGAACGCGCCGCCCGCCTCGGTCTGCACCTCGACGAAGGCGTTGCCCGCCGCGCTGGCGGTGCCGCTAACCTCGCCCGTCGTCGGCGCGCTGGTCGTCCCGGCGCTGATCGCCGAGGTTGCGATCTGGATCGTCGGCAGCGCTGGCTGCACGGCGATGCTGATCGGCTGGTTGGCTGACTGGGCGCCATTCGCCCAGTCGGTCACGCTGCTGGTGATAGTGTAGGTGCCAGCGGCGGGCGGCGTCCACGTCGTGACCCAGGGGCGCTCCGTGGTGATGCCGTTCTCCCAGGTGGCGGTGTAGATCGTCGTGCCGTCGACCGTTACCTCAAGCGACTTGAGGAAGTCGGTCGCATAGGCGTTGCCGTGGATCTCGATCGGGTCGAGCCCGCTGAACAGCGCGTCGTTCACGGGCACGGTCACGCCCGATTCGAGCAGCTTCGTGGCGAGACCGATCGGCGGCAGGGCGAAGGTCTGCGGGATGTTGGCCTCGACGGCCCCGATGTCGCAGCGCGGCGCGCCGTCGTTATCGCCATCGAGCGGGCGCGTGAGGCCGCGCTGGTCGGTCGCCGCGCAGGTCGCGCCATCGCCGGCGTCGAGCGCGGGGCTGCCTGTCAGCAGCGCCTGGGTCCAGGTCGGGCCGCCGTTGTCCTGCAGCGGGCCAAGGTTCGCCGACGCGGGGTTGACAATGTCGCCCGTGCCCGTCGCCCAGCTACAGCCGGTGTCATCGCCGATCAGGTTATAGCCGTTGTTGTTGAGTGTAGCCGTCCCGAGCGCGCAGTCGGCGGCCTCGCCGGACAGATCCGTGTTCGTCGCGAGGATGCTGTTGCCGATGGCGAGCGTGGCCGTGCCCGCCGCGATCCCGCCGCCGTCGCCGGTGGAGTCGTTATCGCTGTCGGCGGTATTGTTGGCGAGGGTGACATTGTTCAGGATGAGCGAGCCGGTATCGGCGAAGATGCCGCCGCCGCTGCCGGTCGCGACGTTGCCGGAGATGCTGCTGTTGACTACAGTGGCTCCGCTGCCGCCTTCGCCGCCGACCGACGAATGATAGATGCCGCCGCCGTCGCCGCTCACCGTGTTGCTATAGATCGCGCTGCTGGTGATCGCGATGGTTCGGCCGGGGTAATCGAATGTGACCAGCCCGCCGCCGTTCCCGGCGGTGACGGTGTTGCCGTAGACCGCGCTGTTGCTCAGCGCAAGCGAGGACGTGTAGTTCTGATAGATGCCGCCGCCGCCGCCGTCTGCGGTATTCGCGTAGATCTGGACGTTGTCCAGGCTGGCAGACCCGCCGCCCGCGATATACAGCCCCGCGCCCTGAGCTGGGAAGCCGCCCGCCACAAGGTTGTCGTGCAGCGCGCCGCCGCTCATGATGAGCGTCCCGGCGCTGTAGATGCCGCCGCCGCTGCCGAGCGCGCTGTTGTCGCGCACGATGACATCGGTGAGGGTGGCGGTCGCGTCGAAGTTGATAGAGACCCCTGCACCGTCGGTCGCTGTGGTCGTCGCGTCGCCATTGGCCAGGGTCAGGCCCGAGATGTCCGCCGTGCCGACCGCGATGTTAAAGATCCGGCTCGTGTTGCCACCGCTGACCGTCAGCATAGCCGCGCCGGGGCCGATGATCGTCACATCGTCACTGCTGACCAGCTCGCCATCGCTCAGCGTGATCGTGCCGACCACGCCGCCCGCAAAGGTGATCGTGTTCGGGCCGGGGTTGCTGTTCGCGGTGTCGAGCGCGTCGCGCAGGGTGGCGCAGTTGGTGCCGCCGCACGGCGCGGCCGGCCCGTCGCCAGTCGTCTGCACGATCAGCGCGCCGGGGATGGGCGTGGGCGTACTGGTTGGCGTGGCGGTGTTAGTCGGCGTACTGGTCGCTGTGGGCGTGTTCGTCACCGTCGGCGTGTTGCTTGGCGTCGGCGTCGGCGGGATCGCGATATAGCCAAGTACGATCGCCCCGCCGATTGAGGGGGTTGTGTTCCCATTGCTGCCAATCAGGCCCTGACCAGTGGAGCCAGGTGTCAGATTGGAACGATACAGGCCCGAGCTCTGGGTCCAGTAGACGCTGCCGCCCGCCGTATCGACGGTCAGCCCGAGCGGCGTGCCATTCCCGTTGGAGACACCGCCGGGCAGAACCCCGGTCGAGATGGTGACGATGTTCTGGTTGAGCCCGACCAGATCGGCGCGCTGGATATTACGCGAGATCTGCTCGGTCCAATAGACAAACTCGTTCGGGCCATCAACATGGATGCCGTTGATGACGCCGCTGATGCCGGTGAGCAGATCGTTCTGCACGCCGGGCGCGCTCAGGTCGATCCACCTGATCCCGTTGGTGCGGCTCCAGTAGAGCCGGCCGCGCTCGGTGTCGAGTCCCAGGGGGCCGCCGCTACTTGGGCCTATACAAACGTTGCTGTCACCAGCCGCCATGGA
>RYFE02000040.1 GCA_004138175.2 Chloroflexales bacterium ZM16-3 | reverse complement strand
TCGGGAGTCGGGAGTCAGGAGTCAGGAGTCAGGAGTCGGGAGTCAGGAGTCGAGAGTCAGGAGTCGGGAGTCAGGAGTCGGGGGGCGGGGGGCGGGGGGCGGCCCCTGACTCCCGACTCCCGACCCCCGACTCCTGAATGGTATAATCACCGGGTATCCAGCGACCACACGAGGTACCCGATGCACCGCCAGTTACGCCGCGCGCTGCTGTTCGCGGCGATCTTATTATTCACCTCCTGCGCGCTGCCCGGCCTGCCTGGCCAGGCTCCTACGCCTACTGCGCCGCCCACACCCACCATAGCCCCGCCCTCGCCGACGCCGATCTCGCTCGATATCGAGCTCTCGGTTGAGGCGGCTGGCTTCCGCCTGCGCCACCCCGCCGGATGGGCCAGCCAGGTTCTCTCCAACACGCTGACCCTGGCGCCGAGCGAGGCCAGCCTGGACCGCTCTAGCCCTGGCCCCGACCTGGTGGTGACGGTGGATGCCACCCCGGCTGAGATGGTGGCCGCACAGTATGGCGCGGAGGCCGCCAGCAACCCCGAGTCGTTCTTTGAGGTGAGCAGCAGCGCCGCTCAGCAGGCTGGCTACACGCTCAGCCCCACCACCGCGATCACCGTGGGCGGGAGCCTCGGCCTCGCCGCCGACCTGCGCGGCGAAGGGGGGGCCGGCCGCCTGGCGGTGATCGTCGGCCCCGACCGGGTTATCCGCGTGCTCGGCCAGGCGTCGCCCGCTGGCTGGGACGCCCAGAGCGATCTGTTTGATGCCATCCTTACCAGCCTGAGCTTCTTCGCCCCCGCGACTACCCCCACGCCCACACCTGTCGGCGTGGCCCAGCAGCCCGACCTGCTGCGGCGCGGGCCGCCCGGCTTCGTCCTACGCATCGGCGGCAGCGGCGGCCCCCGCGACGCCCGCTTTGTCTCCGCGCGCGGTATGGCCGTCGCCCCCGACGGCACCCTCTACCTGGCCGAGAGCAGCCGTGGCGTCTGGGTGTTCGCTCCCGACGGGACGCTGATCACCACCTTCGGGGCCGAGGATCTGCTCGACGCCTACGACATCGTGCGCACGCCCAGCGGCGACCTGCTCGTCGCCGACTACGGGCGCAACGCAGTGGCCCGCTTCAGCCCCGGCGGCACCTTCGTCGAGCGCTGGGGCAGCGCCGGCGACGGCCCCGATCAGTTTGGCCTCTCGTCGCCCCAGCGTATCGCCCTCGGCCCCGACGGCAGCGTCTACGCCCTCGATAGCCGCCCCGGCGACGACGGCCAAGTCGTCTCTAGCGTGATGGTCTTTGGCCCCGACGGTACCCTGATCGACCGGGTGAAGCTGCCCATCGACCTTGCCCCCGCCGACCTGGCGGTGGACAGCGCGGGCGACATCTACCTGGCCGAGACCTTCGGTGGCTCGGTGGTGAAGCTCGCCCCGGACGGTGTCGAGTTGGCCCGCTTCGGCGACCCGGCCGCTACCCAGAGCCTCGCCGCCGGATCGATTGACCTCGACCAGCAGGGCAATATCTACCTAGCGACCTACGCATCCGGCGTGGTCAAGCTCTCGCCCGAGGGCATTATGATCGCCCAGGGCGGCACCACTGCGGCGGCGGGGGTCGCCCCCGACGCCGGCGCATTTAGCCTGCCCAACGGGATCGCCGCCGGCCCCGGCGGTATCGTCTGGGTGAGCGATAACAGCGGCGAGTATAGCGCCGCCACCGCTCTGCGCCTGAGCGATGACCCCACCGCCCAGGCGACCTCTGCGGCACTGGGGGCCACCGCCGAGGCCGATGTCACCCCGGTGCCCGAGGATGCCCTGCTGCGCCAGTGGGCCGAGTCGGCCACGGCCAGCAGCTACTACGAGCCCAACTATGACCCCGCCGGGGCAACCGGCCCGCCCGATGTGACCGTCTGCCAGGATAGCCCCGACGCCTGGGCATCGGCCGCCCCCGATGGCCTCGATACCCTGGAGCTGAGCTACGCGACCCCGGTCTTCGCCACCGGCCTGACGATCTACCAGAGCCACCAGCCCGGCTACATCAGTAAGGTTGAGCTGATCGACGAGCGCGGCGAGATCATCCCGGTCTACACGGGCGAGCCCGCCCTGAGCGGCACCTGCCCGCTGGCCCTGCCGGTCAGCTTTGATCAAACCCTCAGCCGGGTCGCGAAGGTGCGGATCACGGTGGATCAGCGTAGCGGCGCGAACTGGGACGAGATCGACGCGGTTGAACTGGTGGGTGTGAAGTAGGAGATCGCGGGCTTTTGAACCATTCCCAAGGTTAGGTATCACAGGAGATCTATGGCTCACACACACATGCGAACCGGCATAATCGGCCTGGCTATGGCCTGCGCCCTTGTGGCCTGCGGCCCGGCTCCGGCCGCCAGCGACCCTACGGCAACAACATCCGCCACGACCATCCCGACGGCTGGGGCGACTGTCGCCCCGGCCCCAAGCAGCGCCGGCGCGGCCGGCGGCGAGGAGAACACAGTGACGACCGCCAGCGGCCTGACGTATATCGAGACCGCGCCCGGCACCGGCGACACCCCGAAGGCCGGGGATGTGGTATCTGTTCACTATCGAGGCACCCTGAAGGACGGCACGGTCTTCGATAGCTCCTACGAGCGCGGCGAGCCCATCGAGTTCGCGCTCGGGCGAGGTATGGTGATCCCCGGCTGGGATGAGGGGATCGCACTGATGCGCAAGGGCGGCAAGGCGCGGCTGATCATCCCGCCGAACCTGGCCTACGGCGCCCAGGGCTACCCGCCGGTGATCCCGGCCAACGCCACCCTCACCTTCGAGGTTGAGCTGGTGGACTTCCAGCCCGGCCCTCCCGGCCCGCCCGAGTCGCCGACGAAGGTTGAGGATGCGAAGTACACCACCACCGCCAGCGGCCTGAAGTACTACGACTTTGTGGTGGGCGATGGCGCGGAGGCTACCGCCGGCAAGACGGCGGTTGTCCACTACACCGGCTGGCTCACCGACGGCACCATGTTCGACAGCTCGCTCAACCGTGGTCAGACCTTCCCCTTCCCGGTCGGCGCCGGGCAGGTGATCAAGGGCTGGGACGAGGGCGTGGCCGGGATGCGGGTCGGCGGCAAGCGCCAGCTGCTCATCCCGTCTACCCTCGGCTATGGAGCCAACGGAGCCGGCGGCGTCATCCCGCCCAACGCGACGCTGATCTTCGAGGTTGAGCTGGTGGATGTCAAGTAGGGCTGTCGTCGTACTATTGCGAAAAAGCGTGTTAGACAAGGTTCGGAGCAGCTTGACCGTTCGTAGTGAACGTAGCACCGCCTTCCAGGCGATCAGGAACGTACGGATTGTCAAGCTGGAATCGCCCCTCTGAAACCTTGTCTTGCGATTTTTCTGTTGGGGTTTTGGCAGATTTGCCGCCAAAACCCCAACAAAAGCAGGGCCTGGGGCGCAGCCCCAGAGCTTTGCAACAACCCTGCTCTGCGCCGCTCTTTTGTTGCGATAATCTTCACAATCGTTATATAGCTACACCTCGTCAGAGGCAGCCGAGCGACATAGGTATGTTATGATGGTGCCCGTAACGCTGCCGCTACAACCATATACCGCGCGGAATCCACTTTTGTATGAAGCTATAGAGGAGGAGCGCAATGCAGTTTCAGTTCCCGACCTACATGAAACACCCTCGCCTTGAGGAGTGGATCAAAGACATGGTGGCCCTCTGTCAGCCTGACTCCGTTCATTTCTGCGACGGATCACCGGAGGAGTACAACACGCTCTGCGAGCAAGCGGTCGAGAGCGGCACCTTCATCCGTCTGAACCCCGAGAAGCGCCCCAACAGCTTTCTCGTCCGCTCGGACCCCAGCGATGTCGCCCGCGTAGAGGATCGCACCTTCATCTGTAGCGTGGCGAAGGCCGACGCTGGCCCTACCAATAACTGGATGGCCCCGAAGGAGATGAAGGAGACGCTGACTCCGCTCTTCAACGGCTGCATGAAGGGCCGCACGCTGTACGTCATCCCCTTCAGCATGGGCCCGCTCGGCTCGCCGATCGCCCATATCGGCATTCAGGTGACTGACTCGCCCTATGTGGTCGTCAACATGAAGCTGATGACCCGCATGGGCCTCGGGGTCTACGATGTGCTCGGCACTGACGGTGAGTTTATCCCCTGTCTGCACTCGGTGGGCGCGCCGCTTGAGCCGGGCCAGCAGGATGTGTCCTGGCCCTGCAACCCGACCACCAAGTATATCGTTCACTTCCCCGAGGAGCGGGCGATCTGGTCCTACGGCTCGGGCTACGGCGGCAACGCCCTGCTCGGCAAGAAGTGCTTCGCCCTGCGCATCGCCTCGGTGATGGCCCGCCAGGAGGGCTGGCTCGCCGAGCATATGCTCATCCTCGGCGTCAAGGAGCCGAGCGGCCGCAAGACCTACGTCGCCGCCGCCTTCCCCTCGGCCTGCGGCAAGACGAACTTTGCCATGCTCGTGCCGCCCAAGGAGTTCCAGGAGGAGGGCTGGGAGGTCACTACGGTTGGTGACGACATCGCCTGGATCAAGCCCGATCCTGATGGTAAGCTCTATGCGATCAACCCCGAGGCTGGCTACTTTGGTGTGGCCCCCGGCACCTCCTATGACACAAACCCCAGCGCAATGGAGAGCTGCGCCAAGGACACGATCTTCACCAATGTCGCCCTCACCGACGACGGCGACGTCTGGTGGGAGGGCATGACCAAGGAGAAGCCCGCGCACCTGATCGACTGGAAGGGCAAGGACTGGACGCCCGAGAGCACCACCCCGGCCGCGCACCCGAACGCCCGCTTCACCGCCCCGTCCCGCAACAACCCGGTGATCGACCCGGCCTGGGACGATGCGAGGGGCGTGCCGATCAACGCCTTCATCTTCGGCGGGCGCCGCAGCGGCACCGTGCCCCTGGTCTACCAGGCATTTAACTGGACCTACGGGGTCTATCTGGCTGCCACCATGGGCTCGGAGACGACCGCCGCCGCATTCGGCCAGCAGGGCGTGGTGCGCCGCGACCCCTTCGCGATGCTGCCCTTCATCGGCTACCACATGGCCGACTACTTCAACCACTGGCTGCAGTTCGGCCGCACGATCTACAACCCGCCGCGCATCTTCGGCGTGAACTGGTTCCGCAAGGATGAGAACGGCAAGTTCGCCTGGCCCGGCTTCGGCGAGAACATGCGCGTGCTCAAGTGGATCGTCCAGCGCTCGCACGGCGAGGCGTTCAGCGTCGAGAGCCCGATCGGCTGGATCCCCAACTACGAGCACCTCGACTGGCGCGGGTCGGACTTCGCCAAGGAGCAGTTCAACAAGATCATGAGCATCGACTTGAAGGCGTGGCAGCAGGAGGTGCTGCTCCACGAGGAGCTGTTCATCAAGCTCTACGACCGGCTGCCCAAGGAGCTGATCAACGTCCGCGACCTGATCCTCTCTAGCCTCTGGCGCACCCCCGAGGGCTGGGGCGCCCCCAAGGAGTAGGCACCACCAAAAAAGGTGCGACAGCGGCTATAGCCGCTGTCGCACCTTTTTTGGTGCGGCGAACCCGGCCAGGGCATGTGCAACGTCCTGAGCGCCCCACGGCTGACGACTGAAGTCGCGCCGATGGGGCGCGTTGCGCCGGGCGTCGGCCTGCGCCGACGCCGGAACCGCCCGCGCAGGCGGGCGGCTGGCCGCAGGCCCCCGCGACGCGGCTTCAGCCGCCCGCAGTATCTTTGCAACAGCCCTGGCGAATCCGGCCACCGGCTTTGACAGGCTACGTTAAAACAGGTATCATACCTCCACGCACACAATGTCCCCTATGTCCCCTGTTCCCTGTCCCCTGTCCCCTGTCCCCTGTTCCCTGAGAAAGGAAGGTAGCCGCGTGCAAGGACTGCTGCGACTGTCGAAGGGCATCGACGCCTTCACCGAACTGACCGGCCGCATCACCTACTGGCTCGTCCCGCTCGTCCTTGGCGTTGGGGTCTGGAACGTCTTCAACCGCTACATTGGGCGGGCGATCGGGAAGTCGCTCGGCTCGAACGTCTTTATCGAGGCCCAGTGGTATATCTTCGCGGTGATCTTCTTCCTGGGCGGGGCCTACGCCCTCAAGCATGGCGAGCATGTGCGGGTCGATGTGCTCTACGGCGGCTGGCCGCCCAAGCGCAAGGCGCTGATCGACCTGCTTGGCACGCTGCTCTTCCTGATCCCCTTCTGCGCCCTATTTATCTATTTCTCCTACCCGACAGTGCGCCAGTCGTGGGGCTTCCTGCCCAACGGCAAGCAGATCCCCTGGGAGATGTCGCCCGACCCGGGCGGCCTGCCGCGCGCCCCGCTGAAGACCTTCCTGATGATCAGCCCCGCCCTCTTGATTATCCAGGCGATCTCCGAGGCGATCAAGAACATCGCCATCCTCAGAGATTATATTGATCCGACCACTCTCATCGAAGAGCACAAGACCGCGCTGTAACGGAGGACTTCATGTACGAGTGGCTCGGACCGACGATGTTCCTGGGCGCCCTGGTGATCCTGAGCCTTGGCTACCCCGTCGCATTCTCGCTCGCCGCCGTGGGCATTATCTTCGGGATCGTCGGGGTGTCGCTCGACATCTTCGACCCCATCCTCATCCGAGCAATGCCCTCGCGCGTCTTCGGTATCGCCGCGAACTTCACCCTGCTGGCCATCCCGTACTTTGTCTTCCTCGGCTCGATGCTTGAGAAATCCGGCCTCGCCGAAGACTTGCTCGAAACCATGGGCATCCTCTTCGGGCCGCTGCGCGGCGGCCTGGCGATCGCCGTGGTGATCGTGGGCGCCCTGCTCGCCGCCACCACCGGCGTGGTCGCCGCCACTGTGGTGGCCATGGGCATGATCTCGCTGCCGATTATGCTGCGCTACAACTACAGCAAGGAGCTGGCCTGCGGCGTGATCTGCGCGGCCGGTACCCTCGGCCAGATCATCCCGCCCAGCATCGTGCTCGTGGTGCTCGGCGACCAGCTCGGCGTCTCGGTGGGCCGGCTCTTCCTCGGCTCGCTCATCCCTGGGCTGCTGCTCTCTGCCACGCTAGCCTTCTACGTCTTTGTGATCGCCCTGATCAAGCCCGATGTGGCCCCGGCACTGCCGCTCTCGGCCCGCACGCTCAGCGGCTGGCCGCTGGCCCTGCGCGTCCTGAAGGTGATGGTGCCGCCGCTCTTCCTCATCCTCGCCGTGCTCGGCAGCATCTTCTTCGGCATCGCCACCGCCACCGAGGCCGGTGCTGTCGGCGCGCTCGGGGCCACCCTGCTGGCTCTGGCTAACCGTCGGCTCAGCTTCAAGACCTTCCGCGAGGTCTCGGACGCTACGATGCGCGTCACCACCATGGTGATCTTCATCCTGATCGGCTCGACGACCTTCTCGCTGGTCTTCCGCGCGCTCAGCGGCGACAAGTTCGTCTTCGACCTGATGGCGAACCTGCCGGGCGGCTACTGGGGCTTCATGGTCGTCAGCATGCTGATCGTCTTCTTCCTGGGCTTCTTCATCGACTTCTTCGAGATCTGCTTCATCGTCATCCCGCTCTTTGTGCCGGTGGCCCAGAGCCTGGGGATCGACCTGCTCTGGTACGGCGTGATCCTCGGGGCGAACCTACAGACATCCTTCCTCACCCCGCCCTTCGGCTTCGCGCTCTTCTACCTGCGCGGCGTCGCCCCGCCCGGAGTGACCACGGCGCACATCTACCGCGGCGTCCTGCCCTTCATCGGCATCCAGGTCTTGCTGCTGATGCTGATCATCTTCTTCCCCGCCCTGGTCAGCTTCCTGCCAAACATAGCCTTCGGGACGTGATGGGGGTCGGGGGTCAGGAGTCGGGAGTCGGGAGTCGGGAGTCGGTGTATAGCATAAGGAAAGGGGCCGTGGCGAATGCCACGGCCCCTTATCACTTGAGCGCCGGGCGCTTGAGCCCGACTCCCGACTCCTGACCCCCGACTCCTGGCTAAATCGGGTTGTTCTTCACAAAGGTGTTGAAGGGCAGCTCGTTCGTCTGGTTCCACTTCTGAACCTTCGAGCGGAAGGTGTTCCAGGGGTCGAAGATCTCCTTGAACAGCGGCGTGGAGGCCGAGTTCTCGGCGTACAGCTCGAAGGCCGCCTTCTGCGCGGCGGTCATGATCTCGTCGCTGTAGACCTTCAGCTGGACAGTGCCCTTGGCCAGAATGCGCTCCAGTGCGTCGTTGTTGAGCGCGTCGTACTTGGAGAGCATGTTCAGGTTCGACTCCCAGGACGCGACCTTGAAGTAGTTCTGGTACTCCACGGGCAACGCGTTGAAGGCATCGCTGTTGGCGATGGCGTGGAGCGTGGGGCCTGGCTCCCACCAGCCCGGCGCGTAGTAGTACTGCGCCGCGTCGGGCAGGCCGAGCTTGTCGTCGTCGTAGGGGCCAACCCACTCGGCGGCGTCGATCGCGCCGGTCGAGAGGGACTGGAAGATATCGCCGCCGGCGATCACCTGCACCGTCACGCCGAGCTTCGACATCACCTGGCCGCCCAGGCCGGGGATGCGCATCTTCAGGCCGTTCAGGTCGGCGACGGTGTTGATCTCTTTGCGGAACCAGCCGCCCATCTGGGTGCCGGTGTTGCCGGCCGGGAACATCTGGATGCTGAACTCGTCGCCGAGCTTAGCCAGGGCCTCGTTGCCGCCGCCGTGGTAGAGCCAGGCGTTCTGCTGCTGGGCCGTCAGGCCGAAGGGCACCGAGGTGGCAATGGCGAAGGCCGGGTTCAGGCCGATGTAGTAGTAGAGCGCGCTGTGGCCCGCCTGGACTGTGCCCTGCGACACGTTCTGCACAACCTCTAGGCCGGGGAAGAGCTCGCCGGCCGGGAAGGGCGTAATCTTGAACATGCCGTTGCTCAGCTCGGAGACACGCTCAGCAAGCACCGTCGCCCCGCCATAGATCGTGTCCAGCGAGACCGGCCAGCTCGTGCCCATGCGCCACTCAACTGCCGGTAGTGATGAGCCCTGGGCCGGAGCCTGGGCCTGGGCCTCGGTCGGCGCGGCCTGGGCCGCCGTCGGCTCGGCAGCGCCGCCCGCCGTGGGGGCTGCGCCGGCCGCCGTCGGGGCCGCCACCGTGGGCGAGGCTGCAGGTGCGCTCGAACACGCGGCCAGAGTCATCCCTAGCCCGCCCATGACACCGGCTGCGGCGCCGCGAAGAAACTCCCGTCGTTTCATGCTCTGCTCCTGGGAATCTGAGGGCTGAATATCCGTATACGTATTATAGCTGAATGATCTTTTATCCGCAAGCAACGGGCGGTGATGTATTGCGCATCGTGATGCGTGATATGCCGCATCAGGCATCACGTCTAAAGCAGCAGCAGCACCACCGCCAGGCTCAGGATGCTGACGAGGTTGCTAAAGAGCACCGTGGTGGTGACAAACTCGGGCAGCAGGTCGTTCTCCAGGGCGATGATGCTCACCAGCACCGCCGTCGGCATGCTGGCCTGGAGGATACCCACGCTGGCCTCCAGCTTCGGCAGGGCGAACCAGCCCACCACGGCGAAGGCCAGCACCGGCCCGCTGATCAGACGGATCGCGCTGGACACCAGCAGGTCCGGGCTGATCTTCGGCAGCCCGGCGGCGGCAAGCTGCGCGCCAAGGACGACCAGCATAGTCGGGATGAGCGCACCGGAGAGCAGCTCCATCGGTCGGCTCATCACTGGTGGCAACTGGATGTTCGCCCAGTTCAGCAGGATCGCCGGCACCAGGGCGATCAGCGCCGGGGTGCGGAAGACCTGCCCGGCCATCTGGAGGTTGAAGCCACGGCTGACGTTGGCCGCCGACACGCAGATCACGAACGCCAGCACGAGGTTCGCTAGGAAGTAGACGGTGGCCGCCCCGAGCGCCGCCTGACCTTCGGCGAACTGGATGATCGGCAGCCCGAAGTTGCCCACATTCCCAAAGGCCGCGATCATCACATAGGCCGCCGTCATCGCCGTCGAGCGCCGCGTCAGCCGGGCCACCACGAAGGCCACAAGCACCGACCCAATATAGACCACGGTGATGAAGGCGATCATGCGCCCGGCCAGCCCCGCCTCGATCCGCGTCTTGCTCAGGATGTTGAACACGAAGGCCGGGGTGAGAATAAAGTAGGCGAAGCGTGAGAGCGTGCGCGCCTCTAGCTGAAGGCGTGGGCCGGCAAGGTAGCCAAGCAGCACCAGCAGAAAGACCGGGGCAAGGACGTCGAGAAAGATGCCTGGCAGCTGTGACATATGCGCTCCTCCACGGCGCCAGATGGCGCGACGGCATCTATCATACTCGATATTGGATTCATCGCAGTAGAGCAAAAGGAACGCTGTCACCCTGAGCGAAGCGAAGGGTCCCGGCCGGGATTCTTCGCTTCGCTCAGAATGACAAGTAAATACCACAGCGTTCCTTTTGCGGTACTGCGATTCATCATATACTGCTGATGCCCCTTGCCCGTCACCACGCTGTATGTTACAATTGCCGCCACGAGCGTTCTTGTTCTGCTGTCACTGTACGAAGCGGGCTGTTCAACTGTCCGCAAGATGCAGAGGGATAGCCGTTTGTGTAACTACAGTGTTTCGTCGGTGGCATATCGCTCGCCGCACCGCTGATCGCTCTGGCTAAATGGGATCGAGGAGCAATCCTATGCCCGATGTTTCTGGTCGCAACCCGGCAATTGTTCTCGTCGAAGATGAGCCGGATATTCTCATAATCCTGCATCGCCTTATGCGCGATCTGACGGGCGGCTACGATATCGTCACGGTCAATGGCGGCGCCGAGGCGCTCGCCCAGATCGCGCTGCGGCCTGTGCCGCTCGTCATCACCGACTATAATATGCCGGGGATGAATGGCCTACAGCTGGCCGCCGCGATCAAAGAGACCTCGCCGGACACCCGCGTGGTGATGATCACCGCCTACGCAACCCCCGAGCTTGAGAAGCGCGCCCGCGAGCAGCGTGTCGACTATTATCTCCCTAAGCCGTTCCCCCTCGACCGACTTGAGCAGATTGTGCGTGATGTGCTGAAGTAGCGCTCTACGAGATACCGCCCGGCCAGCGCCGGGCGGCTTTTGGCGTTTATCTGCTCCCCTCTGCCCCCCGCCACTGTCTCATCACTGCCATGTCAGGTCGATTTCATTCTCCTACCTTGCCTCGTCGCGTAGGATGCACCTTGCTTGTCTGCTCCTCTGCGAAGTATACATAGGTGATCCATGTCGAACCTGATTAACCTCTTCCCGAGCGTCCTGCTTGGCGTGATGATTGTCCTGACCCTGGTGCTGCTCCCCCTGCTCAACGATGATCGCGCGCATGCCGAGGATCGTCAGCGCACCGACGAGATCCGCGCGCCGAAGCCGAAGTAGGGTCGGCTCACGAGCCCTCCCGCATCCCCCGAGCCAACTCGATAGCCTCCTCGCGGCTGGCGATCTCCCCGGCGGCCTGGGCCTCGGCGATGGCGCGCAGCAGCGCGCCGATGTGGGGGCCGGGCGGCAGCCCCAGCACATCCATCAGGTCGGTGCCCCGCAGCAGCGGCGCGCGCCGCTCCTCCGGCAAACCCCAGTGGGCGTCGAGCATCGCGCCGACCCAGGCCATGTGCGCCTGCCAATGATCCGGCCGCAGATGTGGCCCCCTGGTTGCCATGTGGTCGGCCAACTCGTGCAGCAGCACATCTGGCCCGGCGTCGCCCAGGTCGCGGAAGAAGCGCGCCACCGCCCGCGCGGTGACGACCTCACCAGTCCTCAGCTGCCCCGGCCGCATGTGCTCGCGCACCACCAGCGTGACATAGCTTGTGTCCTGGCGGCTCATACGCAGGCGCCGACAGATCTCTGTCGCCACATCCGCGCCGATCTCCTGGTGCCCGTAGAAGCTGACCTTGCCGTCGGCGTGAACCTGCTTCGTCTGCGGCTTAGCGTTGTCGTGGATGAGCACGGCCAGCTTGAGCATGGCCGCCCGCCGCCGCCCGCCGCCACGATGCTCGCCCATCAGCGCGGCGTAGCGCTCGGCGTAGGGCAGATCACGCGGCAGGCCGGGGTTGGCCCGCACCGCCACCGGCAACTCCTCGGGCGCATCATCCGCAGCCCAGGCGTCACCGAGGCCGCGCAGCACCCACTCCAGGCTGGCCACCGTCTCCAGCATGTGCGCCAGCACGGGCAGGAAGTGGATCTTCGGCTGATCGCAGGCCCTGGCGGGCTCAAGCTCAGGCAGCACGATGGTCAGTGCGCCGCAGGTGTCGAGGTAGCGCAGCCACAGCGCGCTGGCCGGGCTATCGAGCAGCTTGAGCAGCTCATCGCGCAGCCGCTCGCCAGCGACCCGGCTGAGCCCGGGGGCGGCGGCGCGGATCTGCCCCGCAAGCTCAGGTGCGGCCCGCAGGCCCAGGGCAGCGCCCAGCCGGGCCGCCCGCAGCGTGCGCAGCGGGTCATCGGCCATGCTCGTCGGCCCGCCGGCCCGCAGCACCCCCGCCCGCAGGTCGGCCAGCCCGCCAGTCGGGTCAATGAACGAGTCGGGCATCAGGAGTCGGGAGTCGGGCCAAGGATCATCTAGCGGGATGGCCAGGGCGTTGACGGTGAAGTCGCGCAGGCGTAGGTCGCCCTCGATGGTGGGGGCGCGCAGGCGGGCCACATCGATGACCAGGGCCGGGGCATCAACGCGGGCCGGGATCACCGCTCGCCCAGTGCTATGCTCGCCATCGAGCGGCACAAAGGTTCCGCCGAGTCGATCAGCTATAGCGCGGGCCAGCTCGATGCCGTCGCCGTCCACTGCCAGATCAAGGTCGACCGGGGCGACGCCACGGGCGATGTCGCGGGCCGCGCCGCCGATAAGCCATGCGCTTACCCCCCTGCTCGCGCAGAAGGCCGCAAGCTCGCGCAGGGTTTGATCAAGGTTGGAAGTTGTCATATCCTATTCAGCATTCAGCATTCAGCATTCAGGAGATCTATGCCGCACGACATCCGCCCAATCAGCGCCGCCGAGACCCGCCCGCTGCGCCACCAGGTGCTGCGGCCGCACCAGCGCCCGGACGAGCTGGTGTATGCCGGGGATGATCACCCGCTCGGCCTGCACGCCGGAGCCTTCGCCGAGGGGCGGCTGGTGGGGATCGCCACAGTATCTCCAGAGGCATGCCAGGCCGCGCCGGGGCGGGCCGGGTGGCGCCTGCGCGGGATGGCCGCCCTGCCCGAGGTGCAGCGCCGGGGCTACGGGGCCGCCCTGATCGCCGCCTGCGTCGCGCACATCCGCCGCCACGGCGGCGAGGTGCTCTGGTGCAACGGGCGCACGTCCGCCATGACATTTTACACCGCCCAGGGGTTCGTGCCTTACGGCGATGTGTTCGATTCCCCCGGCACCGGGCCGCACTATGTGTTCTGGCGGGATGTGGGTGTCATGGGGTAGGGTCGCGTCGCGACGCGACCCCTCCGCCGACCATCACGCATAGCCGACAAAGACGTGGTACGCCTTGCTCTCGGCAATCCGCTCGACGCGGGGGAAGTGGCGGGCCATCATCTTCTGGTAGGAGAGGAACCGGTTTGCCACCAGGGCCAGCCGCCCGCCGGGGGCCAGGAGCGCGCGGCCCCCGGCGATAAACGCCTCGGTGGCGGCGGTGTCCACCTTCCCGCCGGCGTGGAAGGGCGGGTTGCTCACAATCAGGTCATACTGTCGCCCGGCCACGGCGGCGAGCCCGTCGCTGGCGATCACCTCGCCGGGTACGCTGTGGCGTATGGCGTTAGCCCGGGCGGCGGCCACGGCCAGGAGGTGTACGTCGATCATATCGACGCTGGACGCCCCGGCGGCGGCGGCGGCCACCCCGATCGGCCCGTAGCCGCAGCCCATGTCGAGCACGCGTGCGCCGGCCGGCAGCGGCAGGCTGCGCAGCAGCAGATCGGTGCCCTCGTCCAGGTGCTCGTAGCTGAACACGCCCGGCAGGCTCAGCAGCTCGCGATCGCCCGCAGGCAGCCGCGCGGTGAAGCTGTGCCATGTGCCGGGCGCGACCCCCGGCGCGCTGGCCCAGCCCGGCGGCTCTGGCGGGGATTCGGGGCGGAGGCACTCGGCGACCCGGCAGCCCTTGCCCACGCCCAAGATCTGCGCGGCCCCGAAGAGCGCCGCCGCGTCGCCGATCAGGCTCTGCACGCCGCCCCGGTTGGCCCCGGCCAGGGTGAGCGCGCCGCCGGGGCGCAGCAGCGCCATGGCCTCCACAAGCCAGCGCCGGGCCAGGGCGCGGCTCTGCGGCCCCAGAATTACCACCCGATCCAGCTGCCCGGCCAGCTCCGGCAGCAGGCTGATCGCCTCGCTCACCTCGACGTTGGCAACCTGGCTTAGCTCCAGGGTGCGGCGGGCGGCGCGCAGCGCGATCAGGTTCGGGTCACACAGCGTCACCTGCCCAGCGGTGGCGGCGCGGGCCAGGGCCACGCCCAGGGCACCGTGGCCGCAGCCGAGCAGCAGGATGCGCTCGCTGGCAGATGGGGCGACCAGCCGCGCGCAGAGGGCCATCGCGTCGTCGCCACTGAGCTCGGGCAGGCCGGGCAGCACGGCGAAGGGGATCTCTGCTTCGCCGACGGTGATCTTTCCGATGCGCTCGGGGCGCTGTGGTGTTGTCATGGCTGCATGGTACCACGGCTTCACGCGCCCGGCCCGTAAACGGGCGGGCTCTGGTCTACGAAGGCCGCCTGCGCGGCCTCAGTGAGGCCGCGCAGGCGGCCTTCGTAAACGAGAGCCCGCGACTTCAGTCGCCGGGCGGCGGCATCCGCCGACGTTGCAACAGCCCTAGAGGACACTCCCACTACCCGCCATAGCGCCGCACAGCCGCATCCACCGACGCGCCGTAGCTCTCGCCGAACAGGTTCAGGTGGTTCAGCAGGTGGTAGAGGTTGTAGAGGTCGCGCCGCTCGGCGTAGCCGGGCTCCAGCGGCCAGGTGCGGCGGTAGGCTTCGTAGAAGGCCGGGCCGAAGCCGCCGAACAGCTCGGTGAAGGCGATCTCGGCCTCGCGGTCGCCGTAGTAGACCGCCGGGTCGATCAGCGCCGGTGCCCCGCTCGGGCCAGCGGCGACCACATTTCCGCCCCAGAGGTCGCCGTGGAGCAGCGACGGCAGGCGACTCACCCCGCCGAGCAGATCGCCCACCCGCGCCAGCAGGCGCTCCAGGCCGTGCCGTCGGCCGGCGCCAAGCAGCCCGCGCGCCCCGGCGCGCTCGACCTGGGGAAGCAGGCGTCGCTCGACGAAGAAGGTCGGCCAGTCGGAGAGCCAGCCGTTAAGCTGCGGTGTCCCGCCGATGTAGTTATCGTGGTCGAGGCCGTAGGCCGGGGCCGTGCTGCGGTGGAGGGCGGCAAGCTGTGCGCCGAGGGCGGCCATATCCACGCTGGCCCCGCCGCCCTCCAGCCACTCGCTGAGCAGGAAGGCCGGGCCTTCCTCGGGCGGCGGGTCGGCTATGGCGATGACGGCGGGGATGCGCACTTGCCCAACAGAGCCCAGCAGCTCCAGGCCACGGCCCTCGGCGGAGAGGGCACCCGGCAGCGGGCGATCCGCCCACTTCAGCGCGAACCGCCCCTGCGGCGTACTGATCCGCAGCAGGCGCGCGCCGAAGCTCTGGCCGAGCGGCTCGGCCTGTGTGATCGGCGCGCCCAGCGCCGCCTCAAGCTGCGCGCGCAGCGTGCCGGGGAGAGTCATAGGCCATGCTCGCGGCGGATCGCATCTAGCAGCCCACGGCACCCGGCAGACACCAGCGCGTAGACCTCATCGAATCCGCCGCTGTAGAAGGGGTCGGGCACCTCGCGGGCGGGCGCCTCGGGCGCGTAGTCGAGCAGCAGGCGGGCGCTGGCCGTGGGGTGGAACCGCGCCATCTCCGCCAGGTTCTCGCGGTCCATAGCGAGAATATAGTCGAACCGCTTGAAGTCGGCGGCAGCGATCTGGCGGGCGCGCTGCTCGCCGACATCGACGCCATTCTTACGCAGAACCGCCAATGTCCCCCGGTGGGGCGGCTCGCCAGCGTGCCAGGCACCGGTGCCGGCCGAGTCGATGCTGATCTGATCGGCGAGCCCGGCCTCGCCCACCATGCCGCGAAACACCGCCTCGGCCATCGGCGAGCGGCAGATATTGCCCATGCAGACGAATAACACCCCGATTGGTTTTTGCTGGCGCATGCCATGTTCCTTGATGCACTGGTATATTCATGTAGCCCTGGGAGCCGTCACCTTCTGGTATAGCATAAGGCATCCCAATGCGCAAATCCTGCCAGCTGAAACCTGAAACGCAATACCGCAGCAGTCACGCTGTGCGGCGTCGCCCGGCGGCTGAAGCCGCGGGCTCTTGGTTGACGAAGGCCGCCTGCGCGGCCTCTCCGGTAGGCCGCGCAGGCGGCCTTCGCAGAACCGTAGCCCGCCCGTTTACGGGCCGGGCGCGTGACGTTACAACAGTCCTGTGCGTGGCCGAGAGCCGATTGACCGGGCGCGCGGGGGCGCATACAATAGGGCCGCACCACGGCTGTGCAGTTTGACCTAGCGTAGCGCACTCTGTTGCGCCACATCTGCAATCTTGGTCTATGGAGTTGGGAGGGGGATGGCGTGAACATCCGCGATGCGATTATCGCCGTCGTCGGCGGGCGGGATCTGGGACAGGCCGAGGCGGCGATGGTGATGGACGAGATTATGACCGGCGCGGCCACCCCGGCTCAGATCGGCGCCTTCCTGACCGCGCTGCACCTCAAGGGTGAGACGGACGCTGAGATCGCTGGCATGGCCGATGTGATGCGCCAGAAGGCCGTGCCCGTCTACTTCGACGGCCCTGTGGCCGACACCTGCGGCACCGGCGGCGACGGCGCGCACACCTTCAACATCAGCACGACGGCGGCCTTCGTGGCGGCTGGGGCCGGCCTGACCGTGGCCAAACACGGCAACCGAGCTATGTCGAGCATCTGCGGCAGCGCCGATGTGCTTGAGGGCCTGGGCGTGAAGATCGACCTCGACGCCGAGGGCGTGGCCCGCTGCCTGGGCGCGGCCGGCATCGGCTTCATGTTCGCGCCGAAGTTCCACCCGGCCATGCGCTTCGCCGGGCCGGTGCGCCGCGAGATCGGCATCCGCACCGCCTTCAACATCCTCGGCCCGCTCACCAACCCGGCCCGCGCCCGCCACCAGGTGCTCGGCGTGGCCAGCGCCGCCCTCGCCGAGAAGCTGGCCCGCGCCCTCAGCCGCCTCGACACCGTCCACGCCCTGGTGGTCCACGGCGACGGCGGGGTGGACGAGCTGACGCTGAGCGGGCCAAACCTGATCTACGATGTGCGCAGCGGACATGAGCCCGTCGCCCAGATGGTCGCCCCCGAGGATCTCGGGCTGGCCCGCGCGCCGCAGGATGCCCTGCGCGGCGGCGATGTGGCCGCCAACGTGGCGATCCTGCGCGCAATCCTCTCCGGCGAGGAGACGGGGCCGCGCCGCGATGTGGTACTGCTGAACGCGGCCGCCGCCCTGGTGGCTGGCGACCTCGCCGCCGACCTGATGATCGGCATAACCATGGCTCGCGTCAGCATCGACGAGGGCCGGGCGCGCGTGCGTATGGAGCGTATGGTCGCGGTGAGCAACGAGGGGTAGGGGCGGCTCGCGAGCCGCCCCTACAAATGCCATATGATACCCGCCCCACCCCGCCCGACCGCCTCCGAGGACGAGGTTCGCCTGGAGCGCCTGCGCAAGCGGCGGGGGAGCTACCCGCTCTGGCGGTTGCTCTGGGCGAACCTGCGCGATGACGCACGCCTGCTGCGCCAGGCGTGGTTCCCCCTCGTCGCCCTGCTCACGGTGCTGACGGGCGGCACGCTCTACCTCTTCCTCGATTATTTCCCGGCACGGATGAGCTGTGCGCCTCCGCTCTGTGGCGTTGACCTCGCCCGCGCCTTCTACGAGACGCTCCAGCTGCTGATCTTTCAGAGCGGGCTGGACTTCCCAGATGAGCCGGTGGGCCGACTGCTCTTCTTCGCCATCCCGCTGCTCGGCCTGTTCTTCCTGCTCCAGAGCGCGATCGACCTGGGCCGCCTGATCTTCGACAAGAGCGTCAGCCCCGAGCAGTGGCAGATCTCGCTGGCCCGCACCTTCAGCGGCCACGTGATCGTCTGCGGTCTCGGCCGGGTCGGCTACCGCACGGTGCTCCAGCTGCTCGACGCCGGCTATGATGTGGTGGTGATCGAGGTTGCCTGGGACAGTGAGTTTGTGGCCACCGCCCTGCGCCTGAAGGTGCCGGTTATCCTGGGCGACGCGCGCGACCCCGATGTGCTGCAGCAGGCGGGGCTGAGCCGCGCACGCGGCATGATCGCCGCGATCAACGATGACCTGCGGAATGTCGAGATTGTGCTCACCGCCCGCCGGAAGAACCTCGGCATCCAGACCGTGCTGCGCATCTACAACAGCGAGCTCGACACGAACCTGGAGCATAGCTTCGGCCCAAACACTGCGTTCAGCATCTCGACCCTGGCCGCGCCAACCTTCGCCGCCGCCGCGATGAGCCGGGCCATCGTCCAGGTCATCAGCCTGCCCGAAGGGCTGCTGGGCATCGCCGAGCTGACGGTGGAGACGGAGAGCCTGCTCTCCGGGTTCGTGGCCGATGTCGAGGAGCGCTACTGGCTGCGGGTGCTGCGCCACCGCGACTCAGCTGGCAACGAGCGCAGGCGCGGCTTCATGCAGAAGATCGACTCCGGCGATGTGGTGCTGCTGCTCGGCCGCCTCGACGAACTGGAGCGCGCCCGAGTTGACAACACGCCGCATAGCAAGATCGGCTTCCTGCGCCCGCTGCGGCCAAAAGATCCGGGCGAGCAGCTCAACACGGTGATCGTCTGCGGGATCGGCCAGATCGGCATCCAGGTGATCCAGCTGCTGCTGGCGAACACGCCGCACTCAGAGATCGTCGCCGTCTGCCTGCCGGACACGCCGACGGCGATCACCGATGAGATCGAGGGCCTCGGGGTGCGCGTCGTTCGGGGCGACGCCCGCGATGTGCTTGTGCTAGAGGCGGCCGGGCTGGCGCGGGCCTATACCGTGGCCTCGCTCTTCAGCAACGACCTGCTGAATGTGCAGGTGGGCCTGGCGGCGCGCAGCCGGCGCTCCGACATCCACCTGGTGCTGCGGGTGTTCAGCGATGTCCTCGCCGAGCGCCTGTCGGCCCTCTTCGGGATCAACACAGCCTACAGCACCTCGGCGCTCTCCGCGCCCGCACTGGCCGCCGCCGCCGTCCTCTATGATGTTGGCTACGCCTTCGACATCGGCGAGCGGCTCCTCGGCACCCGCGCCCTGGCTGTGCGGGCAGGTGACACGCTTGACGGGCAGGCGCTGGGCGACCTGCGCGACCGGGCGGGCCTGCTGGCGATCACGCTGCGCCGGGGCGGCGAGTCGCTGATGCCCCCGCCGCTGGATATGGCGCTTCGGCCTGGAGATGAGGTGGTGATCCTGGGCGACCTGCGCGCCCTGGCCGCGCCCCGCACGTAAACCTAGCCTATCGAGAGGTGATCATGAGCGAGACATTTCTGACCAAGATCCTGAGTCATAAGGCCGAGGAAGTGGCCCGCCAGGTGGTGAAGGTGCCCATGGCGGCCCTGGAGGAGCGGATCGGGCGTGCGCCCGCGCCGCGCGACTTCGCCGCCGCCCTGCGCCGCCCCGGCGCCACCGCCCTGATCGCCGAGGTGAAGAAGGCATCACCGAGCCGGGGCGTGCTGCTTGAGTCCTTCGACCACCTGGCCCTGGCCCGCACCTATATCGAAGGCGGGGCCGCCGCGATCTCCGTGCTCACCGACGTGCGCTTCTTCCAGGGCAGCCTCAAGTTCCTAGAGGCCATCCGCCAGCTGCCCGGCGCGCCTCCCCTGCTGCGCAAGGACTTTATCATCGACCCCTACCAGGTCTACGAGGCGCGGGCCTACGGTGCTGACGCCCTTCTGCTCATCGTGGCCGCCCTCGACGACGCCCAGCTGCGTGATCTGCTGGCGCTAACGGGCGATCTGGGCATGCAGGCGCTTGTGGAGGTGCATGACGAGGCCGAGCTTGATCGCGCGCTGGCCGTCGGCGCGCCGGTGGTGGGGGTGAATAACCGTGACCTGCACAGCTTCCACATTAGCCTGGACACGACGGCCCGGCTGGCCCGGCTGCTCCCCGAGGGCGGGGGGCGGCCCGCCCTAGTGAGCGAGAGCGGGATCTTCACGCCCGCGCACGTGGCCCAGGCCCGCGCCATCGGTGCCGACGCCGTGCTGGTGGGCGAGGCCCTGGTGACATCGCCGGACACCCTGGCCCAGGTGCGCGCCCTCGTTGCGGCGTAAATAAGATTGCAGATTGCCGAACTGGGACACCAGTTCGGCAATCTGCAATCTGCAATCTGCAATCTATAGCCGCCCCTACGGCCTGCCGAAGTCCTGCGTCCAGTAACGGTAGAAGGCCAAGCTATCCCCAGGCAAGGGCTGGTCATCGGCCTGGTAGTAGTAGCCGACACCTGTCTCGGTGTAGGCGCAGTTGAGCATGTTCTTCTTGTGGTCGGGGCTGCGCATCCAGCCCGCCATAACGGCGGCAGGCGTGCCGTACCCGGCGGCGATATTCTCGCCGACAAACGACGAGCTATAGCCAGCGGCGATGACCCGCTTGCCGACGGTATCCCGGCTAGGGTCAGGGTTCGTGTGGCTAAAGAAGTCGTTCAGGGCCATGTCCTGGCTCTGTCCCTGGGCTGCGACGACCAGCTTGTCATTCACAGTGAGCGGGGCGCAGCCAACGGCGACCCGCTCGCTGTTCACCAGCGCGACCACCGCTTGGGCCATTGCGTACTGCTCTGGCGTCTGGATATTCGGGGCTGGCACGCTGACGAATGGCAGGTAGACGGTGCTTGCTTCGCCAAGCGTAGGCTCGGCGCGGGCGGCGGGGCGGGTGCTAAGGGAGAAGAGGATCAGGGCGGCGATAAAGAGGGGGGTGTATCGCATAGTTACCGTTATCCTTGAGTTCGGTGCTGCCGATGATGCCTCAGGATAACATAGCCGTCTTACGTAATACCGCAAAAGGAGCGCTGTGGCATTTCCCTGTCATTCTGAGCGAAGCGAAGAAACCCGGCCGGGACCCTTCGCTTCGCTCAGGGTGACAGCGTTCCTTTTGCTCTATTGCCGTCTTACTATTTTTTGAGGGGTGTTGGCGGATTCACCGCCAACACCCCTCAAAAGATACAGCGCGGGAACTCCTCCGACAGGCTAGATCGGGTCGGGGACGATCAGGCCATAATCCCCATCGCGGCGGCGGTAGAGCACGCTGAACCGCAGGTTCTCAGCGTCCTGGAAGACAAAGAAGTTATGCCCGAGCAGCTCCATCTGCTCGATAGCGTCGTCGGTAAACATCGGGCGCAGCGTAAACTGCTTGGTGCGGATCACCTCAACCTCGCGTCCCTCCTGCGCATCCCCGGTATCGACATCATCAACCGCAACGGATGGGATCTCGCTCGCTGCGATCTTATCGGGCTGCCGGCGATGCCGTTCGCGTCGCCAAAACTTCTCCTTGTAGCGCTTGATCTGCCGCTGGAGCACGCTCTGCACCTCATCGACAGCGCCGTAGAGATCGGACGACTGCTCCTCGGCACGCAGGATGACCCCGCGATCGCCGGTGAGCGTAACCTGAACACGATGAACCTCGCCCGCCTGGCGCTGCTGCTCGGTGCGAACCTCAACATTAGCGCTGGTGATCTGGTCCATGTAGCGTCCAAGCTTGCCGAGCTTCTCTTCGATGTGCTGCCGCTGGCGCTCGGTGATCTTCCCGTTACGGCTCTTGATTGTGAGATCCATCACGGCCCTCCATCCCTATAAACGGGGCAGCCGGACATAGACGCCGCCCCTTCGCGGTCGATCAGCACGGCAAAGCCCCCGGGCGCACGCGCCGCTCGGGGGCTTTGCCGACTGTCACAAAGCTCCGCGATCCGAAGTGTCGTAGCGATCATATGGACCATCGCTTCTCACTTCCTCTCGCGCAGCGCCACTGCGTTGTGGCGCGAGAGATTCATAATCCTGTCTTAACAATGATTGTACTATGCTGGCAGGTTGCTTGCAATAGAGAAAGCACAACCGCAGACCCCCCAATCAACTTCTGAAGCCCTGCACTAGCGCCCAATGTAGAGCGGTCGAGCCCGGCCATACACGGCGTCCCAGGTCATGCTCCGGCGGACGCGGGCCTCGCCAACGGCACCCATGGCCCTGGCCAGCTCGCGGTCGCCCAGGAGCCTGCCGATCACCTCGGCGAGGGCGGCCACGTCGCCGAAGGGCACCAGCAGGCCGTCCACGCCGTGGCTGATCACAGCGGGCACGCCGCCGGCCCGCGCGCCCACGACCGGCACCCCGTAGCACCATGCCTCTAGGTAGGTGATCCCGAAGCTGTCGGTGCGCGAGGGCTGGGCGTAGATATCGGCGGCGGCCAGGGCGTCGTGGCGCACCTCGTCGCTCACATAGCCGAGCACGCGGGTGCGCGCCCGATCAGCCTCGGGCAGCCCGGCGTAGATCTGCTCGAAGTGGCCCATCAGCGGGCCGCACTGCACCCAGGTGGCGTCCGACCCCGCAGCCCAGAGCTGGCGCATGGCATCCAGCACATGCACGGTGCCCTTGTCGTAGGCTGCCGTACCCACGCTCAGCACGATCGGCCCGGCGATCCCGTGCGCGCGCCGGAATCGCTCGCCGTCCCCGCCTGCCAGCTCGGCCGGTGTGATGCCCGCGCCCACTGTGTGGACGCGCTCCTCCGCCACGCCCCGCCCGATCAGGAAGTCGCGCTCCAGGCTCGTCATCGTCGCCACCGCGTCGCAGGCGCGCAGCATGCCGATCTGGTGGGGCATGCTGTAGTAGCGCACGATCTGGGAGCTGCCCGGCTCGCCCAGATGGACGAATGGCGTGCAGATGTGCGGGATGCCGCGCCGCCGCGCCCAGCGCGCGGCCGGCAGGATGGCGAAATCGAGGGTGATATTGGTGGTGTGGACGAGGCTTACGTCGGCCAGTTCGGGCGCGTGCTCCAGGTAGCGCTCCATGTCGGGCAGGCGCGGGGTGATCACGGCCAGGCGGCGCAGCAGGGGCGCGCTCGGCCGCCCAAGCCGCCCAAGCTCCACCATCAGCCGGCGGATAACCGGGTAGATGATCGGCGGGCCGGGGGCGCGGCGCACTGGGAAGCGCAGCACGCGCACCCTGCCCTCGGTGCGATCAGGCTCGTCGATGCGACGCTTCCCCCCCGCCCAGAAGTGCTCCAGGTCAAAGGCGTCGGTCGACAGAACCGTGACGGCGTGCCCCTCGCGGGCGAGCCGTGCGCCGATCTCCATGAAGTAGCGTGCGGCCCCGCTGGCCCTGTGGTAGAGCTGGACGATGTGCAGGATGTGCATAGGATTCTCAGGCGAGGGCGAGCCCTGCCTTTCAGTGACTCAGTCGGAACGGTTTCGCCCAGTGCGCTACTATGCGATCTGGGCCAGCACATCGGCCAGCACGGCGATCCCCCGGCGGTACTCGGCGATCTCCACATGCTCATCGGGGGTGTGGTCGAGGCGCGAGTCGCCGGGGCCATAGGCGACGATCGGGCAGCCCCATGCCGGGCCGACCACGTTCATATCGGCGGTGCCCGTCTTATGGAGGAAGGCGGGCTGGCCGCCCTGGGCGCGGATGGCCCGCACGAAGGCGCTCGCCAGGGGGGTGGTGCGCGGGCTGCGGAAGGCCGGGCAGCCGCCCTCGGTGCGCAGCTCAGCCGGGGCGGCCATGGCGACCAGATCCTCGGCGAGGGCGTCCGGGTCTACGCCCTCGGGCAGACGCAGGCCGACGGTTGCCTCGGCCCAGTCGGCCATGCCGTCGCCGCCGCTGGCGACGCGGCGCAGCGAGGGGATGAGCTGCTCAAACAGCTTCTCGCGGCCAGTATTATGGCTCGCGCAGCGGGCCTGCACGGCGGCCCAGAAGTCGGCCATCTGCTCGGGGGCGGCGCGCAGCTCACCGGCGCTATGGGCCGAGGGCTGCACGTGGCGGTAGTGGGCCAGCAGGCGGCCCTTATACCCCAGCGTGATCCTGTCCCATCCGCTGGGCTCACCGATCACGCAGAGCTGCGGGGCGTACTGGCCCTTGGCGTAGTGGGCGCCCTTCGAGCTGGCGGCCTCCTCCTCGGTCGCGCCGACCAGGGCCAGGCGGCAGCGCAGCCGGCCCGCAAGCTGGGCGCGCCGGGCGGCCATCACGAAGGTGGCGAAGGGGCCTTTGGCGTCCACCGAGCCGCGCCCGTAGAGCAGGCCACCCTCAACGCGCACTGGCACCTCGCCAGGCACCGTATCGATATGGCCGAGCAGCACCACCAGCGGCCCCGCTTCGCCCAGGTGGCCCACAGCGTTACCGGCAGGATCCACAAACGACTCCCAGCCAAAGCCGCGCATCTGCTCGGCTAGGAATGCCGCCGCCGCGCCCTCCTGCCCCGAGAGCGAGGGGATGCGCAGCAGCGCGGTCAGAAACTCTAGCTCGTCCATGTGCGGGGACTCTTTCGTATCGTGCAAATCGCTGTTCCAGGGCGGCGCTACGGGTTCAGCACAACCGTGGTATGTCCGGAGGCATATTCGGGCGACTCGTTGCCCGCAGCATCATAGACGAAGATGAAGACGGTCAGCAGGACGTCCTGCGGGCTCAGCCCGCTGATCGTGTAGGTCGTGTCGCGGGTTGCCCCCAGCAACACACGTCTCGGGCCGACGTCATCATAGATCCTGTACTCCGTCACGCCCACATTATCCGTCGCCGGGTCCCATGCAAACGTGACGCTGGTCGAGGTCTGCGCGACGACGCGGATCTCGCCCACAAACTCCGGCGGGTCAGTGTCGACCGTGCTGACCTCGATCTCCGGGCTAGGCGGCGAGCGGTTGCCATCTGAGTCGATCGCGATGATCGAGACCCGGTAGGTCTTCAGCGGCTCAAGATTCTCGACATACACCCACTCGTGATCGGGGCCTTTCTCGTAAAGCTGGCCGTCAATGTAGAGCTCGTAGATCGCCACCTCGCCGTTGTCCTGCGCCGCATCCCAGGCGAGGATAAGCTGGGTGGAGCTATTGTGGGTCACCCGAATATTCGTCGGCGGGCTGGGGGGCTGATCGTCGAGCATGCGCACCACTCCCGCATCCAGGGCGATAGAGCGGTTGCCGGCAGCATCGACCGCGCGCAGGTAAAAATGGTAGACGGTGAAGGATACGAGGTTGGTGAAGGTGTAGGCGGTGGAGGCGGTGACAGCGATCGGTGCCGCGCCCTCTGTCGGACCGTACGCACCGCCCAGCGAGATCTCGTAGCCGACAACACCCACGTTGTCTGTCGCAGGCTCCCACACCAGCGAGACCGTCGTCGCTGTGTGGCCAGTTATCTCAGGTCTCTGATACTTGTTCTGTGGCTGTTCGAATGCCCAGTGGGGCGGATCGACATCCGTGGTCCCCGATCCGCCGGGCGTCGTGGTGATCGCCGCATAGGCTCTGGCGATGGCGGTCATGGTGCCCGTCACCTCGTCGGCGGGGGGCGGGCGCAGCGTGGGCGAGGGCGATACCGTTGGCGAGGCCAGGGCGGCGCTGGCGGTCACGGCTGCCGTCGGGGCAGCGGTATCAGTCACGGCTGCTGTCGGGGCTGCTGTCGGTGCGGGCTGGACGGTGATAGCATTGTCTGGAATGACAGTCGTGGCGGGCGAGGGTGCGTCGGTCGGCCTCTGGCTAGCTGGAGCGGTCGTGGCGCTTCCGCAGGCGGCCAGGGCGAGCAGCAGCCACAGATGGATCGTACGGGTGAGATGAATGCGCATTAGTCGTCCCCCGGTGTTATGATGGAACGGCGTTCAGGGCGAGTATAGCACGCTCTCGCCTTAGAGAGGCGGACGCCCCCCGGCGGATTTGACGCGCGCCGTCCCCGCATGGTACTATAGCCGACGTCCGCCGAGGTAGCTCAGCGGTAGAGCAAACGGCTCATAATCGTTAGGTCGCGGGTTCGAATCCCGCCTTCGGCACCAGACGCGAGTGTTGGGTGCTGGGTGTTGAGTGTTGAGTTATACCAACTCAACGCTCAACACCCAGCACTCAACACTTTTTGCTATGCACGATGCGCTGACCAACCGGGTGGGCGGCTTCCTATCCGCGCGGGGGCTGCGTGGCCCCGACGCCCTGATCCTCGTCGCTGTCTCCGGCGGCCCAGACTCGCTCTGCCTGCTGCACGCCCTGGCCGCCCTCTCCCGCGACGGAGGCCCGCAGCTACACGTCGCCCACCTCGACCACGGCTTTCGCGGCGAGCAGTCGGCCGCCGAGGCCCGCACGGTGGCCGAGGTCGCCGCCGCATGGGGCGTCCCCGTCACCCTTGCCCACGTCGATGTTCCCGCCCTGGCCCGCTCGTCCGGCGAGGGCTCACAGGCGGCGGCCCGCCGCGCCCGCTACACCTTCCTGGCCCAGGCCGCCCGCGACACAGGCGCCCACGCCGTGGCGGTGGCCCACACCGCCGACGACCAGGCCGAGACGGTGCTGCTGCACGCCCTGCGCGGCGCCGGCCCCGCCGGCCTGCGCGGCATGCGCCCCGTGGTTGGCTGGGGTGAGTGGGCGACCGGAATGTTGAATGTTGAATTGAGAATGTTGAATGCGGAGGACAATGCTCGACATTCAACATTCAACATTCAACATTCAACATTGCTGATCAGACCCCTGCTCGAAACCTCCCGCGCCGAGGTGCTGGACTACTGCGCGCGGCATGGCCTGAGTCCGGCGGACGACCCCTCGAACCGATCGCCGCGCTACGCCCGCAGCCGGGTGCGCCACCGCCTGCTGCCCGCCCTCGCCGAGCACAACCCCCAGGTTGTCGCGGCCCTCGGGCGCACCGCGCAGATCTGCGGCGACGACTATGACTTTATGCAGCGGTCGCTTGACGCGGCATGGCCCTCCCTGGCCGCCGAGCGGCCCGGCAGCATCGAGCTGGATCTGGCGGCATGGCGCGATCTTCACCCCGCCCTGCGCCGCTACGCCCTGCGCCGGGCCGCCGCCCGCCTCGGCGCGCCCGAGCTGAGCTTCCCCCAGGTCGAGGCGGCCCGCGCCGCCATCGACGCCGGGCAGCCGCGCCGCACGGAGGTCGCCCACGGGCTGCTGCTGGAGTTCGGCTACAATAGCGCTCTCATCAGGGTCGCCGGGGCGCCGCCCGGCCCGGACGCGCCCCAGCTCAGCGTCGAGCGCCTAGCCATCGCCGCGCCCGGCCGCACGCCGATCGGCGACGGGTGGGAGTGCCTGGCCACGCCCGAGCCGCCGACCCAGCCCTCGCCCTGGTGGGTCGCCATCCCCGCCGAGGTGAGCGCTGGCCTGTCCCTGCGCCGCCGCCGCCCCGGCGACCGCTTCCGCCCCGCAGGCGGGCGCGGCGGACGGCGGCTCCAGGACTTCTTCGTAGATAGGAAGGTGCCCCAGCACCTGCGCGACGCATGGCCCATCCTCGTCGTCGGCGAGACCATCCTCTGGGTGGCCGGGCTGCGCGCCGATGAGCGGGCCGTCGCGGGGGCGGGCGAGGGCGTGATCTGGATAGGTATCGTAAGAGAGACAGAAGAGGAGCAGCCACACGATGCACGCTGATATCGCCAAGGTGCTGATCGACGAGGGGCAGATCCAGGCGCGGGTGCGCGAGATAGGCGAGCAGATCGCCGCCGACTATCGGGATGCGGACAACCTGCTGCTGGTGGGCGTGCTCAAGGGCTGCGCCATGTTTATGATGGACCTGGTGCGGAACATCGACATCCCGCTCTCCTTCGACTTTATCGCCGTCGCCAGCTACGGCGAGAGCACCGAGTCGAGCGGCGTGGTGCGCATGCTCAAGGACCTCGATGTCGATCTGGCCGGGCGAAACGTGCTGATCGTCGAGGATATTATCGACAGCGGACTGACCCTGGCCTACCTGCGCAGCCAGCTGCTCGGGCGCGGCCCAGCCAGCCTGCGCATCTGCACCCTGCTCAACAAGCCCGAGCGCCGCACCGCCGATGTGCCCGTGGAGTACCTGGGCTTCGATATCCCCAACGAGTTTGTGGTGGGCTACGGCCTCGACTACGCCGAGCGCTACCGTAACCTGCCATACATCGGCGTGCTCAAGCCCGAGGTCTACACACTGTAGATGCAGATTGCAGCGTTTCGTTGAGGCACCGCAGGGCTGTGCTGTTGCAACGTCCTAGGGCTTCGCCCTAGACCCTGCTTTTGTTGGGATTTTGGTGGCTTCGCCGCCAAAATCCCAACAAAAAATCTTCGGGGGTGGCGAAGCCACCCCCAAACCCCCGCCAGGCGGCGACGTTGCAATAGCTTTGAGGTACCGACGGTTGTGGTATCCTTATGGTTAGTGATAGAGACTCCGCACTGGTGAGAGAGGACCGCGCCCCGGGCGCGATGCGAGCCATGCTAGACATTCACGTTGCAGTCGCGAAGGTGGCCCACCACGGCGGGGGCGAGAGCGGCGATACCTTAGAGACGATTGAGCGCCCCGGAGGAGGATTCTCGTTTGTGCTGGTGGACGGCCAGGGCACCGGGCGCGGCGCGAAGACGTTGAGCAACCTGCTGGTCACGCGGGCGATCTCGCTGCTGAAGGACGGCGCCCGCGACGGCGCCGTCGCCCGCGCCGTCCACGACTACCTGTACACCTACCGCATGGGCCAGGTGGCAGCCACCCTGAACATCCTCTCGGTAGACTTCCAGAGCGGCAAGATCCTGATCTCGCGCAACAACCCGGCGCCCTTCTTCGTGATCGACCCGGAGGGCGTCACCAGCCATAACGAGCCCTCTATGCCGATCGGCCTCCAGCCGATGATCAAGCCCATGATCACCGAGCTGCCCGTCAGACCCTACACCTATGTGGTAATCTTCACCGATGGGCTGCTGCGGGCCGGCGAGCGCTACGGCGAAGATATTGAGCTGCTCAACTACCTCTCGGCCTGGCCGGTGATGGACGGGCGCGGCCCCGCCGAGATGAGCGAGGAGATCCTGCGCCGGGCGATGGAGCTTGACCGGGGCGAGCCCGCCGACGATATGAGCATCGTGGTGCTGGCTGTGCTCCCCGGTGCCGAGGCGGTCAGCATCCGCCGGCTCTACGTGAGCGCGCCCTTCGAGGAACCGACGTGGCCGTCACCGGAGCAGTAGAGAGTCAGCGCGCTGCGTCCCTCCGTGGTCGCCCCCGCACCGCACGCGAGCGCGTGGCCTCACGCCGCGCGGCCCGGCGGCGCCCTCCCGGCCCGCGCTCCGGCTGCGGGCCGCACCTCCTCGGCGGCACCGCCGCGCTCGCTGCCCTGCTGATCATCGTGCTCGCGCTGGCCTTTAACTGGGCTCGGGGTGCCCTCAGCGCGATCCAGCAGGCCGACCCGCGTCGACCCACCGCCGCATCCGGTCAGCCTGTCGCTACGCCTCCGCCCACCCTGCGCACCCCGCTCAATATCCTGCTGGTAGGAGTCGACAGCCGCCCCGATATGCAGGAGGGCGTGCGCAGCGACACGCTCATCCTCGTCCATATCGACCCCGCCCAGGGCTGGGCCGGCATGCTCTCCATCCCGCGTGACTCGGTCGCCGATATCCCTAACCTCGGCCAGCAGAAGATCAACGCCGCCTACTCCTATGGCTTCAACCACGCCGCCGAGATCTACGGCGAGGGCACCGCACAGGATGCCGCAGGCGGCGCACTCGCCGCCGAGACGGTCGAGGGGTTCCTCGGCCTGAAGGTGGACTATGTCGCCCAGATCGACTTCCGTGGCTTCCAGCGCGTGGTCGATACGCTCGGCGGCGTCACGGTTGATGTGCCCCGCCCGCTGCTCGATCCGTCCTACCCCACAGACGACTACGGCTACGAGCGGGTCTATATCCCCGCCGGAATCCAGGTGCTCGACGGGGCCACCGCCCTGCGCTACGCCCGCTCGCGCCACAGCTCAAGCGACTTCGACCGCTCGCGGCGTCAGCAGCAGGTGCTCCAGTCCATCCTCGCCGAGGTGCGCTCCCGTGGCCTGCTTCGTCAGGCAACCCTCCTGCCCGCCCTCGCCAGCGACCTTGAGCAGAGCGTCAGCACCACGCTGCCGCTGGGCGACCTCGACACCCTGCGCGGTCTGGCCGACCTGGCCCAGCGCCTTGAGCCCGACCAGATCATCCAGATCAGCATTAACCCGAACGATGTCGCGGTGGTTCAGGAGATCGGCTCTGATATCTACTGGGATAAGGGCGATGTCGCGGCCCTGGTGGCCCGCCTGATGGCTGGCCCCGAGGCCAACGCGGAGGTCGCCCGCGTTCAGGTGCAGAACGGCGCCGAGGTGCAGGGGCTCGCCGGCCAGGTCGCATCAGCCCTACGCGCCCGTGGCTTTATCACAGTCGAACCGGCTGACGCCCCGGCTGCCGTCGCCCACAGCCAGCTGATCGACTACGGCGATCACCCGCAGACGCTCGGGCGGCTGGCCGACCTACTCCAGCTCGACCGGCGCTATGTCTTCAGCAGCCCGCCCCCCGACGCCGCGCCCGCGCCCCTGCGCACCGATATCGTCCTCATCCTCGGCGCAGACTACCGCGAGGGCTGGGCCACCCCGTGAGGTAAGCCCTTGTAGCGCGAAAGTCACCCTGTCATCATGTCACGCTGAGCGCAGCGAAGCGTCCCGGCGGTCTATAGCGACACCGGGACGCTTCGCTGCGCTCAGCGTGACAGGGCGACTTCTGCGGTATTGCCTACTTACCCATGCTCGCCGCCGCCTCAAGCAGCCGCTGGATACGCGGCACCATCGTGGCCGGGTTCTGGTGCAGGCCCTCCAGCAGCAGCGCGTTATCGTAGAGCTGCTCGGCCACCGCCGCAATGATCGGGTCAGCCTGGTCAGCCGCAGCCCGGCGGGCCAGCGATGTGATCAGCGGGTGCGAGGGGTTCAGCTCCAGCACGCGGGGCAGCGGCTCGCTCTCGCGCCCGAGCATCTGCTGGATACGCTGCATCTCGCGGCCGGGGCCGTCGTCATCGCTCACCAGCCGCGCCGGGCTATCGCGCAGCACCTTCGATGCCCGGATCTCCTTCACCTCCTCGCCCAGCGCCGCCGCGAAGCTCCCGGCCAGCTGGGCGAACTCCTCGTCGCTCAGGCTGCCCTCGGGCGCGTCAACCTCGCCCGGCAGCTCAATGTCCGCCTCATCCACATTCCGCAGCTTCATCCCCTCGAACTCGCGCAGCCCCGAGAGCATAAAGCCATCCATCAGCTCGCCGAAGAGCAGCACCTCGATCCCCCGCGCCGTGAACGGGTCGAGGTGCGGGCTAGTGCGCGCCGCCTCCAGGCTGCCGCCCATCACATAGTAGATCTCGGTCTGCCCCTCGACGATCCGGCCCTTATAGTCGGCCAGCGTGATCAGCGCCTCGCCGCTCGTCGTGCTGTTGAAGCGCAGCAGCTTCAGCAGGTCGTCGCGGCCCTCAAAGTCGGTCGCCACGCCCTCCTTGATGAAGACGCCAAACTCCGTCCAGAAGGCCGCGAACTTCTCCGGGTCTTTCTCCGCCAAATCATTCAGCTCGCGGTGCAGCCTGCCGGTCAGCGTCTTCTTGATCCGCTGCTGGATGGGCGACGCGATGTTCGCGCCCACATTGCTCTGCACGCCCTCGCGCGAGACATTCAGCGGCAGATCCTCGCTATCGACCACGCCCTCCACAAAGCGGAAGTAGTTCGGCAGCAGCTCCTTCGCGTCCTCCTGGATGAGCACCTTGCGCGAGTAGAGCTTGATCTTGCCCTCGACGCGCCGCTCGATGATCCCGCGCTCGCGCTTGGCCGGCACAAACAGGATGCTGTGCAGGTCGATCGGCGCGTCGGTGGAGAGGTGCAGCTTCAGCAGCGGCTCATCATAGTCCATCGTCATCTGCTGGTAGAGGCTCTTGTACTGCTCGGCCTCCACCTCGCGCGGGGCGCGCCGCCAGAGCGCCTTCTGCTGGTTCACCTGGCGATCGCCCATATAGATCGGGAACGAGACAAAGTCCGAGTGGCGCTTGATGATCTGCTCAAGCTTCCAGTCGTTAGCGAACTCGGCCGCGTCCTCCTTCAGGTGCAGCGTGATGCTCGTGCCGCGCCCCTCGCGCTCGGCCACATCCACCGTGAAGCTGTCGCCGCCGGTCGACTCCCAGACCGCCGCCTCGGCGTCGGGCTGGAAGGAGCGCGATGTCACCGTGATCTTATCGGCGACCATAAACACCGAGTAGAAGCCCACGCCAAACTGGCCAATAATCTCGCTAGAGTTTGCGTTCTGGGCCTTCGCCTGCTGGACAAACGCCCGCGCGCTCGACTGGGCGATCGTGCCCAGGTGGTCGATCATCTCCTGGCGGGTCAGGCCGGTGCCCGTGTCGCGCACGGTGATCGTGCGGGCATCCTTATCGACCTCCACCCAGATCGCCAGCTCGGCGTCGGCATCGCGCACATCCTGATTCGTCAGCATCTCAAACTGCAGCCGGTTCAGCGCATCCGAGGCGTTCGAGATCAGCTCGCGTAGAAATATCTCACGGTCGGTATACAGCGAGTGGGCCAGAATGTTCAGCACCTGCTGCACCTCGGCGCGGAAGCTCATCGCCTCCGGCTGGTGCGTCGTCTCCTGATCGATTGTCATAGGGCCAGGCTCCTTTTTTGATCAATGTGTGTGCCGCCCTCACCCCCTGCCCCTCTCCCGCGTGCGGAAGAGGGGTGCCGAGCGCAGCGAGGCGGGGTGAGGGCCAGAGATAGGCACAGCTTATTCCATTGTACGATAGATGATGAATGTTAGAGCAACGTTAGCGCCGCGCAAAATCTCTGTTAGAGGGCCTCAGGAGTCAGGAGTCGGGAGTCAGGAGTCAGGGCCGCCCCGACTCCCGACTCCCGACTCCTGACTCCCGACTCCCGACTCCCGACTCCCGACTCCCGACTCCCGACTCCCGACTCCCGACTCCCGACTCAGCCGAAAGTCTGATCATAGGCCATTGACAATATCTGTGGCCCTATGCTATCCTAGCCCCATTGGTATGACAGTACCATAGGTTATCTGGGCTTAGTCGCAGAGGAGCTGTTCATGAACTTCACAGCGTACATTATGACCGCCGGCGCTGCCGGTGCGGGCCGCAAGGCCCGGCTTGAGCTCATCTTCGGCGTTCGCAGTGATGGGCCTGGTCTCCCCTCGCATCTACTCAGGAGCTAACATCAGCTCCGCACAGTGAGTATGAGGCTGTGGGCGACCAGACAGGCGCCCACAGCCTCACTTTTTTGAGGCCGTGGCGCGCAGAGAAGGCGCCCACGGCCTTTTTGTATCCCCTCGGGCGCGACGTCGGACAAGATCGCATCGTTCGGAAGTGACCATCAGCAGAGGAATAGACAAAGATGATACTCATCGAACAATCGGTCGGGGCCACGCATCTGCCGCCGTCGTCAGACATGCAGCGAACTTCCGAGGGGAATACAACCTTGATCATCCTTGAACGAGATGGCACGATCAGCCACTGTTCGCCCGATATACCAGATGACCAACACCGCAGGGCGCGGGTCTCGCTCGTCGCCAAATCAGACAGCGGGCAGCCCGAGTCATCGGTCATCGATAGAATTCTCAGCTTCACCTTCGACGTCCTTGGCATCAGCAATCTGGAGGTTCAGGTCTATGAGCACCAGAAGCGCTGATCGCCTGCGGGCGAGGGAGGAGAAGCAGGAGAAGAAGCCCGCCCGCGAAACCGTGAGCGGTATGGTGCTGCGCGCCCAGAGCGGCTTCTTCTGGGTGCAGACAGCCGTCGGCCTGATCGAGTGCAAGCTGCGCGGTCGGCTCAAGCGCGAGCGCCAGAGCACCGACATCGCCGTGATCGGCGACGATGTCGAGATCACCATCGTCGGCCCCGGCGAGGGCGCGATCGAGCTGGTGCTGCCGCGCCGCTCGCGCCTAGCCCGCAAGGCCGCCGGCACCCGCAGCGCCGAGGACGTGATCGTCGCCAACGTCAACCAGGCCCTGCTCGTCTTCTCCTGCGACCAGCCCGCATTCTCCCCACGCATGCTCGACCGCTACCTGGTGATCTGCGAGCACAGCGAGCTCGACCCGGTGATCATGGCCGCCAAGGCCGACCTGGTGAGCGCCGAGGAGGCGCGGTCCATGATGGCACCTTACGAGCGAATTGGCTACCGGGTGATCTACGTCAGCACCCACACCGGCCAGGGGCTCGACGAGGCCCGCGACTGCCTCGCCGGGCGGATCAGCGTCGTCACCGGCAAGTCCGGCGTCGGCAAAAGCAGCCTGCTCAACGCCATTGTCCCCGGCCTCAACATAGCCACCAACGCCGTCTCATCCCTGCTCGGCAAAGGCCGCCACACCACCACCGTCGCCGAGCTCCACCCGCTGAACCTAGAGGGCGGCGGCTATGTGGCCGACACGCCCGGCATCCGCGAGATCGGCCTGTGGAACGTGCCGCCCGAAGATCTCGACTGGTGCTACCGTGAGCTGCGGCCCTTCCTCGGCGAGTGCTACTACGCCGGCTGCACCCACATCCACGAGCCAGACTGCGCGGTGCGCGCTGCTGTCACCTCGGGCCTGATCGACCCGGTTCGCTACGATAGCTACACCCGGCTGCGCGCTGGCGACCAGTAGCACCGCCCGCTATATGTGAAATGAGGCAATACCGTGCTTGAACGTCATCACCTGCTAGAGGCGCAGGAGCGTCACAGACAGATGCTCGCCGAGGCGCTGCAGTCCGCCCGCCTGCGGGCGGCTTATGGCGAGCTTCCCAGGTCACGCCCCGTCTACGCCCCGCTGCTGGCCCGCCTTGGCGCGCTGCTGGTCTCATCCGGCGCAGCCCTGCGCGCCCGCTACAGCGAGGGCGTCGCATTCGCCGATGAGGGTGCCCCCGAGGGTGGCACTTTCGCCCGACCGCTTCACTAACAGTAGTTTTAGAGGAGTAGACTGAGCAATGCCAAGGCTACGCATCAACCTGCGCGACATGAGCGACCTGGACGAGCTGGATCTGATCGACGAGGTCGATCACATGAGCGAGGGCGAGGAGCGCGGCGGCGAGCGCGATGACCGCCGCGTGATCAACCCGGTGGCCCTCCAGCGCCGCCAGGACTCACGCAAGTTCGGCAAAGAGATCGCCCGCTTCCACCGCCAGAACAAAGACCGGCTCAAGCCATAGTGTGGGCCTGGGGATATCGCCCCACAACCCGTGTTATTGTGCAGAAAGGTGCCAGCTTCGCTGGCACCTTTCTGCACAATAACACAACCTATGGAAGGTGATGTCTAGCGCTGCCACAGTCTGGCGGCGCTAGACATCGACGATCAACCCCTCGCGGGCGGCATCGAAGATCAGCGGGCTCTCCTCATCCATCAGCTGGCGGCGGTAGCTCGACACAAGCGTGTCTAGCTGGTCGTCGGTGCGCGTGGGCGCGTGGTGAAAGATCTCCAGCCGCTCGACATTGGCCTCTTGGGCCAGTTCGATCGCGTCCTCCACCCGGCTGTGGCCGTAGTCCTCCACTTGCTCCTGGCGCGTGTAGGGCGCGCTATGCACCAGAACCTGCGCGCCGGCGGCGAACTGCACCGCCTGGTTCCAGATCTGGTCGTTGGTGTAGCGCACATCGGTGATATAGACCATCGCCCGGTTGGCCTCCTCCACCCGGTAGGCCCAGATTGGCGAATGATTGCGCCGCGAGAGCGGCAGGGCGCGCACCCGCATCCCGCCCACCATAAACGGCTCCGTCGAGATCGGCTGGAAGCTGTGGGTGGCCCCGATATGGGCCAGGCCGTAGACCGGCGAGTAGACCGGCGAGAGCATCCCGTTGTAGACCATCTCCAGCGAGCCACGGGTGCTGTCGGGGCCATAGATGTGCAGGCGGTTGCCGGGGATATGCACTAGGCCAGGGAAGGGCAGCCCGAGGATGTGATCCCAGTAGGTGTGAGAGATAAGCAGGGTCATCTTACCGCCGCCGCGACCAAACTCGCGCCCCATCAGCATATCACCGAGCTGACAGAAGCCGGTGCCCGAGTCAATCACCACCAGATCGCCATCCGCGCCATAGAGCGCGGTGCAGCAGGTGTTCCCGCCATAGCGCAGGTACTCAGCGCCCGGCGTTGGCACATAGCCGCGCACGCCCCAGAACTGCATCTTCATGATGACCGCTCTCCCTTGCGCAGCTCCATGCCCTCGTAGGCGGCGGTGATGATCAGCTCAGAGTCGCAGGTGGTCTGCAGCTCCTCCAGCATAGCATCGATCTGCGCATCGGTGTGGTGCGGGTCGTGGTGAAACATCAGCAGCTGGCCCACCCCCGCCTCCTCGGCGATCTCGCGGGCCTGGGCTGCAGTGCTGTGTCCCCAGTGCGGGAAGCGGGTGTACTGCGCGTCGGTGAACTGCGAGTCGTAGATCAGCCAGTCGGCCCCGCGGGCCAGATCCACAATCTGGGCGCGCATCTCGGCCAGGGCGCGCAGCTCTTCGTCGGTGTTGGGGGTCGGGCTCCCCGTCCACTCGATCCGCTCATCGTCGAACAGCACGGTGTGGAAGGGGCCAGTGTCGGGGATGAACACCAGCGCCGCCCCATCGGCCTCGATCCGATAGGCCAGCGCCCGGTAGGGGTGGTTCGCCCGCGCGGTACACACACGCACCTGCGTGTCGAGCTGAAACGCCAGCCCCTCGTGGATCTCGTGGAAGGTCATCTCCGCCCGCAGATCCTCCAGGCTGATCGGCATCAGCGGGTCGCTCAGCGCGTTGGCGATCGTCTTGCGCAGGCTCGACTGCGTGCGCTGTAGCCCGTAGATGTTGATCCGGTTCTGCGGCTGGGAGATCGGCTCGAAGAAGGGGAAGCCGATAATATGATCCCAGTGGGTGTGCGTAATGAGCAGGTTAATAGTGCGCGGCGGCCGCGCCTCGCGCCCGAGCGCCTCGCCAAGCTGGCGCAGCCCGGTGCCGGCATCAAGGATAATGCAGCTGTCGCCGACGCGAACCTCCACACAGGTGGTGTTGCCGCCGTAGCGCAGCATCTCAGCCCGCGCGACAGGATACGAGCCGCGTGTCCCCCAGATTCGTACGATCATTGTTGCTGTTAATTGAAAGTGTGAGTTGCCAGGGACGAAAGCCAAGAGAAAAGCGGCCGGTCCGGAGCTACTGACCCGGGGTGATCTAGTGGCACAAGCCTCAGCGTATCAGCGGCTCAGTGCTCTAGTGTACAGGATAAACGCGCCTTTTTGTAGCTTTCACGCAGGCTGTTTTATTATGACACATGGTATCATGGCAATCATACCGTTGCACACGGGCTTTCCCCAACGAAGGAGATCATATGTCGCACGTTCGTATCGGGGTGCAGCTCCACCCTCAGCATACCACGTATGCCTCATTCGCCGAGGCGGTGCGCCGCTTTGACGAGATGGGCGTGGATACGATCTGGAACTGGGATCACTTCTTCCCGCTCTACGGCGAGCCGCAGGGGCCGCACTTCGAGGGCTGGACGCTACTGACTGCGATGGCCACCCTCACGAGCCGCGCCGAGGTAGGCTGCCTGGTGACGTGTAATACCTACCGCAACCCGGCCCTGCTCTCGAATATGGCCAAGACCGTCGACCACATCAGCGGCGGGCGGCTCATCCTCGGCCTTGGCGCAGGCTGGTTCGAGCGCGACTATAGCGAGTACGGCTACGGGTTTGGCACCGCCCCCGATAGGCTGCGCGCCCTCCGCGAGGCGCTGCCGATCATCAAGCACCGCTGGGAGGTGGATGTGCCCGCGCCCACCCGGCCCATCCCCATCCTGATCGGCGGCGGCGGCGAGAAGGTTACGCTGCGCATCACCGCCGAACACGCCCAGATCTGGCACGGCTTCGGCCCCGCCGAGACCTTCAAGCACAAGAGCGCCATCCTCGACGGCTGGTGCGCCCAGCTCGGCCGCGACCCGCAGGAGATCGAGCGCAGCGTCTCGCCCCGGGGCGACGAGAGCCTCGACGCCTACCTGGAGGCCGGTGCCACCCACATCATCCTCGGCCTGGGCGAGCCCTGGGACTACGCGAAGGTCGAGCAGGCGCTGCGCTGGCGGGATTCTCTATCATAAAGAACAGGCCAGGGCGTCTAAGACGCCCTGGCCTGTTCTTTATGATGTGTGCCAGGCAGGCACATGCCGCACTGGTTCTGCTGCGGCGCGGCGTGGCCGCGCCGCAGCAGAACCAGTTTTTTGTGGGAGAGCTTCGCTCTCCCACACCCTCACCGTGCTCACTTCAGCGTGGCGTACCACTCGGTGTACAGCTCCTGGAACGACTTACCGTAGACCCCCTGATAGTCGGCCGAGCCGGGGCTGCGCCCGCGCCCGCTGAGGTACAGCCGGTTAAACTTCTCCCAGCCATAGGTGCGGCCCAGGTAGTCCACAAAGCCGGCCCACATATCGTAGGCCACATCCAGGCTGCCGCGGCCGAGCGTCGCCAGATTGCCTGTGTAGCCAGACTGGTAGAGCTCGCGGGCGCGCGACTGGAACGACGTCGCCCCCGAGAGGCTCAGCCAGTACTCGCCAGAGATCCAGCTGGCCAGCCCCTCCAGCAGCACCGTGTCGGAGCGTGACTGGGCATCCTTGCCGTATGCCTCAGCCTGAAGCGCGTGAGCCATCTCGTGCGACAGGACCACCAGCGCGTCGTGCTGATCCTCGCCGGGCCGGTAGTAGATTCGCACGTTTGTATCGCCATAGGTGTAGGCGATGCCGCGCGTGCCCTTGCCCGGCGCCTGGCTGGTGCTATACACCCCCACCGAGATACGCCGCGTCAGCTCGGCGTCAAAGCGCTTCTGGATGTAGCTCAGCGCCCACTCGGCCTTCACCCCGAGCGAGGCGACCTCATCGGCGCTGAAGGTGCCGCCGCCCACATAGACATCCAGCCTGCGCCCGCTGTAGACCATCTCGCCCGGCAGGGTCGGCCCGCGCCCCGGAAGGAAGACTGTCGGCACAAATTTGACCCCGTCGCCCTCATTGAACTCGCGGCGGGCCAGGGTCGCGGTGGGCTGCGGCGTCGCTGTTGCGGTGGGCGTAGTCGGGCTGGGGGTGTCCGTCACCGTCGGCGGGAGGGCGAGCGAGGCCGAGTTGGCCAACGCGTTGGAAGATCGCTGGGGTGTGCTCGCCCCTGTGAGCCCAATCAGCACAATAAGGGTCGCGGTAATGATAAGCGCGATCACGGCGCTGTTGTTACGAGACACGGAGCAAACCTCCTGCGGCACAGCCTGGTGCCTGCGCAGAGAGTATTCCTAGCCACAAGTGTAAAGGAGCTTATACCACGAGGGGCTGAGAGTGTCAACATGAGGTAAACATAATCATTTGTCAAGCAAGTCGATCTGAGTTTTGATATAGGCGCGCAGCTCAGCGGCGCTAGCACCGTCAGACTCGGGGACGGCATCTGCGGGGGCGAACTGTTCGAGGAGGCGCAGGGCGCTGCGGTAGCTCCGGCGCGCATCAGCGTTTTGCCCGCCCATCCGCCAGATATCGGCCATCGCCAGCGCCCCCATTGCCAAGGTGGGGTCGATGTACAGACTGCGGCGATAGGCGTCGAGGGCCTGATCAGACTGGCCCTCGTGCTCGTAGATCTGGCCGCGCAGGAAGTGGGCACCGGCCCGCATCGGCTCGGCGGCGAGCGTGCGGTCGGCGAGCTCGGCGGCGCGCTCCCAGCGGCCCGCGTTGGCGGCAGCTCGCGCCTCGGCCAAGATGTCAGGCGCAGGCGCGGCCAGATTCTGGCGGGAGAGGCTGCCCGTCCCGGGCGGTTCCTTGCGGATCGCGGGGGGTCGCGGGGGTGTCGCAGGCTCCCTCAGGATGGAGTGACTCCGTAGCGGTGCCGGTGTGGCTGGCCTAAGCGGCTTTGGCGGCGCAATAGGGACACCTGCCGCATACGCATAGGTCGCTGTGGCGAAGAGCGGCGCGTCGGGCGGCTTGCGGTAGAGCACGGTGCCGGGGGCGTTCACTGTCTCAAAGCGATGAAACGTCGTCGCATTTGGCTCGGCGTGGCCGACCACCAACCAGCCGCCGGGCGCGAGCGCCTCGTAGAGCCGGTCGATGATCGCGCGGGTCGTCGTCTCATTAAAGTAGATCAGCACATTTCGGCAGAAGATCAGGTCCATCGCCATGGTGCCATTGGTCACGGTCGGATACTCAGACGAGGCGAGGTTCAGCCGGTTGAAGATCACATTGCGCCGGATCTCGGGCCGCAGTCGCCAGCGCGCCCCCTCGGCGCTGAAGAAGCGGTTGCGCACCGCGTCGGGCGTCTCGCGGAACGACCACGGGCCGTAGAGACCCTCGCGGGCGCGGCCGAGAAAGTCCAGGTTCAGATCGGTTCCAAGGATGCTCACCTGCCAGCCCGTATCGGCGGGCAGCATGTCGGCTAGCACCATCGCCAGCGAGTAGGGCTCCTCGCCGCTAGCGCATCCGGCGCTCCAGAGCCTCAGGCTGCGGGTGGCGGCCCGCCGGGCCAGCAGGTCGGGCAGGATGCGCTCACGCAGGGCGGCGAACTGTGAGCTATTGCGAAAGAAATAGGTCTCGCCGATGGTCAGGTGGCGGATCGCCGTGTCCCAGACGGGGCCGCCGACGAGCAGCGCCGTGTAGAGGCGGCCCAGGTCGCTGTAGCCAAGATCCTGGGCCACCAGGCTCAATGAGCGGGCCAGGTCGGTGCGGCGACTCGCCGGAAAGTGCAGACCCAGCCGATCCAGGAGCAGGTCGCGCAGGCACTGGTAGAGCTCATCGCTTAGCGGGAGGTCGCTCATGGCGCGCCCCGCTGGAGGCTTGCGGTGGGCGGGATGGCGGCGAGCACCGCCCCGGCGAGCCCGCCGAGGGGCAGCAGGCGCACCAGGGCACCGGCCTCGGCGGCGGCGCGTGGCATGCCGAAGACGACGCAGGTGGCCTCGTCTTGGCCGAGGGTCATGGCTCCCGCAGCGCGCATGGCACCTATGCCGCGCGCGCCATCATCGCCCATGCCGGTCATGATCACCCCGATCGCGTGCGAGCCATACCAGCGGGCCACCGATGCGAAGAGCTTATCGGCGCTGGGGCTGTAGCGGTCGGCGGAGGTGGTCGGCTCGATCCCGGCCATGCCCGGCGCGGCCAGCAGCAGGTGATGGTCGTCGGGGGCCAGGTAGGCGTGACCGGGGAGCAGGCGCTCGTCGGGGCGGGCGAAGTGAAGCGGCTGCGGCACCACGCTCGACAGCCACTCCTGGAGGGCCGGCGAGAAGCCGCGGGCAATGTGCTGGACGATCAGGATGGGCAGCGGGAAGCCGTAGCCAAGCCCCTCCAGGAAGGTCTTCAGGGCGGCTGGGCCGCCGGTAGAGGCCGCGACCGCCAGGATCTCAGGCTTGCCGGCCCGCACCGGGTGAATGATCGGCGTGGGCGCGGACGGAGGATCGCGGCGCACGTGCCGTGTGACGACGCGCACTCCCGACATCAGCCGCAACATCTGGAGGAACTGGGCGCGCTCGGCGGCGGCGGCGGGCAGGTTGAGCCCCCCCGGCTTCTGCACAACCGCCAGGGCCCCGGCGGCGAGCGCCTCCATCGAGCGCACCCCCGCGTCGCCCGCGCTGCCGCTGAACATCACGATCGGCGTCGGGCAGCGCTGCATGATCTGCCGGGTGGCCTCGTACCCGTCAAACACCGGGAGGTGGATATCCATCGCCACCACGCCCGGACGGAGCCTATCGGTGGCGGCCACAGCCGAGCGACCGTCGGCGGCTGTCCCCACAATCTCAAAGTCGCCTGCGGCCCGCAACAGCGAAACCAGGAGCGCCAGCTGCGAGGGTGAGTCATCTACGACCAGTACCCTGATCGGTGTTTGCATGGAGGCTTCTCTTGTCAGATAACCATGTCACTGTGCCACACATCGCCCTGATGAGAAGCGCTGATCTATCGGCTATCGGCTATACTCATGTGTAGGATGCGGGGGTCAAGCAGGATCACCGAACGTTCGCTGTCGCGCATAATCCCGCTAACAAATGGCGCGCTGTTAATCAGCTCCGAGATACCGGTGGCGGGGATCTGCTCGACGGCATCGACCTCGTCGGCGAGCAGGCCCAGCGCCGGCGCTCCGTCGAGGGCGATCACCAGAATGCTGCTGTCGAGGGCGTATCCAGAAGTTACGCCCATCAAGGCGTGGCCATCGATCACCGGCAGGAAGGTGCCGCGCAGGTTGAGCATGCCCGCCAAGGTCGCCGTCGCGCCAGCAATATCGGTTAGGTCGGGTAATCGCACCACCTGGCTCACGGCGTCCAGCGGCAGTGCGTAGTACTGTCGCCCGATCCGAAAGGTGACAATAATATCAGAAGTGGTGGCCTCGGTGTTGCTCATAGATGCCTCGCTGTGCTCAGACCAGTCGGCTGATCGTATCGAGGAGCACTTGCTGATCGAATGCTCGCTTGACAATATATGCGTCGGCGCCGGCCGAGACCCCGCGCTCACGGTCATCTGCGCTATCCAGCGAGGTAACCAGGACCACCGGCAGATTGCGCAGCTTGGGGTCGCCGCGCACCTGGCGGGTCAGATCAAAGCCGTTAATCCGCGGCATGTCGATATCGCTGAGCAGCAGATCGCACCCGCCATTTTCGGCCATGGCCCGCAGCAGGTCAAATGCCTCCTGGCCATCGGTGGCCAGCCGCACCTGATAGCCAGCGGCCTCCAGGATATTCTTCTCCAGGGTGCGCGTCGTGATCGAGTCGTCGGCGACGAGCACGATCGGCGCGCGGCGCTCCTCCTCGGTTGTGACGACCGGTGGCGCGGCGCGGCGGGAGCCGACGGCGGCGCGCACGAGGTCGACGACATCAAGGATGGGCATCACCCGCCCGTCGGCCAGGATGGTGGCGCCGGAGACGAAGCGGACGCGCACAAGCGGCGCGGGCAGGCGGTGGATCACCAGCTCCTGCTCGCCGATCACCGCGTCGATCTGGCAAGCCACCTGGCGCTCGCCGCTGCCCAGGATGAGGGCCAGCCCGCCAACGGATGGCGCAGATGAAGAGGCGTCAAGCAGATCAGCCAGGGCCACGATGGGCAGCGGCCGGTCGGCGAGCCGCAGCACTGCGCGCCCCTCAAGGTGCTGGATCTGCGACGGGCTGATCGCGATAATCCGCTGGACGGCGTCAAGCGGCAGCGCATACTCTGCGCCCCCGGCGCGCAGCAGCAACCCGTGGGATCGGGTGAGCGAGATCGGCACATTGATCAGAAAATCAGTCCCCTCGCCAACCCTGCTGCGGACCGACACGCGCCCGCGCATGCGCTCGACGTTAGAGCGGACGACATCCAGGCCGACGCCGCGCCCCGAGATCTCGCTGACCGTATGGCGAGTGGAGAAGCCGGGCAGGAAGATCAGGTCGATCAGCTCGGCCTCACCGGTGTGCTCGGCGTCGGCGATCAGCCCCGCCGCGCTAGCGCGCGCCCGCACCGCCTCCAGATCGATCCCTGCGCCATCGTCGCTCAACCTGATGCTCAGCTGGTCGCCGCTCACCTCAGCGCAGATCAGGACGGTGCCGACATCTGGCTTGCCGGTGGTGGCCCGGATGTCCGGGTCCTCGATGCCGTGATCGACGGCGTTCCGCAGCAGGTGCAGCAGCACCTCGCGCAGCTGGTCGAGCACCTGGCGATCCGCCTCGGCCCCGCCATCATCGACGCTCAGCTCGATCCGCTTGCCAGCGGCGCGGGCCATCTCGCGCAGCTGTAGGCGCAGCGGTGGGAAGAGCGTGGCCAGCGGCAGCATCCGCGTGCGCCGCACCTGGTCGTGGAGCCGATCAGTGACGGCGGCGAGGCGGGAGTGATCCTCGGCCACATGGCGCGAGAGGTTCGCCACCGCCGTACCAAGCTCGCCGAGCAGGCTGTTGGCTTGCTCAAGGGCCTCGACGATCTCGCGGGGCGTCCCGGCGTATCCGACAGGCTGGGCGACTGGAGTGTCACCGATTTGCTCGTCTAGGTGGTGGACAACGGGACGCTGGGACGCTGGAGCCGTGCGTAGGCGCGCCAGCCGGGGGCCGAGGCGCTGCCAGGTGCGTCGCCAGCGGACGGGCAACTCGGCCAGCGCGGCGGCCTCGCGGGCGGCCTCGCGGGCACGCAGGGTGCAGGTCATCAGCTCGCCGGCCTCATTGAGCAGGCTGTCGAGCACGCTGGTGGGCAGGCGCACCGTGGCCGCATCCTCGCCCTGCCGTGCATGTCCGGCCGTCGGTCGCTGCTCCAGATCGGGTGCCGAAGCTACTGCTTCTGCGGGCTCTGCGGTTGCGGGCGGGGCCAGATCGACAAGCGCCCCGGCCAGCGTTTCAAGCAGCGGCTGATAGGGCGTCAGGTCAGTCGGCTCGCCGGCATCGTGGCGGGCCATCAGCGCGCCGAGGGCGTCGAGCCCGGCATAGATCGGGTCGCACACCTTCGGGCTGAGCTCCAGCTTACCCGAGCGCGCGGCGGCGAACACATCCTCAATGCGGTGGGCGAGTCGCTCGATATCCAGCAGCCCGGCGGCGCGGGCGCCTCCCTTGAGGCTGTGGGCCTCGCGGAAGAGCTGATCAAGCAACTGCTTGCGCTCGGGGTGATGCGGGTCGCGCTCAAGCACCAGCAGGAGCTCGCCGGCCGCTTGCCTGTGCTCAGCCTGCTCGGCGCGGAAGGCGGCGAGCACCTGGGCCATGATGTCTGCGTCTGTGAGCATAGGAGAACCTTATGCAATTGCAGATTGTAGATTGCAGATTGAGCTACATGCTGATACGTCACATCTGCAATCTGCAATCCTAGCCTACAGTCGGTAGGTGGAGATTGTGCGCTGGAGCGACTGTGCGAGGGTGTGCAGGTCTTGGGCGGCGCGCTCGGCCTGACGGGTGCTGGCGAGAGCCTGGGTGGTGGCCTGCTGGATGCTGCCCATGGCCTGGCCGATCTGCTCCATGCCGGCGGTCTGC
>RYFE02000004.1 GCA_004138175.2 Chloroflexales bacterium ZM16-3 | reverse complement strand
AGGAACAATAGGTAGGTGAGCTGCTCGACGTAGTCGCCGTAGGACATGCCGTCGTCGCGCAGGACGTTGCAGTAGTTCCACAGGCGCTGGACGATGGTGGCGGATATGGTCACAGGTCGTACTCGGCGACGCGCGGCAGCTGGCCCGGCGTGACGACGCCGCGCTGGCTCTGGAAGCTAAGTGTCGTGGCCGCGCCCTGCTGCTGGGCGACGCCCGCGATGCGGTGGTCGAGCGTGTCGTAGACCGTCACCCGACCGGCGATCTCCAGGGCCAGGCGGCGGGCTGCGGCGAAGTAGGCGTAGCGCACGCCGTTCTGTGCGCCGCTGGCCGTCGGGCTGCCCAACTCGGTTGGCCACCAGGGCGCGCTTGCGCCGAAGCTGGGGAAGGCGGGGAACCCGCTGCCCGCCGGGGCTACGGCATGGGCCGCCAGGGGCACGAGATCGGCGCAGAGCTGCGCAATCGTCGCCTTGAGCGCGTGGTTGTTCCAGTCGCCGATCATCATCATGCCGCTGGCCATCCACTGGCCCATGCCGCCAAGCTCGGGGTGGTTGAACTGGGCGGCGCTGCCGCCCCCGCGCCGGATGGCGTCGAGCAGGTGCGCGACGGCGCTCTCGCTCAGGTGGTATTTGCGCGCCAGATCTGCGATGGCAGTCTGGTCATTAGCGGGGAGGCTCATTGCTTCTTCTCTCGACATCAGGTATCGCTAGGCTCCAGATCGGGGTACTCGCGCACGAGGCCGACGCGGAAGGGCAGGCGACCACGATGCCAGCAACTAGGTTAACTCAGGGACGTGCTCATCTTCATATCTCTCGATGAGGACACTGATGATGTCCATGAGCGAGGCAAGCGGATGATCTTCCGCTTCACCAACGACATCGATCAAGGTATCCAATATTTGGACAAGGTGCTCGTAATCGTGTTCGCTCTGCGGGACGAACAGCAGCGGTGCCATCTTGGGCCACACCTGCGTGACCGTTTCGAGTTCGTGGGTCGTCATGGCGTTAATCCTTCCATGTCCCTTTGTCATAGTCCGCATGGGTTAAGATGGCGCGAATGTAGACCTTCTGCCGATTGTAATGCACAGCGGCGATAAGGCGGGCGGTGTTCCCTCCAATATTGAATACCGTCAGCGATCCTACCTGATCCGCACTCGGAAAGAGCGCCCGCAGTTCCGCAAATGACCCCACACTGGCGGACTTGAGTGTCCGGTACCAATGTACCAAACCAGGCTTGGCTGTGGGATGCTTGGCTACAAACTCGTTTAGTCGTTTGCGCGTGATAATGTGCATCCGCTACCCTTCACCACCTCAATCATGCATGCGACGTATGTATGACATCCTGCTTGTCCTTCATTGTAGCCCATGCGTGCAGGTAGTTGTAATTATTCTAGCCATCCCCTGCTGCCTTCTTCGTCCTCCCGCGCCGCCCGCCGCCTGTCCCCTTCCCCCTGTCCCCTGTCCCCTGTCCCCTGTCCCCTCGCACCCGCTCCAGCAGCGCGCTCGCCGGCTCGTCGCCCGGGTCCTGCGGCACCAGCTTGCCCGCGAAGGCCCGCTTGAGGATGGACTGCCGCAGCCGCTCGGCCCGCCTGAGATTCGCCGCGACCGTCGCCTCCAGCGTGCTCACCACCGACAGCCGCCGCTCCACCTCGGCCACGATGCGCCGCTGCTCGGCGAGGGGCGGGAGGGGGATAACAATAGCCTTCACAATACCGGTATTCAAGTTGGGCTGTGCAGCACCTTGATTAATGTTGCGTAGATCCGCAGTGATGCTTGCCAAGAAGTAGTACAAGTACAGTTTGAGCGGATAATCAACGTGAAGTAAGGCAACTGAGCCGTCATTGATGCAGCCTCCAATGAGTGTGATTTTGGGGACGCCCAGAGTCGCACCGCTGTTGGTCAGTAGTAACGTGTCTGGTTCGATGTAACGGCTTGCTTCCTTACCCGCTTCCGTAACAAAATCTTTGACAGATGTGAGGTAAGGAGTACCACTATCTGCGGTCAAGCTACCTACTGTAATCCACGGTATAGTGCCCCCAAAGTATTTGGGATCACCCGCAGGTCGTGGTGATGCCCCACGTACTACTATAGAGAGTTGATCAATGCTTGCCCACACCCACCCCTGCGGCAGCGCCGGGAGATCATTGTTTGCATTGAGGGCGCCCACAAGGGGCGCCCCTACGCGTTGCGATTCGCTGGGCTGCGCTGCGTCGGGGCGGGCCTTGTGCCCGCCCTCCTTGTGCCCGCCCTCCTTGTGCCCGCCCTCAATGCTCGCAATGCCCGCGCTGCGCCGCCCCCTGTTCCCTGTCCCCTGTCCCCTGTCCCCTAAAATCCGCCGCAGCAGCGCCTCCGCTGGCTCATCATTCGCATCCTGCGCCACCAGCCGCCCCTCGCAGGCGGCCTTGAGCACCGCCGTGCGGTAGCGCCGCAGCTTCGCCTGCGCCGCCTTCAGCGACGCCACCCCGGCGTCCAGCCGCGTCAGCTGCGTCTCGATGGCCGCCACAATGCGGCGCTGCTCGGCGAGGGGCGGGAGGGGGAATGCAATTTCCTCAATATCTCCATGACGGAGATTGTTGATATTTACCCCTGCAGCTTTGTCTCGAATCACTTCGCGATAAAGTGGAGCCTCAAAAAAATACCCTCCGTAGCGAGGGTCGATTTCGGATGTGAACCTTGCCACCGCACAAAAAGCCCCAAATGAGCCGTACCAATCTCGGTTGAGTTGTCCGGTTTTACCAACCAGGCTCTTGCTTCCACTTGAGGTACAAATAACAACATCGCCTTGTTGTAATCGCTGTTCTTGACTGACAAAGGACACGGGTACATATACAAGGTCGGAAATTAAGATAAGCTCAGCATCTTGGATATTTGTGGCACGCAAAACCGGAATAAGCCGTTCATCTGGTGCATCACGAACAACTGATTTGTTGTATGTGACACCCCTAACTATAGAAGATAAGCTCCCTACCGTCGTCCACACCCACCCCGGCGGGAGGTCGGTCGCGTCGGAGGGGGAGGTGATCTCGGTCTCAGCGGGAGAGGTAAGAGTCATTGCGGCTCCAGCAGGCGGCGCGGATTGACGATCTGCATAATAGACGAGAGCCGCCAGATATTCAAGCGAGGCAGCGGGCCTTGTGTTGGGATAGGCACCGGGACGCTTCGCTGCGCTCAGCGTGACATGTCGAGGATGCGCGCCCGCAGGTCGAGGATGCGCGCCCGTAGATCGAGGATGCGCGCCCGCAGGTCGAGGATGCGCGCCCGCAGGTCGAGGATGCGCGCCCGCAGCCGCAGCGCAGCGCGATGACTCCGCGTGTCAGCGTGTCGGGGCGGCCCTTGTGGCCGCCCTCATCGCTACAGCGCAGCGCGATGAATTCAGCAAGGCAATGCGCTGAGCGCATTGCGGGCGGGCACAAGGCCCGCCCGTACGGCAGCGCAGCGCGATGATCCCGCAATGCAATGCGCTGAGCGCATTGAGGGCGAGCACAAGGCGCGCCCGTACGACAGCGCAGCGCGATGATCCCGCAATGCAATGCGCTGAGCGCATTGAGGGCGAGCACAAGGCGCGCCCGTACGACAGCGCAGCGCGATGATCCCGCGTGTCAGCGTGTCGGGGCGGCCCTTGTGGCCGCCCTCATCGCCCTCATCGCCCTCCCTCATCCCCCTCATCCCCCTCATCCCCCTCATCGCCCCAGCGCTGCGGGTTCTGCTCGATATAGGCACGAATGTTTTGCAGCGCCGCCTCGTCGCGCACGATGCGCTCGTAGTAGTTGCGCTGCCAGAGGCGACCAGGAAATGGAGACCAGCCCTGTGTTTCGACGCCCTGAATATAGGCGTGGGTCGTTAGCGACTTGAATGCGCCGATGACGCTGCCGAGTGCCGGTCCGGGCTGTGCAGCGTTGGAATGGAGCAAGATGATTCCATGCATATGATCCGGCATCACCACCCACACATCCAGGGTTACATGCGCAAACCGCTCCGGCAATGCCTGCCACTGCTCCACAACCATCATTCCAGCCGGGCTGTACTGCATCGCTCCCATCTGAATGGAGCCAAGCAGCGGTAGCCGATCCTGGACATTGATGGTCACGAAGTAGGCGCCAGGATGGCTATAGTCGTACCCACGCAGCCGGATTGACCGACGGTGGTGGCGTTCAGGGTCGTAGGGCATCTATGCCGCCAATTCACTATTCAGCTCGTCCAGCAGCGATTGCCAGCCATCCCCGAGGGTGCGCTGGGCACCCAGCGGCCCGCCCCGGCTGAGGAAGGCCCCGCCGCTCAGGTCGGTTGGGGCGATGCTCAAGTTCACGCCGATGTGGTCGGCGATCTGGTCGAGCCACCAGCGCTGCGACGGGGTGAACTGCTTGCCCGCAGCTTCCTGCTGAGCTAGCCAGCGCTCGTAGCGGGCGCGCACCTGCTCGGGGTAGGGGGCCAGCTCGGACTCGGGGCGCACCGCGTGGCGGATGAGCGCCACCAGGTCGGTCAGCACGCGCCGCGCGCCCGCGCCGCGCACCTTGTCCTGCTCCAGCTGGGCGTAGGCCCGCCAGAGCGCCTCGGTCGTCAGGCTCAGCGGCGGCTGCGCTAGGCGCTGGGCCAGCTCCTTGACCTGCGCGAAGGTTGGGCGCTGCGCGCCGTAGGGCTGGCTGTAGAGCAGATGGATGGCCGTGATCTCGTCCTTGTGCTGCTCCAAGTAGTCCCGGAAGGACTCCACCGTCGCCCGCGCCTTCTCCGTCGCCCCCGCGCTGAATCCGGCCTCGCGCACCACATCCTGGCTCACGCTATCCACGGCGATCTCGTCGCGCTGCTGGAAGGCGATCAGCGTCTTGCGCAGCTGCGGGATGTGGAAGGGCGTCACGGCAACCTCGGCCAGCTCCTCGGCGGCGGCGGCGAGCTGCGCGGGCGTCGGATCACCCCCGCTGGCCGCAGCGCGGGCCACAGACTCGATCCGGTCAGGGTCGACGGCGTCGAGCAGACCCTGCGCGATCTCGGTCAGGGTCGGCCCGCCGCTGGCCGCCGCGACGACGTAGCGATCCTGCTCGCTCAGCCCCTTGTTCAGCTTGGCCAGCCGTCCGGCCAGCGACTCCAGGCTCTCGGCAGATGTGTCACCCAGGGCAATCGCCTGGAGCAGCTTGTCGAAGGGCACAGACCGCTTATGCTCCAGGGTCTGCGTCTCGGCCTTGGGGTGATCAACCACGCCGACGCAGTCCACGATCACAAAGCGGTCTTTGCGCTGGGCGTCGCTGCTCACCGCCTGCAAGTCGGTGGGATTGATCACCCGCGTGCCCCGGCCGAGCATCTGCTCGAACAGCCCCGGCGACTTGACCAGGCGCAGGAAGATCAGGCACTCTAGCGGCTTAATATCGGTGCCTGTAGCGATCATGTCCACCGTGACGGCGATGCGCGGATAGTAGCTGTTGCGGAAGGCCGCGATCAGCTCCTCGGGCTTGACCCCGGAGACTTTGTAGGTGATCTTCTGGCAGAAGGCGTTGCCTTTACCAAACTCCAGGCGCACCAGGCGCACAATCTCCTCGGCGTGGCTATCGTCCTTGGCGAAGATCAGCGTCTTAGGCACCTCGCTGCGGCCAGGGAAGATCTCGCTAAAGAGCCGGTCGCGGAAGGTGCGGATAACCGTGCGGATCTGGTCCTCGGCCACCACCTCGCGGTCGAGAGCCTGCGGCGGATAGACGAAATCCTCGTCGAGCAGCTCCAGCCGCTCGGCGCGGGTGCGACGGTCGCGGCGGGTCAGCCAAGCCGCCGCCTCCACCTTGCTGCCCTGCTCGGTGATCGCCGTGCGGATGCGGTAGACCTCGCCATCGACATTCACGCCATCGAGCACAGCGCGCTGGCGGGTGTACTCCATCACCAGATTCTGCTGGAAGAAGCCGAGGGTCTGCTTGGAAGGCGTGGCGGTCAGACCGACCAGATGCGCGTCGAAATACTCCAGCACCTGCCGCCAGAGGTGATAGATCGAGCGGTGGCACTCATCAGTGACGATCAGGTCAAAGTACTCGATCGGGATGCGCGGGTTATAGCTCACCTGCTTAGGGTCGCGCCCGAAGGAGTCATCCTGCTCAAAGAGCGACTGCTCCTCCAGCTCAGGGTCAAGCTCCTGGCCGCAGAGCATCGCGTAGAGCCGCTGGATGGTGGTGATACAGACCCGGCTCACATCGTCGAGGGTGTTCGACTGGAGGTGCTGGACGTTATAGATCTCGGTGAACTTGCGGCCATCGTCGGGGGTGACATACTGCTGGAACTCGCGCAGGGTCTGACGCCCGAGGTTGCTGCGGTCAACCAGAAAGAGCACCCGGCGGACTCCGGCGTGCTGAATGAGCCGGTAGATCGCGCTGACGGCGGTGAAGGTCTTACCCGAGCCGGTGGCCATCTGGATAAGCGCGCGCGGCCGGTCATCGGCGAGCGACTTCTCCAGATTCTGCACCGCCTCAACCTGGGCGGGCCAGAGACCAGCCATGATCAGCGGCGGCATCGCCCGCAGACGGGCGCGAAGACTCGTAGACTCCTGCGCCCAGGCCCGCAGCGTCTCAGGGCGATGGAAGGCGAAGACCCGTCGGGCGCGCGGGTCGGGGTCGCGCCCATCGGTGACGAAGGTCTCAACGCCGGTGCTCTCATAGAGGAAGGACAATGTAGGGGCGGCATCGGTAGGGGCGGCTCGCGAGCCGCCCCTACGCCACGGCTTGAGGTTCGGCGGCAGGCCAGCGCCATACTTCGCCGACTGCGCCTCAACCCCGCTGAGCGGCACGCCAACCCTCTTGGCCTCAACCGCGCCAATCGCCTTGCGATCAACAAAGAGCAGATAATCAGCGAAGCCAGTGGCCAGCGGGAACTCGCGCACCGCCACGCCGACGCCAGCGGTCAGGTTGAGGTCGGCCAGATCCTGCACGACCCAGCCGACAGCGGTGAGGAGACGGTCAATCTCAGTGCGAGCGCGAGCCTCGGGGGTAGTCATAGGCGTTCGGGTAGCGCAGGCGAGAGGGTTGTGCTTTGCACACGCAAGTATAGCATGCCCAGAAGGGCTATACCCAACCCCACCATTCCATTGAGTCCCCGACATTCAACATTCAACATTCAACATTCAGCATTCAACATTTGCATCGTCCGCTCCACCCCCTCGGCCACGCTGAAGATCGGCGCGTAGCCGAGGTCGCGGCGGGCCGCGGCGATGTCGTAGGTCTGGGTGCGGGCCAGGATGGCCACGCTGTAGCGGGTGAGCAGCGGCTCGCGGCCAGTGATCGTGGCGCGGGCCTCCATCGCTGCGGCGGCGGCGAGCATGGCCGGCAGCGGCACGCGCGGCAGGCGCGCGGGGATGCCCAGGCGGGCCAGCACATCGCGGATGAGATCCCACAGGGGTACGTGCTCACCATTGGTGATGTGGTAGGTGCGCCCCACGGCCACATCTGCCGTGAGGGACAGCGCGATCGCGTGGGCCACATTCTCGACGTAGGTCAGATCGACCAGGTTGCGCCCGTGGCCCACCTGCGGCAGGCGGCCCGCGCGGGCGGCGGCGATGATCCTGGGCAGCAGGGCGCGGTCGCCCGGCCCGAAGATCGCCTTGGGCCGCAGGGTGACGGCGGGCACATCGGGCGCGGCGCGCACCAGCTCCTCGGCCAGGCGCTTGCTGTGGGCGTAGATTGAGCTGGGGCGGCGCGGGTAGGGCGCGGCCTCGGTGGTGAGGACGTGGTCGCGCCCAGTGAAGACGACGGCGGGCGAGGAGATCGCCACCAGGCGCGACACGCCGTGGCGACGGCAGCCAGCGATCACAGCAGCGGTGCCGCCCAGGTTGATCGCCAGGAAATCGCGGCGCGGCCCCCAAGGCGCAGAGAGCGCCCCGGAGTGAACCACGGCGTCGGCCCCGGCGCAGGCGGCGATCACCGCCGCGTGGTCGCGCAGATCGGCGCGGACGGGGACGGCCCCGGCGGCGAGCAGGTCGGCGACCTCGGTAAAATCGCGGCCCAGCAGGCGCACGCGGTGACCGTTATGCAGCAGCAGGCGGGCGGCGTGTCGGCCAAGGAAGCCGGTGCCGCCGGTGATTAGGATGTTCATCACCGGCAAGTATACACTCAATGCAAAATGCAAAGTGCAAAATGCAAATTTTTGCACTTTGCACTTTGCATTTTGCATTGAGTGTTCCGTCAGGCCGCTCGCTCCAGCTGCCGGGGCGCTACGCCGGCCGCCTCGATCACCGCCTGGCCCAGGGCGTTGATGCTGAGACCCTTCGGCAGGACGGTGCCTACGCCAAAGCGCAGCGCCGCCGCGCACAGCTCCGGCGAGGCGTCGCTGGTGAGCATCACGATCACCGGACGCGTCGGCAGATGGGCCATCAGGCGAGCGGACTCCAGGCCGCTCATCACCGGCATATTATGATCCATCAGCACTAGGTCGGGCGCAAGCCGCCGCGTAGCCTCCAGCGCCTCCGCGCCATCGGCGGCCTCGCCGACGATCTCTAGCTCAGGCGCGGCCAGGATCATGCGCAGCAGACGACGGAACGGGGCGTCATCATCTACAATCAGCACACGGGTGGGCGTCATCATCGCGGCCTCCCTGTTGAGAATTAGCTGTACCCGGAGGAACAATCCGCCGTGATTACAGTCTAGCCGCCCCGGCTAAGAGGCCGATGAGGTGCGCCTAAGCGTTCCCTCAATGTTTACCCAGGAGAGCGCCAGGGGAAAACAATGTGATGCAGGCATCTGCCTGCATCACATAAAGATGAGCGGGAACGGGCCTTATTGCGATCAGACCAGCGCTTCATCCTTAGCGTCGTGGAACTCAAAAGTCACCCCGCCCAGAGTCGTGATCGTCTCGTGGACCGGGCAGTGCTCGGCGACGCGGCGCAGCGCCTCCTCGCGGTTGCCGTACTCGCCGTGCGGCAGCGTGATCACCGCGCGCAGGTTCGTCAGGCGGGTCGGGTTATCGGCCTTATCGAATATGATCGCCACTTCCAGGCCGCTTGCATCGATCCCGACGCGGTTGCAGTACTGCGCGACGAACGCCGCGACGCACGAGCCGAGCGACGCGACGAAGATCTCGGGCGGGGTCGGGGCGCGGTCGCTGCCGCCCATCGACGGCGGCACGTCGATCATGAGCTTATGCTGCCCCATCTGGCTCTCAAAGAGCATCTCACCGACCAGACGGGTTGTGATGGTTCCCATATCAGTCTCCTCATACTATTTATGTGCGTTCGCGGTGCCCGTGAGAGATGCCGCACGCAGGGCCAATCAGGCAACTCTCATGGTAGTGCGCGGATCAGTCTGAGAGTAGAGGCAGCACATGATCTGCCAGTTACTGTTTGACAACATCCGGTATGATACGCTCCAGCGGGAAGTATGGCGCGCACACAGCAGCGTGGCCCGCAATGGAGCGCACGCAGGTTCATCTCCAGGAAGCCACATGGATCTGAGCAAGATCGCGTCCATCAGGCACGAGTCGCACATCTTCGCGCTGGCCCTCTCGCGCGACGAGCGGCTGCTGGCCTGCGGCGGCGCCGAGTCCGCGCCGATCACCGTCTGGGATCTCTCCACGGGCGCGCTCGTCGCCCGCCTGGCCGGCTTGTCGCGCCAGGCCCACGCCCTGGCCTTCTCGCCCGACTCGTCGCTGCTCGCGGCGGCGAACCTCTGGGGCGGGCTGTGCGTGTGGGGCGTCGCCGAGAGCGATCTGCTTGAGGCCAGGCCCGAGGCGAAGAGCCGCCGAATACGCTCGCTCGTGTACCCAGATTCCGCCCGCCGCACACGCCTGCCGGTCATGCTCTCCGAGTCGATCCACAGCCAGACCAGGCGAGCGCTGGCGCCGAACGGGAAGCTGCTGGCGTCCAGCTTCGGCGCGGCGGATGTCAAGATCATGCAGTACAGGACGACGACGGAGCTAGGCGCGCTTGAGCTTAGCAAATACGAAAGCCTCACCCCCGGCGTCAGCGCTATGGCATGGTCGGCAGACTCACGGGCGCTGGCGCTGGCGGGGCGGGGCTGGGCCGGGGTGTGGCTGCCGCTTGAGGACAAGCCGAGCTTCTACGCCACAGGGCTGCCCTCCAACGAGGAGGTGGGCGGGCTGGCCGTGCTCAGCGACTCCCGGCAGATCATCTACGCTCTAGGCCGAGAACTGGCCGCGCTGGATCTACCGCAAACCCCGCTGCTAACGGCGTGGCAGACCTTCATGAGCCGCGTCCCCGACCCGCCGACCGAATCCGGTTTCAAGGCCAGGCGCGAGTGGACATGGGGCGCGACGCAGTGGGGCTACGAGGGCGTTCACAGCTACGAGGGGTGCCTGCTCTGGTTCAGCCACAGCCATAACCCGCACGCGGGCGGCGGTGCCTCGGAGCAGAGCTTCGCGAGCTTCCTGAAGGACGGGCCAGCGCAGCCCATTCCCGATCATCTCCTCATCGAGGTCGCTCAGTCCGTCCGGGCGCTGGCCGAGCCCACGGACTGAGCCCCCGAAGACATGCCCCTGAGATAGAACTGGCCCCGGTGAGCTTTGCTCACCGGGGCCAGCTCTGTCTCAAGCTACTCCCCGTCAACCTCCACATCGCCGCTGGTGGTCGATATCTTCAGGGCCGCCTCGCCCGCACCAAGGGTGCCGCTCAGGTGCCGCCGATCCTGCTGAGTGTCGCGCAGCTCCAGGTCGCTCGACAGGTCGCCGCTGACGGTGCTCATGTCGAGGACGAGGTCGGACGCGGAGGGCAGGCGCAGCTGGACATCGCCGGAGATCGTGCTGATCGTGCCGGCCAGGGTGCCGGTGACCTCAACATCGCCGCTGGTCGTCTCCAGATCAAGCTGGGCATCGCGCAGACCGCGCAGCTGGATGTCGCCGGAGATCGTGCGGGCATAGAGCGGGCCGCTCGCGCCCTCCAGCCAAATATCGCCGCTGACCGTCTGAACCCGTGGGCCGCTGAAGGCGCCGGACATCTGCACATCGCCGCTGGTGCTGCTGACGCTCAGCTGGCCGGAGCTGTCGGCCAGAGCAATGTCGCCGCTGACCGTGGCGAGGCTGCCGGTGGCGCGCAGCCCACTGGCCCGCAGCTCGCCGCTGACCGTCTGCACATCGAGGGCGAGGCCGTCGGGCACGCCGATAGTCAGGTCAACATAGGGCGCGCGGCCGATGAAGCCGCTAAAGCCGTTGCGCCGCACCTCGACGGTGAGCGTGTCGCCGCTCTGGGTGATCTGCACGTCGAGCCGGTCGATCGCGGCGCGGGCCGAGTCGGCGTTCCAGCCGAAGCCGTGGCGCACCGAGGCGACAGTGACGCTGTCGCCGGGGGCGCGATCAATGTAGATATTGTCGTTAGCGCCACGCACCACCAGCCGGGAGGCGGTGAAGCTCTGGGCGGACGTATCGGCGCTGCGCTCCATAAAGCCCAGGCCCAGGCCAAAGACCGAGCCCCGGCTGGTCAGCTCAAACACCAGCCAGATCACGCCGACGACCAGCAGCAGGACGCCCCAGCGCCGGGCGGGGCCGCCGCGATAGTATGTCTCCCCCGGCGTCGCCAGGCGGGGCGAAGTGTCGGTTTGCATCGTTACCCTCCTCACGATCATCGCTGGGGATGTGACGCGGGGGCGGGGGGGAGTGTTGCAGGGGAGGAGGTGCGAGCGGCGTTGGGGTATACTGAAGGGGGAAGCTCTCGGCGCAGCGGATACACGCCTGCGGATCTCGCACCTCTGTGCTACTATGGGATACGGCAACAACATATGACAACGGCACCTGAGATGAGAACAACCTTCGCGCACTACAAGGCAGACGCCCATAACTAATGGCAACCGGAAACCCAAAGACAAAATGGATCGCGCAGGGAGATCCTCTATTGAGCCATGAGCAGTTGCCAGCAGGTGTCACCCTCAGCTATGTAGGAAAGACCCCTGAGCACGAAGTGCTGGCAACGCCACCGGGCACTGTACTATCGATATGGACAGCGCACCCCGGATCGCCAAACCGGCTCTACTATGGGGATAATCTGCCACTGCTCGCCTCTCTTCTGCACGACAGCAGCGTCAGAGGGCAGGTCAAGCTGATCTACATCGACCCGCCCTTCGCCACAAACAGCGTCTTTCACTCGCGTGACCAGGCAGACGCCTATCAGGATCTGCTGGTCGGAGCGAGCTTTATTGATTTCATGCGCAAGCGGCTTATCCTGCTCAGAGAACTTCTCTCAGAAGACGGCTCAATCTATGTGCATCTTGACGAAAATATGGCGTTTCACATCAAAGTCATCATGGATGAGGTCTTCGGGGCGCACAATTTCCGCAACTGGATCACGAGACGAAAATGCAGCCACAAGAACTACACAAAGAAAACCTATGGCAACATCGCCGACTACATCTTGTTCTACACAAAGTCAGATACCTACGTATGGAATCGCCCCGTTGAGGCGTGGACAACGGAACGCTCGATAAAAGAGTACACGAATATAGAGGAGGGGACAGGCCGTAGGTACAAGAAGGTGCCGGTACACGCGCCCGGCACGCGCAATGGCGAGACTGGCAAACCCTGGCGCGGCGTGCCCCCGCCGCCCGGCAAGCACTGGCAGTACACCCCAAAGACGCTCGATGAGATGGATGCGCGCGGGGAGATCTACTGGTCGCCGACTGGAAATCCACGCCGAAAGATCTACCTCGACAAGAGCGAGGGCGTGCCCGTGCAAGATATCTGGTACGACTTCCGCGACACCAGAAACCAGAACGTGCATACCACCGGCTACCCCACCGAGAAGAACCCGCATCTGCTTGAGCGGATTATTCAGGCATCCTCGAACCCCGGCGATCTGGTGCTTGACTGCTTCAGCGGGTCAGGCACCACCCTTGCTGTCGCAGATGTGCTCGGCCGCCAATGGATAGGTATCGACAGAAGCCGGGAGGCGATCACCGCAACGCTGCGGCGCTTCACCAAAGGCACCGAGCGCATGGGCGATTTTGTTGATCGCACTGATACAACGCTCAGCCCTATGAGCCCATCCGAGCAGCAGCTTGGCCTATTTGCCGATGAGAATCGCTCAGTGGCAGAGCTGCACAATCACAGGATCAGCAGCTTTACGCTCTATGGCGGCGGGCATAATGGCGAGGAATTGGGCGAGTGGCGGGAGTTGTTGGGGCCTGCACAAGCTTGAGCCAAACGAGCTCGCCGGGGCGCGGCTGGCGGGCGTGACCATCCACCGGGCGGAGGGGCGGATTGAGCTAGCATAACACCATGCCGATCCTGATCGATGGACACAACCTGATCGGGCAGATGCGCAGCATCAGCCTGAGCGACCCGGACGACGAGGCCCAGCTCGTGATGATCCTGCGCCGCTACGCGACCAAGAAGCGCGGTCGCAAGGTGGTGGTCATCTTCGACGGCGGGGTCTATGGGCACCCCGACAACCTGAACGGCTACGGGGTCGAGGCGCGCTTCGCCAAGTCGCCCTCGGACGCCGACAGCGAGCTGATCCGGCGCATCCGCGCGGTGCGGCGGCGCGACGAGTGGCACGTGGTCAGCTCGGACCACGCGGTGGCTGGGGCGGCCCGCGCCCACGGCGTGCCGGTGATCAGCTCGCAGGAGTTCGCCCGCCGCCTGGAGGCCCTCGACACCCCCAAGCCGAGCGTGTCGATGCGCGAGAAGCGCAACGACCGACCGCTGAGCAAGGCCGAGATCGCTGAGTGGATGCGCCTCTTCGGCGTGAGCGAGGACGAGGATGCCGACGATGAGAGGCATCCACAAACCTGATGATCCAGGTATTCGTCGTTCGTCGTTACGAGACAGGACATGCCCCCTGCACAGTGTGCTACAATAACATGCACAGCACCCTGAACACAGAAATTGAGGAGCAGATACATGCCTACGGTCGTCATCAACGGCGTCGAGATGGAGGCGCTGCTCGGCGAGCGGCTGCTCGACGTAGCCCGACGCAATGGCGCACACATCGGCTTTGTGTGCGATGGGAACGGGATCTGTCAGACCTGCCAGTGCCGCGTGATCGAAGGGGCGGATCAGCTCAACCCAGCGAATGATGTCGAGCGGACATGGATGCCCGAGCGTCGCCTAGACGACGGCAACCGCCTAGCCTGCCAGGCATCCCTGCGCGGCAATGGCAAGGTCGAGGTAGTCACCACCATCGAGGAGCTGCGCCAACAGGTGTTTGCGGTGTTCAGCCCGCCCATCGGCTCCAACCCGATCGCGCAGCTCGGCCCGCTGGTCAATAACCTGATCAAGCTCAATGTCGACCAGCTCGCCCTCTACCCCCTCAACATCATCAACACGATCAACCGGCTCGGCATCGCTACCTTCCTCTGGCCGATCCAGAACCTCGATCGCTACATTACCGATACGATGCGGACGATCAACGCCAACCTGGGGGTCTCCCCGGTTAGCATGGGCAGCACCATTATCGACATCGAAGACGCCGCCGCCGATGTGGGGGCCGCCCCGCCCCCGCCCCCGCCCGCCCCCGGCATGTCCGCAGCGGACCGCATCAGGGCGCGGCTCAACCGACCCGCCACGCCGCCAGAGGGAGAGCCGAGCGAGGGCTAGCAGCCGCAGATCCCCTTCGGCAAGATGGCTCAGGGAGGGTACATCCTCCCTGAGCCATCTTTACATCTCAGCGCCTCAGCGCCTCAGTGCCTCAGTGCCTCAGTGCCTCAGTGCCTCAGTGCCTCAGTGATCGCACCGCCGTCAGGGTCAGGTAGCCCAGAGCCAGGAAGCAGGCGAAGAGCCCGCTCACCCCGATCATCTGCGGGTAGTTGGAGGGGTCGCCGAGCAGGTGCCGCAGATCATGGGCCAGGCCGCTCGGGCTGAACAGCACATCCCAGGAGTTCCAGCGCAGGAAGCGCCCGAAGTAGACCCCCAGGCCGCTCAGGCCACAGCTAGCCAGCACAAAGGCCCAGCTCATCGCCGCCCCCAGGCGCTCGCGCACGATCCGCTGCATAATGTAGAGCGAGGCCACCCCCAGCATACACCCCGCCCAGGCGAAGGCCACCAGCATACCCAGGGTGTACCACCAGACAAAGCCCAGCCGCTCAAAGTGGACAAAGTCGGTCATAATATAGGGCGCGTTCGGCAGAAAGAGCAGCCAGAGGGTGCTGGGCAGGATGGCCCTCCACCAACTGCGCCGGGCCGATGACTCGGCCCAGATCGCCATCAGGTAGGGCATCCAGGCCAGGAACAGGTTCCAGATCAGGAAGTTGGGGCCGAGCACGCCCGTCATCAGGGAGCGACCGAGCACCATGCCAACCGCCAGGGCGCTCGCGGCGGCGGTCGGGTAGAAGAGGGTGGACGCTAGGCGCGAGTGTAGGTATGTGATCGGGCGCATATGCTGCTCCTCCAGGTGTAGGTTGCGAGTGATAGATGTAGTGTGCCCGATCAACCCGCCCGCGCGCGACGCCTCAGATCACCGATCCGACGCACTCAGGTGCTTGACGGGCAGCCTATCCTAAGCGCATGAAGCCGTACATCCTGATCATCGCCCTGATCGCCATCTTTCTGGTACCATATGGCTGGGTCGCCCAGCAGTCGCCCGCCCTAGACGTCCTCTTCAACCAGGTGTTCCACAGCCTGGCCGCCCACATCATCGGCCACGCCGCCATCTTCGCCCTGATCGGTGCCCTGTCCCTTATGTATTTCCCAGCCCTGCGCGGACGACCTGCCGCCTATGTCGCCCTGATCCTGCTCGTCGCCCTGGGGCAGGAGGGCTTCCAGGTGATCTACAAGGGTCATCTGTACCTGGAGGACACCCTGGGCGATCTGCTGGTCGATATGGTCGCCGCCACCACTGTGTGGCTCGCGTCATCACAAACTGCAATCAGACATCTGCAATCTGCAATCTCACCGAAGGAGCGCCCCAGCCATGATCCGCCTGCTGGTGGTCGAGGATAACGAGAAGCTGCGGCCTGCCCTCTGCGCGGGGCTGGCCGCCACAGGCGAGGTGGCCATGGTGGGCGACTGCGGCAGCGGCGAGGAGGCTCTGTCTCGCTGCCTCGACTCGCCGCCCGAGGCCATCCTGATGGACGTGCAGCTAGAGGGGGCATGGAACGGAATCGAGGCCGCCGTAGCCATCCGCCGCGAGCACCCGCGCCTGCCGGTGGTCTTCTACTCCATCCAGGACGACGACGCCTACTACCGGTCATTCCGCCGCTCCGGCATCCTCAGCCACTACGCCTACGTGCGCAAGTCGAGCTACCTGCTGCCGCAGATGATCGTGCCCCTGCTGCGCGACGCCGTGGCCGGGCGCAGCTACATCGACCCGGAGATCGAGTCGCGGGTGCAGGAGGTGAGCCGCAAAGATGAGCGCGCGCCTATGGCCCTGCTAGAGCCAAACGAGCAGCAAGTGGCCCACATGATCGCCCAGGGCATGAGCAACGAGCAGATCGCCGCCCGCCTGGGCTTCCGCGACAAGCGCACGATCAGCCGCACCAACGGCCAGATCTACGCCGCATGGGGCCTCAGCGACAGCGCCACCGACGAGAAGGTCGCCCGCACCCGCGCGGCCCTGATCATCCACACCGGCCGCCTCATGCGCTGGGCCGAGGACGGCACGCCATTAGCTGAGGATGAGCGGGGACAATGGGTGCCCTGTGATATGTAAGGGCGCAGGAGGAGCGCGGTAGGGACGCAGCGCGCTGCGTCCCTACGCTGCGTAACGATATGGTCTACAAACTCCTCACCCTGGTCGACTGGGCGCTGATCGCCGGGTCGCTCTTTAACGCCATCGCCCTGCTCTGGCTGGGCCTGACGGTGCTGCTCAGCGCCGAACGGCGCAGCTGGGGCACCTGGCTGGCCGGCGGCGGGCTGCTCTTCGGCGGGACCTTCTTCGTCGGCCACACCGCCGTGGTCGGCCGGGTGATCGGCGCCTTCACCGGCGAGATGGACTTCTACTGGCGCACCGGCTGGCTGGTGCTGATCATCGCCCCCTACCTCTGGTACCTGGTGATGGGCTGGTACAGCGGGGTGCTGCGCGACCGCGCCGCACGCCTGAAGCTCATCGGGGTGAGCCTCCTGGGCGCCGTGGCCCTCCTGATGGCCCTCTTCGTCGACCCGCTGCCCAGCTACGCCGACCTGGCCCGGCCCCCGCTCGGCCCGGCCGACCTGCTCAGCCAGACCACCCTGGCACGCCTGATCTACCCCGGCTTCGCCGCCCTCTGCATTGTGCTGGCCCTGCTCAGCCTGCGCGCCCCGGCCACCTCGTCCGACCGCTTCATGGGCGACCTGGCCCGCCAACGGGCGCGGCCCTGGCTGCTGGCGGCATCGGCGGTGCTGCTCGCCATCGCCCTAGCCATCGGCATCGCCTCGGTCTGGTTCCTCGACCAGGCCCGCGCCGAGATCTTCCCCGGCCTGACCGCGCGCGGCATCGGCATGCTGATCGGATTCGACTTCCTGATCTGCCTGCTGATCGCCGCCGCCGTCGTGCTGATCGGCCAGGCGGTGGTGGCCTACGAGGTCTTCACCGGCGCGGCGCTGCCCAGGGGCGAGCTGGCCCGCCAGTGGCGGCGCGCCCTCATCCTGGGCGGCGTCTACGCCGTGGCCGTCGGCTGGAGCCTCAGCGGCGCGGGGATCCCCGGCCAGCCGATCTATCAACTGCTGATCGCGACTGTGCTGATGACGGCATTCCTCGCCCTGGTGGGCTGGCGCTCGGCCAGCGAGCCATCTGGCGGCCTGGCGCGGCTGCGGCCCTTCGTGGCCAGCCAGAACCTCTACGACCGGCTGCTCGGGCCGGGCGGGGGGGGCGATGATGAGCCCGAGGCGGTCTTCCACGCGCTCTGCGGCGAGCTGCTCGGCGCGCGGGCGGCCTACCTGCTGCCCCTCGGCTCGCTGGCCGAGATGGCAGGCCCGGCCCTGGCCCACCCCGACGGCCCGATCCCAGACGCCAGCGCGATCATCGCCACGATCCAGGCGACGCCGACTGGCCACGCGCCCCTCTGCCTGCCGATCAATCCCGCCAGCCACAGCGGCGCCGGATGGGCCGTGCCGCTGCGCAACGACCGAGGGCTGATCGGGGTGCTGCTGCTCGGGGCCAAGGCCGATGGCGGCGTCTACACCCAAGAGGAGATCGAAGTGGCCCGAGCCGCAGGCGAGCGCCTGATCGACGCCCGCGCCGCCGCCGAGATGGCCCGCCGCCTGGTAGCCCTCCAGCGCCGCCGGATCGCCGAAAGCCAGGTGATCGACCAGCGCACCCGCCGCGTCCTCCACGATGAGGTGCTGCCCCAGATCCACGCGACCTTATTGCAGATTGCCGATTGTAGATTGCCGATTGATACGCAGGGCGGCCCCCATCTGCAATCTGCAATCGCAAATCTGCAAGCTGTCCACCGCCAGATCTCCGATCTGCTCCACGCACTGCCGCCGGCCATCGGCCCGGACCTAGCCCGCGTGGGTGCGCTCGGTGCCCTGCGCCGCGCGGTCGACTCCGACCTGGGCGGAGCCTTCGACCATGTGCGCTGGGAGGTGCAGGCTGAGGCCGAGGCCGCCGCCCGTCGGCTCGACCCCCTCAGCGCCGAGGCGCTCTACTACGCGGCCCGCGAGGCCGTGCGCAACGCCGCCCGCCACGGGCGCGGCGACACACCTGGCCGTCAGCTCACCCTCACCGCCCGCGCATACGCTGGCAGCGACCCCGGCGGGCGCCCGCTGCTCACTGTCACCATCGAGGATGATGGGGTCGGCATGGGCGCGGTGCCAACCCGCGCCGACGGCGGCCATGGACTAGCCCTCCACAGCACGCTTCTGGCAATCATGGGCGGCACCCTCAGCATCGCCAGTGCGCCCCGCCGGGCTACCGTGATCACGATCAGCATGCCGCTGCCGACGCAGCAATAAAAGGCAGTAGCGCAGAAGGAGCGCGGTGCCGCATCGCCCGGCGGCTGGAAGCCGCAGGCGATTCCGGCGGCGGCGCAGGCCGACGCCCGGCGCAACGCGCCCCGCCGGCGCGACTTCCAGTCGCCAGCCGAGGGCACCCAGGGCCTTGCACCAGCCCTGCCGCCTGTAGCCCGAGACCTTGTCTATGGCCCTCAATGCCGTATAATACCGGCATTATGTCCAATGCCGCCGTCCACCCGAAGATCCGGCGCCGCGCCGCGCATCAGGCCCGCGCCAGCGGGCATCTCGTGCGCCGCTACGCGCCCTCGGCGCTGCTCTTCCTGGCCATGCTGGGGGGCCTCCAGCTCGCCCTGCCAGCCCTGGGCGTGCCGCCCTACCTGCTGCCCACACCTGGGCGCGTGCTGGCCAGGCTGATCGACCCCGCCAGCGGGCTGATCGGCCACCTGACAGCCACCGCCGCCGCCGGGGTGGGCGGGCTGGTCATAGGGGCCGTAGCTGGCGTGGCCCTGGCCGCCCTCTTCGTCGCCGTGCGCCCGGTCGAGCGCGCCCTCTACCCCTGGGTGCTCGTCTCGCAGACCCTGCCGGCCGCCGCCCTGGCCCCCCTGCTCACCATCTGGCTCGGCAACGGGCTCGCCCCGCGCATAGCCATGGCCGCCCTGTTCGCCTTCTTCCCCGTCCTCGTCAACACCGCCCAGGGGCTGCGCCGCATCAGCGCCGAACAGCTCGACCTCCTGCGCGCCTGGGGAGCCACGCCCGCCCAGGTCTTCCGCCTGCTCCGCCTGCCCGCCTGCCTGCCCGCCCTCTTCACCGGGCTGAAGATCGCCTCCACCCTCGCCGTCGTCGGCGCCATCGTCGGCGAGCTGGCCGGGTCAAGCAGCGGGCTCGGCTATGTGATCAGCATCGCCACCTACCACCTCCAGACCGACCGCGTCTTCGCCGCCGTCACCCTCGCCGCAGCCCTCAGCCTCGCGCTCTATGCCATCGTCGTGGCCGTCGAGCAGAAGGTTGTCTTCTGGCAGCACGACCAATAACGCGCAGGGCCAGGGCCAGCCGCGCCCCGCGCCCCAGCGGGGCCATCTGTGCGCCCCAGGCCCGGCGGACACCTCGGCGGTAGACCGGGATAGCGAGCCACGAGAGGATCACGTCGGAGGAGAGGTAGGAGAGCCAGGACACGGTCGAGCGTGGCTGGGCGGCCAGCGGGCGCGGCCGGACGTCGGGCAGGCTCACCGTGGCGACCGTAAAGGCGTCGCCCGCGCCTAGCGGCACCTCAGCCAGCACCGCGCCGGTGGCAGAAACCACCTTGCAGCCCGCCGTGATCTCACAGCTCATCTGCATCTGCTGGGCCTGGGGCAGGTAGCGCGCGAAGACGGGCGCGAGCACGGCAGCAACGGCAGCTCCAGGGCCTGGCGCGTGATCTCCAAGCCCTTCGTCAGCTCACCGCGCCAGATCAGCGGGATGCCCAGGTCGATCAGCGCCTCACCCTGGCCGACGATATCGCCAAGCGCTACGAAGCCGGCGGCGGCGCGCTGAAGCCAGTCCGATGCCTCGTCGGCAACGCCCCGCTGCCAAGCGCAGACGCCCAGCAGGTAGCACAAGCGCGGGCGAGACTTGACCATCTCGGCGGGCAGTGCGGCGATCCAGCCCCCGACCTGCGGCTCAGCCCACGGCGCAGCAGCAGGCTGCCCTCCCGCTCAATCCGCCGGATCGCATCGTCAGCGCCGCAGTTCGGCCAACATGCCGCGCGCCCGCCAGCGTGCCAGGGCCAGGGGCGGATCGTGCCGCGTGGCGATCACCAGCCGCAGCAGCGGTGGGATGTGCTCCACCAAATAGGTCAGCATGGCATAAATCGCCGGGTCGCGCAGCAGGTGCAGGTCGTCGAGGACGAGCATCGTGGGCGTATCCAGGGCGGAGAGGAGATCATTGATCAGGACGCCAGCCACCTGCTGCGCCGAGAGCGCGGGCTGCGCCAGCAGCGCCTGTGCGCGCTGGCCACAGCCTGGGTAGCGCCGCTGGATAGCTGCGACGAGGCCGGCCAGAAAGAGCATCGGGTCATCGTCTTGCTCATTGAGGGACAGCCAGACCATCGGCATGTGTGCGGGGGACTGGGCGGACGCGACGAGCAAGGTGGTCTTGCCATAGCCAGCGGGTGCGGCGACCAGTGTCAGGGAATGGTTCGTCGCGGCGTGCTGTAAGGACTGAACCAGCTGCGGGCGGGGGACAATATCGCCACGCAGGCGCGGCGGCATCAGCTTCGTCTGCGGTATCCAGATGGCGAGCTCATTGAAACTCATATAGGGAGAGGGAAAGGTGTCAAGCATTATACACACGCCCCAACAGCACTCACAGGCGACGCCGTCGGCAAGATTTTAGAGTTGGCGGTTTTCGTCAGCCCGCGCAGGTCGGCGCTGATGACCGTAAACTCCTGGTCCAGCACAGGCGTCTGAAACTCCCAGTCGCGGGCGCTGCTGCCGAGGCCGTGGATGAGCAGCACCGGCGGGCCGGTGCCGACGATCTCGTAGAAGAGCTGGATGTCGCCGATGGGATGCGTGGGCATAGGGCCTCCCTTTGTACATCCTGCATACCAGTTAATTAGCGCTGTTTTTCACACAGAATAAATATATTCTTTTGACTTTCATTATTGTAATCTTAGTTTACGTAGATAGCGCTTCATTTCTCACGTCTTCTGCCTACAATATGAGTAGACATTGTGAGCATTTCACACCTCTCCCAACATTTCCACAATGCTTTGACAGTAGTACCATCTCGTTTAGATAAAGCTTCAGTCTACGCGCCCAATTGGGCATTATGCATCGCTATTCTGATCGGCGACACTGACTCCTGACTCCTGACTCCTGACTCCTGACTCCTGACTCCTGACTCCTGACTCCTCGTCTTACTGCGAGAGGATCGTATGCTTCACCTTCTGCCACACAGATCCCACCGTTCGCTCCGCATTGGCTCGCTGCTAATTCTCCTATCTGCCCTGCTCATCCCCGCCGCGCCGCCGCTGGCCCCTGTGGCCCACGCCGCGGGGTTTCTTGCGCCGGCCGACATCCCTGGCACCGGACGCAATACAAATAGTGTAGCGATCGGCGACCTCAACGCCGATGGGATCCTCGACCTCGTCCTTGGCAACGGCTATGGGGATGTCAGCCAGGTGGTGCTGGGTGATGGTTTGGGCGGCTTCACCACACCGGCCGACATCCCCGGCACTGAGCGCAATACCCGGAGCGTGGCGCTGGGCGACCTCAACGCGGATGGGAAGCTCGACATCCTCCTCGGCAACTATGGAGGAGCTAGCCAGGTGGCCCTGGGCGATGGCCTGGGCGGCTTCGCTGCGCCGACCGACATCCCCGGCACCGGGGGCATGATCTATAGTGTGGCGCTGGGCGACCTCAACGCCGATAAGAAGCTCGACCTTGTCCTCGGCAACGAGCAAGGTAGCAGCCAAGTGGCCCTCGGCGATGGCCTGGGCGGCTTTGCCGCACCGGCCGCCATTGGCGGCACCGGACACTTTACCAGGAATGTGGTGCTAGGCGACCTCAACGGCGATGGAGATCTCGACCTTGTCCTCGGTAACAATGGGCCTGTCATTCAAGTAGCCCTGGGCGATGGCCTGGGCGGCTTTATGGCACCGACCGACATCCCCGGCACCGGGCGTAATACCACAAGCGTGGCAATGGGCGACCTCAACGGCGATGGAGATCTCGACCTTGTCTTAGGCAATGATGGTAGTGCCAGTCAGGTGGTGTTGGGCAATGAGCAGGGCGGCTTCATGGCGGCGACCTACGTCAACGCCTCCCCACTCTATACGTACAGTGTGGCGCTGGGCGACCTCAACGGCGACGCGAAGCTCGACCTTGTCCTCGGCAACTGTGGGAGTATCAGCCAGGTCACGCTAGGCGATGGACACGGCGGCTTTATGGCGCCGACCGACATCCCCGGCACTGGGCGCTGGACGTATAGTGTGGCCCTGGGCGACCTCAACGCCGACGGGAAACTCGACCTCGTCCTCGGCAACTGGCAGGCTGCCAGCCAGGTGGCGCTGGGCGATGGCCTGGGCGGCTTTATGGCACCGAGCGACATCCCCGGCACTGGGCGTATGACCTCAAGCGCAGCTCTGGCTGACCTGAACGGCGACGGGAAGCTCGACGTCGTCCTCGGCAATGCCGACGTCGCCAGCCAAGTCATGCTAGGCGATGGCCTGGGCGGCTTCGCCGCGCCAACCGACATTGGTGGTACCGGGCACAATACCTATAGTATGGCGCTGGGCGACCTGAATGACGACGCGAAGCTCGACCTTGTCCTTGGTAACAATTATGGGTATGTCAGCCAGGTGGCGCTAGGCGATGGCCTGGGCGGCTTTATGGCGCCGACCAACATCCCTGCTGCGCAGGACACCTCCAGTGTGGCGTTGGGCGACCTCAACGCCGACGGGAAACTCGACCTTGTCCTCGGTAACGGTAGTGGCAACCATGTGGCGCTGGGCGATGGCCTGGGCGGCTTTATGGCGCCGACCGACATCCCCAATACCGGACTTGGTGCCCGGAACGTGGCGCTGGGCGACCTGAATGGCGACGGGAAGCTCGACCTCGTCCTTGGCAAAGATGAAAGCCAGGCGCTGCTGGGCGATGGCCTGGGCGGCTTCATGGCGTCGACTAATATCCCCCGCGGGATAGGGGGCAATATCTTTAGTGTGGCGTTGGGCGACCTCAACAGCGATGGAAAGCTCGACCTTGTCTTCGGTGTCATAAATGCTGGGAACATGGTGGTACTGCATGTGGGGCAGCAGCTCGTCGGGGTACAGCCTGCGCCACCCACCATCTCCGTCCAGCGGCCTGGCCCCACCCCTGACGCCGCCGGTTTCTCCACTCCTGCCTTCCTCAGCGGAACCATCCCGATCAGCTATACCCTGACCGACCCGGCCAGCCGTGCGGTGCCGTCGGTGCGGGCCTTCTTCTCGCTTGATGGCGGCGGCGCCTGGCGGCCCGCGATTGCGGCGACCGGCACGATCACCCGAAGCCTGAGCACCTCGCCAGCCGGAGAACCGCATGTGTTCAACTGGGATACCGGGGCAAGCGGGGTCTTCGGCCAGGCGGACAATGTCGTTGTCCGCCTGATCGCCGACTCCCAGGGGGTGAGCCCGGGCGGCGTGGCTGGCTCGTTTGCCTACCCGGCGGCCAGCGCGACAACCTTCCCCTTCCGGGTACGCGGCACGCTGGCGCGGGTGCTGCGGGCAGGCCAGCCCGTACCCGACGCCAGCGTCTACCATTTATCGGCGCAGCAGACCCGCAATGGCAGCCAGCTGCGCTACCCGAACGACACGGTTGCCACGACCAATCCGCAGGGCTACCTGAATAGTCGCGAGCCGCTGGTAGAACGCGACAAGCTAGTGGCCGTCGCACCGCTTGCGGCGACCAGCACCTACACTCTGGCGCTGATTAGCGCCGTGCCTGTCTCCACCGGCCTGACCATGGATACGGTGACTGGCCCTGGTGTGCAGAATCTTACGGTCAGCCCGGATCACCCGCTGCTCTTGCTCAACCTGAATGTATCGCTGGAGTGGGACGCACGTAGCGACCCGGCCTTCCTCAGCCAGCTCGACGCAAATATCACGCGCGCCTCGGAGCTGCTGTTCCGCTGGACAAATGGCCAGGTCGCGCTGGGCGACATCCATGTCTTCAACGACCATACCCACTGGGATGACGCCCATATTCGGATCTATGCCACCAATCGCCTGCGGCCCAACGCGGTCAAGGGAGGCATTGTAGAGACCGAGCGGGTTGATCCTGATCGCGCAGATCTGTCCTACTTCCCTGGCCAGCTGCGCATGGGCGCGATCTGGAACCGCTACGGCGAGGCAACCGCCAACCTGGGCGACGACTGGGCGCGAACGCTGGCCCACGAGATCGGCCACTACGCCCTGTTCCTCGACGATAACTACCTGGGCCAGGATGCCGTCGGCCGCCTGATCAGTATTAGCAGTTGCCCCGGTCCGATGAGCGACCCCTACCGTGACGACTATGGCTCGTTCAACCCTGATGTGGGCTGGCTGCCGGGCTGTCAACAGACCCTGTCGCAACTGGAGACCGGGCGCTCCGACTGGGCGACAATCCAGACGCTCTACAACGATCTGAACCCGAGCTTCAGCTTCAAGCAGCCTGCAGCGTTCGCCCCAACGCAAATGCCGCTGCTGCTGCCCCTCGCCCTCACCCGCGTGATTCACGACGGCGAGTTTAGTACCAGCAGCCAGGCATTGCCGCTCGACGCCCCAGTGTTGGTGCTAACCGATGCTCAGGGCCAACTGCCCGCCCCGCTGCCTGGCAGCCGCACCCGTGGCGTGCTGTTCCAGCAAACCGACAGTGGCGAACTGGCGATCGAGCTGGGTGAGCCAAATGTCGATCAGATGCTGGCACGCGGCGCACGAGCAGGCGACGCGGTGTGTGTCTATGAGCTCGATCAGCAGCGCCAGGGCTGTGTGACGGTGGCAGCGAACTATCAGCAGCTCGCGCTGATCACCCGCAGCGACTGGCAGCCCGATATGCAGATCACACCAGTCACCTCGACCACCCTCCAGCTGCTGGTGACGGGGGTGCCGACGGGGCTGGATCTGCGGGCGCAGCTCTTCCCCAGCAGCGATAGTGCCCGACCGGCCGTGCAGCTGAGCGCCTTTAGCGCTGGCTACCATGCCAACCTGACCAGTGATCCCGCTGCGCCGGCCTTTGACGGGTTGGTGCGAATATGGGTGAATGAGACAACGCCGCGCCGTGAGACGGTAGTTGATGTGCGTCTGGGCGGCAACCCGGGGTATCGCTGGGCGCACGCGCCACGCGGGAATCCAGGGTATCGCTGGGCGCACGCGCCGGTACTCTCCGGTGACGGCCAGGCCATCCTGTATGGTGCCGATCTGCAACTTGCAGAAGAGCAGTTCTTCGCCATCCAAACGGTTGCGTTGGCCCCAGAACCACCGCCGTGGGCCACGCCGGTAGGCCAGGCATATCGCCTGACCGCGACAGCAGGTGTGCCCTTGGCCGACGCCTCGCTCAACATTGGCTACCTGAGCGGTGATGTGCCACAAGGGCAAGAGGGCGGCATCCAGATCTACTACTGGAATACGCAGGCAACCTCGCCGCAGTGGGAGCTACTGACGACCGACCTGGATCTTGAGCATAACACCGCATCGGCGTTAGCAAACCAGACAGGAACCTACCAATTGATGACCAGCGTACCGCTGACACTGTCGCGATCAGGCTGGAACCTGGTGCCCTTCTACCTGGGTGCGACCCAGGCGCTGCCGGATGCGCTGGGCGGGGCCGCAAAGCAGGTGATGACGGTCTATGGCTATGCCAGCGACAGCAGCCCAGCCCAGCCCTGGCTGATCCATGACCTATATGCACCCGATTGGGTCAATACCCTCACCCAGATCGCGAATGGCGGGAGTTACTGGATCCGAGCGACCGAGCCGGTCACGGTGCCGGTACGTGGCACGAGCAGCGGGCTCCAGACCAGCGTGATCGGCGGCGGTACTTTGCCGCCGGTTCCGGCAACCTATTATGGGTTTGTCCCAGTGCCAGACTCAACCGGTGGCCTGACGGTACAGGCGCAGATTGATGGTGTGGTGTGTGGCACGGCGACAACCGCGATCAATTCGATCAATGGCCAGAGCGCCGACGCCTTTGCCGTCACCGTGCGGGCCAACGATGGCGAGCCGGTTAGCTGCGGGCGTGCTAGGGCAGTGGTCACGCTCGTCTTTAGCGATGCCAGCGGGGAACTGGCCCGCAAGATAGTCGCATGGGACACCGGCGGGGCGATCCTGGTGCAGGAGAGAAAAGTCTTTCTGCCCTTCCTCGCGCGCTAATCCAGGGGTTGTAGGGGCGCACATGACGCGCCCCTACAGCCCTTTTTCGCAACACCGCAGTAACGCTGTGAGAAATCCTGTCATTCTGAGCGGAGCGAAGAATCCCGGCCGGGACCCTTCGCTTCGCTCAGGGTGACAGCGTTACTTCTGCTCTATTGCCCTTTTTCTTTGAGCGCCGCCAGGTCATACTGTGCGCCCAGGGTCTCAAAAGCCATGCGGGCCTGGGAGTAGAGCTCCTGGCTCCGCGCAGGGTCGCTCGCCGCCAGAGCCGCTCCCCATGCGGCCCTGGCCCGCGCAAGCTCGTAGGGGACATCAGCCAGCAGTTTGTTGCTGTGCGAAAAGGCTTCCTGGGCCTCTGGCAGCTGGCCCATAGCGGCAAATACCTGGCCCTGGACACGCAGGCTGACCCCTTCGCTGAGGGGGTCAGCAATCTCGCGCGCGGCCTGTATGGCCTGAGCTACCGTCTCTCGCGCATCGGTAGCATTACTTCCCTGGAGATGCAGCAATGTTTGTATACAATAGATCTCCGAGAGTTGGTCAGTAGTTCCCAGCCTTGTGGCCAGATCCAGGCCGGCTTGAGCTACAGCCTCAGCCTCCGCTATATCTCCTCGGCGCACATATAAGTCGCCCAGATTACTCTGAATCGTGAGCATATGTAGAAGCAGCCCTTCATGTTCGGCGCGCTCCTGGGCCATGTTCAGCAACTCAAGCGCAGAGTCAAGTTTGCCCTGGAAGGTGTGGAGACGACCCAGAGCAAGGTTGAGATCAACCTGGCGCACAACATGTCCCATCTGGGTGGCCTCGGTCAGTGCCGACTGGTACTCCTTGCTCGCGTCGCTCCAGTTGCCGCTAATCTCATAGATCTGGGCCAGATTTTGGCGGACGCTGATCGTGGCCCACTTCTGCCCGGTGCGCTCATAGAATTCGAGCGACTGCGTGAATATGTCGGCACCGGTCGCGAGGTTGCCACGCATGCAGTGGGTAGCTCCCAGATTCAGCAGCACATCGGCCCGCGTGGCCAGATCTGTAGGCGGCAACAGAGCCAGGCTGCGCTCCAGGGGCGCGGCGGCCTCTACCGGCTTGCCCAGGCTCATCAGCGTTGCCCCCACCCAGCGATTCAGCCGGGCCTCCTCCAGCGTGTCAACCCCAGCGAGTTCGGTCAACCCGCGCTGGAGCCACTCCAGCGCCTCCTGCGGGTTCTCTAGTTCTAGCAGTTCGCCCATGCCCCGGCAGGCCCGCGCCCGCGCCACACGCACATCCTGATCCACTTCGCGCTCGGTTAGCAGATCGAGCGCCTGCTGGAAGCTGGCGCGGGCCACCTCGCCGACCCTGAGCTGTGTGGCCAGCTCGCCACGGGCCAGGCAGAACTCGACCTGCTGCGCCGGCTCGATCTGCGCGACGTCGATCGCTCGCATGATCGTCAGCAGCGCCGAGCCCTGCCCGCTGTTGAGCGCTTCATTGCCGTGCTTGATCGCCAGATGCGCAGCACGGTCGGGGTCGCCCGCCCGCAGGTGGTGCATGATCGCCCGCAGCGGGTCAGGCTCCTCAGTCTCGTAGTAGGCCGCCGCCCGGCGATGCAGCTCGGCCCGCTCGCGCTTGCCCAGCTCCTCGTAGTAGAAGCGCCGCACAATCGCGTGCTGGCGGTACTCCTTGCCCGCCGCCGCCTCCTGGGTCTCAAGCAGGTAGCGGTCGCTCAGCGAGCGCAGCGGGCGACGCAGGTTGGCCCCCTCGGCCAGCGATTCGATCGCCCCTCGGGTGCCGCCCGGCTCCAGCAGCGCCGCCACCGGCTTCATCGTGCCGCGCTCTTCTTCGCTCAGCGCGGCGTCGATCTGGTCGAGCAGGTAGCGCTCGATATTGTCGGCTCCGGTCAGTGCGCCAACCAGCCGGGATGGGTTGTTCGTGCGGCGCAGCGCGTCGGCGGCCAGGGTAAGCAGCTGGGCGTTGCCGCCCACCTGGGCGTAGAGCTCGGTCTGGAGGGCTTCCTCCAGCACCACGCCGCGCCCGGCCAGCAGCAGGGCCGCGTCGGCGGCATTCAGCCCAGTCAGCATTTCAACCTGATCGGCCAGGGCGAAGTCGGGCACCCGTCGCGAGGTGACGATCAGGCGCAGCTGGCCGGCATGGCGCAGCGGGGCCAGCCGCTCGATAAGCAGCCCAAACTGCGCATCCGCATCGACCAGGTGGAAGTCATCCAGGCAGAGCAGCAGGCCACCCGCGCCGGCCAGCAGCTGGGTCACGTAGTCGATCTGCATGTTCACGGGCGGTGGCGGGGTGCCGCTCAGCCGGGCGCGCTGGAGCATCTCCCAGAGCCCGGCGTAGCCCTGGTGGGACAGAAAGCCAGCCAGCGCCCAGATCAGGCTCTCGGCCCCATCGCCGGGGCGAATGCTGTGCCAAAACGTCGTGTCCGGGTCGGCCACCTGGCGAGCCAGCGCGACGGCCATACTGGTCTTGCCCACCCCTGGCATGCCGGTCAGCAGCACCATACCGTCGCGATCCAGCTCGGCGCTGAGCGCGGCCAGCTCGACGGCGCGACCGACGAAGCCGGGGAGGTCGGGCGGGAAGGTCGGCGCTGGGGGCGGCGGGATGCGCAGCTGATCGCGCAGCTCCTCAAGAAGATCGAGGAAGGCCCGTGCGCTGGGCCGCGCCGCCGGGTCGGGCGCGAGCGCCTGGCGCACCAGCGCATCCAGGGCGGGCGGGATGTCGGGGAGCAGGCGAGCCTGCGCTGGCAGCGCCTGGCTACTCTGGCCCAGGCTGCCGATCCCCGACTCCTGCGGCGAGCGGGCGGTCAGCAAGGCATACAGCGTGGCCGCGAGCGCATACACATCCGACGCGGGCATGGCCTGGCCGCGCCACTGCTCGGGCGGGGCGTAGCCGGGGGTGCCGCTGGCCAGATCAGCCTTAGCCTCCGCCACTGCGCGCTGGGCCAGCCCGAAGTCGATCAGCCAGACCCGACCCTCGCTATCGCGCAGCAGGTTGGCCGGCTTGATGTCGCGGTGCAGCACCGGCTCGGGCGTCCGGCTGTGCATATAGACCAGCGACGACGCCGCTTCGCACATGACTTGTAGCGCCTCATCAAGCGGGAAAGCCGCGCCGCGCCGCTTGAGCTCACGCGCCAGATCCTCGCCGACAATGTACTTCATCACCAGGCAGCGGCTATCGGGGAAGAAGTCGTAGATCTCGGGGATGTGCGCGTGGCCCGGCGTATTCAGCGACACCAGCAGCTGGGCCTCGCGCACAAACGCTGCGGTCGCCGCCTCGCGGATATGGGCGGGCCAGTCGCTGCCAAACACCAGCCGCTTGACCACACAGGGCCGGTCGAGCCGCAGGTCGTGGGCCAGGTATGCCTCGCCGAATCCGCCCTTGCCCAGCGTGCGCTCGATCCGATAGCGATCCGCAGGATCGATGAACGAACCGGGAGAGAAGGCACCGACCGGCGGCAGCGGCGGTGGAAGATCGCGCTGGGTCGTCTTCCCAATCGTACCGGCACTGGCCTGATCGGCGGCGGCTATGGTCGGGAGATCTGGCGGGGCCGACGCGGATGTCGCCGCATCAGGATCGGGCGCAGCGGACAGCCGCGCCCCGCACTGCGGGCAAAAGCGCGCAGTGACCCGACACGAGGCGGCACAGAGGGGGCAGGATGTGGTCGCGGCTGCCATGAAAAACTGCCCTGTATACAAGTCACTAGAACAATAGCGACATCCAACCTGTCAGATGCGGCCAGCAATGAAATGACCGCATTCTGTTGCGTCAGGGGCCGCATCTGACAGGTTTACGCCCCGATTAAGATTGCTATCGCCATACATGCGATCAAGTCTAATCGGACGCGCTAACGATCTGTAGATACGCTTCGCTATACTACGTTGAGAAATTTCCACCAACACGCGCTACACTGGGTGCCTATACCCTGCTAGATAGCGATAAAGACGCGGCTCACAGTTGCAACGTGTTACGATGCGCGTATCAGGCAAAAAAAACCGTCGTCAGGAGACCCTATGCACCGCACACATATCCCGCTCTTGATCATCATCCTGGCCACCGCCATCGCCGGGTGCGCCCCGGCGCCCGCCCCGGCCGAAAGCAGCGCTGGCCCCGAGCTGCGCCAGGTATCCATGCGCCTCCAGTGGTTCCCGCAATACCAGTTCGCCGGCTACATCGTCGCCAAGGTCAAGGGCTACTACGAGCAGGCCGGCCTCGACGTGACGCTCAACCCCGGCGGCCCCGACCTGGTGCCCCTGCCCCTGGTGGCCACCGGCAAAGACACCTTCGGCAGCACGGGCGCCGACACGGTGCTCTCCGCCCGCGAGCAGGACATCAACGTCGTCGCCCTGGCCACCTGGTTCCAGGCCAGCCCCGTGGCCTTTATGGTTCATAGCGACTCGGGGATCACCGGGCCACAGGACTTCCCCGGCCACACGGTCGGCATGTTCTACGGCGACAATGTAGAGACCGAGTACCGCGCTATGCTGGCAGCCACCGGCATCGACCGCACGACGATCAACGAGATCCCCGGCGACTTCAGCCTCGCCCCCTTCCTGGAGCATCGCGCAGACATCTGGCCGATCTACGCCACCGACCAGCCCAACACCGCCCGCCGCGAGGGGGCCAGGATTAGCCTGATCTTCGCCCGCGACTACGGCGTGCAGCTCATGGGCGATGTGCTCTTCACCAGCGAGACCTTCGCCCGTGAGAACCCCGACACCGTCCGCGCCTTCGTGGAGGCTACGCTACACGGCTGGCAGGACGCCATTAATAACCCCAGGGAAACGGTCGATCTGATCGCCGCCTACAACCCGGATCTCGACAAGGGCCAGCTCACCTTCGAGGCCGAGGAGACGATCAAGCTGATCAGCTACGGTGCGGGAAAGACCTGCCCAGGCTATAGCGACCTAACCGTTTGGGAATCCGAGGCGGCCACCCTCAAGAGCCTGGCTATCCTCACCCGGCCGGCGGATCTCGATACGTCCGTCGATAACCAGTATGTCGAGAAGTACTACCAGGAGAAGGGCGTGGTCTGCGGGATCACTGAGCCACTGAATCACTGAGCCACTGAGCCACAGAATCTCGCTTCAGTGGCTCAGTGATTCAGTGACTCAGTGACTCAGTGGCTCAGTGATTCAGTGGCTCAGTGATTCAGTGGCTCAGTGATTCCAGCTGGTCGAGCAGGCCGCCGAAGGTATCCATCGCCGCCTGGATCGGCGCGGTGGTGGCCATATCCACGCCCGCCCCGCGCAGCAGGTCGATTGAAGAGCGGGACGAGCCGCTGCTGAGGAAGCGCAGGTAGCGGTCGATCGCCGGCTGACCCTCGTCAACAATCTGTCGGCTCAGGGCCAGGGCCGCAGAGAGGCCGGTGGCGTACTGGTAGACATAGTAGTTGTAGTAGAAGTGCGGGATGCGCGCCCACTCCCAGGCGATCTCCTCGTCGAGCGTCACCGCCGGGCCGTGATACCTGCCCACCAGATCGAAGTAGCGCTGGCTGAGCCCGTCCGCCGTCAGCGGCTCGCCAGCCTCGGCCCTGGTGTGCATATCAAGCTCAAACGAGGCAAACATTGTCTGGCGGAAGATCGTCGTGCGCACATCCTCAAGCTGCTGCACCAGCAGGCGCTTGCGCAGCTGCTCATCGTCACGGTGCTTGAGCAGATAGTTCGTCAGCAGCGTCTCGTTGAGCGTCGAGGCCACCTCAGCCACAAAGATCGTGTAGTTGCCATAGGGGAAGGGCTGCGTCTTGCGGGTGAAGTAGGAGTGCATCGAGTGGCCCAGCTCGTGGGCCAGGGTGAAGACATCATGCAGGCGATCCTGATAGTTGAGCAGGATATAGGGCGGCGTGCCGTAGGAGCCGCCGCTGTAGGCACCGCTGCGCTTGCCCACATTCTCGTAGACATCGATCCAGCGGCTGCCGAAGCTCTCGCGCAGAGCCTCGCCGTAGCTCTCCCCGAGCGGCGCAAACGCCGCCAGCACCATCTCGCGGGCCTCGGCGTAGGGTATCTCCATCGTCACCTCGGGCACCGGCGGGGTGTAGAGATCGTAGATCCTCAAGTCGTCCAGTCCCATCAGCTTCTTGCGGATGGCCATGTAGCGGTGCAGCTTCGGCAGGTTGGCCTCGATCGTGCCCACCAGGTTGTGGTACACATCCAGCGGGATCTCGTTCGGCTTGAGGGCCGCCTCAAGGGCCGAGCTGTAGTTGCGCACGCGGGCGTCGAGCACATGGGTGCGCACTGCCGTGCCCAGGGTGGTGGCGATGGTGTTGCGGAAGGGCTTGTAGGCGTTGTACAAGCCCTTGAAGGCGTCGTGGCGCACCCGCCGGTCGCCGCTCTCCATATAGCGGCCGTAGCGCGCGTGCGAGAGCTGCACCGTGGCCCGCTGCTCGTCCTCGATGCTCGGGAAGCTGATGTCAGAGCTGTTCAGCGTCTCGAAGATCTCGTAGGGCGCGCGGGTGATGTCGCCGAACTGGGCCAGGAGCCCCTCGACCTCGGCCGAGCGAATGTGGGCGCGCTGCCGGTTTAGCTTCTCCAGCTCGTAGGCGTAGAGTTTCAGGCCCTCCTCCTGGGACACCCATGCGGTCAGCGTCTCCTCGGGGATGGCCAAGATCTCCGGGTCGATGAAGGCCATGGCCGCCGAGGTGCGGGCCGCAAACGAGCCAGCCCGCTCGCTGAGCGCCTGCCCGGCGGGGCTGGTGCCGTCCGAGTCCTTCAGCTGGCGTGCGTACACATACAGCGACCAGAGCCGCTGGCTCACCTCGTCGCGCAGGCGCAGGGCGGCGAGCAGCTGCCCCGCCCCCTGGCCGAGGGTGCCCTGCATGGCCAGAAACTGCTGCGCCAGCGCGTCAACGGCGGTCAGCTCGGCATCCCATGCCTCCGCGCTCGCAAAGATCAGGCTCAGATCCCAGGTGTGCTCCGGCGCGGCCTCGGCGCGAGTGGGCACCTTCTGTGTATCGACCGTCATATTGTCTCCTATGTGTTAAGGCGTAGGGGCGCATCGCGATGCGCCCCTACACTATCATCCGATCAAACCCTCCAGCCGATCCACAAACCCCGCCATCACCCCGAAGGCCCGATCCATCGCCTCCGGCGCGGTCATATCGATCCCGGCCAGCGCCAGGGCGTCCAGCGGGTAGCGCGAGCCGCCCGCCGAGAGGAACTGCAGGTAGCGCTCGGCGGCGCCCGCCGCGCCGCGCAGCACCCCGTCGGCCAGGGCGTTGGCCGCCGCGATGCCCGAGGCGTACTGGTAGACATAGAAGTTGCTGTAGAGATGCGGGAACTGCGCCCAGACGATCCCGTCGCGCGCGGGGTCCACACGCACCGCCGGGCCGTAGCCGCGATGAAACAGCTCGGCCAGCAGATCGCCCATACGATCAGCCGTCACCGCCTCGCCAGCCTCGGCCCATGCGTGGGTCTGCTGCTCAAACTGCGCGAGGATCGGCATCACAAAAAGGTAGCGGTGGAAGTTCGCCATCGCCTCCTCGATCAGGGCGATCTGAAACTCCCGCGTGCCACCCTGAGCCAGCAGGTGGCTGCGCACCATGGCCTGGTTGAAGTTCGAGGCCACTTCAGCCACAAAAAGCGTATAGTCGCTGTAGACCGCTGGCTGCGCCCGGTTGGTGTGCCAGCTGTGCATCGAGTGGCCCAGCTCGTGGGCCAGGGTGCTCATGCTGATCAGGCTGTCGCTATAGTTCATCAGGATGAACGGCGGCGTCCCGTAGCAGCCCCCCGAGTAGGCACCGTTCGCCTTCCCCTGGTTCGGGTAGATGTCCACCCAGCGCCCGCTGGTCAGGCCAGCATGTGCGATGCGCACGTACTCCTCGCCCAGCGGTGCCATCCCCGCGCAGATCATCTCCACCGACTCGGCATAGCTCACCGCAGGCGACTCAGCCAGCGGCGCAAAGATATCGCAGGGCTCCATCTGCTCCAGGCCCAGCGCTCGCCGCCGGATGTTCCAGTAACGATGCCAGGTTGGCAGGTGCCGGTTACAGGCGTCGATAACCGTGTCATACACAGCCATCGGCACATTCGACGCGCTCAGCGAGGCTTCTATGGCGCTCGCGTAGCCGCGCGAGCGAGCCAGAAATACATCGCTCTTCACGCTGCCCGCGTACAGGGAACCAAAGCTGTTCTTCAGCGACAGGAAGCCATCGGCGTAGGAGTCCCAGGCGCTCTTACGCAACGCCCGATCCTTGCTCTGGGTCAGCTCACCGATGATACCGCGCGCCACCTGGTGCGGCCTGCCCGCGCCGTCCACCGCGTCGGCGAAGCGCAGGTCGCCATCAGCAAGCATCATATAGGCACTGTAGGGCGTGCTCAGCGCGTCGCCCGCCGCCGCCAGCAGCTGCTCCACCTCAGACGAGCGCACATGATCGCGCCGCCGCTGCAGGTTGTCCAGGTAGTGGGCGTAGGCACCCAGCGCTGGCTCCGCCGCCAGAAACGCCTCAACCTGGGCCGGGTCGAGCGCCAGCAGCTCCGGCTCTGCGAAGGCCGAGGCCGCCATAAAGCGGGAGAACATGCCGATCGCCCGATCACGTAGGGCCGCCATCTGCTGGTTGGCGGTGTCCTGATCGAAGGCCATCGTGGCATAGGAGAGCAGCTTATACATCGCAACGCGCAGCTCAAGCCAGGCGTCGAACCAGCCAAGCAGCGCCCCCGCAGACTCGCCCAGGCGGCCATGGAAGCTGGCCAGATCCGGCAGCGCGCCCTCAACCCGCCGGGCCTCGGCGTCCCACGCGGCGGCGTCGGCGCAGATGTGAGCGAGATCCCAGGTGTGCTCGGTCGCGACCTCATCGCGGTGCGGCAGGGATACAGTCATGAGGCTCCCTTTCTATTCGCAGCATCATTACCGGATCTGTTAGCATAAGAATAGCCAATTATACCCGCGCAATCTGCCGTCCGCCAATACCTAGAATCCCGTACTCTGCTTATGGCAAACAAGCGCAGTTAGGCGACCATGGCACAAAAACGCCTCGTAGGGGCGCGTCGCGACGCGCCCCTACGAATGTCCCTATGCGCTATAGTGGCGAGCGGAGCGATTGAGCTTGTTGGAGCAAAGGTGCGAGTCGAAGGAGTCACCATGTTCAGCGCCGCAGTGGCTCAAGCATTTGCTCAGTGCTCTAGGCTTTGCGGGCGACGATGATCCCGAAGGTGCCACGCAGCGACTCGACCCGCCCGTCGCGCTCGACCACCGCAAAGCGCTCGCGCAGATGCGGCGGCGCAGCCAGCAGCCAGGCGCCCAGGGCATCCCGATCCTCGTCGCGCATACGTATGCGGGCCGTCCATGAGGCAAACTCATAGGGCTCACGCGGGTCGTCCTCGCAGTACATCACCTCTAGCCCGGCCTCGGCGCAGAACGTGCGCCACTCGGCGTACGAGTAGGCCCGCACATGGCTTGGGTCACGCCAGCGCTCAAAGCGATCCATAAACGCATCCTGCTCGGCATCCTCTAGGCCGATGTGGTCAGAGACCAGCAGCAGCCCGCCGGGGCGCAGGGCAGCGGCGGCGGCGCGCACAAAGGCACGGACATCAGCGAAGTGATGGGCCGCGACCCGGCAGGTGACGAGGTCGAGGCTTTCCGGCGCACATGGCAGACTCTCGGCCTCGGCCCGCAGATAGGCCACGTTCGACACACCCTGGGCGCGGATATGGTCGCGGGCGGCATGGAGCATCGAGAGCGTCAGGTCACTGGCGATCATCAGGCGCACATGAGGGGCGAAGACGAGGGCGGTATGGCCGCCACCAGTAGCCACATCGAGGGCATATTCGTAGCCCTGCGGAGCAGCCAGTTCGACAAGACGCTGAAGATCCCCGCCGTGGGCGTGGGTCGCGCTGGTCACATAGTCATGGGCGGCGGGGGCAAACTGGGCCTGGACCAGCGTCTTGATCGCCGCCTGGCCATCCGGCGAGCTATTCATAAACGTCCTCCGTATGCGTAGCTCCGCGCCAAACCGGGAGCGCCCGCAATCTACAATCTGCCATCTGGAATGGCATAACTCAGTATAGCAGCAGCCCTGCTCAACATCCTCAGAAACAGCCCGATATACCGACTTGCACCTATCCGATGCCGTGTTAGAATAGAAGGGGGGCCCACTAGCCTGGCGGAGAATCCGCCTAACTCAATGAATGAGGGAGCGCCAATGAGTGACGAATATCAGTACCCGCCGACAAAATCGCGCAGGCGCGCACGCCAGGAGTGGGACGCCCACAAGATCCGGGCGCTCCGTGAACACATGGGGATGACACAGCAGCAGATGGCCGATGAGCTAGAGGTGCGTCAGCAGACGATCAGCGAGTGGGAGACGGGAACGCATAAGCCCCACCGATCCACCCAGAAGACGCTCTCGCTCGTGGCGGAGCGGGCTGGCTTTATCTACCAAACAGACCAGCCACCTGTTGATGACCACGAGCATCCGCAAGGCGAGGCTTGACATTAACACGTAATCGTGTTATAATCACAGATAGTGATAGAGTGATCGCCAGTCGCATGGTCTAAAGAAGGCACGATGGACACATCGTGTTTTCTTTCACTCAGTATATCCTTTTACGTGTGAGTACTATGAAACAGCGTATAACCATCACCCCAGAGGCGTTGCGGCAGCGCTACATTGACGAAGGGCAGACCCTGGTCGTCATCGCCGCAGCGATCGGCTGTAGCGCAGCCACCGTCTCGAACATGCTGCGGCGCTACGGCATCCCCGCCCGCCCCGGGCGCTTCCCCAAGCGCATCAACATCCCAAGGGAGGTACTCGTGCAACTCTACTGCGTCGAGCACGTGTTGATTAAGGATATCGCAAAACAGCTCGGCGTGAGCATCAACACGATCAATAACTTGCGCAAGGCATACGACATCCCCCAGCGACGCCCGCGCAACCTCCTGCCACCACCTACGGGGGGCACCGACGCAACCAGCACCTATGGCTCAGAAACCGAGATCGAGCCACCGACAGCCGGACACCGGATCAGCGAACACCGACAACAGTACAAAACTCCCCACCCGTGTCCGAAATACAGAACGCGCAACACCAATGCAACAACTGCAAGCGTGAGCCGCCCAACGAGGACTCTCAAAAACTCTTTGCACTTTTATCGCCTCCGGCTATCATTCGCCTCTTAATAGTGCGATATGAATGAAAGCAGGTGTTGACCCTTGCGTATGGGTGTGATAAAATGGTCAAGATGATCAATACCCCTCGTCGTCTCTGCCCTGAACGGGCGTAGGAGGAAGGACTGCGCATGGCGGAGCCGGATAGCCTTATGCAACTCGGGATAGAGGCCGCCCGCGATGGAAATAAAGAGGAGGCGCGTAATCTTTTTCGCCTGCTCACCCTTCAGGATCCTGCGAATGCTCAGGCATGGCTCTGGCTTGCCGGTGTAGCAGAGACCCGCGAAGAGCGCCAGGCGTCTCTTGAGCACGTCGTCGAACTCGACCCTAAGAATGAGATGGCGATCAAGGGCCTACAAGCACTTGGGGTGCGCCCCGGTAGCGGTGACAGCGCCACCGTTGCGCCGCCCACACCGCCCACGCCTACGCCCACGCCCACGCCCGTTGCAAATGATGATGACCCCTTCGGCGGTAATGATGACCCCTTCGGCGATGACGACGACCCATTCGCCTCGCTTAACGACCTCTCCGACATTATGGCCGACGCCGATAAGCCAGTACGCAAGGCCGACCCAGTGCCCGCTGCGGCGGATGATGCCGGTACAGTAGGTGTGGGGAGTACAGCTGGCGTAGATGTCAGCAGCAGCTCCACCAGCAGCAATCGCCCCACCAGCAGCAATCGCCCCACCAGCAGCAATCGCCCCACCAGCAGCAACCGCACCAGCATCTACGATGACGATGACGGCATGGTGCCAGCACGTCGAGGCATGAGCCCCATGCTCAGCATCCTCCTCGGCCTGGTCGCCATATTCCTGATCGGCCTGCTGCTCGTGTTCTTCGTCTTCAACGACAGAGACCAGAACATCGCCAACCAGCCTTCACAGCAGATCGCCGCCGCCACAAGCCAAGCTGCCACCGCTGCCGCTGCCGCCGTGCTACAGCCAACCACGGCCCTTGGCGTAGGAGTTGACCAGGGCACCGGCCCCACCGAAGCTGTCACCACAACCGCAACGCTGGAGCCCCCAACCGTCGAGCCAACGGTCGAGCCGGTCGCAACCACGCCGCCCGATGTCTCTCAGGCCAACCCGGTGATCGTCTCGGCCAACACACCGCTCCAGAGCGAGGGCTGGCTCTACGACTTCAACCAGCCCACCTACGCCGCACCGATCATCGGCCCGCTCGGCCAGTACCAGCCCAACAACGGACGCTTCGTGGTTGTGCTTCTGTTCGCCGTGAATAGCACTGGCACAAGCCAGACGATCCCGCCCGACTTCTTTGTGCTCAAAGATGCCCAGGGCCGCGTCTGGAGCACTCGGCCCGAGGTGTCTGACGCCTATGTTATCCCCGGCGTCAACGCCGACCTCAGCCAGACCCAGCAACTCCCGTCCGACGGGTTGACCCGCAGCGTCGCCCTGATCTTCGACGTTGCACCCGACGCGACGAACCTGGTCTTCTTCGCCCGCAGCAACCCCCTACAGGGCTGGCTCGTCCTGCCGAACGTGTAGACAACCTCAGGTGTGGGGAGAGCGTCGCCTCTCCCCACATATCCCCCCCTCAACGTGACCGACCCCATACCTGCCAAGCTCAACCTTGACCAACTCCTCCGCATGGGCGTGGCCGCTGCGCGATCCGGCAATCGGAACGCCGCCCACGCGCTTTTCCTCGCCATCGCCCGCGAGTACCCCCATGATGTGCGCCCCTGGCTCGGCCTCGCCGGAGTAGCCACCAGCGCTCAGGAGCAGCGCGATGCCCTGGAACATGTCATCGCAATCGACCCGGATCACCCCAAGGCACGCCAGGGACTGGCGAGTCTCGCCCCAGCACAGGAACAGACACCACCATCTCCAGCAGCAACAGCTGTAGCATCTACGCCACCGGTCGATTCTCCCGCTCTATCGCCGGATCAGCAGCGGATTGAGGAAGAGAAAGAACGAGAAGAAGAAGAGCAAGAGGAAGAACAGAAGGCAGCGGCACAGCGATTCCCGCTGATGAACATGGTCGCGCTGGGAATCATGGCCCTCCTGATCATCATACTTATTGTCGTTGTGAGCGGCCTATACCCAAGGGCCGAGCAACGCGCCGATACGACCGTGCCGCCCCCCTCGCCAGTACTCCAGGCTGCGCCGCCCCTCCCCGCCACCGAGGCACCCTCTAGCAACGTGCCATCCTCAGCCACTGACGAGTCCCCGACAACAGGGCCAATACCTACAGCACAGATAAACCAAGGCTCCACAGCAACGCAGCCGACCGCCCCCGCCGGGCTGACGCCTGCCGTCGGGCTCCCCACAGCGGCCAGCCTGCCCCTCGGCACCCTCATCGAGGTCGATGACTGGAGCGCTACACTGCTACGTCCCGACTACGCCCTGATCCTCGACGGCAGCATCGGCGATCTGAACCCGAGCGGGCGCTTCGTCCTTGCGCTGATGGCGATCAGCAATAATAGCGCCGAGCCGCGCCGCATCCCCGCCGACCTGCTCACCCTCGTCGATAGCCGGGGCCGTCGCTATAGCCCGGCATCTAACGCATCAACCGCCTACCTCACGCTCTATGGGCGCGGCCAGCATGGCGACCTCGCTCTCGAAGATAGCCTCACGCCCCATAGCGGCATGCGCAGCGTGCCGATCCTCTTCGATGTCCCCAACGACGCCACTGGACTGGTGCTTACTGTCCGCGATAGCGGCACGGCAGGCTGGCCAATCGAGAGTGCCGTCGCGCCCGACGTTAACGTCGGCCCCTAACACAACCTTCGCCTCGCCCGCACGGTATATGGATAGCGCCCCCGCAAGGGCGATACTATCAGCTTGCCGCCCTTTAAGGAGGCACCCGTGCGACACCTCGCCGCCCTCGCCATCATCGCCCTGCTGGGCATCACCTGCGCCAATCACCCCGCCGCCCGCGCTGAAGGAAACACCGTCCTGATCAACGAGTTCATGCCCGACCCAACTGCGGGCGATGAGTGGGCGGAGCTCTACAATAGCGGCAGCAGCCACGTCGATATCGGCGGCTGGCAGATCGACGATGAGAGCCCTGGCAAGCCCGGCATCGTTATTGGCATAGGCACAACAATTGCACCCGGCGAGCGACTAGTGTTCTCCTGGGCCATGAATATCCTGAATAAGACTGGCGACACGATCCTGCTCCTCGACCCTCTCGGCGTCACCATCGACAGCTACAGCTACGGCGCGGCCCAGAGCGACCTGTCCCTCGCACGAATCCCCGACGGCGCGGCAGACTGGCTCTGGGGTGCGCCGACAATTGGAGAGCCGAATGGCCCCGCGCCAACCGAAACCAGCGATGCGACAGAGGTGCCGCCGACAGCGACGCTGATCATCGGTTCTGAGACGGCCACGCCAAGCACTCAGATCACCGCGATCACCCCCACGCCCCCCTCGCCGTCGCCAACCGCAACGCGTACACCAACCGCGACCGCAACCGCAACCCACACCACCACGCCAACAGCCACCCCGGTCTTCGGGGCGATCAGGATCAATGAGATTGCGGCCAGCGCAGACCCTGAGTGGGTAGAACTCTATAACGGAGGGGATCAGATCGTGTCCCTGAGTAGCTGGCATATTGTACGCACCTCGGGGAGCCAGAGCGTGTCGCGCACGCTGCCGGAGGTAAGCATCGCCCCTGGCGAGTTTGCCGTAGCCAGCTTCACAAAAGGCTTCTTGCCCAACGATGGAGCAACGGTGGTGTTGCATGACAGCGTTGACGCGCCGATGAGCGATCCAATCAGCTACCCCGCGCTCGATGCGGCGCAGGTGTATGCGTTGCTCAGCTCAGGCACGTGGGAAGTAACTGAGCTTGCATCGCAAGGAACAGCAAACCCGACACCGCCACCGACAGCCACGCCAAGCCCTAGCCCCACCCTGACTGATGAGCCAAGCCCAACGGCAACAAGAACCCCTAGCCCCACCCGCACCCCTAGCCCTACCCGCACCCCTAGCCCCACCCGCACCCTCAGTCCCACCCGTACCCCTAGCCCCACCCGCACATCAAACGCCACAACTCTCCCAGCAGAGCGACAATACGCGCAAGAAACGAGCGAACAGAGCGAACAGATCAGTGTGTTCGCGCCGAGCATGCCCATCCACACCCCGGTGCCGGAGCACACCCCGCCGCCCGCACTGCGCGCCGGTGTAGCGACGCCAGTAGAACCCTATCGCGGCGAGAGCGGAAGCCGCTACCGCTACGAGACCGCTACCGCGAGCAGCACCCCCATGCCAACACCGACAAGCATAGCCATAGCCGAAGAGGAACCCGCAACGCCCGCAGCAACACCCACCTGGCCATACAGTGCTGGCGGCGGGCTCAGTATCGTTATCGGCTGCATCCTGGCGGTTATTGATCATAAACGTCGAGTGACCGAAACCGCAGATGAACCTATGCTATAATCCACAGGCGCAGATGAACTGACGAGCCCATCGTGATGCGGGATCGTACACATCAGCGCATACCTCACCCCCCCGCAGAAATGGCCAGGCACACGCTCCCTGTGGATCCGACCGCAGTCCCGAGCACCTGAAAGGAGTCCCGTATGACCGATCTACAAACGCTGATCAGGGAACGCCTATCGCACAAGCGTGGAGGGCTGCTCAGCAATCAGGGTTACATCCTGGGGATCGACGTAGGGAGCTACGGGCTGCGCGCGGCACTCGTCGACCTGAGCGGCTACAGCTTTACCAGCGTAGACAAGGCTTTTGAGTCTGCAGCTCCGGACGCGATCATCGAGCAGGTGATCGGCATGGCCAAAGGGTTGCTCGAAGAGGCGGACGTGGCAACCGGGCGGCTGGTGCGAGTTGGCGTTGGCTTTGGTGGCCCGCTCGACCTCCATCACGGCGTGGTGCGCCTGTCGCCCCGGATGGCGGGGTGGGAGAACTACCCGCTCCAGGAGCGATTCGAGCAGGCGTTTGACGCCGTCACCCTGATCGATAATGACGCCAACCTGATCGCCCTCGGCGAGGCGACCTTCGGCGTGGCCAAAGATCGCCAGCACGTCTTCTACATGCACCTGAGCAGCGGTGTAGGCGGCGGGGCCGTTCTGAACGGTCGGCTCTATCACGGAGCCACATCGACCGCCGGTGAGATTGGCCACGCCATGGTAGGCAAAGGGTGGGACGGGACTGGCCGCCCCGAGACGCTGGAGGAACTGGTCTCGATCAGCGGAATACTGCGTCGCGCGCGCACCCTCGGCCTTGAGACGAATAACCTCGACGAGATCTTCAGCGATCACCCCGTCGGCCAGCGCGTGATCCAGGAGACGATCGAGCTGATCGCGACCCGCTGCGCCCAGACGATCGCGCTCCTTGACCCGGAGATCATCGTGCTCGGCGGAATCGTCGTCCGCATCGGCGGCGAGCGCTTTGTGAAGGCGATCAGCGACAAGATGAACGAGTGTATCGCCCCGCAGTTCGCCCACCCCGTGCCGATCGTCGCCTCCATCCTCGGCCACGATAGCGTCACCATGGGGGCTGTGGCCCTCGCCCTCGATAGCCTCACCGATTAGGCCACATGTGTCCAGCAGGCACATGCTGCACTGATGGTGCTGCGGCGCGGCTACGCCGCGCCGCAGCACCATCAGTTTTTTTGTGGGAGAGCTTCGCTCTCCCACACCCTCACCATGCGCAGTGTTGTTGCTGGCAACAAATTTCTTGTTGTTTTGGCAAAACAACGCTGGTTCTTAGGGCGGCAGCCCTAAACTTGATGCGCATGGGGCTTCGCCCCAGGACTTTGCATGATACTGCTGGAACCACAGTGATGTTTGCGCAGACCGCACCGCAATGCTATAATTAGCCCAGTGTGTGTAGATTTCATCAGACAAGCGGGGAGACGAAGAGTCTCTCTGCTTAATGCTGTTTTGAGCGGGGTGCTATGGACGCGAAAATGGTCACCTTTGGCGAGACATCACTCGATAAGCTTCTTCAGTGGCTCCGCTCAAGCGGCGAGCCGAAAGACATCAAAGACGTGCTGCAGCAGTACCTTCTGATCCTCAGCAGGTCGGTGACGGAGGATAGCGAATGACAGTCGCCTCGTTTCAGGGCAGCCCGAGCCAGCAGGAGCTTGCCGACGAAGTCTATCGCCTGATGACAACGCAGGGCGCGCTCTTCGCTGTCGATGCGCCGATCCGTCAGTCGCTCGACAACCTCGCCGACTACCTGGCAGGGAAGTACCAGCGCAGCCGTGACGATATCGCCACTGATATCGACGCCGCGCTGCGGGCGAACGATATGCTCTTTGCGCGCGAGGAGACCGAGCACGGTGTGCTCTACGTCACCTCGCGCCAGGGTGCCTATGTGGCACGCTCGACTGAGGACACACACTCGTTCCGGCAGCGCCTGCACGAGCCTGAGCACCCTCTGCCAGTTGATGATATTAGCGTCGTCGTATCAACGTCACGGCCAGCGATCACGACGATTGAGCCTGTGTTTATCTCAGACTACTGGCAGGTTCAGGCCGGTATGGCACCGCTGAATCTGGTTCCCACAGCCGACACCCTCGGACAGGTCAGCACTGCGCCTGCGTCACCTATCACCGCCGAGGATGTCGCCGCCGCGCCCGAGGCTGAGGCCGAGTTGGTCGCTGCGCCTGAGTCTGTAGCCGCTCCCGAGGCTGAGGCCGAGCCGGTCGCTGCACCTGAGCCCGTGGCCGAGCCTGTGGCCGAGCCGGTCGCTGCACCTGAGCCCGTGGCCGAGCCTGTGGCCGAGCCGGTCGCTGCGCCTGAGCCCGTGACCGAGCCTGTGGCCGTCAAGCCGACACCCGTCCGCGAGGTGCCGCGCGACCGCAACACGGTGATCACGCTGCCCGAGGGCCTGTCGATCGACCTGCGTCGGTCGATCGCGGATATCCTCGCAGAGCAGGGCGAGCAGCTTGAGAAGATCATGACCGAGCGGCTCGATCAGGACCCCCTTCGCCGGATTGTTAGCTTCGGACGAAGCTACTACCCCGAGGCCAGCATTATCAACCTCGGCAAGAACGATCTGCGCAAGATCCGCGACTACATCCTGGAGCGCAATGAGCCGCTCTCCGATACCGAGATCATCGCCGACCTCTACTACCACAACCCACGCCAGGCCGACTATGAGGGCTTCCGCTTCTCGCTGAACTACCGCCTGCACCGCGAGAAGGACTTTGAGTTCGTCGGGGTCGAAGGCGCCAGGCTCTGGTCTACCAAGGGGCTGCCGGCGATCAGCGGCAAGCGGGTGAAAGCCGCCGAGATGGGACAGATCACCTCTTACCTCGTCGAGGGTTACGACAACAGCCTGGAGCTTCAGAGCGCCGAGTCAATCCTCACGGGCGGCACGCTCACCCGGATGCTCACCTTCTTCGAGTGGGAGTATGGCGTGCTGCCCTTCGACGCCAGCATCGCCGCCCTCATACCGACGCCTATGCTGCCCGACCAGCGCAGCGCCGTGCTACGCTTCGAGTCGCCCCAGCACTACACGAGCTATCTGGTCGAGGTGCGCTACCCCACCGGCAACCGCGGCGGCTGGCTCCAGGGTCTTGAGGAGTTCTTCCGTGAGCACCTGGTGCCCGGTGCCCTGATCACCATCGCTCACGGCAGCGAGCCAAACCTCTTCACGATCAGCTATGAGGAGGCCGCCGAGGCGAGCGACCGCCTGCTGACCCTGGACGAGAAGAAGAATAAGTTTGCCTTCGCGAACCTCTCCTACTTCTGCGCTGTCGATGAGGATCAGGTGCCGAGCCAGTCGCGCTATGGCCGACTGAAGAACCTCAAGTCGCTGCCGATGGGCGAGCGGCGCAAGTCCGAGGTGGTGCTTGAGCATGTTTTTGAGGTGATGGGTGAGCAAGTGGGCAGCCGTAGTGAGCCGCGCTACACCATTGACATGGGCGACCTGCTGCTGTCATTTAACGTCCTGCGGCCGGGATCACGCAGCCTGCTGGAGCAACTGCTGACAAACAGCGAGAGCTTTAGCACCGATGAGGAGATCCCAGGTCGCTATGCCTTCACGCCCGCGCCAAGCGACACCGCCGATAGCACCGATGAGGCACAGGGCGAGGACGAGGATCTGCTGCCAGCCCGCCGCCGCTTCGGGCGCTATACAGACGACGACGAGTAGAAGCGGCGTCGCACAATGGAGAACAGGGGGCGGCACAGCCGCCCTCTTGTTATGAGGAAAGAAAATAATCATGAGCTTTGAAGAGCAGATCGCTCAATTGGGCGACCTCGCCAAGCCCCTTTCACACAATGAGCTGCGAACCCTCGCGAACCTCGGGCCAGAGAGCCTGAAGATATTCTGGCAGGCTTGGCGCCAGTTCCCCGGCGAGCGGCGGCTCGCGATCATCCGCGACATCAACCCGCTGGCAGAAGATAATGTCGACCTCGACTTTCGACCTGTCTTCCAGGTCTGCCTGGGCGATAGCGACCCGGAGGTGCGCGCCGCCGCCATCGCTGGCCTCTGGGAGGATGAGCGTGAGGACACGATGGATCGCCTGATCCGCATGCTCGGCGATGAGTCGGGTGCTGTCCGAGAGGCCGCCGTCGTCGCGCTGGCCAGCTTCGCCTACCGGGGCGAGATCGGCGAGATGTCGCCCGCAGCCACGCAGCGCGTGTATGGCGCACTGATGCAGACGGCCATCGACCCCGAGCAGCCGCTGGATGTGCGCCGCCGCGCCGTCGAGGGGCTTGGCTACTTCGCCAGCTCGAAGGAGGTCCAGGTCGAGATCGGCAGAGCCTACGCACACCCCGAAGTGACGGTGCGCGAGAGCGCGGTGCTGGCCATGGGACGCTCGATGCGGCCAACCTGGTACCCCTACATCGAGCGCGAGCTGAAGAGCCCCTCGCCCGCCATGCGCTACGAGGCGGCCCGCGCTGTCGGCGAGCTTGGCGAGGACGGCCAGCCGCTTCTGCCAAGCCTGCTGCCCCTCGTGGATGATGATGACGGTGAGATATCCACCGCCGCCATCTGGTCGCTCGGCCAGGTGGGCGGCCCGAGCGCAAAGCGTGTGCTCCAGCGCCTCGTCCGCTCCAAGGATGAAGCCCGCCGCACCGCAGCCACCGAGGCGTTAGAGGAGCTCTCGCTTGGGGAGCTGTAGGGACGCAGCGCGCTGCGTCCCTACAGCTCCCCAACAGGATAAGATCTATGCCACGTCACTACACGAACCTAGACGATCTTGCCGCGACGTACGACCATATCTATCTCTCGCCCCACATCGACGACGCAGCCCTCTCGTGCGGTGGGAGCATCGCCGGCTTCGTCGGCGCGGGGCAGTCGGTGCTGGTAGTGAACATCTGCGCTGGCAGCCCGCCCCCCGAAGGCCCATTCAGCCCCTTCGCCCAGCAGCTCCATCGCCAGTGGGCGCTGCCTCCCGATGAGGCTGTGCGCCGCCGCATCCAGGAGGATATCGAGGCGCTGGAGACTCTCGGTGCCGACTGCCTCCTGCTCGATGCGCTCGATGCGATCTACCGCATGCCCGATGCCTACACGGGTGACGACACGCTCTTCGGCACTGTCGCCCCCGACGACACGCTCGCCGATGCCCTGCGCGGACACGTCGCGGCGCTCGCGGCGCGCTTCCCGGCGGCGATCTTCTACGCGCCCCTCGGCGTGGGCCAGCACGTAGACCACCAGGTCACCTACGCGGCCGCCGCCGACCTCGCGCAGCGCGGCATGAGCCTGGCCTTCTACGAGGACTTCCCCTATGTGGCGAAGCCTACAGCCCTTACGGAGCGTATGGCCAAGATCGGCGGGGCGGAGATCTTCTTGCCCAGCGTGACTAACATCGATGCGACCCTGGCCCGCAAGATCAGCGCGGTTGAGGCATACGCCAGCCAAATCGGCACGCTTTTCGGCGACCTGGCAGCGATGGCTAGCAGCATCACCGCCTACGCGGAGGGGCTGCGCCCCGAGGCTGGCACCTATGGCGAGCGGATCTGGATGCGACGATGAGTATCCTGGCCCGCCCCGCCCAGTCCCGCACGGGCGAGATCGCCCTGGTTGAGCCGAATACCGCCACCTGGGACGCCTTCGTGGACGCGCACCCCCAGGGCAGCCTGCTCCAGCGCAGCGCATGGGGCGCGCTCAAGGAATCTGCCGGGTGGCAGCCGCGCCGTCTGGCTATCCTCGCCGCCGATGGGTCGCTCCTCGCTGGCGCGCTGCTGCTCATTCGCCATCAGTACGGCATGGCCGTCGCTTACGCCCCACGCGGCCCGCTGTTCGCCAGAGATGACGCGGCGAACCTGCTGCTAATCGGCGGCCTGGCCCGGATCGCCCGCCGCCAGCGAGCGATCTTCCTGCGGCTGGAGCCGAACCTGACCGAGGATCAGCCCGAGGCAGACGCGACCCACACATGGCTGCTGCTCCAAGGGCTGCTGCCCGAGCGGACGATCCAGCCGCGCAGCAGCGTGCATGTGCCGATCAACCGTCCGGCCGAGGCGATCTTCGCCGGGTTCAGCAAGGGCCACCGCGCCGACATCCGCCGGGCCGAACGCAATGGCGTGGCCGTGCGCGTGGGCGATGAGTCCGACATCCCGACCTTCTACGCGATCATGCGGGCCACAGGGGAGCGGGCCGGGTTCGGCATCCACAGCGAGAGCTACTACCGGGCCGCATGGAAACTCTTCCAGCCGCGCAGCCAGCTGCTGCTGGCCGAGATCGACGGGCGGGCCGTGGCCGCTCACATGGTCTTCGCCGACGCCCGCAGCGGTCGCTACCTCTACAGCGGGGCCGACGAGGCCGGGCTGAAGGCGGGGGCCAACCACCTGCTTGAGTGGCGGGCCATCCAGTGGGCCGCCGGGCTCGGCTGCATCAGCTACGACCTCTGGGGAATCCCCGACGCCCTCGGCAGAGCAGCCGGTGCCGATGAGACCGAGCGGGCCGCCCTTGAGCGGGCCGCCCAGGACGACCCGCTGCTCGGGGTCTACCGCTTTAAGAAGGGCTTCGGCGGCCAGATCGTGCGCTACCTCCCCGCCTACGACCGCGTGTTCATCCCGGCGCTCTACGGCATCGCCCGGCGGCGGATCGGCTAAGCACGATAGGTGTGGAACCCAATCAAGCAGTTTTCGAGTACAATCCCCCCACGGAAGCAGGTTTCTCTGTTACTCACGGCACGATCTATGATGGTCACGCTGCACGATATGCTCCGAGATGTGGAGGTGACGAGCGCGCCCGCCGCACTCGACATACCCATCCTCGGCATCGCCTACGACTCCCGGCAGGTGCGGCCAGGCTGGCTGTTCGTGGCCATCCGCGGGTTCCACCTGGATGGACACCAGTATGTGGCTCAGGCCATCGCAGCCGGGGCCGCCGCCGTGGTGGTGGATGCGCGTCACTGGGGCGGCGACCCGCCCGGCGTGCCGCTCATCCGCGTGGCCGATAGCCGGGTGGCCCTTGCGCCGCTGGCGGCCAACTTCTACCGCCGCCCGGCCATGAGCCTGCGCACCGTCGGGATCACCGGCACCAAGGGCAAGAGCACCACCACCGACCTGGTGAGCCAGGTGATCGAGGGCGGGGGGCTTAGCACCGGGATGATCAGCACCGTGGATTTTAAGGTCGGCCCGCGCCGCTGGCCAAACAGCACCCGCCAGAGCACCCCCGAGGCGGTTGAGATCCAGGGGCTTCTACGTGAGATGGTCGATGCGGGCTGCTCCTACGCGGTGATCGAGTCGACATCGCACGCCCTCTCGGCGCGCTGGAACCGGCTCGGCGGCTGCGCCTTCGATGTGGCGGTCTTCCTCAACATTACCCACGAGCACCTGGACTACCACGGCAGCTTCGCGCAGTACCGCGCCGATAAGGCCCGCCTCTTCGAGATGCTCGGCGAGGGTGAGAAGGGCGAGGCGTGGGCTATCGCCAACGCCGATGACCCGAGCCACCAATATTTCCTCGACGCAGCGCCGGCCCGCGCCCGTCGCCTGACCTTCGGCATCCGCGCTGAGGCCGACCTGCGCGCCCACGAGGTGAGTGCAGGGCCGGGTGGATCGTCGCTGCGCGTGACGACGCCCTGGGGAGAGGCACGCCTGCAGCTCTATCTGCCCGGCAGCTTCAACGTGTCAAACGCCCTGGCGGCCCTCGGCGTCGCCCTCAGCCAGGGCATCCCCCTAGAGCGGGCCGTCGCCGCCCTAGAGGCGGTGCCGGGCATCCGCGGGCGCATGCAGCCCGTGAGTATGGGACAGCCCTTCGATGTGATCGTGGACTATGCCCATAACCCGGACTCTTTCGAGCAGGTGCTGGGCATGCTCCGCCCGCTCACCCAGGGCCGGATCATCGCCGTGTTCGGCAGCGCGGGCGAGCGCGACCGGGCCAAGCGCGCCGTCCAGGGCCAGATCGCCGGGCGCTACGCCGACCTGCTGGTGCTGACGGACGAGGACCCGCGCGGCGAGGACCCGGCCGCGATTATCGCCGAGATCGCCGAGGGTGCCGAGCATGCCGGCAAGCGCTCGGGCGACGGCTACCTCTGCATCCCCGACCGCGCCGAGGCCATCCGCGCCGCCATGGCCGCCGCCCGCCCCGGCGATCTGGTGCTGCTCCTGGGCAAAGGCCACGAGGGCAATATTATCTACGCCGCCGGTGCCATCCCCTGGGACGAGGCCGAGTCCGCCCGAAACGCCCTGCGCGCGCTGGGCTACGAATAGTGTTGAGTGTTGAGTGTGCAGCATCTCAACACTCAACACTCAACACTTATGATCGATCTAGCGCCACAAAACCCCTACGCGCTCACCATCGCCTCGCCGATCATCGCGGCGGCGGGCAGCCTCGGCTATGGCGTGGAGGTGGCCCGCCACCTGGGGCTGGGATCACGCCCGGCGACGCACGGGCTAGGGGCCATCTTCACCCGTGGTACCAGCCTGCGACCGCAGAAGTCCCGGCCCCTGCAGGATATGATCGAGACGCCCGCCGGGCTGCTCTGCCGGGGCTGGGCGCATAACCCCGGCATGCGGGCGGTGCGCGAGCGCTTCGCGCCGATCTGGGCGACCTGGGATCTGCCGGTGGTCGTGAGCATCTGGGGCGAGAGCGTGGCCGATGTGGCCGAGGCCGCCGCGCAGCTTGAGGGAGTCGAGGGGGTGGCTGGCGTCGAGCTGTCTCTGGCAGCCCACGGCGCCCTGACGCCCGAGGCGGCCGGCCGACTAGTGGCGGCGGTGCGCCGAGCCACGATGCTGCCGCTGGTGGTGAAGCTGCCCGGCCACGCCCCCGATACCCTGGCACTGGCCCGCGCCGCCGTCGAGCGCGGGGCCGACACCCTGGCCCTGATCGACGGACTCCCCGCAACCACGCCCATGCCCGACGGCTCCCTGGCCGAGGGGATGCTCTGCGGACCCGCGATTGCCCCGCTGGCCCTGCGCCTCGTCGCCGCCGTCTGCGCCGAGGTCTCTGTGCCGGTGATCGGCATCGGCGGGATGCGCGACGCCGCCGGGGCGCGGGCCATGCTCGCCGCCGGGGCCACGGCGGTCGGGCTGGGCTCCGCTCTGCTGACAGATTTGCGCACGGCCACACGGGTTGCCGGCGGGATCATGTAGACTGATTGCCTTTTGCCTTTTGCCTTGCCCCTACCGCAGCGCCAAATCGCGCACATGCACGTGGGCAACATCGCCGCCGCCGATCTGCTCGATCTCCAGGCGCAGGCTGCTCAGCGCGCGTGCGCCGCCGGACAGGTTCAGCTGCACGGTCGGGTCGGGCGGCATGCCGGTGAAGCGCTGCTCGGCGACGATCTGCGGGCCGCCGTCGGATGGCGTGGCGACCAGGCGCAGGTTCATGTCCATTGAGCCGACGGTGAGCGTCACCCCGGCGATGCTGCGCGGCTCGGGGAAGCGCAGCTCGATAATCAGCGGGTTCGCCTCGAAGCCGCGCACCAGGCTGTGCGGGTCGCCGTCAAAAAGATCCGCTGGCGAGCCCATGTCCAGCAGCGAGTGGGCCAGCGTAACTGGCCCATTTATGTCAATCTGATCCACCACCAGCTGCGCGCGGGCGGCCCTATCCGCCGCGAAGATCTCGTCCACGTTCGCGACGTAGTCCAGCCGCACCACATAGAAGCCAGGCGAGCCATCCGGGTAAGGGATAACCTGCTCGGGCGCGCCCACCAGAAATTTACCGCTCCGGCGGGCGCGATCATACTCGTAGGGCGGCATAATGAAGATCTGTCTCATCGGATCGAGGGATCTGTGCGAGACGGTGAAGGCGTCGATATTGATCAGCTGGACGCGGCTGACCTGAGCCGGTGTGAGGAAGAAGTCAAGAAAGGCGTTCGGGTTGTTCGCCCAGGTCGGCGAGACGAGTAGCTGCGTGTCGGGCTCGCTGGCGAGCAGCTCGGGGATGGCCTCGCTGAAGAGCTGCTGTGCGCCGTACTGCATCCCGTCCAGGGCATAGTTGGTGAACCAGATAGGCCCGTCGGCCAGTGCGGTGCGCAGGAGCAGCAGGCTAGAGAGGCCAAGGGTGAGCGCCACCGCCCAGGCGGCCAGCCGGTAGCGCAGCCAGCCAGCAACCCAGCTGTAGCAGCGGTCGAGCCCGATGACAGTCAGGATGGCAGCGGGCACCACCATGGCCAGCACGCGGGTGATGCTGACCGCCACCAGGGCCGAGGAGAATGGCGAGGCGAGCACCGCGATCAGCACCGCACGGTAGATCGGCGAGCGCAGGTTGACCAGGCAGACGCCCAGGCCGACCAGGATGAAGGGCAGCAGCAGGAGCGGCAGGTGGCCCATGCCGAGCATGCGGTGGCGGTCAAGGTCGACGGTATTGGGCAGGAACCAGTAGGCCGGGTTGAGACCGGCGAGATAGGTTGTGCCAAAGGTGGCCAGCTTCTCGCCCAGCGGGATGCTGTGTGTCCAGTACGAGTCGAGCGCGCGCAGCTGGCTGGCGTAGGCGTCGGGCTGAAGCAGCCGGAAGCGGGCCAGCGGGATGACGAGCAGCAGCAGCGTCCCGACGGCCCCAGTGATCACCCGCCAGCCCTGGCGCAGGTGGTAGGGCAGATCCGAGATCAGCAGCAGCAAGCCACTCATCAGCATCACGCCCTGGCCATTCGCGTAGGCGTAGAAGGTCATCGCCCCGAAGACGAGGGCGGGGAAGAGCCATGCCGCGCCGCGAGTGCGGTAGAGCAGGTAGCAGCAGAGAAAGCAGGCGTAGAACGCCACCATCATCACCGTCTCGAAGGCGGTGCGCGAGTGCAGAAACCAGGCCGGGGCGACGGCGAGCGCCAGCGGGCCGGCCCACCAGAAGCGGCTGCGGAAGACGAGGCGCAGGGTGAGGGCGACCGCGAGCGGGGCCAGCAGGCTCACCGCCGCCGAGGTGGCGCGGGTCAGGAAGACCGAGTTCCCGCCGAAGATCGCCGCGCTGATCAGGTGGATGTAGACGCTCAGGCTGAGGTTCCACTTCTCGGCATTGAGAAAGTAGGGCGGCAGGAAGGTGCCATCGGCGCTGCGCAGCCCGTTGGAGAGGAGCTGGCGGGCCAGGTTGGTCTGGATGGCCTCGTCGCAGAAGAAGTAGATCGGGAAGGCGGTGATCCCGACCAGCCGCGTGACCGCGTAGAGCAGCAGTCCGGCGGCCAGGGCGAGCAGATCGGCGCGGCGCAGCTCGGCCAGGACACCGAACCGGCCGGGGGGGGGCGCCTGGCTGGGCACAATCACCTGAACCGAAGTGCCGTCGGGCAGGCCAAGCGACTCATCAGGGATGAGCGCGCCGTCGCGGTAGACGGCCCGGACAAGGCGGCTGGGTGGGGCGTCGCTCGGATCTAGTGGCATGAGGCGGCCTGCGCGGGCGGCGGATCGGTGTAGAAAGTATACCTATGGGGGCGCGGGGCGTCAAAAGGAGATATGCCGGGGTGGTGACGATGTCACCACCACCCCGACAAGGCACCAATAGCAATGGGTAAATCGCAATGGAGCAGAAGTCACGCTGTGCGTCAACGCTCGCCGGGGGCTGAAGCCCCCGGCTGAGTCTACGAAGGCCGCTGAAGCGGCCTGTCCGAGGCCGCTTCAGCGGCCTTCGTAGACTCAGCCCGGCCGTTTACGGCCGGGCGACTCAGGGTGACAGCGTGCCTTCTACGGTATTGTGGCCAATCGATTGCACTTGCCAAATCAAGATGCGAGCCACCCGGCTCAGCGGCTCAATAGTTCCGCTCGGTGATCTAGCGGGCGGTGGAAGCAGCCTGGGTACCCGCCGCAGGATTGGCGCTGCCGCGCCGCAGGCCCAGGGCCAGGAACACCAGCAGGAAGGCCATCCCGCCGCTCACCAGGTAGGCCAAAGTGTAGCCAGAGACCCCGCCGCCGCCGCTGGCCGCCACCGCGCCCACCAGGGCGCCGCTGAGCAGCTGGCCCACGCCGGTGAAGACTGTCACCGCGCCCTGGGCGGCGGTGCGGTCCTCGGGCGGGGCCTCGTTGAGCATAATATAGCGGATGGGCGCGCCGAGCAGGCTTGCCAGGCCGAGACCGATCAGGGTGCTGGCCACGTAGAAGGCCCAGAGCTGCGCGCCGAGCAGGCCCAGCACCAGCATCCCCGCCGTGAGCAGCAGCGTGCCCGCGATCACCACCAGACGTGCGCCGATCTTGTCAAGCAGCCGTCCGGCCAGGGGCGAGCCCACCGCCATGGCCAGCACCACCGGCAGCGTCATATAGCTGGCCGTGCTCACGCTCACCCCGTAGGCCAGCACGGCCAGGCTGGGCAGGAAGACGATCACGCCCTCGCCAAGGCCGGCCCCGATGCTAAGCCCGTTGGCCAGGGCCAGCTGCGGCGTGGTGATCAGGATTCGGCGCAACAGCGGGTCGGCGGCGCGGCCCTCGGCCCACCAGAAGGCTGGCGTGGCCAGCAGGAACAGCAGCAGGAAGGGCCAGACCAGCGGCGTGGCCAGGCTGCCCAGCAGGTTATTGGCGTCAAGGTTGCTGGCTCCCACCGTCAGGCCGCCCAGCAGCAGGGCCAGCGTGATCAGGCCAAGGATGTCGAAGGGCTGCGGCTTGGCCGCGCCCGTGACCGGCAGCGTGTACCAGCTCATGATCAGCACCACCGCGGCCACCGGCAGGTTTACTAGGAAGATCCAGTGCCAGCTGATCGTGAGCAGCAGCGCGCCGAGGATCGGCCCGACGATGAAGGCCAGCCCGAAGACCGCGCCGATCATGCCCAGGGCGAAGCCCTTGCGCTCGGGCGGGAAGCTGTCGCCCACCACCGCGCTGGCCACCGGGAAGATACCGCCCGCCCCGAGGCCCTGGAGCGCCCGGGCGATCAGCAGGATCACGAAGTTCGGCGCGGCGGCGGCCAGCGCTGAGCCGATGGTGAACAGGCCCACCGCCAGCATATAGGCCGGCCGCCGACCGTAGCGGTCGCTCAGCTTCGCCATCAGCGGCGCGCCCAGCAGATTTAGAAACACATAGATCGTGAAGATCCATGCCCCCGCCCGATCATCCACCCCGAACCACTCGCGCAGCGCTGGCAGGGCCGGGCCGACGATTGCGATATCCAGGGCGCCCATCAGCACGCCCAGGAAGAGTACTGTCAGCACCAGCCGCAGCGATGCCCCGTCCTTCGATGTTGTCATAGACTCCTCAATTAGTCAGTATTGACTATTCCCACGCTGACTATACTACGACGAGCTAGAGCTGTCAAGACTTGAAAAGAACGACGCACTGTGCTACACTCTGCCCTGCGCGACCGGCGATCCGTCGGTCGCCATTCTTATGTCGCTGTATAAGTATTGCGTGGTGCCGCGTAGCGCACGCAAGATGAGGAGCAGCCCTACTCATGTCTACCCATCAGATCCTAAACGCCCAGGTACGCACGGTGCTCGGCAAGAAGGTCAAGTACCTTCGCACAGAGGGCAAGATCCCTGCCACCGTCTACGGCAAGGGTTTCGAGGCCGTCTCCACCCAGGTGAGCGCCCGCGACTTCGAGATAACCTTCCGCAAGGCTGGCCGCACGTCGCTGATCGACCTGATGATCGAAGGCTACAGCATGCAGTCGGTCTTCGTGCAAGACATCCAGCGCCACCCGGTGACGCGCAACATCCTGCACATCGACTTCAAGGTCGTCGACCTGCTGAAATCAGTCACTGTCGAGGTACCGATCGTCGTCGTCGGCGAGTCACCGCTGGTCGCTCGCGGCGACGCCCTGCTCAACCACGTCCTCAACTCGATGATGGTGGCGGCCCTGCCGAACGACCTGCCCCAGCACATCGACATCGACATCAGCGTCCTGGACGCTATGGACAAGGTCATCCATGTGCGCGACCTGATCGGGCAGGTGAACTACAAGATCCTGGCCGACCCGAACCAGGTGCTGCTCTCGCTGAGCCAGCTGCGCGCCATCGAGGATGTGCCTGCGGTCGAGACGCCGACTGAGCCGGAGCTCATCCGCAAGCCGCACGAGGGCGACGAGGAGTAGGAGCCTGTGGGGTGCGGGGCAGCTGCGCCGCCCCGCACCCCGCACTATTGTTTTGTTGGGGTTTGGCGGCTGCGCCGCCAAACCCCAACAAAAACTGGGTCTGGGGCACCGCCCCAGAAGCCTTGCGACAGCACTGATCCAGAAGGGGCGCGCCTACCCTGAGTAGGTGCGCCCCTTCCAGATCACGCCTCGCCCGCTGCGCACCCTCCACATGCCTATGCCGGCGATCAGCAGGTAGGCGAGCAGCCCGAGCGGCCAGAGCAGCCCGTAGGCTGCGGGCAGCCCGTAGAGCCGCCGGTAGAGCGTCGCCCGCAGCGATAGGGCCGCCAGCAGGCTCAGCCCGCCGCCGCCGAGCCCCGCCCAGGACAGGCCGAAATCCCCCAGCGCCAGCCCCGCCAGCCCCGCCAGCAGCAGCCAGGCCGGGCCAAAGGTTTCGAGGATCAGCCCGGCCATCGCCCATGCCGAGCGCCCGCCGCCGCTGCGGTAGCCCGCCGCCGCGTTCTTCATCAGCCCCTCGGCCACCTCGCGCCCGCTCGTGTACATCCGCACCCGCAGGAAGGCCATACCCTCGGCAATGCCCACCCGGCCCCCGGCGGCGCGGATGGCCTGGGCCAGCCGCACGTCCTCCAGCACCTCGCCGCGCACCGCCGCGTGCCCGCCCACACCCTCGTAGGCCGCCCGCCGCACAAAGATGCACTGGCCGTTGGCCAGCACCTGGTCGGGCCGCACGTCGGGTCGCTCCATCTGCTCGAAGGGGAAGAGCGCCGTGATCAGGGCCAGAAAGGGCGGCAGAACCACCCGCTCCCAGAAGGTGCCCAGCTCCAAAAAGGGAAAGATCGTCAGCAGGTCGAGCCGACGGATGCTGGCGGTAGACAGCAGGGCGGCGACCAGATCCGGCGCAGGCACGGTGTCAGCGTCCAGAAAGAGCAACCACGCGCCAGATGCCTGCTCGCCGATCTGCTGGCAGGCGTTGCACTTGCCCACCCAGCCATCAGGCAGCGGCCGACCGGCGATCACCCGCAGGCGCACATCGGCGACCTCGGCCAGGATCGCGCCCGTGCCATCGGTCGATCCGTCGTCCACTACGATCACCTCGATCTGCGGGTAGGACTGGGCCAGGGCGGCGCGCACGCAGCGCCCGATGCTGCGCTCCTCATTCCGCGCCGGGATGAGGATCGAGATCAGCGGCGGCTCGGCCGGGATGGCCGGCGCGGCAAGGTGCGGAATCCGGCGCAGCCTGCGGATGTCGCGGGCGACAAGCAGGATCAGCGCGGCGCTGACGACCACGATAATGGTGGGGAGGATCATATGATTGCAGATTGCAATAGGTGTCTGCTCTGGGGCGGTTGACGGTGCGCGCATTATACGTTACAACAAGGGCACAGGGTACAGGGTACAGGCCGAGCGCATCAGTAAGCGATCCGTGACGCCAAACGGTAAAGTACGCTGAAACCTTGTCTGAGAGCCTGCGCCAGCGTCGGTAGGCTAATTGTGATCGGCACAGCCGTTGTTATAGGCACACCTCACCCGCGCACCTCAGCACCGGCTATTCGCACCAAACCTCGGCTACGGATATGCCATGGGCGCACTTTCCTTTGTCGCCTTCTACCTCACGCTGGCGGTGATCGCGGGCCTGATCGCCGCCTACGCATGGCGTCGGCGCTACTACCGCAGCGGCCGGCCCTTCACGCTGCTGATGGGCGCGATCAGCTTCTGGTGCGCCTGCCACGCCATGGCCGCCGCCGAGCCAAGCTTCGCGGGGACGCTCTTCTGGTCGCTGCTCCAGTACGCCGGGATCGTGACGATTATGCCCGCCTGGCTGCTGATCGCCATCTCGTACTCGGGCCAGTGGTGGCGCGGGCGGCGGCGGGTTCAGATCGGTATATTCATCCCCCCGGCGCTGTTCTGCATCCTCGCCCTCACCAACGAGCTGCACCACTTCTTCCTGATCGATACGCTGCCCGACACGAGCCGCAGCTTTATGTGGCTAAAGGTTATTCGCGGGCCGCTCTTCTGGGTTCACTCGGCCTACGCCTACAGCTGCTTCGTCGCCGGGATCATCCTGCTGGCGCGGGCGGTGTTCCTCGCCGCGCCAATCGACCGCCGCCACGCCTGGATGATGCTGATCGCCGCGCTTATCCCAGCGCTCGGCAACCTGGCCTACCTGGCAGGCGCACAGTCGCCATGGAACGATGATCCGACGCCGATCCTGCTCTTTATCGGCGGGGCGCTCTCCTTCTATGCCACGATTCACTTTCGGGTGATCGACCTGGCCCCGCTCGTCGAGCGCGAGGTGCTGGCCGCCCTGCCCGATGGCATGGTGGTGATGAACCGGCAGGGGCTGGTGAGCGAGATCAACGCCGAGGCGGTGGAGCTGCTGCGGCTCCCGCCAGGCCAGCAGATCGGCCGACCGCTGCTTAGCCTGCTCGCCCACTCCCCGCATATGGCCGACCTGCAAGCGATGGTTGCCGACGAGCCCGGCCCGAGCGCCCAGCAGCTTGTGGCCGGCGAGGGCGATCAGCTCCAGGCAATCGATCTGCGCCTGCGCCCGCTGCACGCCGCCAACGGCGTGCGGGTCGGCACCCTGCTGCTGCTGCGCGATGTGAGTGAGCGCGCCAGGGTTGAGCAGGCCAGGGCCAGCCACCTCGCCGAGCTGAGCCTGATCAACCAGGTGGCGCGGGCGGCGAACACCGCCGCCGAGACCGAGCGGCTCATCCGGGCGATCGCCGAGACGATCGTCCGCGCAGGCCAATGGGATCGCGTCACGGTGGGGATGGCACGAGTCGATGGCGGGCAGCTTGACATTGTGGCCGACTACCGCGACGAGGCGGGCGAGAGCTACGAGGGCAACCTGATCAGCGGACGGGTCGGAGCCGATCTGCTGGCACTGATGGCCGCCGACCACAGCAGCCTGCTCGCCCTGAACGACCCAGAGGTGGCCAGGTCACTGGTTGGGCAGATGATGGAGCGCCTGGGGCTGCGAAGCATCCTGGTCGTGCCGCTCGTGCTCCACAGCACCCCGCTCGGAGTCCTGGTGCTGGGCAGCAGCGCCCCCCGCGCCATTAGCCCGGCGATGACGCATCTAGCCGAGACGATCGGCGAGCTGATCACTGACGCGACCGTCCGCACCCGGCTCTACGAGGAGGTGCGCGCCGCCGACCAGCTCAAGTCCTCGTTCCTGGCGACGATCAGCCACGAGCTGCGCACGCCGCTGACCTCGATCATCGGCTATAACGAGATGCTCCAGCGGGGGCTGTATGGCCCGCTGGGTGATCGCGTGGCAGAGCCGCTGGGCTACATGCGCGAGGCGAGCAACACCCTGCTGCGCCTGATAACCGACATCCTCGACTTCTCGCGGATGGAGGCTGGCCAGCTCAAGGTCGATCTCAGCCCGGTTGAGCCGCTGCGCGCGATCAAGAGCGTGATCGGACAGCTCCAGCCGCAGGCCCGCGAGCACGAGCTGGAGCTGCGGGCCGACCTCCCCGATCAGCTCCCGCTGGTGTACGCCAACAGCTCCCGGCTTGAGCAGGTGCTCACCAACCTGATCACCAACGCGATCAAGTTCACCGAGACCGGCACGATCAGCGTCAGCCCCCAGCCATCCGAGGATCGGCTGCGGATCTACGTGCGCGACACCGGGATCGGGATCGCCGCCGAGGATCAGGAGGCGATCTTCCAGGAGTTCCGCCGGATCAACCACGGCGGCAGGCACTACAGCGGGGCAGGGCTGGGGTTAGCCATCTCGCGTCGGCTAACCGCGCTGATGGGCGGGGAGATCGGTGTCGAGAGCGCCCTGGGGAGCGGCTCGACCTTCTTCATCGACCTGCCGATCATCACCCTATCTACAGAATCCCCACCGACGGTGATGTCGCTCGCATCGCACGAGGTAGGCAGCTAGGGCTGTCGCCTGGTGCGGAGATATGGGCACGGCCCGCAGCTCATCGCTGCGGGCCGCGTCGGAGCACATGTGGCTGTACCCCCGATTCTGTTTGCTGCCGCCATCTCTCTCTTCGCAAAAGGCGAAGGCCGCTCCTAGCGCGCCGGGCACTACCCGGTCTGCCGTCGCGGCGGCGATGCGAGCGAGCGGGGTGGTACAAACGCCTTGCGGCTCCCACCGATGAGCCCGCCCCACGCACCTTGCTCCCCATCAGCCGGCGCAGTCGCCTGGCCGCCGACATCGCTGCCGACGCCGGCCGGCTCTTACCCGGCCCTTTCACCCCTCACCGGGTTGCCCCGGCGGGTCTGCTCTCTGTTGCCGTCTTACGTCACCGGAAGGTTGCCCAACCGGTGCCCCCGCTTACTGTTTCACGGGGCGGCCTTCCGCCCGAAGGCGGGCGAGGAGTCGGGAAGTTCCTCTAGAGCTGTGCTCCAGCGGCGGCTCGCCACATGTGCATCGCCCTAGTATACCACCGTACCGCTCAGCCCCGGCGCAGCGCAGCGCCCAGGCGTCTGACTCCCTCGGCGATCTCGTCGGGCGGGAGCAGGCTGAAGCAGAGACGCAGGTAGTTCTGGCCGCCGCCCTCGGCGAAGAAGCGCTCGCCGGGCAGGTAGCCCACCCCGGCGGCCTCGGCGGCGGGCAGGAGCGCCGCGCTGTCGGTATCTGTGGGCAGACGCACCCAGATGAAGAAGCCGCCCAGCGAGGGGTTCCATGTGCAGCCAGAGGGCATATGGCGCGAGAGGGCCGTCAGCATCACGTTGCGGCGGGAGCGCAGGGCAGCCCGCAGCCCCTCGACGTGGGGATCGAGCAGGCCAAGCTCAAGGAAGGCAGCCACCATATGGGCGGTGAAGTGGCTGACGCCGCCGCCGCTATCGAGCACGCCGCAGCTAGAGCAGCGCCGCACCAGATCGGGCGCGGCCAACATCCAGCCCAGGCGCAGGCCGGGGGCCAGCACCTTCGAGTAGGAGCCGACGCGCACAATCGGGCCGCCGGGCGCGAGGTTATAGATCGGCGGCGGGGGCGGCGCATCGTACCACAGCTCGCCGTAGACGTCGTCCTCGATCACCATCAGGCTCTCGCGGCGGGCCAGGGCCGCCAGGGCGTAGCGCCGCTCGGCGGTGAGCGTTGCCCCGCTCGGGTTGCCGAAGCTGGCCACCGTGTAGAGGAAAGCCACCCGCTCGCCGCCGCTGCGCAGCATGTGCAGCATAGCCTCGGCTGCGTCCACATGGATGCCCTGCCCGTCTCCAGGGACAGCCACCGCCCGCAGCCCCCGGTCGCGGAAGATGCGCAGGGCCAGGTGGTAGGTGGGCGCCTCGACCAGGACAACGTCGCCGGGGCGCGAGAGCTGGGCGCAGAGCATGTCGAGCGCCTGCGAGATCCCGGCGGTGATCATAAGCTGCTCGGCGGGCGGGGTCACCCCCTCCAGCCGGCCGAGGCGCAGGCGGATCAGCTCGATCAGCCGCCCCGGCTCCTGGCCATAGCCGTAGGTCAGCGCGGCATGCCAGTCGCCGCCAAGGGTGAGGGCGGCCGCACGGGCCAGCGCCTCGGCAGGGAGCAGCTCGGGAGCCGGGTGCCCCCAGCCGAACTCCACAATGCCGGGGCGCTGGATGATCTGGACGTCGGGAAGGATCTGCATGGCGCGCTCCCTCTACTAGCGGCGAGGACAGCCCCAGTATATCGTGTCTCAACGAATGCCCCAACCCCCAACCCCCAACCCCCATGGTATGATACTGATCCTATGAACCACCTGTCGCGCGCCATAGTCCTCACCCTAACCGCACTCGCCCTTGTGGCCTGCGAGATCTCGCCGCGCGCGGCGACAGTGACTACGGCGGTGCCCGTGCCCAGCGCCACAGCGGCACCGGTTCTCAGCCCAGAGCCAACGCTCGCCATCGCCGCGCCCCCAACCACCGCCGCGCGCCCCTCGACCGCCCGCCCCGCCCGCCCGCTCGCCCCCACACAAGTTGTCGAGCCCCTGAACCCGACGCCCACCCTTGTCCCGCTGTCCGCCAACCAGCGCGAGCGGATCTTTGAGAATATCTGGGAGACAGTCCACGACCACTACCTCTACGCGGACTTCCGGGGGGTGGACTGGCAGGCGACCCGCGAGGAGTACGCGCCGAAGGTCGCTGCGGCGGCAACGTCCGCAGAGTTCTACGGCCTGATGCGCCAGATGATCGACAGCCTGGGTGACGACCACTCGCGATTCGAGTCGCCCCAGGATGTGGCCGAGCAGGATGCCGAGTTCTCGGGGAAGCTACGCTACGGCGGCATCGGTGCCGAGATCCGCGATGTGGACGAGGGCGGCCTCGTGAGCAGCGTGGTGCCCGGCGGCCCGGCCGAGCGGGCAGGCATCAGGCCGCGCGACGTGATCACCTCGATCAACAGCATCCCCTACATCAACGACGAGGCATTCGGCCCCGACGGGCCGATCAGCCAGGTGCGCGGCCAGCCCGGCACCGGCGTGCGACTCGGCATCATCTCGCCCGGCCAGGATGAGCGCGTGGTTATCGTCATACGCGAGGTGATCGACCTCGACGCCTTCAACCGGGTCAGCGCCCGGCGCATCGACGGCGGCACAATCGGCCTCGTGACGATCCCCAGCTTCTACGTCGAGGCCGTCGACATCCACGTGCGCGACGCTGTCGTGGGTCTGTTGGCCAAAGGCCCGCTGGAGGGGCTGGTGATTGATGTGCGCTCCAACTCAGGGGGCTACGTCCACCTGATGCGGAGCACCATCGCCCTCTTCCACGACGGCGGCTCGATTGGCAGAACCAGCGGGCGGGATTCCGGCGACAGCGAAGAGCAGCGCATCCCCGGCGGCAAGACGATCGTCGGCATGGACGGGGTGCCGATCGTGGTACTCACCAGCGCCGAGACCGTCAGCGCCGCCGAGATGTTCGCCGCTGGCATGCAGGTGCTCGGCCGGGCGCAGATTGTTGGCCTGCCCAGCGCAGGCAACACCGAGAACCTCTACACCTACGACTTCGAGGACGGATCGCGCGTCCTGCTCGCCGAGGTGGCATACCGGCTCCCCGACGGCACGCTGATCGAGGGCCGAGGAGTCATCCCCGACCGCACCGTCAAAGCCGAGTGGTGGCGCTATGCCCCAGACGACGACCCCCAGATCATCGCCGCCATCCAGGCGATCCGCAGCCCGTAGGGACACAGCACGCTGTGTCCCTACGGCGCCCCACTCACCGCCACAAGAGCAGCGCCAGCGGCGCGATCACCAGCACCCCAATGAACACACTCAGGGCGCGCCCGTCGCTCAGGATGCGCTCCTGGAGCCGCAGCAGCCCCCGCTCAAACGGCGCGTAGGCGAAGAGCAGCACCAGCAGCGAGAGCGCCGCCACGCTCACCATCTCCACCAGCACAATGGTGAAGGCCGCCGGCCCACCCACCAGCAGCGCCGCCACCAGCGTGTCGATGAAGGTGGTGATGTTTGCGCCCATAATATAGGGCACCACCCGCTCGCGCCGCAGCAGCCCGCGCGCAGCCAGTGGCACCAGCACCGAGATCGACACCGAGACCGACAGCGTTAGCCCGGTGACGACGGCACCCAGGGCGAACATCGCCATCGGCCGCTGTGAGATCCGGTCGAGGTGACGGAACAGGCCGTGCCCGCCGCTCATCGCCGGCAGCACCCGATCCATCAGGTTAAAGGCGAGCAACAGCGCCGCGCCCCCCGCCACCAGCAGCCCCCATGGCGGCAGCCGCGACGACAGCGCCCCCACCAGCGGGTCGATCAGCCAGTCCAGCAGCGAGCCCAGCGGCGCAGAGGCGCTCACATGAAGCTCGCCGAGCAGGCCGCTGCCCAGCAACCAGGAGCCGATCGCCAGCGCCGGCAGGTAGATCACCGCCGTCGTAATCATCGCAAGCACGCCCACCGCCAGCCCGTCGGTGTTCTGGCGCACCCGCGCCGCGTAGACCGCGCCCGTGATCAGGACGATCAGCGCCGCCCCCAGCCGCGAGCCGGTGATCATGGTGAAGGTCTGCACCGAGCTGAGCGTGCCCGCCGCAAACAGCGAGACGGCCACCGCCGCCACCGGCGATCCGCTCAGGAAGAGGTATGCCAGCAGCCAGCCCAGGCCAAGCGATGCCGCAGGCCCGCCGACATGGAGGAAGCCGACCACCTGGCGGCCATAGCTGCCTGCGCCCTTCTTCAGCAGCTCCAGAGAGACGACGAAGATGAGCAGCCCCACCATCAGGGCCGCGACCCGGCCCAGCAGGGCGGCGCGGGTGCCTCCAACCGACTGCGCCGCCACGGGGAGTGCCGCAGGCTCCGCAACGGGCGATACGCTAGAAACATCAGAGTCAGCGGGCGAGACAGTATAATGATCTACGTCGATCATAACCTAGCCCCCTTATCAGGCGTCGTTGCCAGGTAAGGCACCACCTAGCGTGGCGTAAGCCGCAGGACAGGCTGGCCCGAGGAGCCGGGGTGGCGCAGCCGCTCCTCGGCCAGCGCGGCAAGCTCGGGCAGCACCAGGCCGGGGATGTAGACGCCGCCGGCCCGGATGCGCTGAAGGCGGATCTTAGGCTCGGCCATCAGCTCCTTGCAGGCGTCCCCGGAGAGCCAGTGCAGCAGCTTGTCGAACTGCTCAGGCGACATCGACTGCTCCGCGCCGGTCAGCAGGGTCACGGCGATGCCGCGCAGCTCCGAGCCATCCTCGGGGCCGAGGGCCGCCGGCGGTATCGCCACTATCGTTGCCACCGCCGCGTCGGGCTGCACCAGGACGCGGACAAAGTTCTCGCCAGGCAGCGGCCCGCTCGCATCGAAGCCGACCACCCGGCCGGCGGCAGCACCTGTGCGCGTGCGCCACACCGAGTCGCGGATCTCCACGCGCATGCCCACGTCGAAGATCTCATTCTCATACCATGCCGAATTCATGCCGGCCCGCTCCCAAGGCATCTGCTGCTCACTCATCGCATGTTCCTTCCGCTGTCTGGGGTTTGGGCCGATTATAGCATGTCGTATCTTAGAATTACAGACATGATCCAGTGGCAACTAGCAGCACCGCCAGCGGCTCCGGCTCAGCCAGTGCCTCGGCCTCTGCGCAGGCGGCGCGCTCATCAGGCGTCAGCCGCGCCTCCAGATGAGGCGCAAGGTCATGCCATGCGGCCAGGGGCAGCGCCGCGCGGGCCAGATCGGGGCCGGGCGGGTCGAGCAAGTAGGCCCGCAGATAAGCTTCGGCAAAGCCCGCACCGGCCAGCGCCTCGGCCAGATCATCGCCCAGCCCATCGGCTGGCCCAGGCGGGGCGCGATCCGCCCAGGCGGCGGAGACTCCAGCGGGCCAGGCCCTCGGGCGCACCCAGAGCTGCGTCGCCGCAGCCACCACCAGAGCGCCCCCAGGGCGCAACACACGCCGCGCCTCGGCCAGGGCCATCTGTGGGGATTCGAACAGTTCCAGGGCGGCCACACACCAACAGATATCGGTACATCTCGCGCGCATCGGCAGATCGCGACCATCGGCGACAAGCCAGCCCCCAGGGCGCAGGCGCGCAGCCTCTGCCACCGCGACCCGGTCAATGTCCAGGCCCAGCAGCAGCCCACCCGGCGCCAGACACTCAGCCAGCCAGCCGGACTTCAGGCCCGGCCCGCAGCCAATATCCACAGCCAGCCGCGCGCCCGACGGGCTCGCCAGGGCCAAGGCCGCCCGCAGCAGCGCGGCGTAGGGCGCGTGGAGATCATCCAATAGCTGTCGCATAGTATCGTGGAAGGGCGCAGTCGTCGCCGCCATGATCGATTATCATAGCCGAGCAGATCGTCGCGACAACTGCTGCGCCACAACAAATCCTTATGAGCACACCAATCACCATAGCCCAGCTCCGCGCCTACCAAGGCCCAAACATCTACGGGCCGCTGCCGGGCGTACTGCTACGCATCAGCTCCGCCGCCGACAAGGCCCGCCGCCTGCGCTCAGCAATCCGCGACGGAGCCCAGTCCATCGGCCTGGTGATCGCCTACCTAGAGGCCGACTCCCACCCGCTAGGCGACAGCTTCCTGCTAGAGGCCCGCTTCAGCACCAACGAGCCGCAGATCGGTGCCGAGCTCTGCCGCTACATTGTAGACGGGATGCGCGCCGAGGCTGCGGGCGATGAGGAGTGGGATCGCGACGGCCCGCTGTACGAGCTCCAGGCCCGCCGCAGGCGCGAAGCCACGCCCGTGACAACCCTCCAGCTGCTCGCCGAGGCCCGCCAGCGCGGCCTGCCCACCCTGCGCCTGCCCGAAGGCCGCCTCCAGATCGGCTACGGCGCGCGCGCGTGGCAGTACGACCCGCGCACAGGCGAGCCGCCCGCCCCGCCCTGGGATCAGGTCGGCAGCATCCCGATCACCCTCGTCACCGGCGGCACCCTGCGCCGCGCCGCCGTGGAGCGTCTGGCCGACAGCGGCCTGCCCGTGCGCGCCGAGGACGGGCTAGACTTTGTGGCGGCCCGCCGCCTGCTCGCCGACCCCACCGTCGAGTCCGCCGTGATCGGCCTCGACACCGAGAGCATCCTCCACCACGGACTGCCCCTCGACCGCTGCGACTATGCCGTGATCAGCGATATGAACGGGCCGCGCCCCGAATCCGCCGACGATGACGAGGAGTGGCTGCGCGCCCTCGGCCTGCCCATGCTCCTCTCGCCCAACCCCGTCCAGCTCAACATCGCCGATACACGCCTGGGGGCGCTCATCCCCTACGCGCCAAACGGCGTGCTGCACATTTGACTCCGCTTTAAGCCGTCTGATATACTTGAGCCTTCAACTGTCTCATGATGAGACAAGATTTCAGAGTATATTACCGTTCGGCGTAGCGCAAGGCGTCCCAATACGCAACCCCTGCCGCCTGAAATCTGCCACGTGAAGCCTTGTCTGAGACTGTTAGAGAAAGACGCGAGCGGAGCGAGCTACCAGCTTCAGTGCCTCAGTGGCTCAATCGTTTTGCTCAGTGCTATAGAATGCGAGCACGCCCCATTTGGTCACGCCTAAGACAATCGTAGGGCACCTCGCCCCAGACCTCGACTGCCTAGCGGCGATATGGGTTCTGATGCGCTTCGGCGGCGCGAAAGACGCCGAGCTATCGTTTGTCCCCGCCGGCCGCACGCTCGACGATCAGCCCGCCGACGGCGACCCCGTGATTATCCATGTGGACACAGGCGGCGGGCGCTTCGATCATCACCACTCAGCCGACACCACCCTCAGCGCCGCCGAACTTGTGCGCCGCGATCTCGCCCCCGACAACGAGGCCCTGCGCCGCCTCGTCGATCAGGTCACCCGCATCGACCACGCCGAGGCGCACCCCGGCCGGCAGCCGGTCTTCTTCAACATCAACGACCTGATCAGCGGCTACAACGCCCTCTACCCGAACCGGCCCCACCACGTGGCCCAGGCCATGCTGCCCAACCTGGACGCATGGTACGAGCACGAGGCGCGGCAGATCCGCCTGGAGCGGGCCTTCGAGCGCCGCCTTGAGTTTAACACCCGCTGGGGGCTCGGGATCGCCATGCAGAGCGACGACGGCGGATCAAGCCGACTGGCCTACAGCCACGGCGCCGTGCTCTACGCCTACCGCGACCGCAGGGGCTACATGGGCGTCGCCGCCCAGCACCGATCTGATGTTGACCTTGAGATAGTCTACCGAGACCTCCAGCGCCTCGATGCTCAGGCCGACTGGTACCTGCACCCCAGCCACCGCCTGCTGCTCTGCGGCACCCCTAAGGCACCTCCCAGACAACGATCCGCCCTCTCGCTTGATGAGCTCGTCGACATACTCAAAGCTGGCAGCCAGCGGTCGAGACGATAACGAAGCGGGGCGCGGTGCTTGCACCGCGCCCCGCTTTGTTTCGGTCGGATCGCTCTAGGCGAAGGAGTAAGGATCGCCAGGCGCCCCGCCCATATCCTCCGCGATCAGCCGGGCCAGGTTCAGCTGGGCCCGATGCTGGAGCGACTTGATCGAGCCCTGGCTGCGCCCCATCTGCCGGGCCGTCTCCTGGATAGACAGATCGTAGCTGTAGCGCAGCCGCAGCACCTGGGCCTGGCTCGGGCTCAGCCTGCCGATCGCCCGACGCAGCGCCGCCCGCTCCACGCTCAGCTCCAGAGCATCATCCTGATCCTCACCCGTCTCAACCCAGGCATCAAGCGGGATCGTGTGCGTCCGCTCGCGCCGCCGCAGCGTATCGATCGTCCGGTCGTGGGCGATCCGGTAGAGCCACGCCGAGATCGACCAGCCCCGATCCTCGTAGCGACCGATCCCCTCGATCATGCGCAGAAAGACATCGGACTGGAGATCGCGGGCCAGCTCTGCGTCGTGTACGCGGAAGTAGATGTAGCGGTAGATGTCCGGCGCGTAGCGCTCGTAGATCGCGGTGATGGCCTGCGGGTCGGACTGCTGGGCACGGCGGATCAGATCAGGGCTCAGGGCGGACGCGCTCATTGGTGGAACCTCTCTTGCTAAGATGTTGTACGACAACGTGCGCACAGTATACGCCGCCACACCTGCCAATAGTGTCCCGTCTATGTTTATTCCCGATGGCTAATCCGTTAACATCTGCGAATATGCTACAATGAGTCAAAAGGGCGAAACGCCCAATATGGCATAGCCAAGAGGAGTATCGGGGTGCGCAATATCTTCTCGACGCCGAGCGAGGATGTCTTCTCGCGCGGCACGAATGACAATATCGAGCTGCTTAAGGCATGGGCAGGGTCAAGCATTGCCTTCGCGATTGTGCAGACGGGGCCGAGCAACCTGCTCAGCCTCAGCCTCATCCAGAACCTGATCATCTCGGCCATCGTCTGCGGGATGGCCTTCGTGCTCCACGAGCTGGCCCACCGGGTGGTGGCCCGCAACTACGGTGCCGAGGCCCACTTCATCGCCAACGACCAATGGCTGCTGCTCTCCATCGTCATCGCCTTCGCCGGCTTCTTCATCGCTGCGCCGGGCGCCGTCTGGCACCGCGGCCAGCTCACGCTGCGCCAGGGCGGACTGATCGCCCTCGCCGGCCCGGTGACGAACCTGGTTCTCTCGATACTCTTCCTGCTCAGCCTCTGCGCCATCGTCCTGATCGGCCTACCCCTGCCAAACTTGCTGCTGATCACCCTGTTCATCGGCTTCAAGTTCAACGCCTGGATCGGCGTGTTCAATATGATCCCCGCCGGCCCCTTCGACGGTGCCAAGGTGCTCGCCTGGAACTGGCAGGTCTTCGCTGTCACGGTGGCCGTCGGGGTCGGGCTGGCCTTCCTGCTGGGCGATCAGGTGGTGCTCTCGCTGCTCAGCACGCTCGCGCGGCTGCGCTAGGTTTCGCGCCCTTCGCGTCTTTCGTGATCTGAATCACTGTGGAGAATACCCATGCGAACCCCGATCATTGCCGGGAACTGGAAGATGTACAAGACCGTGGCCGAGGGCCGTGAGCTGGTGGCGGGCCTGCTGGCCGGCCTGGGCGATGTCGCCGACCGCGAGGTGGTCGTCTGCCCGCCCTACACGGCGCTCTACGCCATCGGCGAGCAGGTCGCAGGCACGCCGATCAGCCTCGGAGCCCAAGAGGTCTTCTACGAGGCCCAGGGCGCCTTCACCGGCGCCGTCGCCCCGCAGATGCTGCGTGATGTCGGGTGTACCTATGTGATCGTCGGCCACAGCGAGCGCCGCCAGTTCTTCGGCGACACCGACGCGACGGTGAACCGCAAGCTGCGCGCCGCCCTCACCAGCGGCATGCGCCCGATCATGTGCGTCGGCGAGAGCAAGCCCCAGCGCGACTCGGGCCAGGCAGAGGCTATCGTCACCGGCCAGGTGCGCGGCGGCCTGGTCGATGTGACGGCCGAGCAACTCGCTGATCTCGTGCTCGCCTACGAGCCAATCTGGGCGATCGGCACCGGCGAAACGGCCACCGCCGCCGACGCCCAGGCCATGCACGCCGCCATCCGCGCCACCCTCGCCGAGCTCTATGGCGATGAGGTCGCCCAGACGGTGCGCATCCAGTACGGCGGCAGCGTCAAGCCCGACAATGTCGATGAGCTGATGTCCCAGCCCGATATCGACGGCGCACTCGTTGGCGGGGCCGCGCTGAAGGCCGATAGCTTCCTGCGAATTATTCACTTTCAGTAACTCATGACAAGGTGACAGGGTGACAAGATGACAAGGTGACAGCCAAGCTGTCACCTTGTCGCCTTGTCACCCTGCCACCCTGCCACCCTGTCACAATGATAGAACTTCTGATCATCGTCGTGCTCTCGCTCGCCAACGGCATCTTCGCCGCAACCGAGATCGCCATGGTCTCGGCCCGCCGCGGCCGCCTGGAGCAGCGGGCCGAAGACGGCAGCGCCGGGGCCGCGGTCGCCCTCAAGCTTCAAGACGACCCCAACCGCTTCCTGTCCGCCGTCCAGGTCGGCATCACCCTGATCGGCACCCTCAGCGGCGTCTTCGCCGGTGCCACCCTGGCCGACCAGCTCACCCCCACGATCACGGCGCTACCCTACGTCAGCCCCTACGCCGTGCCCCTCGCCCAGGGCCTAGTCGTCCTCCTGGTCTCCTACCTCTCGCTGGTGCTCGGCGAGCTGGTGCCGAAGCGCCTGGCCCTCCAGAGCGCCGAGGCGGTGGCCGCCTTTATGGCACCGCCGATGAACTTCCTGGCCTGGATCAGCACCCCGATCATCAACGTGCTCACCTTCTCCAGCGACCTGATCCTGCGCCTGCTCGGCCGGAACAATGTCGAAGAGGAGCGCGTGACCGAGGAAGATATCCGCGCCCTGGTGCGCGAGGGCACCGAGGGCGGCGCCGTCGATCTCCAGGAGCAGCAGTTTATCGACAGCATCTTTAAGTTCAGCGACCGCGCCGTGCGCCATATCATGACCCCGCGCCACGATGTGGAGATGCTCGACGCCGATGCGACCCTCGGCGCGGTGATCGACGAACTGCTGTCTAGCGGCTACTCGCGCTTCCCCATCTACGAAGATTCGCCCGACAAGATTATTGGCACCGTCCACGTACGCGACCTGCTGATGCTCTACCGCCGCCAGGGCGAGGGTGCCCTGGTGCGCGAGGCGGTTGCCCCGCCGCTCTACGTGCCCGAGAATAGCCGGGCCAGCGCCCTGCTCGCCACCTTCCGCAAGGGGCGACGCCATATGGCCCTCGTGGTCAGCGAGCTCGGCGGGATCGAGGGCGTCGTCACCCTAGAGGATGTCCTTGAGGAGATCGTCGGCGAGATCGGCGACGAGTTTGACGAGATCGAGGCCCCCCCAGTCGTCATCCGTGAGGATGGCTCGATGCTCGCCGATGGCTCCTTGAACGTAGATGATGTCAAACACCTGCTCGACGAGGACGACCTGCCCGATGAGGAGACCTACCGCTTCGACACCCTGGCTGGCTTCGTGATCAGCCTGCTCGGCCAGATCCCAACCACCGGCGATCTGGTCACCTGGAACGGCTGGCGCTTCGAGGTGATCGATATGGACGGGCTGCGCGTCGATAAGGTGCTGATCTCGCGGGAGTCAGGAGCCGAGAGTCAGGGGTCGGGGGTGTGATACAGGGATCGGGAGTCGGTGGTCGGGAGTCGGTAGTCGGTGATCGTAAGCCGGATCTGGGACGCATGGGGCGGTGGTTAGGGATCGGGAGGGTTGACTCCTAGCCCTGACTCCCAGCCCCTGACTCCTATCCCCCAACCCCCTGTGCTACAATAAAACCGGCCCGACTGCAACATCTGGCGTCAGATTGCCGTATCTGCTAAGACGATGTCACACCTGCAATCTGCAATCTGCAATCTGCAATCGAGGAGAGAGCCATGGCCGGTGAAGTGACCCTGCGGGCAACCTTGGCCCGCCCGTATCTCGCAGCCACGACGACGCCACAGATCGCCTACGCGCTGATCGAGGTGCAGCCATCGGCGGTGATGGCGCAGGTGCGCACGCCGGTGAATGTCAGCTTCGTGCTTGACCGCAGCGGCTCGATGAAGGGCGAGAAGATCGAGCGCGTCCGCCAGGCGATCAGCATGGCTGTCGATATGCTCGACCCTAAGGACATCGCCTCGGTGGTCATCTTCGACCACCGCACCGAGGTGCTCGTCCCCGCCGCCGCCGTCACCGACCGACGCGGCATCCAGGATCGCGTCGCGCGCATCCGCGACGCCGGAGGCACGAAGATCGCACCCGCCCTGGAGAAGGGTCTGCGCGAGATCGAGAAGGATCGCAGTGGCGCCATCCGTCGCCTCGTCCTGCTCACCGATGGGCAGACCGAGAATGAGGACGAGTGCCTGCGCCGCGCCGCCGACGCCGGGCGCATCGGCGTGCCGATCACCGCCCTCGGCGTAGGCAAGGACTGGAACGAGGATCTGCTGATCGAGATGGGCAACCGCTCCGGCGGCACCGCCGACTATATCGCCCGCCCCAACGAGATCACCGAGTACTTCCAGAACACGGTGCAGCGCGCCCAGAACACCGCCATCCAGAACAGCAGCCTCAACCTACGCCTCGTCCAGGGCGTCACGCCACGCGCCGTCTGGCAGGTCATCCCGCTGATCAACAACCTTGGCTACAAGCCGATCTCCGACCGCGATGTGGGCGTGCCGCTCGGCGAGCTTGAGACGGGCCAGGGCCGCACCTTGCTCGTGGAGTTCCTGGTAGACCCGCGCCCGATCGGCACCTACCGCGTCGGCCAGGCCGAGGTCAGCTACGACATCCCGGCCCTCAACCTGGTCGGCCAGAAGGTTCGCATCGATGTGATGCTCACCTTCACCGCCGACGCTGGCCAGCTCGGCCAGGTCAACCCTGGCGTGATGAATATTGTCGAGAAGGTCTCGGCCTTCAAGCTGCAGACCCGCGCGCTTCAGGATCTGCAGGCCGGCGATGTGAGCGGGGCCACCCAGAAGCTCAAGAGCGCCGTCACCCGCCTGCTCAGCCAGGGCGAGCTGGAGCTGGCCAACACCATGCAGCAGGAGATCGCCAACCTTGAGCAGGACGGCCAGCTCTCCAGCGAGGGACAGAAGACGATCAAGTTCAGCGGACGCAAGACGGTGCGGCTCAGCGATATTGACCTGCCCAAGGAGTAAGCTTCCCGGAAGCTCCAGAAGCTATGTATATCCTTATCACCAACGACGACGGTTACCAGAGCCCGGGGCTGGCCGCGCTGAGGCGGGCGCTCACCCCACTCGGCGAGGTGGCCGTGGTGGCCCCCGACCGCAACTGGAGCGCCGCCGGCCACTACCGCAAGCTCTTCGACCCCATGCGGGCATGGGAGGGCACCCTGGTGGATGGCAGCCCGGCCATGCTCTGCGATGGCACCCCCGCCGACTGTGTGGCCCTGGCGATGATGGGCCTGCTGCCGAAAAAGCCCGATCTGGTCGTCTCCGGGATCAACCTGGGGGCCAACCTGGGCAGCGACCTGCTCTACTCGGGCACGGTGGCCGCCGCCATGGAGGGCATGATCTTCGGCCTGCCGGCGATCGCCGTCTCGCAGAATAACGGCCACCGTGGCCCGCAGGACTTCCGCGCCGCCGAGGCAGCCGTGGCGAAGATCGTCGCGGGCGTGCAGCAGAATGGCCTGCCCGAGGGTGTGCTGCTCAATGTGAACGTGCCGGCCCTGCCCCCCGAGGACGTGCGCGGCATCCAGGTTGCCCGCCTCGGCCAGCGCACCTACCGCGATGAGCTGATCGTCCGCGAGGATCCGCGCGGTCGCCCCTACTACTGGATCGGCGGGGCCGAGCCCGAGGATGTCGACGAGGACGGCACCGACGTGTCAGCCATCGCCGCAGGCTACGTCAGCGTCACCCCGGTGCATATGGACCTGACCAGCCACCGCTGGATGGACGAGTTGCGCGGCTGGGGCCTGGCCTAGCCAAGCCCCCGATAATGATCATATGTGTGCCCAGCAGGCACATGCTGCACTGATGGTGCTGCGGCGCGGCGTAGCCGCGCCGCAGCACCATCAGTTTTTTTGTAGGAGAGCTTCGCTCTCCCACACCCTCACCGTTGAGAGATTCTGGGGTGCGGGGCGATGCCCCGCATTTATCTTTTGCCGTAGATGACCGCGCTGCGGCGATCGCCGCCGCCCACCTTCGTGCGGTGAAGCAGCTCCTCAGCCACCTCGGTCAGCTCGCGGATGTCGGGAAACGGCCCATCGGCGCTCGTGAGCACCCCCACCGACAGCGACATCAGCGGAAAGCGCCGCATCTGGCCGTCGCCGCTGTCCATCTCCAGGCCGCCGCGCTCACGGTCGTGGTAGTCGTAGTGCAGCGGGATGTCCGCGTCGAAGCGCTCGGTGAGCTCCTGGTAGATCGCGCTGTTCGGCTCGCTACTCGTAATCACCACAAAGTACGGCCCGGCCACCATCTGGCCCAGCATATCACCCGAGCTACCGTGCCTGCCGACCACATCGCTGATCAGCAGGGATGTGGACTTCAGCACATTCTCGCCCACCATCACGCCGTAGAACTGAGTGAAGCTCTCGAATCCGTTGATCCGGATGAGCGCCAGAGTCCAGCCCTCGCTAGAGAGCAGATCGCGCAGCCGGTTATTCACCAGCTCGCCGGTTGGCAGGTTCGTCACCGGGTGGAACTGGCCGCGCCGCCGCCCCTCGTCGAGCTGGTTGCGCACCACCCAGTAGACCTCCTCAATGTCGAAGGGCTTCCCCAGAAAGTAGTCGGCGCGAACCGTGTTATGGGCGATCATACGGTCGTTGTGTTCGGTGAAGGCCGTTAGGACAACTATCGGAATATTCTGCGTGTCGGGGGTGGCCCGCAGAGCCATGCCCACGTCGTAGCCGCTAATATCGGGCAGGCGCACATCCAGCAAGATCAGGTCGGGCGGGGTCGCTCGACAGATCTCTAGCGCCTCATTGCCGCGGCTGGCCGTGTATATCTGATAGCCCTTATTTGACAGGTAGACCTCAAGCAACCTAGAGATTGCTGAGTCATCTTCGACAATGAGGATGGTCTCATGTGCCATCGGGCATTCCTTGTGACGTGTCAGCTGTCCACTGGGCACAATGCGCCTAGAGATAAGCTGATGCGGCGATGAAGCGTACCTATCTGAACGATGATGCGAGGGTGTTTTGAGCTTAACCTTGCCGGGAAGCTCAAAGCTTAGGCGAGCTCGGCCATCAGCTGCGCCAGAGCCTCTGGCGGCGGACGCAGCTGCTCGTCGGGCAGGGCGGCCAGCGGCGTGGCGCAGATGTTCATGGCCTCAGCCAGTGTCGGGCGGGCCTCGTCGATATAGACCAGCCCGGTGACAAACTCGTCGCGGGCGCGGGCCCGCTCCAGCAGACCCAGGGCCGCCATGCGGTCGCTCGGGTTATAGTCCTCGCCGAGCTTGCGCAGCCGGATCACCGGCCCTTCGTGCAGGCGCACATCGCGCACCTCCCCCGGTGCATACTCGACCTGTACCTCATCGAAGCTCGGGATGAAGCTCAGGTCGTGAAGGGGTTCCCCGTTGGCCTTGCCGTAGGCGTAGCTCTTGGTCGAGTCATTGTGGTTGTTGAAGGTGACGCAGGGGCTGATCACATCGATCACCGCCGTGCCATGGAAGATGAAGGCGGCCTTGATCAGCTCACGCACCTGCTTGGCGTCGCCGGCGAAGGAGCGGGCCACAAAGCCGCACCCGGCGATGATCGCCTCGGCGCAAAGGTCAACTGGGGGCAGCGGGTTGTAGCCGGCGTACTTCAGGCTAGCCCCCATGTCGGCGGTGGCCGAGAACTGGCCCTTGGTCAGCCCGTAGACGCCGTTGTTCTCGATAATATAGACCATCGGCACGTTGCGGCGCAGCAGATGCTTGAACTGGCCCAGCCCAATGCTGCCGGTGTCGCCGTCGCCGCTGACAGCGATCGGCAGCAGCTCGCGGTTCGCCACATGCGCGCCGGTCGTCACCGAGGGCATGCGCCCGTGCAGAGCGTTGAATCCGTGTGATCGTCCCAGGAAGTATGCCGCCGACTTGCTAGAGCAGCCGATCCCACTCATGCGCACCACCCGGTGCGGCTCCAGCGCCAGATCGAAGGCGGCGGCGATGATCTGGCTAGAGACCGAGTCGTGGCCGCAGCCCGCGCAGAGCGTGCTGGTAGCCGCCTTATAGTCGGCCCTGGTCAGGCCAATCGCGTTCATAGCCTGCGCACGTGTGCTCATAGGGCCTCCGCGTTAATCGTAAGGACGGCGAAATCTCGCGGCAGCATCGTGCTGCTGCGGGCCTGGACAACCACGTAGTATCTGGTGCCACCGACGTTCGCAAACACATAGCGCCCGCGCACCGTGTAGGCCGTGCCGTCGATCGCGAGCGCCGGCAGGTTGTAGCTGTTCACCGGCGCGAGGTTCGCATAGTTATAGACCATCATGTAGTCATCGCGCACCTCGGAAGGGGCAGCGCGGCACGCGGCACCATCGCCGTCCGGCCGACCGGGCAGCGCCAGAATCTTGTTCGTCGAATCTACACCGTAAAGGCTGCGGATCGAGGCGATGTCGCGCAGGGTGCCGCTGTAGTGCATGTCCTGCGCCAGCGCATCCGAGACGCTGAAGACGGTGCCGCAGGCGGTGAAGATTCGGCGCATGTCGGACGAGAGCCACAGGTCGCCGCCGACATCGTACTGGTTGACATACGGGTAGTAGCCGCCATAGGTCGGCGTTGCACCCGAGATATCGATCCGCTCCAGGCCCGGCGGGAGGAAGTTGGTGATGCCGTAGAGGCTGCGACCGAAGGGCAGCATCCGGTAGCGCACGCCGCCCGGCGCGGGGTAGATCTGGATGGTGCGCTGGCTACCTTGCTCCGCATCGAGCAGCAGCATCTGGACATCGCCCCCCTCGCGCGAGAAGGCATAGATCAGCCCCGAGCTTCCGGCGACAATCCCGTCAATCGGCACATCCACATCGAGTATCGTGAGCAGCCGGCCCTGTCTCAGATCAATATAGGCCACCTGCTTGACGAGGGCCACGGCGACGAATCCGCCGTCCATGCTGAGCGACATGCCCCGGGGCGTGGACCCAAGGCTGATCGCTGTCGAGTCGGCACTGGCCGGGTCGTAGATATACAGCCGGATCGGGTTGGTGGCGAGGAAGATGATCTTGTCGAGTGCAGGACTGTAGGCAGCGTCAACGACATCGAAATCGAGCTGGACATACATCTTGTCGGAGAGGTCGGCAGCCACCAAGGTCGGGCGCAGCTGGATCACCGGCTGGGCCGGCTGCTCAACCCGGATGTTCTCCGCGACGACGCTCAGCTCGCTGGCCCCGAACCCGCCGCTCGAGTCGCTGAGCAGCGCGTAGTAGCGGGTGCCGGCCGAGTTGGCGAAGATGTAGCGCGCCGAGGCCTGGATGTGGGTCTGAGAGTCGCCCGGCACGCCGTAGATGAAGTCGGGCAGGGTCACGCTGCCGCGCGGAGCCAGGCTGGCGGCGTCGTAGAGGTAGAGCTTATTCTCGGCGGGCCACTGCTCGCCGGGCAGCGGCGCGTAGGGCGGCGGCGCGGCCAGGGCCATGATCAGGCCGTTGACCGGATCATAGCCCGCGTAGCGCACAAACTTGAGCCCGTCGAGCTGCCCGGCCACGGCGACATCGCCACCCTGGAAGACGCTGCCGCAGCCCGTCACGATCTGCCCGCTGCCGGCCAGCACCCACAGGCTGCCGCAGGCATCGGCGTCCGACCCTGACGTGGCGCGCAGCGAGACCGTATCGCGCAGGATGTCATATGCCTTGATCGCTGAGGGCGTCGAGCTACGGACGGCGGCGTAGAGGCTGGCCCCGTCGGGCGCGATCCGCAGCATCGCGCTGGCGATGCCCACTCGGCTCGCCTCCACCATCATGGCGTTGCGGATCGCGTTCACCACGCGCAGCCGCTCGTCCGGGCCGGGGCCGGGTGAGGCGTAGATCCAGCCGTCATCAGTAAGGGCCAGGCTGGAGACGTTGATATCGACATTCAGGCTACGCTCGAACGACCCCGATCCAAGGTTGATGTAGGAGATCGCGTGGTCATGCCCGACAGCCGCATAGCCGCCGTTCGGGCTGATCACCAGGGTGTTCGGTGGCTGCGGCAGATCGACCGTCACCTCCGACCAGTCTGTCGGGTCGATGATCCGCAGCACGTCGGGCTGGGTGCTAAGGATCAACATCCTGTCGCGGCTGGCGCTGTAGCCGGCGTCGACGACGCGAGAGGCGATCATACCGACCGGGCTGGCGACGATGTTGAGCGGCCCGCCCGCGATCTGCGCGGGCGCGCTTGGGCGGGGCACGGGCAGGGTCTGGGGCGTGGCTGTCGCGGCGAGCGCCGCCGGCGCTGCCGGGGCGGGGTCGGCCGCCACCGCCGCCGGGGATGCCGGGGTGCCCCAACCGAGGATCGGCCGGATGACGAAGATCGCTAGCAGCATGCCGACGAGGAAGACCGCCCCGCCGCCGAGCGCCAGGGAGCGCCGGGTGGCCAGCAGGGCCGCGCCGCCACGGGCCAGCGTGAGCTGTGGCCGTGCGTCTGGCGCGGCCACCCGCACGGTGGCCCCGGTGAAGGCATCGGCGTCGCGCAGGTCGGCCAGGCCGGCGGCCAGATCGGCCGCCGACTGGTAGCGCTCCGCCGGACTCTTGGCCAGCGCCCGGGCCACGAAGGCATGGGCCGCCGCCGGCAGGTCGGGACGGAGCTGGCGCAGGTCAGGGATGGGCTCGGTGATGTGGGCCACCAGCACGCCCATCGGCGTGTCAGCATGGTAGGGCGTGCGCCCGGCGAGCATCTGGAAGGCGGTGACACCCAGGGCGTAGATGTCGACCAGAGGCGTCAGGCCGCCGGGCCGAGAGATCTCGGGGGCCATATAGTCCGGCGTGCCAATGCTGCCGCCTCCGGTCAGCTGGGAAGTCGCCTCGGAGAGCTTGACGATGCCGAAGTCGGCCAGGTAGGGCCGGCCGCGCTGATCGAAGAGGATGTTGGCCGGCTTCAGGTCGCGGTGGACGATCCCGGCAGCGTGGGCATCGTCCAGGGCCGGGGCCAGCTCGCCGATGATCCGGGCCGTCTCGGCGAGGCCGAGCGGCCCCTGGGCCAGCCGGTCGGCCAGGGAGCCGCCGGCCATCAGCCGCATCACCAGGAAGGGCTGGCCGTCGTGCTCGCCGACATCGTAGACCGGCACAATCGCCGGGTGCTCCAGGCGAGAGAGCGCCTCGGCCTCGCGCTGGAAGCGCGCGCGGAACTCCGGGTCGTGCAGGAGCGCGCGCGGCAGCACCTTGATCGCCACCTCGCGGCCAACCTGCGGATCAACGGCCCGATAGACGGTGGCCATGCCGCCCCGCCCGAGCTCAGCTATCACCTGGTAGCGCCCAATCATCTGCGATGTCATGCGAAGATTCCCCGAGGCGAAAGGAGATATGGCAGTAGCGCAAACGTCACCCTGTCACACAATGTCACGCTGAGCGAAGCAAAGCGTCCCGGTGTCCCTATCGCCCGCCGGGACGCTTCGCTTCGCGTGACAGGGCGAGTTTTGCGATATTGCGAGATATAGCACCTCTCAGCCACCGTCAATCATAGCATAGCGAGGATGCGCTCCGCCACAAACTCGGCGGTCAGCGGCAGGCCATCGTTGAAGGCGATGCTCTGGATGCGCGCGGCGTACTCGAGGCAGTGCAGCTGGAGCAGCTGGCGCAGCTGGCCGTCGTGGTTCAGCTCCACCACGATCACGCGCGGGTGGGCCTGCACAAAGATATGGGCTGGCAGGCCCAGGGGTAGCGCCCGCACCCGCATGAAGCTCGTCTCAATGCCCTGCGCCCGCAGCATGTCACGGGCCTCGGCGATAGCCGCCTCGCTGGAGCCCATGCCGATGATCCCCAGCTCGGCGCACGCGCATAGCTCAAGGATCGGCTGCGGCACCAGCTTCCGGGCCGTCTCGTGCTTACGGCCCAGGCGGTTCATGTTCGCCACCCAGTCGGCCGGCTTCTCGCTGTAGACGTTCCGCTCGTTATGTCCAGTGCCGCGACTAAGCTGAGCGGCCAGCGGGTGCGGGTTGCCGGGCAGCGTGCGCGCGCCCACCCCATCGCCCTCGGGGTCCTCGAAGCGCACGAAGCGCCCCAGGCGGCTCAGGTCATCGGCGCTCAGCACCTTGCCCCGGCGCATCGGCCCGTCGGGGTAGCTGAAGGCCGGCGACATCCACATATTCATGCCCAGGTCGAGATCGCTCAGCACAAACACCGGCGTCTGCAACTCCTCGGCAATATCGAAGGCCCGCCAGCCAAACTCAAAGCACTCGGCCACCGAGCCGGGTAGCAGCAGCACCTGGCGGGTGTCGCCGTGGCCCAGGAAGTAGGTCGAGATCAGGTCGCCCTGCGAGGTGCGAGTAGGCATACCGGTGCTCGGGCCAACCCGCTGGACATCCCAGATCACACAGGGGATCTCGGCGAAGTAGCCCAGGCCGGCGAACTCGCTCATCAGCGAGATACCCGGCCCAGAGGTGGAGGTCATCGCGCGGGCACCGGCCCAGCCGGCACCGATCAGCATGCCCAGGGCGGCGATCTCGTCCTCGGCCTGGACGATCGCATAACTGGCGGTGCCGTCGGGGTTGGTGCGCAGGCGCGGCAGGTAGTAGGCCAGCCCATCGGCCAGGCTGGTGGCCGGGGTGATCGGGTACCAGCCAATAAAGCTGACCCCGCCGAAGACCGCGCCCATGGCCGCCGCGCTGTTCCCGTCGATCATGATCTGGCCCGCCGTGGCGTCCATGCGCTCTAGCTTGTACGACGAACGATGAACGGCGGACGGCGGACGGACATCATCGCTCTGGCTGCCCTCGTCCCGGTCATTGGCCGTTGGTTGTTCGTCGTTGGTCAGAAAGGCTTTAGTGAACGCCGCATAGGCCGCACGCACTACGCCATCGTTCAGCGCCACCGGCTTCGGCTTGCCGAAGTGATGCTCCAGGGCGGCACGAATCTCGGCAAGGTCGATACCGATCATGGCGGCCAGCGCGCCGACATACACCATATTGGCCGCGTAGTCGCGCATCCTCGGCTCGAATCCGCTCTCGGCCACCAGCGCCTTCACGGGCAGGGGGTATGCCGTAATATCGGCGCGATCAGGGTGCCATGCGCCATCGCCGGGGTAGAGGCAGATCCCGCCCTCGGGCAAGGCTGCCAAATCCTCAGCGGCGGTGCGCGAGTTGAAGGCCACCAGGATCGGCACATGGGCAGGCCGGGCAGTGTAGCCATGCCCGCTCACCCGGATGGTGAACCATGTCGGCTCGCCCTGAATATTCGATGGGAACAGGTTCTTACCATTCACCGGGATACCCATCCGAAAGATCGCGCGAATGATCGTGTTATTGGCTGTCTGACTACCGGAGCCATTAGCCGTCGCCGCAACGATTGCAAAGTCGTTGACTCTAGGCGCTGCGTCTGTCTGCGTATACATACCTTCCTCGCGTGCTGATGGCCGCGCCTCATCGAGCGCGAGGGTATTATACCGCTGCGGCCTGGCTTCGCCATGCCGCAGCGTCGATCCTGCAGGGCTGTTGCAAAATCCTGAGCCCCCGGCTGGCGACTGGAAGTCGCGCCGACGGGCGCGGTGCGCCGGGCGGCGGCATGCGCCGACGCCAGAACCGCCCGCGCAGGCGGGCGGCTGGCCGCAGGCCCCGTGGCGCGGCTTCAGCCGCCAGCGAAGGCGCGCGCTACACTTTGCCAGCGCGCAGGAGGTTGCGCAGGGTGGTGCGGCCCTGGCGCTCAAGGCGGCTGGCCTGAGCGAGGAAGAGCTGGGCGGTGGTGAGGGCGTCGTTGAGGGCGTTGTGCTCGCCATAGGTGGGCAGGCCGAAGCGAGTAGCCAGCGCGCGCAACTGGATGGCAGGCAGCGGCATATCAGTCTGCACCTGCCCGAGAGTCTGCGCGGTCTGGTGCAGGGTCATCGCCAGGCGGGCCGTGTCGAGGATGGGGCCAGCCAGGCGGGCGCCCCAGCGCTCCTTGAGGATCCGGTTGAGGAATGCGACATCGACCTGGGCCACGTGGACGAGCAGCACACGACTGGCGAGGCGCTCCAGGAGCAGCGGCAGCACCTCCTCGACAGGCGGGGCCACAGCGAGTTCCGCGCGCAGCAGCCCGTGGATGCGGATCGAGCCAGCCCCCACCAGCAGCCCCTCTGGCGGGCGCACGAGGCTGTACCAGCGGCGCGCGAGATCGACCCGCCCGGCATTGATCTCCACAAGCCCGATCGCCAGCAGCGCGTCGCGCCGCTCGTCGAGGCCGCTCGTCTCGATATCAATGACGCTATAGCCAACCTCCCGCCAGGGCATAGCCGGGTCAGGCTGGGGAGCCTGCTGGTAAGCCTGAATGAACGCAGGCGGCTCAGGCCGACGGCGAAAGAGAAACATAGCGACCTACCCCATAAGATTCGTCTGGAAGGTGAGGGACACCCCACGCTGGATGTTGGCGATCACCTGAAGCGCCTCCTTCAGCTCGCGCTGATCGAGCGGGCCAAGCTGCGGAAAAACCACCTGGTTCGTCGGCTCCTCACCACGGGCGATCTGGGCCTGCTGGTTGCGCATGCGCACCGTGCTGATCAGCTCGAAGGCGCTGATCAGCGCCTCGGCGTCAGCCTCGCTGATGCTGCTCTCCGTCCACGACTTGCGCAGGCGGGTCGTAGTCGATGTGGCAGAACACCCGGCCTCCAGGGAGAAGATGCGCGCCAGATCCACCACCATCACCGTGCCGCGCTCCTTGAGGTCGAGCATATGGCGCTGGTCGCCATGGCGCTCAAGGGCCACCTGGCGGAAGAATGTGAGCGGCGCGGGCTGGCGCAGGGCCGCGCGAACCATGCGGGCCAGGAAGACCTTATTCTTACGCGCCTCAAGCACCACTGGGCGCAGCGACTCCTCCACATTAAGCTCGCCATACACCTGGCGGTAATCGAAGAAGATCGCCGTGCGCAGCAGCGCCTCCTCCTCAGGCACGCTGATCCAGCGCGAGAAGTAGCTCTTCCAGACGTGCAGCGGCTGACGCCACCTCGGGTTGGTGGCCATAATATCGCCGGTACAGCGCGGGAAGCCACAGAACACCAGCTGCTCGACGATCCGCTCGGACAAGGCGCGAAAGTAATCCTCAGCCTCGGGAGGCGCATCGTCAGCGTAGACCAGGGCGTTGTCCTGGTCGGTGCGCAGAGTCTGCTCGAAGCGACCCTCGCTGCCCAGCACCAGCCAGGCGTAGGGCACAGGTGGAGGGCCGAGTTCGGCCTCGGCGTCGTGCAGCAGGCGCTGGAGCAACGCATCGTGGGCCACCGCCACAACCCGACCAATATCGCTCACCCGCGCGCCCGCGTCCAGCAGCGAGTCCACCGTCGATGCTACCTGATCGCTGTAATGGCGCATGTCGGTAAGGCTCTTAGCGCGCCGGAGCTGGCTCGGCAGGAAGACCGGGCTACTGCTCTGATGGCGCAGGATGGCTGCGTGAGTCACAATCCCAATGACCCTGCCATCCTCAGTGATCGGCATGTGATGCTGGCCGTACTCAAGCATAGCCATCAGCCCCTCGAAGACCATGCTATCGGCGGGCATGATCCGGGCGGGCGCAGTCATCACCTGAGAGATCGGCGTATCATAGGGCAGCCCAGCGGCCACTACGCGGTTGCGCATGTCGCGGTCGGTAAAGATGCCGGTGTCATGATCGAGGATTCCGTAGGGCGGCAGGTCAACCAGCACACACGAGACGTGCTCTTGGCTCATCAGCTGTGCCGCCTCGCGCACAGTGGCCTCAGGGCTGATCGCGACCAGCGCGCGGCCGACCAGGTCGCGCAGGCGGGTCTGAAACAGCGTCGGCGCGGCGCTATCGCGGCGGCTCTGGACGGCGAAGTCGAGGCGCTCGATCGCCGAGGCGGCAAAAAAGTTAGCGAAGGCCGAGAACTCGGCCCGCATCTCGTGGAAGATCGCGGCGGGGATGAGGTAGGCCAGCACCTCGGTGTGGGCGCGCACAGTGACGACTGGGGAATGGCCACGGATGAGCGAGGGGTGGCCGAACGCCTCGCCGGGGCCAAGGGTATCGAACGCCTGCTCGGCGCCTTCGGCCTCGTGCAGACGATCAACGCTGCCCTTACAGACAACATAGAGGAACTGGGCGGGCGGGCCGCCGAATGCCATGATCTCCTGACCGGCAGCGAAGTACTCGATCTGGGCGGAACTGGCCAGCCGGTGCAGCGCCGATGCGGGGATCTGGTCGAAGGGTGGGTAGCTCCCGAGGAAGGCGGCGATCTCTTCCATTAGAGACATCCTTAATGCAAGGGTACAGGGTACTGGGTACTGGGTACAGGCGGTAGCCATTAGCAGGCCCACAAAGACGGTCAAAGAAAAAAAGCCCTCACCGACGGCGGTGAGAGCTTAACGCACAGGGCACGGCAGAGCTAGCGGCGCTCGATCAGCAGGCGGATCGCTGTACGCTCCTCATCATCGATAGCGACATCGATAAAGGAGGGCACGCAGACAATATCGATCCCCTCCTCGTTCAGGTAGCTCCGGGCGATCGCCACCGCCTTAATCGCCTGGTTGGTGGCACCGGCCCCGATCGACTGAACCTCAGCCGCGCCGCTCTCGCGGATAACACCAGCGATAGCACCGGCCACGGCGCTTGGGCGCGAGCGCGTCGAGACTTTCAGAACCTCGGCCGATCGTTGCGTATCAATCGCCTGGGAAGCGCTGGCACCAACAGCGCGAGCGATAGGGAGAGACTGGGCGTTGGTCATACGTTCCTCCTCGGGATCGTGACTAGTTGACACAGGGGTCTGATCAGCAGCTGAGGTATCAAGGCCCATAGAGCGCAGCCCTCCTCTCATGGGAGTCGTGGACCGGACAAAGGATGTCAGTAAATTGTACCACAACCGATAAGATATCGTACCTCAGAATGGAGATATTGCAATACTGCAAATGTTTCCCCTTGAATCATGCTGCACATAGCGCAGCATCTACCCCGTTCTGCGGAGAGACCCTTCGCGTGCGCTCCCGGCACCGTGCAACTTGACCCAGAACTTATTCGCGCTAACAAAAATATTCATGGGGATAGGGCGGCTTCGCCGCCCTATCCCGACCGTACAGCTAACGGGCAAAGTCAACCGCCCGCGTCTCCCGAATAATCGTCACTTTGATCTGACCGGGATATTGTAAACTCTCTTCGATCTTCTTCGCCACATCGCGAGCCAGATGAATGCTCGCGAGGTCATCTATCTGATCCGGCTGCACCATCACCCGAACCTCACGACCGGCCTGCACCGCAAAAGCGCGCTGCACGCCAGTAAACGAGGTAGCAACCGTCTCAAGGGCCTCAAGGCGCTTGATATAGAGGTCAAGCGTCTCACGGCGAGCTCCGGGGCGCCCGCCAGATATCGCGTCGGCGGCGATTACCAGGAACGCCTCGACGGTTTGCGGCTCTTCGTCATGGTGGTGGGCGGCGATCGCGTGGACGATCGCCGGTGATCGGCCCAGGCGCCGGGCAATATCGGCACCGATCAGGGCGTGCGGCCCCTGCACCTCGTGGTCGACCGCCTTGCCAATATCATGCAGCAGGGCGGCCGTCTTGGCGATGTTAATATTCGCCCCGATCTCGGCGGCCATATGCGCCGCCAGCAGCGCGCACTCCAGCGAGTGCTGGAGCACATTCTGTCCATAGCTGGTGCGGTACTTCAGCCGCCCCAGCAGCTTGATCAGGTCGGGGTGCAGACCCTGGACATTCGCCTCGTAGGCGACCCGCTCGCCCTCCTCGCGCATCACGTGCTCAATCTCCACCTGTGTCTTCTGCACGATCTCTTCAATGCGCGTGGGGTGGATGCGGCCATCTTTCAGCAGCCGCGAGAGCGACACCCTAGCCACCTCCCGGCGCACCGGGTCGTGACAGGAAAGCGTGACCGCCTCAGGCGTGTCGTCAACGATAATATCAACACCGGTGATTTGCTCGAAGGCGCGGATATTCCGCCCCTCGCGGCCGATGATCCGGCCCTTCAGCTCCTCACTCGGAAGATTCACAGTAGTGACCGTCAGCTCAGCGACATAGTCGGACGCGCAGCGCTGGACTGCGAGCCCAATGATCTTGCGGGCAGTCTTATCCGCCTCATTGCGGGCGCTCTGCTCGATCTCACGGATCCGGCGGGCCGCCTCATCGCGGGCCTCGCTCTCGACCTGGGCGAGGATAATCTCGCGGGCCTCATCGCGGTTCAGCTGAGAGATACGCTCCAGCTCACCAACCTGCTGGCCCTTCACTCGCTCAGCCTCCTGGTACAGTTGCTCAATCTGCCGCTCGCGGCTCTGCACCTGGCGATCCCGTCGCTCAAGCCCTTCAAGCTTCCGGTCGAGGTTCTCCTCCTTCCGTTGCAGGCGCTCTTCCTGCTTCTGGATGCCCTGGCGGGACTCTCGGATCTCCGCCTCAGCGTCATTTCGAACACGCAGCGCGTCATCTTTAGCTTGAAGTAAGATCTCTTTTTGCTGGGAACGTGCCTCTTCTAAGAGCAGACGGGCTTCGGCAGCCTTACTCTGCATCTGGGAGTTCACGCCATTGTTTACCCACCAGACGCCAACGCCGCCGCCAACTGCCAGCCCGACTACTAGGCCGAGGACGGCCCAGAGTAGATCTATCACGGTAGCCTCCTATGAAGTTTTTAAAGTGCATCAAGCGGGGCAGGGCTCAGGGCGATGCCCCACTGTGCTGTTTCTGGATCCTATGGATTCATAGCCCCATGGTATACTAATAATACAGTTCTCATCTATTGCTGTCAAGAATTAGGCGTGGTTGCCACCAGAGATCGCATCTGGTATAATCGCCCTCATCGTATCGCACAAAAGCGTGACAAAGGCGTCGCTGTGGCTCTAGCTCAGCTTCGTCTCTCTGTGCGCGCCGCTATAAGCGGCCGACGGAGCCCGTGAGCACCCCAGCCTATCACAGGCCCGCCCCACAGCGCTCACGCCCCAGGAGGATAGTATGATCCGCAGCCCGTGGCGATCCCTGTTGATCGCCCTCCTGCTGCTCACAGCGCTGCTACTACTGGCCACATGCGGCGGTCAAGGCAGCACACTCGGCACCTCGCTCTACGTTCAGAATGTAACGGCGAACCCTGCCACCTACGCCGGTAAAGAGATTACAGTCGATGGTGCCTATCTCTGGCGCCCAGGCGACCCGTCGATATCGGTGCTGGCCCTTGGCGTCAACACGCTCGACAACGGCCTCGACGCCCAGCCCCTCGGCGATCCGATCTGGCTTGAGGGCTTCCCCGCCGATGTCACCGCCAACCTCCACAGCCCCGGCGATGCAGTCTATGGCTTCGTGCGCGTCCGCGGCCAGTTCGCCTCCGGCAGCTTTGGGCCAGAGGGCAAGTACCCCTACCAGATCACCGTCAGCTCCGCCGAGCCGATCGAGCAGGTGCGCCGTATCGAGAACGCGATCAAAGACACGCCCCTGGCGGATGATGAGATCTCGTTCTTCGAACTCCAACGCAACCCCGAGAAGTACAACGGGCAGACAATCACCACCCAGGGCTACTACTTCTGGAACTCGTTGATCTATGTGCTGGCCGAAGGGGTCTCCACCGAAGAAGACGGCTCTAGCCCACAGCCGATGGGCAGCCCGATCTGGATGGAGGGCTTCCCGCCCGATAAGTCTAGCGAGCTGAATGTCGGGGCAAATAATAGCTATGTCTGGGGTCTCGTCGAGGTCACCGGAACCTTCCAAACAGGTGGCGGCTTTGGGAAGGACGGTGCCTACCAGAGCATCTTCAACGTCACGTCGGCAACGCCGATTAAATGATATGAGTGGGGGGCTGGGCGAACTTCGTTCGCCCAGTCCCTCTACTGATAAAAGATTACTCTCGCTCTATGGAGTGTCAAGAATGTACTACTTCATCGAGCCGATGACCGAGGATGATATCCCCGAGGTGCAGCAGATCGAGAGTCAGAGCTTCACCACTCCCTGGTCGGCCAACACCTACAAGCGCGAGATCCGCAACACGGCAAGCTGTCGCTACTTGGTGGTGCGCAGCAGCCCCACCCCACCTCCCCCACGCACAGGCAGGGATCAGGCCCAGCGCCGCCCCAGTATTATCGGCCAGATCGCTGCCGCACTCTTCCCCCCAGCCAACGGCTCCACCCACAGCAGCCCGATCATCGGCTACGGCGGGCTCTGGCTCACCGTCGATGACGCCCACGTCACTACGATCGGGGTTGACCCGCAGCATCGCGGGTTCGGCGTAGGCGAGCTGCTGCTCAACGGCCTAATCGATGCCGCCTACGAGCTGCGGGCAAAGATGCTCACCCTTGAGGTGCGCGTCTCGAACACGGTCGCCCAGCAGCTCTACCTCAAGTACGGCTTCCAGCCCGCTGGCACGCGACCACGCTACTACACCGACAACGGCGAAGATGCCCTGATCATGTGGACCGAGGCGATAGACTCGCCCGAGTACCAGTCTCGCCTCTCGGAAATGCGCCGCCAGCTCTACGCGCGCCTCCAGCGCCAAGTCGCCGAGAAACGATCCGCCGTGCGGGTGTCGTAGGGGCGGCTCACGAGCCGCCCCTACTGCCCTCTGGACAATATCTCGCGGATCGTCGGGGCCAGCGGGCTGTCGCGCAAGGCGACTGGGCGCATATCCCCGGCGTAGATCTGCTCGGCCAAATTGTGGTGGATGCGCGCCACCCGCTCCCGGCCCTGCACGCGGTCGCGGAAGGCGCTGTGCTTCAGCAGCAGAGCAGCCTCGTTAGCTGGGTTCAGCTTGCCAGCGAAGAGCCGGTGCGGTGCCCGCACCTCCAGGGCTAGACCGTCGGAGCGACCCAGCAGCTCCACATCCCGGTCGTGGCGGTAGGCCGGGCTCACCGTCGGCTGCCCGTGGTAGATGTCGCGATAGTAGCTGTGCGGGAAGGTGCCGACCCGAGCCAGGATCTCGTTCACCCGGCTGCGGTGGCGCTCGTTCGGGATGTGCAGGTAGTCCCAGACAACAAAATCGACCTCAGCCTCTGCGCAGGCCCGCAGCATCGCCCGTATCGCCGACTGGGTGTCGTTCACATAAGGCATGATCGGCAGGAGCGCCACACCCACCGGCACGCCCGCCCGCTTCAGCTCGGACAGCATCTCCAGGCGCATCGCCGGCGGCGGCGACTTGCCCTCCAGCTTCTCAGAGAGATGCGGGTCCATGGTAACCAGGGTGGTCATCACGATGGCCAGGCCGCTCTCATTCATGCGCTGGAGCAGGGCTATGTCCTCTAGCACACTGGCGCTCTTGGTGAGCAGCAGGCAGGGCTGGCCCTTGTCGGCGAGGACCTGCAAGGTCTGCCGGGTGATCCGATAGGTCTGCTCGGCGGGCTGATAAGGGTCACTGAGGGCAGTGATCGCGATCAGATCGCCGCGATCAACCTGGGCCAGTTCGGCGTCGAGGCGCTGCGGCAGGTCGAGCGGGATGTGTATCGTCTCGTTGAGCGGGCGCTCGCCAAAGAGCCAGCTATCACAGTAGGGGCAGCCAAGCTCACAGCCGGTGTAGATGCTCAGCGTGTAGGCCGACAGAAAGAACTCGTTGATCGTCGGCCGGCGCGCGCTCAGCACCGGGGCATCGCTCATGAAGTCACGCAGGTAGTTTGCCATATGAAAATATTGAATGTTGAATGCTGAATGCGCGCATTCAGCATTCATAATTCACGCAGAAGCTCGGCGTGGATGTTCCCATTGCTGGCCACAAGGCGGTCGCCGCCGGGCCGCCAGGGCTCGCCGCGCCAGTCGCTCAGGGTGCCGCCAGCCTCGCACACAAGCAGGGCACCGGCGGCCATATCCCAGGGGGCCAGGCCGAGCTCCCAGTGAGCGTCGCTACGCCCAGCGGCCACATAGGCCAGATCGAGGGCGGCCGCGCCAGGGCGGCGAATGTCGCGGGCCTTCAGCAGTAGACGACCAAACTGCTCAAGATTATTGTCCGCGCGGCTGAAGCGGTCATAGGGGAAGCCTGTGGTGAGCATGCTATGGGCAAGCTCGACGGTGGGCGAGACATGGAGCCGCCGACCATTGCAAAATGCGCCGCAGCCAGCCTCGGCGGCGAATAACTCATCGCGGGTCGGGTCGTACACGACGCCGAGGAAGAGGTCGCCACGGCGCAGCAGACCGATCGAGACGCAGTAGATCGGCATGCCGTGGACATAGTTCAGTGTGCCGTCGAGCGGGTCGATCACCCACTGATACTCACCAACCCCCTCAACGATGCCGCCCTCCTCAGCCAGGATGGCGTGGCCGGGGAATCGCTCGTGAATAGCCGCGACGATCAATGCCTCGCTAGCCCTATCGATGTCGGTGACGAGGTCGGCCTGGCGCTTGAAGGAGACGCTGCGCTCACGCTCCTGGCCAGCCAGCAGAATCGCGCCGGCCCGGTGGGCCAGGTCAATGGCGAAGTCGAGCATATGGTATCTATTGCCTGTTGCCTAATGCCTAAGTTCTGCCCATTGTAGCATCTTCCGAGCCACACCTTGCGCGCAGGCGAACTCCGCGCTAGAATGCGCCCGCTATGCACCAGAACCCAGCATCTGTAGCCGTCGTGATCGTGTCGTACAACACGGTGGGCCTGCTGCGCAACTGCCTAACCTCCCTGGCGAACTGCGCCCTGCCCCTGCATGTCGTCGTGGTCGACAACAGCTCCGCCGACGGCAGCGCAGATATGGTGCGCGCCGAGTTCCCCGACATCGAACTGCTCGCCCTCAATGAGAACACCGGCTTCGCCAGGGGCACGAACATCGGCCTCGCGGCGCTCGGCCTCGGGAGTCAGGAGTCAGGAGTCGGGAGTCGGGGCCGGGCACCTCAGCCGCCGCCATCGCCGCCGCCACCGTCTCCTAACTCCCGACTCCTGACTCCCAACTACATCCTCATCCTCAACCCCGACACCGAGGTGCGGCTGGGGGCGATCGAGGCGCTGGTCACCTTCCTGGAGGCCCACCCGCGCGTGGGGATGGCCAGCCCGCGCCTGCTCAACCCAGACGGTTCGCCCCAGGCGGCGGCATTCCGCTTCCCCACGCCGATCATGACCGCCATCGACCTCTTCCCACCTGGTGAGGTGCTGCCCGGTCGGCTCTACGGCTCATGGTGGCACGGCCGCTACCCCCAGGAGCGCGGCGAGGTGCCCTTCCCGATCGACCACCCCCTCGGCGCATGCATGCTGCTGCGGCCAGAGGTGATCGCCCAGGTGGGCGGGCTCGACGAGGGCTACTTTATGTACAGCGAGGAGATCGCGTGGTGCTGGCGCATCCGCGCGGCAGGATGGGCGATCTGGCAGGTACCCCAGGCGCATGTCATCCATGTGGGAGGCGCATCCACCCGGCAGTTCCGCTGGAAGATGCTGGTGGCACTCTACCGCAGCCGGGCACGCTTCGCCGACACGCACTACACGCCTGCCGCCCGGCTGGCCCACCGGATTGTGGTGCGGGCAGGCATGCTCCGCTTCGCCCTGCGGGCATGGCGCAGCTACGCGCAGAAGCAGATTAGCCACGATGAACTGCGCGCCCACCTGCTCGCCTACGGCGAGATAGCCCGGCTCTAGCTGAGTTGCAGATTGTAGATTGCAGATTGCAGGTCGCCCATCTACAATCTGCAATTTGCAATCTACAATGGTTGCATCAACGGCGCACGAATGCTATAGTAGCGATGTAAGCGGCGGCACAAGGGTTCAACCCTCACAGTGTGTCGCTGGGATACGCGACGGTTTTCTCGATGATTAGCCATCTGAGGTAGTCCAGGGAAATTTCCCGGTGCTGTGCCCCGCAGCATAGCCCTGGTCACTGGTGATACGAATCTGTCCCTCACTCCGGCGTGACGACTGGCGGCAATGATTGGCCGCCGATGAGATCGCTCATGTAGTCATCCGCCGACCGGATCGGTTCTCCCCACCTGTGCGATACGGTTCCTCTCCCCTATCGCGCGCCCCACGACCACGGGCACATGTTGTTCAGGGCTGGCCCCGAAGCATTTCTCGCGCCCACCTCTCCCGACACCAACCCACAGGAGTAAAACGCACTAGCAATGTCGTACGAAAACAGGCGACCTGATGTCGCGGTCTTCATCGACTTCGAGAACGTGTATGTGAGCGTGCGCGATAAGCTGAACGCAAACCCGAACTTCGAAGCGATCATGGACCGCTGTGGCGACCTTGGCCGCGTGGTGATCTCCCGCGCCTACGCCGACTGGTATCGCTACCCACGTGTGACGAGCGCCCTCTACGCCAACGCCATCGAGCCGATCTATGTAGCAACCTACTACTACGATAAGGATCTGGGCCGCACCGGCCGGGCGATTAAGAACAGCGTCGATATGAACCTCTGTATCGATGCGATGAAGACTCTCTTTACCAACACGAATATCTCGAAGTTTGTGCTGGTGACGGGCGACCGCGACTTCATCCCGCTGGTCAACTCGATCCGCCAGCAGGGCAAAGAGGTCTATATTATCGGCATCGGCGGGGCCGCCAGCACCCACCTGGCCCAGAGCGCCGATGAGTTCGTCTTCTACGAGCAGCTGATTGGCAGGCAGCCAGGCGGCTCGGCAGCCGCCACGGCGATAGCCAACCGTGCCACTGAGCTGAATCGCGGCGTCGAGGTGGTCTACGAGCCAGCGGCTCCGATCGCCCCGCCGCCCCCCGCTGTCCACGTCGCCCCGGCCGCCCCCGCCGAGCCGGATATCTACACAGTGCTCGTCGAGGCGATCCACCTGGTGCGGAAGCGCGGCTATGTCTCTACCCTCGGCTCGATCAAGCTGGTGATGAAAGAGCTTATGGGTGGCGACTTTAAAGAGAGCCGCTACAAGGACTTGAACGGACGGCCCTTTGTCAAGTTCAAGGACTTTGTGATGGACGCCGAGAAACGCGGCAAGGTGCAGATCTTCACCAACGGCACGGTGAACGAGGTCTTCCTGCCCGGCGAAGACGCCCTGAAGCTCTCGCAGTTTGCCGCCGCCCTGACGGATGATGCTGCCGTAGAGCCCGTGGCGGATGTCCCCGTCCAGTCGAATAGTCGCAAGGAGCCAACAAAGGCCGAGACGGCGGCAGCTGCCGAGGCCGCTGGAGCGGCGGCCACTGGCCGCCGCCGCCGCCGCCGCTCGCGACGCGGCCAGGGAGGCGGATCTGCCGCTGATGCGACGGCGCTCAATGGACATGCTGATGAGGAGCTCGACCTTGAGCTGACGCCGCCGATCCTTGATGATGAGCCCTCGCTGGGCGACCCAGTCGCCTATATGGATGAGCTGCGCGCCCTCGACGCCCTTGAGGAGATCGCCGCGATCGAGATGATCACCGACGAGCAGACGGATGACGATCTGGCATCTGCCGGTATGCCTGCCGATGTGCTGGTTGATGAGCTGCTTGATGCGATAGCAGTAGAGCTGGAGCCCGAGCCCGTCGTCGAGCCCGAGCCCGTCGCCGAGCCCGAGCCCGTCGCCGAGCCCGAGCCCATCGCCGAGCCTGAGCCCGTCGCCGAGCCCGAGCCCGTCGCCGAGCCTGAGCCCGTCACCGAGCCCGTCGCCGAGGAGCCGGACGACGAGACCGATGAGCCAGTGCTGATTGAGATCGACTTCAGCGATGAGGAGTGGGGCGTCTTCCGCGAGATGATGCACGGCTTCAGCAAGCCTGTATCGTTCCAGCAGATCTTCGACGCGCTCCGCGGCCGCCGGAAGGACCAGAGCCTGACCCGCACTAACGAGCAGCTGCGCACGATGGTGAAGCAGGCCATTAACAGCGAGCTACTTGAGCGCAGCGGCAAGGGCAAGCGGATCTACTACGCGCTGAAGACTGAAGCGTAAACGAGGGAACAGGGGACAGGGGACAGGCATTGGGATGCCGCCCTGTCCCCTGTTTTCTGTCCCCTATGATCATCAAAATCTGTGGCCTGCGCACAGTCGAGCACGCCCTTGTGGCCACTGATGCGGGCGCTGACATGGTCGGTTTGGTCTTTGCGTCGAGCCGACGTCAGGTGGACGTAGAGCAGGCCGCCACGATTACCGCCGCGATCCGCACCCTCGCCCCGCCACACCCGCAGATCGTCGGCCTATTCGTCAACACGTCGGCGGCTAAGATCAACGCCGTGGCCGATTCTGTGGGGCTGGATCTCGTGCAGCTCAGCGGCGATGAGACGCTGGCCGATGCTACAGGGCTGAGCCGGCCAATCCTCAAATCGATTCGCATGGACGGCTCAGCGCGCGAGGCTGCCTGGGCCGAGGCAGGAGTGCGTCTACTCGTCGACGCCCACGTGGCGGGTGCCTACGGCGGCACCGGCGCCCGCGCCGACTGGTCACGGGCGGCTGAGCTGGCCCGGCGGGCACCGCTGATGCTGGCAGGCGGGCTCGACCAGTCAAACGTGGCCGAGGCGATCATCCAGGTGCAGCCCTGGGGCGTGGACGTGAGCAGCGGAGTCGAAGAGGACGGGGTGAAAAGCGAGGCGAAGATCCGCGCCTTTATCGCCGCCGCGCGCGGGGCGACACGGCTATGAGGTGGGCGCGCCCGATACTGGCCAAGCTCGGCGCAGCGGTCGGCTTCGTCGGAGGCGCGTTCCTGGCCCGCTGGGCCTTCCTCCAGCTGCGCCGCGTCACCCTCACCCCCACGCCCTACAGCACCCCGCCGATTGGCCCGGAGCAGATCGCCCCGCGCCAGCGACGGATCATCGTCAGCGACCTGCACCTCGGCGGAGGGGATCGCCTTGACGACTTCGACGATGACCATGCCTTCGCCATGTTCGTAGACAGCTATGTCTGTGGCGAGGAGCCCACCGACCTGATCCTGGCCGGAGACACGGTCGAGTTCCTCCAGGTGCGCCTGCCCGACATCGATGATGACGACTACTCGGAGGAGGCCGCCGAGCGCCGGATCGCCGCCGTGATCGCCGCCCACCCCCTGGTCTTCGCGGCTCTGGCCCGCTTCGCCGCACGCCCCGGCAGCCAGATCACGGTGCTGATCGGCAACCACGACTTCGAGCTGCACTACCCGGCGGCCAAGGCCCGGCTGGCCGCCGCCGTCGGCCTGAGCCTGGGCGACCCGAAGATCCGCTTCGGGGTGAACTACCACGGCGGCGGGGTCTACCTTGTCCACGGCAACCAGTTCGATGGCTGGAACCGCTTCGTCAACTTCGACGGGATCAGCGAGCCCTTCGAGGTGGTGCGCGGCACCCAGCTCGTCAAGGAGGTGATCAACGATCTGGAGGACGACACCCTCCAGATCGCCCCGCTGCTCGACAACGTCAAGCCAACCTCGGCATTCTTCTGGTACCTGGTGGCCCTACCGAGGCTGCGCAACGCCGCCTCGCGGCGCTTCTTCCTACGCGGGCTGACCGGCTTTATGCAGGTGGTAGCCTGGCCCACCCCACACCAGATGCCGATCACCGGGCGCGGGCCGGGCGGCATGCTCAGCGCGCCGCTCTTTCTGGGGCTGTGGGCGTGGGTGGCCAGCATACGCCGCCAGCGCGTGGCCCGCCAGCGCCTGCTGTCCCGCCAGGTAAGCGAGGTGGCAGGCGGGCTGCCCCCGCCCGACCAGGTGATCGACCAGGTGCAGAGCGAGGCCGCCCGCCAGATCAGCCGCGAGGTGCGCGCCTTCAACGACCGCTACGCCCGCGAGATGCGCAAGATAGCCCGCCAGCCCGAGCATCGCGCCGACCGGCTGTTTGTCTGCGGGCACACCCACCTGGCCCGCGTCGTCCCCCTCGGCGAGGGGCAGACCTACATCAACACCGGCACCTGGACCGAGATCATCTACGATGTGGCCACCATGCTGCGCCAGGAGCAGAAGCTTCCCTTCCTGGAGATCCGCTACCCCGAGGGGGACGCACCCGAGGGCAACTTGCTCGTCTGGATCGACGCCGACGAGCCGCCGCAGCCATGGCAGGAGGGCCACAAATTGGAGCGCCGCCGCAGGAAAATTCGGTTACAATAGTTGCAGCGCCCCGGACGAGCCGCAACGGCCCTGGGGTGGATCGGCAAGCCACACTATCAGGAGGAACCTATGAAGAATCTGCTTCGTATCATCGGTATCGCTGCCGTTATCGGCGTCGGGGTTATGGTCTTCCGCGCGCTGCGCCAGTACCGCGAGGATAGCGTGTTCGACCTAGCCCCGGCGGCGGGCGCGAGCAGCCAGAAGCGCAGCATCAGTGCCGAGCTGCTGAGCATCCTGGCCGACCCGGCCGACAAGGGGCCGATTGAGCTGCTAACCGACGGCGAGGGCAAGGAGTGGCTGGTGAACCGCCGCAACGGCTTCCGCTACCCGGTCGAGGACGGCATCCCGATCATGCTGCTCGAAGAGGGCGAGAAGCATAAGGACGAGAGCCTGATCCAGAAGTAGCTCTCAGGCAACAGGTAATACAAACCTCACGGTGGGGGTGTGGGGGCGGCTTCGCCGCCCCCACAGTATTATGGCAGTAGAGCAAAAAGAACGCTGTCACCCTGAGCGAAGCGAAGGGTCCCGGCCGGGATTCTTCGCTTCGCTCAGAATGACAAGTAAATACCACAGCGTTCCTTTTGCGGTACTGCGTATTATGTATTGTTGAGCTTGGGCGGCTTTGCCGCCCAAGCTCAACAATACACGGGATCTGGGGCACAGCCCCAGCTGAGAAAGCGCTATTATGTCTACTATTGAGACGACACCAACAGCTGGCCGCTTCGGCCCCTACGGCGGGCGCTACGTGCCCGAGACACTCATGCCGGCGGTGGCGGCCCTGGATCTCGCCTACGCCGAGGCCAAGGCCGACCCGGCCTTCTGGGCTGAGCTTGATGAGCTCCAGCGCACCTACACCGGTCGGCCGACGGCCCTAACCCACGCCCGGCGACTCAGCCAGCAGCTCGGCGGAGCACAGGTCTACCTCAAGCGCGAGGATCTGGCCCACACGGGGGCACACAAGATCAACAACGCCCTCGGCCAGGGGCTGCTGGCGAAGCGCATGGGCAAGACCCGGATCATCGCCGAGACGGGGGCCGGCCAGCACGGCGTGGCCTCCGCCACCGTCTGCGCCCTGCTCGGCATGGAGTGCGTGGTCTACATGGGCGTCGAGGACATGGCCCGCCAGCGGCCAAATGTCTTCCGCATGAAGCTGCTCGGTGCCGAGGTGCGCGGCGTGGAGAGCGGATCGCGCACGCTCAAGGACGCGATCAACGAGGCCATGCGCGACTGGGTGACCAACCCGGAGAGCTACTACCTGCTCGGCTCGGCCCTCGGCCCGCACCCCTACCCGACGATGGTGCGCGACTTCCAGCGCGTGATCGGCCAGGAGGCCCGCGCCCAGATACTTGCGCAGGTGGGCCGCCTGCCCGATGTGGTGGTGGCCTGCGTGGGCGGCGGGTCCAACGCGATCGGCATCTTCCACCCCTTCCTGGATGATGCGGGCGTGGCCCTGCGCGGCGTGGAGGCCGGCGGGCGCGGGGCGAAGCTCGGCGACCACGCGGCGCGCTTCTTCGCGGCCAGCCCCGGCGTGCTCCAGGGCACCTACTCGTACGTGCTCCAGGACGAGGACGGCCAGATCGCGCTGACCCACTCGATCTCGGCCGGACTCGACTACGCCAGCGTCGGCCCCGAGCACGCATGGCTCCACGACACCGGCCGCGCCGTCTACACCTCTGCCGACGACGAGGAGGCGCTCGACGCCTTCGAGACCCTCTCGCGCAGCGAGGGGATCATCCCGGCCCTAGAGAGCGCCCACGCCATCGCCGAGGTGATCAAGCTGGCCCCAACCATGCGGCCCGACCAGATCATCCTGGTGAACCTCTCGGGGCGCGGCGACAAGGACATCTTCACGGCGGCCGAGGCGCTGGGGATGGGGATCTGAGAGGCCAGCATGAAAACCTGTGTCATCCTCAACCCATGGGCCGGGCGGGGCACGGCCGGCCAGCGCCGCCCTGAGCTTGAGACCGCCCTGCGCGCCGCCGGCGTGGTCTTCGATATGGTGGAGACCCACGCCCGCGGCGGGGCCACCGAGCTGACCTACCAGGCTATGGAGCGCGGCTACGAGTGCGTGGCGGCCGTGGGCGGCGACGGCACGATCAACGAGGTGGTGAACGGGCTGGTCGGCGGGCGCGAGCACCTCGGCCGCGAGGCCGCCCTCGGCATTGTGCCCCTCGGCACCGGCAGCGACTTCGTCAAGGTGCTCGACGGGTTCGCGCCGAATGACCTGTCCGGGGCCGCGCGACGCCTGGCCGCCGGGCGCACCCGCCCCATCGACCTCGGCAAAATCACCATCGAGTCGCCGGCGGGCGAGGAGCGCCGCCACTTCATCAACGGGCTGGGCATGGGACTCGACGCCCAGGTGGCCGTCGAGAGCCTGAAGCTCACCGGGCTCAAGGGCTTCGCCGTCTACCTTATGGCGATCATCCGCGCCCTGGGCTCGTACAAGGCCAATGTGATGACCGTCCGCTTCGATGACTATGAGGTGCGTAAGCGGCTGCTCTTCGCCAGCGTGGCCAGCGGGCGCAGCCAGGGCGGCGGCTTCCTGATGACGCCCGACGCCCTGATCGATGATGGCCTGCTCGACCTCTGCATCGTTGAGAAGCTACGCCTCGACCAGATCATCCGCTACCTGCCCAAGCTCATGGAGGGTAGCCACACCACCCTCCGCGAGGTGACGATGGGCCGCGCCCGCAGCATCGAGGTGCTCTGCCAGAACGGCATCCCCGTCGCCACCGACGGTGAGGTGGTGGCGACGAACGCCACTCGGGTGAGAGTCGAGGTCGTGCCGGGGGCGATAAACTTGGTTGTGTAGGGGCGCATCGCGATGCACCCCTACACTTTGCCGGATCAGGCAAATTCTGCTATACTCTACAAACAAATGTTTCATTCTGAGGAGTTCTCTGCTATGTCTATGCGGCTGCTCTATCTAGATCCGCGCCAGCTTGATGCTGACCCGGACGGAGTGCGTGAGGATACCGGGGATGTCGCCGGCCTGGCGGCGACGATCGCCGAGCGCGGGCTGCTCCAGCCCCTCGGCGTCGTAGACTCGGGCGGCGAGCGCTACCGGGTGATCTACGGCGGGCGACGTCTGGCGGCGGCGATGCAGCTCGGCCTTGAGCGGGTGCCCTGCATCGTGCTCGACACCGACGACCCCGACCTGCTGCTGCGCCAGCTGATCGAGAACGTGCAGCGCCAGGATCTGAACGATGTCGAGCAGGCCCGGGCCTACGCCCGCCTGCGCGCGCGGATCGTCGAGGAGCGCGGCAAGCTCCCCGAGAGCGAGCTCGATGAGTCCGTCGGCGAGGCGGTCGGGTTCTCTGGCCGCACCGTGCGGCGCTACCTCGGCCTGCTCGACCTGCCCGACGATGTCCAGCAGATGATCCGCCGCGGCGAGCTGAATGTCACCCAGGCCCAGCACCTGCGCCGCGTGCCCAGCCCGAAGACACAGCGCGAGCTGGCCAGGTTCGCCGTGGACGAGGGCATGTCCGCCGCCGAGCTGAGCAAGCTGGTGGCCTACTTCGCCGCGAACCCGAACCTGACCCTGGAGACGGCCCTCCAGGCGCTGGAGCAGGGCGAGCAGCTGCGCACCCAAGCATCCGGCCCCGAGATCGGCCTCGCCGGTGGCCCCATGGGCAAGACTAGCGTGTCGATGGTGGACCGCGAAGAGAGCGACGCCGGGCTCTGGGATGACGATGAGGGTGACGCTGAGAATGATGGATTCCTGCGGGTCGAGGAAGAGACGGTTGAGAACCAGCCGAAGAACAAAGCCCGCGTCTTCCGCATCCGCTCGCTCGACCAGATGGTCGATGAGACAGACCGCATCTCGCGAGCCTACGCCGAGGGGGATCTGGTGAAGTGGGTGAAGTCGGATGAGGGGGCGCCCTTCAAGCTGCGCCTGCTGCTCAAGCAGCTGGAGAGCCTGGCCCGCGGCCTGCGCGACCTGGCCCAGCAGCAGGGCTGGGAGCCCGAGGACTGATGGGAATCATAAGGGCGCAGCAGGAGCAATGCTCCTGCTGCGCCCTTATGATGAGCTAGCTCTCCTCAAAGAGGTGGATCAGGTCGGCGATCGTCTTTTCGCGGGGCAGCTCTTCACTGTCCAGGCAGTTGTGTGCGTAGCAGCGTAGGACCTGACCGTTGACGCTGGACAGAGCCGACTTCACCGCCGCAACCTGGGTCACAATGTCGCGGCAGTCGCGATTCTCTTCGACCATGCGCTGGATGCCGCGCACCTGGCCCTCGATCCGACGAAGCCTTAGAAGGACGTCGTCGCGCCGCTCGGGTGAGAGTGGACGAACTTGATCGGCCATAGGAGCCTCCAGGCAATGACGTGTGCGGAGACGCTTTAGCCGAGCGCGCTGTCGAACGCCTCGCGGTACGCGCCCTCGGAGCGCGAGCCGACCAAGCGCTTGAACTCCTTGCCGTCCTTGAAGATGATCAGCGTCGGGATGCCCTGGATGCCCAGCTGGCCGGCCCAGCGGTTCTCCTCGTCGGTGTTTACCTTCGCGACGGTGAGCTTGCCATCATACTCGCCAGCAAGCTTGTCGAGGGTCGGCCCGATCGCCCGGCACGGCCCGCACCAGGGTGCCCAGAAATCGACGACCACCGGCTTCTCGGACTTCAGCACCTTCAGCTCGAACTCGGCGTCTGTTACCTTCACGGGCTTCGTCATCGCAAACCTCCTCGGGGCAACCTCCGCCCCGTTGTTTACCTATTCGATAGTGTCCTTGGGGGATACCCCCTGGGGGTATATTATACTCCCCTGAAACGTCTTGTCAAGCCCCCATGCGCGGCAGTTGCTAGACTGGCTTATGCTATACTGGACATAGGAAAGGCTGCATTGGGATGCTGTCAGACGATGCAAGGAGGCAAGGTGTGACAACACTAGGCAAGAACACGACGATCACCTGGGCTGGCCACGGGACGTTTCATCTTACCACCCCCGAGGGGCGCGGTGTGCTGATCGACGCCTGGCTCGACGGGAACCCGTCATGCCCGGATGCGCTGAAGGCGAGCCTGCGCCAGAACCTCACCACCGTACTCCTTACGCACGGTCACTTCGACCATATCGCCGACCTGACCAAACTGGTGCAGGATACTGGCGCAAAGGTCGTCTGCCAGTACGACCTGCTGCCCTACCTAGAGGGCCAGGGTATCTCAGGCGAGCAGCTGATCGGCTTCAACAAGGGCGGCACCGTCAGCGTGGCCGATATGAAGGTTACAATGACCAATGCCCACCACTCCAGCTCAATCTACGAGAACGGGCAGACAATCGGACTAGGCACCGCCGCCGGTTTCGTGATTCGCATGAGCAATGGATTTACGATCTACCACACCGGCGACACCAGCGCGACGATGGACATGCAGATTGTGCGCGACTTGTACGCCCCCGATCTCGCGATCTTGCCGATCGGCGACCACTTCACGATGGACCCGCGCCAGGCGGCCTACGCGCTCAAGCTGATCGGCGCAACGTACGCCATTCCCGGCCACTACGGCACCTTCCCGATCCTGACCGGCACGCCCGAGGCACTTGTCGCAGCCTGCCAGGAGTTCGGCGTCACCACCGAGGTGATCGCCCTCAAGCCAGGAGAGTCGGTTAGCTAGTGTTGAGTGTTGAGTGTTGAGTTGCAGTATTGCTGCGATCACTCAACACTCAACACTCAACACTCAACACTTCATGAAGATTCTTGTCCCTGCCCAAATCCGCGAGGCTCTTGCGCCCCTGCTTCCCGCCGATGTCCACGCCGTGTGGGTCGATCCCGCCGGCGATTTTGACTCCGACCCCGCAGACACTGTCGCCTACTTCCGCTGGTGGACGCGCGAACCCTACCTGGAGCGCGTGCTCGCCGCCGCCACCAATGTGCGCTGGATGCACACGCCTAGCGCCGGCGTCGATCATGTGCTGACGCCGACGGTGATCGCACGCGATATCACCCTGACGAACAGCGCGGGCGTCCACGCCATCCCGATCGCCGAGTTTGTGCTGGGCTTTATGCTCGCCCACGCGAAGCAGATGGATGCCTTTGGGGCGGCCCAGGCCGAGGCGCGCTGGGCCGAGGGCGTGCAGCTGCGCGAGCTGTACGAGTCCACCCTGCTGATCATCGGCATCGGCGGGATCGGCCAGGCGATCGCCGAGCGGGCCGCCACCTTCGGCATGCGTATCTACGGCAGCCGACGCACGCCCCAGCCCATGCCCGGCGTGGAGCGCGTGGTGGGCGACGCGGCCTGGCGCGATCTGCTGCCCGAGGCCGACTATATCGTCGTCGCTACGCCGCTCACCCCCGAGACGCGCGGGATGATCGACGCGGCGGCGTTTGCGGCGATGAAGCCGACGGCATACCTGATCAACATCGCCCGTGGCGCGGTGATCGACGAGCCGGCCATGATCGCCACCCTGCATAACGGCAGCATCGGCGGCGCGGCGCTCGACACCTTCGAGCAGGAGCCCCTGCCCGCCGAGAGCCCGCTCTGGGGGCTGCCCGGCGTCACGATCACGCCCCACGCCACCGCCAGCTCGCCGCGTATGCGTGAGCGCCAGATCGCCCTCTTCCTCAAGAACCTGGCCCGCTTCCGCACCGGCCAAGCTCTGCTCAACATCGTCGACAAGTCGGCAGGGTATTAAGGTCAATGCAAAATGCAAAATGCAAAATTGGCAACACCGCAGAAGTAACGCTGTGAGGCATCCTGTCATTCTGAGCGAAGCGAAGAATCCCGGCCGGGACGCTTCGCTTCGCTCAGCGTGACAGCGTTACGTATGCTCTATTGCCAAAATTGAGCCATTGTGCATTGTGCATTGTGCATTCACAGGAGTAAGCCATATGTTGGACCACTTGAAGATCACTGACCCAGAGATCGCGGCGCTGATCGAGAGCGAGGAGAAGCGGCAGCGCGAGGGGCTTGAGCTGATCGCCAGCGAGAACTATACCAGCCTGTCGGTGATGGAGGCCCAGGGCTCAGTGCTGACCAACAAGTACGCCGAGGGTCTGCCCGGCAAGCGCTACTACGGCGGCTGCGAGTTCGTCGATGTGGTTGAGCAGATGGCGATCGACCGCGCGCTCAAGCTCTTCGGCGCGCAGGCGGCCAATGTGCAGCCCCACAGCGGCGCCCAGGCCAACATCGCCGTGTTCACCGCCCTGCTCCAGCCGGGCGACACCATCCTCGGCATGCGCCTCGACCACGGCGGCCACCTCACCCACGGCAGCCCAGTGAACTTCAGCGGCAAGTGGTACAACATCCAGTTCTACGGCGTCGATATGGCGACCGGCCAGATCGACTACGACGACCTGGCCGAGAAGGCCCGCGCCGCCCGGCCCAAGCTGATCACCTCGGGGGCCAGCGCCTACCCCCGGATCATCGACTTCGCCCGCATGCGCCAGATCGCCGATGAGGTGGGCGCCCTGCTCATGGCCGATATCGCCCACATCGCCGGGCTGGTGGCTGGCGGCGAGCACCCCTCCCCGGTCGGCCACGCCCACATCGTCACCACCACCACCCACAAGACTCTGCGCGGCCCGCGCGGCGGCATGATCATGATGGACGAGCCCTACGCGAAGCAGCTCAACAGTAGCGTCTTCCCCGGCAACCAGGGCGGCCCGCTCATGCATGTGATCGCTGGCAAGGCCGTGGCCTTCGGCGAGGCTCTGCGCCCCGAGTTCAAGCAGTACGCCGCCCAGATCCGCCGCAACGCCAAGGCGCTGGCCGCCGGCCTGACCGAGCGCGGCGTGAGCCTGATCAGCGGCGGCACCGATAACCACCTGATGCTGGCCGACCTGACCGGCCTCGGGATCACCGGCGCGCAGGCCCAGAAGGCGCTCGACCGGGCCGCGATCACGGTGAATAAGAACGCCATCCCCGATGACCCGCAGCCCCCTGTGCGCACTAGCGGCATCCGCATCGGTACACCGGCTGTCACCACCCGTGGCATGGGCGAGGCCGAGATGGCCCAGATCGCCACCTGGATGGTTGATGTGCTCCAGCATATCGACGACACAGAGCGCCAGGCCCGCATCGCCACGGAGGTCGCCGAGCTCTGCCGCAGCTTCCCGGTGCCAGCCGATATGGTGCGTGTGTAGGGCCGCCGCCCTAATAGACAATGGTGCTGCGTAAAAATGCCAGCGAAGCTGGCATTTTTACGCAGCACCATTGTCTTTCACCACACCTCGGCGGGCCGCTGGAAGAACCGGCCGATCAGGCTGAGCAGCGCGCCGGCGAGGCCAGCGACCATCAGCAGCGCGCCGGCCAGCCGCTGGCGGCTGTCGAGGCTCTGGCGCAGGGCCAGGGCGTTCGTCAGGCGCAGCTGGTCGCCGAGGGCGGCGAACTCCTGGGCGGCTAGGTCGGCCGTCGCGCGGGCCTGGGGGTAGCGCAGGCTGCGGGCGAGCTCATTGGCCTGGATCAGCCGCTCGCTGGCCGCGACCCCGCGCAGCACCCGCTGCTCGTAGACATCCAGCGCCACGTCCTGGCGCGTGTCGCCGATGCGCCCAAAGCTCAGGCGGGCCTGGCCGATCAGCTGGCGGGCACGCTCGTAGTCACCAGACTCCAGCGCCTTACGGGCATCCTCAGCGATCTGGGTTGCGCGCATCCCTTCCTCGGCCTGGGCCTTCAGCCGCTCCGCCTCGGCGGCAACCTCAAGTGGCTGGGTATCGGCGTGCCTGGCGATCCAGCCGATGGCCTGATCAAGCTCCGATGCGGCGGCGGGGTAGTTGCCCTGCTCCAGCAGGCCGCGCGCATATGAGAGGTCGTAGCTGTCGAGTGCGCTGATCTTATAACCGCCAGACAGGTAGCCGGGGAGCCACTGGAGCCACTCGGCCTCTAGGTCGGTCACAGACATGCCGTAGGCTCGCTCAAGTGCCGAGCGGTAGCCGGAGCTGCGTGCGCTGACCGTGAGAAACTCGCGCAGCTTCGCAAATCCATCCCGGTCAACCAGGAATGCCACCGCCGAGAGGCTCTCCGGGTAGCTCACCTCGGGCGCGGCGTAGATAGCGTCACGATCATCGAAGGCGCTCCAGGGCAGCAGGCGGCCCTGGTCGGCGGCCTGGCGCAAGGCGGCGATCTTTGACTCCAGCTCGGGGGCGGGGCGCTCAAGGTACTGGGCCACCCCCTCCTGAAAGCCAGTGTTCAGCCGGTTCTCGCTCAGGTCGGCGGCGACAATGTGGGTCAGCTCGTGGCGCACATTGTTGCGCACCTCCTCATCGGTCTGCTGGCGGGTGCGCTCAACGATCACCACCAGCTCACGCCGGCGGAAGTCGGCGTGGGCCACGATGCCGGGCACATTGCGGGCGGCCGGGTTGGCCTGGTAGTAGTCATTGCTGGTGGGGTAGAGGCGCAGGGTGAGCGGCGGCGGGGCGCGGTAGCTAAACGCCGTAGAGACCTCGTCGTAGATCGTGTCGATGAAGTCGGCGTAGCGATCCGCCTCGGCCTGCTCATCGAGCGTATAGAGGATGGTGAAGGTCGCCGTGTCACGCTGACGCCACCCTCCCGCCTGGGCGCGGGCGTCGCCCGGCGAAAGGAATGCCGACAGGAGGACAAGCAGCAGGGACAGGACGATAGATCGTGGCATCGCGTACATACAAAAAGTGTACCATATCGCCCGGCGCCGTCACGCGGTAATCATCCGCTCAGGGATCTGGCTATCGACCGGCGCGGCGTCGCCTGGCCGCAGCCGGAGGTAGCTGCCATCGGGCTGGAGCATATGGGCGCGCACATTATCGGCCAGGTAGGTCTGCAGCAGCATATCGTGGACATAGGCGGCCAGGGAGGGGTCATCGAGCGGGTAGAGCTCCTCGACGCGGCGGTCGAGGTTGCGCTCCATCATATCGGCGCTGCCGAGGTAGAGCACCGGCGTGCCGCCGTTCTCGAAGTAGTAGATCCGGCTATGCTCCAGGAACGGCCCGATGATGCTGCGCACCCGGATACTCTCGCTGAGGCCGGGCACGCCGGGGCGCAGCGAGCACATCCCGCGCACAATCAGGTCGATCTGCACGCCTGCCTGCGATGCCTCGTAGAGCAGATCGATGAGCTGGTGATCGACAAAGGCGTTCATCTTGAAGATGATCCGGCCATCGCCGTGATCCTGCTGACGCTGGATCTCACGGCGCACCAAGCTCACCAGGCGCTGGCGCAGCGTGACCGGGGCGACCAGCAGCGAGCGATAGGTGGCCTGGCGGCTATAGGCGGTGAGGAAGTTGAACAGGTCAACCACATCGGCGGTAATCTCGGGGCGACATGTAAACATGCCCAGATCGGTGTAGACGCGGGCGGTGCCGGCGTTATAGTTGCCGGTGCCCAGATGGGCGTAGCAGCGGATGCCGTCCTGCTCCTGGCGCACCACCAGGGCCAGCTTCGCGTGTACCTTTAGGCCAAGCAGCCCATAGACCACATGCACCCCGGCGCGCTCCAGCGCCTTGGCCCAGATGATATTGTTCTCCTCATCGAAGCGGGCCTTCAGCTCGACCACCGCCGTCACCTGCTTGCCCTGCTCGCGGGCGTGCATCAGCGCCTTGACGATCGGCGAGTTGCTGCCGACCCGATAGAGCGTCTGCTTGATCGCCAGAACATGCGGGTCGTCGGCGGCAGCCTGGATGAAGTCGATCACCGGGGCGAATGAGTGATAGGGGTGGTGCAGCAGCACATCGCCCTGACGGATCGTGTCAAAAATATCACCGCTGCTATGCAGCACCATCGGCAGGGTGGGCATATGCGGCGGGTCTTTGAGGTCGGGCCGGTCGATCTTCATCAGCGCCATCAGGTCAGCCAGGCCGAGCGGGCCGCGCACTGTGTAGAGGTCACGCGGGCCGATCTTCAGGTTCGTCAGCAGCAGGCTGCTGATCCGCTCGGGCATCGCGTTATCGACCGTAATCCGCACCACCTCGCCGAAGCGGCGCTGGCGCACGCCCTGCTCAATGCTAGAGAGCAGATCATCGGCCTCATCCTCCTCGATCTCCATATCGGCGTTGCGGGTGACGCGGAAGGGGGCCGACAGCACCACCTCCATGTCGGGGAAGAGCATATCGAGATGGGCAGCGATCAGCTGCTCGATCCAGACGAAGCAGTGGCGGCGGCCGGTGGACAGATCGGCGGAGCCCTCGCAGAGCTCGGCGGGCAATCCGATCAGGCGCGGCAGCACCTCGGGCACCTTCACGCGGGCGAACAGCTCACCCTTCTGCGGGTCCTGGATCATCACCGCGAGGTTCAGGCTAAGGTTTGAGATGAAGGGAAAGGGGCGGCTGCTGTCGAAGGCCAGGGGCGTGAGCACGGGGAAGATCTGCTTGCGAAAGTAGTCATCGACCCAGACGCGCTGGCGCGGGCTCAGGTCGTCCATATTCAGCAAGTGAATGCCCTGCTCCGACAAGCGAGGCAACAAGTCATTGAAGAACAGATCGCGCTCCTGCTCGATCAGGGGCACTAGCACCTTCCGCACAGCCTTCAGCTGCTCGGTGGGCGTCAGCCCATCGGGCGACTGCTTCTGCACGCCGGCGCTGATCTGCTGCATGATCCCGCTGACGCGGATCATAAAGAACTCGTCGAAGTTCGACGCGAAGATAGCGAGAAACTTTATGCGTTCAAGAAGCGGGGTGCGCTGGTCAAGGGCCTCGCCAAAGACGCGGCGGTTAAACTCAATCCAGCTCAGCTCGCGGTTGAGGTAGGTGGGCGCGACGTGCGTGATCGCCTCCACCGCCTCGATCGTGCGGGGCTCGTGAACAGTCATAGGGGCTGCCACCTTACGCTTTTTTCGCATATGAAGATACTTTGTAGTATATCTGCCCGCCAGCGGATCGGCAAGGGGCATTGCCCTCATACTCAGGGCATGAGCAACGTCGCTGGCGGCTGAAGTCGCGCCACGGGAGCCTGCGGCTGGCCGCCCGCCTACGCGGGCGGGTGCGGCGTCGGCGCAGGCCGACGCCCGGCGCGCAGCGCCCCGTTGGCGCGACTTCCAGTCGCCAGCCGGGGGGGCAGGGACTTTGCACATGCCCCGCCATCATGCGACAGCCCTACCCGCCGACGTAGCCAGGTGGCGATATGCTACAATGAGAGGCATTCCACCAGTAACGCCCCCCCATCTGTCATGCTCCCTGATGCAGCGGGGACCAGGCCAGGGCATATAATGATGACAATTACCTCCTCGATCTCAGCGCAGCCGCTCGACGAGTTCTTAGAGGCGCTGCTGGCGATTGATCGCTTTGCCGCACGCCAGATCCTCAGCACCTATGGGCAACGAGCAGGCACAGTCAATCTGTTCGAGCAGATGATCGTGCCTGCGCTCGAACAGATCGGCGCGCAGTGGGAGCAGGGGGCGCTGTCGCTCGCCCAAGTCTATATGAGCGGGCACATCTGCGAGGAGATTGTAGACGCAATCCTGCCGCCCGCGCAGATTCAGCGCATCAGCCATCCGCCCATCGCGATCGCCGTCCTTGAAGACTATCATCTGCTGGGGAAGCGCATGGTCTACGCATCGCTGCGCGCCAGCGGGTATGAGATCAGAGACTTTGGACAGGTTACTGTTGAGGCATTGGTCGCGCAAGTGATCCAGGAGCGCATCGCCGTGCTGCTGATCTCCGTGCTGATGCTCCCCTCGGCCCTGCGGATCAAAGAGCTGCGGCAGCAACTGGAGCGCGCCGGCCATCGCCCAAAGATCATTGTGGGCGGCGCGCCGTTTCGCTTTGACGAGATTCTCTGGCAGGAGATCGGCGCCGACGCGATGGGGAAGACGGCGATCGATGCCGTCACACATGTCGGCAGGCTGCTAAAGGAGCTGCCATGACATCCACCGAGATGACCTCGCTCCAGCGGGTGCTGACCACCCTCGGCCACCGGGAGCCGGATCGCGTCCCGCTCTGCTTGCTCGTGACGATGCACGGCGCACAGGAGCTCGGCATGTCGATCCAGTCCTACTTCAGCAGCGCAGCATCTATGGCCGAGGGCCAGCTGCGCATGGCACGCAAGTACCGGAGCGACTGTCTGTACGCCTTCTCCTACGCCGCGCTCGAGGTCGAGGCCTGGGGGGGCGAGGTTATCTTCTCGGAGGACGGGCCGCCGAATGCCGGACAGCCCTTCATCCGGCGGCCCGAGCAGATCCGCGCGCTCCAGCCGCCCGCCATCGCCGACTCTCCGGGTCTGCTCCGCACACTGGAAACGATCAGGCAGCTGCGCGAGCGCAGCCGGGGCGAGACCCCGATCATCGCGGTCGTCATGGCCCCGTTCTCGGTCCCGGTGATGCAGATGGGCTTCGATGCGTATCTCCACCTGATGTACGAGCAGCCGGATCTCTTCGCGCTGCTCATGCGGCTGAACGAGGAGTTCTGCGTCGCGTGGGCCAACGCCCAGCTGGCGGCCGGCGCCACCGCGATCTGCTACTTTAACCCGGTTGCCTCAACCACCATTGTGCCGCATGATCTCTCCCTGCGTCTCGATCACCCGATCAGCAGCCGCGTCTGCGCCCGCATCAATGGGCCAGTGGCCTTCCACTTCGCCTCCGGGCGCTGCCTGCCGCTGGTGGCCGATGTCGCCAAGACCGGCAGCGTGCTGATCGGCGTCAGCACGCTGGAGGATCTGGCCGAGCTGAAGCGCGCCGCCGCCGGCACGATCAGCCTGCTCGGCAACCTGAACGGGATCGAGATGCGCCACTGGTCCCCCGCCGAGGCTGAGGCGAAGGTCAAGGCGGCGATCGCCGCCGCCGGGCCGGGCGGCGGCTTCATCCTGGCAGATAACCACGGCGAGATCCCCTTTCAGGTTTCAGAGGAGACCCTGCTGGCGATCGCTGAGGCTGTCCAGCGCTGGGGGACCTACCCGCTCCACTGGATGGATCGTGAAACCTAAGCTCTGCCTCCGTGTCTGCGCCTACTACCGAGAGGATGTTGAGATCGCCATCGGTGAGCTCGGCTACCCCTGGGTGCGGGTCGAGGCGTACGCCCCATTGCCGTGCAGCCGCGCGCTACGCCCGGAGGATCGCGTCGAACAGCTCTTGCTGTCGCCCCCGCCTGATGGCAGCGAGGTGCTGATCCTTGGCGCCTGCTCGCTCCCGCGTGGCGACGCGGCGGCCTCGCCCGAGCTACAGGGCAGGCTCGTGCAGCTGGAGCATTGCCTCACCATGGTGTCCGGCCGCGAGATCTGGGAGAGCGAGACCCGCGCGGGCGCCTATCTGCTCACGCCGAGCTGGCTCAAGGGCTGGCGCGGCCAGCTCCAACGCTGGGGGTTCGACCAGGCAGGGGCGCAGCAGTTCTTCCGCGAATGCGCGCGCGAGCTCCTGCTGCTCGATACCGGCACGAGCCCGCATGCGCGCGCAGAGCTGGAGCAAATGGCCGCCTATGTGGATCGGCCGTACCGGGTGCGCTCTGTCGGGCTCGACTACCTGAAGCTCTTTCTGGCCAAGATCGTCCTGGAGTTGCGGCTGAGCGACACTGAGCGCCAGCAGCGGCAGATGCTCCAGGAGGCCAACCGCAAGATCGCCGAGTACGCCATGGCATTCGATCTGCTGGTGCGGCTGTCCCAGATCCAGTCTGAAGAGGCCACGATCAGCGCGATCCTGGATCTGTTTGCCATGCTGTTCGGCTGCACCGATATGCGGTACGCCCAGATCGCCGGGGGCAAGATCACGCGCGTCTTCTCGCAGCAGGGCGATGATAGCCCCACCGATCTGCTTGAGCAGACCCTTGCGACCATGCACGACGACTACGCCCTGATGGATGTGAGCAGCGGATTCTACCTGCGAATCCACTATCAGCAGGAGATCCTCGGCCTGATTGCGATACACAGCATCGCCATCCCAGCGCATCGCACCCAGTACCTCAACCTCGGCCTTGCGATCAGCAACCTGTGCGGGCTGGCCCTCGCCAATGCCCAGACCTACGCCGCGCTCCAGGAGGCCGAGCAGCTGCTGCGCCGTGAGCGCGACATCACGACGGAGATGCGCAAGCTCCTGGTCAGCCTGACCGCCGAGCTGAATATCGAGCACATGCTCCAGCAGGTGCTGATACACCTACATACACTTATCCCTAACGATGAGGCGATCCTGCTGCTGCGGGAGTCCAACACGCTGCAAGTGATCGCTGCGCGGAGCAGCCACGAGTATGATAGCCTGGTTGGCCAGCATAGAGATGTACGGCAACAGCCATACGCGCTGGTGATCCAGCGGCAGATACCACTCATCCTGACGCCTGATGAGATCACCAACATCAGCCCGCTGAGCCTCATCGAGCCACATAATCTGCTGAGCTGGATGGGCGTACCGCTGCTGAAGGGGCAGGAGGTGATCGGGATACTGACAATCAGCAGCGCCCAGCCCAATGCCTTCCGCCCCGATCATGCCAAAATCGCCCAGGTGCTGGCCCAGGAGATGACGCTCGCGTTTGAGCAAATGCTCCTGCTGCAACATATGCACACGCTGGCCGATACTGACCCGTTGACTGGGCTCTACAACCGCCGTCGCTTCAACGCGCTCGCCGAGGCAGAGTTTCGGCGAGATCAGCGCAATGAAGGGAATGGGCTGTCAGCGATCTTCATCGACATTGATCATTTCAAGCGGGTAAATGATGAGTTCAGCCACGCGGTGGGCGACGAAGTGCTGAAGTTCATGGCGGGCTGCCTCAAGCATGTACGGGCATCAGACATTGTGGCTCGCTACGGCGGGGAAGAGTTTGTGATTATCAGCCCGAAGATTAGCCTGCAACAGGCGCGCCTCATCGCCGAGCGGCTGCGCCAGACGATCGAGAGCACGCCGGTCGAGACGACGAGCGGCCCGATCACTATCACGATCAGCATGGGGATAGCGATGTCCGAACCAGATCTGTCGACGGTCGATGATCTGATCTGGCGGGCTGACCAGGCGCTGTACGCCGCCAAGCACGCCGGGCGCAACCGGGTTCATGTCTGGGGCGAGGCGTAGGGATCTCTAAGCTTCAACCGCGCTGATGATATGGTCGAGGCGCGCGATCCGTCCAGCGCGGTCAATGACGATAGCGATCAGGTCGATCCGGCAGGGGGTGTTAGAGGGAAGATCGGCCTCGGCCATATAGGTATCGGCGAGGGCGAGCAGGCGACGGCTCTTGGCGGGCGAGAGGCTCTCCTCGGGGGCAACAGGGCCAGCGGCGCGGCGAGTGCGCACCTCCACAAAAACAAGCTGGTCGCCCTGTTGGGCGACCAGATCGATCTCGCCGATGCGGCAGCGCCAGTTGCTTGTCAGGATCACGTAGCCAGCGCGCAGGAGGTGTGAGCGGGCGGCGGACTCGCCGAAATCACCCAGATCACGCCTAGTTGAAGGCATACTTGCGCCAGACGTCGTGGCGCTCCATCTCGCCAAGCAGGGCGAAGGCGAGGTACTGGGGCTGCCGTGGCGGGGCGAGCAACAGCATGTTGGCCTGATCGGGGGTGCGCCCGCCCTTGCGGTGGTTGCACTCGCGGCAGGCCGTCACCACATTCTCCCAGGTCGTCGCGCCACCCTGCGAGCGCGGCAGCACATGGTCTATCGTCAGGGAGGCGCGGCCAGGCTGCTGGCCGCAGTACTGACATATCTCGCGGTCGCGGGCGAAGATGCCACGGCGCGAGCAGGGCAGCTTCAGGCGGCGCGGGATGCGGATGTAGCGCACCAGGCGGATCACCAGAGGAATATCCAAGGCGATATGGCGAGCACGCAGCTGCTGCTCGGCAGCCTCAATCAGCTCGGCCTTCTCCTGGAGCAGGAGGATCACCGCACGGCGCACCGAGATAAGCTGAAGCGGCTCGTAGCTTGCGTTGAGGACGAGGACTCGCTGAGCCAAGACGCCCACCCCCTTTAAGAACCATTTGTCTGGTTAACAAAGGCTCTCTGCACGGGGTAGGGATAATCCCCGGCTAGAGAGCTAAGACTTTAGCGTGGCTGGCAGAGGAGACCGCCCTGATCGCACGCATCGCCGCGCCCCGCGCACAGCTGCCTCTGTCGGCGGCGAGGGCGCGGCACGCGAGAAAGGCGGCGCAGCACGCTGGTGCCGTCGCCACTTGCCCGTGCCATAGTAGGGTGTCGAGTTTGCCTGGTACCATACCTGTCTCAGGGTTACGCCCCACCAGGGGCGGTTCGGAGCTATCGAAACACATATAGGGTATCACGTCTTGTTAGGAATTGTCAAACTGCGTCATGAGGGGGGGCAGGGCTGTTGCAAAATCGCTGGCGGCTGAAGCCGCGTCGCTGGGGCCTGCGGCCGTCCGCCCGCCTTCGCGGGCGGTTCCGGCGTCGGCGCAGGCCGACGCCCGGCGCAACGCGCCCCGCTGGCGCGACTTCCAGTCGCCCACGGAACCGCATGCAATCCACAATCCACAATCCCCTCAGGGCCGCGTGGCCTCGCTGAGGATCAGCCCATCCACCAGCTGCTCAACGGGGGCGCGGTCGTCGGTGAAGGGGGTGTAGCGGGCCTGGTCGGCGGTGAACTGGCGCACCGGCCCGAAGGCGCCCTCGTTCAGCGACCAGTACATCACCAGCTCAAGCGCCTGGATCTGCATGCGCCCGGCGTTGTCGGTAAAGTTCTGCACGCCGTCGCCGACCGGCTCGTGTACGCCGATCAGAATGGCGTTTGAGAAGCGTGTGCCGATCATGTAGACCTGAGGGAAGACCGCGAGCATGGTTGATGCTAGGGCATTCACCAGCCGGTCGTCGCCGCTAGATGGGCGACCTGCGTTCACCACGGCCACGCCCTGCGGGTTCAGATGATCGTTTACCTGCCGAAAAAACTCAACCGTGGTCAGGTGGAAGGGGATGTAGGGCTGATGGTAGGCGTCCATGCCGATCACGTCGTAGCGACCCTCGGCGGTGGCCAGCCAGGAGCGCGCATCCTGGATGTGGGTGTGGTAGTTCGGGTAGCGCGGGTCCTGATCCTCCAGATCGAAGTACTTGCGGCCCAGCTCGACGATCTTCGAGTCGATCTCCACCGCGTCGATTGTCGTCTGTGGGCCATAGATCGCCAGGAACTGCTTGGGCACGCTGCCCGCAGCCGAGCCGAGCAGGGCCATGCTCGTCACGCTCTGCGGGTCACGGTTGGCGTACACATAGGGCGCGACGCTAAAGTAGTCCCAGGGGCCACCGTCGGTGAGCAGGTCGAGCGGGTTGCCCGTCTGCTTATACTTGAGCCGGTAGACCGAGTGGGTGGCCTGACCCTCGTTCAGCACCAGGATATGGCGCGGGTCCACCGTCCCGTCGGCGTAGACGATGTCCTGACGAGCCACCTGGATGTAGTTATAGTCCGACTCGGCCTCGGCGATCAGCGTGCAGTTGTAGCAGTCGGCGGTCTTAATCGTGCCGTCGAATGCGTAGTGGATAAAGGCCATCAGCGCGACGACGAGCAGCATCAGGGCGTAGCGCCAGTCGCGCAGGCCGATCAGGCCGAGGATCACCAGGAATGCGGCGAAGAGGTAGATCGTGCCAGCGGTGCCGATCGCCGGAATGAGCAGGAGGACGGTGAGGAAGGTGCCGACGATCGAGCCGAGGGTGGAGAGCGAGGAGATCGTGCCGGCGGTGCGCCCGGCCACAGCCACGCCCTCCTCGAAGCGGCGGATCTGTAGGCGCACTGCGAAGGGGCCGACGGTGGCCATCAGAATAACCGGGGCGGCGAAGAGCAGCACCACGACGATCAGCGAGCCGATAAAGCCACCGGCAACGATATGACGCAGCGAGAACTGGGCAAGCCCGAGCAGCGGGCGGGCGAGCAGCGGGATCAGCGCGCAGAGCAGGCCCGACCAGGCGATCATCCGATAGAGCAGCCGCTCGTCTGGCCGACGGTCGGCAAGGGTGCCGCCGATACGGTAGCCGATCGCCAGGTAGACCAGGGTCATCCCGATCACCACCGCCCAGATCGGCTGCGAGGTACCGAAGAAGGGGGCCAGCAGCCGGGGCATCACCATCTCGATACCGAGGGTGCCGACACCGACGAGGAAGACGACCAGGAGCAGGAAGCGGTCGCCCGCAGAGCTTGTACGCAGCATAACATCCCCGTAGGGGCGGCTCGCGAGCCGCCCCTACTAGCATCGCATCCTATGAGATCACCCGCAGCAGCAGCCCGTGCAGCATCTGGAGCAGCAGCATCGCCACAATCGGCGAGAGGTCGAACATGCCCATCTGCGGCAGGATGCTGCGCAGGGGGCCGAGGATCGGCTCGGTGATCTCGCGCAGGATCTGGGTGGCGCGCATATTGCCCATCGGGTCGATCCACGAGATCAGTACCCGACCAAGGATCGCGAAGAGCAGCACATTGAACAGAATATCGATAAAGCTGGCGAAAAAGCCCGTCATGAGAGAACCTTCCTTCTGATGTTGTCTATGCGGATTATACACCGACCGGCAGGGAGGCAGCGCGCTGCCTCCCTACGCTGGCCAGATCAGCCCTCAAGCCTGGCCCGCACGGCCGCCGCGTGGGCGAAGAGCCCCTCCGCCTCGGCGATCCGCCGGGCGGCCGGGCCGACCCGCCCCAGGCCGGCCCGGTTAAGACCGACCAGCGAGATCACCTTGCGGAAATCGTCCACATTCACTGGCGAGGCGAAGCGGGCGGTGCCCTCGGTAGGCATAATGTGCGACGGCCCGGCCACATAGTCGCCCAGCACCTCGAAGGAGTCCTCGCCGAGGAAGATCCCGCCGGCGTTGCGCACCTTGCCCACGTAGGCCCAGGGGTCGGCAAGCAGCAGGCAGAGGTGCTCGGGGCCGTACTCGTTTGCCAGATCCATCGCCACATCCATATCAGGCACGATAATGATCCCGCCGCGCTGACTGACCGCCTCGGCGGCGGCCCGCGCGTTGGTCTCGGGGAGCGCCTCTAGCTGGCGACCGACCTCGGCCTGCACGGCCGAGGCCAGCTCCGCCGATGTGGTGATCAGGATAGCGCTGGCCTCCACATGCTCAGCCTGAGCGAGCAGGTCGGCGGCGACCAGGCGCGGGTCGGCGGCCCCGTCGGCCAGCACCAGGGTCTCGGTCGGCCCCGGCAGGCTCTCAATATCCACCGCGCCGAAGACCATGCGCTTCGCCTGGATAACGAAGCGGTTGCCCGGCCCGGCGATCTTGTCCACCCGAGGGACGCTCTCCGTGCCGTAGGCCATGGCGGCGATCGCCTGGGCGCCGCCGAGCGCAAACAGGCGGCCCACGCCGACGATATGGGCGGCGGCGAGCACGATCTCAGCAGGCTCGCCGGTTGCGGCCTGGGGCGGCGAGCAAACGATGATCTCCTTCACACCGGCCACCTGGGCCGGCACGGCGGCGTGGATAAGGGACGAGGGCAGAGGCGCGGCGCCACCGGGCACATAGATTCCTACGCGATCCAGAGCCAGCACCAGCTGGCCCCGTGCCCCTTCGACGCCAAAATCAACCCATGAGTTGCGGGCCTGGCGCTGGTGGAAGGCGCGGATCTCGGCGGCGGCTAGGGTCAAGGCATCCCGCAGGTCGGCGGGAATGGCGGCGGCGGCGGCCTCCCAGCGCGCGCGCGGGATCTCGATCTGTGCCAACTGCACGCGATCCAGCCGGGCGGTCAGGGCGCGCAGGGCATCGTCGCCGCCGGAGCGCACCTCGGCGATGATCGCGGCCACAGCGGAGGTCGTCTCGCGGTCCTCATCAAGCGGGGCGCGGCGCAGCAGGCCAGCCCGCGCCGCCGCGATATCGTTCATAATTGGGATAGTCATCAATATCCTCACTCTGATGTGAATGCAAAATGCAAAATGGCAGAATTCCGCGCCGCCGCGTTCGCGTCTTTCGCCCACGTTCGCGTCCTTCGCGGCCCAAACGATCCCATTATACCGCTATCTACTGCGGCAACCCTTGACAGCAAGCGGAGCTTCATCGTATGATGGCATGCGTATTGTAAACCATAAATAAAATGCGATCAGCCCTGCCGAGCTTACCCTGCGCAGCGGAGATGCGAGCTAAGACATGGTTTCGCTTTACGGTTTTAGCAGAACTGGAGTACGTGTCAGTAACCCACGGCTAAAGCTCGTGGGCTTGTGGCGCAATCCATAAGCCGGTGCTGACCAGACTCAGCCAGAGCCGCAAGGCTATCGGGCTACGTGTACGGCAAGCGTTCAAGACCTACCGGCGAATGCGTTTGCCAGTTCGCCGCTCTAGAACCTGGACATCATGCTGCGGTGCGGTAAGCCGCGAAGGTGTTCTTGGGATAGTACCGACCGTACACCTTGTCGAGGCGAACATTACCCGAGAAATCGGGGCTTGCCCTTACGGGCACGGGTCTGGTGGTCTTCCTGGGCCTTACGGCTGAAAGACCACCGCACGCTTCTCATTGCGGGCATTGCTCCGCTCAAGCGGGCGCTCCTCCCAGCGCTCAAGCTGCTGGGTTTCCGCGCCTAAAGGTCTTTTTCTATGAGCCAGCGACGAGGACGATGGACGGGGGCGCTGACCGTGCTGGCCGTGCTGCTGGTGCTCGGCGCCATGCCGCCGGCCGCCGGACAGGCCCAGGCGGCACAGGTCTACTTCCCACAGACGGGCCACTACGTGGGCGGGGCGTTCCGCAGCTTCTGGGAGAGCCGGGGCGGACTGACACTCTTCGGCTACCCGGTGAGCGAGGAGTTTGTACAGACGAGCGACGGGCGGGTGGTGCAGTACTTCGAGCGCGCCCGCTTCGAGATGGTTGGCAACGCCGTCGGCCTTGGCCTCATTGGCGCAGACTACATGCGCGCCCGTGGCCTGGGCTTCCCCCGCGTCGCCCCGACGGCCAGCACCTCAAGCGTGCGCTACTTCTCCGAGACGGGCCACACCCTGCGTGGAACCTTTAAGAGCTACTGGGATGGCCGGGGTGGCCTGGCGATCTTCGGCTTCCCCCTGAGCGAGGAGATCACCGAGCAGCTCGACGATGGGCGTAACTATACGGTGCAGTACTTTGAGCGCGCCCGTTTCGAGCTGGTGGGCGGTCAGGTGCGCCTGGGCCTGCTCGGCAGCGCCCTGGTGCCCTGCCAGCGCCGCCCCGGCCTGCCGCCCAACGCCCCCCCCGCCGGGCCGGTCGCCGAGGGCAACTCCAGCGAGTGCAACACCATCCCCAACGCGGTCGCCAGCGGTCGGGTCTACCCCAGCCCGAGCGCCCCTGGCACCATCCTCGGCTTCGAGGCCCGCAACTACGAGCCGAATGAGCCGGTCAGCCTGTGGGTGAACCTGCCGGACGGCACCACCCGCGGCCTGCCCTACCAGGCCATCGCCGACAGCAGCGGCTACGTCCTGATTGGATTCTATACCCATGCGAGCGACCCGACGGGCCAATGGAGTATGGTCGGCCAGGGGGCGCGCAGCGGCCGGGTCGTCGTTGCACCATTCGTCCTGCAGTGGTAGGGGTCGGAGGGTAGGAGTCGGGAGTCGGGAGTCGGCTCATCAGCAAGCTATGCTGTAATGTAGGATGAAAACCGGATCGTAGGGGCGCGTCGCGACGCGCCCCTACGATCCGGTTTTCATGTTAGGTACCCTGATGCCTAAGGCCGCGCCGCCAAGGTCAGCTGCACATCCTGGGGCTGCCCATCGCGCAGGATGCTCAGGGTGATCGTGTCACCCACGCCGTACTCCTGGTCGAGGTAGCCAACAAGGTCGTCTCCGCTCGCTACGGGCTGCCCGCCGATGGCGACAATGATATCGCCATCGACGTAGACATCCAACCCGTTATACTGCTCCACATGCGTGCCGAGCTGGATCGCGGCCCGCTCCGCCGGGCTACCCGGCTGCACCCCCGTCACCAGCACGCCCTTGACTGTGCTCAGGCCGAAGCGCTCGGCGAACAGCGCGTCGAGCGGGAGCATGCTGATCCCCATCCAGGGATGCTCGTAGCGCCCGCTCTGGATCAGGGCTGGCACCACCCGCTCCACCGCGCGTGAGGGAACCGCGTAGCCCACCCCCTCGAAGGAGCCGCCGCCTGCGGTCACGGCGATCGCCGTGTTCACCCCGATCACCTCGCCGCGAATATTCAGCAGCGGGCCGCCCGAGTTCCCCGGGTTGATCGCCGCATCGGTCTGGATGATATTCGGGATGCTGAAGGTGCCGAAGTCGCGGCTTGGCCCGCGCAGCGTGCGGCCCAGCCCGCTGATCACGCCCACCGTCAGGGTGTTCTGCTCGCCGAAGGGGTTGCCGATCGCCACCGCCGTCTGCCCCACCGCCGCCAGGCGTGAGTCGGCCAGAGGCAGCGGGGCCACGCCAGGCGGCAGCTGGGCCACCTTGATCACCGCCAGGTCGCTGTCGGGGTCGGTGCCGATCATCCGACCAATGCTGGTGCTGCCGTCGTAGAAGCGCACCTGGAGCTCAGACGAGCCCTCAACCACATGGTTATTCGTAACGATGTAGCCCTGGTCGTTGTAGAGAAACCCGGAGCCCTGCGAGGTCGGCCCCTCGGGAAGATTAGGGATCGTCGGGTGGCCCGATGGCAGCCCGGCACTGGGGTCGCCCACCACCTCAATGCTCACCACGGCTGGGCTGGCCCGTCGATACAGCGCGACAAGCAGTTCCTCCTGGCTGCGCAGCGCGCTGCCCAGATCCGGGTTAATCGTGGGCTGAGGCGGGATGGTGGGCAGCGGGGCATCAGTCGGCAGGGGCAAGCCCGGGGTTGGCGAGGGCCGGTCGGCGGCAGAGTGAACGGCGGAAACCTGCGTCTGGATGGCCGCCACCGTCGGCTCGGTGCTGCCCGCCTGCGGGCCGAAGCCGAGGCTACATCCAGAGAGGGCGAGGGCGGTGAGGATCGGGAGAAATCTGCGCATAAGTGAGGATACCTGGGTACATAGAGGAGAGTCCAGGGAGGATTCCCCTCCCTGGACTCTCCATAAGTATTGAACAAATCCCAACACGTAACACTCAAAATTTCTGCACGTCCAGCCAGATCCGTGGCAGGCGGACCAGCTTCTCGCGCAGGGTAAGGTAGGCGCGTTTGGTATACGAATCGTAGTCGTTCGCCACCAGATTGTCAAGGATACCCTGGTACACCCTGGCGGCGGCGGCCACACCGAATCGGCTATCAGGCGGGAGCAGGCCAACCCCCGGCCAGCTCTCGTTATAGAGACGATAGGTGCGCTCCACCTCAAAGCGCATCAGGCTACGGAATCGCTCATCGTAGACATGGTTCAGAATATCATCGGCGGTCAGCCCAAAGCGCTCCAGATCCTCCTGGGGCAGGTAGACCCGCCCGCGCCTGGCGTCCTCGCCGACATCGCGCAGGATGTTGGTCATCTGAAGTGCCACGCCGATCTTGATCGCGTAGGGCGCAGCGCCCGGAGCCGCCCCGGTGACACCCATGCTCAGCAGACCGACCACCGAGGCCACGCGGTAGCAGTAGAGCCACAGGTCGGTGAAGGTGGCGTAGCGGTGGATCGTCAAGTCCATCGCCATGCCAGCCAGCAGCTCATCCACCAGGGCGGCGGGCAGATTGTAGATCTTGCGCGTATCGTGCCAGGCCAAGAGCACCGGGTCATCGGTAAGCGGGTGCGCGGCCCGAGCCTGCTGAACCCACTCGGCGAGGGCGCGGGTCGCGTCGCCGGTGGCCTGATCGACCGTATCGTCGGTGACGCGGCAGAAAGCATAGAATGCCCGCACCGCCCGGCGCTTCTTGGCAGGCAGAAACTGCGTGCTCAAAAAGAAGCTCTTTGAGCTCTCGCGGATGATCTCCTCGCAGCGACGGTATGCCTCAGCGATGCGCTGGGGAGGCTGCGGCGGGTGCTCGTCGAAGCCGACCTGTGGCGGAAGCTCGGTGAGGTGAAAGAGCAACGCCAGCTGCTCCTCGGCGGGGAGCGGCTGCGATATGGAAGAGGCACCGGTACCCAGGGCCAGCGATGAGAGTGATTTCATCGTCACACGGCGCTCCTTTATGCCTAATGAGGACACACGGGAACTACACCTCGGCGACATTGTGGGCGTCACAGGAGCAAAGGGCGAAGGAGCAGTACGAGTTGGAAAAGATGCAGAGAGAGAGAAGGAGCGGGCGCGTCGGCAATCAGCTCATCAGAGCATGCTGCAAGGGCGTATTCTTCCAAGAAACAAATTCTATGCCTTAATAATACGTGAATCGTAGCAGACTGGCAACCCTCCTGATTCGGCTAAAACAACAACGCGGGGAGGGGCGATCAAGCGTGCCCGCACCCCGCGTCTGATTCAGGCAGGCACTATCGCCCGCTAAGGATATCGGCCACCGAGTCCACCACCTCCTGGGCATCGCGGCCGAGGAAGGTGCCGGGCATCTTCTGGGTCAGCATCGGGTTCAAGTTAAAGGCCCGACCGCCATAGCCAAATGCCGGGAAGGGTGGCGGCAGCTGCTGGATAGCCCGACCGACCTCCAGAAGCTGCGTAGCCGTCTCGGTGGTGGACGCAGCCATACAGACGATATCGGGCTGAATCTGGCGCACCGTCTCAAGCAGATCGCGGATCGGCACCTCGGCGCCGAGATAGATCACCTGCCAGCCGTGGCGCACCAGGAACACCGCGATCATCAGGGCGCCCAGATCGTGCTGCTCACCAGGCGCGCAGCCGATCATCACTAAGCCGCGGCCGTCGGTGATATTGTAGGTATTAAAGAGGCCCGACAGCTTCCGCCGGATGAACTGCGTGGCGAAGTGCTCGGCGATAACGCTAATCTTGCCGGCGTGCCACTGCTCACCGATCTCGATCATCGTCGGCTGCACCAGCTTCAGGAAGACCTCCTCAAGCGGGTAGATCGCAAACGCCTCGCCGAGGATCTGCTCGGAGCGTGTGGCGTCGAAGTCGATCAGAGCGGCGTACAGCCGGTTGTTGAGGCGATCCCAGGTATGCGGCTCCGTATCGACAGCCGTGTTGAGCCAGCCCAAGTTCGACTCGGCACCGTCCGTCATCAGCGCGATCGCCTGGCTGATCGTCAGCCCCTCTGCCGTCCGATCACGGAGCCAGCGGATGGTCGCAATATCGCGCTCGGAGTACAGGCGATGGCCGCCCTCAGTCCGCTGGGGGCGAGGCACGCCGTAGCGCCGCTCCCAGGCCCGAAACGTATCGGCGGGGACGCCTGTCTCCTGAGCTACAGCCTTTGTGTTGTAGCGCGGCTTGTCAGAAAATTGTGATAAGAAGTGCGGCTGTGCCATGCCTGTTTGCCTTCTCAGCCTGCGCTGAACGCCGTATTGCGACACTCAATCTTAAGACAAAGCTATACAATATGGGGCGTATATATCTGAGTTTATAGAAATGCAGCAATCCTATTTGAGACACAAACCTGTCAGGTGCGGCCACTAACGCACCAGAATGCGGCCATTCCATCGCTGGCTGCACCTGACAGGTTTCATAAGCTCTATGGGAATATGATGATACGAATAACGAGGATACAGGTACAGGGCAGAGTAGGGTGAATCAGAAAGCGATCCGTGATGCCAGCCAGACTGTAAAGCACCTCGAACCATATCTAAAACATGCTACAATTGCCGTCATATTGTAACATGATGCACAAACTGCGTCAATGTAATGCACAACTAACCTCCGCATACGCGTGGCCTCAAACGCCGTCTATGCGGCCCAAACAAACCTATGCGTGCGCTTATAACTGGTATCAACGGGTTCGTCGGCGGGCACCTTGCCGAGCATCTGCTCCAGCAAGGCGGCTGGGAGATCTGGGGGATCTCGCGATCATCTGCCGTGGCCCTGCCCCAGCTCCAGGGCAAGGTGACAATGCTCCAGGCCGATCTGACCGACGCCGACTCGACCGCCCAAGCGATCATCACCGCGTGGCCCAACGTGATCTTCCACCTGGCGGGGCAGCCCTTCGTGCCCGAGTCGTTCCGCGACCCGGCGGCCACCCTGGCGACAAACACCCTGGGGGCGCTCCACATCTTCCTGACCCTGATCGCCCAGCGAATAGCCACGCGGGTGGTGGTGATCGGCACCAATGAGGAGTACGGCCAGATCCGCCCAGAGGATCTGCCGCTGCGAGAGGACGCCCCGCTGCGGCCCACCAGCCCCTACGGGGTGAGCAAGGTGGCCCAGAGCATGCTCGCCCTCCAGTACCACCTCAGTCACCAGATCGATATTGTGCGTGTGCGCCCCTTCACCCACATCGGGCCGCGTCAGAATGAGCGATTCGTCACCGCCGCCTTCGCCCGCCAGATCGCCCGCATCGAGCGCGGGCTCCAAACCCCGGTGATGCAGGTCGGCAACCTGAGCGCATGTCGAGACTTCTCCGATGTGCGCGACATTGTGCGGGCCTACGCCCTGCTCGCACAGCACGGCGAGGCCGGGGAGGTCTATAATGTCGGCAGCGGCCAGGCGGTCATGATCCGCGATATGCTCGACATGCTGCTCGCCGAGAGCACCGCGATGATCGAGATCCAGACGAACCCTAGCCTGATGCGGCCAATCGACATCCCCCTCGTCAGCTGTAACGCGGAGAAGATCCGCACGCGCACCGGGTGGGCACCGTCGTTCACCATACAACAGACCCTGAGCGACATCCTGGCCTATTGGCGACAGGTAGAGCGCAGCGCGTAATGCTGCGCCCTTTAACAACCAAACTGTCATCAGACAATTAGCAATTCTTCAGCTACAACCCACATCTACCCGATAGTATAGAGTGGGTGATGCCCCTGCCCAGGTTCGCGCTCCACAGACAGCCGCAAGCGTCACCACCCATCGCACCACCCATTTGCATAAGGAAAAATCATGAAAGCAGTGATCCTCGTCGGAGGACTAGGCACACGCCTGCGTCCGCTCACCTGCAACACGCCAAAGCCCATGATCCCGCTGGTCAACCAGCCGTTCATCGAGTCGATGCTGCTCCGTCTGCGCGACCAGGGGATTGACGAGGTTGTGCTGGCTGTCCAATACCTCGCCGAGCGCTTCGTGGCTGCCCTCGGCGACGGATCGCGCCTGGGCCTGAAGCTGCATATCATTGAGGAGCCCGAGCCGCGCGGCACCGCCGGCGCGGTGAAGAACGTCGAGCATCTGCTTGACGACACGACCTTCGTATTTAACGGCGATGTGATGACCGACCTTGACCTGCAGGCGATGCTGGCTTACCACCGCGAGAAGCAGAGCAAGGTGACGATCTCGCTCACCCCGGTTGACGATCCGACGCAGTTCGGCCTGGTAGAAATGGAGAAGGACAACCGGGTACACCGCTTCCTTGAAAAACCACGGGCCGAGGACATCACCACCAACCTGATCAACGCCGGCACCTATATCATCGAGCCAGAGATGCTGCGCTACGTGCCGCCGAACCAGTTCTACATGTTCGAGCGCGGGCTCTTCCCGGTGGTACTCCAGACCGGCGACTCGATGTTCGGATTCCCCTCGCGGGCCTACTGGACCGACATCGGCAAGCCGCAGACCTACCTGGATGTCCACCACGACATCCTGATCGGCAAGGTGCGCTACTCCTTCCGTGGCACGCAGATCGCCGACCGGATCTGGCTAGAGGGCGACGCGGACATCCACCCGACGGCCCAGATGGTGGGGCCGCTGGTGATCGGTCACGGGGTGACAATCGGGCGCGGGGCGCGGGTGATCGGGCCAACAGTTATCGGCAACGGCTGCCACATCGGCGCGGAGGCCGCCCTTGAGGGGGTGGTGCTCTGGGATGGGAACCAGATCGGGGAAGGGGCGACACTGCGCAACTGCGTGCTCGGACGCAACAACCAGATCGGCGCAAAGACCCTGATCACCGACGGGGCGATCATCAGCGATGGGTGTAGTCTGGGGGCAGAGAACCGTCTGGAGCGCGGCATCCGCATCTGGCCCGGCACGAGCCTGGGCGAGCAGGCGATCTCGTTCTAGCCACAGGCAAAAGCGTAGCCGTAAGACCCGCACCTTGCGCGGGTCTTACGGCTTCTTATCAGTAGCCTGGATGATTTTTTCGAGGAGGATCCGGTCTTGCTCGGCAGTCGTCTTCGGCGGGGTAGGAGCGGCAGCCTGAGGTGTACCCGCGCCCTTCGCGGCGGATCCCGAAGCGGCTGCGGAAGAGGGAGATGGTGCCTTAGAGGGAGGTGGTGCCTTGGAGGGAGATGGTGCCTTAGAGGGAGGTGGTGCATTAGGGAATGCACCCGTCGCGGGTACAACAGGGGCCTGTCGGCTGAGCGCCCGCGAGACCCGCACCGTGCCACGTAGCGTTACAAAAACCGTCGTAGTGACGACCATCGCCAGAATGAACCAGGGCAGCCATGCGTCGAGAATACCAGCCACCAACGAACCGGCGATCATGCGCGCAGCTTCGCCCGACGGCCAGTTCTCGTTGGCATAGCGCAGCAGATAGCTCACAATCAGCGCTCCATTCAGCGCCCCGATAAACGCGCCGAGCAGCCGGTCGAACAGGCCAGGCTCCTTCGCCTTCGGGTCTCGTTCACGGGGCAGGAGCAGGCTACCGCCATAGCCCACCAGCAGCGCCACCAGCAGAAAGATCGCCGCAGTCATAAAGAACGTGACCCAGCCTGGCGGCTCCATCTGGGTGCGCAGCCATGCCGACCAGCGCGCCTGCCAGAGGTCAATCAGCACTGCGCCGAGAAGCGTGCCAGCAACTGCGATCAGACCACGGCGCACACCGCGGAAGAAGCCGAACAGCCCAAGCACCCCCAAGGTCGCCACTGAAAGTATCGTCATCACCATGGCAGCATCTCTCCCATCGCGAGCTTCTACCACTGATTGTAGCACACCTGCCTAAGAGGACGCACCGCAACAAAGCGTGCTATAATGGCACCTGCCACATATTGCGTGTTTTCGCAGACATATCAGCCCCGCAGCTGTCGCCGACCGGGCACCCCATAAGGTCACAACTGCTTCGCTCATATATGTTTGCGAGTCTATACTATCGAGAAGGAGGCACGACCCATGGTTCGCGTCGCTATTAACGGTTTCGGCCGGATCGGTCGGCAGAGCTTCAAAGCCATGCTCGAGTACCACCCCGACGAGTTCGAGATCGTCGCGATCAATGATCTGACTGACAACGAGACGCTGGCCCACCTTCTGCGCTACGACTCGACCTATGGCCCGTTCGACGGCGAGGTAAGTGTCACCGAAGATAAGATCATCGTCGACTACGACGACGCTCACTACGAGATCGCAGCCCTTGCTGAGCGCGACCCGACCGCTTTGCCCTGGGGCAAGATGGGCGTCGATATCGTGATCGAGTCGACTGGCCGCTTCACCGACGCCGAGAAGGCGAAGGCCCACCTGACCGCCGGTGCAAAAAAGGTCATCATCTCCGCGCCTGCCAAGGGCGAGGATCTGACGATCTGCCTCGGCGTGAACGAGACGAAGTACGACCACGAGAAGCACCACATCCTCTCGAACGCCTCCTGCACCACCAACTGCCTGGCCCCGGTGGCCAAGGTGCTCAACGATACGTTCGGCATCCAGCGCGGCCTGATGACGACGATCCACTCCTACACGATGGATCAGAACCTTCAGGATAACGTCCACAGCGATCTGCGCCGCGCCCGCGCCGCCGCACTCAACATGGTGCCCACCACCACCGGCGCCGCCAAGGCGGTTTCGCTGGTCATCCCCGAGCTGAAGGGCAAGTTCCACGGCTACGCCGTGCGCGTGCCCACCGCCACCGTCTCGATGGTGGACTTCTCGGTGCTGCTCGGTCGCGCCACCAGCGTTGAGGAGATCAACCAGGCGTTCATCAATGCCAGCGAGAGCGAGGAGCTTGAGGGTATCCTCGGCGTCAGCGATCAGCCGCTGGTCAGCAGCGACTTCATCGGCAGCATCTACAGCAGCATCGTCGACCTGCCCCTGACGATCGCGATGGGCGACGACTTCTTCAAGGTGGTCTCCTGGTACGACAACGAGTGGGGCTACTCGGTGCGTGTCTCCGACCTCACGGCGTTCATCGCCGATCATTTCGAGTAGACAGGTCCACCTGAGCGATAAAGCGGGCGGGCGGCGCTTGGTGCCGCCCGCCCGCTTTATTATTACCAATACTCTCTATCGTGTATGTCGAGGGGCAAAAAATGCCCCGGCGCGCGGGGCAAGCAGATCCGGCGCAGGCTCGATCGACTCCATCAGCGCAACCTCTCCGGCACAGCAGGGGCAGGTGGCGAGATGGTGAGCGATGACCGTGCGCTGATAGGGGTCAAGCAGTCCCTGACAATAGTCCACAAGCAGATCGGTCGTGGGGCAGAAGAGCCGGTAGAGCTGGCGTCGCAGGCGAGTCTGGAGCTGACGCATCTGGCGCACGCGCGCGGCACAATACGGGCACTCCTGAAGATGGGCGCGGGTCTGCTCATCGATCTCACCATCGGCAGCGGCGACCACCGCAGTGCTGCTCAGCTCGGGCGGTGCCACACAGCCCTCGTCCCGACCCTCGTCAATAATCATGCCATTCGCTCCTGATAGTACCGCCGGCAGATCTCCCTGCCGTATAGTAAGAAACGCAGCCCTCCTTAAATTTCACACACCTGCTACAGCCGCTCGTTTTTTTTGCCCGATCCTGCGCGGAGAAGGGCTACAGGGCCGCCTCTATTGAACGCAGATAGGCATCAACACGCCAGCAAGGCTGGCGCGTTGATGCCTATCTGCGCAATCGTTCGAGATGAAGCGCTACTGAGCGATCAGCGCCCGCAGCTGCTGGTTCCGGCTGAGCCGACCCAGCACATTGCGCTTGACGTTATAGACATCGTTCACGCTGCTAAACAGATCGCTGCGCTTGGCGTAGATCGCGCGCGGCGTGAGGCTGAGCACAAACGAGTAGTAGACGACCACCCGCTCGACCTCGTTGTTGAGCTGCCCGCCGATGAAGCGCCAGAACTCCTCGCTGTCAACCCGGCTCATCGCCTCCTCATCGGGCGAGTAGTGCGGGGTGTGGCTGGGGGTGATCGTCTCCTCGGGCAGCATCTCAGCCCAGGACTGGGCGCGAACGCTGTCGATCACCACGCTGGTGGAGCAGAGCTGGAGGTACTGGAGCAGCGAGGCGAGGCTCGGGAACGATGAGAATCGCTCGGGAGAGAGCGCGCGCCAGAACTTGGTGAAGGCGCCGACCACAAAATACTCGCTGCTCTCGCCGCTACTGGTGAAGGCGCCACTGCGCCTGATCCAGCCCTCAACGAGACCACTGTAGTGGAGGTAGAGCTGCTCCCAGGCCGCCTCATCACGTTCCGCCAGGGCGCGGCGGAAGAGCTCGTAGCTAAAGCTCGTATCGTGCTGCTGGCCCCGGTAGAACCGCTCGCTCTCGGTGGAGCAGCGCCGCACAAGCGAGGCCAGATCCATCGTCTTCAGAGAGGCATCCTCGACCGCGCTCGTCATCTCGCGACCAATGCGTGGGCGCGCTAGGCCGGGTGTGGCCGCCGAAGCCGGTCGGGTCTGCGTATCAATATGCTGAGTGATCATGGCCTCCTCAATTCTCTTAGGCAGATCGCCAGTGACATGCGCAGCACAAGACGTGCCGCAGCATGAGGGGTTATGTGTCGGTAGGTTCAGGTCGAAAGAAGGTGGGTTATCTGGCGCGTTCTCGCCCGGCCAGACAGCATCGCTACAATGATTGTAGGCAATGCGATCAGGGCTGAGAAGATCAGGAGATGAGCAACGGATGACAGATGCTACGACCGGCGGTCGTACGAGTATGGGGCGTACGAGGCCGAGGGTTAGTCGCGCGTAGAAGGGGGGAGCAGCAGCCCGATCAAGGTGTCCAGGGTGCTGATACGCGCGGCGTCAAGGTTGTCGACCGGCAGGGAGCGGTCGATCTGATAAGCTGGCATGCCAACTGAACGCGCCGCCGCAACGTTTTCGGCCAGGTCGTCGACAAAGAGACATGCCGAGGGTGGCAGGTCGAGGGCCGCCGCCGCCGCGAGGTAGGCGCGGCTATCGGGCTTGTAGACGCCGAGCATCGCGCTGGTGAGCGCGATATCAAATAGGGACGGGTCGATGCCGGCGTGAGCAAGGGTGAGATCAACGCTGGGGAGCTCGTAGTTTGTGAGGATGGCCAGCCTGATCCCGCCAGAGCGCAGGGCGCGCACTGTGGGGGCCGCGTCGGGGTAGGCACCGAAGGTGGTGTGGTAGATCGCGCCGACATCATTGGTCAGGCTGAGGATCTGCGCGGGCTGTAGGCCGTGGGCGTGCCCGAGGCCAGCCCAGAACTCGGCCCAGAAGGCTGGCTCGTCATCCCGATGCTGCGGCCACGGCCCCGGCCAACTCGACCAGGCCCGCACCGCCGCGTGCGGCGGCAGCTCGGGCGCGATCACGGCTATGTTCTCTTCGAGCGCAGCGAGCTGCGCCTGGTCGAAGTAGAGCAGGGTATGATCGCGATCAAAAATAACAGCCTTGATCTCCATGAAATGAATCATAACGAATCATTCCTAAAGCCACAATGGGACTAGAGTACTAATATCAGGGCTGTTGCAACGTCACCTCCCGGTAGGGGTGCGGGGGAGGCTTTGCCTCCCCCGCAGAATTTCTTGTTGGGCAATAGAGCATAAGTAACGCTGTCACCCTGAGCGAAGCGAAGGGTCCCGGCCGGGATTCTTCGCTTCGCTCAGAATGACAGGACGCCTCACAGCGTTACTTCTGCGGTATTGCCTTGTTGGGTTTGGGCGGCTTCGCCGCCCAAACCCAACAAGAAACCGGGTCTGGGGCGAAGCCCCAGGACTTTGAATATTGATGCAGGATGCGACATTATGGGCCTCGGCGAGGCGGGCTGGGAAGGAGCGTATTGCGTGGGCTTCGGCGCATTGACGCAGGGGCGATATCGGGTAAGATAGGCGCTATGGAACACAACTTCTTCGTCTACCAGCGCCGCGCTCTCCGCCCGCTGTTACGGTGGGGGATAGGCAGCAGTTTCATCGGTGCCGCGCTCACCCTGCTGCCGAGCGACTACTGGCGTCAGTTTGGCACGCAGGCGGTTACCTGGGGCGTGATTGACTTGGCCCTGGCGGTTGCCGGGCAGCGCACGGCGCTGGTGAAGGCCGAGCAGAGTTTTGCTGGCGACATGAGCGAGGCTAAGGAGCACGCCGATGCCGATCAGTTCCACCGCATCCTGCAGGTGAACGCTGGTCTGGATGTGATCTACATCTTGACCGGAGTGTTTACCGCAATCCGCTACGCCAACACACCTAAACGACGCGGCCTTGGGCATGGCATCGCCGTGCAGGGGCTCTTTCTTCTGATCTTCGATAGCCTGCTTGCCCGCGATGTCGGCGCGCGCTGGCTCTAATCAGGGGGCAGGAGACAGGGGACAGGGGACAGGCCGGGCAAGCCGACTCATACCCTGTGCCCTGTGCCCTGTGCCCTGTCTCCTAAGATGATCTCACGCGACCTCTTCCCGCTGCTTCAGTGCCCGACCTGCCGATCCCGCGACCTGTACGTGGCCGATGACGGCTTGCACTGCGCCTCGTGCGCGAATGTCTACGCCTTCGGGAATGGCTATATCGACCTGATGCCGCGCGGCACCGACTACGGCTATGTCTCAAAGTATGTCACCGACGAGGCCGAGCTGGCCGAAGAGCTCGACTACCGCGACCTGGCCCCGCCGCTGCTGGCCGCCGGTGTGCGTGACCGCACCCTTCGTCGGCTGATGCGCTGGCAGCCCAGCGATGTGGCGCTCGATAACGGCTGCGGCACGGCTAAGCACGCCGTCTGGAACGCGCCCTATGTCGGCCGCATGGTCGGCTCGGACCCGGCGACGCTCTTCGCCGACGAGGCGGTGGCCAAGGTTACTCTGACGAAGGCCGACTCGCGCTCGCTGCCCTTCGCCGATGGCAGCTTCGATAAGGCGTTCGCGATCGATATCCTTGAGCACTTCCCGATCGATGTGATCGATGACTACCTAGCCGAGACGGCCCGCGTACTGCGGCCGGGCGGGCGCATGCTGGCCTTCTCGAACACCCGCGAGATGTCGCCCATCCAGCCGATCATCAACCTGAGCCGGCGGCTCGGGCGGGTCTTTGTGCGCGCCGGGGTCTACGACTTCTCACGCGAGGCCCGCCGCAAGTCCGACCACCTGAAGGCGCTGGAGACTTGGGAGGATGTGCTGGCGGCCTTCGAGCGGGCCGGCCTGCGCCCGGTGCGGGTGATCTTCTGGAACAGCCTCTTCACCACCTTTGTCGAGCATGTGCTGATGAAGCTGGGCGAGGCGGTGATGGGCAGGGGTCGGGGGTCGGGGGTCGGGGGTCGGGAGTCGGGAGTCGGGAGTCGGGAGGCAGAGGGGACGACCCCGGCCGCCGACGGGATCGCCCGCGAGATCCGGGCTAGGCGACGCATACGCTCGCAGCTCCGGCCGGGTAGCCCGGTCTACTACGCCCTGATGGCGGTGACGCTGCTGATGGAGCTGGATCTGTGGCTCTTCGGCTGGATGCGCTGCGGGAGCTACTTCATTCTGGTTGAGAAGCCGAGATAGCGATGGAATACCGAGCCCTCGAAGAGTCCGACCTCGACCGCTGGCGCGAGCTTGAGGGCTACGCCTTCTCGACGAACCCGAGCCGCGAGGCGCTGAGCCCGGAAAAGCTGGGCCGCCTGCGCGGCCTGTTTGTGGACGGCACGCAGGCGGCTCAGCTGGAGCTGATCCCGCTGCTGCTTGAGACGGGGCGCGGCCAGATCGCCGCAGCCGGAATCGGGTCGGTGGCCAGCGCGCCCGAGTCGCGTCGGCGCGGCCACGTGGCCGCGCTGATGCGCCACAGCTGCGACGAGCTGCGCGAGCGGGGGGTGCCGCTGGCGGTGCTGCACCCCTTCAAGCGGGCCTTCTACGGGCGCTACGGCTGGGCCACCTTTATGGAGCGGCGGGTCTACGCGGGGCCGCCCGCGAGCTTCGCCAGCTTTCGCCCTGCGGCCGGCGGGTTCCACGCGGCAGGCCCCGCGCAGATCGCTGACTTTGATGCGATCTACCGGAGCGCCCTGCGCGGGCGCTTTGGGCCGACGGTGCGCGACGAGGGCTGGTGGCGCGATCAGGTGCTGACGGACTGGGGAGGCAAGCCCTACAGCGCCTATATCTGGCGCGACGAGGGCGGCAACCCGCGCTCCTATATAATCTACCGGATCAAGGACGCGCCCGGCGGCAGGCGCCTGGAGTGCCAGGATATTGTGGCCCGTGACCCGACTGCGCGCGCACAGCTCTTCGCCTTCTTCGCCGGCCACGCGGACCAGGTGGCCCAGGTGCAGTTTAAGACACCCGCCGACGCGCCGGTGAACCTGCTGATGCCTGACCCACTGGACTGTACGGTCGAACCGCACTTTATGCTGCGCCTGGTGGATGTGGCCGCCGCCCTGGCTGGCTACGGCTTCCCCAAAGATATCGCGGGCCGCCTGCGCATCGGCGTCGGCGACGACTGGATCACGGAGCATAACGCGGTGTTCGAGCTGGATCTGGCCGGGGGGCGGGCCGAGGTGCGCCGCCTGCCCGCCGACAGCGCGGCCGATATCAGCTGCGATGTGCGCGTGCTGGCCCAGATCTATAGCCGCTACCTGCGCCCGCGCACCGCCGCCGCCTTCGGGATGCTCGCCGCCGCGAGCCGCGAGTCCCTTGATCTCGCCGAACGCGCCTTCGCCGGCCTGGCACCATTTAGCGCAGATTTCTTTTAATGCAATACCGCAGAAGCGGCGTCGCCCGGCGGCTGAAGCCGCGGGCTATGGTTCTGCGAAGGCCGCCTGCGCGGCCTCAATCAGGCCGCACAGGCGGCCTTCGTTGGACAAGAGCCCACCCGTTTACGGGCCGGGCACGCGCAGGGTGACAGGGTAACTTCTGCGCTAACTGCCTCTTAATCTATACAGGCTTGATCTCTTTATCTGGATCACCTTGTCGCCTTGTCACAGATGCTGACCGGGTGATGAGGTGACAAGGTGCTTTATGACCATCCGCCCACTCTACGTTTCTCCGGTCGGCCGCGGCGGGGTGGACTTCGGCATCCAGAACATCACCCGCTCGGTGCGGGCGACGGGCCTGCGTCCAGAGCTGCTGCGCCTGCCCGAGATCTACAACTTCGCGCCCTTCCTCATCCCGCGCGGCCTGCCCGCCGGCTGGTGGCGCGGATTCGATGTGGTGCAGGGCCGCTCGCGGGTGGCCTTCGCCTTCCGCGAGACTGGCCTGCCTGTAGTGACGACGGTTCACCACCTGACGACTGACCCCGACCTACAGCCCTACAGCTCGCTGGCCCAGCGAATCTTCTACCGGCTGGTCGAGTCGCGCTACGACGGGCTCTCGGTGGCCCGCGCGGACGCGGTGGTCTGTGTGAGCCGCTTCACGCAGCGCCAGGTGGAGCAGACCTACGGCCGACGCGACAGCGTGATTATCTTCGACGGGATCGATACCGAGGTGTTTGTGCCGACGCCGGACATGGCCAGGGCCGACCACGGGCTGCCCGCCTCGGACGCGCGCATCCGGCTGCTGTTTGTCGGCAACCGCACGCGGCGCAAGGGCTTCGAGCTGCTGCCGCAGATCATGGGCCTGCTGCCGGACGACTACACGCTGTTCTACACCGGCGGCTTCCAGGGCGGCGAGACGGCGCCGCCGCACCCGCGCATGGTGCCGATCGGCTCGCCGGACCGGGCGGGCCTGGTGGCGGCATACCAGAGCTGCGACATCCTGCTGTTCCCCTCGCGGCTGGAGGGCTTCGGTATCGCCCCGGCCGAGGCGCTGGCCTGCGGGCGCCCGGTGGTGACGACGAATGCGAGCGCGCTGCCCGAGGTGGTGGACGAAGGGCAGAGCGGCTTCCTAGTGGCGCGCAACGATGTGGCGGGCTACGCGGAGCGGGTGCGGGCGCTGGGCGAGGATGCGGGCCTGCGCCGGCGATTCGGTGAGTTTGGCCGCGAGAAGGTGGCGTCTAGCTTCGGCTATGACCAGCTGGGGAATGGGTTCGCCGCGCTGTACGCGCGGCTGCTGGGGAGGTAATCCTGCTGGGGGCTACGCGCCCCCAGACCCCGCGCCAGAGGGCCAGCCCTCTGGACTCCCGCGAGGGGCTTCGCCCCTTCGATCCCTGGAATCTTAGGCCGACGGCTTTTGGACTGCCCGTTGTCATGCCCGTACGCAGGTGCGGGAGGTGTGGGCGGCAGCGTCAATGCCGCTGCCCGACACAGGAAATGAGGCTGGCACCGCTTCACCCGCACCGCGCGTAGGCCAAACAACGGGCGATCCGTCCAAGGCAGCATCAAATTGGGGGTTTCAGGGGGCGCTGCCCCCTGAGCGGGGTCCAGGGGCGGCAGCCCCTGGGCGGGGGCGGGGCGCAGCGCCCGCATCCGATCAGCGCCGCAGGCGGGCGAGGGCCGCGCGGGCCGGGGCGGCACCCAGGGCCGCCGTGAGGCCCAGGTAGAGCCCGACGCCGAGGGCCGCCGCCGCCGCCAGCCAGAGCAGCAGGGTCGGCAGCTCGGCCCGCCAGATGTAGGCATGGTCGGCACCGAGGGCCGGGAGCAGCGGCGCGCTCAGCGTGCGGGCCGCCTCTAGCAGTGCCCACAGGCCCGCCGAGGCTAGCGCCGCGATGATCACTGTCCGCCAGAGGCCGACGTCGCGCCAGAGGCCGGGCAGGGCCGCGCCGAGCAGCAGAAACAGCAGCAGCGCCTCTAGGTTGTTGGCTAGGCTGAAGGAGAGCGCCAGCGCGCCGATATCGCCGCCGTGGCCGAGCAGCCACGCCCCCAGGCCCAGGTTCAGGCCGACCTGGAGCATCCCGACTAGCACCGGTGTCCAGGTGCGCTGGAGGGCGTAGAAGCTGCGGATGAGGATCTCGGAGGCGGCGAAGGCCGGCAGGGCGGCGGCGTAGCCTGCCAGCGCGCCGGTGGTGTAGCGCAGCGAGAGGGCATCGAACTCGCCGCGCTCGAAGAGCGCCCGCGTCGCCGGGAAGCCCAGCGCCAGCAGCCCCGCCGTGGCAGGCAGGGTCAGCCAGAGGATGGCGCCGAGGGTGCGGCGCACGTCGGCGGCCAGCTCATCGTAGCGACCCTCGGCCACCAGGCGGGACAGGCGGGGGAAGGCCACCTGGCTCAGGCTGAGCGAGAAGATGCCGTAGGGCAGCAGCATGAGCTGGTAGGCGTAGATCAGCCCGGACATCTTCGAGTCGCCGTCGATCAGGCGAGCGGTTAGGGCCGAGGTGACGACCACGCTGATGTAGGCGGCGGCCTGGCCGAGCACGCGCGGCCCCATCTGGCGGCCCACGGCGCCTAGCTCGGCCATCTGTCGGCCGAGGCTGAGGCGCAGGCGGGCGCCGATGCCAATCAGGGCGGGCAGCTGGACGAGGGCGTAGAGCAGGGCACCGATCACCACGCCCCATGCCATGCCCCAGATGCCCAGCCAGGGCGCGCAGAGCGCCCCGGCGATGATGCCCAGGTTGTAGATCGAGGGGGCCAGGGCCGGCATGGCGAAGCGGTCGCGAGCGTTAAGCGCGGCCATGGCCAGCCCGCCCAGGCCCAGCAGCAGCGGCGAGAGCAGGAAGAGCCGAGCCATCTGGACGATCAGGTCGAGCGTGGCAGAATCGACGCCCTGGCCGCCGTAGACGGCGCGCACCAGCCAGGGCGCGGCGGCGAAGATCGCCGCGCTGGCCAGCGACAAGGCCAGCAGCGCCCATGTCAGCACCGCGCCAGCGAGATCCCAGGCCCGCTCCTCGCCGTCGCGCTCCCAGACCTGGATAAATACCGGGATGAAGCTGCTACCCAGCGCCCCGCCGATGATCACCAGGTAGAGCAGATCGACGATCTGGAAGGCCGAGCGGTAGGCCGTCATCTGGGGCGAGGTGCCGAAGAAGTAGGAGGCGATGATGTCGCGCAGAACGCCGGTGGCCCGGCTGAGCACGAAGCCGCCCATGACGATCAGGCTGTTCCCCAGGGCACCCGTGCGGGCGCGGCGCATCAGCGAGACAAGTTGCACGCGGGGCGTCCTTATGCTATACTTTTGCGCTAGTGGCTCGCGTGAGCGAGCGAGCGGGAGGGGCGAGGGCGGCACCGGCCACCTGACACCCCTCCCAACCTTGTACACATACTGACAGCTGATGATATCGGAGGATCCGAGCCTTGGCAAACACGAAGTCGGCGAAGAAGCGCATTAGCACGAACGCCCGCAAGCACGCCCGCAACCAGATGTACCGCTCGCAGGTGAAGACGGCCGTGAAGAAGGCCGAGCAGACCATCTTCGCCGGCACGCCCGACGAGGCCACCATCCGCGCGGCGATCAGCATCCTGGATAAGGCCGCCGTCAAGGGCATCATCCACAAGAACAACGCGGCCCGCCGCAAGTCGCGCCTCGTCAAGAAGCTGGGTGCCGACGCCGCCGTCGCGGTCTAACGAGGGGCAAGAGATATTGCTTCAGGGAGGGTAAACCCTCCCTGGCCCTCCCTCGGACAAAGAAGAGATGCAAGAGAGGAAACCTCTCTTGCATCTCTTCTTTATTCACCGGCAGGCCTCGGCCACAAACAGCTCAAGGGCCACCTCGGGCTGGATGCGCCCGGTCTTGGTGGCGAGGTCTAGCTCCAGCAGCCTGTCGTGCAGGCGCTCCAGCACACCGGCCTCGAAGCCGCGCACCTGCTCCATGGCCTTCTTCACCACGAAGGGGCGCTGGCCCAGCTCGGCGGCGATATCGTCGGGGCGGCGGCGCTGCGCGCTCAGCTCGCGCACGCCGAGCAGGATGCGCACCTGGCGGGCGACCATAAACATGATGTAGGTGGGGGCCTGGCCGTCCTCTAGGAGCTGGCGGGCGCCGCGCAGGGCCGAGCCCAGCCGCCGGGCGCTCAGGTCGTCGATAAAGGCAAACAGGTTCTGCTCCTGCCCGTCCTGCACCAGCAGGTCCACCTCGGTCGGCGTGATCCTGCCGCCCCGGCCCACATAGCTCGCCAGCTTCTCCATCTCGTTCACGATGGCCCGGCTGTCGCCGCCGACGAACTCGATCAGGCGCTGGGCTGCGGCCGGCTCCAGGCGCACCTGGAGCGCCTTGGCCCGCTCGGCCACCCAGCGGGTCAGCTCGGAGCCCTGGAGCGGGGTAAACTCCTGGACGCTGGCGGCCTTCTTGAGGTAGGTGAAGAGGATGCTGCGCCGGTCGATATCATCGCTCTCGACGAAGACCAGGTCGCAGAAGGCGGGGACGTGCTCAAGGTAGGCCCGCAGATCCTCGCGGTCCTTGCCGGCCTTGGTGTGCTTGAGGGCGTCGGAGACGATCACCAGACGCCGGTCGGCCAGGAAGGGCATGGCCTCGCAGGCGGCGGCCAGCGCGTCGATCTTGAGCTTGCGCCCGTCGAGGGATGCGACATTCAGGTCGGCCAGGTCGGGGGGGAAGTCGGCGCGCATGCGGGCGAGGGTCTGGCTGCGCTGGTACTCGTCGGGGCCGTGGAGGAGGTGGATCATACATTTATTGCAGATTGCAGATTGTAGATTGCACCATCAGCTACAATCTGCAATCTACAATCTGCAATTCAGAGTGGTGCCCTGTTCTGCCGTGGATGGGCCAGTTTCGAACCTGCGATAGCAGGTGGGTGCCCGCCTGTGAGCATCTGCGGCCCGCCGCATAGCTCAACTCGTTAGAGCGAAGCTCCCATGGAAACCGTGTTGGCTCAAAACACGCACCCACCCACGTACAGTCAGGGTGAGGCGGATGATACCACCCCGCCCCCCTGATTGCAAATTGCAAATTGCAGATTGGGTCGCAATCTGCAATCTGCAATCTGCAATGACGTTAGCGGTACGAGTCCTCGCCGTCCAGCGTCTGGAGTGTGGCCATCGTGAAGCGGGCGGCGCGCTCCAGGGCCTCGGGCTGGATGTTGCCGATGGCGTCGGTGTCGCGGTGCCAGTTGGCAGGCCAGCCGTCCCGGTCGATGCCGACCAGGCAGATGCCACGGTGGCCGCGTCGGCGCAGAGCGGCGACCTCGTCAAGCATCATGAGATCCTTGCCGTAGATGCCGAAGTGCCGGTTTGCGCTGGCGGTGCGCTCGATCAGCGCGACCGAATCGGTGTCGGGGGCGTAGCCGCTCAGGTAGGAGAATCCGCTGTGCCGCGAGACGTAGGCCAGGTCGCCCCGGCCAACCATCTCGAAGTTGATGAAGTAGGCGCTGCGCAGCAGGTCGCCGTACTCATCGAGCAGGGCGTGGGTGCCCAGCAGGCCGACCTCCTCGGCGCCGGTGAAGACCAGCCAGACATCGGTGTGCTCAAGCGGCTGAGCGTTCAGGGCGGCACCGAGGCCAAGCAGACAGGCGACCGCGCTAGCGTTATCGTTGGCACCATCCACATACGGCCCGCTCTCATCGGACAGGAGGGCGCCGATGCTGGCGACCTGAGCGGCGCCAATAGCCCGACCCATCCAGCGCGCGCCGACGGCCTCGGCGACAGCCCCGGCGGCCTGGAGGCCGATCAGGGCCGTCGTAGTCGCAGGCAGGGCCGCCTTGCGAGCATCGCTGAAGCTATCGCGGTGGCGGTTGGTGTCAGTGTGGGCGATCAGCACCACGGTGCGGCGGGGGCGGCCCGTGCAGGGGACACGGGCGATCAGGTTCGCCGAGGGGCGATGGGTGGCAACCCGGTCGAGCGGCTGGCTCAGGCCGCTGGCCGCGCGCCATGTGAGGTAGGCGGCACCGGCACCGAGCACTGCGCCGACGGCCCGACCGAGTCGGCCGAGGCGGCCCAGCAGGAGCCCGCCAAGCGAGAGCGCGAAGGGCGTGCCGAGGGCGTAGGCCCAGGTGTCGGGCGTCGTAAATGGCTGAACCTTCACCTCGTCAAAGCCCATCTCCTCAAGAGCCTTGCGGATGTAGGTGCGGGCGCGGGTCTCGGCCGGATGGCCCGCAGGGCGCGGGCCGATGTTGTAGGCCAGGGCAGAGACATGATTCAGCAGCGACTCGCCGTCGAGCGAGTCGATCTCAGACACAGCATTGACGCGGGCGTCAACCATAACGGCCTCCTCAGGAATTGCAGATTGCAGATTGTAGATTGTAAATTGGGCGCGACCAAACATGACCTATAGTATAGCCGATTTGCAGAGGCATACCTACATCTGCCGGGATGCGCGCATGGCATCACTCAACCGCATCATAACGAATCAGATCCGATGCCCTTAGTATTGATCAAAAGTAAGGCGGGTCAAGTTGAAAGATCTTCTCTTTGCAGGTCAAGTTGAGAGATCTTCTCTTTGCAGGTTGGCCCCTAAAAACGTGCGTGCATGCGCAGATGAGGTGCCAGCAAAGCTGACACCTCATCTGCAATCTACAATCTGCAATCGCCCTACGGCTGGGCGGCGCGCTCGGCCAGCCAGACCCGCAGATCGGTGACGGAGAAGGCGGGGGCGACCGCCTCGATGTCCTTGAGGGCCGCGCTGACCGGTAGGTCGGCCGGGATCTCGTAGTGCGTGTAGAGCTCGTCCTGGGTCAGGCTGTAGGCGCTCATCACGTCAGAGATCGTCATCCAGCCCTTGACCTCGGCCGGGTCGGCGCCGGTCACTTCCACCGGCGCGCCGTCGGTCGTGACCTTGCCAGAGGTGGACCAGAAGCCGGCGATCTGGGCGAGCTGGATGGTTCCAATGAAGGCGGCCAGCACCAGGGCGGCGTAGATCGGGGCGGAGATGTGGAGACTGCGCCAGTGCCGCTGCGCTGTGGGCGTGACCTGGCGGCGGTTCTGCTGATTCGTCATCGTCGTTGCTCCTTACTTCGTCGTCAGAGGGATGCTCAGCCGCAGGTCGAGGGCCTCGGGCTGCACGCAGGAGTCCACGCACTGGAGGCAGCTGATGCAGCGCATATCGGTAATATCGCTGGCGGTAGCCACATCGATGCCCATCGGGCAGCGGTGGGTGCAGAGGGTGCAGCCGGTGCAGGCGGAGTCCTCGCGCTGGATGCGCATGGGGCTGAAGCGGCCGACGAGGCCGATGGTTGCGCCCAGCGGGCAGGCGTAGCGACACCAGGGCCGCTCGACAACCAGGGAGGTCAGCAGAACGACGCCGAGGATCACCGCGCCGGCAGTCAGCTCGAACTCGGTCACGCTGATCAGGGCCGACCAGGGATCGTAGTCGCGGAAGACCATGGTGCCGTAGGCGATGGTGCCGCCGATGATCGTGGCCAGCACAACGTAGCGGCCGTAGCTGAGGACGCGGTCAAGCGTGGCGAAGATCGGGCGGCGGGCGGCGCGGCGCAGGGCGCGGCCGGCGCGGCCGAGGGGCTTGATGCGCGCCTGGAGCCAGCGGCTGAAGCTATTAATCCACTCCTGGATGGTGCCGAAGGGGCAGATCCAGCCGCAGAATGCGCCACGGGCGAGCAGCGTGAGCAGCACCACGGCCCCTAGCAGCACCAGGTTCGACAGATGGGTGTGGTTGATCGTGCCGCCGGTGGTGAAGTAGCTATAGAGCGTCTCCAGGCCGCCGAAGGGGCAGACGGCCTCGGGCGAGGTGCTATCTTCGCTGAGGGTGTGCTGGACGACCCCGGCCACAATCATGGCCAGAAAGCCGAACTGGGTGATCCGCCGCAGGCTCTGGGTGCCCCAGAGGGCGGCGAGTCGGCTGCGGGGTTTGTCTGCGGGAAGCTTCGTGCTCATATCTCTCCTCCTGGGCGTCTGCGTTATCTGCCACTAGGGTAGCAGGCCAGGATGGAGAACTTGTGGAGGGAGTGTGCGGGTTGCGCGTAGGGGCGGCTCGCGAGCCGCCCCTACGCCACCCCTACGACGACCCTACGCGACGGGGAGGGTGAAGGAGAAGGTGCTGCCGTGGCCCTCGACGCTGTCGGCCCAGAGGCGTCCGCCGTGGCCCTCAACAAGGTGCTTGGCGATGGCCAGGCCGAGGCCGGTGCCCCCGGCGAGGCGGGTGCGCGCCCGGTCTACCTTGTAGAAGCGCTCGAAGATCCTGGGCAGATCCTGGGAGGGGATGCCCACGCCCGTGTCACAGACGCTGACCTGGAGCCACGGCCCGGACTGGCCAGCGTCCTCGGCGATGAGCTTGGCCTGAACGCGCACCTCACCGCCCTCGGAGGTAAACTTCACCGCGTTGTGCAGCAGGTTCAGCAACACCTGGCCGACCCGGTCGGGGTCCATAAGCACGGCGGCCTCGCCGCCGCTGATCTCGGCGCAGGTGCGCAAGCCCTTGCGCTCGGCCTGGGGGCGGATGCGCTCCAGGGCGCGATCAACAACCGGGCCGATCAGCAGCGGCGCGAGCTTGAGCGTCACTCGGCCCGACTCGATCTGAGCGAGGTCGTGAAGCTCATCGACAAGCTGGGTGACGGCATCGATCTCCTGGGCCATCTGGCCGAGCATGCGGCGGGTCACATCGGGGGGCGGCTCAGACTGCACCGTCTCAACGAGCAGCTTGAGCGAGGCGAGGGGCGTGCGCAGCTCATGGCTGACATTGGCCACCAGGTCGCGGCGGGACCGCTCAAGCATACTGATCTGGGTGACATCGCGGATGATCAGGAGCGCGCCGGGCCCGGGGAGTGCCGAGCAGCGCAGGCGCAGGGTGCGCCCGCTCGATATCGGGTGCATCGTCATCTCGCGGGGCTCGCCGTCGCGCAGCACCTCGGCGACAAGCGCGTCGGCCTGGTGGTCACGCAGAAGGGTGATCAGCCCCAGGCCGACAGAATCCTCGGCGATGGCCAGCATCTGGGCGGCGTGGTCGCTGACGAAGCGCACCCGGCGGGCCAGGTCGACGGCGACCAGCCCGGCATCGAGCGCGGCGGCGGCGGCCTGGAAGAGTGGCTGGCCTGCGGCGTCGAGGTCATCGTGCCACGGGGGTGCGGGCGCGGGCGCAGGCACGGGGGGGGCCGGGCGGCGGGCGAGCAGCCAGAAGATCACGCCCAGGCTGACGAGCAAGCCTAGTGCAAGAGCGATATCAAGCAAGCTCATAATCTATATCCAAATATGCGAGGTGCGGCGACGCCCGCACCTCGCATATTTAACTCTCAGGTGCCTCGAAGCGATAGCCGACGCCGCGAACCGTCTGGATATAGCGCGGGCGAGCCGGTTCTGACTCGATCTTCTCGCGGAGCCAGCGGATATGGACATCGACGGTGCGGCTGTCGCCGATAAAGTCGAGGCCCCAGACCCGTTCGAGGAGCAGGTCGCGCGAGAGGGCGATACCGCGGTTTCGGACGAGGCAGGTGAGGAGATCGAACTCCTTCTGGGGGAGGGTGAGCTCCTGGCTCTCGCACCAGGCGCGGCGGCTGCTGGTATCGACGCGGAGGGCGCCGGCCTCTAGCACCTCACGGCTGCCGACGCGGGGATGTCGATCAGAGCGGCGCATGATCGCGCGGATGCGGGCCAGGAACTCGCCGAGGCTGAAGGGCTTGCTGATATAGTCGTCGGCGCCAAGCTCAAGGCCGGCGATGCGGTCAACCTCATCCTGGCGGGCGGTGAGCATGATGATCGGGACATCGCTCTCCTGGCGGAGGATGCGGCAGACGGAGAAGCCGTCGAGCCGGGGGAGCATAATATCGAGAACGATCAGATCGGGCTGCTCGCGGCGGGCCTGCTCAAGGCCCTGCACACCGTCTGATGCGATCATGACGCTGTAGCCCTCGCGCTCCAGGTTGTAGCGCAGGGTCTCAGCCAGAGTCGTCTCGTCCTCAACCAGCAGGATAGTGGACATATGGGTGTTGTGCGCAGGTTTCTCAGGCCGGCGCGCTCCTTCTCTTCACGTGCTGCGACGGCAAAAACGCCAGCGCACCGGCGCTAGTGCGCTGATGGCCGACGTCTATCGCCCGCTCGGACACATATGTTGCGAAGAATGGTCGGGGCGGAGGGATTTGAACCCACGACCCCCGCGTCCCAAACGCGGTGCTCTACCAGGCTGAGCCACGCCCCGATTACTGTAAGGGTAGCAGGAAGAGCAGCGAATGTCAAACGGTTCAACGAATGTTAACGAATGCGCGAATGGGCCGCTCATTCGCGCATTCGCTTATTCGTTAACATTCGGTATCCCTTTGCGCGGGCGGGTGCGCAGACGGGCGCGCACACGATCAACCTCGGCGATGGCCTGGCGAACCTCGGCGAGCCAGTCGCCGTGCTCGGCGGCGAAGGTGCGCACCGTGTAGGCCAGGGCGCTGCTGCGGGTCTCCGCGACTCCGGCGGCCACCAGCGTGTCGAGGACATCGCGCTCGGCGCGGGCGAGGCGGGTCATCACCGGGGCGGTGCGTGAGGTGAAGAGGGTCTCTGCGTCGCCCACACGCATGCCCCAGGCGACAGAGATATTCTGGGCGCGCTCGATCTCGGCGGCGATCTGGATGCGTACGACGCGGCTCTCCTCGCGGAGCCGGCTGATCAGGGCGGCGGTTTCGCCGGGGTCGGACGGCGGGGCGATCTGAAGCATGATCACCAGCTCGTCGGCGTAGCGGCGCACCTGGGGCGGACTAGCGGACAGGGCGGGCGGCAGACGCTGGGCGAGCCAGCTCTGGATATCCTCGTCGTTCATAGCCTTATTGTACTCGAACAAGAGCGGACAGGGGACAGGGGACTCTAACCTTGCCAAGTCTGGTGCTATAATCAGCGGTTCAGCGCCGCCGCTCGCAGATAGGGTACAATAGAGAAATCGCACGCCTAAATGGAGCCTCCGATGAGTACCGTGATCCTGAGCGATGCGCTATTCTCCGCACACACATGGTATGGACACCCCGAGTGCGCGGATCGGCTCGAAGCAATTATGGAGGCGATCGCAGTGTCTGGCCTAGCCGACGACCTACGCAGAAGGGCTCCGGCTGAGGCGCCCGAGGCGGCGCTGCTGGCCGTCCACACGCCCGAGCTGCTGCGGCGCATACGTACCCTAAGCAGCTACGGCGGGGGCCAGATCGACGGCGACACCTATGTGACGGCCGATAGCTGGGACGCTGCGGTGTTCGCGGCCGGCGCGGCGATGGGTGCCGTTGATGTGACCATGGGCGGCGGGCGCAGCAACGCCTTCGCCCTGGTACGCCCGCCTGGCCACCACGCCACACCTGGCCGGGCAATGGGCTTCTGCCTGATCAACAATATCGCTGTGGCCGCCCGCTACGCGACCAGGCACTACGGGCTGGAGCGCGTGGCAATTGTGGACTACGATGTCCATCACGGGAACGGAACCCAGGACGTCTTCTACGACGACCCGCAGGTGCTGTTCATCTCCACCCACGCCGCGCCCTTCTACCCCGGCACCGGGGCGATGGCAGATGTAGGAGCGGCCGGCCCGGCCGCCGGGACGACGCTGAACATCCCGCTGCCCTTTGGCGTCGGCGACTCGGGCTACGCCAGGGTCTTCGCCGAGCTCGTGGCCCCGGCTCTGCGGCGCTTCCGGCCCGATCTGCTGCTCGTCTCCGCTGGCTACGACAGCCACTGGAAGGACCCGCTCGGGCCGATGGCGCTCTCGACGACGGGCTTCTCCCACCTCACCGCCACGCTGCTGGCGCTGGCCGATGAGCTCTGCGAGGGCAGGGTGGCCCTGATCCTGGAGGGCGGCTATAGCCTGGAGGCCCTGGGTGCGTGCGCCGTCGCATCGCTACGACTAATGCTCGGGCGCGACCCCGGGCTCGACCTGCTCGGCAGGCCGCAGACCGATGGGATCGACCCCGGCCAGCAGATCGCGACGATCCGCCAGCGCCACCCGATCTTTACGGGATGAGATAGTGCTTTATGCGGATTGTACGGACGCAGCGCGCTGCGTCCCTACGGGGGATGCATGACCATCGCAGTAATTAACTACGGCGCGGGGAACCTGCCGAGCGCGGTGCGCGCCCTGCGCCACGTGGGCGCCGACCTTGAGGTGACGGACGACCCGGCGGTGGTGCTGGCCGCCGACGCCGTGGTGCTGCCCGGCGTCGGGGCGACGGCTGACACGATGCGCAGCCTCACCGATCTTGGCATCGCCCAGGTGCTACCCGAGGTGGCCGCATCGGGGCGGCCCTTCCTCGGGATTTGCGTCGGGATGCAGGTGCTGCTGTCCACGAGCGAGGAGTTTGGTGCCCACCCCTGCCTGGGGATCGTGGAGGGCACGGTGCGGCGCCTACCCGAGGCGGCGGGCAAGATCCCGCAGATCGGATGGAACCAGGTGCGCTACGCCCCGGGGCACGTCGGCCACCCGCTCTTCGCCGACATCCCCGACGGCAGCGACTTCTACTTTGTCCACTCGTACTACTGCGATGTGGCCGACCCGGCGATTGTGGCCGGGCGCACCGACTACGGCATCGACTTCCCCGCCGTGATCATGCGCGACAACCTCACCGCCGTGCAGTTTCACCCCGAGAAGAGCGGGCGCTGGGGGCTCCAGCTGCTCCAGAACTTTGTACAGATCTGCGCCCTCGCCGGCGCGCGCGCTATAAGGTGAGGTCATGAAACTATGGAACTGATCCCCGCGATCGACCTGAAAGATGGCCGCTGCGTCCGGCTCTACCAGGGGGACTTCGCCCAGGCCACGGTGTACGGCGATGACCCGGTGGCCATGGCGCGGCGCTGGGCCGATATGGGGGCCACCCGGCTCCATGTGGTAGATCTGGACGGGGCGAAGGGCGGGCGCCCGGTGAACACCGATGCGGTGCGCGGGATCGTGCGCGCCCTGAAGATCCCGGTGCAGCTCGGCGGCGGCATGCGCCGCGAGGAGGATATTCACGCCGCCCTGGAGATCGGGGTCGAGCGGGTGATCCTTGGCACCGCCGCCGTCGAGCAGGCCGACATGGTGGCCCGCATGGCCGCCCGCTTCGGCGAGCAGATCATTGTCGGGGTGGACGCCCGCAACGGCATGGTGGCCACCGACGGATGGACGAGCACGGCCGATGTGCGGGCCACCGAGCTGATCGACCGTATGGCGGATCTGGGGGTGCGCCGGATCATCTACACCGACATCAGCCGTGACGGCACCCTGACTGAGCCGAACTTTGCGGCCCTGGGCGAGCTGATCCGACCGGGCGGCCCGGCGATCATCGCCAGCGGCGGGATCGCCGCCACGCCACACCTGCTGCGGCTGGCCGAGCTCGGTGCCGAGGGGGCGATTGTCGGCAAGGCGATCTACACCGGGGCGATTGACCTTGCAGAGGCACTCGCTGCGCTCGCCAACTCATAATGTTGAATGCCCGAACTTCCGCATTCAGCATTCCAAGAGGAAACAATGACTAACCCCGACCTGACAGCAAAATATGAGGAGGAGCGGCTGCGCGCCCACGGCCAGTCGCAGATCGTCTACCTCCAGGGCCAGATCGACGAGCTGCGCCGGCTGCTCAAGGATCAGACCAATAAGTACAACTGGGCCATGGAGCAGGTGCGCAAGACGGAGGCGACCGTCGTGCAGGTGCAGAGCCTGTTCGACCAGCACACCGAGGAGATGACCCAGTCTACCGACGCGGTGCGGCGCGACGTGATCGGCCTGCGCCGCGAGGTAGCCGGGGCGCTGGTGAAGATCGACGAGAGCATTAAGCCGCTGCGCGAGATGCAGGCCCAGATTCAGCAGGTGGCCGATGCGCGCAAGCAGGACCGCGACTTTGTGGCGGGCTGGTTTGGCCGGATCGAGACGACAGAGCAGCAGATCCTCGGCATCCAGGCCCAGCTCAAGGAGCTCGACGAGCGCCAGCGCCAGTACACGCTCCAGCTCGACCGGCTGCGCGAGGCGGATGCGGTGGCCTTCCAGGAGGCCCGCAAGGTCTCCGACGAACTCCAGATCGAGAAGCAGAGCCTGCGCCGCCAGGCCGTGGAGTCTCAGCAGTTGGTAACCGATGTCCACGCGGTGCTAGAGGATCACGACTCGCGCATCCATCGGCTTGATGAGATCCGCCAGCAGATCGACCTTTTCGCCGAGACGCTGCCGCAGCAGGTTATTGAGCTGGGAACCCGGTTCCCCGATATCATCGCTGATATCAAGCGGGTCGAGCGATTGTCCACCGAGCGCTTCCTGATGAACCAGGAGCGGCTTGAGGACATCCGCCAGCAGGCCGACGAGAAGATCAGCACGCTGCAGGAGTCCGACGAGCAGCATATGCGCCAGCTGACCTCGTGGCTGGAGCGGATCGACGGCTGGCTGCGCGAGCTTGAGCAGCGCATCGGCCGGGCGACGACGCGCCTTGAAGCGGCCCAGCAGGTGCATATAGCCCGGATCGTGGAGATCGAGAACCGCGAGATGGACACGCTGACGAACCTGCTGGCCAGCGTCCGCAACCAGTTCGAGCGGATCAAGGCGGCCCAGGTTGAGGCGAAGGGCGGAGAGGGGAATTGAAGAGAGCGTCGCCGCTTCACCCCACAGAGAAGCGCCGTACATACCAGGTGAACATTCAAGATACACGCCCCCGGTCGTTGCAACGACCGGGGGCGTGTATCTTGAATGCGCCAATGGGGCGGTTCTACTGCCCCTGATTCCTGTCTAGCAACATATTGGGGCCGGTCAGCGGGGCGGATGTCGGGGCCGTCAAGAACATCGGCGACGGCGGGTTCGTGGATGCGGGCGTCCCTAGAGCCAGGAGGCCGATCACGAACGCGAGCATGACAAGCATGCACAGGTATCCGATGGTGCTGCCCTGGGTGGTTGGCTGGCTGGTGCTCTGAATGGACGAGTGCATTGAGGCAATTCCTTTTTGGACCTACATATAACGCTGGCTGGCTGAAGAGACGAAACTTGTGTGAGCCGTTGATCGGCAGGGCTCAGAAGAGTGATCGTAACGCATTGCATCATAACACCTCATTTAGATATTTTCAACAATAAGAATGGGCTACGATATGTATAAAATACACAACTTACGGCCTTTCGCCATACCGCAAGACTCGCCCTACACGGTATCGCCCGGCGGCTGAAGCCGCGGGCTACGGTTTTACAAAGGCCGCCTGCGCGGCCTCGGACAGCCCGCGCAGGCGGCCTTCGCAGACCCGTAGCCCGCCCGTTTACGGGCCGGGCACGTGCTTTTACGCTACTGCCTTTTTTCAAGCACGAAGATGCGCGGGTGGAGGCCGCCGAGGTCGATGCGGATGGCGCTGTGCAGCCCCCACTCGGGGCGCTCGGCGATCAGGTGCTCCATCAGGCGCACCTCGTGCGAGAGCAGGACGCAGTGCGAGCCGGGCCTGGCCACGCGGGCTGCCTCGGCGAGGATGGCCGGGTAGAGCGTGAGGTTGTTGGCGTGGGAGCCGACCAGGTGGCCGAAGGGCAGATCCGCGCAGATGGCGTCGATGCTGGAGTCGTGCAGCGGCAGGCGGGTGGCGTCCCATGGCTGTAGCTCGCAGCGCGCTGTGAGGTCGGCGGCGGCGACATTGGCGCGGGCGCACGCGAGGGCGGCCGGGTCAGTGTCACAGCCAAAGGCGCGGCGGGCCGGGCCGATCAGCAGCCGCTCGATGAGCAGGGAGCCTGAGCCACAGGCGATGTTGAGGAAGCGGTCGTCGGGGCCGGGCGCGGTGAGCAGGGCCACGGCGTGGGCCACAGCGCCGTTGAGGGCGCCCTCGCGGTTGCAGACGCGCCAGGGCCGGGTGGCCAGGGGGCGGGGCGAGAGCCGCACGAGCAGCTCCCAGCCCTCGCCGGAGGCGGCGCGGCGCAGGCGCAGCAGCAGGTCGCCGTCATCGGCACCGACGCTGAGGCCGGTGGAAGAGGCCAGCTCGGCCTTGAGCCGGGTGAGGACGGCGGAGTCGGCCCCGGCGGCGCTGAGGAAGAGGGTGGAGAAGGTGCCCGGCGGGTGCAGGCGGCGCACCCGGTCGATGGTGGACAGGATGGCCCGGAAGTGCTCGTCGCCCAGCAGGGCCTTGGGGCGGGGCACCGGGAAGGCGATCACGGTGTAGATTGACTGGGCGGTGCGCAGGCCGAGCAGGGGGCGCAGCTCGCCGAGGTAGTCCATCGGGATGACCCCGGGGGGGCCGCTACGCTCGGGGCGGGCGGCCGATCCAAGGCGGCGGATCTCGTCGCGGGCGATCTGCTCCAGGCCATCGGCGACGATAACTTCGATGCGGCTGGGTCGCCCGGTGGGGCGCGGGGGTGTCTTTGCCATGAGGCTATAATAATGCAAAATGCGAGATGCGAGATGCGAAATGCGGCACTGCTGATTTTGCATTGACAAGGTGAACTATGAGCGAGACATCGTTCTCCCTCGGGGTGACGTACTGGCCGCGCCCACAGCGAGCGGGCGCGCCGGTGCTGTCTAGCTGGGGGGTGTGCGACCACGGCGCGGTCCGCGATGATCTGGCCCACGTGGCCGCCCTCGGGTTCGACGCGGTGCGCCTGGAGCTGCGCTGGGCGGAGGCGCAGCCGGGGCCGTCTCGCATCAGCACGGCGGCCCTGGGCGGCCTGGAGCGCGGGCTCGACGCGGCCCACGCGGTTGGCCTGCGGGCGACGGTGGCGATTATGGCGGGGGCGCTCGGCGGCGCTGCGCACCTGCCGGCCTGGGCGGTGGGCTTCCGCGATGTGGAGGAGGCGCTGCGCGCGCGGCAGCCCGACGCCCCGCCCGTGCCCGCCATCCTCGCCGATGGCGCGTACCGCGCCGAGCCAGCCCGCGACCTCTACGCCGACCCGGATATGCGTGCGGCGGCCCGCTACCTGCTGCGCGAGACGGTGGGCAACTTCGCGGCGCACCCTGCCGCCCACGCCTGGGAGCTGGCCGCCGGCCTCGGGCGCGCCCGCCGCGCGCCCTCGCAGCGCGCCGCCGCCGCCTGGTGGGAGGCCCTGGCCGAGCTGGCCCGCGCCAACGGGGCACCCGCTCTGGTGGGTGTGGTGGACGGCGATAGCCTGACTCGATCTGACTCGCTGCGCCCGGCGCAGATCGTGGCCGCCGGGGCCAGCCTGGCCGTGTCGGCGGCGACATTCTCGCCGCCGCGCGTCTCGCGCCCCTGGGAGACGGACTACGCCGCGCTGATCCACGCGGTGGCCGCCGGGCTGCTGCGCGCCGAGGGGCGGGCCGCGCCGGTGACTGTGACCGATCTGGGCCTGCCCACGGCGACCGAGGGGCGGGCCGGCTGGGTGGAGAGCGAGTCCTACGGCGTCGCCAGCCACGCGTTCCTGGCCGATGAGGAGCGCCAGGGCCGCTTCGTCGAGGCGGCCCTGGATGGGCTGTGGCGCGCCGGGGCCGGCGGGGTTATGCTGGCAGGGTACGGGGATGTGGCGCCGGGCCTGTGGGCGGTGCCGCCGGTCGACCGGGCATGGCCAGCGCGCAGCTGGGGGCTGGTGGCCGCCGACGGGCGCGAGAAGCCGGCCGCCGCCGCCCTGAGCGCCTTCGCCGCCCGCCTGCGCGCCAAGGATCTCCCAACGCCCGCAGGCCCGCCCGCAATGCCAATCGACCCCGAGCGCTACTGGCGCGACCCGCAGGCCGCCCTGGCGGCGATCGCGGCCGACTGGCGCGATGGGGTGATGGGGTGACAGAGGGAGCGCAATATCGCAGAAGTAACGCTATGAAGCGTCCTGTCATTCTGAGCGAAGCGAAGAATCCCGGTCGGGACCCTTCGCTTCGCTCAGGGTGACAGCATTACTTCTGCTCTACTGCGATGGAGCATTCATGACCCGAGCTGAGTTTACGGTGGCCGACGCCCGCAGCTACGACCATCGCTCGCCGACCCGCTGGGTGGCCGCCCACATCATGCGCTACCCGGTGCTGCCGACCGTCTTTCTGCTGACCACCGTGGCCATGGCGGCCACGCAGAGCCTGGCCGCCGTGATGGTGGGCCGGGCCTTCGACGTGATCATAGGCGGCGGCGACGCCCGCGCGATCGGGCTGGCCGCCCTGTGGGTGGTGGCGGCCGAGCTTGGCTACGGGGCCAGCGACATCGTCAACAGCCTGGCCATCCGCGTGTTGGCCCAGCGCGTCGAGCGCGACGCCCGCGACGAGATCTACCTGAGCCTGCTCGGCAAAAGCCAGAGCTTCCACGGGCGACAGCGCGCGGGCGACCTGATGGCCCGCGTGACGAACGACGTGCAGCAGGTGAACCTGCTGGTTAGCCCGGCCCTCGGCGGGCTGACCGAGTCGACCCTGACGCTGGTGGTGCCGCTGGTGACGATCGCCCTGCTGCGGGCCGAGCTGCTGCTGGTGCCGCTGATCTTCCTGGCGGCCTTCAGCGTGGCCCTGCGCCGCTTCAACCACAACCTGCGCCCGGTGGCCGGCGCCCTGCGCGAGCGCTTCGGCAAGATGAACGCCGGGCTGGCCGAGGCGATCTCGGGGATCGAGGTGGTGAAGGGCTTCGCCCAGGAGCCCGCCGAGGAGCGCCGCTTCGACGGCACCGCCGCAGCCTACCGCGACAGCTTCGTCCGCGAGGGCGAGGTCTCGGCGCGCTACCTGCCGCTGCTGGTCTACGGGCTGGCGATCGGCCTGGCCCTCGGCCACGCCCTGACCCTCTTCCTGGCGGGACGGGTGACGGTGGGCGAGGTGATCACTTTCATGGCGCTGATCGGCACCCTGCGCTTCCCGACCCAGTTCCTGCTCCAGCTCTTCCCAATCATCCAGCAGGGCGTGGCCAGCGCCGAGCGCATCCTCAGCCTGATCCGGGCCGAGTCGGACCTGGATGAGAACAGCGCGGGCTACGCGGCCCCGCTGCGCGGCGAGGTTGTGTTCGAGGGGGTGTCATTTGGCTATAGCGAAGCACAGCCGACGAACGTTCGTTCGTCGGCTGTGCTTCATAGCATCTCCTTCGCGGCACGCGCCGGCGAGACGGTGGCGATTGTGGGGCAGACCGGCAGCGGGAAGACGACCCTGACCCGGCTGGTGAACCGCACCTTCGACGCCGTGGCCGGGCGGGTGCTGGTGGACGGGGTAGACGTGCACGACTGGAGCATGGATAGTCTGCGCTCGCAGATCGCGACGATCGAGCAGGACATCTTCCTGTTCTCGCGGAGCATCGCCGACAACATCGCCTTCGGGGCGCGCGGGCCGGTGAGCCGGGGGCAGATCGAGCAGGCGGCGCGCGAGGCCCAGGCCCACGAGTTCATCCTGGCCATGCCCGATGGCTACGACACGGTGGTGGGCGAGCGCGGGGTGACGCTCTCGGGCGGGCAGCGCCAGCGCATCGCCATCGCGCGGGCCTTCCTGAGCGACCCGCGCATCCTCATCCTGGACGACAGCACCAGCGCGATCGACAGCGCCACCGAGGACCAGATCCAGCGGGCGATGCGGCGCATCCTCAGCGGGCGGACGACCCTGCTGATCACCCACCGGCTCTCGCAGATCCGCAGCGCCGACCGCATCCTGCTGATCAAGAACGGTCGCCTGATCGACCAGGGCGGCCACGAGGATCTGCTGGCGCGCAGCGCGGCCTACCGCCAGCTGTTTGTGCGCGATGAGGCCGCGCCCTCGGCCATGGCATGACCTGATCTCCGCTGGGGCTACGCGCCCCACCTTCCCGGTATCTCCGCTGGGGCTGCGCGCCCCAGACCCGCGCCAGGGGGCGCTTGCCCCCTGGACCCCCGCGAGGGGCTCCGCCCCTTCGAACCCTGGAATCTTAGGCCGGCAGCTCTTGCAATGCCCGTTGTCATGACAGCTGCGCAGGTGCGGGTGGTCGCACCTCAGCGGCAATGCCCATGCCGGACACACGAGGAGGCCAAACAACGAGCATTCCGCACACCGCAGCATCAGATTCGGGGGGTCTGGGGGGCGACGCGCCCCCAGCGGGGGTCCCGGGGGCTGGCCCCCGGGGCGGGGCGCGGGGCGCAGCGCCCGCATCCGGAGACACGTGGGTACAGGGCGCAGCGCCCGCAAAAAGGGCGGGGCACCCGCAAACAAGAACAGAGGACTCTTATGGGAATAACAGGCGGCCTCAGCGCCGAAGAGTACGACCGCAGCTACAGCGACACACAGCTCATCCGCCGCATCGCCGCCTACTTCCGGCCCCAGGCCCGGCGGGTGATACTCGTCTCGCTGATGGTGGCGCTGGCCTCGCTGGCGGCCACCGTGGTGCCGCTGGTGATCTCGCGTGGCATCGACGCCCTCTCCGGCAGCCCGAGCGCCCAGCTGCTGCTCGGCCTCTCTGGCCTGGTGACAGTGCTGGGCGGGGTGGGCTGGGTCTTTAACTTTGTGCGCCAGCGCTACGCGGCCCGCGCCGTGGGCGGTGTGGTGCTGGCCCTGCGCCAAGACGCCTTCCGCGCCGTGATGCGCCGCGACATGTCCTTCTACGACCAGAACGCCTCGGGCCGGGTGGTCAGCCGGGTTACCTCGGACACCCAGGACTTCGCGACGGTGGTGACGCTGACGGTTGACCTGCTGAGCCAGCTGGTGCTGGTGGGCGTGATCTCGGCGGTGATGCTGGCGGTGAACTGGCGGCTGGCCCTGGTGACGCTGTCCCTGGGGCCGGTGGTGGTGGTGGTGGCCACGGTCTTCCGGCGGCTGGCCCGGCGGGCCATGCAGCAGTACCAGCGCGCCCAGGCCACGGTGAACGCCAGCATCCAGGAGACGATCAGCGGCATGGCGGTGGCCAAGGGCTTCCGCCAGGAGGCCGCGCTCTACGCCGACTTCCAGGCCACCAACGCCCTGGCCTACCGCGTGCAGCTGACCCGCGTGGCCGTCTTCGGCAGCATCTTCCCGCTGCTGAACACGATCTCGGGGCTGGGCACCTCGGCGGTGATCTATGTGGGCGGCCTGCTGGTGATCGGCGGCAGCGTCAGCGTGGGCGACTGGTACCTGTTTGTGCAGGGACTGACGATCTTCTTCTACCCGATCACCAGCATCGCCTCGTTCTGGAGCCAGTTCCAGCAGGGTCTGGCCGCCAGCGAGCGGGTCTTCGCCCTGATCGACGCCGAGCCTCGGGTGGTACAGGAGGCGGATGAGAACCCCGGCCGCCTGCGCGGGGAGATCGCGTTTGAGGGGATGGAATTTGCGTATGGGGGTTGGGGGTTGGGAGCTAGGGGTTGGGCCGGTCAGGGCAGCGAGAGCACAACCCCCAACCCCCATACGCAAACTCCCAGCCCCCAACCCCCAACCCCCAACCCCCAGGTTCTACACGACTTCAGCCTGCACATCCGGGCCGGCGAGCGGCTGGCGATCGTGGGGCATACCGGGGCGGGCAAGTCGAGCTTGGTGAAGCTGATCATGCGCTTCTACGAGTTCCAGGGCGGGCGGCTGCTGGTGGACGGGCGCGACATCCGGCGGCTTGACCTGGCCGCCTACCGCCGACAGATCGGGCTGGTGCCGCAGGCACCCTTCCTCTTCTCGGGCACGGTGGCCGACAACATCCGCTACGGGCGGCCTGGCGCGTCCGACGAGGAGGTGGCGGCGGCGGCCGGGCAGATCGGCGCGGGCGGCTGGGTGGCCGACCTGCCCGAGGGGCTGGGCACCGACGTGGGCGAGCGCGGGGCGCGCATCTCGCTGGGCCAGCGCCAGCTGGTGGCCATGGCCCGCGTGCTGCTCCAGGACCCGGCGATCATCCTGCTGGACGAGGCCACGGCTAGCATCGATCCCTTCACCGAGGTGCAGGTGCAGGCCGGCCTGGAGACGGCCATGCGCGGGCGGACGAGCGTCGTGATCGCGCACCGGCTGAGCACGGTGCGCGCCGCCGATCGGATCATCGTGATGCGCCATGGCCAGGTGATCGAGCAGGGCGACCACGCCGGGCTGCTGGAGGTCGGCGGCCACTACGCCGAGCTGTACTCGGCTTACTTTCGCCACCAGGATGCGGGGTATAGGCCGTGGTAAGGACGCAGCACGCTGCGTCCCTACCGCTCCATGCTGTGCGCCAAGGCATCACTGGAATAGAACCTCCCACCAGTTAGGCATCAAGTTGCCGTTTCGATCACGATTGTTATTGCCGTACCCTGGCAGGTTTTGCATCCACCATATATGGAAGCCCCGATGGGTACAGCCCCACTCTGTACAGTTGAAGGTGCTGACTTGCCCAGATCCATCCCATTGCCAGTCTTTACAGATAGACTGCACGGAACGAGTGTCATCATAAATATACTCTCGATCATCGAGGATGTTGGGTGGATGATGAGCATCACCACAGACGGCTACAAAGTTGTTGCCGACAAAGGGGCGCGCCACATATCCGAACTGGTCACTGACGCGCCCGCTACACTGGCTTGGCCAATTGATCCAAGGCCACGTATTCGTGTAGAAGTCGCAAGGATAGTGCGTCATAAAAGCGCCTTCGAGCCGATGTGAGTAGCTCTCATACGCCACATCAATCTCGCGCTGGTAGTTCAGGTTCATGGTGGTTACGGTTCGGCTGCACATAGGAACATTTGCCCCCCATGTCCACGACCAGTTTGGGCCATTGGTGACCCATTCCCAGGCGTTACCGGTCCCGCTCTCCCAAATCCAGACCTCATCCACGACACCCTGTTGAATTTTCGTACATAAGTCGAAACGTCTGTAAACAGCGGCATAGTCAAACTGACCTGTGTCAGAGCGATGCGGCGGGCCTTCATTCAGTTGAATGACAGAGCCTCCATAGGTGGCGTACCCAAGCGAAGGTCGCCGATCTGGATCGGCATAGCCATGCCATGTAGAAGCGCTTCGCAAACCGGCGATGAACTCCTCCTGATGGGCATTTATATCATTTAGTGGTGTCGCATCGATATAGGCGATTGCAAAGACCACTTTCCCCATAAGTGCCACTGGTGCTGGCTTATTGATGACAGGAAGGTATACCGTCCTTGCTGCGCAGTTGCTTCGAATGTAGTCAAAGTCAGCCTGAAGGGGATTGTCCTGCCAATTGTTGATCAAAAATAGACCGGCACTGATGGTATTGGGCACTGATGAGTAACCGATAGAGCCAGTCATTGTCCAGGACATGCCGTCTTCGCTGTAGTAAGTCCAAAATGTAGCAGCCTGCCTGACTATACGAAAATATACGGTAGTATTATTATAGGAGCGTTCTGACGGGTTTAGGCCAGTGTTTGAGTTTCCTCTTACATAGTTATGTGCGATTACATTACTTACACTCCGCCCGATCCAGACAAAATTCGAGTCATCTACCCACACAAGCAAGCCAGCAGATTGATAGATCTCGGTTGGGTCAATCGTCAACTTGGTCTGAATATCAAAGTCGCCCGTTATGGAGCGCATAATGCGTGGCGCATTTTTATTAAATGTCGCTAAGTCGCGATTGCCGGACAGCGCATGGATGCGTAAGCTGCCCGGATTAGCGGATAGGTTATAGAGAGAGCCTCCAAGCGGATCAATCCAGGCCCAGGCTGTATTCAGGTTTGAATCAGTAAAGTTTTCGTTGAAACAGTCACTGCTTGCCGCCAGGGGCATCGCAGTTGAGGTGGGCATGGTTGGGGTGTGAAGAAGGATGATAACGATGACACTTAAGATCAGGCTCAGGCGTAAGGCTATGAGTTGTGGGTGCGTGAACGACATAGAGAACCATGCTCCTTATGAAGGGAAGCAGATCAGTTTTCAGATATCACGAGGGATGATGAAGAAGATCTGCTCCCCTCAGTAGTCGTGCGCTGATTTCCAGCCTATCACTTAGCGATGATATTGTAGGCGATGAATCTGTCACGGTAGGTGAAGAAAACTGCATTGATGAGCGAACACATAGAAGCGTGTGTTTCAACGTAGAGGCTAACAACGCAATACCGCAGAAGTAACCCTGTCACCCATGTCACGCTGAGCGCAGCGAAGCGTCCCGGCCGGGATTCTTCGCTGCGCTCAGAATGACAGAACACTTCACAGGGTTACTTCTGCGGTATTGCCTAACAACGCTCTTAGCACGCGCAAGTGCGCCGCTATGCCTCAAATGCCCACTCGCCTGCCCGCATCAGCGGCTCGGCGTTGCCGTCGGCATCCAGGCCGTCGATGTCGAGCGCGGCCGAGCCGATCATAAAGTCCACATGGATGGCGCTCTCGTTGCCGCCGACCGCCGCGAACTGCTCGCTCAACATGTCTGCCCCTCCATCGACGGTGAAGCGGTAGGCCCGGCCGAGGGCGACGTGGCTGGCCGCGTTCTCGTCGAACAGGGTGTTGTAGAAGATCCGGTTAGCCCTGGCGATCGGCGAGCTCTCAGGCACCAGGGCCACCTCGCCCAGGCGGGCCGCGCTCTCATCCGTAGCGATCAGGCGGCGCAGCACATCCTCGCCCTGTTCAGCCTGCACATCCACCACCCGGCCCTCGCGGAAGGTCAGGCTAAAGTTATCGATCAGGCTGCCGCCCAGGTTCAGCGGCTTCGAGGCCCGCACAACCCCATCGACCCGGTCGCGGTGCGGCGCGGTGAAGACCTCCTCGGTGGGCAGGTTGGCCACAAACCACACCCCGTTCTCGGCCCGCATCTTGCCGCTCACCCAGTGGTGGACATCGGCTAGTCCGAGGGTGAGGTTTGTGCCGGGGCCACTGTAGCGCAGGGCGGCGTAGCGCTTCGCGTTGAGGTAGTCGCTGCGGGCGACCAGGTCGTCGATGTGCTGACGCCATGCGGCCACCGGGTCGGCCGCGTCGGTGCGGCAGAAGCTGAGGATGGCCTCCCAGAGCTTCGCCTCGGCCTCATCGGGCGACACGCCGGGGAAGACCTTGACGGCCCAGCCGGGCGAGGGCGCGGCGATCACCAGCCAGTTCACCGCCGGGCGGGTCACGCGCTGGCCGATAGGCTGGCTGCGGTGGGCCGCCGTCTGCTGAACCAGGCTGATCAGCTCCTGATCCTGCCCGCTCAGCAGGTCGGGGGCACCCGAGGCGATGCTGATCAGGGCCGCGCCCGCGTCGATCAGCTCGACCTGGGCGCGCACCCGCCAGTCGGGGAACTCGCCGAACGAGTCGCGCGGGGCGTGCTGGAAGCGCGCCAGCGTCAGCGACTCATCATCGTAGAAGACGTGGACGTAGCGCGCTCCAGCCCGGTAGGCGCTGCGCGTGATCTCACGCACCAGCGGGGCGACCCGCACATCGGCGCGCAGAATCAGGTGCTGGCCGGGCTGTAGATTCACGCCAACCTGCACGGCGATGTCGGCATAGGCGGTTAGAGCTGAGTCTGTAGGGTTACTCATTGGGGATACTCCTTCATAGATTCTCTGGAGCTACGCCCCAGACCCGGTTTTTTTGCTGGGTTGGTCGGCTTGGCCGACCAACCCAGCAAAAAAATAAACTGTGGGTGCGGCGAAGCCGCGCCAAGGCTAGCCCGCCAGCCCCTCCAGGGCGGCCCGCATGCGCCCGAGGCCGTCGAGGAGCACGCTGCGCGGGCAGCCGAAGTTCAGCCGCACAAAGCCCTGTCCGTTCGCGCCGAAGGCCGCCCCGTCGGAGAGGGCCAGCTTCGCATGCTCCAGGAAGAACGTCGCCGGGCTGCCCGTAATCCCGGCCTCGCGGCAGTCGATCCAGGCCAGGTAGGTGGCGTCGGGCACGGTGACGTGCAGCTGGGGCATGTGCTCGGCGATAGAGCGCACCAGCGTGTCGCGGTTCTCGGTCAGGTAGGCCAGCGCCGCCTCCAGCCAGGGGCCGCCCTCGGTGTAGGCGGCGTAGGCACCGATATAGCCGAAGGCGTTCACGTGGGGCACGATCCCGGCCTCGGCCTGGGCAATCTTCTTGCGCAGCTCCGGGTTCTGCACGATCGCCACGCTACAGCCCAGCCCGGGCAGGTTGAAGGTCTTGCTGGGGGCAAGCAGCGTCACCGTATTGGCAGCGATCTCCGGCGAGAGCGTGGCCGTCGGGGTGTGGCGGGTGCCGCCGAGCATCAGGTCGCAGTGAATCTCGTCCGAGGCGATCACGATCCCGCGCTCGGTGCAGATCTCAGCCAGGCGCGTCAGGGTCTCGCGGTCATACTCGATGCCGAGCGGGTTGTGCGGCTGGCTGAGCAGGATCAGCTTTGTCTGCGGGTGCAGGCTGGCGGCGAAGCCGTCCAGATCCAGGCTATAGCTCAGCGTGCCGTCCTCGCGCCGCTCGTAGGTCATGTCGAAGGTGTCGCAGACCCGGCCCTGGTTAGCCGGGGCGCTGAGGAAGGGCATATAGGCCGGGGTCAGCGTGACGACGTGATCCCCCGGCTCGCCGATGGCGCGGCAGAGCACATTCAGCGCCGAGACCAGGCCGGGCGGGAACATCACCTGCTCAGGCGTCACCTCCCAGCCATACAGGTCGGCCATGCGCCGACAGATCAGCGGCGCAAGGTCGGCGGGCGGCATGGCGTAGCCGAAGAGCCCGTGATCGGCGCGCTCGCGCAGAGCGCGGATCACCGGCTCGGGCGAGGCGAAGTCCATATCGGCCACCCACATGGGCAGGACATCCTCGGGGTAAACCTCCCACTTGGCGCTGCCGCTGCCCCGGCGGGGGATGATCTGGTCGAAGTCAAAGGACATAGCGTGACCCTCTTAATGATTACAGATTGCAGATTGCGGATTGCATGTTATCCGCCCACAGGGGCGGTGCGGTCAAGCGCAGGGGCGGGGCGGGGCGACCGGCGGTGCTCCGCCAGGATCGCCACGGCGATGCCGAGCAGCAGCACGGCCCCGCCGGCCAGCTGGAGCGGCAGCAGCGGCTGTTGGAACATCAGCAGCGCCATCGCCGCCGAGCCGATCGGCTCGCCCAGGATGGCCACCGTGACCAGCGTCGGCGAGAGGTACTTGATCGCCCAGTTGAATGCCGTGTGGCCCAGCAGCTGCGGCCCGAGGGCGAGCCCGAGGATGAGCAGGTAGCCGACCGGCGGCAGGCCGAGCAGCGACTGGCCGATGAACACGTTGGCCACCAGCAACACCACCGCCGCCGTGGTGTAGACCAGCCAGATGTATGGCAGCAGAGACATGCGCGCGCGCAGCAGCCGCCCCAGCAGGAAGTAGCCCGAGACGGTCACAGCGCCCAGCAGGGCCAGCCCATCGCCGAGGAGCGGGGCCGCCCCAGCGCCCGAGCGGTCGCTGAGTCCGATCAGCGCCGAGCCGACAACCGTTAGCAGCACCCCGACCCAGGTGCCGACAGTCAGGCGCTCGCGAAAGATTAGCCAGGTGGCCAGGGCCACAAACACCGGGTTCGTTGTCACCAGCGCCGTAGAGGAGGCCACCGAGGTGTAGGCCAGCGAGCTGATCCAGCTAGCGAAGTGGGCGGCCAGGCAGATCCCGGCGATCATGGCCAGCCCCAGGTCGCGCCGGCTCACCCGGCGCAGCTCTGGCCCGGCCTTGGCCCATGCGAGGGGAGTAAGGATCAGGGCCGCCAGACTGATCCGGCCGGCGGCGATGGCGATCGGCGAGATGCCCAGGTTGATCGCGCCGGTGATCATGATCGACGCGGTGGATGCGATAAGGACACCGACAAACAGGATAGCGTAAGGGACGGCGGATCGGTTCACGAAATTCTCCATACGCAATGGAGCAGAAGTCACGCTGTGCGTCAACGCTCGCCGGGGGCTGAAGCCCCCGGCTGAGTCTACGAAGGCCGCTGAAGCGGCCTCGGACAGGCCGCTTCAGCGGCCTTCGTAGACTCAGCCCGGCCGTTTACGGCCGGGCGACTCAGGGTGACAGCGTTACTTCTGCGGTATTGCCTCCATACAATCGACACGATCTGGCGCGGGGTAGCCTTGCCTCAGCCCGCTAACTATACACCATCTGACACCTGCCGCCTGAGACTTTGTCTTTAACCCGGCGGCGCTACACTGCGAGGCATCCATCCCTCGGTGCTACAATAGAGCCCGGCGGCGCACGCATGAAGAAGCGCCGATGCGGAGGAACCCATGAGCACCCTCACCCCCTTGGAGCACGAGCCGCTCCAACAGATGACGCTCGCCGGGAGCACGCTGTACTACCGGCGACACGGCGAGGGGCCGCCGCTGCTGCTGCTCCACGGGTGGGGCGGCTCATCGCGCTACTGGCGCGGCACCCTGTCCGCCCTCGGCCACGCCCACGACATGATCGCCCCCGACCTGCCGGGATTCGGCGACTCGCCGCCCATAGATGGGCACATGAGCGGGCAGCGCCTAGCCGAGCTGGTGATCGCCTTCGCCGACCAGCTCGGCCTTGAGCAGTTCGACCTAAACGGCCACTCCTTCTCGGCCGGGGTGGCGGCCTTCGTAGCCGCGCGCTACCCCAAGCGGGTGCGGCGTCTGGTGCTCACCAGCTTTAGCACCTTCCGCAACGAGTTTGAGCGGCGCATGGTCGACCAGATTCACCGCGTGATGTCCGTGTGGATGGCCCTGCGCAAGCCCTGGATGGCCGAGCGCCGCCTGTTCTACCGCACCGTATCGAGCCGCTTCTTCTACCGCACGCCCAGCGACGACGCCATCTTGCGCGAGAGCTTCGCGGACTTTCTGAAGATGGATAAGCGCACCGCTGTGGAGAGCGCCGGCAGCTCGGCCGACCCGGCGATCAACCCGGCCATGGCCCAGATCCGCGCGCCAACCCTGATCATCGGGGCGCGCCAGGACAGCATCATGCCGCCTGCGGGCACGCCCACAGTCGCCCATCTCATCGCGGGCAGCCGGCTGACCTGGATCGAGCACTGCGGCCACCTGCCGATGATCGAGCGGCCAGATCTCTACCACCGCCTGCTCGCCGAGTTCCTCGGCTGATCAGATTGTATTGCTGGCGCGCGGCGGAGCCGCGCGCCAGCAATACAAAAAAAGAATCACCCGGCCGTTTACGGCCGGGCTGAGTCTACGAAGGCCGCTGAAGCGGCCTCGGACAGGCCGCTTCAGCGGCCTTCGTAGACTCAGCCGGGGGCTTCAGCCCCCGGCGAGCGTCGACGCACAGCGTGACTTTTGCGGTACTGCCAAAAAAATATATTCGCACGAATAAGCGCTGGGTTAACCTGGGAGCGCGGGCGGCCCGCCCGCTGAGATACCGGCGGGCGGGCCGCTTGCGCTCCCAGCGCTACGCAACTTGACCCAGGACTTATTCGCGCGAATAAAAATATGTGGAGCGGCGAAGCCTCTCCTCACCTCACTGGCGGTGGGCCTAGCGCGCAGCGCCCAGCCGCTCGGCGATCACCTCGGCGGCGGCATCCCAGCCCCAGCGGCGGGCATCCTCGGCGGTCAGCGTCCCCTTCGCCCTCGCCTCGTCCCGGTTAGCGTGGACGCGCCGCAGCAGCGCCACCAGATGCTCCATATCGGGATCGGCCCAGCGTGCCCCGGCGTAGAGCGGCTGGTCGGCGGGGGCAGGTACCAGGCCACGAATGGCCAGGGGGTAGCCGCTCGTCTCGCGCACAAACTCCGTCGGCCCGCTCCAATCCGTCACCAGGGCCGGCGTGCCGCAGGCCATCGCCTCCAGGGCAGGCATACACCAGCCCTCGCCCCGGCTCGGCAGCACGAAGCAGTCGGCGCCCCGGTAGAGCTCGGCCAGCTGCGCGGGTGCTAGGGGCCGGTTGTAGATCAGCCCCACCGGCGGCGCCGGGCTCGGCAGAGCCTCGGCCATCGCCCGCAGCGGGTTCACCGCCGGCTCGCGACAGTCCACCTTCAGCAGCAGCAGCACATCGTCGCCCGGCCGGAAGGCCGCCCGGTAGGCCCGCAGCAGCAGATCCCAGCCCTTGCGCACGCCCCACTCGAAGACCGAGAGAAAGACGGTGCGCCCGGCCAGCTGAGCGCGCGGCGGGCCGGGCCGGAAGATCTCCAGATCCACGCCGAGCGGCACACTGTAGGCGGGCCGCGTCACCCCGCTCTCGCGGAACATCGCCGCGCCCCAGGCCGTCGGTGCCCAGACCTCGTCCATCAGGTTGGCCTGGCGCACCCACTCAGCGGGCAGCCGGTCCACCTCCAGCATGGTGAAGCCAACCTTGTAGCCGCCGCTGTTCTTGGCGAACAGGTCGCCCCGGCCATAGACGACCTGGGGTAGATCTAGGCGCAGGGGCCGCTCGCGCTGAAGCGCGGCGATGCGCGGATGCACGGGGCCGAAGAGGGCCGCCTCACGGTCATCCGAGTCGAAGAGATAGAGCGGGCGCACGGCCAGGCCGCGATCCTCTAGGGCCAGCACCAGGGCGCGCGAGGAGCCGCTGTAGCCCGTGAGCGATGCGAAGGACGAGTGCCAGACCAGGTCGGTCATCGCGGGCGCTCCAGGGCGGCGAGGCGGGCCTCCAGGCGGGCGCGGGCGGCGCGCTCGCTGTCGAGGTGAGAGGTGAGGCTGTCGATCACCCGCACCAGGGCGGCGTGGGTGGCGCTGGCCTGGGCCAGCTCGGGGCCGAGTAGCCACCATGCCAGCCGCGTGCGCAGGCGAGCCAGCGGGCCGTGCGCCGGCCCCGGGCGGATCTCCCAGCCCTGGTGCAGGCCAGCCATCTGCTCGGCGAAAAAGGGGTCGTCCTGAGCCAAGCCACCAAGCGTGGGCAGCGTAGAGAGGTCGGCGCCACCATCGCGCAGCCCGCGCTCGACGGCGGCCAGCAGCGGCTCGCCCTCGGCCTCGGGCACCAGGAAGATCGGGCTGTTGCCTGTCATAGCGTGCGGGGTGTGGGGAGAGCAGCGCTCTCCCCACATATCTTTAATTGCAGTAGCGCAGAAGGAACCCTGTCACCCTAAGCGCCCGGCCCGTAAACGGGCTCAGACAGGCCGCTTCAGCGGCCTTCGTAGCCTGAGCCGGGGGCTTCAGCCCCCGGCGGGCGGCGTCGCACAGGGTTCCTTCTGCGGTAATTTGTCGGGTGGTGATGGCGAAGCCATCACCACCCGACAAATACATAGGTCTAGGCCGCAGCCCTATTTCTCGAACAGATCACGGTTCTGCTGAACCCAGGCCACCAGCCGGGCGATTCCCTCCTCAACCGACACCTGAGGGCGCCAGCCCAGATCCCGCTCGGCCTTCGTGATCGCACTGATATAGACCGACTGGTCGCCGGGGCGCCAGTCGCCACGGAGCACATCGATCCGGTTGCCGGTGAGCCGCTCCAGCAGCGGGCCAAACTCGGCCCAGATCGAGAGCGCGTTGGTCGGGCCTCCGCCGATGTTGTAGATCCGCCCAGAGACCGTGTTGATGCGCTCTAGGGCGGACAGGTAGGCCGCCACAAGGTCATCGATAAAGAGCATATCGCGCACCTGCTTGCCGTCGCCATAGATCGTGACCGGGCGGCCCATCACGGCGGCGATCACAAAGTGCGCGGCCCAGCCCTGGTCCTCGACGCCCATCTGGCGCGGGCCGTAGATGCACCCCTGGCGGAACACCACCGTCTGCAGGCCATAGATGCGGGCGTAGTCGCGCACATATTGATCAGCAGACCCCTTTGAACAGCCGTATGGCGAGTGGAAGTCGAGCAGGTGACTCTCATGTACGCCCTCGGGCATGTCGCGGTAGGCGTAGCGGGTGGCCTGCTCCACCACCGTCACGTCCTCCATGCCGCCATAGACCTTGTTGGTCGATGCGTAGAAGACAGCCGGCGGGCGGGCGGCCAAGCGAGCGGCCTCAAGGACGTTCAGGCTTCCGAGGGCATTGATCTCAAAGTCCGTGCGCGGGTTCTTCACCGAGGTGGTGACGGCGACCTGGCTGGCCAGGTGAAAGATCGTCTCGTGGCCAGGGACAGCGGCGGCGACCGCCTCGGCATCGCGGATATCGGCCTGTATAAAACGCAGGCGTGCGCTATGGCGCTGTTGGAGCCACTTCAGGTTGAGGTCGGTGCGTGGGCGGCTCAGGTTATCGAAGATCGTCACCTGCTCGCCGCGTGAGAGCAGGGCGTCCGCGAGGTTACAGCCAATAAAACCGGCACCGCCGGTGATGAGATGATTCATGCTCAGGTTTCCTATGGGGCAATGGCATCGGGCGGCATTATAGCAGAAAAGCCTCGCCGACCACTGTGGCCGACGAGGCTTTTCTGCTGTACTACCTGCCAGAAGGCGCTGCGCGCCCTAGCGAACGATGAGCGGCGTGTACACATAGTACACGGTGTCGACGACGATCAGACTCAAACTAATATCTATGCTAGATAGCTGAGGTGATGCAACCGTCAGGCTAGCGGTATAGGTGCCATTCGCCAGGTTGCTGCTGTCAAGCGTGAACTGTACAGCATCGCCAGACGATCCGCTGGCCTTGGTAAGCGTGACAATACCATTGGCATCGCTGGAGACGGAGGCCGTCCAGCTAATCTGGGTGCCGTCCGCCGAGTTAATGGGGAGGGAGATGGCGCGGGTGTCGTTCGTTTCGATCAACGTACCCAGGCTCTTGGTGGAGACAGAGATCCCCGGCTCGCTGAAGGTGCCTGTGGCCTTTGCATCGCGGCGGAGCTGTGGCCAGGGCGCGCTATAGGCCGGCTGCTTGCCTGCCGAGCTGCCCAGAACACCGGCGAAGTCAGTCCAGGCGTAGAGGTGCCCATGGGACGAGTTCGAGATATTCATACCACCGATCACCAGGTCGAGCTTGCCGTCGCCATTGATGTCGCCCACCGCCGGGGTCGACTTCAGCGTCCCCCAGGCGAAGAGCGAGATCTGGTCGCCACAGCTCGGGCTCTGGCAGGTCAGCGGCACACCGTCTTTGCCGCGCAGCACGTGGACCGACCAGAAGTTTGCCGCGATCACCTCAAGCGATCCGTTACCGTCCAGGTCAGCGATCACCGCCGACTGGCGGTCGCCGCCGAACGTGTCGTTCGATCCCGAGTTCGGGTCGCCGGTCGAGGTCGACCACTTCGGGGTAGGGTTGGTCGGGTCCCAGGCAACAATGTCACTCTTCCCGTCGCCGCCAATCGAGGCATCGCCACTAACAGTAGCCACAATCTCCAACTCGCCATCGTCGTCGATATCGCCCACTGCCGGCGAAGACTGGACGCAGGTCGGGGCATTGAGGGTCTGGAGCACAGTTCCGTCAGAGGGGCGCAGGATCTTGATCCACTTGCCGCGCTTGTCGGTGCTAGAGGTCGGGAAGTAGCAGCCGGAGCCAACGGCGATCTCCTCGCCAGGGTTGCTGGAGAGCACGTCAGCGGCCAGAGGCGATGAGAAGATTACCTGGTCGAATACGGTGCGCCAGATGTAGCCTGTCTGAAAGGGAATGCGGGCTGGCGAGCGCTGCTGTGTGTTGAAGGCGTGGATGAATCCACCGTCTGAGGTAGGCGGGATGATATTTGGGTTGGCCGAGATATCGGTGGGGGCAATCAGCTCAAGTGCAGCATCGCTGTCGATGTTCATAAACAGCGGCGTCGCCCAGATCGTGTCTGCGGCGTGGTAGTACCAGCGCACCGAGCCGTCGCTGTTGAGCATGTAGAGGTTTCGGTCGAGGCCGCCGAAGGCCACCTCTAGGGTGCCGTCGCCGTCGGCGTCGCCAAGGGCCGGCGTGGTGATCACACCGTAAAGTGCCTCAGGTCCCTCGGGGGTAACGGTGTCGTCGTAGGTGCGCTGGCTGAAGTTCCAGGCCATCTGGCCGTCGGTACCTCTGTATGCCACCACACCACCATCGCATGCGCGGTTGGTACCCACCATAGCGCCGTAGCCTATCAGGACATAGGGTGTAGATCCGCCAAAGATCGCGCCAACCGATGGCTTGCTGTTGATCAGCGAAACCCCGGACGCACAGCCGACATTGGGCACATCCTTCTGCCAGAGCAGTGTGCCGTTAGCGTGGTAGGCGTAGAGCCGACCATCGCTACCACCGATCACCACCTCTTGACCATTGGCGGTGTTGCCATCTACCTCGGCGATCACCGGCGAGCCCGCCTCAATGCGACCGCCCGAGAGCACGAGGCCATGGCGATCCGAGGTGTCGTCGGGGTATCTAGGCGAGTGAGTCCAGCCCGGCAATGGGTCAGGCTGATCGCGAGCGCCGGCATGCGTGGGTGTGATAAACGCCAGGGTTGTAGCGATGATGGCGAGGGCGATCAGGGCCGTGGTGCTGCGTCGGTAAGCATACATCATAGGAGGGTGTGGTGATGCGGACATCATCATAAGGTAGTGACGCTCTTAGAGCGGCGCTACGTCTGCGGATACCTCTGCTATACAGTTCAGGCAGTTTTGGGCGTCTCGGTGAGGGCAAAGAAGCCTAACTGTAATGAGAATATGCCTCTCTCGTTACGGGGAGATTACCATGTCGGTCATAAAGGGGCACTGCCAAAACAGCGCAATGATGAACGTAGCGAACGAGGTTTCTCGGTGCGGGGGCAAATGCCTGGGCGCGCTGAGGCGGCTCGCGAGCTCGCCCCTAAACCCTCACGCGGGAGTGGCAGGACATGTTTAGCCGGAGCCATCGGGCAACGACTGCTGCATATCATTGAGGTTCGGGAAGGGCAAGCACCGCGAGTAGATCAGCATACTGCCAACCTGATCGCGTTGGCATGTAGTGCCATGTTCAACGAGGTAGCGGGAAAAGGGCACGTCGATTACACTATTGCGGCGAATCACAAAGGCGACCTGCGACTGGTCTGCGGCAAGCACCGCATGCTCGACACGCTCGTCGTAGAATGTTCGTGTGGGGCCGATCATGGCTGAAGCCGTGACCAATCCGCCGCTCTCGATCATCAGCGGCTGGCCGATCCAGTAGGATGTGTAGACATACGTTATGCCATTGTCGAGCAGAGCGCGCGAAACAAGCGTCTCCTCACGCTGGAGGGATGGGTTGATGCTATTGTAGAACACAGCGACCCCGCCCAAGATATTGACCATTGTGAGGAGCGTGAGAAATAGCGTGGCCCATATGGCGTGCATACGTGAGATAGCGCCGACGAACAGTGCGATCAGCAGTGGGTAGGCAACATAGAGGGGCAAGACATAGCGAGCGTCATAGAGGAGTGTGTTGAACGAGCTGAAGCAAAACATAGCCGTGATGTTCAGGACGAAGACGAGGGATATCAGCGCAGGCATCGAGATCCAGATGGCGCGCACGAGCACGTAGAAGAAGGTCACTCCCGCAACCCACCAGAGTGCATAGCCTATGGCGCTGCTCCCATGCACAAGCATTGACGGGGGCCGCACACCGAGAACGAGCGGAAGCAACTGCGTGATCAGGCCCACAAATCCCTCGGTAGGGGGCAAGCCACGGATATGCCTACCGAATGTCCACCAGAGGGGATTATCGCCTGGGCGCGTGACAATATAGATTCCCGTGGGGATCGCCAGGAGCAGCCCGATCATTAGAGACAACGCATAGCCGATAGCGGGGAGTTGTACGAGTCGACGCCAGCGGATCAGCGCGATCATGCCGCAGACGAGCAGCGCCGAGATCGTCACGATACCAGCCCAAAGCGCCAGCACGGCGCATAGCACGCTTGCCACCATAAGCCAGAGCATATGGCGCGGGCTGTAGCTGCCATAGAAGAGACGCAGGGTTAGCCACAGCGCTAGAGCGGCAAAGGTGATCGCCTCAAGGTAGCCCGGCTGCGGCTTCATCGTCCACCAAAGGGGTGTTGCCGGGGGCAGAGCGATCCATAGTGCGGACGCCACGCCGCCCCACCTCCCCGCAAAATCACAGCCGATCCCGTAGAGGGCAACCGTAAGCATTGCGGTGAGCAGGATCGGTAGCAGCAGCATGGTGACCGTCGAGATGCCACCCACCGCGAAGATCGGTGCGAGGAGATAGGAGGCTATCGTGCCAGTATGATGGCCGTAGTAGAGCGACTGCTGCCCCTTAAGGATGCCAACCGCATAGCTGGCAGTGAGGTAGTCGTCGCCATTCAGCAGCGGGATCTGGTATGGTATTAGGGCTATACGCAGGACTGCGCCGCTTAGCGCGAGCCCGGCTGCCAACATATAATCGGAACGCTGCCAGCGGCGCAGCGTGATCACGAGTCGAGGTTCACGGAACCCAAGAGCCTGGATGATATACCCAGTAAAGATCAGGGCAACCCAGATCCAGACGAAGCGAGCTGTGCCCCCATCATAGCCAGCGTTGAGGTGCAGTCCAACTTGGAGCGGGATCGCTATGACGGCCAAAACAAGAAGTGGCGTCGGCGCACGATACATGCGGAATATTAGAGCCAGCAGCAGAACCTGGGTTAGCAGTCCGACCGCCGTGATCGACCACCAGGGCAGTGCATCGCCAAGCGGATTCAGCATGGCAGAGCGGATGACCAGGCTTAGCTCGCGTCTATCACCAGAAGGGTGAAAGGTTGAGGCGGTGAGGGTGAGCCCATCTGAGGTCGGGGCAGGCGATGCGGGCTGGAGGAGCGTATAGACTCGTCTTCCGGGGGGGATCGTCAGTGTGGTGCTGATATCCTGGCTGATCTGTAGTGCCACCGGCGCATGGTCAGGGCGGACATTCTCTAGGACAACCGTAACGATCTGGGGGGCCGTGGTGATGCGCGGCACATTTAGGTGCCCAGTCTGCCCCATCCAGCGAAACATCTGGCCAGCAGAGTCATGCTCAATATCATTGAAGTCCCAGTAGAAACCTGGGTCATCGATACGAAACGTGATCGTGCGTGGAGCCTGCATCGCATATGCCGAGAGCATGACAATCGCGAGGAGTGCTGGCCACAGAAGGCCGCTGCGCACCAGATTTGTCAGTGCAACGTAGATTTGAGGATGCATTCGGGCGTTGCGTATCATCAGGATCCATTCTCCGCATCGTGACGAGGTATCCGCTCGCGCAGCAGGTCGATCTCGGCGCGCAGGCGGCGCTGCTCGCGCAGGCTCTCATCCAGGGCGGGCAGCAGGGTATCGAGGAGGTCGCGGTTAAAGCGATCCTGCTCGGCGATCATCGGGTCGAGGTAGGGCTCCTTGATATGAGAGGTGAGCTGGCGGCGCAGCCAGGCAACGGCCGGGCCGATCAGAGGGATGTCAGAGCGCACGGCGTAGCCAGGGCGGGCGATCTCGGCAGCGCGGTGCAGGTTGCCTCGCCGGGCGACGGCCAGGCTGGCGGGCAGGTCAGCCTCGGCGCGGGACACCAGCTCCAGCAGGGCGTCGTCGAAGCGGCTGCGGGTGAAGTCGAGCGCGCGGGCCACCCCGCGCTGGGCCAGGCGGGCGTAGAGCGGACGCGGCCGGCTGAAGGCGGCGATGGCGGCCTCGATCCGGGGCAGCAGGCGGCCCCAGCTGTAGCGCTCCTGGACATAGGCCCGCCCGCGCGCCCCCAGATCGTCGGCGTGGGCCGGGTCGGCCAGCAGCGCGTCGAGGGCGTCGCGGAACTGCTCGTAGCTGCCGGGCGCGTAGCCGCCGCCGCTCTGCCCCACGTGCTCGCTCGTGACGGCGCAGCCCGCGTGGACAATCGCCGGGCGGCCCTGGAGCCATGCCTCCATGATTACGATCGAGAAGCTCTCGTTGAGCGAGGGCTGGCAGATCGCGGTGCATACGGCGTAGGCGTCGGTCAGCTCCTCACGGCTGAGCATGCCCAGGGCAAGCACATCGGGCCGCTCGGGCAGGGCCGCGCTGCCGCCGCCGGTGAGGGCCAGAGCCAGAGGGCCGGGACGCTCGGACTTGTAGCGGGTGAACCACTCAATCAGCAAGGGCACATTCTTGGCCGCCTCTAGCCGCCCGCTGTAGAGCAGCATCGGCCCGGCGATGCCCGTGCGCTCCCGAAAGCGCGCCGCATCGCCAGAGGGCGCGTGGTCGGCGAAGCCGAAGCCAAGGCTGGCCCGGTAGGGGTTCGCCACCCCCATGCCGACCGAGGCCAGGGTGCCCTCAGCATCGGCGTTAAAGAAGAGCGCCGCGCTGCGCTCCAGCAGCTCGCGGAACATGGCCAGGTGCGCCGAGGGCTCGTCGTGGAGGCAGGGCACGATGATCGAGCGCTCGGGGGCCGCACTGGCGGGCCAGTAGGTGGTGCCGAAGAGGTAGGGCGCGTAGATCAGGCAGGCGTAGTCGTCGGCGCGCTCGGCCACGTAGCGCTCCAGATCGGCGCTGCGCAGGTTGTTGGCCATAAAGCGCCGCTCCTCGTGGTAGCGCAGCCGCTCGCCCCGGTTCGCCCGCTGCATCAGCCCGTGGAAAATGCCAACATCCACCTTGCTGGTGTGGAAGCGGCGCACCGTCACCCCGTTTAGCTCTTCTACGCCGGGCGGGATGTGGTCGCTCCAGTCGGCCATATCGACGGTGCCCGTGGTGAGGACATCGACCCGGTAGCCACGCGCGGCGAGCTGCTCGGCCCAGCTGCGCATGCCGGTCTCGGCACCGCCCAGGATCTGCGGGCCGTAGCGCGGCGTCACAATCGCGATCGGCCGCACACGCATGGCAGCGATCTCATCCGCATCAGCCGGGGGCGTCTGGTGGATCGCCAGCGGGTCGCTGTGGTCGCCCGGCGCGGGAAGGCCGTCGAGCAGTGCGCAGACCTGATCGGCTAGGCCGGCCGGGTCTTGCGGGCGGAAGAGCAGTCCGGCGCCGCCGAGGGTGCCGGGGGTAGCGGTGGCATCGGCAGAGACCACCGGGCGCCCGCGCGACATCGCCTCGACCACGGGCATGCAGAATCCCTCGTGGATGCTAGCGGTGACGAAGGCAGCGCAGGCGCGGTAGCAACTCTCCAGGGTGGCGTCGTCGACCTGGCCGGTGAAGATTACCCGCTCGGTGACACCCAGCTCGTCGGCGCGGGCGCGCACCTCGTCGGCGTACTCGCGGTAGGCTGGCGTGCGGTCCTCGCCCACGAGCAGCAGGCAGGCGGCCGGGTGCTGGGCGAGGATGGCTGGCATCGCCTCAACCAGATCGATCACACGCTTGTTGCGGGCCATGCGGCCGACGTAGAGCAGCACATGTCTTCCGGCCAGCCCGAAGCGCTCGACGACCGCCGGGTCGGGCGGGCCAGCGTAGCCCGAGCGCTCGACGACAGCGTAGGGCATCAGCGAGACCCGGCCGGGGGCGATCTGGCCGGTGGACACCAGCTCATCGCAGGTGAAGCGGCTATGGCCGATGCCATAGTCGGCATAGCGCACCAGGCCCAGGTTATCGCGGCCACGCACCAGATCCTCGTAGCCGGGCCACTCCTTACCCCACAGCTCGGGCGGGGTGACACCGTGGTAGTCGAAGATCACGACGCCGCGACGCACCTCGCGGATCATCTCAGCCAGAGCGTAGTAGGTCGAGTAGTTGACGATCACGATGTCGGCCTGGCGCAGGTGGTGTGAGGCCAGGTTGCCGGAATGCAGGTCGCGCAACTCATCGGCGTTAGCGACCATCATCGAGCGGCGGGCGTCGGCGGACAGGCGCGAGTCGACGAACTCGGTGATCACCATCGTATGGTAGCCGGCCGCCCGCAGGGCGTAGAGCTGCGACACGATGTGGCCGCCGACGGCGTCGTTGGCGACGACATTGCCATTGATGATCGCGACACGGGGCGCTTCGGCAGGGGCATACGCCACCTCTATGGTCAGGGGGGCCAGGCCGCGCTGGCTGAACCAGGCCCGGCCCTCCTCAACCAGCTCGACCTGAAGACGATAACCGCCGGGGGCGGGCGGCGACTCGACGCGCAGCTCGATTCGGGCACCCATACCGGGGGGCACGGGGGCGGGCAGCGGAGCGCGGCCGCCGTCGGTGACGCCGCCGCCTGGGCCGACCCAGCGGTAGCCGAGGCGCACCGGGAAGGCCCCGACGGTGAGCCAGGGGGCGTGGCCGGTATTCAGCAGTTCGACATCAAGCAGCAGCGGCTCACCACAGAAGAGCCGGTCGGGAAGCGCTGTATGCAGGCGGTACGTCGCGGCGAAGGGCTGTGTCATAGGGAGGCGATGGTGTCAGCGCAGGAAGCGGCGCGGCGACGCAGGGTATGCGCCAGTTCGCGGCGCAGGCCCACAAGCAGGTCACGGATGGAATCTGGCGCATCAACGGGCGTGTCGACGCCGAGGTCGCGGCGGGCGGCCAGGATGTCCGGCAGAGCATCCAGGGAGCCAGCGTAGGCCCAGCGCAGGGCGCGGCCCTCGGCGGTGTGGGCGTGCTGGCGGATGAAGGCCCGCTCGGCCTCGGCGAAGGCCCCGAGCAGATCGGCGAGGGCATAGGTCTTGAGCACAAAGCGCATGCGGCCACGGTTGTAGTGGGCGCTGCGGGTCAGCTCATCGCGCAGCGACAGCGACTCCTGATGGATCAGGGTGGCGCGCGGCTCGTAGTGCAGACGGTAGCCAGCTCGCCGGATGCGCCAGCAGAGGTCTACATCCTCGAAGTAGGCCGGCGCGTAGCCCTCATCGAGCAGACCGACTCGGGCCACGGCATCGACTCGCAGAGCCAGAGCTGCCCCGGTGATGAACGCAAGGTCGCGGGGCACATCGTGCTGGCCAACGTCGGCCTCGTGCCAGCCGATATGGTGGGCCACGGCCCGTGGCCAGTCGAGCGTCACCCCAGCGTGCTGGAGACTGCCGTCGGGGTAGCGGATCTTGCAGCCGACGGCGCCGATGGCCGGGTCGGCCTCCAGGGGCGCGGTGAGCGCCGCGAGCCAGCCCGCGTCCACCAGCGTGTCCTGGTTAAGCAGGATGATCGCCTCGGGGGGCTGATCCTGGGCCAGCAGCGCCCTGATGCCGACATTCATGCCGCCGGAGAAGCCAAGATTTCGGTCATTGCGAATGAGGGTGATAGATGGAAAACGCCCGGCCACAAGGTCGGCAGTACCATCGGCGGAGCCGTTATCGACGACGACGATCTGGTCGGCGGCGGGATCGAGGGCGGCGAGGCTGCCCAGACAGTTCAGGGCGGCGTCGGCGGCGTTCCAGGTCAGCACAATCACCGCGCTGCGCATCAGTCGGCCTCCGTGGGCAGGGTGGCGGGGGGCGGCACCGGATCGCCGCGCAGCAGGGCGCGGGTCTGTATATCGGCCTCCTCAAGGCCAGCGATCTGCTCGGCGAGGTCGCGCAGCTGCTGGGCGAGCAGGTGGCGCTCGCGCAGGCTGCGCTCATTCAGCTCTGCAAGGCCCTGGAGCGTGTGGTCGATGCGTAGGTGGGCATGCTCGCCAAGCGCGGTGGCCCGCTGGCCGCTGGCGGCGAGGTTGGTCTGCCGGTGGTCGCCCTGCTCAGCCATGGCGTAGAGCGCGCGCAGGACGGCCGCGTTCTGCTCCTGCTGGCGATCGAGCAGCGGCTGGAGCAGCGGCCAGAGCAGGCGCTCCTGGATCACGCGGCGCAGCCTGGCCAGCCGCCCGCCGCCGGCGGCGCGCAGGCCATCGAGACGCCAGCCATGCTCAAGGGATTGAATGGCGGCATTGCGCGTGGCGCTCAGCAGGCGCTCACGCTCGACCTTGGCGACATCCTCGGTGATCGGCGTGATCTCAGGCTGTGGTGCATCCATCGGTCGGCTGATCCTATCTCGATGGGCGACTGTTGGCGCAGCGGCCAAAAACGCAGCAATCGGCTGAACAAGGCTCTGCCACGCAAAGCGCGGCGCGATGGCGCGGGCGCTTGCGGCCATCCGCTCGCGCAGCGTCTTATCGGTCAGCAGCGCCTTCAGGGACTCGGCCACGGCGGTGGCATCCTCGGGTGGCACCACCAGGCCGATATCGTGATCATGGGCCATGGCGGCTGCCTGATCGCCATCGCTGAGCAGGCTGGGCAGCCCGACCCACAGGTGGTCGAGCACCCGCGAGCGCAGGGCGGCGTAGGCTGTCTCCAGGTGTTGGCGGTGCAATGATACCACAACCGTCGCTTCAAGCAGGAAGTCGGCGCGCCGCTCGTAGTGTACCCACGAGTCATAGAAGGAGATATGGCTACCAAGCAGGCCAATCTCTTTGGCGAGGGCGCGAGCCGCATCGGGGGTGCGCATCGCCCCGGCTTGGCCGGGGTGCCTGCCGGCCAGGAAGACCAGCCGGGCGTTGGGGGTCTGCGCCACAACCTCCGGCATGGCCCGGATCAGGGTCTGGGGGTCCATCCAGTCCCAGAGGCCGCCGCTCCAGAGGATGATCGGGTCGTCGGGGCCGATGCCTGCGATCACGCCGCGCATGGCGGGGCCAGTGCGGGCGGGCGGCTCGGCGGGTAATCCGAACGGCAGCACCTCGATCAAGCCGCGCAGCAGCGGGTCAGCGTCGGTGTGGGCGGGGGTGATCCGGCCCGCCGCCATCAGCGCGCCGATATAGAGGTCGCGCTGGCGCTCGGTGGCGCAGAGGAAGAAGTCGCCGGCGGCCATCTGCATGTTCAGCAGCTCGACATCGCGGCGGGTGCGGGCCTCACGCGCGGCGCTGTCGGCGGTTTTGAGCAGCTCCAGGTTCTCCAGCAGGGTCGGGTCGTAGAGGTCGATGATCAGGGCCGGGGCGGCATGGGCCAGCTCGGGGTGGGCCTCGAACACATAGCCGTTCACCAGGGCCACATCGGCACGGGCGATGTGGGCCGCCAGCGATGCGGCGTCGCCCCAGGCGTAGCTGCCTGTCGTCACGCCGGGCGCGGCGATATCGATTGGCCGGGGGGCGACCAGGGTGACGCGGGCGTGGGCGGCCAGGGCACGGGCCAGCTCCCAGTAGCGGATCCCCGGCCCGGCCATGAGGGACCCCACCACATCGTGGCTGATGATCAGAAGGTTTGTCATACACCTACCCGGTGGGGTGCGGGGCGGCGAGGCCGCCCCTGAATTCTTTTATCGTGTGGTGTTGCGGCGAAGCCGCAACACCACACGATAAAAATAAGATTCGGGGCGAAGCCCGACATCCTGCGGGCGATCACCTCCGGGTGATCGCCCGCAGGATGCGCATAACCCGCCCGTTCTCGATGCGGCGCAGCAGGTCGGTCAGGCGGGCGATCTGGGCGTCGCGTACGGCCAGCTCGCCCTCAAGGCGGCGAGCGTAGGTAGCGGACTCGTCGGCGGACTCGGCGCGGGCGTCGGCGGCGGCGATCTGGGCGCGCTGCTCCAGGGCCAACTGGCGCAGGTCGCTGTTCGCCCGCCAGAGCTCCCAGAAGCGTCGCTCGTAGTCGCGCACCACCCGCGCCGCAGGCTCGGCGCGGCGGCGGAAGCGGGCCGCCCATGGCGTCAGGAAGCCCGCGTCGAAGTCCACATCGCGGAAGAAGCCCTGCTGGGCGAAGAGGTAGGCCCAGTACTCGGGCGGGTTGACGTTGAAGTGGGTCGCCTCCTTGTGGTCGAGGGGCGACGAGGAGAAGAGCACATCGTCGCTGTGGGCGCAGAAGTTGGCCACGGCCGCCTCGGCAGCGGCGCGGGGCATGTGCTCCAGCACCTCGATGCAGACGATCAGGTCGTAGCGATGGCCGAAGGGCTCGGCCACTGAGCCGACCCGCACGTGGTCGCGGATCGACTCGTGGGCGCTGCCGATCGCATACTCCGAGATATCCACGCCCTCGGCGGCCACGCCGCGCTCGCGCAACTGCTCGACCAGCAGGCCGATGGCGCAGCCGGCGTCGAGCGCCGAGGCGGGCGCGATCTCGGCCACGATACGGTCGGCCACGCCGCCAAAGAAGGCCATCCAGGCTGCGTCACGCCGGTAGGGCATGCCGCAGCCGGTAGCATAGTAGTTGGCGTCGAAGAGCTCGCCGGCCCCTGGCAGTGTCATCATCACCCTCGCCAATCCCACGAGCCGGGTACGGAGAGCATTCCGTAGCGCTCGCGCATGCTGCTGCTCTGCACCACCAGCGGGTAGAGCCGGTCGTGCGAATCATAGGTGTGGGTCTGGCTCGTATCCACGGCGGCCACGCTCACCCGGTAGCTGCCGCCAAGCAGGGGCAGCGCGGGGATGCGATAGTCCACATAGCCCTCGCCCGCGACCTGCGGGATGCGGAACTCATCGAAGCCCGTGTTCGGCCCGATCAGCCAGGCCCCGCTCTCGTGGTGGATGCCGACGCCAAACACGGGCGACTCGATCAGGGCGTGGGCGCAGTAGTGCATGCGCACCGTGAGCGGCGCGTGTGACTGGAAGACCGGGCACTCCTCGCCGGACTCATTGAGCAGCTGGACGCTGGTGATCTCCAGCTCGCGCGTGCCCCGGCGAAAGGGGTTGATGTCGTCATCGGACTCGCTGCCCCGCTCGGACTCAAGCCGCCGCTGCTCCTGGCGGTTCACATCGGCCAGGTAGGCGTCGATCACCTCGCCGGCCTTCCCGCTGGCCTTCATCTGGCCGTGGTCGAGCCAGACGGCCACATCACAGAGCGAGCGCACCACCTCCAGGGCGTGCGAGACGAAGATGATCGTCTTACCGGCCCGGCGGAAGCCGTAGATGCGCTCCATGCACTTGCGCTGGAACGCCTCGTCGCCAACGGCCAGCACCTCGTCGGTGATCAGGATGTCGGGGTCGACGGCGGTGGCCACGGCGAAGGCCAGGCGGGTGTACATGCCCGAGGAGTAGTGCTTGATCTCGGTGTCGATGAAGTCGCCGATATCGGCGAAGGTGGCGATCTCGGGCAGCTTGGCGGCCATCTCGGCGCGGCCGAGGCCCATCAGCGAGCCGTAGAGGAAGACGTTCTCGCGGCCGGAGAGCTCGGGGTGGAAGCCGCTGCCCAGCTCCAGCAGGGCGGCGATCCGCCCGCTGGCACGCACGCGGCCGCTGGTCGGCTCCAGGATGCGGGTCATCAGCTTGAGGACGGTGCTCTTGCCTGCGCCGTTATGGCCCACCAGGCCAAGGCTCTGGCCCGGCTCGACGGCGAAGCTCACATCGCGCACGGCCCAGAACTCCTCGCCGGCGGGGCGGCGGCTGAACATCCCAGTCACCCGCTCCTGGATGGTGTCGCGGCGCTCCTTATGCAGGATGAAGCGCTTGGATACGGATTCGAACTCAATAACTGTCATAAGGGTACAGGGTACAGGGTACAGGGTACAGGGTAGAGCATATAAACAGCCTCCGTAACATTCTGATGATTAATACGGTTCAAGAAGTGATCAATCGAGATCGTACCGTAAGTTGCAAGCCATTGGAGCTATGATGACGCCTATTTCATCGCACCGTGAACTATTTGTCTGGCAGAAGAGCATGAACCTCGCCGAACACATCTACGGGCTGGTCGCCCGCTTTCCTCGTCACGAGCAGTATGCTCTAATATCGCAGATGTCGCGGGCCACAGTATCTGTGCCGGCAAATATCGCCGAAGGCTATTACCGCACCACGCCTCGTGAATACAGCCGGTTCCTGGCTATTGCCCAAGGATCACTGATGGAGCTTGAAACGCTTCTGTCGCTTGCAAACCGATTTCGTTATGTTGATGATGCTACCGCAGCGCCAGCGTTCGCCTTGATCACTGAGATCAGCAAGATGCTCACATCCCTTCGAAAAAACCTGCCATCCTAAGCCTGTCGCTGTCCCCTGTCCCCTGTCCCCTGTCCCCTCAGATCTCCTCCCCAAACCGCCCGCTGGTGCGCTCGAAGACCCAGTAGCCGGCCACCAGGATGACCAGGGCCGTCACGCCGACGCGCAGCAGGCTCGAGAGCGCCGGCACGCCGGGGGTCGGGATCTGGCCCACCGCCACCGCCGCCCCGTAGAGCGACTCGCGGTAGAACTCCACCAGCGAGGCCATCGGGTTGAGCCAGCGCAGCAGGCGCACGGCGACGCCGTCGCCGAAGTTGCTCAGCGGGTAGATCACCGGGGTGAGGAAGAACCAGATGTTCACCACGATGCCCACAAGGTGGACGATATCGCGGAAGAAGACCGCCACCGCGCCCAGCAGCATCGAGATCCCGGCCAGCAGCACCGTCTGGATGATGATCAGCACCGGCAGGTAGGCGATGCTCCATGCCAGGTTCAGGCGGCCCATGGTCGTCATCTGGATCAGCGCCATCACCGCAAACATCATCGGCAGCGAGAGCACAAAGTTCGTCAGGCTGGAGAAGACGCTCACCAGGGGCAGCACCTCACGCGGGAAGTAGACCTTCTTGATCAGGGCGGCGCTGTCGATCACACTGCGGGTGCCGTTCATCACCGCCTCGGCGGTGTAGTTCCAGGGCAGCAGGCCAACGATGATGAAGACGGGGAACTGGGCGAGGCCGACTGGCATCAGCACGCTGAAGACCAGCACGTAGACCAGCATCATGCCCAGGGGTGCCAGCTGCGTCCACAGGTAGCCGAGCGCGCTGCCCTTATAGCGGGCGCGCAGGTCGCGCAGCACCAGGTTGCGGATCAGCTCGCGGTAGCGCCAGAGCTCCTGAATCTTGTCCATCAGGTGGGCGCTGCGATCCACCACCACGCCGGCGACGCCGAAGGCCAGGCCGAGGAGGGAGGCAAGGGCGATCAGCTGGGGGGCGTAGCGTGGCTCGGGGGCGATGGGCAGCGCCGCCGCCACACGGTGGGCCGCGCCGGGCGCGTCCACATCGAAGGACGCGCCCTGGGCCGTGATCATATACTGGAGCGCGGCGTTGACCGCGCGCATGCGGGCGATCTCGCGGTTGCGCTCATCAAGCTCAGCGCTGGCCTGTGGGCTCGTCTCGGCGCAGCTAACAAGCACACCCTCGCGGCCCGGCAGACCAGTGCTGGCGCAGAGCGCGTCCAGCGTGGCGTTGCGCGTGTTGATCGCGAAGCGCCAGAGGTCGTAGCGGGCCTCAAGGGCGCGGGCCAGGTCGAGCTGCTCCTCACGGGGCAGGGCCGCCACGTCGCGCGGGGTCGAGAAGGGCTCCAGCTCGCGCGACATAGGGAATGCTTGGGTGCGGATGATCTCGCGCAGCAGCAGGTCGAAGGGGCCAGGCACGGCATCGCTCTGGTCAAGCGAGAGCCAGAGCTCCCAGCCAAGCATGTTGCGCAGGATCTCGCGCCCGCCGGCGGCGCGCACCTGGCGGGCCAGCTCGGCGGCGCCGGCGTTCGCCAGATCCTGCGCCTCGGCGGCGGTGGGGGCCACCCCGCGCGCCAGCACCGTGCCCTGCTCGCCGGGGATGTACTGCACCTGAAAGGTCGGCAGGCCAAAGCGCAGCTCGCGGCGGGCCAGCGCGTCCTGGCGCAGCACCTCCAGGGCGTCGCCCATGGCCACGTCCATGCCGGTTCGACCGGGGGCCACCGGGCTGTAGAGCCCGCCATAGCGCGCCACATCGAACTGCGTCTGGGCGGCGGCGTAGTAGATCACCGGCTGCGAGAGCACCCGCGGCGCGGCCACCGCCAGCGCGCCCGCCACACAGAGCAGCACCCACAGCCAGTGCCAGATCCGCATGCCAAGCAATGTTGCATTAAGACTATTGAATGTTGAATGCAGCGACGCCAATCGGGCATCGCGCTTATCTGCGGCGCTAGACATAGATATTCTCACCCTTGCTCAATTCAACATTCTTAATTCTACCGTCTGCCCAGCCCCCAGGTCGATCATCACCCGCCCGTCGCGGATCGCCAGGTCGTCGCCGTTCATCTGCGCCCTGCTCGCGCCGAGGGGCAGCTCGATGCTCAGGCCGACCAGATCCAGCGCGCTGAGGTTGCGCACCTCGTAGCTCCCGTCAGTCAGCTGATCGATCTGCACCTGCTCCACGCCGCGCTGCCAGTCGGCGATCTGGCTGAAGGGCGCCACCCAGACCGCCGGGTCATCGGCGGCGCGGCGCACCACCTGCGTCCAGGCGGCGATCTGCGCGGGCGATGTCACCTCCTCGGTGTGCGCCCAGATGTCGATCATGCCGCCCTGCGCGATAGCCCGCTCGATCTGGCGCATGGCCAGGTCGGCCCGCTCGGGCTTGAGGTAGAAGTCTGGGCAGGCTAGGATGCGGCCCTCGCGGCCGGGCAGCCAGCGGCAGCGCGATTCGGCCACCAGGCCGGACTCGTCCACCGGGAAGAGGTTGTACTGGGCCTGGTCGCTCAGGCGAGTCACCGCCACGATCCCGGCCCGCTCCATGGTATCCCAGTCGCTGTCGCTGATGCCCGAGCTGCTGCTCCAGGGGAAGGCGATCGCGCGGGCGGGCGGCACCCCGCGCTCGGCGGCCACCGCGTCCCATGTCTCCAGGTCGGCCTGCCAGGTGGCCGCGTCCACATAGCCGCCGAAGAAGTGGCTAAAGGTGTGGCTCTGGATCTCGTGCCCGGCGGCCAGCAGCTGCGGCACCAGGTCGCCGAAGTACCAGGCCGGGTCGGATGCCACCGTGCCGTAGGGGTCATCGGCAAACCAGGGCGTCGTCGCCCAGCGCTCGGAGGTCCAGCCGTTAGCCTTCGTGGCCCAGTCGAAGGTCGGGTTATTCAAGAACATGCGCCGCTCGGGGTTCCCCAGCAGGAAGTTATAGCCGGTGGCGAAGTAGGTGGCCCGCACATCGTACTGCTGAAAGATCGCCAGCGTGGTGGTGATCCCCTCGCGCATACGCAGCCCGCGCTCCAGGTAGTCCTGATCAAAGTTCGGGTCGCCCACCGAGCGCGAGTGGACAAGCCCGCCCATGGCGGTCTCCCAGTCGAAGGTGAAGGCCACGGCGGCGCGTCGCCCGCCGGGCCAGGGAAGAACCTGCGGGAGATCGGGCGGCGCGTAGGCGTCGGGGAGATCGGCGACAAAATCCGCGCCGCCCGCCCGCACGTGCATGGCGTCGAGGTAGATCCGGTCGTCGGAGGCGGGCTCGACGCGCACGGTCAGGGATGCGGCTGCGGGCGGGGCGACGAAGCTGGCCTGGAGCGGCGACCAGTCGCGGGTGGCGGGAGTCCAGAGCTGCACCGGCTGCCAGGTTGTTGTCTGGTCGGTGATCGACTGCCCTGCGGCGTCGGCCCAGCGGAAGGTCAGGCGGGCGCGGGTGGTCGAGCCGAGCGGCGAGTCGGTCAGGGCGAAGCCGCTGAAGCAGTAGCGCTGGCCGGGCGACACCGCGATCGGCGGCGTCTGGGCGAAGTTGGCGATGCCGATCAGCTGGAGCGCGCGCCCGTCGCCATCGAGGTCGAAGCCCTCGCCATCGACGGCGGGGCCGCGCAGCTGCACGCCGCCCGCCGCCCGCGACCAGCCAGCGGGCAGGCCGGGAACATCGCCGGGGGCGGAGAGGTTGGCGTTTGGAAGGAGCTCATCGGCGAGCAGCGGCACGTAGGCGCAGCGATCAACCCGCTGCCGTATGTAGATCAGCACGCCCAGGGCGCCGACGAGAACCGAGAGGATCGCGGCGCCGAGGAGCAGTCGTCGTGGGAGCATCAGTCGCTATACAGATCACCGGCGGCGCTACGGGGCGCCCAGCGGCGACGAGATTATTCTGCCGTACAAGCGCCACATTGTATCACACTGCGGCGCTTGTACGGCGCGGGCCGCCGCCCATCGCAGGGCTGATGCAACGTCACCTCCCGGTGGGGGTGCGGGGGCGGCTTCGCCGCCCCCGTAGAATTTTTTATTGGGTTTGGGCGGCTTCGCCGCCCAAACCCAATAAAAAACCGGGTCTGGGGCGAAGCCCCAGGACATTGCACCAGCCCCGCCGCCCGTCAGCGCGCCGCTTGCAAGACATTCGCCCAGGGAATGCGCACCGTAAAGCGGCTCCCCTTGCCGAGGGCGCTGCTCAGGCTGACGCTGCCGTTATGCAGCACGGCCAGGCGCTGGACGAGCGCGAGCCCCAGCCCGACCCCGCCGTACTGCCGGGCCAGGCGCGCATCCACCTGGACAAAGGGCTCGAAGATCCGCTCCTGATCCGCTGGCGCGATGCCAGCACCGTTGTCCCACACGCTGAACAGGATCTGCTGCCGCGTGGCGTCGCGCACCACCTCTAGGCCGACCGCGCCGCCCTCCGGGGTGAACTTCACCGCGTTGCTGAGCAGGTTGACCAGGATCTGGGTCAGGCGGTGCTCGTCGGCCCGCATGTCGGTGATGTCCATCTCCATCGTGTAGCTGATCGGGATGCCCTTCGCCTGGGCGGCTGGCTCGACCATCTGCAAGGCCATCCGGCAGAGCAGATCAACATTGACGGGCTGGACATCCAGTTTCTCGCGCCCCACGGTAATCGAGCTCAGGTCTAGGATATCGGAGAGCACCGCGAGCAGGTGCCGCCCGCTCTCCCTGAGACTGGACAGCGCCTTGCGCTGCGCTGGCGCAAGCGGGCCGTAGATCTCCTCGGTCAGCGCCTCGGTGATGCTCAGGACAATGCTCAGCGGGGTGCGCAGCTCGTGGCTCATCATGGCCAGAAACTCATCCTTCAGGCGCAGCGCCCGCTCCAGGTCACTGTTCGTGCGGCGCAGGTTGGCCTCGCTCGCCTGAAGCGCCGCCGTCCGCTCCTCCACGCGGCGCTCCAGCGTGGCGTTCAGCTCGCGCACGGACTCCTCTGCCGCAATGCGCAGGGAGATGTTGGTCATCACCACGCGGTACATGGCCGCCTTGCCCGTCGCCCCCAGAATGACGGTCGCCTCCAGCCGCGCCCAGAACGGGGGGTGATCCGTCCGCAGCATGCGCAGCTCACACACCTGCGACCCGCCGCCATTCACCAGCCTTCTATGGTGCTGGTAGTAGATATCCTGATCCTCCGGGGCGACAAACTGCGAGAGCGGGCGGCGGAGCATTGCGCCGCGCGGCACCTCTAGCACGGTCGCGGCGGTGAGGTTGGCCTCCTGGATCAGCCCCTGCGCGCTCAGGGTGACATAGCCGACCGGGGCCATGTTGTAGAGGTCGAAGTAGCGGGCGCGCGCAGACTCTAGCTCCTGCTGGGTGCGGCGCAGCTCCTCATTCTGAAGCTCCAGCTCGATCTGATGCACCTGTAGCTCGTGCAGCAGGCGCGCGGCGGCCTCGGGCGAGGCTGCCATCATCGCCTCGGTGTTCGCCTCTGCCAGGAGTATCTCCGCTCGTCTGCGCAGGGCAACCTCTGCATCCAGCCATGATATGGGGGGTGGACTTTTGTCGGGGGGGAATTCTTCGTCGTGGGGGTTCGTCATATCAACAACACCTTATTTCGTCAGAGACATGGTTCGCAGATGCTTTATATTTGTCAGCCGGACACCCCTCACCCCCAGCCCCTCTCCCTCAAGGGGAGAGGGGAGATTTCGCACCAGGATGCATCCGACTCCCCCTCTCCCGCCGCAGCGGGAGAGGGGGCTGGGGGGTGAGGGCCGTTCGGCGGCAGACTGTTAAGCAGAATTGAACCATGTCATACCGATAATGCACCAGCCCTGAGCGACAGGGGATCAGCCATGCGCGTTTCGGCGCTCGGTGATATCGTGGAAGATCACGAGCAGCGACAGCTCCCCCTCGATCTCAAACTGCTCGACCGCCAGCAGCACCCAGCGCTGCGCGCCAGACACCGGTCGCATCTCCAGCTCCAGGTTCCGCACGGTGCCGTGCTCCTGCAAGGCGTCAATCACCTGCGGCCATGCAGCCGGGTCAACAAACAGCCCCAGATCGCGCAGGCTGCGCCCGATCGCCAGCTGCCGGTCGAACCCCCACATGCCCTCCCAGCTCTCGTTCACATCAAGGATGAGCCCGTCGGCCTGCCGGCAGACCACCAGCCCATCGGGGCTTGCCCGGAAGACCTTGGCAAACTTCGCCTCGCTGCTGCGCAGCGCCGCCTCGATCTGCTTACGCTGTGTGATATCCACAAATGTCAGCACCGCGCCCTCGATCACCTGATCGAGGGTCCGGTAGGGCCGGATGCGCATCAGGTACCACAGGCCGGCCTTTGTCTGAACCTCGGCCTCGCGAGGCACCAGGCTTTCCAGCACCTCCTGGACATCCCCAACCAGGTGGCGGTAGCCCACGAGGTTAGAGACGATATCGCCCACCGGACGGCCAACATCGGGCGCGATCAGGTTGATCACCTGGGTGATCGTCGGCGTGAAACGCGCGATGCGCAGGTTCATATCAACAAAAAGCGTGCCAACCCCGGTGCCAGCCAGCAGGTTGTTCATGTCGTTATTGGCCCGCGAGAGGTCGAAGACTTTATTCTGCAGCTCGGCGTTCACCGTGGCCAGCTCCTCGTTGACCGACTGCAGCTCCTCCTTGGATGTCTCCAGCTCCTCGTTGGTCGACTGCATCTCCTCATTCAGCGACTGCAGCTCCTCGTTGGCCGACATCAGCTCCTCGTTGGCCGTCTCCATCTCCTCAAGGGTGGCCTGGATGTACTCCTCTTTGGCCCGCAGCTCGTGCTCAAGCGCAGCGACGCGATCATCGTCCCCCGCCATAGGCGCGGCGCCCTCGGTCTCCAGCGGCGGGGCGGTATCACCGGGCGGGGCCGCCTCTAGCACCACCAGAAACATGTCACGCGTGCCCCCCTCGTCGGATGAACCCGCCACGGGCTGCACCGTCAGGTTGGCCATGACGAACGAGCCATTGGTGCGCACGCGCAGCCCTGGGTAGCGCACCACCTCGCGCTCGGATGCCGCACGGTGCAGGGCGGTGGTCAGCTCGCGCCGCAGCCCCTCGCGGGCCATGGCCAAAATATTCATCACCGCATCGCCGGGGGTCGGCTCAAGGTAGCTGCCGGTGCGCCCGACAATATGCAGGATCTCGCCGCGCCCAGAGACCAGGATGCCGACCGGGTCGTAGTGTGCCAGCAACGATTGCTCGGCCAGCACGCGCAGATCGATCTTGCCCGCGCCCGCGCTGGCCCCGTACCGCCGCAGCGGCACGGTCGAGGCCGACAGCGGGACAAGGTCGCTCAGCGACGGTCGCACAGTGCCGGGGGCATCCTCCTGGCAGAGATAGAGCTTCCACTTGCGATTCAGCAGAGCGAAGAGCACGCCAAAATCGCCGATCGTCTCGGAGGTGCCCAGGAACAGCACGCCAGACGGGTTCAGGGCATAGTGAAAGAGCGGGATAAGCTTGCGCTGAAGGTTGGCATTCAGGTAGATCAGCAGATTGCGGCAGCTGATCAGGTCGAGCTTCGAGAAGGGCGGGTCCTTGATCACATCCTGCACCGAGAAGATCAGCAGGTCGCGGATAGACTTGTGGATGCGGTAGCTCTCGCCATTGGGAGAAAGCACGAAGAAGCGGGCCAGCCGCTCGGACGAGACATCGGCGGCGATGCTCGCCGGAAAGATCCCGCTGCGGGCCTGGTCAATCGCCCGCGAGTCGATATCGGTGGCAAAGATCTGCACCTTCACCGGCTGGCGCAGGGTCTCTATATGCTCCTGGATCAGAATAGCGAGCGAATATGCCTCCTCGCCAGTGGAGCAGCCGCAGGTCCACACCCGCAGCGCCCGCCCCGGCTCACGATCAGCGAAGAGACGCGGGATCACCGTATCCCCCAGGATCGCGAATGCCTCGGGGTCGCGAAAGAAGCGGGTCACGCCGATCAGCAGGTCGCGGAACAGCGACTCAACCTCAGCCGGCTGCTGCTGCGCGTAGCGCAGGTAGTCGTCGGAGCGGTCGATCTGCTGGAGGGCCATGCGGCGCTCGATCCGGCGAATGAGCGTACTCTCCTTGTACTGCGAGAAGTCGTGGCCGGTCTGGGCGCGCAGCAGGACACAGATCTTCTTCAGGGTCTCATCAGCCCTGAGCGGAGGGGCAGCGGGCGGGCGCAACCGGGAGTCGAAGATATGCGCGGCGTAGGCGGCGATCTGGGCCGGCATCGCGGCCGGCTCCAGCACATAGTCTACCAGGCCCGTAGCGATAGCGCTGCGGGGCATGCCGTCATACTCGGTGCTCTCAGGCTCCTGAACCATAACCATGCCGCCCTCGCCCTTCACCGCGCGCAGCCCCAGGGTGCCATCGCTGCCGGTCCCCGAGAGCACCACGCAGATCGCCCGCTCGCGCAGATCCTGGGCCAGCGAGCGGAAGAAGAAGTCGATCGGCAGACGCAGGCCACGCGGCGCGGCCGGCTCAAGCAGATGGAGGGTGCCGTTCAGCAGCGCCATATCGTGGTTAGGCGGGATGATATAGGCGCAGTTGGGCTGCACCAGCATGCCATCAGCAACCTCGAAGACCTGCATAGAGGTGTAGCGGCTGACCAGGTCGCTCAGGATGCTCTTGTGGTCGGGGGCGAGGTGCTGGACAAGGACAAAGGCCATATTGGGCAGGGGGGCGACGGGCATCGCGGAGAAGAACGCCTCAAAGGCCGCCAGCCCGCCGGCCGACGCGCCGATCCCCACAATCGGAAAGTGCCCACCCACAGGCGGCGGAGGCTGATCGGCGGCGGGCGGCCCATCCACAGGAGGAGGCACGGGCGCATCATCGGGAGATGAGTCTACATCGAGAGGAGCAGGCATCAAAAGCCTTTCACGGCAATACCGCAGAAGTAACCCTGTCACCCATGTCACGCTGAGCGCAGCGAAGAATCCCGGCCGGGATTCTTCGCTGCGCTCAGAATGACAGAACACTTCACAGGGTTACTTCTGCGGTATTGCCTTTCACGCATTCAATGTGCGCGGCGCGGGGAAGTGAAACCTGTCAGGTGCGGCCAGCAATAGAAATACTGCATCCTGATGCGTCCGGGGCCGCACCTGACAGGTTTATTATACTACCCTCGGGGGAATTCACTTATCTGCGCATGAGAATTTCGACAAAAAAATACGAGGGCGGCTCTGCCGCCCCCACACCTCCACCGGATGGCCGCGCTGCTAGGCCGGGTCAGACGCGGCGGGGCGCTCCTCTGGCGCGCCGGAGCCATCGCTGACGGCGAGCAGCCGCCGCGTGATCCGCACCGTATCATCGAGGAGATGGTTCAGGTCAGTGACCGGCCAGAGCACCGTGAAGAGGCCGAGGCGACTCATGCTCGTCAGCAAGTTAGCGGGCCACCGGCCAATATGCTGCCAGTTAACAGCGGCGATATTGGCCAGCAGCGGGCGCATGTTCTCGCTAACCGTCGTGCCTGGGGGCGGGGACAGCACCGCATCGAGCTGGCGGCGCATCTCCTCGGCGCGGGTCAGCACGCGCACCGACCCGGCGCCGCGCAGCGACATCTGGCAGCCGAGGCGGTAGCCCTCCGCCATCCGCTCCTCGGTCAGCCATGTGTGCTCCGTCTCGGTGGGCTCATTCAGCTGATCCGCCCCGCTAAGAACCTTACACTCACACATGGTGCAGAGCCCGTTCCCATCGCAGTAGAACCCAATGTGGGACGCGTTACGGCGGGCGACGGCCAGCACCCGCTCGCCGAGCTGCGCATCCATAACTTCGTCGTTGATCTCAACCTTAATAACCATTGTCCGCCTCCTGTGCGGTCGTTATGAGAACGGCCCGATCCATTAAGAAAGGTGCGTCTTCTATAAATTGTAACACATTGTTTCCCGCATCACTATCGAGTTTGTCCACAGTTCTGGCCGCGCACTCAGGTGCGCCGCCGCCCGCACCTGCGGGCTGGCGCAGGTCGCAGCGAATCGCTACAATGCTAAGGTGAATGGTACATCGTGAATTGCCGCGCTGCCCTCACACCATTCAGCATTCAACATTCAACATTCAGCATTCATAGCAGGAGCCGCCGATGATTGAAGCCTTCCAGCTCAGCAAACAGTTCGGCGCCTTTCAGGCCGTCCGCGCCATCGACCTGAACATCCAGCCCGGCGAGCTGCTGGCCCTGCTCGGGCCGAACGGGGCGGGAAAGACCACCACCGTGCGCATGCTCGGCGCGATCCTCAAGCCCAGCAGCGGCCACGCCCGCATCTGCGGGCACGACGTGGTGACCGAGGCCCAGGCCGTGCGCGGCAAGGTCGGCCTGCTCACCGAGTACCCCGGCCTCTACGGGCGCATGGCCGCCATGGAGTACCTCGACTTCTTCGGGTCGCTGCTCGGCCTGAGCGCGCAGGATCGCCACGCCCGCGCCGAGCTGCTCCTGCGCCAGTTCGGCCTCTGGGACGCCCGCGAGCGCAAGCTCGACGGCTACTCCAAGGGCATGAAGCAGAAGATCGCCCTCGTCCGTGCGCTCATCCACGACCCGCCCGTGCTCTTTCTCGACGAGCCGACCACCGCGATGGACCCGCAGAGCGCCCGCACGGTGCGCGACGCCATCGGCGAGCTGCGCGCCGCCGACCGCTCCATCCTGCTCACCACCCACAACCTCAGCGAGGCCGAGGTGCTGGCCGACCGGATCGCGATCATCCGCAGCGGCCAGATCATCGCCCAGGGCACCATCGCAGAGCTGACCCGCCAGCTCCTCGGCGCGCCGATCTACGAGCTGCGCCTGGCAGCGCCCTTCCCGGCCAGCGCCGCCGCGCCCCTGCTCGACGGCCTGGTGGTGATCGAGGAGCAGAGCGATGACATCCTGCGCTACCGCTGCCCCGACCCGCAGCAGATCAACCCGCAGGTGCTGTCGCGCCTAGCCGCCACCGGCCTGCCCGTTGTCACCCTCGCCGAGATTCCCCAGCGCCTTGAGGAAGTCTACCTGCGCATCGTGAGCGAGGAGTCGGGAATCAGGAGTCAGGAGTCGGGAGTCAGGAATCAGGAGTCGGGAGTCAGGAGTCAGGAGTCGGTGAGCCACAGCGATCCTGACTCCCCGCTTGTGCCCACTGACTCCCGACTCCCGACTCCTGACTCCCCGCTCGTGTCCACTGACTCCCGACTCCCGACTCCCGACTCCCGACTCCCAACCCCCAACCTATGAACATAGCCACCATCTCCACAATCACCCGCCGCGAGGTGCGCGACACCCTAAGCGACTGGCGGATCGTCGCGCCGATCCTGCTGCTGACCTTCATCTTCCCGCAGCTGCTCGTGGCAGCTTCCAGCCAGATGGTCCGCTTTGTGGAGGACGACAACCTGGCCGGGCGGCTGATGCCCTTCGCCGCGCTGCTGGTGGGCTTCATCCCGGCCAGCTTCTCGCTGATCACCGCCCTAGAGTCCTTCGTGGGCGAGCGCGAGCGCAACAGCCTAGAGGCGCTGCTCTCGATGCCGATCTCGGATCGCGACCTCTACATCGGCAAGCTGGCCTCGTCGCTGATCACGCCCCTGGGCTCCAGCATGCTGGCCATGCTGGTATTCATCGCCATGCTGCTGGGCTTCCAGCCGGATCTCTACTTCGCGGCGATCACGCTGCCAAGGCTGGCCCTGCTCTTCCTGATCGTGAGCAGCATGGCCCTGGTGATGGTATCGGGCGCGGTGATAGTCTCGGCCCACATCACCACGGTGCGGGCGGCCAACCTGATGTCGAGCTTCATCCTGCTGCCTGCGGCGCTGGTGGTGCAGCTGGCCGCTGTGCTGATCATCAACGAGCGCTGGGGCGAGCTATGGCTCGTGGCGGCCGCCCTGCTGGCCCTGGCCATCACGCTCACCCGCATCGGCATGGACACCTTCAACCGCGAGGAGATCCTCTCACGCGAGCACACCCAGGGGAAGATTAATATTGAATTGAGCATGTTGCATGTTGAATGGAGGGCGCTACGCCTCCCATTCAACATGCAACATGCAGCATTCAGCATTGCGCAGCGCGAGCTGCGCGAGGTGCTGAGCGACTGGCGCGTACTCATCCCGCTAACGGTGCTGACAGTCGGCCTGCCAGCCGGGCTCATGGCCGGAACATCCTTCGCGCTCGGCTTTCTCCAGGATCTGACGCTGCTGGGGCGGCTGGTGCCCTTCGCCGCGCTGCTGGTGGGCTTCGTCCCGGCCAGCTTCGCCCTGATCACCGCCATCGAGTCCTTTGTGGGCGAGCGCGAGCGCAACAGCCTGGAGTCGCTGCTCGCGATGCCGATCTCCGACCGCAGCCTCTACGCGGGCAAGCTGATCTCGGCGCTGCTGGTGCCCCTGGGCGGCAGCCTGCTGGCGATGCTGGTCTTCCTCAACCTGATCCGGTTTATCTACCCCAACCTGTACTTCTACGCGATGACCCCGGCCCTGCTGCTCCAGATCGCGCTGATGATCTGCGTGATCACACTGCTGCTGGTGTCGGGCGCGGTGGTGATCTCCAGCCACACCGGCAGCATCCGCGCGGCGACGCTGCTGGCCTCGGCGGTGCTGGTGCCCACGGCGGTGGCGATCCAGCTCCAGGCGCTGCTGTTCATCGCCCAGCGCTTCGACGTGCTCTGGTATGTGATGGCGGCCCTAGCGGTGATCGCCGTGGCGCTCATCCGCAGCGGCATGGCCAGCTTCAACCGCGAGGAGATCCTCTCACGCGAGCACGAGGAGCTGAGCCTGCGCCATGTGCTCGCCACCTACCTGAGCTTCTACCGCGAGCACCGCCCCGCCGGCACGCAGCCAAGCGAGTACGCCGGGCTGCCCTTCTCGGCGCGGCGCTTCTACAGCCGCGAGCTGCCGGCACTGCTGCGCGAGCTGCGCCTGCCCCTGGCCTTCGCCGCGCTGGCGGCCCTCGGCGGACTGCTGCTCGGCGGCGCCCTCGGCGAGCGCTACCGGATCGCGGCCTTCGAGCAGGCGCTGGCCGGGCTGGGCCAGACGCCCCACGCCTCGCCGGGGCTGGCCCTGTTTATCTTCGCCAACAACATCCGCGTATCGCTCCTCTCGAATGTCTTCTCGGCGGTCAGCTTCGGGATCTTCGCCTTCCTGGTGCCTGCGGTGGCCTTCGGCCAGATCGGCTTTATCGCCAGCACGCTGGCCACGCGCGGCGGCAGCTGGCTAGCCCTGGGTGCCGACAGCCCGCTCCAGTTCGTGCTGGCCTACGTGCTGCCCCACGGCATCATCGAGCTGCCGACCTTCATCCTCAGCGCGGCCCTCGGCCTGCGCATCGGCGCGGCGCTGCTCGCCCCGCCGCCCGGCTTCTCGGCAGGCCAGAACCTGCTCTGGGCGCTCGCCGCCTTCGCCAAAACCTGGCTGCTCGTCCTGCTGCCCCTGGTGGCCCTCGGCTCGCTGATCGAGGGGATGATCACGCCGGTTATTATAACGGGGCTGTACGGGCTCTGACGAGCGGTGCTTAGGGCGACGATTATATAAAATAGGCAATAGAGCATAAGTAACACTGTCACCCTGAGCGAAGCGAAGGGTCCCGGCCGGGATTCTTCGCTTCGCTCAGAATGACAGGACGCCTCACAGCGTTACTTCTGCGGTATTGCTAAAATAGATTGGTCTGACCGATGCGCAGCATCACCTACCGCGGGCACACGCTCACCTGGAAGGAATATAGCCAGGGCGAGCACACGCTGATCTTCATCCACGGCTACTCGGCCAACCGCACGATCTGGGCCCGCGAAGTTGCGCGCATGGCTCGCTATGGTCGCTGCGTCAGCCTCGACCTGCCCGGCCACTACCCGGCCAGCGCCCCGCCGGGCTACCGCGCGCTCTGCCAGGACGAGCTGCTCGACCTGGAGCTGCGCGCGATCCGCGAGATCGCCGATGGCGGGCGGGTGACGATGGTCGGCCACTCCACCGGAGGAATGGTGGCCCTGGCGGCGGCCGCCATGCTCCCCGAGGTCGTGTCGCGCGTGGTGGCGATCTCCCCGGTCGTCTGGGGGCCGCTGGCCGGATTCCTCGGGCTCTACCAGCGCCAGATGCGGCTGCCCGGCGGATACCCGCTCTACTGGCTGAACTACCGGCTCACCCAGCTGCTGCCGGGCTACCTACAGTGGGGCATCGGCAGCTTCTACAGCGGGGACCCGGCGGCCTACGCGCGCAACCCCGTCGCCGCCGCTGCGATGGCGGCCTGGTACCCAGACTACCGCCGCTCACAGATCCGCAACCTCGCCATCCTGCTGGGTGCCCTGGGCAAATACGACATCCGCCCGCTGGCCGCGCAGATCGCCTGCCCGTCCCTGGTCATCGTCGGCACGCGCGACCCGGTGGTGCCCGTCGTGCAGTCCCGCTGGCTGGCGCAGAATCTGCCATGCGCCACCCTGCTGGAGCTACCGAGATCCGGCCACCTGCCGCACTGGGAGGCGGCCGAGCAGGTCGATCAGGAGATTGACAGGTGGCTCATGGATTGTGGGTTGTAGATCACCACTCATCATCCGAGAGGGGCAGGTACAAGGCAAAGGTGCTGCCGGCTCCAGGGCGCGATGCGACGCCAGTCCAGCCGCCCTGGCGGGTAATCAGCTCGCGGGTGATCGCCAGGCCCAGGCCGGTGCCCGGCACATGCGTCTGGCTCTCAACGCGATAGAAGCGCTCGAACAGGTGCCCGATATGCTCGGCGTCGATGCCGATCCCGGTATCAACGATGCGCAGCCCGGCCCAGGCACCAATATCATTGGGGCCGAAGCCGGGCCATTCAGGCGAGTCCAGCTGCTCCGCGCCCAGATCCATCCTGCGGCACTCGCAGAAGATGCTGCCTCCGCTAGGGGTAAACTTGATCGCATTGCTGAGCAGGTTGCGAATACACTGGCCCAGATGGGCCGGGTCGCCCTGCATGAGCAGACCCGAATCGGACTGAAGATCGAGGCGCAGACCCTTACGATCCGCCAGCGGCCGCAGCTGCTCGACCTCGTGACGCATAATCTCGGCCAGGTCGATCGGCCAGTCATTGACACTCAGATGGCCGCTATCGATCCGGCTCAGCTCAAGGATATCGCCGATCAGATCATCGAGCAGCTGCGCCTGAGCCCGCACCTCGCGGATGAGACGGCGCTGCTGCTCGGCGGTAAGGCGATCATAGAGCGTGTCGAGGTTGCCGGAGTGGAGCGTGATGATCGAGAGCGGGGTGCGCAGCTCGTGCGAGACATTCGAGATGAACTGATCCTTCATCCGCTCGGCCGCCTTGAGCGGCGTAATATCGCGCTGGATGCTCACCATCCCAATCGGCACGTTGGCGCGCTGCGGATCATAGATCGGCGCGACCGTCAGCGCTGTATCATAGGCGGTGCCATCATGGCGGCGGCTCATCACCTCGCCGCGCCACATCTGCCCCCGGCCCACCTGGTCGCGGATGGCCTTGTAGAGCAGCGTGGTGCTCTCGTCGTGGGGCATCGCACACCACGAGCAGCCGATCAGCTCGCTGTTGCGATAGCCGGTCAGGATGCTTGTGGCCGGGTTGGCATAGATGATGATGCAATCAGCGTCGGTGACGAGCACCGCCTCGCCAAGCGCCTCAAGGATCGCCTGCGTGCGATCACGCTCGGCCTGCAGCTCGTTCGTCCGTAGCGCAACCATCTCCTCCAGATGTTCGGCATGGCGCTGGAGCTGCTGGTGCAGCAGGGTAGCCTCAATCGCCTGGCTCATAGCGCTCACCAGACTCTGGGCAAAGGCGCGCTCATGCTCACCGAACACCCGGTCATATGGCGACAGCAGGACGATTGCGCCGGTGATTCGGCTTTTGATCGCAATCGGCGCAATGAGCAGCGATTGGTCGCCATAGATTTGCAGCCACGCTGCAGCATCAGGAGATATGGGTTCCCGCGCGGTGTCATCGCGGGTCCACAGTGCCGCCACGCTCGCGGTCGTAAGCTGGCGTGCGCGCTCATACGACATGATCTCCGGCACCGATGGACGCAATACCTCGTCGTCTGGGTTCGCCAGCGCATATGCCACCATGAGATCAGCGCCATCATCGGGGAGCAGCCATGCCTCGGCGGCGTTCAGGCTAAGCGCCTGAACCAGCACCGTGCAGGCATAGTACAACGACTCCTCAACATGGTGCGCGTTCTGAAGCTTTGCGGCGGTCGAGATAATAAAGCTATTCAGCAGCAACAGCTCGCGATTGCGCTGCATCATCTTCTCTTCGGCGCGCAGCCGCTGGGTGCGCTCCTCCAGCAGCAGCCGGTAGCGGTTCAGCCGCAGGATCGAGCCGACCCGGGCGCGCAGCTCGATGAAGTCGATCGGCTTCATAATAAAGTCGTCGGCACCGACCTCTAGGCTGCGCAGGCGTGCGGTGGGGTCGTTCAATGATGTGATCAGGATCACCGGAACCTCGGCCAGCAGCGGCTCGGCCCGCACACGCTGGCAGATCTCGATGCCATCAGCGTCGGGCAGCATCACATCCAGCAGAATGATATCCGGCGGCTGCGCCAGCGCCGACCGCAGTGCATCAGCCCCAGTGGTGGCAACCGTCACCGCGCAGCCCTGGGCATAGAGCGACTGCCGGATGAGCTGAAGTATCACGAGGTCGTCGTCTACAACCAAGACATGTCCGCGCTGAGTCATCGCCGTTGCTCCTAACCTGATCACTCCTTGGGCGCGACAAGCCGGTACCCAACCCCGCGCACATTCTCGATGCAGCCCATCTCGCCGACGGCGTAGCCCAACCGCCGCCGCAGCAGCCGGACAAGCGGGCGCAGCAGGCTGCTCGCATCGGCATCACTGATGCCGATCGCGTGGCTCACCTGCACCATCTCGTGGGGAGACACCACCTGTCCGGCCCGACGGGCCAGGTATTCCAGCACCCGAAACTCGCGGGCCGGGAGGGCGATCTCGACACCGTTGAGCCAAACCCGGTGCTGGCTCGGCGCAATCAAGAGGAGACCCACCTCGATCAGCTCCCCCGCCGGATCAGGCAGGCCGACGGCAGTCGCCGGTGCCAACACGCTGGTGTGCCCATCACCGTCCTGCCCTGCCCTGTCTGCGGTCGGCAGATACTCCTGAGCTTCCACCAACTCCGGCTGTAGGGGCGCGAGGCTCCGCAGCTCGCGCACCCGGCGCAGCCGCCCCTCAATGGCGGCCAGCAGATCCTCGGGATTGACCGGCTTTGCCAGATAGTCATCGACACCCAATGCCTTGCCATAGCGAATGTCGCTCGCCATCGCCCGCGCGGTCAGAAAGATAAACGGGATGCGCAGCAGCCCCGGATCAGCGCGCACCCGCTCAAAGAGCTGGTAGCCATTCAGCTCGGGCATGGCGATATCGGCAAGGATAAGGTCAATCGCCTCGCGTTGCAGCACCTCAAGCGCGATATGGCCATCCGGTGCGGTAAACACGGTGTACCCAGCAGCCTCTAAGGTCATCTGGATACCGATCAGCAGCTCAGGTTGGTCATCAACGATCAGGATAGTTGCGGTCATTATCATAGCTCATCACATCCTTGTCTTCCAGGCATTCAAGGGCAGGCTGCGTGCCATCTGCCGCGCCTTGGACAAATCAACGCGCACAGCCCCGATTTCAGGCTGAGGCCGTCGGCCCGTTTATGCTGGGAGACGAGGAATGGTGGCTCTTCAGGACGTACCAGCGCCCAACACCTCTTGCGGCGTGCGCGCCGTGCGCACCCCGGACAGATCAATGCCGAGCTGCGTCATCGTCGCCGCCACCGAAGCGGAGATCCCGGTGATCACCACCTCGCAGCCAAGCAGGCGCACCGCATGGATAGCCCGCAGGAGCGCCTGGGACACAGCGGTGTCTACCATCGGCACCCCGGCGATATCAAGGATCAGCATCTTGGCGCGCTGCGTGCTCACCTCATTGAGCAGCCGCCGGGTCAGATCATTGGCCCGCCGACTGTCAAAGTGTCCGACCACCGGTGCGAACAGCACACCGTCTGCCAGCGAGACGGTTGGCGTCTCCAGGGTCGCCACCAGGTCGAGCAGCTGGCGCTGCTGCTGGTTCTGCGCCGCAAGCTCCTCTGACTTCTGGGCCATCTCGTGAGCCTGGGCCTCGACGCGCGCGAGGGACTGGCGAGCCTGATCCGCGCTCGCCTCCACATCGCGCTGTGCCGTGTCGGTCACCATCCGGGCAAGCACGATCCCACCGACAGGCATGAGGTAGAGCAGGAGCACAATCGGGTCAACATAGACGCCCTGGCCTCCGGCCCGCACAATCAGGATCATCAGCAGCCCCAGAGTGCAACCCACGATCCAGAGCGGGTCGGCGATGATCAGCGCCAGCACCGGAGGAAGGAAAGCGTCTAGGGTAAACTGCTGGGTCAGATAAACACCGTCAGCCGTCAGCCCAATCAGCAGCGTGATTAGGACCAGCGTAACATAAGGTGCCGCCGACCAACCCCGCCAGTAGGCGATCAGCAAGCTCGCCAGGATCAACAGGCCAGCGCTTGTGCTGATCAGCGAGGTGCCTACTTGTTCATCGGGGACAGCCATCTGGTAGAGAAGCGAGAACAGCCCGCCAATCGTTAACAGGGTAAGCAGAGCGAGCACCACTTGTCGCTGCGAGAGCCTCATGCGTTCTGCCTGCCGCTATAGAAAAACTAACCTTCAGTATAGCTCTGTCTCTAAGATCTTGCACGGCTACCACACCGCCTCATGATAGAGCCGTAACCCGCACCCCTGTGATATGCAATGCACGCAGCAGCCCAGATTGCAGCGTTCCCGATGTTTCGATCATGCTCAGGTCAACATCGGTGTCAATATGTATAAACGTCTCAGCAAGCTCCGGTCGGATACCAATCAGCAACATGCGCGCGCCAAGCAATCGAGCTGCCGTGATTGCCTTGACAAGCGTCTGAGCGACCAGCGCATCAAGCAGCAGCACGCCCGTAAGGTCAACCAAAACCACACGAGCCTGGTACCGCTCAACACCTCGCAAAACCGTCTCAAGCAGATTATGGGCGCGGCTGCTATCGACAGCCCCTACCAGCGGGATCATAATAATTCGCTCAGCGATAGGAATAAGCGCGGAGCCTCACAAGAGCAACAAGCTTCACACATGCAGAGTATGGCATACGCCTAACGCACCGTCTATGATGTTTGTGTATCAAGTCCGGTGATTCCGCATGCACAGATCTGTTGGCACTGGTTAACCATTGCGGGCACAAGGCTCACGCTGACGCTCAAGCTGAATTGGCCGATTCTGAGACATTCCTAATCTAAGGATGGCAAAAGCCAAACGGGGCGACAAGATTTCTCTTGTCGCCCCGTTTGGCTTTTCACTGGTAGCGGCGGCAGGATTCGAACCTGCGACCTTCGGGTTATGAGCCCGACGAGCTGCCACTGCTCCACGCCGCGCCATTCCTAACAATCAAAGTGTACCAGCGTTTCAGACCGCTGTCAAGGCGAAAGCGTCATCCTGTCCACATGCATCAGATATCGGCCCCAAGCAGCTGGTCGGCGACCACCCGGTGGACCACGGCGCGAAACGCCCCCCAGGCCCGCCAGCTCCCGCCAATCTCGCGATCCGTGCGGTCGTCCAGGCGCTCAAGGAAGCTCGCCATAGCATAGAGGTCGGCGGCCGTCGCCTCGCCGAATGCCTCAACCCGCTCCTCAGGGTCCTGCACAACCAGCTCTCCGCCGACATCGTCAAGCAGAAAGGCGAAGGTCAGGAAGGCGAAGGTGCCGGGCGGAGTCTGCGGGGCGCGGTAGGCGATCACCGCCAGGAAGCGCCGCACCGCCACATCAAGGCTCGTCTCCTCAGCCACCTCGCGCAGCAGCCCCGCCTCAATCGGCTCACCGTGCCCCACGCCGCCGGTGAGCAGGCGCATCACTCCCTGCGGGTAGATATCTTTGCGAAAGGTGAGCAGGTTGCCGCTGCCTCGCCGGATCACCATGCACACCTCGCCGATCCGGTCGGTCTTCGTCAGCGGGTCAAACACGCCGTCAGGTATGTCGGCCAGCACTCGCGCCGGCAGGCCGTAGCGCGCCGAAAGATCAACCACCTGGGCCTCAATCTCGGCAGGGAGCTGCACTGTAGTCATTGCCGTCCTCCAATTATGCTCAGCCTGCAATCATATCCAGCCTCGCCAGCAGGTCGCGCACCAGATCGGGCGAGATCGCAGCAAGCGCCTGATGCGGGTGGTGGCTATCGTTGCCGCCAGAGACGAGCAGGCCGTGCAGCTGGGCATGATCGAGCAGGAAGGCCCGCGTCTCGGCGCTGTGGCTCGGATAGTAGACCTCGATCCCGTCAAGCCCTGCGGCGGCCAGGCTGGCAATATCGCCAGCGTCTGCGGGTACGGCGTAGATACCCTTACGTCGACCAGGGTGGGCCAGAACAGCGAGGGCACCAACACGGTGGGCCACAGCGATCACCTCGTCCACCCCAGGCGGGCTGTATGCCCCAGGCAGCTCAGTGAGCAGATAGCGCATACCGGCCTCCTCATCGCCCTCGCCAAGCACTCGCCCAGGCAGATCATGCTGGGATGCCAGAGCCGTCGCCACGTCAGCCACATTCGGCGTGCGCCCAAGCGTGTCTAGGCCAGACAGCCCGAACCCGCGCTGCGGAAGGTCGGCCATCAGCTGGCGAGCATCCTCGGCGTTCCGCGAGAACACCGCGTCGCAGAGCGCCATCAGCTCCTTCGCCTGCGGGTCTGCCCCATAGACCAGGGTGTGCCAGAGCTTCCCGCCGTAGCCGCTATCGATCTCGACGCCGGAGATAACCCGTAGCCCGTGGCGCGCCCCAGCGGCCTGAAGCGCGCGCACGCTGGCAGTCGTATTATGGTCGGCTGCGGCGATCACCGTCAGGCCGCGCGAGGCCGCTGTGGCGGCCAGGTCTTCGGGCACCCACGACGAGTGGTGCGGCGTCGCGGTCGTGTGGATATGAAGGTCGATCATTACTTCCCAAGGGTGGAGAAGCGCGCAGAGCGCGCTTCTCCACCACGGCCTCTGCTACTTCTCAACGGGATTCCCGGCCTTCTCCCAGTCCTGAAAGCCGCCATCGAGGGCGATCACCGGAGGGTAGCCAAGGTCCATAAAGATCTGCGCGCCGCGCTGCCCCGACTCGGCGCGATCTGAGTCGCCATAGGCGATAATCACCGAGCCGGCGGGCAGGCTGTTGAGGCGCGTCTCCAGATCCTGCGAGGTGATCGTCAGCGCACCGGGGATATGCCCAGCAGCATAGTCGCTGCCGGCCCGCACATCGATAAACACCGCCGTCCCGCCATCCAGGCGAGAGCGGGCGTCGGCCAGGCTAATCACCTCAACGCTTGAACCGTTCGGGTCGAGGCTTCCGTGGGCCGACGGCAGCGCCGTGCTATCCGTCGTCGCCGTCGTACTAATCGCCGGGTGGCCCGTCGGCATCGCATCGGAGGTGATAATCGCCGTCGGGCTGGGAAGATCGCGTATCGTCAAGGCGAACGTCACCAGGGCAGCCACAATTGCGATAGCGCCGAAGATCACCGCCGGGAGCAGCCACGGAGGGAGCGTACGGCGGGGCTCCGGCGGCGTATCAGTCTGCTGAGCCATAGTCATTCCTTTATTGCAGAGGTTACGGATTGCAGATTGCTCACGGCGCAAGGTCGATCTACAATCAGCGCGCCAGAGTCTGGCGCGACTTCGCGGCCATTCTACAGCATTTCTCAAAATGGAGTAACCGATGCCGACCATCACACTCGCCCCGGATATCATTCAGGTTCAGTTGCCACTGCCCTTCGCCCTGCGCAGCGTAAACTGCTACCTGCTACGCGACCCCGACGGCTGGACGATCATCGACGCGGGACTGCACACGCCTGATGGCGAGGCCGCCTGGCGATCCGCGTTCGATAAGCTCGACATCAAGCCACGCGACATCCGGCGGATCGTGCTGACCCACTTTCACCCGGATCACTACGGCATGGCAGGTTGGCTCCAGTCGATCAGCGATGCCCCGGTGCTGATCTCCCCACGTGACGCAGAGCAGACCAGAGAGGTCTGGGAGATTCCAGAGGGCAGCCCCGACCCGACTCTGGCCCACTTCGACAGCCACGGGGTGCCCACCGAGCTGACAGGCACCATCGTGGGTGTTGTCGAGTCGCTGCGAGAGGCCACCCTGCCCCACCCGGAGCTCAGCCTGATCGCGGCGGGCGAGCAGATCGCAATGGGAGGACGCGCGTTTACTGCCATCCACGCCCCCGGACACAGCGACGGGCAGTTGATCTTCTTCGCGGAGAAGGACAGCCTGATGCTCTGCGGTGATCATGTGCTGATGAAGATCACGCCGCACATCGGCTGGTGGCCAAACAGCGAGCCAAACCCGCTCGGGCGGTACATGGATTCAATCCAGTCGCTTGAGCCGCTGCCGGTGCGCCTGGCCCTATCGGGCCACCGGCAGCAGATCGACGACTGGGCCGGGCGTCTACGCGAACTGCGCGAACACCACGAGGAGCGGCTTGAGGCAATGGAGGAGGCAGTCGGCGAGTCGGCGACCGCCTACGAGGTGGCGACTCGCGTCTTCCCCGTTGAGCGCTACACCCCGCACGAGATCCGCTTCGCCGTTGCCGAGACAATCGCCCACCTGGAGCTACTCGTTGTGCGCGGATCGATGCGGCGGGCGGAGGGCGAAGTTATCCGGTATCTGCAGAGCATGTAGAACATGCAGGAGAGACGCCCCAGGCGCATCAAGGTAAGCCCCGGGCTCCCCGGAATTTCTTGTTGTTTTGGCCAAAATGGCCAGCTTCGCTGGCCATTTTGGCCAAAACAACGCTGGTTTTTAGGGCGGCAGCCCTAAACTTGATGCGCAAGGAGAGACGCCCCCCTGGGGCGTCTCTCCTTGATTTCGCAGATTATTGGCGTGAAGGCCAGTCGCTACCGTTACGGGGTCGGGCTCGGATTATCGCGCACAGGAAGGCCGCGCTCGACGATCAGCTGCATCGCCCGGCTAATCGGGATATGAATCTGCCCCTCCAGCGTATTGCCGTAGGTGGTAAGCAGCGCCGTATCCCGCGCCACATACTCCGTAGCAAACGGGCCTGTCTGGGCCAACGGCTGAGGCGGGAAGGGCAAGCGCCCGGCGAGAAGTATCAGCAGGCTCACCATTACCACGGCAACCACCAACGCCGTCATAATACGCAGGGCGCTCGGCGGCTGCACCTGCACCTGTGACTCATAGGAGCGAGAACGGTAGCTCATTAGTGGTGACCTCCGACGTGCAGCCACTCCATATTCGGGTCGTTGAGCGGCAGAAGCGCGGCGCGCTGGATATTCCAGGCGAAGACAGCCAGCCAGATGCCGGCTAGGCCCACAAGCGCGGCGTAGTTCATCCAGCTCACCTGAGAGATATTCTCGTGGAAGGCGGGCAGAACAATCCAGGAGATATCGACGACGCGCATAAAGATGATCAGCGAGGCGATGGGGGCCATCTTAGCCACGCTCTGCTTGCTGCGCCGCGAGAGGAGTAGGAAGAAGGGCAGGAAGAACTGGAACAGCATCAGGATCGGCACCACTGTGAGCCAGCCGCCGTGGGTGCGGACGACGTACCAAGGTGTAAACTCAGCCACATCACCCGACCAGATGATGTTGTACTGCATGTAGGTCACATACGTCCACAGCACCGTGAAGCCCAGCAGCAGCTTCGAAATATCATGGAAGGGCTTGATCGACACGTGGGCTTTGAAGGTCTCGGTGTCCTGGATCTGGCTGAACATCAGGACCAGGAAGGCCAGCATCATCAGGCCCGAACTCACCATATACTGGACGCCGTACATCGACGAGAACCAGTGCGGGTCGAGCGACATCGTCCAGTCGAAGGAGGCAAAGGTGATGCTGATCATAAACAGGGCCAAGCCGATGCCGCTAAGCATGCGCATACGGGCGCGCATCACCTCACCGACGGTGCCGGAGCGATCCTGCTGGATCGACCAGGAACGCAGGATCAGGGCCAAGCTAGACCACAGCACGAAGTAGATCACCCCACGGATGGTAAAGAACTCCGGCGAGAGCCAGGGTACCTTGTGGGCGATACCCGGGTCATAGGTCGGGCTGCCGAGCGTAACCACCGCCGGATTGGCCCACTCATAGAGCGGGTGCGAAAGCCCGAGCATTCCCATCGTGCTCGGTAAAGTAGCCAAGACGATCGGGATGAACAGCAAGCCCATCACCGGCATCGCCAGGGCACCCGACTCAAGCATACGCCGCACCGTGACGCCCCAGGCGCCACCGGTAAGATGCTGGAGCAGCAGGAAGCCCAGCGAGGCCAGGGCGAAGCTCATCGCAAAGTAGAAGCCGAACAGATATGACCGGAAGAACTGGTCGGCACCCACGACGAAATAGCCGAGCGCTAGGAGCACGATACCGATCACCGCCGCGCCAATGCCAATCGTCTGTAGCCGACTAAGCTGCGGAACCCTGGTAGGTGCAAGAGAAGTAGTTGCCATGCGAGAGCCTTCTAATCCGCCGGCGCAGCCGGCGCCGAGCGATCACCTGTTTATCTGCCGAGATTCGCCAACTCTTCCGGCGGCACATCGTCCACCGTTGCGTTCTGGCTAAGCTGTAGCGCACGGATGTAGGCCGCGATCGCCCAGCGATCTTCGGGCTTCACACGCGAGGCGTAGCTATACATGGACTGATAGCCACCGTTATTCGGATCACCCCGGTAGAACCCATTGGTGATCACATCAACAAAGTGGCCGATGGGAATATCGCGCAGGCGCTGCTGATGAAAGTTCGCCGGCACAATTGGCCCACGATCCGCAATTGCGCTCTGGCCAAAGCCAGCCACGCCGTGACAGACCGAGCAGTAGATCGTGAACTGCTGCTGTCCGCGAGCCAGCAGATCAGCCGTCACCGGGAAGGGCATCACATCACCCGGCTGCCCATCGATCAGTCCAGTATTCAGGTAGGTGTCCGTCTTCACCTGGTCAACCGCCAAGGTTCCGGGGACATTCGGGCGTGTCGAGCGCCCATCGGCAAAGAAGCTGCTTGGCTCGTAGGTCTGGAACTTCGGCTGGCTATACATGTCGGTATGGCACGCCGTCAGCAGCATCGCCAGAAGCCCAATCGAAGCATAGCGAACGAGCCGGGGGACAGACTGAGAGCGTCGTGAACGTAGCGTCTGCATCGGGAGCATCCTCACTGCGAGACTTCAGAGACCTGGAGGGGTTTGAGCCCACGCAGGAACTGCGACGTCTGCGCCCGATCAAAAAGTGGATCCGTCGATTCAATGCACAGGAAGAAGGCATCCTGTGAGGCACGCTCGAATCGCGGCGCGTTGAACACCGGGTGGTAGGGCATAGGCAGGCCGTTAAGCGCAATCATGCCGAACACGGCACCGAAAGCGGCAAACAGAATACCCAACTCAAAGGTAATCGGAATCATCGAGGCCCAGTTGGTGATGTCGTTCGGGCGGCCACCGATGATATAGGGGTAGTCGATAAACTCGCCGATATACTGGGTGATAAACCCGGTCGAGGCACCGATCAGGCCACAGATCAACACGATCCGCGGCACGCCAGTGTCGCCGGGCATCACCTCGTGGGATACTTCCTCAATTGGGAAGGGCGAGTAGGCATCCATCTTGCGGTAGCCTGCCGCGCGGGCTCGCTGCGAAGCCTCGATCAGCGCGTTTGGGCTATCGAACTCAGCCATCACGCCATAGATATCGCCTGGTGCTTGCATATCTTTCACCGGGGTGCGGGCTGGCTAGATCACCAACCCGCACGCAGCTAGGAGCTAGTCCGCCGATGCGGAGCCGTGTGCCTGGCCATGGTCGTGACCGTGCGCGGCGGCCTCACGGCGATGCGCGCGCTCAGTCTCCTGGTGCAGGTACATCCGGATCTCGAAGATGTTAATCATCGGCAGGAAGCGGATGAACAGGAAGGTCAGGGAGAAGAAGAGCCCGATCGTGCCAATGTAGAGCGACCAGTCCCAGACCGTGGGGATGTACATATCCCACGATGACGGCAGGTAGTCGCGCTGGAGCGAGAGCACAATGATCACATAGCGCTCAAGCCACATACCCACACTGATAATCAGCGAGATAACCATCAGGGCCGGGATATTCTGACGCACGCGGCGGAACCAGAGTGGCTGGATAGCGACAGCGTTGCAGAACAGGAGGCCGTAGTAGGCCCAGGCACTCGGGCCGCTCACGCGGTTGAAGAGCAGGTACTGCTCATACTTGCTGCTGCTATAGAGCGAGCCGAAGACCTCCATGAAATAGCCATAGACCACAAGCATGCCGGTAGCAAGCATCACCTTGGCCATCACATCGAGGTGACGGATAGTGACGTAGCTCTGGAAGCCATAGAAGGTGCGCACCGGAATCATCAGCAGCAGCACCATCGCAAAGCCCGCGAAGACGGCACCGGCGACGAAGTAGGGCGGGAAGACCGTCACCTGCCAGCCAGGCACCTGCGCGACAGCGAAGTCGAGCGAGATGATCGAGTGTACCGAGAGCACCAGCGGCGTTGAGAGACCAGCCAGCAGCAGCGAGGCCATCTCGTAACGGTGCCAGTGGCGGGCCGAGCCGCGCCAGCCCATGGCCGCTAGGCCATAGACCCGCTTGACCAGCGGGTTCGTCGCCCGATCACGCAGCGTGGCGAAGTCGGGGATGAGGCCAACCAGCCAGAAAAGTATCGAGACTGTCGCATAGGTCGAGACCGCGAACACGTCCCAGTCGAGCGGGCTGCGGAAGTTCGGCCACAAGCCGTGCGTGTTGGGGTAGGGAATGAGCCAATAGAACAGCCAGGGCCGCCCAAGGTGGAGGATGGGATACTGGCCGGCGCAGGCCACGGCAAACAGGGTCATCGCCTCAGCGAAGCGGTTGATCGAGTTACGCCAGCCCTGGTTCAACAGCAGCAGAATGGCCGAGATCAGGGTTCCGGCGTGGCCAATACCGATCCACCAGACGAAGTTGATGATGTCCATGCCCCAGGCGACTGGGATGTTAATACCCCAGATACCGACGCCCCTGATCAGCAGCCAGGAGACCGAGACCAGGAAGACCATCAGCAGCGCGAAGGACACGGCGAAACCGATAAACCATCCTCTCGGTGTCTTGAGCGGGGCGGTCAGAGGCACATCGCCGATCGTGCTACTGATCGACGTGTACGTCTCGCCCGGCAGCAGGTATGTATCACCTGTGTCGGGCTGTGGCTTTGTGCGGATGGGCTGCGCCTGTGCCATCAGCTATCCTTCCTGCCTCTCCACCGTATCGTGGGCGGCAAGCGCCTCGAACGGATTTCGAATACGGGCCAGGTACGTCGTACGGGGAACGGTATTGAGATCTGCGAGCAGGCTATAGTTATGGGGCTCGCTCTTCCAGGATGCCACACGGCTGGCGCTATTATTCTGGTCGCCAAAGGTGATCGCCTCGGTGGGGCAGGCCGCCTCACACGCAGTAATAATCACACCATCGTCGATAGTATAGTTGTCGCTCCCTGCCGAGACAGCCGCCTTCTTGGCCTCGATTCTCGCGCCACTAATCCGCTGGACACAGTACGTACACTTCTCCATGACACCACGATTACGCACGGTGACATCGGGGTTGCGGCCCAGTTGAAGTGTGACAGCGCTAAGATCGGTGTACTGGAGGAAGTTGAAGCGCCGCACCTTGTACGGACAGTTATTTGAGCAGTACTTGGTGCCGACGCACCGATTATACACCATGTTGTTGAGGCCTTCATAGTCATGCACGGTGGCGGCCACCGGGCAGACAAGCTCACATGGTGCCTTCTCACACTGCATACAGGCCATGGGCATCAGGTAGGTGTCGGGGTTATCTAGATCCTCGCCAGCGAAGTAGCGGTCGATCCGCAGCCACTGCATTTCGCGCCCTACGGAAACCTGCTCCTTGCCAACCACCGGGATGTTATTCTCGGCCTGACAGGCGACAACACAGGCATTGCAGCCGATACACGCGCTGAGGTTGATAGTCATCCCCCAGGCGTTATGGTGTGTCGTATAGTCGAGGCTTGGCTGCATTGACTCGTAGGTATGATGCTCCGTGCCAAACTCTTCCTTATGGACGTCCTTCGTGATATATTCCGGATCGAGCTTATACTCCTCAAACTTACCAACCCGGTAGATATCACGGCCCTCCATTGTCCAGTGATCCTGGGTGGAGACGAGCAGGTAAGTGCCGCCGGTATCGCTGACCGAGTCAAGGGAGCCGAACCAGGGGGCGTCGCTGGTGCGCACCGCGTAGGCGTTCACGCCCACACCGTTGCCCACAGTACCAGCCTTGCTGCGCCCATAGCCAAGGTTGACGGTGATCGAGTTCTCGGCGTGGCCGGGGAGCAGCCAGAGCGGCAGATCGATGCTGCCGTTCCGATAGCTTAGGCGCACCACCTTGCCGTTGATCTCGCTGAGTGCCTCTAGGGCGTGCTCGTTCTCAACCGTGCCGCCAACAAGCTGATTGGCGTCAAAGGGCAGGTTGAGCAGCTTAATCGCCGTGCGCGGGCTCATCAGCGCCGCATTGTCCCAGACCAGTTTGGTGAGCGGGCGGGGCAGTTCCATCAGCCAGCCGTTGTTGGCGTAGCTACCGTCCCAGATCGACGGATCGGGCCGGAAGACCAGCTCAAGCTCACCGGGCGCGGGGGCCGCGCCGCCAAGCCCTTCCTCGCGAAGGGTGGGCGTGCGAGTAGCGGCGGCAGTGCCATCAATCAGGCCAGTAGAGAGTGCGCCCTGCCAGGCAGCGTTGAAGTCCCCGCTGAGCTGACCCTGCCAGTAGCCCTGAACAATCGTCAGCGGATCGACCGTTGGCTGGCCGAGCAGTGCGGCAAGGATCTCGTGGCTGGTCTTACCGCCAAAGAGCGGCACAATCAGGGGCTGCACGATTCCGGCAGTTCCCTCATAGGCGCGGGCGTCGCTCCAGCTCTCCAGGCTATGGGCGGCCGGGATGTGCCATGTGGCCAGCGACGAGGTCTCATCGTTATAGAGGCTGAGGTGGACGCTCAGGGGCACCTTGGCCGCCATCCGCTCGGCAAAACGCAGGTCGCCGGGGGCGTTATAGGCCGGGTTCCCGCCGATGATCACCAGCAGGTTAACCGCGCCGGCCTCGATCTCGTTGCTCAGGCTGGCAATCTCGTTCGTCTGGTTGGTCGGGCGGGCCTCCACCGGGTCGGTGTAGATCACCGTGCTGCCGACATTACCGAGCTCGGCGTTGATCGCATGGGCCAGGGCGTGAACAACCGGAGGCTGCTGGTCGCCGACGATCACCAGCGAGCTGCCCTTATGGGCCTCCAGATCCTCAACGATAGCATCAATGAAGCGGGTGGCCGCATCGGGGACGGCCCCCTGGGCCACGCCGGGAATGCCGAGGCGGGATGCAATAGCCTGGGCGAAGCCAGCTACCTGACCGGCCTGCATCTGGATACGGTGATCGGCGGTGGCACCTGTTCCCGAGGGAGACGCCTCGGCCACATAGAGCCGGTTCATCTCACCGCTATCCTTGCGCAAGCGGCGGCCATCAGCAAAGGCGCGGGCGTAGGCGGCGAAGCCGGGGCCGGGGGAGAGGAAGTCGGCATCGAGGCTGACGACGACCTGAGCCTTGCTATAGTCGTAGCGGGTGGTCACATCCTCATCGAAGGCCAGTCGCGTGCCCTCGTAGGCGTTATCGCGGTTGATCGGGTCGTACTGATACCAGCGCGCCTGGGGATACTTCGCCAGCAACTGGCTGATCTGGTCGGCCAGAGTTGGTGAGGTGATCGTCGTGGTAAGCAGGCGCATACCGGCCCCGCCGGAGGCACCCTGGCCCTGCATCGCCGTTGCGAGCGCTGCGGTGAAGGCGTCCCACGTGCTGGCGGCGCCCGTGTTAAGCACCTGCGTCGAGCGATCCGGGTCATACATCGTCAGGATCTCAGCCTGAACGAAGAGGTCGGTGCCGCCAGCGCTACCGGGATGCTTCGCGTTTGGCTCAATCTTCGTGGGGCGTCCATCGTTGGAGCGCACCAGCACGCCGGTGGCGTAGCCGTTGAGCAGCACCGACGAGGCATAGTAGATCGGCACGCCAGCCACGCGGTCGAGGGGCTGGTTCACAAAGGGGGCGATCCGCTCACGAGGCATGTAAGTGCAGCCAGTGATGCCAGCGAGGGCCAGCGAGGCACCCATCAGCTTCAGAAAGCTGCGGCGGCTTACCGGGTCGTTCAGCTCAGATGCGCCCTGCGGAAACTCACGCTCCACCAGATCGCGGAAGGCCGGGGTATCGGCCATCTGATCAAGAGATCGCCAAAGTTGGGGTCCACGGGCATTGCGCAACTGCGCGCGAACAGCGTCGAGGTCTGAGTTCTGCTTGGAGTTTGTCATATCGTTGATGATGCCTGATGCCTGATGCCTGATGCCGTGCGAGGCGCACACATCAGGCACCACATCTCAACACACTAGCGGTGGCAGATAGAGCAGTTAGTGAGCTGATTCTTGTCGTTGTTCACGCCATACTGCTTGACAAGATCAGCGCCGACCTGAAGCTGATCCGCCGGATGCACGTAGCCCATATTGTAGACCTCGTCGCGCGGCCGGATGTACTTCTCTGGGTTACGATGACAGTTCAGGCAGAAGCCCATGTACAGCGGTTGAACTTGCCAGACCACAGCCATCGTATCCACCTGCCCGTGGCATTCGGAACAACCGATGCCCTTGTTGACGTGGATCGAGTGGTTGAAGTAGACGAAGTCGGGCACTTTGTGGATACGAATCCAGTCGACCGGCTGACCGGTGGCGTAGCTCTCACGAACTAGTGTCAGCTTTGGGCTGTCCGACTTGATCTGCGAGTGGCAGGTCATGCATGTCTCTGTGGCCGGGATGTTCGCAGCCCACGACTTGTCCACAGCAACATGACAGTAGCGACAGTCCATGCCAAGCACGCCAACATGGAGCTGGTGGCTGTACGGGACTGGCTGCTGCACCGCGACGTTGATCTGGCGGAAGTAGTTCGACCGAAAGTAGACGCCTAGAATAAGCGTCAGCTCGACGGCAAGGAGCAGGCTTGCAAAAATGCTCAGACGAATGAGCAGATTCGCGTTACGGGGGAAGATCTGACCCATCCTCGTGACTTTCTTATGGGTGCCTGTGCAAGGTGGAGACTGCGCGCATTATAGAACCGCTTGTCTTTTGTGTCAACCAAATACCAATGTGATGACCAATAAAGCTCGCCCGAATGCAATATAAAGCACCTTCCCGAACAAATTATTATTCGGCTACGTTGTCGGGATTTGCATATTATGCAAAGCTTTCACGTGCATAGGCTGCTCATGTGCTGGCACACCTTGTGCGAGAAGCGGTGCATTACCTTGGCAATCGTATGGTACAGGGTGTTGTGACAACCTGAACAATGGCCGAGAGAGATCATTGCCATCGATGTATTGAAGTCGGCACCGCATCCCAACCCCCAACCCCCAACCCCTACAAGAACCGCAGAAACACCTGGTTGCCAAGCATGCGCCCGCGGAGGGTGAGCCGTACCCTGCCGTCTGCGCGCTCGATCAGGCCCTGCGTGACTAGCTCGGCGATCTGCTCGCCGTACACCTCCTCAAGGCGTGCCCCGCAGCGACCTGCAAAGTGGTCTTCGCTCACACCAACATTCAGCCGCAGGCCCATCATCATGGTCTCGGCCCGGATGTCCGCCGCGCTGAGCGGGATCGTCTCAGCCAGAGGGCGGCCGCCCGAGCCTGCGGCGGCGATGTAGCCTTCTACCGCGAGAATGTCGTAGTAGCGATGGGGCGAGCCGCCAGCGGTGATATGGCCGTAGGCTCCGGCCCCGGCGGCGATGTAGTCGCTGTTGAGCCAGTAGGCCAGGTTGTGGGCGCAAGCGCGAGAGGGTATCTCAGGGAGAGCGGTGCTCTCCCTGAGAACATCTCCACGTGCGAAGTTTGAGATCTCGTACTGGACATAGCCGGCAGCGGCGAAGCGATCCATGGCCGCCTCGTACATCGCGGCGGTGGCGTCGTCATCTGGCAGGCTGACCCGTCCAGCCGTGACCTGGGCGAAGAGCGGGGTCTGCTCCTCTAGGATGAGTGAGTAGAGAGAGAAGTGATCGACCTCCCAGGTGACGATCTCGTCCAGGGTGGCCTCCCACTGGGCATGGCTCTGGCCGGGCATGCCGAAGATGAAGTCGAGGTTGATGTTATCGAAGCCAGCCTCGCGGGCCTCCACATAGCTCCTTGTGGCCTCATCGGCGGTGTGGATACGCCCGAGCATGCGCAAGGTCGGGTCGTGCAGGCTCTGCACGCCCATGCTCAGCCGGTTGACGCCGAGCTGCCGCAGGCCGCGTAGGTAGTCGCGCCCGAGGACGGTGCCAGGATTGGCCTCACTGCTGACCTCAGCGCCCTCCAGGGGCACGATCGCGCTTGCCGCATCAAGCACCCGGCCCATCTGATCGAGCGAGAGCATCGTGGGCGTCCCGCCGCCAAGAAAAATGGTTGGGGGCAGCGATGCGGCGTCGGCCGAGGTCGGTGGCGCGGGCACAACCGTCTCCGCCAGCAGACGCAACTCTGCGCAGAGGGCAACCACATACGCCTCGATGCGGTCGTCCATGTTGGCGTAGGTGTTGAAGTCGCAGTAGGCGCATCTGCGGTGGCAGAAGGGGATGTGGATATAGAGGTGCTTCATGTCCAATGTTGAATGTTGAATGTTGAATGCTCACATTCAACATTCAACATTCAACATTCGTTAGTGCTGGCTAGCCCCAACGTGGGCGTGAGCGTTGTAGCTAGAGCGCACGAGGGGGCCGCTCTCGACATGGCGGAATCCGCGCCTGAACGCCTCTTCCCGGTACATAGTGAACTCAGCCGGGGTGACGTAGCGGTCAACCGGCCAGTAGCTCGCGTCGGGAGCCAGGTACTGGCCAATCGTGAGCACATTCACATCGGCGCCGCGCAGGGCGTCGAGCACCTCAAGCACCTCAGCGTTCGTCTCGCCAGCGCCGACCATCATGCCGCTCTTGGTGACAAGCTGGGGGTCGAAGGCGCGGGCGCGGGCGAGCAGTTCGATGCTCTGGTCGAAGGTGGCCCGGGGGCGGAAGCGCCGAAACAGCCGGGCGATACTTTCAATATTATGGTTGAGCACATCGGGCCGGGCGTCGAGCACCTGCTGGAGCGCATCCCAGTTGCCATCGAAGTCGGGTATGAGCACCTCAATCTGACACGAGGGCGTGTACTCGCGGATGAGCTCGATGGTACGGGCGAAGATGTGGGCGCCGCCATCGGGCTGGTCGTCGCGGTTGACCGAGGTAAGCACGGCGAACTTGAGGCGCAGGTGGGCCACTGAGGAGGCCACACGCTCGGGCTCGCCCTCGTCGATCGGCTTAGGTTTGCCCTTGCCGATGGCACAGTAGCGACAGCCACGGGTGCATGTATCACCCAGAAGGAGGAAGGTGGCGGTGCGATGGTTCCAGCACTCGCCGAGGTTCGGGCAACGGGCCTCCTCACAGACAGTGTTCAGACCCTTCTCACGCATCAGAGAGAGCACGTCGCTATAGTTCTCGCCCGATGGCGCGCGGGCCTTCAGCCACTCGGGGCGGCGCGGTCGCGCTGTCGCAGCCGGTGCCTCGGCGAGGCTCACTTCGGTCAGCGGGATTAGCTCTGTCATTATGTCTACCTTCTTGTGATTGTAGGGTAAAGATTGTAGATCAGGATGTTTCTTTCCATTGTACCTTATGTCGAAGTTTGAGGGTCGCCCCCGCTCCCTATGCGCCAAGAATAGATCTACACATGCTTTAGCATCTAGCGATATGTATAGATTATTGATACAGCAATCCCGAACCCCAAAGCCGCTCCTAACGCTTTATGCGCCGCCAGTCCTCAGCGAGCATAGCATAGCCGGCCATATCAACGAAGCGTCCATGATTAACCCAGCTCTGGCGGCGTATCCCCTCGAAGGTGAAGCCGAGCCGCTCGGCGAGGGCGCACGAGCGCACGTTATCCACCTGGGTCTGAAGCGCCACCCGATTAAGCCCCAACTCATCAAAAGCGAGGCTGAGCATCGCACGAGAGGCCCGACTCATCAGACCATGGCCAGAGGCAGCCTCACCGAGCCAGTAGCCAATCTCGGTGGCCCGGGGCAGCGGCTCCAGCGGGAAGAAGAGCAAGCCGCCAACCATACAGCCGTCCTCCCAGATCCCCGCCCAGGGCAACCCATCCTCGGCGTAGCGCGTAACCCCGCGCCTGATGAATGCCTGCGAGTCCTCCACGGTCTGGATGGTGTGGCCCCAGGACAGCCAACGGCCAAGGTAGTCGCGGTTGGCCGAAACAAAAGCGAGAAACTCCTCAGCGTGGCGCAGTTCTAGCACGCGCAGGTCGGCCCCGCTACCCAGATCCCAACGAAACATGGTCTATCCCCCTCTACAATGCAAGGCTTCAGACAGGCCGATTCTGCGTTACAACCTCGCGATGCCCTCACCCCTTTCGCCCCCTCTCCCTTAAAGGGTTTAGGGGTGCCGCAGCAGCGGCGGGAGTGAGGGTCAGACGAGACGGTAAAGTAAAACTGGCCTGACTGAAGCCTTGTCTTATGGCTTAAACACCAATTCGAAGTGCAGCTGCCCCTCGTCGGCACGCCGCACATGCCAGATCCCACAGGGCGGTGCCGGGTTGCCGCCGGGATAGTTGTGCTTCGTCAGGTCGATCTTCTCCTTGCTCAGCTCCAGCAGGGCGGCGCGGATCGGCGAGCCATGGGAGACGAAAGCCATCCGCGTATGGGGTGAGTCTGCGGCGGCGACCAGCAGATCGCGCACCCGCCCGCGCACCGTGTCGAAGTTCTCGCCCGGCCCGTGCTCCTGGAGCAGTGCCGTGAAGGTTACCGGTAGCCCAAGAGCGTCCACCAGCACCTCAGCCGTCTGCGTGGTGCGGGCGAAGGGCGAGGAGAAGAGATGATCCACACCCTTGTCGGCCAAGAATGTGGCGGCCTGTCGGGCCTCGCTCCGCCCGCGCTCCGAGAGATCCGGCCCAGGCGGTATGTTGTACGGGATGGCGGCGTTCTGCATCGGCGTGCCGTGACGGATCAGGTAGATATCGCTGAGCAAGGGTCGCTCCTTGAGTTGCTTCTATAGATAGCGTGTGTCGGCAAAGCCGACACACGCTATCTGTGAAGGTACCACGCCTGTACGCCGCGTGTCAATCGCCCCGGTGGGGTAAGATTGACGCGCCGCAGCGCAACATTTACAATGCAGGCTACGCAATCTATGGAAACTTGTCGGGGCCTGTGCGCCCCACACAGTAGCGTGTCACATTGTCGCGGCCGCCCCGGCTGCGGCGCGCAGCGAGTAAAAGGACGGAGCGATGCGCCTCATACTCTATCTTGGCAAGGGCGGTGTCGGTAAGACGACGACGGCGGCCGCCACGGCGGTGCGGGCCGCCGAGCTGGGCTATCGCACGCTGGTCGTGAGTACCGATGTGGCCCATAGTCTGGCCGACGCCCTCGACGCGCCCCTTGGGTCGCTACCCACCCAGCTCTCCGATAAGCTCTGGGGCCAGGAGATCAATGTACTGGACGAGGTGCGCGAGCACTGGGGGCAGCTGCGTAGCTACCTCTCGACCCTGCTGCGCCGCCGCGGCGTCGATGAGGTCGCCGCCGAGGAGCTGGCGATCATCCCCGGCATGGAGGAGGTTGTTAGCCTGCTGCACATTCGCCGCCAGGCCAAGGAGGGCGACTTCGACGCGGTGATCGTCGACGCCGCCCCCACCGGCGAGACGGTGCGCCTGCTCACCATGCCCGAGACCTTCCAGTGGTACGCGGCCCGTGTGATGGACTGGGAGCCCGGCACCCTGAAGATCGCCCGCCCCCTGGTCAAGGCGCTCATCCCCGCCACCGATATGTTCGAGACGATCGAGCGGCTCACCAAGGGCGTCGAGGCTCTGCGCGACACCTTGACCGACGCGACGATCAGCTCGTATCGCCTGGTGGTCAACCCCGAGCGCATGGTGATCAAGGAGGCCCAGCGCGCCGCCACCTACCTGTCGCTCTTTGGCTACCCGGTCGATGGCGTGGTGCTCAACCGCGTGCTGCCCGCCGAGTCTGCCGAGGGTGAGTTTATGAAGGAGCTGGCCCGCATCCAGCAGGGCTACCGCAAGCAGGTCTACGACATCTTCCAGCCCCTGCCGATCTGGGAGGGGCCGCATTACGCCCGCGACCTCGCCGGCATCAAGGATCTCTCCATGGTCGGCAATCGCCTCTTTGGCGACATCGACCCGGTGAAGGTGCAGTTCACCGGCAAGATGCAGGAGATCGTCCGTGATGGCGCAGAGTATGTGATGAAGCTGCCGCTTCCCCACGTCGAGATCGGCAAGGTGCAGATGGTCAAGCGCGGCGATGAGCTCTTCATCGAGATTGGCAACTTCCGCCGCGACATGATCCTGCCGACAACGCTGGCTGAGCGTCCGGCCACCAAGGCGATCTTCCGCGATGGCGTGCTGGAGGTGCGCTTCGGCGAGCCCGAGACCCTGCCCCTGGAGGCGTGAATATGATTGCAGATTGCAGATTGCAGATTGCTACGCCAAATCTGCAATCTGCAATCTGCAATCCGAAAGGCAATGACGCCATGAGCGAGATCGCCCTGATCGGCGTACCGATCGACCTGGGTGCCGGTCGTCGCGGCGTAGATATGGGGCCGAGCGCCATGCGCTACACCGGCCTCCAGCAGCGCATCGCCGCCCTCGGCCACACCGTGCGTGACTTGGGCAACCTCGCTGCCCCAATGATTGAGACGGGCGCCGACCTCGGCCCCGATGAGCGCCTGCGCTACCTGGAGCCGATCACCGACCTCTGCGAGAATCTGGCTGACACGGTGGCCGCCTGCGTGGCGCACGGCCAACTGCCGCTCATCCTCGGCGGCGACCACAGCATCTCCATCGGCTCGGTTAGCGGCAGCGCGCGCGGCCGCACCCTCGGCCTGATCTGGATCGATGCCCACGCCGATTTTAACACCGCCGAGACCACCCCTAGCGGCAACATTCACGGCATGAGCATGGCTGTCCTCAGCGGGCGCGGCCACCCCCGGCTCACCGGCATGGCCGGGAAGACTCCCGCCATCCGCCCTGAGCATATCGCCCTGGTGGCCGCCCGCGACATCGACCCGCTGGAGCGGGATGCCCTGCGCGGCTCAGGCGTCCACATCTTCACCATGCACGAGATCGACCGGCGCGGCATGGCGCGGGTGATGGATGAGGCGATCGCCGCGATCAGCCGCGACACCGACGGCTACCACGTTAGCTTTGACCTAGATGTGGTGGACCCCCGCGAGGCCCCCGGCGTCGGCACGCCTGTGGTGGGCGGGATCTCCTACCGCGAGGCCCACCTGGCTATGGAGCTGCTCTCTCAGGCTGGCGGCATCCGCAGCCTCGACCTCGTCGAGGTCAACCCCATCCTCGACGAGCACAACGCCACCGCCGAGCTCGCTGTCGAGATGGCGCTCTCTGCGCTGGGCAAGCGGATTCTGTGAGTGGGGGTTGGGGGTTGGGGGTTGGGGGTTGGAGCCAACCCCCAACCCCTAACCCCTAACCCCCTATCTCGGCAGCGCCAGCAGCACAATCGGCAGCGGCACAAATGCCTCAACCTGCTCGCTGGCCGAGCCCCCGGTGAGGATCAGGCCGGTGGATGAACCGCCGTCGAGGTTGACCGCCGCGTCGATCTCCAGATCCGAGCTGGCCAGCCACGCCGCCAGTCCGGCCAGGGTGAAGGAGGCGTTCGGGCTGGCGATCAACAGCACCCGCCCCGCGCGATCAATCGCTAGGGCGCTGCGCCGCGCCCGCTCGCCATCCTCAAAGCTATAGGCCGTCGCCCCGCCGGGCTGCATCAGCAGCGGCCAGCCCTGGAGCGCCTCGGCCAGCGGCTCAGCCGGGTCGTAGGGCGCGTCGGCTAGGCCGCGCAGACGCAGCGCGCCGTCCTGGGCCACCGAGAACATCCCGCCCCGCCCGCTGTAGCTCTCCCCGACGGCCTGCCCGCCAATGATCAGCAGCGACACCGTGCGGTTCTGCTCGTCGAAGAAGCCCCCGTTGATCGCCGCAAGCGCACCGCCTTCCCGCGCCCAGCGCGAGATCGAGCGCGGGCTTTCAGGCGCGTATCCCACCTGGAATTGCACCTGCGCCGGGTCGAGCCGCACCACGCGCAGCTGGGCCGAGATGCCGCCGCCGAGATCGATCCGCAGGCGGCGTAGCTCGGCCCCAGGCGAGGTAGTGATCCAGCCGCTGTCGGCAGGCTGCTCGGCGGGCGCCTCGGTGGACAGGGGCGGGCCGGTGGGCGTGGGCATCAGCGTCGCCACCGGGATGGGCGGGCTCGGTCGGCTCGCCGCAGGGTGCCCGCAGCTCATCAGCAGGAGCCCGCAGGATGCCAAGAGCAAGCAAAATGTTGAATGTTGAATATTGAATGTTGAATGGCGCACTACACCTCTGTTCCCTCTAGAACCTTTAACACTCAACACTCAACACTCAACACTCAACACTCAGCGTTGCCGCCGTGCGGCGATCAACAGATGGATCTCCTCGCCCACAACCTGCTCGGCGCGGGCTTCGTCGTCTGGGAGGAGCAGATCGGGCACCGGCCCTGGTCTGCCGCCCTCGCGCGAGATTGCCACCATGCTGAAGTAGCCCGTCGTGCAGACCCGCCGGTCGCCGCGCAGGGGGTGCTCGGCGAACACGCGCACGCGCACCACCATCGAGGTGCGGCCAACGTAGATCACCTTCGCGTATGCCTCGACGATCTCGCCCTGGCCAATCGGCGTGCGGAAGTCAATCCGCTCGGTGGAGGCGGTGACAACCGGCTGGCGGCAGAAGCGCAGCGCGGAGATCGCCGCAGCCTTATCCATCAGGGCCATCACATCACCGCCGAACATCGTGCCGAAGCCGTTTGTCTGGTGCGGCAGGATGATATCGGCCACGCGCTCCTCGTCGGCCTCCCGCATGGGTCGCTCGCTCGCTGCGTCGCTCATGGATGGGTGCTCCACATCACAGATGGCAATCGGCAATCGGCAATCTACAATCACCTACCCGCCCCAGCCCTTGGCGATCACCGTCTCCTCGCCGGGGCCGCGCTTGGGGATGCGGTAGATAAAGCGCACGATCTGGTCGGCGGCGACAAACATAATGATCAGCGCCTGGACGATCTTGATCACGTCGATACTCAGGCCGGCGCGCACCTGCATCAGGCTGGCCCCGGTGAGCAGGCCGCCCCAGAGGAGGCCCGAGGCGATGATTGCGATCGGGTTCGAGCGGGCCAGCAGGGCCACCGCGATCGCATCGAAGCCCAGCCCCAAGAGCAGGTCGGCGCTGAGCGCCCCGCGCACGCCGAGCACCTCGCTGGCCCCGGCAACGCCCGCGAGCCCGCCCGAGAGCGCCATGGTCAGCACGATTGTGCTTGGCACACTGATCCCCGCATAGCGCGCCGCCGACGGGTTCACCCCCGCCGTGCGCAGCTCGAAGCCGATCGTCGTCTTGTAGAGCAGCCACCAGACTGCGAAGGCCAGGGCGATCCCGATCAGAATCCCCAAGTGAAGGCGCGTCGTGTCAGCGATCTGGATGCCCGGCAGCCGGGCGCTATCCTCGATGAAGCGCGTGCGCGCGCCCGTGGTGTCTGCGGGGTCGCCCAGCAGGTAGGGCGTCTTGCTCTTGATCAGCCACTCCGTCAGGCGCAGGGCCACATAGTTGAGCATGATTGTCGTGATCACTTCGTGGGCACCAGTGCGCGCCTTGAGGAAGCCGGCGAGCCCGCCCCACAGCGCGCCGCCGAGCACGCCAGCGGCCAGGGCCAGCGGGATATGGATGATCGCCGGCAGCTTCAGCGTGGTGGCCACCAGCACGGTGAGCACCGCCCCGGCGTAGAGCTGTCCCTCGGCCCCGATGTTGAACAGGCCGCCCTTAAAGCCCAGGGCCACCGCCAGCCCACACATGATATAGGGCATCGAGCGAACGATTGTGTTGCCCAGCCCGCTCGGGGTGCCGAACGAACCCTCCCACAGCCCGATATAGGCCGCCAGCCAGTCGCCGCCGGTCAGCCCGATCATCAGGGCACCAAGTACCAGCGCAGTGAACACCGCGAACACCGGCACCAGCAGCGGGCTGTACTGGCTCCACACGGCGAGCAGCCGTGAGGGCGTGCGGGTCTCAAGGCTCTCAGACATTCTGTGTGCTCCATGGGGGTTGGGGGTTGGGGGTTGGGGCCAATGGCTCCCCAACCCCCAACCCCTAACTCCTAACCCCCAACTCCTAACCCCCAACTCCCAACTCCTAACCCCCAACTCCCAACTCCCAACTCCTAACCCCCAACCCCTGGGGCCCCGCCCCAGCCATCAGCAGCCCCAGATCCTCGCGGGTCACCTCGCTATTATTCACCGTGGCGACGATCTTGCCGTGGTACATCACCGCGATCCGGTCGGAGAGCGCCAGCACCTCGTCGAGCTCGGCCGAGACCACCAGCACCGCCACGCCCTCGTCACGCTTCTTGATGATCTGGTTATGGATGAACTCAATCGAGCCGACATCGATCCCACGGGTAGGCTGGGCCGCGATCAGCAGCTTGATCGGCTGGCTGAACTCGCGGGCTACGATCAGCTTCTGCTGGTTGCCTCCGCTGAGCGAGCTGGCCGGCACGTGGATGCTCGGCGTGCGCACATCGAACTCCTCCACCAGCCGTGTGCAGTGTGCGTCGATCTGCTCCTCGTCGCGGATGATCCCGTTGGCGAAGGGCTTGCGGTAGTACAGCTCAAGCACCGAGTTGTCGGTCAGCTCATAGGACGTGATCAGCCCCTCGCGTTGGCGATCCTCGGGGATGTGGGCCACGCCAAGCTCGCTGATCTGGCGGGGAGTGGCCAGGCTCACATCCTGGCCGACCACCAGCACCGTGCCAGCCTCTTTATTCCGCAGGCCGGTGATCGCCGCCACCAGCTCCGTCTGGCCGTTGCCCTGCACCCCGGCGATGCCCAGGATCTCGCCGGCCCGCACCTGTAAGTCAACCCCGCTGACTGCCGGCAGGCTGCGGTCGTCGCGCACGTACAGGCCGCGCACCTCAAGCACCGTCTCGGCGGGCTGGGCGGCGTCCTTGTCTACCTGGAGGATCACATCGCGGCCCACCATCATCGCCGCCAGGCTCGCCTCCGACGACTCTGCGGGCAGCGCCTCGCCCATCACCTTTCCGCCGCGCAGCACGATGATCCGGTCGGCGATCTCCAGCACCTCGCGCAGCTTGTGGGTGATGAAGATCAGCGACGTGCCCTGATCCACCAGGGTGCGCATAATTCGCACCAGGTCGTCGGCCTCCTGGGGCGTGAGCACGGCGGTTGGCTCGTCGAGGATGAGAATATCGGCGTTGCGATAGAGCGCCTTAATGATCTCCACGCGCTGCTGGGCGCCCACCGGCAGGTCGGCGATCAGGGCGTTCGGCTCAACCTCCAGGCCGTAGCGACGCGAGATCTCCGTGATCTGCTGTGCGGCCCGCCGCCGGTCGAGAAAGAATCTGCCACGGGTAATCTCGTTGCCAAGCATCACATTCTCGGCAACGGTCATCACCGGCACAAGCTGGAAGTGCTGGTGGACCATGCCGATCCCACGCTCGATAGACTCGTGGGGGCTGTTGGCCCGGATCGGCGCGCCGTTCACCAGGATCTCGCCCTCATCCTGGTGGTACAGCCCGTAGAGGATGTTCATCAGGGTGCTCTTGCCGGCCCCGTTTTCGCCGAGCAGAGCCAGCACCTCGCCCTTGTGCAGCTTCAGCGAGACATTATTGTTCGCGATTACGCCGGGGAAGCGCTTGGTGATCCCGCGCGCCTCTAGCACGACCTGCCGATCCTGGGCACCGCTTGTTGTCATGCGCACCTCTATCTGGAATCACAGCGCTGGGGGGTGCTGCCATTGTAGCAAAACTCACTCTCTGGCGCGAGTCGTGCGGCATGATCCGCGCCACAGCCGCAAGATTGCATGAATGCTCATCAGCGTGTAATATATGCACATTCTACTTTGAGCGATATAGATGGCGGCAACGATGCGTATTCTCTTCTACACAGGCAAGGGCGGGGTCGGCAAGACGAGCGTCGCATCCGCGACTGCAGTGCGCTGCGCCCAGCGCGGCTATCGCACCATTATCCTCAGCACCGATGCGGCTCACTCCCTCGGTGACTCCCTCGGCGTCGAGCTGCGCGCCGAGCCGCTACTGGTTGCGCCTAACCTCTGGGCGCAGGAGATTAACGCCCTCCACGAGCTTGAGTCGAACTGGGGCGAGGTCTCCAAATATTTGTCCGACCTGCTGGCTTGGCAGGGGGCCGAGACGATCGCCCAGGGCGAGCTCTCGGTGATCCCTGGCACCGAGGAGCTGTTTAGCCTGCTCCAGATCAAGCGCCACTTCGATGAGCAGAAGTACGATGTGCTTGTGGTCGATGCCGCTCCCACAGGTGAGACACTCCGGCTGCTCTCGCTGCCCGACATTATGCGCTGGTGGATCTCGCGGCTCTTCCCGATCGCCCGCGCCCTGCTCAAGGTGGTGCGCCCCGTCGCCAAGCGCGTCACTGACATGCCAATTGTCAATGACGATGTCCTCGGCACGGCCCAGGAGGCGATCGACGCCCTGGTGGCCGTCCGCACGATTCTCACTGACCAGAATGTGACCACCGCGCGCATTGTGATGAACCTGGAGAAGATGGTCATCCGCGAGGCCCAGCGCTCGCTGACCTACCTCAGCCTCTTCGGCTACGCCGTGGACGCTGTGGTGATCAACCGCATCCTCCCCCCCGAGGTGGACGATGGCCACTTCGCCTCGTGGCGAGCGATGCAGCAGGAGTACGCGCCCCAGGTGGATGAGATGTTTGAGCCGCTGCCGATCCTGCGTGCGCCGCACTTCTCACGCGAGATCGTTGGCACCGAGCTGCTCAGCACGCTGGCCGACCGGCTCTTTGGTGATGGGGACCCGTCAGCCTTCCTCTACGAGGGGCCGGTGCAGCGCCTTGTGAAGGCCGAGGGCGGCTTTGACCTGATCTTGCCGCTGCCCTTCGCCTCTGAGGATCAGGTTCACCTCGCCCAGAGCGCCGATGAGCTGCTGATCTCGGTGGGCTGGCACCGCCATCGCATTGTGCTGCCCCAATCCCTGGCCCGCCTGCACGCCGCAGACGCTTATTTCGAGGACGATGCCCTTCGCGTGATCTTCCGCCGGAATGGGACGGGGAATTAGGGCAAACCGGTTCCAGCACACGTTGTTGATGGTGAGGCGGCGAGGAATCGCCGTCCCGCCCGCGCCGGGTCCTATGCTATAATGCCCGCTACCCAAAACGGTTGTTCAGACGCCCCCCGGGGGCGTCTCTGTTTGCACGCGCCCCCTACGGCGCCTCGGGCGTGAGACAAGGAGCACCCATGAAGCTGACATGTCTCCAAGAGAACCTCAAGCGCGGCCTTGCCACGGTGAGCCACGCTGTGGCCGGCAAGAGCACCCTGCCGGTTCTCTCGAATGTTCTGCTTGCCACCGATGGCGGGCGGCTAAAGCTGGCCGCCACAAACCTGGATGTTGGCATCACCCACTGGATCGGCGCACAGGTGCAGGAAGAGGGCGCGATCACGGTGCCCGCCAAGCTTCTGGCCGATGTGATCGGCGGCCTGCCGAATGATCGCGTCACCCTGACGCTTGACTCGCGCACCCAGACGGTCAAGGTCGAGTGCGCCCGCTTCACCAGCAATATTAAGGGCATCGAGGCCGAGGAGTTTCCCTCCATCCCCACGGTGAGCGACCGCGAGCCGACGGTGAGCCTCGCCCCGTCGGCATTGCGTGAGGCGATCGACCAGGTGGCCTTCGCCGCCGCCAGCGATGACTCGCGCCCGGTGCTGGCCGGTGTCCTGGTGCGCCTGCGTGATAACCGAGCCACCTTCGCCGCCGCTGATGGATTCCGCCTGGCCACCCGCGTCATCCAGCTGTCTGAGCCGGTGGAGCAGCCCCAGGAGTTCATCGTCCCCGCCCGATCGCTGATCGAGCTGTCCCGCATCGCCGCCGATAGCGAGGGCAATATTGCGATGACAATCACCCCCGGCGGCAGCCAGGCGCTCTTTCATACCGATAACACCGAGCTGGTCTCGCGCCTGATCGATGGCAAGTTCCCCGACTTCGAGCGGATCATCCCCGCCCAGTACCTCACCCGCACCGTGCTCGACACCGCCGAGCTGGCTAAGGCCGTCAAGCTGGCCTCCTACTTCGCCAACTCCAGCCAGAATGTGGTCAAGCTCACCATCGAGCCGGGCGGCGAGCTCGGCCCCGGCCGCGTGGTGATCAGCGCCAATGCCGCCGAGGTGGGCGACAACACGGGTGAGATCGATGGCATGATCCACGGCGAGGGCGGCCAGATCGCTCTGAATGTGAAGTACCTCGCCGAAGCTCTCGCCGCGATCAAGACGGCCCAGGTGGCTATGGAGACTCAGACGACCCAGAGCCCCGGCGTGTTCAAGCCCGTCGGCCAGGAGGGCTACGTCCATATCGTGATGCCGATGAGCATCCGCTAGGACAGGGGACAGGGGACAGGGGACAGGGACAGGGGACAGGGAACAGGGAACAGGGGACAGGGGACAGGGGCGTGTGCTGCGCCCCTGTGTCTAATAAATACCTTGTGGAATGCCACCCCATCGGCTATAATAAACGCTGATCCCAGGTATGAAACATCTTTCTCAGGTGTGCGGCATCATCCCTCTTCGGTTGGGGCGGTTGGGATTCGCGTAGATACGGCAAGATCTTAGGCTACAACACCACTCAGACTGTTATCCTCCATGAGGACACCCAACCTCTATGCCCTGTTCCCTGTACCCTTGTCTAAGGGAGCTGCGTGTGAGTGTTACATCAATTGCTCTGGTTCACGCTCACGCCCTCTTCCGCGAGGGGCTGCGGCACTATCTCCTGACCCAGCCGGATTTCCGGATCGCTGGCGAGGCCAGCAATGGCCAGCAGGCCATCCAGCTCGTCGACTATACCGACCCGGACCTGGTGCTGATGGAGATCGACCTCCCCGGCGTCAATGGCCTTGAGGTCTCGCGCGCGATCAAACGCACGCACCCCCACGTGGGTATCCTGCTCTTCAGCTCGGCGATGGACGGCCAGCAGGTGGTGAAGGCTATCCGCGCCGGGGTCGCCGCCTACCTCCCGCGCAATATCGAGTGGGACGACCTGCTCATCACCCTCAACGATGTTCGCAGGGGCGACTACCCGATCAACGAGCTGGTGCTCTCCTTCCCCGAGGTAGCCTCCCAGGTACTCGCCGCCTTCCGCCAGATGGTCATTGATGAGGATACGCAGAGCATCTTCTCGCCCCTCTCGCCCCGCGAACTTGAGGTGCTTGAGCTGGTGGCCGCTGGCCGCACCAACAAAGAGATCGCCCTGCTCCTCGATATTAGCAACCAGACAGTCAAGAACCACGTATCCTCAATTCTCCGCAAGCTCGCCGTCAACGACCGCACCCAGGCGGTGGTCTACGCGATGCGCCGCGGCTGGATCAAGGTGGTGCTCCCCGGCGATTGATCGACCGCGCTCTTCTCTAGCCCCCACGCCGCACCGCGCTCGTGAAAGGGGAAAGGTAAGTCACCTGTGAAGCCCCTGCGCTACAGAATCTCCACCGCCCTGGTGATGCTCCCTCTTGCCCTCGCCCTGATCCTCTCCGGCTGCGAGCTCTCGTCTGTCAGCGACAGCGAGCAGATCGCAAATGTGGAGACGATCCGCGCCGGTACGCCCTCGGCTACGACTACCCCGACGATCACGCTCACGCCGACGGTTACGAGCACGAGCACCGCCACCGTCGGCCCCTCGCCGACGCCCACCGTTACGCCGACGGCTACCGAGACGCCGCTGCCGCCCACGCCGACGCCCAACCCTGCCCTCTCCGGGTTCAGCTTCTGTAACCAGGCTAGCGCAGGTGCCAGCGGGCGCTTCTCCGCCCAGCTCACCGATGTGGCCGCTAGTGGATTCCCGGCCTTTGAGCAGGTGACCTTTAGCTTTGATCCTGGCCCCGACTCGGCCCCTGTCAGCGCCGGATCGAGCTGTGTCAGCGCCAGCGATGCGGCGGCCCTGAACGGCCTTGTTGATGCCTCCAACCCCTACGTCCTCCGCGTCGATCTGCCCGGCTGGCTGCGCGATGAGCGCTTTAGCTCGTCGGCGATCACGCAGACCCTGAGCTTTACCACGACCCGTACGATCCGTGGGGTGAACCTCGTCACCTCTGCCGACCCGACGGTCGGCGCGACGCTGCTGATCGGGCTCGACCAGGCGCTGCCCTTCCGCCTTAGCGTTGAGCGCAACCCCACTCGCCTGACAATCGCTGTCGCCCGCAGCTCGCCCATCATCTCGTCTAGCGATATGCTCCAGATTCCCACCGGTGGCGGCAAGCCTCAGCTCTCAGGGCCGGCCTTCTTCCTCTACGATGGCGATATCTGGCGGCTCGATACCCCCGGCGCTGCGCCAAAAAACGTGACTGACTCGCCCGAGAGCGAGACGGCGATGTCCGTGAGCCCCGACCATACGCGGATCGTGTTCTGCCGCACCGCCCCCGGACTCGACCCGGCCGAGGCCAGCCTCGCCGTGCCGGGCGCGCTCTGGATTATGTCAACTTCAGGCGGCGACGCGAAACCCCTGGCCCAGAACGGCGTGAGCTGCGCCGACCCGGCCTTCAGCCCCGATGGGAAGACGGTGGCCTTCGCCGTGGATGAGACCGGCGCGCTGCCGACCCAGCGGGCGATCTTCACGGTGTCCGCATCCGGCGGCACGCCGCAGCGCGCCCAGGCCGCCGGCGATGAGTGGAGCCGCTTCTCACCCCAGTGGCTCGCCGGCGGCGCGCTGATCTACGCCGCCCAGGCTGAGGACGGGCGCAGCACGCTCTTCCTGCGCGCCCCCGGCGGCGAGGTGGTCGATGTGGGCGCGCCCATCCTGGTGGGCGACGCGGGCGGGACGAGCGCCCGTTACCGTGGCTTCGGTCGCCCCCTCGCCGCCCTCGACGGCAGCCGGGTGGCCGTGGAGGCGCTGCGCAGCGACACGCCCGGTGCCGACCTCGTCATTCTCGCGGCTGATGGCAGTGTCTTGGAGATCCTGGGCGGCCAGACCGTGGTGCCTCCGCCGCCCACGCCCACAGCAACGGCCGCACCCACTGGTACGTCCACCGTGACGCCCAGCCAAACGCCGGGGCCGAGCGACACGCCGAACCCGAGCGCGACGGCCGCGCCCACGGCGACGCCCACCGCCACCGATACGGCCACAGCCACGGCAACGGCCACGCCCGAGGGCACGCCCACCACGACCCCCACAGTTACTGCCACACCTCAGCCCGAGCCGCCGACCGAGCTGAAGTACAACGGCCCATACTGGACCCGCCCGCTGGCATGGGATGATCAGGGACGCCTGATCTACCAGACCACCCTCTGCGCAAGCACCCTTGTGCAGGACTACCAAGTGTATCGCTGGCAGGGCCAGAAGCGCAGCGACCTGCTTGTGACGGGCCAGAGCGTGATCTCCAGCTACGGCGCGGCGTCGTTTATCGGCGCTGGGATGGCCTATGTGGTTGTTGAGGAGCCACGGCCCGGCCTGCGCGGCCCTCTCGTCAGCGCGCCGCGCAGCCCTGCGCAGATCTGGCTCTGGGACTTCGACAGCGGTGCGCGGGGCGCGATATTCAATGCCGAGCGAGGGATCAGCGCCCTCGACTAGCAACGAATGAGAGCGAATAAGCGAATACGGCACCTCGGTGCCGTATTCGCTTATTCGCTCTCATTCGTTGTTGCTACATCATGAACGTCGTTACTACGCGCCCAAACTGGATGCGGGCACCGTCGTGGATCGGGGTCTCCACATAGGGCTCCAGACGCACCCCATCAACACGGGTGAAGTTGGTGCTGTTCAGGTCGGTGATCATCCACTGGCCGCCGTTGTGCGTAATCTTTGCGTGCTGGCGGCTTACGCCTCCGGCCTCACCGCCGAAGGAGGTCAGATCCACCTCGGGGAAGATATTGCTCACCGGGTCCTCGCGCCCGATGATGATCTCGGCCCGGTCTGTCGGCAGGTTCATCGTCTTCCCGCCTTCGGTGACAACGAGGCGCGGCGTGGGGGCCGGCGCAGGAACCGCTGCTGGCGGCGGTGCCGGGATCGTGACCATCGGGTCGGCTGCCGGGACGAAGGGGGCACCTCCTGTGAGCGCCGTGAGATCTGCCTGAGCCTTTGCCATGGCGACGCGGGCCTCGTCGAGGCCAGTGGTGACGGCGGGCGGGGTGGCAGCACCGAACATAGCCTGCATCTGCTCGAACTGGGTGATAATCTGCTGCTGGCGGCCGATCTCCGACTCAAGCTGCCGCACGGCCTCAGGGTCTATGGCTGGCGCTGCTGGCGGGGCGAGCCCTGCCAGCTCGGCCTGGGCCTTCGCCATAGCGACGCGGGCCTCGTCGAGGCCAGCCACGACGGCGGGGGGGGTGGTAGCACCGAACATGGCCTGCATCTGCTCGAACTGGGTGATAATCTGCTGCTGGCGACCGATCTCCGCCTCAAGCTCAGCCTTACGGGCTGTGTACACTGCCGGATCAGGGCCGACTGGCTCAGCGGGCACGGGCTCAGGCGCAGGCTCAACCACTGGCTCGGATGTCGGTACTGGCGCAGGCTCAACCACTGGCGCAGGCGCGGGCTCATGCGCGGGCTCGGGTGTCGGTACTGGCGCGGGCTCAGGCGCGGGCTCAGGCGCGGGCTCGGGTGTCGGGGCCTCCGTGGTCGCATCAGCAATCACTGTCGCGTCATCCGGCTGCGCCACTGGAGCGACGAGGGCCGGCGTATCATCCGGGGGGGCAACCGGAGCGGTCGCGAGGATCGTCGCATCGTCGGGCGAGGTGATCGGTATTGGTGGGGGCGCAGGCACGGGTGCGGTCAGGCTAGCCCCGCAGTTGTCGCAGAACGCCTCGCCGGGCAGGTTCGTCTGGCCGCAGGAGGGGCAGCGCACATCGCCCCCGACGGTGACTGCCGCCGGGACGGAATCTGATGTCGCCAGCATCGTCGGCGCGTCGGACGAGACAGGTGCGGCAACGGGGGGCGGCACTGCCGTCAGATCGGCCCCGCAGTTGTCGCAGAACGCCTCGCCGGGGAGTATGGTCGATCCGCATTTCGGGCAGGTCGGCGCGGCCATGGTGGGCTGGTCGGGCGGCACGACGCCAGCGTCGGGCGTGGCTGCAGGTTCGTCGATCCGCGTCCCACACTGGTCGCAGAATCGGTTGCCTGGATCATTCTGGGCGCCGCAGGTCGGGCAGGTTGCCATTGGTCGTATCTCCTCGCTAGTCAATCGGCGAATGCAAACGCCAACGTACAGCATGGCAGCAAAGCTATGTTGCATGTTGACGTTTACATAGTGCATTATTCCTCAAGCTTCTGGGTCAGGCGTCGGGTGGCGTACTTCAGCTCCTTCTGGCTCTCGGCGCTGAGCTTCGCCCCCTGCTCCAGCTGGTCGGCCTGCTGGCTTGTCTTCTCGGCCAGGTCGAGCTCGCCGAGGTCGAGCAGGCGCGTGGCCGCCGCACGCAGCTTCTGGGTGGCCCCGCTTGTGTTGCCGATCTCGGCCTCGGCCAGCGCGCGGGTCTGGAGCTTAAAGGCCGTCACTTTCTCTACGAGGTTCATCACCCTCGGTTCGTAGACGGAGGTGCTCGTGTCGGCGCTGAAGGCGAGCAGGATATCCTGCTTCACCACCTGCTCGTGCTCCGATCCGACTGGCGCGACGTGCAGCTCGGCCTGGGCGATGCGGAAGGAGCCGGCTGTCCGGCCCGGCAGCATCAGATCGAGGACGACGCTCGCCGTCTGGCCAAAGACCAGGTCGCCTAAGCGCACAGACACCTCATTTTCGCCAATCGGCTGGTAGCCAAGGTTGGCGATCGCCGGTGTGGCCCGGTAGACCGCCCGCGTTGTCGCCTCGCGCACGAGGCGGAGCAGCAGGCGCGCGTCGGTGGCCGCCGTACCCTGGGCGCTGCGCACCGCCCGCTGGAAGAACGAGCTGATCTGATTCGGGTCGGAGATGTAGTCGGAGCTGCCCTCAGTGAACTCGGCCAGGTCGTCGAGCAGCTTCTCGTTCCACTCGGCACCCAGCCCCAGGGCGGTGATCCGCACCTCGGCCTGGCCCAGCGATGTGGCGATACTGCGGCAGGTCTCCTCGTCGCCCCAGGTCTGGCCATCGGTCAGCAGCAGCATATGGCTGATCCGATCAGGCCCGAGGTGCTTCTGGATCTCCTTCTGGCCAGCCTGCATGCCCAGCGACATCGCCGTGCCCCCAGACTCGCTGATCGTGTCCACGGCGGCCAGGAGCGCGCCCCGGTCGGTCGCGAGGGTGGCCGGCACCAGCGTCTGCACCGTGTCGTCGAAGATCACGATCGAAACCACGTCCTGCTCGGTCAGCGTCTCGATCACGCGGCGGGTGGCCGTCTTCATGCTCTCCAGCTTGGCACCCTGCATCGACCCTGAGCGGTCGAGCACCAGGCAGAAGTTGAGCGGGACAGGCGTCGTCGGCGCGGATGCCGGGGTCGCCTCGACCAGCAGATAGGCCACCTGCGGCGATCCCGTCACCGGCATTGGCGATCGTCCCCAGGTACAGGTGAGTGTGACAGCGTCTGGCATGTATATCTTCTCCAGGTAGGCGTAGGGACGCAGTAGGGACGCAGCGCGCTGCGTCCCTACACTTCATCCGATGGATGTCTCTGACTCCATAACGAGTTATATGCTGAGATCATCTGAAATGTTGCGCCCTTGGACGAGGATGGGCTGCTAGGCAAGACGACCGCGAGCGCACAGCAGAGAATCAGCGTGACGATCCCAGACGCAACCCCGATCGCTGCGTCGCGCCGCCCGTGAGTCGTCCCCTTGATCTGCGGCCTGGTGAGCGCCACGACGCCGACGATCGCGCCGGCCGGGCCGGTGAGCAGCGGGAGCAGGCCAAGCACAACGCCAAACCCGGCCCAGTTATTCAGCCCGCTCTCTGGGTCATGGGTCGCCGCGCCGATACTGACCAGCAGCAACGCCAGCAGCATCACGCTCAGGCTGGCCACGCCCATCCAGAACGCGACGCGGGCTATGGCAGTAGACTTCTGTGCGCCTACGGGCAGCATCCCGCCGCCGAGGGCCGTCGTCGCGCCGATCGCGGGGGCGAATGCTTGCTGGGCGCTCGCCGCGCGCTGCACCAAGTGGCCGGAGCCGAGCAGCGCCAGGCGCATCTCGGCTATACTCGCGAAGCGCTGGTCGGGCTCGTTGTGCATCGCCCGCGCCAGCGTGGCCGCCACGGCTGCGGGCACCGCCGGGTTTACCTGGTCGGCCGGCGGCAGACGAAACGGCGCTGCGGCCGGGTCAAAGCCGGTGAGCAGTTGGTGCAGCATCACCCCAAGGCTGTAGACATCGGAGCGCGCGTCGGTCTGGCCGCGCCCGTACTGCTCGGGGGCGCTGTAGCCCATCGTGCCGAATGCCTGGGTGTCGTGGCTCTGGCCGGGCTTGAACAGGCGAGCGATGCCGAAGTCGATCAGCTTGAGCGTGCCAGCAGGCGTCATCATCACATTGGCCGGCTTGAGGTCGCGGAAGATCACCGGCGGGCGCTGGCCATGCAGGTAGCTCAGCACATCGCAGATCTGGCTGGCCCAGCCCAGTACCTCGTCCAGTGGGCGCGGCGCACCCAGCCGCTGGCAGTAGTCCAGCAGCGTCTCGCCGGGAACAAACTCCATCACCAGATAGTTCTTGCCGCCCTCTTGGAAGTGGTCGGTCACCCTGGGCAGGTTCGGGTGCGACAGGCTGGCCAGCAGCTCGGCCTCGTGGCGGAAGGCTTCGCCGGCCTGCTGGCGCTCAAGGGGCGAGGTGATCGCGTCGTCGCTCATCTCCTTCACCGCCCAGCGCACCGTACTGAGCCGCCGGTCGCTCGCTAGGTAGACCGCGCCCATACCGCCCTGGCCAAGCTTCTTGGTCAGCTCGTAGCGATCCTGGAGCACGCGCAGCACCTGCGACGAAGTGCCGAGCCGCAGGCCACACTCCGGGCAGAATGTTGTTCCGGGGGGAGATTGGATGTTGCAGTTGGGGCAGTTCATACACCTTCCCGGTGGGGGGTGGGGGCGGCTTCGCCGCCCCCACTATACTTTTTTTGTTGGGTCGGGCGGCTTCGCCGCCCGACCCAACAAAAAGCGGGCCTGGGGTGTCGCTAGGCGAAGCGCACGAGCACCACCGAGATATTATCCTCGCCGCCGGCCTGGTTCGCCGCAGCCACCAGCGCCTCACTGATCGTCTGCGGATCGGCTTCGCGGGCCAGGATGCGCTCCATCTCGGCGTCGCGGGTCATCTCCCACTGGCCGTCCGAGCAGAGCAGCAGGGAGTCGCCGGGGCGCAGCCGCTCGGAGAAGACATCGACCTCTACGCTAGACTTATCGCCCAACGAGCGCAGCACCGCGTTGCGCTGCGGGTGCGTGTAGATATCCTCGTCGGCGATCTGGCCGAGCTCGACTAAGCGCATCACCAGCGAGTGATCCTTGCTGATCCGGCGCAGCTTGCCCTCGCGGTACAGATACGTACGGCTGTCGCCGACGTTTCCGACAATCGCCCGGTCGCCCGAGACAAGGGCCATAGTCATGGTGGCGCCCATATCGTTGCCCTGGGCGCGTCCTTCGGCGATGATCGCCTCGTTGCCCTGGAGCACTGCCTGGCGCACCAGGGTGCGGGCAGCCTCCTCATCGTAGGTGGCGTCGGGCGCGACGGCACCGGCCAGGTAGCCGCTGATCAGCAGCTCGGCGGCCCCACGGATGGCCAGCCCGCTGGCCAGCTCGCCGGCGGCGTGTCCGCCCATGCCGTCGGAGACAATGTAGATGCCCCAGCCCTGACGTTCGCTGTTGTTGTCCAGGCCAAGGCTGAGGGTCAGGTAGCTATCCTCGTTATGGTCGCGCACAATCCCGGTGTCGGTGTATGCCCCGACGATCTGGCGCAGGGCCAGCGGGCGGGTGCGCTCATCCACAATTGCCTGGAGCCGGTCTGCCAGATCATCGGCGGTGCTGATCTCCCCAGTGCGCACCTCGCGCAGCACCGTGGGCAGGCTGTCGGCCTCGCCCGACGCAGCCACGGCGGCCTCGTCTTCGCTCAGGCGCTGCGTGGTGCGCGGCGTAGACGTGAGCTGCTCCAGCAGCTCGGCCAGGTCGGCCAGGTCGCTGCGAACGGCCTTCTCCTGCTCGTCCTCGCCGATCCGGCGCATGCCCGGCACATCGCGCAGGCGCGTCTTGCCGGCGGCGAGCGACTCCAGGTTGGCCGGGGTGAGCCTCCCGAGCGCCAGCCCCTCGGCGTGGAGGGCCACCAGGAGCTGAGCCAGGGCGGCACCCACCCCCAGGGCGAGCATCTCATCGATCGGCGTCTTGATCGAGCTGCGCCCGCTATCGTTAAGCACAGTCAGGATCTGCCCGTCCTCCTCGGCCTCGTCGATCACCTCTGGGAGCAGATCCTGCGCCGAAGAGTCGCTCAGCGTTGCCGCCAGGGCCGGGCCGCTCTCGCCCTCGCCCTCAGCAAGGTATGCCGGATAGCTGCGCTGCTCCAGGGCGGCGCCGCAGTCGATACAGAAGGACTCGCCCTCCTCGTTGGACGTCGAGCCGCAGGCCCAGCAGCGCCGCCAGGGCGAGGTGTCCAGCACTATCATTGGCCCAGGCGCGGCGGCGGCGGGCAGCTGGTAGCGCCCCGCAAAGAGGCGCGGAGCCTCGGGATTCTGATCTTCCATCACTTCCTCCTGGGCGCTAGGGCTGCGGGCGGGTGCCTCCCGTGGGAGCAGCGGCGCCGTATCATCATTGGGGGATAAGGCCATCTGTACGTGTGGGCTAGCCAGGGCGCTGTCGAGCCACTGGCGGTCGGAGACGCTCGGTTGAAAGATGGGCAGCTGGGCGGCGCAGTTCCAGCAGAAGCGTGCGCTGGCGCGGTTCTCCTTGCCACATGTGTTGCAGAGGGGCATAACCTATCCTCATTGCAGATTGTAGATTGTAGGATGACGAACGACCAACGACCAACGACCAACGACCAACGACCAATCACGCCCCGGACTTCGTCGTTCGTCGTTCGTCGAACCCAATTGGCAATGAACTTCTGGCTCGGTGTCCTAATAGCCTCGAAGATGCAATCTGCAATCTGCAATCCCTAAGTGCGCATCCGCGCGATGATCACGCTGATATTGTCCTTGCCGCCGCGCTGGTTGGCCAGGGCGATCAGCCGCTCGCAGGCGTGGGCCTCGTTCGGCTCGTCGATCACGATCTGGGACAGCTCGGCGTCCTCCACATGGATCTCCAGCCCGTCTGAGCAGAGCAGCAGCACATCGCCCGGCGCCAGGGCCTGGCTCAGCGTGTCCACGTCCACCGTCGGGTCGGTGCCCAGCGAGCGGTAGATCATATTGCGCTGCGGGTGGACGCGGGCCTGCTCCGGGGTCAGCTGGCCAATATCGACCAGGCGTGCCACCAGGCTGTGGTCTGCCGTGAGCTGCGTCCAAGGGCCGCCCTCGCCGACGCCGCCGGGGTTGATCAGGTAGGCCCGGCTGTCGCCGACGTGGGCGATGTGAGTGCGCCGTCCGGCCACCAGCGCCATCGTCAGAGTAGTGCCCATGCCGCGCCCGCCCATCGCCCGCGACTGCGTGTAGATCCGCTCGTTCGCCTTCAGGGCGGCCTGGCGCATCAGGGCGTGCCAGTCCTCGTCGGTCGCGGGCACCCCCGCGCTCAGCGACTCCTTCAGCTCGGCCTTGATCGTCTCGCTGGCCAGCTGCGAGGCCACCTCGCCAGCCGCGTGCCCGCCCATGCCGTCGGCCACCAGCAGCAGCGTGCCGATCTTGCCGTCGGCGGTGGTGAACTCGCCGCTGTAGCAGGTGTCTTCGTTAACCTTGCGGGCCATACCGACATCGGTGCGCGCGGCCACGGCCAGGCTCAGCTTGGGCGGCGGGCGCGGCGCAGACTTCTCCCCCAGGCGCATCGGCGAGCCGCAGGCAATGCAGTACTTTGCGTTGGCCCGGTTGCCCCGCCCACAGATCGCGCAGGCCAGAGGGGCCACCCGCGTCGAGGGCAGCCGCGAGGTGATCTGCACCATCTCGCGGCCGGCCACCAGCTGCTGGGCCAGGCTGTCTAGGATGCGCGAGAGCTCCTTGATCGCGGCGGCGGCCTGTTCGCGGGCCACCCCCTCAGACTCGTCAAGCCGCTGACGCCAGTAGAAGACGCCCGACTCGACCACTGCGAGCAGCTCGCGCACGCTCAGGCTATCGCCCGAGACGCGCAGACGTCGGCTGCCGGGCAGCATCACCTCATCCGAGAAGTTCTCGTCGGTCGTGGGTGCGCCGCAGCGCGGACAGAATCGCGCGCCTGGTGCCAGTGGCCCGCCGCAGGCAGTGCATGTCTGGGAGCCTGGTGTCGTCAACAATGCCTCCGCACTAAGACAAGGTTTCAGATCGACGCTGGATGCCTCTCACAACACGCCCGCCAGTCCCCTCTATCTATGGCATTGTGTCGGGCTGTGGGGCTGGCGGGCTGGAGGCGAAGGAGTGACCTATCCGTGAATCTGGTCTAACGCACGACATACGCAGTTAGACGATAGACAACGCTGTCGGGATGCACATCTGGTTGCAATCTGGGGAGACCTGTGCTATCTAGAGAGGAGGTAACCTGGACCAGCCAAATTATAGCATAGGAGCCGCTTGCGTGTCGTCTCCCACTGTCACCCGCTGTGTCTACTGTCAGGCACCGCTTAGCCGCTCCGACGCGCGATTCTGTACGGCCTGCGGTAAGCCGCAGCCCATCGCCGCGCAGGTTGCCCCCGCCCCAACTGCCTCCGCAGGAGGCCCGCCGCCCAGCCCGGCTGGGGCGACCATCGGCCTTGGTGGCGTGCTGCAGATCCAGGAGGATGGGGCCACCCGCGATGTGCCTCTGCCCACTCGTGCGATGAATCTGGGGCGCGCGCCCGATAACGATATCGTCATGGCCTCGCGCTTCGTCAGCGGACACCACGCCCGCGTCGAGCCAGCTGGCCCCGGCCACCGCATCGTCGATGTCGGCTCCACCAATGGCATCCTCTACGAGGGCCGGCGCGTGCCTAGCCACGATCTCTACGACGGCGATGTGCTCAGGATTGGCGACCCGGCAACCGGCAGCTTCGTCACCCTCACCTACCGCAACGGGAGCGTCTTGCGCGCCCCCCAGGCAAGTAAGGCGTCCCAGAGCTATCCGCTCGACCCGAACGACCCGCAGATCACCATCGGCCGCGCCGGCTGCGATGTTGTCCTGGAGAACCCCCAGGTCTCGCGATTCCACGCCCAGATCGACCGCGCCCCTGGCGGCGGAGCCATCCTGCGCGATGCTGGCAGCACCAATGGTACCTTCGTGAACGGCCAGCGCCTTGCTGGCTCTCACACGCTGCGCTCCGGCGATGTCATCCAGATCGGCGCCTTCAAGCTCGTCTACAACGTCGCCAGCCTCGACCAGTACGATCAGCAGGGCGCCCTGCGCATCGACGCCCGTGGCCTGACCCGCGCCATCTCGCGCGGCGGACAGCGGCGGATCATCCTCGACGATGTCTCGCTCAGCATCGCCCCGCGTGAGTTCGTGGCCCTCGTGGGCGGCAGCGGCACCGGCAAAAGCACCTTGATGAAGGCGCTCTGCGGCTACGCCCCCGCCACCTCCGGCCAGGTGCGCGTCAATGGCGATGACTTCTACCACAACTTCGACGCCTACCGCACGGTGCTCGGCTACGTGCCCCAGGACGACATCCTCCACCGCACCCTGCCGGTTAGCCGCGCCCTTGGCTACGCCGCCCGCCTGCGCCTGCCCGCCGACACCGCCGAGAGCGAGATCGACGCCCGGATCACCCGCGTCCTTGAGGATGTCGAGATGTCGCCCCACCGCGACAAGCTGGTCGAGAACCTCTCCGGCGGCCAGCGCAAGCGGGTCAGCATCGGCGCCGAGCTGCTGGCCGACCCGAGCCTCTTCTTCCTCGATGAGCCAACAAGCGGACTTGACCCCGGCCTTGAGAAGAAGATGATGTATACCCTGCGCCGCCTGGCCGACAGCGGGCGCACGGTGGTGCTCGTGACCCACGCCACCGCCAATATTACCCAATGCGACCATGTGATCTTCATGGCTGCCGGGCGCATGGTCTACTTTGGGCCTCCCACCGAGGCTCTCGCCTTCTTTAACGTCACCAGCGGTGATTTCGCTGACATCTACACCAAGCTTGAGGGGCAGGGCGACCCGCAGAGCCCGATTCTTCAGCGTGACCTACAGGCCGAATACCGGTCCTGGGCGGCGGCCAACCCCGGCGCAAAGAACCCGCCCAGCCTGGGCGAGCTGTGGGAGATGAAGTTTCGCGGCTCGGGCTCCTACCAGCGCTATGTGGCTGGGCGTCTCGGCCAGTCGCCCCAGCCGGCGGCCGCGCAGAGCGCCGCCGCCCCGCAGCGCCAGAACAAGGTCTCGCCCCTGCGACAGTTCGGAATCCTGACCCGCCGCTACCTCGATCTGACCCTACAAGACCGGCGCAACCTGCTGATCTTGCTGCTCCAGGCGCCGATCGTCGCCCTGCTCCTAATGCTGGTGGCAAGGGGGGACTCACTCACCGGCGCACAGCCGATCGACCTGCTGCAGCGCGGCGAGGCAAAGAAAGTGCTGTTTATGCTGGCCACGGTCAGCGTCTGGTTCGGCATCATCAACGCCGCCCGCGAGATCACCAAAGAGCTGCCGATCTTCCAGCGCGAGCGCCTGGTGAACCTGCGCATCGGGCCGTACCTGCTCTCGAAGGTGGCCGTGCTCAGCGCCCTGATCATGATGCAGACGGCGGTGCTGCTCGGCATCGTGGCCCTGAAGGTGCATTTTCCCGCCGACACCGGCGTGATCCTGCCGTCCCTGGCCGAGACCTTTGTGAGCCTGCTGCTCACCGCCATCACCGGCATGGCCCTCGGCCTGGTAATCAGCGCCGCCTCAGACAGTGGCGACCGGGCGATCAGCATTGTGCCCTTGGCGCTGATCCCGCAGATCCTGTTCGCCGGGCTGATCTTCAAGATCGAGGGTCTGGCAACCCCGCTCTCCTGGCTGACGATCAGCCGCTGGTCGATGGACTCCCTGGGCATCAGCGCCGATCTGAACAGCCTGTGTAACCTGCCGAATAGCGACGGCAGCGGAAGCGTGCCGCCAGGCTGCTCGCCCGGCTTCCTCGATGTCGAGGCAAACTTCACCCACAGCCCTGGCACGCTCCTTGCCCGCTGGGGTGCAATGCTGCTCTATACGCTGATTTGCATCGGGATCACCGCGTGGCTCTTGCGTCGCCGCGACCGCCAAATTTGATTATACTTCCAAACACTGCTCAATCGGGCTGTGCAAAAAGACAGCGCACGTAGTACCTTCATGCCGTCTCGACGCCATGCAACATAATCGCACACGCCTGTGCATGGCCTTGACATCCCGGATTCGTGTGGCGTATAATACAAATCTATCAGGTGATCTGTGGACTGTATCATGATGTTTAGCAGCGTGATGACGCTTGTCGCGTGACACATCACCCCCCCGAAAAAGGCAGCAGACATATGTCACTCGGACAAAAAATCGGCCGCCTCCGACAGGAGCGCGGCCTCACACTTCAAGAGGTGTCAGACGGTTCCGGGCTGACACCCTCATTCCTAAGTCGCCTTGAGCGCGATAAAGTGAATATCTCGGTGGCGAACCTGCGCAAGCTGGCGCAGTTCTTCAGCGTGCAGATGACCCACTTCTTCGAGGGCGAGGATAACCAGCAGGCCGGGCAGGTGGTCACCCCCACCGGTCGGGTGCGCCTGAGCCTCGACGATGCGCCGGTGCAGGTCTACGCGCTGCTGCCACCGAACAGCGACATGGAGGCGCGGCTGATCGAGGCGAACCCCGGCAGCGGCCAGCAGGGCTTCTCGGGGCGCGGCAGCCAGATGGTTCATGTGCTCCAGGGCCAGCTGCACTATATCCTCGGCGATGAAGAGTACACCCTCACCACCGGCGATACGCTCTTCTATCGCGATGATATGGCCCACAGCTGGGTCAATAGCGGTGAATCGGTGGCGTCCGTGCTCACGGTCAGCGCGCTGGCCGGGCGCGAGGATCGCTAACTCGCGCGTATGATGACACCTCTATCCCACCTCACGCCGCGTCGGATTGCACGCTGGCTGCTGGTGCTGGGCGCAATCTATGTGGTCGGCTGGCTGCTCTGGAGCGCCAGCAGCGCTGTCACGCCCTTTATCATCGGGATCATTCTCGCCTACCTCCTCCTGCCCCTGGTGAACCGGCTCAACGCGCGCCAGCCGCGCTGGGCCGCCATCCTGATTGTCTACCTGGGCAGCTTTGTTGTGCTGCTGGCCTTCTTCGCCTATATCGTCCCACCCCTCGCCGCGCAGATCGGCCAGCTGATCGGTGCCTTCCCCAATATCAAGCAGATCCAGAACTGGTCAGACCTCGTCCTTGCGGAGTACCAGCAGATCCTCGCCGCCCTGCCAGAAGGGATGCGCGGCCAGGTAGAGCAGAATGTCTCCGTCCTACTCAATAACGGCCTCGGCACCCTGCGCACGAACTTCGTCACCTACATGCAGGGGATCGGCACCCTTCTGATCAACAGCCTGCTCTCTGTGGTCAACACCGTCACCTTTCTGCTCGGCTTCTTCCTCATCCCCTTCTGGCTGTTCTATGTGCTGATGGATCAGCAGGCCGGTGTCGCGGTGATCGACCGCATGATCCCCAGCTGGGTTCGGGAGGATTTCTGGTCGCTCGTAAGGATCATCGACTACGATCTCAGCGGCTACGTGCGCGGCCAGATCATCCTCGGCCTGGCGGTGGGCTCGGCCGCTGGGGTCGGCCTAATCGCCCTGGATCTGTTCGGCCTCCACGTGAACTACATTCTGCTGCTGGCGGTGATCGCCGCGATCACCGAGCTTATCCCGGTGATCGGCCCGATCCTCGGCGCAATCCCTGCGGTGATCCTCGGGTTTATCGACTCGCCCACCACCGGGATCGCGGTGCTGATCCTCTATGTCGCCATCCAGCAGCTAGAGAATAACTTTCTGGTGCCCCGGATCGTCGGCGACAGCGTCGGCCTGCACCCCGCCATCCTGATGGTGCTGCTGGTGGTCTGCTCGCAGGTCTTCGGCCTGGCCGGGGCGATCTTCTCGGCGCCGATGGGCGCGATCTCGCGCGATGTGTTTAGCTACCTGTACGGTCGGCTCAGTGAGCCACCCCTGCCCGCTGGCGTCCTCCCCAAGCGTATTCACATCCCGGTGCCGCCACCGCCAAAGAGAGAGCCGATCCCAGAGCCCGAGTCTGAGCAGCCGGCGGCTGAGTAAATGAAGAGAGGGTCTGGGAGAGTAAAACTCTCCCAGACCCTCTCTTCTACCAGGGGCGTAGGGGGCGGCTCGCGAGCCGCCCCTACGCCTGCCCGCTCAGGCCGCGCCGACCAATGCTGCGCCACAGCCGACTGATCCGCCGCCGCCGCTGGCGCTTCGTGTAGAAGGGGTCTGTATCGCAGAGGCTACGGCGCACCCGCAGGCTGTGGCCGGTGATCAGCCCGCCCGCGAAGGCCGTCATATCGGTGAAAGAGGCTATCTTATCGGCCACCGCCAGCACCCAACCCTCGCGGGTGGTCGGCCGTGGGCCGAGCGGGTACATGTGGCTGATGATCGCCTGAGAAACCTCGCGTGGCTCGCCGAGGGTTAGGGCAACCTCGGCGGCGATCGCGCCGTGGGTGGCCAGCGTCCCCATCCGCGAGTCGATATCGTGGAGGATGGCCGCCCGCACACAGATGCGCCGGTCGGCGCGGAACAGGTGCGCAATGCGGTAGGAGTAGCGTACAACCCGCATCATATGATCATGCTTAGGGATGCTGTGGTGCATGTGATGCTGTGTCTCCATCACACGGGGGTGCGAGAGCAGATCTTCGATCAGGGTCTGATACATCTGTTCCTCCTGGGCCTGTGTTACGTGCAACTACATGATCAGACGTTTGCATACGATTATTGGTTGCATGTATCATTGTACCACGCCCCCGATCCTGCGCCTTACCGCCTCGGCGTGGTAAAATGGCTCTATGTTGAGAAGCGCATTGATACGCGCTCAATCTGCAATCTCCAATCTCCAATCTCCAATCTCCAATCTATGAGCAGCACCCGCTTTGTCACCCTGATCCGCCCCGGCCGCGTCGACTACACCTCGGCCTGGGGCCTAATGCGCCAGATGGCCGCCGACCGCTCGGCTGGCCACGTCGGCGATAGCCTGCTGATCCTGGAGCACCCGCCCACGATCACCCTGGGCAATAAGGCCCGCGCCGAGAATATCCTCGTCGCCCCCGAGGATCTCGCCGCGCGTGGGGTGGCCCTTGCCCAGACGGATCGCGGCGGCGATGTGACCTACCACGCCCCCGGCCAGATCGTCGGCTACCCTATCCTCAAGCTCTCGCAGCACGGCGGCGACATTGGCCGTTATGTGCGCAGCCTAGAGGAGACGATTATTCGCACGCTGGGATCGTTCGAGCTGATCGGCGAGCGCGTCCCCGGTCTCACTGGGGTCTGGGTTGGCGGCGGCGCAGCCAAGGTCTGCGCCATCGGCGTCAAGCTGAGCGCCGCAGGCGTCACGAGCCATGGCTTCGCGCTCAACGTCAACCCGGATCTGTCGGGATTCGCCCAGATCGTGCCCTGCGGGATCGGCGACCGCGCTGTCACCTCGATGCGCGACCTGCTTCGGCGCGATGTAGACCCAGCTGAGGTGGAGCCGATCCTGCTCGGCCACTTCGCCGATGTCTTTGATGTGGCTCTTATGCAATTACAGGTGGCAGATTAAGATGGCAACAGATTGGGCGCAGCGCATAGGGGTGCGATCTATGATCTTGCTGTTTCTCGTCGGCTGCGCCGCCGCCTCGCCCGCGCCCTCCCCCACCACACAATCCGCCCCGGCACCCACAGCCTTCGCGCCGCAGATGTCGGCTGTGCCCGACCTGCGCGGCGCGATGCCTAATGCCGCCGCCGATCTGCTCATCGCCGCCAGCCTGCGCCTGGGGGAAGAGCGGACATCCTGTGCCGCTATCGGCGCCGTGCCCGCCCCGCAGCCTGGCCCACCCGGCAGCATCCTCTGCCAGGCTGTCACCCCCGGCGCCAGGGCTCCCGCCGACCTCGCGGTAGACTACGTGCTTTATGCGGGGGATCGCTAGCCCGTTAGAGATTTCTTAGACAAGATTTCATGCGGCAGGGGCTGCGCAACACAGGAAAAAACCTATGGAGACCCACACCGATCTGATTGAGCTGCTGCAACACGCCCGCCATGTGGCCGTGCTCACAGGTGCGGGGGTCTCGGCGGAAAGCGGTATCCCGACCTTCCGCGACGCGCAGACGGGCATGTGGGCGCAGTTCGACCCCGAGGAGCTGGCCTCGCCGGCAGGCTTCCGGCGCAACCCCCGGCTTATCTGGGAGTGGTACGCCTGGCGCCGCGAGCTGGTGGCCAAAGCCGAGCCAAACCCAGGCCACCTGGCGCTGGCTGAGCTTGAGCGCCGCGTGCCGCGCCTCACCCTGATCACACAGAATGTAGACGGGCTGCACCAGCGGGCCGGGAGCGCCGCACCGATCGAGCTTCACGGCAATATCGGGCGGGTGACCTGCTCGGCCGAGGGGGTCGTCATTGAACAGTGGGACGAGGCCGGCGACGAGCTTCCGCCGCGCTGCCCGCGCTGCGGCGCACACCTGCGGCCCGACGTCGTCTGGTTCGGCGAGTTGCTGCCGGAGGAGGCCATGGCGGCGGCATGGGATGCCGCCCGCAGCTGCGACCTCTTCCTCTCGATTGGCACCTCGGGGCTGGTTGAGCCAGCCGCCTCGCTGCCGCGCGTAGCCTTACAATCGGGAGCCACGGTTGTGGTGATCAACCTCGACGTGACCACTGCGGCACGCCCGCCGCTCTACACGATCAACGCGCGCTCCGGCGAGCTCCTGCCGAAGCTGCTACGCGCCGCCTGGCCGACGTAGGAGCGACTCTTCGCCGTCTATCACCAGATCCGCAGGAACGCCGTGACCACCTGCGGGTCGAAGTGCTTCCCAGACTGCTCTTGAATATAGGCGCGCACCTTCTCATGTGGCCAACCCGCCCGGTACGGCCGGTCGGAGCAGAGGGCGTCCCACACATCCACGACGGCGAAGATTCGCGCGGCCAGCGGAATCTGCTCGCCCACTAGGCCGCGCGGGTAGCCGCTGCCATCGTAGCGCTCGTGGTGGCCGTAGGGGATGGTGAGCGACTGCTCAAGAAATGTGATCGGGGACAGCATCTCATAGGCGTAGACCGGGTGCATGCGCATGATCGCCCGCTCCTCATCCGTCAGCGGCCCCGGCTTCAGCAGGATCTGATCCGGCACCCCCATCTTGCCGATGTCGTGGAGCAGCGCGCCGCGCCGGATGTGGAGCAGATCGTCGTCGGAGACGCCCATCGCGCGCGCAAGACGAATGACCATGTCCGTCACCCGCAGGGTGTGGCCCTCCGTCTCCTTATCGCGCAGATCCAGCGCCCGCGACCAGCCCTCGATCGTCGCCTCATAGGCGTGCATCAGCTCTTGGTGCGACTGCTGGAGGCGCTCGACCATATCGGCGTTGTCGAGGGCGATCGCGAGCTGGTTGGTAAAGAGCTCCATGGTCGTATGCCAGTCGTGTACGCCGTGGAATGGTGCCCGTGTGAAGACCTCAAGCACCCCCTTCATCTGTCCCTTCGCCAACAGCGGGACGCCATAGTACATGACGAAGCCTTCCGCAGGCGACAGCCCGCTGTGCGCAGTTGTATATGCGTCCAGGCTAGGGATGAAGATCGGCGAGCGGCTCAGCGCGATCTCCCCGGTGTAGGTCTCGCCCAGGCGGATCGTCTGGTGGCCGATGCTCTGACGAAGCCCCCGGGTGGCGACCCGATCCAGCGTCGGGAGGGTCTGGTGCATACGATACACGGCGATGGCGTCCACCGCGAGATGCGCGATCAGCTCATCAAGCACAATGCCGATCACGATCTCCATCTCGACGCCTGCGTTGATCGCCTTGTCGATACGGTGGAGCGATTGCATCCGCCGCAAGTGGTGCGTGGTCTGCTCGTAGAGCGTTGCGCGGTGGAGGGCGTTGCTCGCGACCTCTATGATCGCGAGCAGCAGGCGCTGCTCGGAGCGTTGAAAGGACTGCTCGCGGCCCACGATCAGGGCAGCGAAGGGTGCGCTGCTGACGCTCAGCGGGACACAGGCGAGCGCCGGGTGGCTGTCGAGCATGCCGCTACCGCCGTCGCTGGCGGTGGGCCTGGTGTTGAAGCATGGCTGATTGTAGCGCAGCACCTCGCGGATGCGCGCATCTTGCGTGTCCATACGCTGCCCAGTGGTCTCACGCCAGATGCCATCCGCCAGCTCGATTCTGAGCAGGCCGGTGCTGGAGGAGACGGTGATCATCGCGACATCGGTCGTCGCCATCAGATCGCATGCCTGGCCCAGGATGATCGTCACCATCTCGGTGCGGGTGGACACCGCGCCCAGGGCGGCGCTCAGCCTGGTGCGGGCCAGCTGCTCGCGCTCATACTGCTTCCGCTCGCTGATATCCTGCTTGATCGCGATAAAGTGGCTGATCTGCCCGGCCTCGTCGCGCACCGGCGTGATCGTCTGCTCCTCGTCGTAGAGCGCCCCGCCCTTCCGCCGGTTTATCAGCTCGCCGCGCCAGACATCCCCCGCCAAGATTGTGGCCCACATCTGGGCGTAGAACGACTCGGGGTGCTTGCCCGACTTCAGCAGGCGCGGGTTCTGGCCAATGGCATCCGCAGCCGTGTACCCGGTCAGCCGCGTATAGGCCGAGTTCGCCCACTCAATCGTCCCATCCTTATCGGTGATCACCATCGGGTTAGCCGCCGCCTCAAGCGCCACGCTCTGGAGCCGCAGCCGCAACTCGGCCCGCTTCCGCTGGACGATCTTCCACATGCTGTCGCCAAGCAGGCGAACCTGGCGCACATCAGTCGTATCATAGTCCTGGGGCTTATTCCCCACCCCGATCACCAGCACCACCTTGGACTGGGCATCGAGCACCGGCACGCCCATATGGCGGAGCAGCGGGGTGTGGCCATCCGGCAGCTCATGTTCCCCCTCTGCCACAGGGTAGGTATTATGGGTGATCGGTCGCTTCGCCCGCACACAGTCGGCCCAGACATCGGCGCTGTCCATCGGGTAGCGGGCGTCAGGGATCACCTCTAGAGTCGCCTGCGACCAGGCGTAGAGCTTGAGCGTGAGCTGATCCGAGTTGATAAAACGTAGGTAGCCGATCTGGCTCGATGTGAGCGCGATGGCGTGCTCCAGCGCCAGATGGATGATCTCCGGCTCGCTCAGCGTGTAGGCCCGCTCGCTCAGCTCAAAGAGCGCGTTGAGGCGTCGGTCATCCATCCGCAGGGCCGCCTGCGCGCGCACAATCTCGGTGCGATCATGGATGCTGCCGAGCATGGAAGTCGGCTGCCCCGTATCGTCGCAGATGACATGCCCATTCCCGTAGACCACCCGCTCCTCACCGTCTGGGCGGAGAATGCGGTACTCCAGCGGGGCGGCCTCGTGGGCTGAGATGACGTGAGCATTGGAAGCCTCGACGCGCTCCCGATCATCGGGGTGGATGGCCTGGGCGACAATTGCATCCAGGTCGTTGTCGAATCCTGACGGGTCGATGCCGAAGATCCGGTACATCTCATCGGACCACGTGACCCGGTTGGTGGCGAAGTCCCACTTCCAGCTACCGATATGGGCGACCGCCTCTGCCTGAGACAGGATCGCAATCGTCTCGATCTGCTTGGCCTCGGCCTGTTTGCGCTCGGAGATGTTCTCGTGGATGACCACCACCCGCTGGCTATCCGCAGCCAGCGGCACGGCGCGTAGCTCATACCAGCACAGCTCATCGACAGTATCGAGGCAATACTCCATGTGAAAGCGACGCTGCCGCCCATCAAGCACCGCCTGGAGACCCTCAAGGGTGCGGAGCGCCGAGGTATCGCCCGAGCGGACAGCCCGGCGGCACACGTCCAGGTAATTCACGCCGGGGCCGGTGCGGCTAAGATCCGGGTCGCCATTACGCTCTGCGACGCGCCGCCACGCCGCGTTGACCATCACAATCACACCATCGGCATCGAGCAGGGCGACGGAGTCTTCCAGCGAGTCGAGGATCATCGAGCTAAGCAGATCATCGCCCATGGCGCACCTCAGATCTAAAGATCGCGATCCCATAGCGTAGAGCCCAGGCTACGCGATCAGCATGATCCGAGACGCACAACGGCAGAGTCAGAAGAGTGGAGCTAGCGTAGCATCTCACCGTGGGCTGCTCATGTGCCACGGGAGAATCCAGTATACACCACCCCTCTATCCAGCCTGGTGATGTGGCTATGTGGGGGTATCCCTGACAGCGCCAGGGATAGTGCGGTCGGACTGATCAGGTTTACCTGACGTGGGGACAGCGCGCCGCACGGTATACTAGGATGCCGTCAGAAAATTGGGCTATTTTCACCTCAGGCATGTTTCAGGCGAGCCGGTTCTACATAACAGTCTCGTCGGAACCTCACCCCCCAGCCCCCTCTCCCTGAACGGGAGAGGGGGGGCATTCCTCTCCAGAAAGGGATGGATACACGTCCCTCTCCCCTTGAGGGAAAGGGGCTAGGTGTGAGGGCCGTCCGGCGGCACCCTCTCTCGTACCGGACAAGAAAGCAATCCATTGACGATCCCTGCGGGCAACAGCGAAGGCGACCGCCGCCCAACAGAACCTCGCCCCGAAGCGCTGGCCCGCCAGTTGCTTGTCTATGAGGCGGGTGCGGACATGCGCCCAGATCCGCTTGCCGCAGCGGGCGAGCGCGTCTACCTCCGGCTACGTGCGCGTCTCGCGACCCTGCTTGGCGCGGCCGGGTTCGACGCCCTGTGGGCGCGCGCCATCCACCTAGCGCAGCCGACACTGCGCTTAGCTGATGACACTGCGGCGGAGGAAGCAGTACGTGCGGGCGCGTATGGGTTGCGCGCCGCCCTGCGCGGGCAGGACTCGGCAGGGGTTCAGCAGGCGCTGACCGCCGTGTTTGCGAGCTTCATCTCGCTCCTGTATACCTTCATCGGCGAGGATCTAGGCGCTCGCTTTATTCGCCAGCTATGGCCAGATCTCCCACCGGATGCGGAGGAGTCGTGCGCAGAGGAACCCACACCATGACGGAGCATCAACGCATGTCCTTTCCGCTGCTCTCGACCGGCGTGCCCGGCCTCGATGAGGTGCTGGGCGGCGGCATCCCCGAGTTCTCGTTCAACCTGATCACTGGGACGCCCGGGGCGGGCAAGTCCACGCTCGCGCACCAGATCATCTTCGCCACCGCCTCGTTCGAGCGCCCCGCCCTGTACTTCACGGTTATGGGTGAGCCGCCGATCAAGGTGCTGCGCCACCAACAGCAGATGTCCTTCTTCGACATCGCTAAGGTTGGCCAGAGCATTCATTTTATTGACCTGACCGAGCTGGCGATCACCCAGGGGCTTGGCCCCGTGCTGGAGCAGATCGTCCAGCAGGTTGAGGCGCTGAACCCCAGGATCGTCGTGGTAGACTCGTTCCAGGCCGCCATGCGCGCATCAGGCGCGGCGGAGTGCGACCCGATGAACCTGCAGGTCTTCACGCAACGTCTGGCCGTACACCTGACCATCTTGCAGGCGACGACCTTCCTGATCGGCACGTACCTCGACGAGGGGCAGCAGAACAACCCGGTGCTGACAATAGCCGATGGGGTCTTTGTGCTGTCCCAGAGCATCGACCGCAACTCCGTCGTGCGGAAGCTACAGGTGGTTAAGTCGCGCGGGCATGGGACGATGCCTGGCCTACACACCTTCCGGATCAGCCAGGCGGGCCTGCGGGTGTTCCCGCGCGCAAGCATCGCGGTGGCGGAGCAGCACCAGGCGCGTTCGCTCGGCCGTGGCACAACCGGGGTCGAGGGCCTCGACGATCTGCTGGGCGGTGGGATCCCGCTCGGGGACGCGGTGCTGGTGAGCGGCCCCTCTGGCTCGGGGAAGTCGGTGTTGGCGGCGCAGTTTATCGCGGCCGGGGCGCGTCAGGGTGAGCCCGGGGTGATCGCCGTGTTCGAGGAGCATCCCTCCGATTATGTGCGGCGTGCCCTGAGCCTCGGCATTGACCTCGCGGGGCTGGAGCAGGCGGGCGTCCTGAAGATCATCTACATCCGGCCGCTCGATCTATCGCCGGACGAGACGCTGTTCGAGATCCGCGAGGCGGTGCAGGCGATCCGCGCCAAGCGGGTGGTGATCGACTCGCTGACGGGCTTCGAGCTGGCGCTCGCGCCGACCTTCCGCACCGACTTTCGCGAGTCGCTCTACCGCCTGGTCGGGTCGCTCACCGGCACCGACATTATGGTGCTGATGACGATGGAGATCGTGCAGAGCGCCACCGACCTGCGCCTCAGCCCCTATGTGATCTCGTTTCTGGCGGACAATATCATCTTGCTGCGCTACGTCGAGATCGCCGGGGAGCTGCGGAAGAGCCTGCGGGTGATCAAGATGCGCAACAGCGACCATAGCAGCCACCTCTGGCAGTATGAGATCACCGCGCAGGGCATGATCGTGCGCGAATCGCTGATGGGCTACGGGATCAGCACCGGCACCGGCAGCAGCCCGTCATCGGAGCGTGTGGAGGACGAGCGGCGGATCTACCCTGGGCTGACCGCGCAGGAGCTGATTGTGCTCCATGGGCTAATTGCGCTCCAGGGGACATCAGCGCAGCCGCTGGCGCAGCGGATCGGGCTCCCCGAGGGGCCGATCCTCACGGCTGCGCTTGATCGCCTGATCAGCCTCCGCTACGCCATCCGACGGGACGAGGCGGACGGGGCGATCTACTGGCCCGTGGCGCAGGCGATGGGGTAGGCTTGCCTGCCCTTTCTCCTATGCGCAGCAAGCACACACCGCAGGTGCGCCAGGGCTAGTGCAAAGTCCCTGATCCGTGCGCACCCCTCACCCCCCAGCCCCCTCTCCCACAAGGGGAGAGGGGGAGCCGGACACGTCCTGGTGCGGAATCTCCCCTCTCCCCCGGTGGGAGAGGGGCAGGGGGTGAGGGGGCAAGGCAGCCAATTATGACAGGAGCGCACGATGCCAACACCAGATGAACAGACCATCATCGACGTTCGCGCGATCAACGAGCAGCTGTTGATCGCCGGCCTGCGGGAGCAGTCGCTCGCGGAGCAGCTCCGGGGCCAACTGGCCTTCACCAGCGCCATCACCAATAGCCTCGACGATGGGCTGTATACGCTTGATGACATGGGCCGGTTCACGATGCTGAACCCTGCGGCGGAGCGCATGTTGGGCTGGGCGGAAGGGGATCTGCTGGGGATGGGTGCGCACGAGGTTATCCACGGCCAGGTCGCCACCAGCGCCCCCGCCATGGCCGAGGGTTCCCCGCTCCAGGTGGTGCTGCACGAGGGCACCGTCATCCGCGACGAGCATGACCAGTGGGTGCGCCGCGATGGCACCATCTTCCCCACCGCCTACTCCGCCGCGCCGATCATCACCGATGGCCAGGTCGTCGGCGCGGTGGTGGCATTCCGCGACATCACCGAGGCGCGGCAGATCATGCTGACCATGGCCCGACAGGCGGCGGCATTGGCCCGCTCCCGTATCGAGATCGAACGCGTCCTTGCAGACGTGCAGGCGCTCGCGCTGACGGATGAGCTAACGGGGTTGTATAACCGGCGCGGCTTCCTCACCCTCGCGACACAGCAAATGAAAGTCGCCAAGCGCACAAAGTATGCGCTCAGCCTCGTCTTTATCGATCTGGATGGCCTCAAAACGATTAATGATAGCCTGGGCCACGCGATGGGCAATCAGGCGCTCATCACGACGACCCACATCATCACCGCCACCTTTCGCGACTCGGATATTATCGCCCGGCTGGGTGGGGATGAGTTTGTCGTGCTCGCCATGGACTCGGATGCGCAGGATCCAAGCGCCGTGTTCGAGCGCATCCAGGCGCAGTGCGCGCAGCATAATCGGCAGGCCAACGCCCCGTATCAGCTTTCCATGAGCATCGGGGTGGCGCACTCCACCGCAGCGCAGCCCTGCTCGGTGGAGGAGCTGCTGGAGCAGGCCGATGCCGAGATGTATGCCCACAAACGAACCAAGCGCACGGCGCGCAGCGTGAACGGCGCAGACTCTTCCGCGCGATGACGAAGGACGAACGACGAACGACGAAGGCAGCGGCACGATTGGTCGTTGGTCGTTCGTCCTTCGTCGCAGGACCCGCCACGGATTTCCGGATGGCTGTACTAGCGCCTTGTCTCACCCGCGATCCTGGTCGCCGAGCACCCGCAAGAACACCTCGGCAACATGCGGGTCGAAGTGCGTCCCCGCCTGCGCCCGAATATGGGCGCGCACCTTATCCTCCGGCCAGCCCGCGCGGTAGGGCCGGTCGGAGCGCAGGGCGTCCCACACATCGACGACGGCGAAGATCCGCGCGGCCAGCGGGATCTGCTCGCCCTTGAGCTTGCGCGGGTAGCCGGTGCCATCGTAGCGCTCGTGGTGGCCGTAGGGGATGGCGAGCGACTGCTCAAGGAATGCGATCGGGGCCAGCATCTCGTAGGCGTAAACCGGGTGCATGCGCATGATCACCCACTCGTCATCGGTCAGCGGCCCCGGCTTGAGCAGGATCTGATCTGGCACCCCCATCTTGCCGATGTCGTGCAGCAGCGCGCCGCGCCGGATGTGGATGAGATCATCGTCGGAGACGCCCATCGCGCGGGCCAGGCGCAGCGCCATCTCCGTCACCCGCAGGGTGTGGCCCTCGGTCTCCTTATCGCGCAGGTCCATCGCCCGCGACCAGCCCTCGATCGTCGCCTCATAGGCGTGCATCAGCTCGTGGTGCGAGCGCTGGAGCCGCTCCATCATGTCGTCGTTTTCGAGGGCGATCGCCAGCTGGCTGGCGAACATCTCCAGCGTGACGTGCCAGTCGGCCGCGCCGTGGAATGGCCTGCGGGTATAGAGCTCCAGTACACCCTTCATCTGCCCCTTCGCCAGCAGCGGGATGCCGTAGTACATGCCGAAGCCCTCGGCCTGCGCCACCCCTGTGTTGGTGTCTACATGAACAGACAGATCTGGCCGGTAGATCGGCGCACGGCTCAGCGCAACCTGTCCGGCGTAGGTCTCGCCCAGGCGCACGGTCTGGGGGCCGGGGGTGCGGAGAAAGCCCCGGGTGGCGACACGATCCAGCGTCGGGAGCGTGTGATGCTGGCGGAAGACGGCGATGGCATCCACCGCAAGGTGTGCGATCAGCTCATCGAGCACAATGCTCAGCACAATATCCATCTCAACGCCTGCGCTGATCGCCTTATCGATATGATGCAGCGATTGCATCCGCCGCAGATGGTGCGAGGTCTCCTCGTAGAGCGTCGCACGGTTGAGCGCGTTGCTCGCCACCTCGGTGATCACGAACAGCAGACGCTGCTCGGGGGCGCTCAGAGGGAGCGCACGGCCTACCAGCAAGGAGCCGAACGGGTCGCGGCTGACGCTCAGCGGGGCGCAGGCGATCACCGGCAGGCGATCGGACAGCACCAGCCCGCTGTCGCCGCCACTGATCGCCGTGCCGAAGCAGGGCCGGTTGCGCCTCATCGCATCCATGATCGGCGAGCCCAAGGCTATATCGAAGTGCTGCCCAGTGACGGTGATCCACTCGCCGCTGGCCATCTCGACAGCGATCCGGCCCTCCTCGGTCGGGACGCTCGCAATGGCGATACCAGCCGCGCCCAGGATCTCGCCAGCATGGCGGATGATGACCGCCACCAGATCGGCGCGACTTGATGCAGATCCCAGCGCGGCACTCAGCGTGGCGCGGGACAGCTGTTCGCGCTCCCGCTGCTTCCGTTCGTTAATGTCCTGCTTGATCGCGATAAAGTGGGTGATCTCCCCAGCCTCATTACGCACCGGCGTGATCACCTGCTCCTCCTCGTAGAACTGCCCATCCTTGCGCCGCGTAGAAACCTCGCCGTGCCAGACCTCCCCCGCGCTGATCGCGTCCCATATCTGATCATAGAAGGCATCGGAGTGATTGCCCGACCTGACGAAGCGCGGGTTCTGGCCAATGACCTCCGCTAAGGTGTACCCGGTCACCCGCGTGTATGCGCTATTCACCCACTCAATCGCCCCATCCTTGTCGGCGATCACCATCGGAGTGCCTGCCGCCTCTAGCGCCGCGCCCTGGAGCCGCAGCCACGTCTCGGCGCGCTTGCGCTGCACGATCTTCCACATGCTGTCGGCCAGCAGGCCAACCTGGCGGGCATCGGCATCATCATACAACTGCGCCTTGTTGCCCACACCGATCACCAACATCACCTTGTTGTCCGCGTCGAGCACCGGCACGCTCAGGTGGCGCGAGAGCGGGGCGTGGCCCGCAGGCAGCCCGCGCCAGCCCGCCGCCTGGGCGTCATCGTTGTGGATGACCGGCCGACGCTCGCGCACACAGTCGGCCCAGATCCCGGCCCGGTCGACCGGATAGTGCGAGTCATAGACCGCGCTGCAATGGGCCAGCGTCTCCTGCGACCAAGTGTAGAGCTGGATCGTGAGCTGATCCATGTTGATGAAGTGCAGATAGCCGATCTGGCTCGATGTCAGCGTGACCGCATGCTCCAGCGCCAGCTGAATGATCTCGGACTCGCTCAGGGTGTGGGCTCGCTCGCTCAGCTCAAACAGCGCACTCAGACGCCGGTCGTCCATCAGCTCTGCGGCCTGCGCGCGCACAAGCTCGGTGCGGTCGTGGATGCTGCCGAGCAGCGCCGTGGGCTGGCCCTCCGCATCGCGGACAATCTGCCCATCCCCATAGACGACCCGCTCCTCGCCGCTCGGCCGGAGGATGCGGTACTGTAGCGGGGCAGGCTCATGATGTTTCAGGACGTGCGCATTGGAAGCCTGAACGCGCTCCCTGTCGTCTGGGTGAATGGCCTGGGCAATGATCGCATCCAGATCGCCATCAAAGCTTGCCGGGTCCAGGCCGAAGATCCGAAACATCTCATCCGACCACGTAACCTGGTTGGTGACGAAGTTCCACTTCCAGCTGCCGACATGGGCGACGGCCTCGGCGCGCGACAGGATTGTCAGCATCTCCTCCTGCTGCATCATCGTCCGCTTGGCGTCGGTGATATGCACGTGCGAGACGACGACGCGCCGGTCATCGGCGGACAGCGGCACGGCGCGCAGGGCGTACCAGCACGACCCAGCGGCGGTATCGCAGCCGTACTCCAGATACAAGCTGCGCTGGTGGCCCTGAAGCATGGCCTGAAGGCCATCAAGGATGCGGATCGCCGACGTATCGCCAGAGGCGGCGGCCTGGCGGCACACATCAAGGTAGTTCACGCCAGGGCCAGTACAAGCAAGATTCTGGTCGCCGTGCTCCTGGGCGAAGCGCCGCCACGCCGCGTTCACCAGCATGATCGTGCCGTCTGTGTCCAGCAACGCCACAGAGTCTTCGAGTGAGTCCAGGATCATCGAGCTGAGCAGATCATCGCTCATAGCACACCTCAGTGTACGGAACATTATCATCTCTCTCCACGGGCCGCTCGCGCGCCACGGGAGAATCTAGTATACATCGCACAGCTATCAGCCCTGATGCGGCGCACGAGGGGGCTGTTGCAATGTCCCCGGCTGGCGACTGAAGTCGCGCCAACGGGGCGCTGTGCGCCGGGCGTCGGCCTGCGCCGACGCCGGAACCGCCCGCGCAGGCGGGCGGCTGGCCGCAGGCCCCCGTGACGCGGCTTCAGCCGCCAGCGACGTTGCACATGCCCTGCGGGGGGCCAGGGCTGATGCAATATCTCGTTTGATCGCCGGACAGCCCTCACCCCCCTGCTCCCTCTCCCTGAGCGTTCAGGGGCGGACAGAACGTTTGGGTGACAAGGCGATTCATGGCGTTGGGGCGGCTTTTGGCCCTCACCCCCCAGCCCCCTCTCCCGCTGCGGCGGGCGAGGGGGGGCGATCCTTTGCTGATACGGTGCATGGTTGCATGAAACACTTTTTCTGTCCGCCCCTAAACTCCCTGAGCGGGAGAGGGGCCGGGGGTGAGGGCCGGAGGGTGGCTTTGCAAGCCCCAGCCGAGATTGGTCATCGTCAGTTTCGCCGCAAGTGCTATACTTACTGGTCCAGGAAGGGACCCGCTGATACGTCTCCCATTTCCGAAACATGGTGGCGGCACAGACTCAACCCTATCGACGTAGCGACGGAGTGCGGCGATGATAGCACCAGCCCCATCCATCCAGCAGCAGCTCAATGCCATCCGCGACCGATACGTGCAGCACCTCGTTGAGCGGGGCCAGGAGATCGCAGCGCTTTGGAATGCCCTCACTATTGATTGGTCATGGGAGCGGCTGGACACGCTGTACGCCAAGGCCCACGCGCTATCCGGATCGGCGGCGAGCTTCGATCTGCCTGCGGTAAGCGCAGCCGCCGATCAGCTCAACGCGATCCTCGCACAGCTCGTCGCCGACCGCCCGGCGGAGGTATCAGCTGAGGCCCGCGCGAAGATCGATGACTGCATCGCCGCCCTGATCACGGCGTCCCGCCAGACTCCGGGCGACACCAGGGTGCTTCAAATCGCCCAGCCCGTCGCCGCGCCAGAGCGCGGGATGCGGCAGACCGCCGTGCTGATCGTGGAGGACGACCCGGCCACCGGCGAGCATCTGGCGCTCCAGCTTGAGCACTTTGGCTACCGCGCCGCCGTCATCCAGACTCTGGACAACTTCGAGGAGTCGATACGCTCCCATAACCCGGCGGTAATCATCCTCGACATCGTCTTCCCCGAGGGCGACCTGGCAGGGCCGCAGCGTATGGCGGCGACCGCGCGCGCCGGTGTCGCCGTGCCAGTGATCTTCCTCTCGCAGCGCAGCGACTTTATGGCCCGACTCTGGGCCGTGCGCGCAGGCGGCAAGGCATACCTCACCAAGCCGGTCGATATTGACGCCCTGGTCAGCGTGCTCGACGGCATCACCGGTGCCTTCATCCCCGAGCCATACCGCGTCCTGATCGTCGATGACACCCGGCTGACCGGCGCGCTCTACGAGGCGATGCTGCGTAACGCTGGCATGCGAACGATGGCGCTGACCGACCCTACCCATGTGATGCAGGCGCTCCAGGAGTTCCAGCCCGACCTGCTGCTGCTCGACATGTATATGCCCGCCTGCACCGGCCCCGAGGTCGCCGCGCTCATCCGTCAGCAGGACGCCTTCGTGAGCCTGCCGATCGTCTTTCTCTCTGGCGAGCACGACCGCGACCACCAGCTGGCGGCGCTCGACCAGGGCGGCGATGATTTTCTCACCAAGCCGATCAGCGCATCGCAGCTGGTGTCGGCGGTGACGAGCCGGGCGCGCCGGGCCCGCGACATGCGCGCCCTGCTGAGCCGCGATGGGCTCACCGGCCTGTTCACCCACGCCTCGATCAAAGAGCAGGTGGTGCGCGAGATCATGCGGGCGCAGCGCTACGGCACCGCGCTGACCGTCGCGATGCTCGACCTCGACCACTTCAAGCAGATCAATGACCGCTACGGGCACGCCGCCGGCGACCGGGTGCTGAAGGGGCTGTCCCGGCTGCTGCATCAGCGGCTGCGCATGAGCGACAGCATCGGTCGCTACGGCGGCGAGGAGTTTCTGATCATCCTTCCGCAGACCGACGCGTCGACGGCGCTGCGGGTGATCGACGACGCGCGCGCGCGCTTCGCCACGATCGGTCACCTGCTCGGCAATAATGACGAGGTGATGGTAACATTCAGCGGCGGGGTTGCCAGCCTCACCCCAGAGAGCAACTCCTACACGCTGCTCGCGGCAGCAGACGCCGCGCTCTACGCCGCCAAAGGCGCGGGGCGCAACCAGATTATCTGTGCGACGTGCCCGGATGTCGTCGCTTCACCCCAGTCATTCCATAGCGATGCCAATGGAGGCTCCTATGACAACCTCACCCAGCCGGATCCTGATAGTTGATGACACGCCGCTCAACCTAAAGATGGTCTCTGCCGCCCTGCGCCCCGACGGCTACGAGATCGACACCGCACCGAACGGAAACACCGCTCTCGAACGCGCGATGCTCTTCCAGCCCGACCTGATCATCCTTGATGTGATGATGCCGGACATCAACGGCTACGAGGTCTGTCGCCGTCTGCGGCGCATGCCCGCCTTCGCCCATCGCCCGATTATGATGCTCACCGCCAATGACACGCTGGAGGAGCGGGTGCGGGGCCTAGAGGTCGGTGCCGATGACTACATGTGCAAGCCCTTCCAGCCGGTCGAGCTCCAGGCACGGGTGCGCGCCCTGCTCCGCCGCGCCACGCCAACGCCGATGCAGCCGCTGGCCGCGCAGGGCCGGATGATCGCGCTCTTCTCGCTGCGCGGCGGGATCGGCGTCTCAACCCTGGCCACCAACCTCGCGGTGGGGCTGGCACAGATCTGGGGCGAGCCGGTCGCCCTGGTCGACCTGGCGCTGATCAGCGGCCAGAGCGCCCTGATGCTTAACCTGCCGCTGCGCACCACCTGGGGAGACCTGGCCAATCTATCGATCGCCGATATCGACGGCGATCTGCTCGACCAGGTGCTGATGACCCATAGCAGCGGCGTGCATGTGCTGGCCGCCGCCGCGCGCGCCGAGCAGAGCGAGCTGATCAGCGGCGAGAAGGTGCGCTATATCCTCGATCTGCTCCGCCAGCACTATGCGTATGTGGTGCTCGATCTGCCCCACGACTTTAGTGAGACCACCCTGGCCGGGCTCGACGCCGCCGACGAGGTGCTGCTCTTGCTGGCACCCGAGATCGCCTCCGTGCGCGCCGCCAGCATCGCCCTCGATGTCTTCGCCGAGCTGGACTACCCGGCCACGAAGGTCACGCTGCTGCTCAACACCACCGTCGCGCAGGGCGGCCTGGCCCGCAGCGATATGGAGGCGGCCCTGCGACGCCCGATCACCCAGGCGCTGCCCTACGCCGCCGAGCCCTACCTGAGCGCGATGAACCGCGGCGTGCCCCCAGTGTTAGAGCTGGCGACCAAGCCGCTAGGCACGATCCTAGAGCGCTGGTCGTTCCAGCTGAGCAGCGAGGAGCATCGGGCAAAGCGACCGGCCGACCCGACCCCGGCATGGCTCAGGCTCTCGCATGCCACGCAGCCACGCAAGGTGCGCTAAAATAAGGGGACAGGAAACAGGGGGCAAGATTGTGGATTGCCAGATTTGGCACATCAGTATGCGCTGCGCCCAATCTACAATCTGCAATCTGCAATCTGCCATCGACTGAAGGAGCCCGCCATGGCTACCCTGCCACCGATCATCCCCACCGAGCCTGCGCGGCAGGCGGCGCTGGATCGATACCAGATCCTCGACACACCGCCCGAGCATGCCTTCGATGAGATTGTCCACCTGGCCGCCGAGATCTGTGACACGCCCATCGCTATGGTGAGCCTGGTCGATACGCACCGCCAGTGGTTTAAGTCGCGCATCGGGATCGATGCCGAGGAGACCCCGCGCGACATAGCCTTCTGCGCCCACGCGATTGCCAGCCCAGACGAGCTGTTTATTGTGCCCGACGCAGCCTGTGACCCGCGCTTCGCCGACAACCCCCTCGTGACTGATGCGCCCCATGTGCGCTTCTACGCCGGCATGCCCCTCGTCACCCCCGATGGCCACGCCCTCGGCACACTCTGCGTCGTCGACCGGGTGCCGCACGAGATCAGCCCGACCCAGCGCCACACGCTCCAGGTGCTCGGCCACCAGGTTATTATGCAGCTAGAGCAGCGCCACAAGATCCGTGAGCTTCAGGATGCGGTCGCGGCTCGCGCCGAGAGTGAGCAGCGTGCCCAGCAACTAGCAGAAGCGACGCAGCGCCAGATGCGCACATTGGCCTTGCTTGATCAGGTGCGCAACGCAGCGGCCCACGAGCTGGATCTGACGACGGCCCTCCGTATCATCGTCAATGCCAGCGCGGCCACCTTCGGCTACACCCGCGTGTGCCTCTACCTGCGCAACGATGGCCAGTTGGTGCTCCAGCACCACGTCGGCTACACAGACATCCCATCTATCGTCCCGATAAGCCGGGGTGTGATCGGGCGGGTGGCCCGCACTGGCACACCGGTATTCCTGTCCGATGTACAGACCGACCCCGATGTGATTATTGACGACCCGGCCATCGTGGCCGAGGTCTGCGTTCCGATCCGGGTGCGCTCGGAGGTCATCGGCGTACTCAATGTCGAGAGCACCAACGCCGATACGCTCGGGCCAATCGACGAAGAACTCCTCCTGGCGTTGAGCGACTACATCGCGGTCGTGTTCACACGTGGTCAGCTCTACGATGCGCAACAGCGCACAGTGCGCGAGACGCTGCTGCTGAACCGGGTGATCGCCGCCGCCGCAACAGAGAGCGATATCACCAAGGTGCTCTCGGTGGTGTGCCGCGAGCTGGCGACAGCCTTCGATGTGCCCCAGGCGGCATGCGGGCTGCTCGACGAGGAGCAGACTGAGCTAACCGTGGTGGCCGAGTACTGCGCGCCGGGGCGGCCCTCGGGCATGGGCGCGATCATCCCGGTGGCGGGCAACGCGCTGACCGAGGCGGTGATCGCCAGCCGCGCCCCCGGCCAGCTCGGCGATGTGCGGGCCGACGTGCGCAGCGCCACCGCCGAGCTGTTTGCCATGCGCGGCACCGCCGCTATCCTGCTCGTGCCGCTGCTCATCCACGAGGAGGTCGTCGGCACGATCGGCATCGACTCGCTCGTCCCACGGGTCTTCAGCGTCGAGGAGATCGCGCTGGCCCAGGCGGTGAGCTGGGCCGCCGGCCAGGCGCTGGCCAACGTCCAGCTCACTGCGGCGCTCCAGCAGGAGCTGGCCGAGCGCTCGCGCACCGAGGCGGCCCTGCGCGACACCACCGCGCGGGTGACGCGCACCCTGGAGAGTATCACCGATGCCTTTCTGGCAGTTGATCACCAGTGGCGATTCACCTATGTCAACTCGGAGGCCGAGCGCCTGCTCGGGCAGACCCGCACGAACCTGATTGGGCAGAGCCTCTGGGATGTCTTCCCTGAGATGATCGGCACAGACTTCGAGACGCAGCAACGCCAGGCAATGGCTAAGCAGACCTCGATCCAGTTCGAGGCATATGTGGCGACGCTCGACCTGTGGACGGAGGTCCGCGACTACCCCTCGCCGGATGGGCTATCGATCTACTTCCGCGACATCAACGCCCAGAAGCAGGCATACGCCGAGCTGGTGCAGGCCAAGGAGGACGCCGAGGCGGCCACCCGCGCCAAGTCCGACTTCCTAGCCACCATGAGCCACGAGATCCGCACACCGATGAATGCGGTGATCGGCATGACCGGCCTGCTGCTTGACACGCCCCTCAATGCTGAGCAGCGCGATTATGTCGAGACGGTTCGCACCAGCAGCGATGCGTTGCTGACGATCATTAACGACATCCTGGACTTCTCGAAGATCGAGTCGGGGAAGTTCGAACTGGAGCAGCAGCCCTTCGACCTGCGCGACTGCCTGGAGTCGGCCATGGATCTCGTCGCGGCGCGCGCGGCCGAGAAGGAACTCGATCTCGCCTACATGATCGCGCAGACCGTGCCGCAGGCGCT
>RYFE02000039.1 GCA_004138175.2 Chloroflexales bacterium ZM16-3 | reverse complement strand
CTACAATGCAGAATAAGATGCGATGGCCCTGGAGGGAGAGGATGGTCGAGAGGGCACCGTTCATGCTGGCGAAGAGCGGCACAGAGAGGGCCAGGGCGCTCAGGTCGCCTGGCCGCAGCGTTGGCTGCTCCAGCATCCAGAAGGCCATCTGCGAGATCGCCACCGTCACACCGATGCCGATACCGGCGAGCACAAACGAGATCATATGCTCGGCATTGCGAACAATGAAGATTCCCACGGTGCAGCTGGCGAGCAGGGTGATGGCCAGAGGCAGGGCGTTATCCTGCATGATGCCGATGGTGAGGCAGAGCAGGGCAGAGACGGCCAGGCCGAGGCGACCGTTGAAGACGACAGCCATGATGATCGCCAGGCTGGCCAGGGGCCAGAGGTAGGCATTCTCGTCGGCGAGGGGCAGGATGATCCGGGTGGCGATCAGTGCCGAGTCGATCAGGGCGATGATAACGAGGAGCGAGCGCGGGTGCCAGGCCAGATCGCCCTGAAAGGCCAGGATGTACCCGACAAAGCCGGCGGCTAACAGCGCAGCGATCAGTCCGCGCCCGGCGATGCCCAGCCAGCTGAGGGCCAGGGGCATCGCGCCGGTCTGCTGGAGCTTCTCGATCGTCTCTGGGCGGACGATCTCGCCGACGCGGACGATGCTCTCGCCAGCGAGGACGCGCACCTGCTGGGGCGGCACCTTGTCGTGGGCGCTCTGGCGGCGGGCGGCGGTGGCATCCTCGTTGAGGGTGCGGTTCACCAGCATAAAAGACTGGGTGAAGAAGAGGGCCAGGTCACGCTGGGTTGGCGAGAGGCTGGTGGTGGCGAGCCAGTAGGTGAGCCATCGCTCATTCAGGTCGATCAGCGCCTGCTCATCGATCGCGTAGTCGTAGCGGTTCAGGGCGCGGTTATAGAGGTTATTGATCTCCTGGCGCAGCATATTCCAGCTGTCGTCGTCGAGGGTCAGGATGAGGTCGGCGCGCTCCTCGGAGAGCTTCACCGAGGCGTTGGGCAGGGCGGCGAGCTTGGCGAGGCGATCTGCCCGGCTGAGCGAGGGGTCGCTGCGCACGCTGGCGACCGTGTCAAGCAGCGTGTTGAGGGCGCTGCGCTGCTTAATCGGGATCTGCGGGTCGTAGTTATAGACCAGATTCTCGGGGCTGTTCTCGGCCTGGGCCTGACGCTCGGCGGTGAGTACATCGCTGACATAGACGGCGTCGTGCAGGGCGACGATGCTCTGCGGGCTGGGCTGACCAACCTCTAGGCGGCCATACTCGCCAGGGAGGCTCAGGGTGAGCGCGGCCCAAATACCGACCATAAGCAGCAGACCCTCCAGGCCCAGCACCAGCGGTGCGCGCCGAGAGAGGGCGATGATCGGGCGGAGCGGTCGCACAGAGGGGATGCTGGCGAGCCAGCGGCGCAGCGTGGTGTTCATGGCGTTATTCGCCGCCGTGGGGTGATGCCACGACGGCGATTGAGCGTGCGACCCCAAATGCCCGGCGCGGGCCGCGCGCAGTGCGGCAGTTAGGTGCCCGCAAGCAGCTCGCGTGCCACCTGACTGAGCAGGCGGCCCTCGGCGCGGCCCTTGAAGCGCTCCATCAGGGCGGGCATGAGCTTGCCCATGCTGGAGGGGCCGCTAAGCCCAAGCTCGGCGATCAGGTCGGCCACAGCGGGGCGCAACTCCTCGACGCTCATCTGCTTGGGCAGGTATGCCTCTAGGATAGCTGCCTCGGAGTCCTCCTGGCTGGCCAAGTCCTCGCGGGATGCCTTGCGGTAGATCTCGGCGGCGTCGCGCCGCCGCTTGATCTCTTTGGCGATCACCGCCTCGGCGTCGGCCTCGTCGAGGACGACGTGTGCGTCGGCCGAGATCGCGGACAGGGCTGCGTCGCGGGCGGCGGGATCATCGGCGTGCCGGGCCTCGATCTCGCGGGCGGCGGCGTCGTAGCGTTGCTTGGCCGCCTCAAGCTGGGCAGACTGGAGGGCGGCGCGGGTGGTGCGGATCACCGTTAGGCGGGCCTTCTCGCCCGCACGCATGGCGTCCTTCATGTCGGCGGTCAGGCGATCTTGTATCGATGTCATAAAGACCTCATAAGCATCAAATTTGTTCCCGGTCGTAGGGGCAACCCTATGTGGTTGCCCCTATGTGGTTGCTCCTGTGTGGGCAACCACATAGGGTTGCCCCTACAGCCGCACCTCGCGCGGGAAGACCCGCAGCTTCTCGGCGGTGATGATGGCGCGGATCTGCCCGGCCGCCTCATCGAGCCGCGACTCGTGGTTGATCACGACGTAGTCGAAGTTGCGGGCCTGCTCAAGCTCCTGGTCGGCCACGGCGAGGCGGCCCTCGATCTCGTCGGGGCTCTCGGTGCGGCGCAAGGTCAGCCGACGGCGCAGCTCATCGAGCGAGGCCGGGGCCAGGAAGATGAACACCGCCTCGGGCGCGATCTGCTTCACTGTGGCCGCGCCATCCACATTAATCCGCAGGATCACGTCGCGGCCGCTTTCCATGGCCTGGCGCACCTCAAACTTCGGGATGCCCTTATACTGTCCGTAGACATCGGCCCACTCCAGCAGCTCGTCGTCGCGGATCATCTCCTCGAAGCGCTCGGGGGTCACGAAGTGGTAGTCGAACCCGTCGATCTCGCCGGGGCGGCGCGGGCGGCTGTTGGCCGTGACCACAAAGTGAAACGGGAAGCCCAGCTCGCGCATACGCATCAGCACCGAGTCTTTGCCCACGCCCGAAGGCCCAGAGATGACGACGAGCAGCGGCGTGGCCTGCTTTCCCTCAAGCAGCGGATTGAGCGACCTCGACATAGGATCCTTGTATGGTAGGGGGCTCCCACATGGGGGCGCCCTTACGGATAGCCATGTACTTTGACGCACTGACCATCGCGGCGGTGGCCGACGAGCTGCGCGAGACGATCCTCGGCGGGCGCATCCAGCGGGTGCTCCAGACAGGGCCGCTCAGCATCGGGCTGGAGATCTACAACCACGGGCAACGCCACCAGCTGCTCGCCTCGGCCCACCCGCAGCTCGCCCGCGTCCACCTGGTGCGCGCCCGCCTCACCCGAGGGATCGAGCAGGACACCCCGATGCTCCTGCTGATGCGCAAGTACCTGCTCGGCGGCCGGGTGGTGGCCATTGAGCAGCCGACTCTGGAGCGCATCCTTCTGCTTAGTATAGCCAAACGGGCGGAGACTCGCAACAATGCTGGGGATCAGGGGTCGGGAATCAGGAGTCAGGGGCCGGATGAGGAGGGAGATCGAGAGATCGCCGAGTATGATGATATCGATGCAGATCTAGCCGACCCCCGACTCCTGACTCCCGACCCCCGACTCCTGAACACCGACCTGATCATCGAGCCGATGGACCGGCGCAGCAATATTATTCTGGTGGATGACAACAACCTGGTGCTAGAGAGCGTGAAGCGGGTGACGCCGCGCATGAGCCACCGCGTGATCATGCCGCGCCAGGTCTACGAGCTGCCGCCGGCCCAGGAGAAGCGCGACCCGACCCAGGCGACGGGCGAGGGGCTGGCGTCGATGGCGGAGCTGTTCGCGGGCGACATGGGCAAGGCGGTCGTGTCGAGCTACCGGGGCGTCTCGCCACAGGTGGCCCGCGAGGCGATCTTCCGCGCCCTGGGCGAGCCGAAGGCGCGCCTGGATGCGGCCCTGCCCTGGTACAGCCTGGCCGCCCGGCTGCGCGAGCTGTTCAGCGCGCCATGGCAGCCCTGCCTAGCGGTCGGCCCAGACGGCCCCACGGCCTACGCGCCCTACCTGTTGGGCCACCTGCCCGGCGTAAGCCCGCAGGAGAGCATCAGCGCGGCCCTGGAGGCATTCTACGCCGCCCGCGAGGAGCTGACCGGCCACACCCAGCGCCGTGACGCGCTGGCCCAGCAGCTCGGCGCGGCCCGCGAGCGCCTGGCCCGCCAGCGCGACCAGATCGGCGGCGAGCTGCGCAAGGCTGGCGAGCTTGAGGCTCTGCGCTGGGAGGGCGAGATGATCTTCGCCTTTATGCACGAGCTGCGCCCCGGCCAGGCCGAGCTGACCGTGGAGGGGCGCAGCATCGCCCTTGACCCGAGGCGCAGCCCGGTGGAGCAGGCCCAGGAGCGCTTTAAGGCATATGACAAGGCCAAGAGCGCCCTGGCCGGCCTGCCCGAGCGCATGGCCGCCGTCGAGGCCCGCATCGCTGGTGTCGAGGAGCTGGCCGCCCTGCTGCTGCTCAGCGACGAATTCGACCAGATCGAGCAGATCGCCATGGAGGCCGAGGATCTGGGCTACCTGCGCGAGCACCCCGACCCGGCCACGGCCAAGCGGCGGCGCAAGGCCAGCAAGGCCCGCCCCATCCAGCTGGTCTCAAGTGACGGCTTCGGCATCGCCGTGGGCCGCAGCGCCCGCCAGAACGAGGAGGTCACCTTCCGCATCGGGCGGCCCGACGACATCTGGCTGCACGCGCGCAACATCCACGGCGCCCATGTGATCGTGCGCAGCGGCGGGCGCGAGGTTCCCGAGCAGACCATGGCCGAGGCGGCGGGGCTGGCCGCCCACTTCAGCCAGGCCCGGGGCGAGGCGGCGGTGGAGATCGACATATGCAGGCGGGCGCTGGTGCGCAAGGTGGTGGGCGGGCCGCCCGGTCTCGTCACCTACCGCGCCGAGCGCACCCTGCGCGCCGCCCCGCGCCAGCCATGGTAGAAATCCGAAGGGGTGCGCGGAGGCGAAACCCCCACGCACCCCTTCGAATGGGATAACAAAGAAATAATAAGAGCTAACTGGGGAATCCGCCGATCAGCTTCTCGTACCAGACCTGGCTGATCGTGTTGCCGACCATACCGATGATCGCGACACAGACGACCATGATCAGCACCAGGATCAGGCCGTACTCAACAAGACCCTGGCCGGTCGCACCTGCGTAGAGCAGCATACGGATGGCGGCCAGCCAACGATGAACGGCTGCGGCGATGGGCTGGAGGTGGCGTAACGTCCGCCGCATAGTGGCCTCCTTTCTTGGGGGCATTGTGTAAAGTGGACGTTATCATATACTATATAACTCATGTACGAGCCCGCATATAGTACTGCGGTACTTGTAACATCTTAATCTTACGATGACCGCCCGTAGGCGCGATCCGATCACGATAAGGAGACCCCATGTTTAACCGTCGGCAGGGATATGACGAGCTGGAGCCGCAGGACCCGATCTGGAAGCGACAGGCCGCCAACATCATCGAGACGCAGATCGCGCGCTACCCGCTGATCGTGCAGCTGCGCGCGGTGTGGCGACAGCTCCAAGACGAGCGCGAGATCTGGCCTTACCTCATCCCGCTGCTGGCGGTGGTGTTTATCGGCAGCTACCGCGCCGAGCGGAGAAAGCATCACTGAGGCGCTGAGGCACTGAGGCGCTGAGGCTCGGTCATCGACGGGGAGAACGAGAGCGGGGCGGGGCGATATTGTCGCCCCGCCCCGCTTGCTCAGTGCCTCAGTGCCTCAGTGCCTCAGCCCCTCAGTGCTTATGGCTTCAGGTAGGTCCTAAACCAGTCGAGCTGCTGCTGGGCGGCGTAGAGCTGGTTGTTCGGATCCATCAGGCCGTGGCCCTCGCCCATGAACTTGACCATGCGCACGTTCGCGCCACGGTTGTAGAGCTGGAGGTGCATGTTCTCGCCCTGCACCACCGGCAGGAAGTCCTGGCTGCCCTGGAAGGAGAGCACCGCCGCCTTCACCTTCCCCACGTTATAGGCCGGCGAGTCGTTGCGGTACTCGGCATTGTTGTTGTAGGGAGGCACCCCCTCCAGGTAGGGCATCAGCGAATCGTAGCCGCGCGTCCACTCGGTGATCGTGTCCACCAGGGAGCACTGTGGGTTGGCGGCCGCGTAGGTGTCGGGGTGGCGGACGACGCTCTGCCAGGTGAAGTAGCCGCCGTAGGAGCAGCCGACGATGCCAACCTTACTCTTGTTCGCCCAGCCACGGGCCACCATCTGCCCGACGATCTCGGCCTGCTCGTCAATGTCGATCTGGCCGAAGTTGCCGTTGTCGGCCAGCGAGTTAAAGCTGGCCGGGGTATAGCCCGGCCGACCGGCCAGCGGCACCACCAGCACCGGGAAGCCGAAGGTCGGCAGCAGGCTGTAGGGGTTCTCGACGTTGGTGGCCCATGAGTTAAACATCGCCACGCCCGGCCCGCCCTCCTGCCAGACGATCAGCGGCTTGCCCTTGGGCGGGAAGGCCGCGTCGGCGGGCTGGATGAGCGTGCCCGTCCGAGTCACGCCGCTCCTCAGCTTGAAGCTGACCGGGTCCTGGCGCAGGTTGGCCAGCTGGCGCAGCTCTTCATTGAACCAGGTGAGCCGGGCGAAGCCCTTGCCATCCCAGCCGAGCCGGTAGACATCGGGCGGGCTGGTGAAGGACTGGTAGACCAGCACGATCTGGCGCGAGCTGTGGGTGCTGACGATCGCCCCGTAGGTGCCGGCTCGATCACCCAGGTTGCGCAGCTCGCCGGAGACGCGGTTGTAGTAGTAGGGCTGGCGGTTGCTGCCGATCACGCCGCGGAAGATGATCTCGTCGGAAGAGACAAAAATGGCCGTGCCCTGGCTGAACGAGGCGCTGGACAGGATGTTGGTGTTCAGCTCGCCTGTCATCTGCATGTCAGCGTTGTAGAAGCGGTAGGATGCCCGATCGCTGAACTGCCACGTGTAGATCGGGTAGGTTCGGCCCTTGAGCTTGGCCGGGTACCATGCCTTCACCAGCAGAGTGGCGTTGTCGGGCGCCCAGGCGGTAGCCTCTAGCAGGGGCGGGGCGCCGGGGCCGGCCGCGCGCAGGATCTGCACCTCGTGGCTGTTAAGATCGATGATGTAGGTGTTATTGTTCTGAAGCAGCGGGTTCTCAGTCGGCGGGATATTCCCCGTCACATCGCGGTAGAAGATCTCCGAGAGCAGCGCGCCATCATAGAGCGGGCGCGGGTCGTCGGGCTGGCGCAGCGAGACGAGCGAGATCGCCATGTGCGAGGAGTCGGGCGACCACGCCTCGCCAAAGAGATTTGTCGCCTCGGGCACCGTGGTCACATAGTTGCGCTCACCGGTCTGCGCGTTGTAGGTTATCAGGTCAAGGGTCTTCTCTGTCACCGTGACCCCGCCCTCAATGGGCGTGTCCTGCATGAGCTTGAAGCGATCAAGCAGACCAGCAAACTGGATGCGGGCCTGGGCGGCGCGGGCCTGAAGCGCGCGCGGCAGGAGCGGAGTCTCTGCGCGCACGGCCACCTCGACCTGGGGCAGTGTGATCTGCACCTTCGTCGTCTTCAGCATCGCGGCGGTACCGCCAGAGCTCACAGCGTCGGGCGGGATGACGACCATCAGGAAGTGCAGTAGGTCGGGCGAGACCGAGACGATACCGAGATCCTGGGGGATGGGGACGTAGGCGCCGCTGAGATCAAGGGTGTCGCGGTTGATCCCGAGGATCACCAGCGACTCCTCCTGGGTGGTGGCGGCGAAGTTCAGCGCCAGGGTGCCGAGGGTCTCGTTGTCGAGCCAAGTGTACTGCGAGACACCGAGCATAGGCAGAGGCAGGAAGGGGCCGAGGGCCTCGGTCGGCAGTTCGACCGAGCTCCCGTCGTTAATGTTCAGGAAGCCCAGCTGATCGCCGGAGGTGACAAAGACAACCTGGTCGTCCGGGCTGACCGGGCTGGAGGGCACGGTGACGACCAGATCGCTCTGGAGATGCTTGATCTTGGATGCCTCGTCATCGGCGAGGATGGTGGGCAACTCCTCATCCTGGCTCGTCTGCTGCACAGTAACAATATTATTCTTCGTTGATGTCTTCGAGTCCTGGGCCTGGGCCGGCGCGATGCCGATCAGGAGGAGGGAGGCCAGAAGCACAGGCAGCCAGCGAAATGGACGCATAGACTCTGCTCCTTTGCAACAGATCACACAGCTGGAGACACTGAGGTGACGAGGTCCAGATATAGAGGGCACAGAACGGGAATTATCCCAGCCATCATACCAGATTCCGAATGAGAATGGTATAGTGACCTAGCGTATTCTCAGGGGACAGGGGACAGGGGACAGGGGACAGGCCGAGCGCATCAGCAAGCGATCCGTGATGCCAAAAGGTTTCAGGTTGCTGTAGCGTTTGATGTCGTGAATGGTGTTCTCCTGCACCAAATCTGCAATCTACAATCTACAATCTTACGGCCCCATACCCCGCCGGGAGGCGACAATCGTATGTCGATAGGCTGTGATGAGGCGCGACGGCTGATCGAGTCTGGGGTGCGCCCAGGGCCGAAGAGCCTAGAGCAGGTGACACTAGGCTTCCACCTGACGGGATGCGCGGCCTGCCGGGCCGCTATTGATCAGGCGGATATGGCGCTGCTGGGCGATCTGCTGGGCGATCTGCTGGTGCCACCTGTCGCGCCTGAGACCGCACTTGCCCCGCAGCGGCGCATCCCCTGGGTGCGCTACGCCGTCATCGGCCTGGCGGTGCTGCTGGTTGGCGGGCTGGGGTTCGTGTTCGGGAATGTAGCCTATGCGGCCTACACGATCCGCCAGAATGTGGCTGCGATGCAGATCACCGCGCATGCAGGGCCGACGCCCACCCCGGCCCTGCGCGTGCCCGCCATCCTGGTAGAGACGCCCCGCGTAGAGACGCCCCGCCGGGGCGTCTCTACCGATACCGTTGCAGTCCCGACCGCCCCCACCGGCGCCGAGCCGCCGCCGCCTGCGCCCACGAACATCCCGACCATGGCCGGGGCACCGGCGGGCTTCGTGCCCAGCCCGACGCCGATCATGCTGCCGAGTGTTATTGGGGGCGCGCCGCCCCGTCTGCCCACCCTCATGCCCACCGCGCCGATCGCCCCGGTGTCCGGCCAGGCCGTGAACATCCTGCTCCTCGGCAGCGACCGTCGGCCCGGCGAGAGCTGGACCACGCGCTCCGACGCGGTCGTGGTGATCCACCTGGACCCGGAGCGCCAGCGGGTGGCCATGCTCTCGCTGCCGCGCGACCTGATCGTGCCCATCCCCGGCTACGGGCAGGCCCGCATCAACGCGGCGACCGTCTACGGCGACCTCTACCCGGCCCTGGGCGGCGGCGTGGAGCTGGCCCGCCGCACCGTGAGCGAGTACCTGGGCATCCCGATCGACCATGTGCTGCGCACCGACTTCCAGGCATTCACATCGGCTATTGACGCCATCGGCGGGGTAGATATCGACGTGCCAGAGGCTCTGTACGACCCGGCCTACCCGACGATGGACTACGGCTATATGGTGGCGTCCTTCGCGCCGGGGATGCAGCACATGGACGGCGAGACGGCCCTGATCTACGCGCGCATCCGCCATATGGACAGCACCTACGCCCGAAACCGTCGTCAGCAGCAGGTGCTCCTGGCCATCCTCGACCAGGTGCGCCAGCGCAACACCCTGGCCCAGGTGCAGATGATCTCCGACCTGACCAGCGCCCTGCGCGACGATATCCAGACCGACATGAGCCCCGAGCAGATGCTCGGCCTGGCATGGGCCTTCCGTGGGGTGGTGCCCGACTCCGTCGAGCGCTACGCCCTGGACGAGACCATGGTCAGCGAGGGGGGCATCGCCAACGACCCCTACGCCACCTTCGCGGTGCCGGGGACGGTGAGCCAGCTCGTGCGGCAGCTGCTGGGGAAGTAGTACAGCGCACCAGAAGTTCATTGCCCGTTGGATTCGACGAACGACCAATGACCAACGACGAAGAATGTTGCGCACCTGAATGATCAGGCCATAACTTTCTTCCAAGGCATGCGTTTGTCACTATAGGTAATGATTTTAGCAAAATCATTACCTATAGTGACAAGAAGCAATAGGTTGTCGCTAGGCAACGAATGGAGCGGGTATCATGCGTCTCCTTCATATTGAGTATGAACTACGCTCGTCATTGCAGGAGCACCATGCCGCGACATCAACCCATTGTGCGCGGGTTAGCCATATTGCCACCGAAATTGCTATCCAGCTCGGGCTCTCAGACGCCGAGGTGCGAGTCCTGGCCCGCGCCGCACGTCTGCACGATATCGGCAAGATTGACGTGCCGAGCCACCTGCTGATCAAGACCGGCCAGCTCACCCCCGACGAGCGCGCGCTCTTGGATTGCCACCCGGATCTAGGGGTCGCCCGCATCGCATGCCTGATCGATGACCCAACCATGATCGCCGTCATCGGCAGCCACCATGAACGATGGGATGGCAGCGGCTACCCGCGCGGGCTGGCCGGCGCGCAGATTCCGTTGGCGGCGTGCATCGTGGCCGTGGCCGACGTCTATGACGCCCTGCGTGAAGCGCGCTCCTACAAGCCTGCCTGGGGCCACGCCGAGGCGCTGTCCTACCTTCAGTCTGCCAGCGGCACCAAGTTCGCCCCGGCCGTAGTCGAGGCGTTCGCCGCCGCCGCATCCGGCGCTAGCAGCGCGATCACCAGCATTTATACTGAAGAGACAGCCGCCGCATTCCGGCTGGCTGCATAATCAGCGCAGCACATCCGCAGAACCCCTGTCGGCCTTGCCCCCACACCCCCAGCCCTCTGTCTACTCGGCGCCCTTCTTGCGGCGCACCTCATACTGCACCGGTCGCAGCAGGCGCACCGAGAGCACAAGGAACAGCCCGGTGGCCAAGGCAGTGAGGAAGAGGTAGACCAGCCAGGGCGAGGGCACCAGAATGTCGCCGGTGTTGGAGGGCACATTGAAGAAGAATGCGTTCTCGCCGCTGCTCAGGGTGGCCTCGGTGATGCCCAGGGCGATGAAGGGGTGCGCGCTGAGCAGCAGGCCCACCGTGTAGATGTAGATGATCCCCGGCTCGTTGTCGAACGCGCCAATGATCATCGAGCCAACCACAAAGATGAACGGGATGAAGAGCAGCAGGAAGATCACGCTGCCCACCGACATCACATTCGCCGCCAGGGTGCTGCGCATCACCGTGGACCAGAAGACCCCGATGGTGGCATAGCAGATCGCGGTGGCGGTCAACCCAGCCACGCCGATCAGCAGCTCGGTGCCGCTCACCCCGCCGAAGAGGAAGGACAGCCCGGCCATCGGCAGCGAGGCGAAGATCAGCAGCATAGCGAAGGCCAGGGCCGAGGTCAGCTTGCCGAGGATGATCTGGAGCGGCGAGAGCATCGTGGTGATCAGCAGGTCGTAGCTCTGGCGCTCCTTCTCGCCCGAGATCGCGCCCGCCGTGAGGGCCGGGGTGATCACGCAGACCTGCACCAGGGTAGATGTCATCACCGTGATGAAGATCGCCTTGCCGATGCCCCGGCCCGCCTCCACATCGTTCGGCCCGCCCGAGAAGGAGCTGCCGCTGGCCGCGTACACCAGCAAGGTGATCAGGCCGGTGATCGACAGGTAGACAATCAGGATGATCAGGGCGCGCCAGCCACGGATGCGCCCGCGCAGCTCACGGGTGAGCACCGGGTTCGAGAGCAGGTTCATAGAATGCACTGCCTTTAGGCGCGGAAACCTACGAGCTTTAGAGACGGCTGAAAAATGTGGGCTGTCGTGGTATACCCTGCACGGGTTAAAGATAGACATTTCCTGAAAGCAGCGTTCTACCTCATTGCTGTGCGGAAAAGCCACATTACAGGAAAGTCCAAGAATGAGCCGTGCGGAATATACGATTCACTCCAAGAAAGAAGTATACCATGTTGGCGCCAACCTACGCATCGCTGCTGAGCGAGCAGGATCAGTAGGTGTTTGCGGCTCCGTGGGCCGGGCTTTTTCAGCAGTCTCCTGTAGCCGTGGGAGCCGTACCTATCTCATAGAGTTCGGCAGATCGTTGAGGCTCTTCAGAAGTGCCGTCAGCTCGATCACCCGTGAGACACGCTGCGGGCGATAGGGCTCTTTCCCAAGCCAGCATGCCACGGTGCTTGGCACAAAGGGACGGTACTGCTGCTGGAGCCAGCGATCGCCGCGCTGGAGCGACTGTCGCACATCGTCCTGAACAATGTTGGCCTGGATCAGGCTGCGCAGCATTAGGGTGGCATAGGCTGTCTCCTCCGGGTTCGAGGTGGTGCTGCCCCAGCCCCCATCGGCGTGCTGATAGGTCAGCAGGGCACTAACTGCGCGCCGGATGGGCGTGGTGTGTCCTGCGGCATGGAGCGCGATCACGCAGCGCCACGTTGTGTAGAGCCACGATCCGTTCCACTTATCGCCGGGCCAGCGCCCATCGGAGCACTGGCGCGTAATGATGTAGTGCTCGTATGGGGTCGTGTCGTGTCCGAGCAGGCGCAAGGTGTGGATAGCGTGAGCGGTGACGGAGAGTGAGGGCTGAAGCTCGCCATGCCAAGCGCAGAAATGATCTTTATTAGCAAACTGCTGTAGAACTTGAATGTCTACGGGGCGACCGGTAGCGTGGAGCACCGCGATTGTTGCGGCCGTATCATCTCCATCGGGGGCGAAGGTGTCGCTGAGCCCAATCCCGGCCGGGGTAATGGATCGCGCGAGGTCGGAGATCTGGGGCTGCACGACTTCGGCGAGGCCAGGATGATCAATCAGCCCGGCAAGATAGACGCCGTGAATACCGAATGCCTGTTCAAATCGGGGGATCGGCCAGCAGGTTGGCACCACACCAGGGATGTTGACACCGCTGGCTGCGGCAGCCTGCTCCAGGTAGGACGTGGCGGCGGTGCGGGCTGGGTCGTTCTCAGGGTTTCCCTGCGAGTCGTGGATCCAGCGGGCGGTGGCCGCAGGGCTGTGACCAATGCTACCATAAGGATCCACAAGATCAAGATCGGGCTGATCTCCCCACGCCTCCCAGGAGTGTAACGGGGTGGTGCCGATGCTCGGTCTGTAGCGGGCGATGAGCGCGCGCCGACGGTTGCCGAGGGCGATCAGATCGTGGTATGGCACTGTGTCGATCTTCATGCCGATCTTGACCGCTTCCTCGAAAAGGGTTGGCAGCAATAGTTCGGCCCCGGCGGTTAGGTCGTCGGGGATACCGCCTGTCCAGAAGATCGCTTGGCGGCGTAAGAATAACTCCCCTTCGCGGATTGCATCGCGTGTACGCTGTCGCGAGTCACTGCTGCGGAGGGCCAGCAGTGTCGCTAGGGTCGGAAGATCGCGCGCGCGCGGCACGGCTGGATCTCCCCATCCCCCATCTGCGTGCTGCTGCTCCAGGAGCCAATCGACCGCTGGCCAGATGCCTTCTTTCGGCGGGGCGAGGCGGATCACTTGGGCCGTATCATAAATCGATGGGCTCATGATCCCACCAGCGGCCCCCAGATCTGCGATCAGGTAGCGGAGATCGGTGAGGATGATCTCGGTCAAGGCGTGCATTGTTTCCTCCAGCGTGATGGTGGTGTGGGCTGTGCTTGCCTGATCAGGAGGGCGGACATGGAAGGAGCTGCCCGCAACGATGTGCAGGCAGCTCCGCGTTGAGTTGACACGTATCTCTCATTATAGGCAAGGTACATCTCGATAGAGCCTGCATCCATTAGCCATGAGTACTATTTTTTGTGAGTTCATAGTACTACGGTATATAGTATATGTGAATGACAACTCATTCATAGCAATACCGCAGAAGTAACCCTGTGAAGTGTTCTGTCATTCTGAGCGCAGCGAAGAATCCCGGCCGGGACGCTGAGCGCAGCGAAGCGTGACATGGGTGACAGGGTTACTTCTGCGGTATTGCCATTCATATAAGCAATGGTTAATACGTCATCTCCCTGAGCTTCGCCAGATCGCCAAAGAGCGCATCGTAGCGCGGGGCGACGGCGGGCCAGCCGTAGGGCGCTGCCACAGCGCGCCATGTGTCGCGGTCGGCTCCGGCGCGGGCCAGGGCAGCCATGAGCAGATCGGCCATGCCGCCCGCGTCGTCGTAGAGGTGTGTGGCGTGGAGCGGCGCGGGGATGAGGTCGGGGTAGTTGAGCCTGTGCGGCAGGATGGGCGCGCAGCCGCAGGACATGGCCTCGACCACGCCGATGCCGAAGAACTCCTGGATTGCGGTGCTGACCACCGCATCGGCGCGGCGCAGGAGCCGGGCGTAGGCGGCCTGGCTGGCGGCGTAGCCCCAGTGGATCGTGCGGGCTGCCCAGCGCGCGCGGGCCTCGGCGAAGGCGGGCGCGTTCGGGTCGATATGCTCTCCGGCGACGATTAGCCGGAAGTTGGCCCCGCGCCGCTCTAGCTCCTCCAGGCCGGTGAAGAACGCCTCGGGCTGCTTGTCGTACTCCCAGCGTGAGTTCCAGAGGATCACCGGCGGCCCGCCGTCGCCCTCGGGCGGCCCCTCCAGCCGGGCTAGATCCACCCCCGGCGGCAGCACCTCGGCCTTCGCGGCGATAGCTCCCACCGTCTGAAGCTCCTGGTAGTCGTGGTAGCGGCCGAGCATATCGGGCAGAGCCTCCAGGAAGGCCCGCCGGTGAAATGCCGAGTTGAAGATCACCGCGTCGGCGGCCAGGGCCGAGGTGTAGTTGACCCAGGCGAAGCTGAAGTCGCGCTTGCGGCCCGGCGGCAGCGGGTAGGTGAGCTGGTTCTCGTGGAAGTAGACGGCGGCGGGCACGTCGGCGAGCAGATCGGCGCTGAGGGCGCGGAAGGTGGCCAGGTCAAGCATATCGCTGGCGACGATCAGGTCGGGCCGGACGCCGGACTCGCGGGCGAGGCGGGCCAGGCTCACCGCGCCGCCGCGCATGCGCCAGCGCCAGCCGCCGTCAATCGACAGGCTGAGCACCGTCACCCTGTGGTGGCTATGGGCCGCGTAGCCTGTGGCCACCGCCGCGTGGGAGCCGCCGTGGAATGGATCGAGCCAGAGGATGTGCATAGCATTAGGGTACAGAGCACAGCATTTGCCAGAACTGCGCTGCGATTGTACCATCCCTACACAGATTGCAGATTGCAGGATTAGCCAAAGGAGGCATTGATGACCGTAGGTACGCAGGTGTACCAGCACATTCTGGTGGAGCGCGAGGGTCGGCTGGCCTTCGTGACGATGAACCGGCCGCAGCGGCGCAACGCCCTCTCGCTTGAGCACATGCAGGAGTTACTGGCCTGCTTCAAGGAGATCGGCGTGGATACGGGCGTGGGCGCGGTGATCCTCAGCGGCAATGGCCCGGCCTTCTGCGCCGGCCACGATCTGAGCGAGATGACTGGGCAGGAGCCGGAGTTCTACAGCCAGCTGTTCGGGGTCTGCACCGAGCTGATGGAGATGATCCAGTCCATCCCGCAGCCGGTGATCGCCCAGGTGCACGGCGTGGCCACGGCGGCTGGCTGCCAACTGGTCGCCACCTGCGACCTGGTGGTCGCTGCGGGGAGCGCGCGATTCGCCACGCCGGGAGTGAAGATCGGGCTGTTCTGCTCGACGCCGATGGTGGCGTTGAGCCGGGCGGTGCCGGCGAAGCTGGCCCTGGAGATGCTGCTGACTGGCGAGCTGATCTCGGCCGAGGCGGCCCGTGAGGCTGGCCTGGTGAACCGGGTGGTGGCCGCCGATGAGCTTGCGGCAACCACGCGCGCTCTGGCCGAGAAGATCCTCGCCGCGAGCGCCACGGTGGTGGGGCTGGGCAAGCAGGCGTTCTACCGCCAGCTGAGCATGCCGCAGCACGAGGCGTACGCCTACACGAGGCAGGTGATGGCGGATAACGCGAGCCTCGCCGACGCGCAGGAGGGGATCTGCGCCTTCCTGGAGAAGCGCCCGCCCCAGTGGGGGAAGTAGGGGCTCGTCGCGACGCGCCCCTACGTGGGCGCGTCGTGGCGGAACACCTCCATCATGGGCGGCTCGGGGGCGGCGGGCGGGCCGCCGCTCTCCCAGGGGTGGCCAAGGGCAGTGGCGATGCGGCTCATCCAGCTCTCGCCGCTGCTCTTCAGGGCTGGCCCGCTGAGCAGCAGGTAGTCTTGGGCGCGGGTGAGGGATACGTAGAGCAGGCGATCCGACTCGGCGCGCTCCATCTGGGCCTCGGCGCGGCGGGCCAGGAGGACGGCGGTGGGCAGGCGCTCCTGATCGTCCGGGTCGCGCACCTTGAGGGCTAGTCCGTAGGGCGGGCGGGCCTGCCAGCGCTCGCGGGCGGGCGGGGCGGTGCGCCCGAGGTCGGGCAGGGCCACGATGGGGAACTCCAGGCCCTTGCTGCGGTGGATGGTCATCAGGCGCACGCTGCCGTGGCCCTCTAGGGGCGCCTCGCCCTCGCGGGTCTCGGCGCGCAGCAGCTGCTCCAGGTACTCGCTGAAGGCGCGCAGTCCGCGCGCGCCGGTGAGCCGGGCCGCCGCCACCAGCTTCTCCACGTTCACCCGCCGCCGCTCGCCGTCCTCCAGCCCGCTGATGGTGGCCAGGTAGCCGGTGCGCTCCAGGGCCGCCCGCAGCAGCTCGGCCACCGTCGCCCGCCCGCGCATGGTCTGGAGCTCGGCGAGAACCTTGCGGGCGTAGAGACGCCCCGCCGGGGCGTCTCTACCGGCGTCGGCCATAATTGCTTCCCACAGGCTACTGCTCTTCTCTAGCCGCAGGCCAACAATCGTCGCGTCGTCCAGGGCGAAGAGCGGCGAGCGCAGCGCGCCCACCAGGGCCAGCTCATCGGTCGGGTCGTCGATAACGCGCAGCAGGTGGATGAGGTCGCGCACCTCGCTGCGCCCGTAGTAGCCGCGACCGGCCGTGGTGAGGAAGGGGATTCCTTGGGCGCGCAGGGCGGCCTCGAATGGCTCGAAGGCGCTCGACGCCCGGAAGAGGATGGCGATGTCGCCGTACTCGGGGCGTCGCCAGCGGCGCTCGTCGCGGTCGTAGATGATCAATCTGTCGTCGTCGCGCTCCACCAGCTCCTTCAGGCGGCGGGCCAGCAGCGCAGCCTCGGCGGCGCGGCGGTCGGCGGCTAGGCCGTCCCCAGAGGCCACGTGTAGCTCCACGCAGACGTTGTGGGTCGGGTCGGGCCGGCTGGCCTGCAACGGCTCGAAGGGCGTCTCGAAGCTCTGGAGGGGGGCGGTTCTGGCGAAGGCATGCGCGCCAATCAGGTTCACCCAGGTGAGCATGTGGGGGTGGCTGCGGAACGAGATGTCCATGCGGACGCGCAGGCCGCCCCGGTCGACGATATCCTGCTCGACCTGCTGGAAGACGCTCACGTCGGCGCCGCGAAAGCGGTAGATCGACTGCTTGCCGTCGCCAACCACAAACAGCTCGGCGGGCGGGCCAGGGTCGGCGGCGGGCTGAAGGCCGGCCAGGGCGTAGATGATCGCGCGCTGGGCCTCGTTGGTGTCCTGGAACTCGTCGACCATGATCGCGCGCAGCTCGCCCGCCCAGCGCCGACGCACCTGCGGGTGGCGCAGCAGCAGGTCGCGGGATAGGGCCTCCAGGTCGTCGAAATCGAGGGCGTCGGCGCGGGCTTTGTTGGCGGCGTAGCGCTCGCGGGAGAGGGCGTAGAGGTCGCGCAGGGCGATGGCCGCCTCGGCGGCGCGGGCCTCAATCTGCGGGTCGGGCGCAAAGCTGAGGATGCCAGCGGCGGCGCGGTATGCCTCGCGCAGCGCCTTGAGGGCGGACTTGGCTGTGGCCAGGTCGCCCTCGGCGGGCCAGAGCTTCTTGCTGCCGACAGTCAGATTGATCGCGTTGATCAGGGCGAAGTCGGGCGCTGTGTCGGCGGGCGGGGCGGCGAGCCATGCGGCGACGGCGAGCAGCTGGGCGGCGAGCCTGTCGGCGGCGGGGGCGACGGGGGCCAGGCCAAGGATGGTGTCGGCAGCGTCACGCCACGCGGCGCTGCCCAGCAGTTCGGCCAGGGCCGCGCGGCGGGCGTCCGCCAGCTGATCGCGCCACATCGCCTGGAGCGCGGCGGCGTCTGGGGGGAGCGACTCGATGGCGGCGCGCACCTCGCCGCCGCCGCGCAGCATGTCGGCCAGGACGACGCGCAGCTCGGCGGGGCCGAACTCGTCGAGCAGCGTGTGGAAGGCGTGGAGGGCGAAGCCCTCCACATCTTTCCCCCTACCAATCTGGAGGTGGGGACTCTGGGGAGGCGAAGCCTCCCCAGACCCCACCATCTCACGCAGCGCCTCGTCCACGCTATCGGCGAGCATGATCCCGGACTCAACCTCGTCGAGGATGCGGAAGCGCGGGTCGAGGGTAGACTCGCCTGGGTGGGCGCGCAGCAGCTCGGCGCAGAAGCTGTGGATGGTGCCGATGCGGGCCGACTCGACGGCGGCGCGCAGCTCCTCCCAGCGGGCGGATCGCTCGCTGCGGGCGCGGGCCTCAACCGCCTGGCGGACGCGGTCGCGCATCTCGCGGGCGGCCTTCTCGGTGAAGGTGATCGCCAGGACGGCGTCGGGCGGCAGGCCGCCCGCGCTGATCAGGCGCACGTAGCGCTCGACGAGGACGCGGGTCTTGCCGCTGCCGGCGCCGGCGGCGGCCACGAGGTTGCCGGGCGAGTGGATGGCGCGGCGCTGGTCGTCGGTGAGGTTCATGGTTGAGTGGGGGGGGGCGCGGGGCGCATCGCAATGCGCCCTACTCGGCGCGCTTCATATAGTCGATCACACCAGGGGCACCAAGGCGCAGCTCAAGGCCAAGCAGCTTCTCTAGGGCGGGGCGGTAGGGGTGGGGCGCGTTGAGCATGCGCTGGGCGGCCAGGTCGCAGCCGATCCAGCGCAGGTGGTGGTAGGCCACCCACTCGGCGAAGCCCTCGCGCAGCAGCTCATCGCGCAGCAGGGGGCAGCGCTCACCCTGCCATGCGTGGGCGTACTCGTGGGCCACCGTGGTGCGGAAGCTGAGCTTGGGCAGCCCGTAGAGCATATAGATGGTGCGCAGGTGCCCGGCGCGCTGGTAGAGCCCCAGGGTGTTGTGGCCTTCGGGCGGGCTGTCGCCGCCCTGCGAGCGGATGGACTCCATCGTGGGCGTGTCCACCAGGCGGAAGGCCACGCCGACATTCAGGCCCATGCCGAACTGGGCCACCACCTTGGCCACCGTCTCGTTGTAGATCCCCCGCGCCTCGGTCGGGTCATACACGGCGGTGGCGTGGCAGGCGGCGCACTGATGCCGCCCGTCGTGCAGGTGCCAGTGCTTATCGCCCAAGGGCGCGCCGCAGGTGGCGCAGCGCGGGCGGGTGGCGATGCAGCCGGTGCAGTAGCGGTCGGGCCGGTCGATCAGCGTGTAGTAGCCGCCGTCGAGGGGGCCGCCGCAGCTGGCGCATGTTGTCGGCTCTGGGTGGGGCATAACCGATAGCTGATAGCCGATAGCCGATAGCCGATAGAGCACCTACAGTATAGCCGAGCGATGGTGCGAGGCGCAACAGCCCTGGGGAGACAAATAGGGCTGTTGCAACGTCACCTCCCGGTGGGGGTGCGGGGGCGGCGAAGCCGCCCAAACCCAACAAGAAACCGGGTCTGGGGCGAAGCCCCAGGACATTGCAACAGCTCTGGGGAGATAAATTAAAGCTCCTCTTCTTCCTCCTCGCGGAAGATGCGCTCGATAGCGGCGCGGCTGAGCGCGCGGTAGATATTGCGCAGGGCCAGCTCGCTATCGGCGGGGGGCGGGCCGTAGCGCAGCAGCAGGGCCGTCTCAACCTCGGGGATGGCGATGTGGGGCGTCAGCTCGGCCAGCTCGGGGCCGGGCTCGTCGAAGGAGCCAAGCTGGTCGGCCAGGGCGGGCACAGGCTCGGCGGGGGCTATCGGCGCGCTGACGGGATCGGCGGCCTCGGCGCGGCGGGCGCGCAGCGCGGCGATGATCTGGTCCTTGCTGCGCCCGCGCAGGGCGAAGATCAGGAAGGGGTCATCGTCGAAGCGCTCGCCGAGCAGGAAGTAGACGGCGGCGATATGTTTGCAGGGGTTGGCGAAGTCCGGGCAGGTGCAGCTGGTCACCAGGTCGCCGGAGCGGGCGGGGAAGAGGGCGACGTGGGCGGCGGCGAATGCCTCCTCGATCTCGTGAGGCATCTCGCCGGCCAGGAGCTTGGCGGCGAAGATCGCCTGCTCGGCCATCGCGTCAATGGCCTTCCCCCACTGGGCGTTTGACAGCGGGATGATCGCGATCGAGACCTTATAGGGCGTGCGCTGTGAGCCCTGCACCCGTGCGCTGACCTGACCGGGGGTGATGTCGATGTTTAGCACGGAGCCGTTGCGGGCGTAACTGCGGCCTCTGGTGAGGCGGGTGCCGTAGCCGAAGCCCTCCAGCATCTCGATCCAGCGCTTGGCCCACCAGGACTCGCCGAAGTCGCCGCGCTGGCTCTTCGCCTTAATGCCGTTGGCCGGGATGCGCGGCCTGCGCTCCGGCCAGCTGTCGTTATATCTGCTGCTGCTGCTGCTTTTACGGCGGGGGCGGGGCATATGGGTATCTCCGAAATCAAATCGTAGGGGCGCGTCACGACGCGCCCCTACGTTGCGGCGTCAGTCCGCAGGGCCACCAGCTCGCGGAGCTGGTCGGTGCTCAGCTCGGTGAGCCATGCCTCGCCGGAGCCGAGCACCTGGGCGGCCAGGGCGCGCTTGCCCTCGATCATCTCGTCGATCTTCTCCTCCAGGGTGCCGCCGCAGACAAACTTATGCACCTGCACGTTGCGCGTCTGCCCGATGCGGAAGGCCCGGTCGGTGGCCTGGTCCTCCACCGCCGGGTTCCACCAGCGGTCGAAGTGGAAGACGTGGGAGGCGCGGGTCAGGTTCAGGCCGACGCCGCCGGCCTTGAGCGAGAGGATGAAGATCGGCGGCCCCTCGGGGGCCTGGAAGCGCCGCACCAGGCCATCGCGCGACTTGGAGGGCGTGCCGCCGTGCAGGAAGAGCGCGTCGGCGCCGAGCCGCTCGGACAGGTGGGCCTGGAGCAGCCCGCCCATCTCGGCGAACTGGGTGAAGATCAGCGCCCGGTCGTTCGCGGCGAGCACCTCCTCCAGCATCTCGTCGAGGCGGGCCAGCTTGCCCGAGCGCTCGCCGAGGGCCGAGCCGTCCTTCAGGAAGTGGGCCGGGTGGTTGCAGATCTGCTTGAGCCGGGTGAGCATGGCCAGCACGAGGCCGCGCCGCCTGGCCTTCGCGCCCTCGTCGTCGGCGCCCTCGATCTCGCTCAGGGCGTCGCGCACGGTGGCCTCGTAGAGCGTGGCCTGCTCCTGGGTGAGCGGCACGAAGACCTTCATCTCCAGCTTGTCGGGCAGGTCGTCGATGATGCTGCGGTCGGTCTTCAGGCGGCGCAGGATGAAGGGCGCGGTGAGGCTGCGCAGCTGGGCGGCGGCATCCGAGTCGCCGGCGCGCTCGATCGGGCGCGAGAAGCTGCGGCGGAACTCCGTCTCGCCGCCGAGGTAGCCGGGGTTCAGGAAGGTCATGATGCTCCACAGCTCGGACAGGCGGTTCTCGACGGGGGTGCCGGTGAGGGCCAGGCGACCGTCGGCCTGGATGGCCCGCGCCGCCTGGGCCTGGCGGGTCTCGCTGTTCTTAATGTTCTGGGCCTCATCGAGCACGGCCATACGCCAGCCGAGCGGCGTCAGGGTCTCGCGGTCGCGGGTGAGCAGCGGGTAGCTAGTGATCACGACATCGTTGGCGGCGGCCACCTGCTCAAGCTCATCGCCGCGCAGGCGCTCGGCGCCCTGGTGGAGATGGACGCGCAGGGATGGCGCGAAGCGGGCCAGCTCGCGCTGCCAGTTGCCCACCACCGAGGTCGGGCAGACCAGCAGGGTCGGCCCGGCGTCGGGGGCGATCTCGCGGTCGTGGAGCAGCAGGGCGATCGCCTCACACGTTTTCCCGAGTCCCATATCGTCTGCCAGACAGGCGCCCATGCCGAAGCGGCGCATGAAGGCCATCCAGGAGAGGCCGCGCAGCTGGTAGGGGCGCAGGGTGCCGACGAAGCCCTCGGGCTGGGGCAGCTGCTCCAGCGACTCGGTGTTGGCCAGGGCGAGCAGGAGGCTGCCCAGGTCGCCCTCGGCGTCCACGCCGCCGAAGGAGAGACCGGGGGGCAGGTCGTCGGCGACGCCGCCGAGGCCCATGCGCAGCAGCGCGGCCATGCTCACCTCGCCGCCCTTGCTGAAGAGATCCATGGCCTTGCGGGCCTGCTCGGGGTCAAGCACAACCCACTCGCCGCGCACCTGGACGAGCGGCTGCTTGAGGGCGACGAGGCGCTCGAACTCCTCGCGGTTGATCGGCTGGTCGCCGACGCTAAGCTCCCAGCGAAAGTCGATCATGCTCTGGAAGCTCAGGCGGCCGGGGCCATCGCTGCGCTTCTGCTTGCGCGGGGCGGCCTTGGCGCGGGCCTTGAGGCGGCCCGAGTCGCCCCACCACGAGGGCACCAGCACGCCGAAGCCGCTCTGCTCAAGCAGGGGGGCGGCCTCTTTAAGGAAGCCGAACGCCTCCTCAATGCCGAGGCTGGCGTGGTCGGGGGCCTTGCCGCGCAGGCTGCGCTCGATGGCGGGGACGAGGCGGGCGGCGAAGCCGAGGCCGCGCAGCAGGCGCTCCTGAGGGTGGGCGAAGCGTCGGTCGAGGTAGGTGAAGTGCTGGCCGCGCTCGCGCCAGAGCTGTGCGGCGGGCACCAGCAGGCTGGGGTCGTCGATCGCCTGGAGCATGTAGCCAAGGGACCAGGGCTCATTGGGCTCGGCGGGGGGCTGGAGGCGGAAGGTGATGCGGAAGCTGTCGTCGCCGGCGACGTGCTCCTGGCCAGCCCACGCCTGCCATGCCTTAAACAGCTCGTCGGCCTCGCGGCTGCGCAGGTGCAGGGTGGGGTCGCGGTCAAGCAGGGCGACCATCCATGCCGCGCCGGGGGAGGGCGGCAGGCTGCGCCAGGCGGCGAGCTGGGTGGCGGCCGCCGAGTCGCTGGCGGCGATCTGGCGCACCAGGGCGTCAGTCGCGGCGGCGAGGAAGCTGTCGACCAGGGCGCGCGGGGCGGGGGCGGCATCTGGGGTGTCGGCGACGGCGCGGCAGAGGGCGGGCATGCCGCTGCGCAGGGCGGCGATCTTGCGGGCGACATCGGGGACGGGGCGCGGCTCCCAGCTGGCCCGCAGGCCGCCGCCCTCGCGCACGAGGGACGGCAGGATCTGCTGGCCGGACACCAGCTCGACGGCCAGCATGGCGGCGGTGCGCCATGCCCGCAGGTCAGCGCCAAAGTCGTGGTCGTTCGCGGGGGGCAGCAGCAGGTCGAGGGCCTGGGCGGCGGTGAGCAGCAGCCCGCGCACGCGCCATCCGGCCAGGGCCATCTCGCCCTCGGGGATCTCGGCACCGGCCTGGCGCAGCTCGCGCAGCGGCAGGGGTGCGCCCATCACCGAGGGCAGCCAGATAGTGAGCTCGGTTCCCGGAGGCACGCGGGAGCTGGAGAGCATCGCGGCCATGCGCTCGTGGAGCGTGTCGGTGTGGGCATGGGCCGGGTGGGGCGGGTGGCCCGGCCGCCGCCGGTGACGCCCCCGCCTCCCCGTGCGCTCGGCCAGCTCGCCCCACAGGAAGAGCCGTCCCTCGGCGGGCAGCCAGGTGCCGTGCAGCACGGCGGGGGGGACGATGGTGCGCGCAGGCACCCCTTCTACTTCTACTGATTCTACATTCAGCATACGCGGTTGCCTATCACTGCTTTTCGGAAGTCCGTTGCTGGTTTGGACGACCGACTACAGCTTCCCGGAAGTTCGCACGGGAAGCTCAACTCCATGTTTTACGAGTAAGCCGATCCCGCTCATGGCGTTGGAGCGGCTTCTGGCCCTCACCCCCCAGCCCCCTCTCCCGCTGCGGCGGGCGATGGGGGGCGATCTTTTGTTGATGCGGTGAATGAGCTGTATGAGACGCTGACCCGCACGATGCGGATCACGCATCTCGCCGGGCCAGGGCCAGGTGCGCCTCGTGCAGCAGGCGCTCGGTGGTCTCCCAGCCGATGCAGCCGTCGGTGAGCGAGACCCCATAGCGCAGGGCGGATCGGTCGGCGGTGAGGGTCTGCTTGCCCTCGCTCAGGTTGCTCTCGATCATAACGCCGATGATCGGGCCGACCTTGCGCACCACCTGATCGATCACCGTGTGCATAACCGCCTCCTGGCGGCGGAAGTCGCCGCTGGCGTTGGCGTGGCTACAGTCGATCATCACGGCGGGGCGAAGGTGGGCCTCGCGCATGAGGCGGGCGGCCTGCACGACATGCTCGTCGTAATAGTTCGGCTCGGCCCGCCCGCCGCGCAGGATGACGAAGCTGTCGGGGTTGCCGGTGGTCTTCACCACGGAGCTGCGGCCGTCCTCGTCGATGCCGAGGAAGCTATGCTGGCCGGCGGCGGCCACACATGCATTCACAGCAACCTGGATGCCACCATCGGTGCCATTCTTAAAGCCCACTGGCATCGAGACCCCGCTGGCCAGGGCGCGGTGGGTCTGGGCCTCGGTGGTGCGTGCGCCGATCGAGCCGAGGCTGATCTGGTCGTCGATGTACTGCGGGCTAATCGGGTCGAGCATCTCAGTGGCCACCGACAGACCCATGGCGTTGATCTCAAGCAGCAGCCTGCGCGCGATCGTCAGGCCGGCGGCCATATCGAAGCTGCCGTCCAGGTGCGGGTCATTGATCAGGCCGCGCCAGCCCACAGTGGTGCGCGGCTTCTCCAGGTAGGCGCGCATAATCAGGAAGAACTGGTCGCCCAGCGTGGCCTGAAGCGCGACGAGGCGGCGGGCGTAGTCGAGGGCGGCCGCCGGGTCGTGGATCGAGCATGGGCCGATCACCACCATCAGGCGCGGGTCCTCGCGGCGCAGGATGCGCCTGATCGTCGCCCGCGACTCGGCCACCGTGCGCGCCACCTCATCGGTCAGCGGCAGCGCCTCCTTCAGCTCGCGCGGCGGGCGGAAGGGCGTTAGCTCGCGGACGTGGACGTTGGCAACCCTGCGCATGTTGTTGGTCATAGTATGGCTATTCTATCAGGATTGCAAATTGCAGATTGCAGGTTGCAGGTTATGGATGGCAGGTTTCGGCTTTCAAACTTAGCCCCAACCCCCAACCCCCGACAAGTATAGCCGAGAATCCGTACGGTGCCAGTGATGTGAGAATCGTCCCCTGGCTCTTCCATCCGAGCTTCGTCCGAGTGTATTATACGTCAGTAGCGCAAAAGATACCCTGGGTGTGACGTATGTTTTCGGCGCATATGCGCGGCGCCCGGCCCGTAAACGGGCGGGCTGAGTCTACGAAGACCGCTTCAGCGGCCTTCGTAGACTCAGCCGGGCTGAAGCCCCCGGCGGGCGGCATCGCACAGCGTTCCTTCTGCTCTACTGCCATGTCTTACATTATTAAGAGAGCGAGGCTCCCTCTATGTCTACGCATAAGCGCGATGGGCACCTGACAATTGGTGTCCTGACGGGGTGGCAGTACTACTGGACGGCCACCCCGCTCAGCTATCTCGACCCGCTGCTCCATGGCATGTGCCTGGCTGCGCAGAACCTGGGCTGCCATCTGCTCCTCGGCTGCGGCATGGGCGTCTCGGCAACCACGGGCGACCCCTTGCGCCCGGCGTGGCCTATCCCCTTGCCCGAGACCGACTTTGTGCCGGTTGGCCCCTGGAATACCGATGGCTTGATTGCGATTAACCCCCTGCACCTGCCGGCCCTCTCGCGTGATATCCAGGCGATGATCGCCGCCGGGCATCCGGTGCTGTTTGTTGGATCTGGGGAGCGCGGGCCTACAATCGCCGCCGATAATGCTGGCGGCATCCTTGAGGCGATGCGCCACCTGGCTGGCCACGGGCACCGCCGGGTCGCCTTCATCGCCGGCAGCCCAGACGATATGGATGGGGATAGCGGCGGTCGTCTGCGCGCATACCATGTGGCCTTGCAGGCATATGGGATCTCGGCTGACCCCCGGCTGGTGGCCTATGGCCGACATGTCTACGCGGCGGGCTATGCGGCCATGCGCCAGATCCTCGACGGCGGCGCGCCGTTTACGGCTGTGTTGGCCAGCAATGATGAGTCGGCGCTCGGTGTGATCCAGGCGCTGATCGAGGCTGGGCGGCGAATCCCCCAGGATGTGGCCGTGATCGGGTTTGATGACCGGCCAGAGAGCGCCGTGCAGACGCCGGAGCTGAGCAGCGTGCGCATCCCGCTGTTTCGGATGGGCTACCGGGCCATAGAGCTGCTCGCCCAGATGATCGCCGGGGACACCGTGCTGGCCGAGCCTGTCAGGATTCCAACTCGCCTGATCCCCCGAGAGTCCTGCGGATGCGGGCGCGGCCATGGCCTCGCCGCGCTGCCCGATGTCAGCGCGCCTCCGCAGCCAGCGCCCTATGGGCTGGATCAGCCCGCCGAGCTGGTGCAAGCCATGAAGGCGGCGGTGCTCGCGCAGGCCCAGGGCATGGCCGAGGCTGAGGTTGAGGCGTCGTGCTGGCGGCTGGCCGACACGCTGGCGGAGGCCATGGCGCGGCACGACCCGAGCGAGTTCTATGTGTCGCTCGACGAGATTCTTCAAGATCGCGCCTTCACGCACGAGGACGCGCATATCTGGCAGGCGGCGATCTCGGCGCTCCAGGAGGCGACAGATGGCCCCCAATCGCCCGCCCACGAGCTGATCGACCGCGCGCGCGTGGTGCTGAGCGCGCACATGCAGCGCCAGCATCGCCGCTATGTCGTCGCCGAGCACTGGAAAACGAACCGTATGGGCGTGCTGACCGCGCAGCTCCAGATGGCGCTCGATGAGACGCAGGTGTTTGCCATCCTGGCGCGCCACCTGCCGACGATGGGCATTACCAGGGGCTGGGTGGCCCTGTTTGAGCCTGGCGGTATGGTTGACGCCATGGCCCGCTGTCACCTGCGCAGCATCACCGCGCCCGATCAGCCTGCCACCTTCTGCCTCAGCCGCGACTTCCCGCCCGCCGAGTTGCTGCTTGAAGCGGCCCCGTTCAGCCTGGCGCTGCTGCCGCTGGTGAGCCCGCGCGGCCAGCTGGGCTTTGTGGCCTTCGACAGCGATCACCTGGAGATCTACGGCGCGATTGTCCAGCAGCTGGCCGCCGCCCTGCATACCGCCCAGCTCTACCGCGAGGCCATGGAGGGGCGGCGGCTGGCTGAGGAGGCCGCCCAGCTCAAGAGCCGCTTTCTCTCGACGGTTAGCCACGAGCTGCGCACGCCGTTGAACCTGCTCGTCGGGCTGAGCCGGATGCTCGTCCAAGAGAGCGACAAGAGCGCGAGCCCGCTGTCGGAGGTGTACCGCGATGACCTGGAGCGGATCAACGCTAACGCGCAGCATCTGGGCGGCCTGATCAATGATGTTCTGGACCTGGCCAGCAGCGACGCTGGGCAGCTGCGCCTGGCCAACGAGTATGTCGATCTGAGCCAGGCCCTGCGAATGGTGGCCGAGACCGGCTATCGCCTGGCAGAGGACAAGGGGCTGGCCTGGAGCGCCGCCCTGCCCGAGCGCGGGCCGTGGGTCTGGGGGGATCGCACGCGGCTGCGGCAGGTGGCGCTCAATCTGATCAGCAACGCGATCAAGTTTACCGCGCAGGGTATGGTGAGCCTGACCTTGGAGGCCAGCGGCGAGTATGCGCGGGTGAGCGTGAGCGATAGCGGGCTGGGCATTCCGCCCGCAGATCAGGCTGCGATCTTTAGCGAGTTTCGTCGCTCTGACCGCAGCGTCACGCGTGGCTACACCGGCATGGGCCTTGGCCTGGCTATCTGCAAGCGGCTGATTGAGCTGCACGGTGGCTCGATCAGCCTGCACTCAACCGGCGAGGAGGGCGCGGGCTCAACCTTCTCGTTTACGCTCCCCGCCGTGACGCCGCCCGTGACGCTGGCCAGAGACCCGGCGAGCCAGGCCCGTGATGCGGAGCGCGTTATGGTGCTGACAGATCACGTCAGCAGCGGGCAGCGCCTCTCGGAGCACTTGAGCCAGCGCGGCTTTGAGGTGCATCTTGTGCTGACGGCGGACGCCGGAGATTGGCTAGGAGAAATGGCGACCGTGTCGCCCAATGCCGTAGTGCTGGATATGACGAGCGATCCTGAGCATGGCTGGGAGATCTTGAAGGCGATCAAGGGCAACCCGCTGACCCGCGATCTCCCGGTGATGTTTTATACGCTGGCCCATGATCGCGGGTCCGTGCTGGAGCTAGACTACCTGACCAAGCCGATTGAGCTGGCCGAGCTGACCAGCGCGCTCGACCAGCACTGGCTCGCCGGCGACACGAATGACGCGGGGAGGGCCGTTCTGGTCGTGGACGACGATCCCGGCACGCTCGACATGAACGCGCGGATTGTTCAGTCGCACTGGCCTGACGCCCGCGTGATCAAGGCCAACAATGGCCGTGAGGCTCTGGAGATCCTGGGCCAGCAGCGGGTCGATCTGGTGCTGCTGGATCTGATCATGCCCAAGATCGACGGCTTCGGCGTCATCGAGGCGCTGCGCCAGGCAGAGGCTACCCGCGATGTCCCGGTGATTGTGCTCACCGGGCAGGTGTTGAGTCAGCAGGACATCGCCCGGCTCGGCCGGGGTGTCGCCACCGTGATGAGCAAGGGCCTGTTCACCGCCGCCGAGACGATGGCGCACCTTGACGCAGCCCTTGAGCGCAGGCGTAAGCTGAGCAATGAGGCGCAGCGCCTGGTGCGGCAGGCCATGGCCTATGTCCACGAGCATTACGCCGAGCCGATCTCGCGGCAAGACCTCGCGCGGCTGGTGGGCATGGCCGATGACTATCTGACGAGCTGCTTCCACAAAGAAGTGGGCATGACGCCCATCGCCTACCTGAATCGCTACCGGGTCAATCAGGCAAAGCTGCTGCTCAAGCAGGGCGAGGCGAGCATCACCGATATCGCTGCATTGGTCGGGTTCTCAGATAGCGGCTATTTCAGTCGCATCTTCCGCCGTGAGGTCGGCATGTCGCCCGAGGCGTATCGCCGCGCGGAGGCATAGCACGCGCGGGCCAGGTTCCTCTGAAATGTCCATGCACATGATGCTTTTCTCCAAGCGCATCCCTCCCCACGTCTGCTAGAATGAAGATCCAACGATAGATCTGGCAAGCTGATATCCGGCCACTGGCTTCCACACGCACATCAAGGCGCATGGAAACCGCAGCTGACCGCATCCTGTACATGTGCGCAGGCAGATGATGGGTGGGCGCGCATACGCGCTGCCCGCTTCGCGCACCCCACATGTGGGCGATCCGCGACCATATCAGCCTTCGTGAGAGAGAGGAGGGGGGGCACCGCCCAAAGCCCACGCATGGCCGTTCCACGAACCCGCTCCATCGTCGGAGACTTTTTTCTAAGGCTAGAAGATCTTGGAGGAGTGCTATGTTCAAGCGAAGCTCAGTCCTCATCGGCGTGATCGCCATGCTCGCGACGCTCCTGGCGGCGTGTGGCAGCTCGACCCCGGCGGCCCCGGCGGGCCAGGCCCCGGCGGCGGAAACCCAGGCCCCAGCGGCGGCAGAGAATGTAACGCTGAAGGTGCTCATCCACCAGAACCCCCCGATGGTGGATTTTATGAACACGTTCAACGAGCAGTTTCAGGCCAAGTACCCCAACATCACCGTGGACATGGCCGTTGTGAACGCCAACGACCTGAGCACGGTTACGCAGACCCGCCTAACGGCTAATGATGTAGACGTCGTCGATATGTTCGGCTTCGCCAACGCGGCCCAGCCCTATATGAAGAATGTCACCGCGCCGAACTGGCAGACGCTGATCGACGCCGGGCTGCTGATGGATATCTCCGACCAGCCCTTCATCAAGAACTACGATGACGCGGCGATCAAGGATGCCGGCACCTACAACGGCAAGGTCTACCAGGTGAACCTCGGCCGCGTATCCTACAGCGGCATCTACTACAACAAGGACCTCTTCACCGCCAACAACGTGGCCGTCCCCACCACCTGGAGCGAGCTGGTCGCGGCCTGCGCGACCTTCAAGGCGGCGAACATTCCCTGCATGACCGCCGGCGGCAAGGATGGCTGGCCGATCTTCGTGGGCGCCTACGGCCTGATCGGTGCTGAGTACCCCGACCAGGCCCAGCTCGTCGAGGGCCTGTGGACCGGCAGCGCCACATGGAACGATGCCAAGTCCCTGGACATGTGGACGAAGATGAAGACCTACGCCCAGGACATGATGGAGACGGGCGCGAGCGGGATCGCCGGCGATGCGGCCCCCGGACGCTTCGCCTCGGGCGCGGTCGCCATGTTCCCCGGCGGCACCTGGTACGCCTCGGCCATCGACGCGGCCCAGCCGAGCTTCAAGTGGGGCTACATCCCCTTCCCCGGCAGCGATAACGCCGATGAGAACAAGTACCTGTTCGGGAAGTACGACCAGGGCTGGGTCGTCGCGGGAAAGACCGCGAACAAAGACGCGGCCATGAAGTACCTGACGGAGTTCTCGGACCCGGCCAACTACCAGGCGTTCGCCAACGCGGTGGGCTTCATCCCGACTCAGCCGGGTGCCACGCTGAGCAGCCCGATCGGTGCCGAGGTTGCGCCCTACCTGGCCAACTTCCGGGTGGGCTACGAGCAGTACTGGGTCGCCCCCAAGGGCGCCGGCGAGTTCGCCAACCCCTACGCATCCTACTTCAAGCCCTTCGGCACCTTCGATGATCCGCAGGCCCTGGCCGATAAGGTTCAGGCCGACCTGCAGTCCGGGCTCGACGCCAACAAGTAGGGCTGATGATGGTGGCGGTGTGGCTTTGCCACACCGCCACCATCATCAACCATGTGATGTGGGCCTGTCCCAAATCGTAGGAGGGTATGGCATGAACAACTACCATTTTGGCCGTGGCAGGGCCAGGCTCGCGCCCTACCTGCTGCTGCTGCCCGGGTTCCTCTTCTACCTGGTGATCATGCTCGGGCCGTCTGTCGCAACCGGCGTGTACTCCTTCACCGATGCGAGCGGCATCCAGGGCACGGCCCTGCACTGGATCGGGTTTGAGAACTACCGGGAGTTTCTGTTTATGGGCCAGGCGTCGCTCGACAACTACGCGGCGCTGGTGCGGACGCTGATCTTCTGCTTCTGTGTCACGACGATCCAGTTTACGCTCGGCCTGGTGCTGGCTATGCTGGTGAACCAGCGCCTGAAGGGCGTCAACATCTTCCGCACGATCTTCTTTATGCCGGTGATCCTGGGCGCGGTCATCCAGGGGCTGATCTGGTCGCTCTTCCTCTACCCGCTGGGCGGCCCGCTGGCGAGCCTGCTGGGGCTGTTCGGTATGCGCTCTGAGTTCCTGGGCGGGCAGCCCAACGAGGCTATAGCCTGGGTGATCTTCGTCCAGATCTGGGCTAACCTGGGCGTCACCATGATGATCTTCATCGCCGGGCTGCAGACCATTCCGGGGGATCTGTACGAGGGGGCGCAGATCGACGGCGCGAGCCCGTGGCAGGTTTTTAGAAATATCACCTGGCCGCTGCTGACGCCGAATGTCAACACCAACCTGCTGCTGAACATCATCGGCTCGCTCCAGGCGTGGCAGCTGTTCCTGGTGCTGCTCGGCTACCGGAACGGCACCCAGGTGCTCGGCTACCTAATCTTCGCCCAGGGCTTTGGCCAGACCTCGGGCAGCGTTACCAGCGCCTTCCGCCAGGGCTACGCCGCCGCCGCCTCGATCGTCCTCTTCTGCCTGGTTCTGGTGATTGGCCTGCCCGTGCAGTACTTCCTTCAGCGAAGAGAGGAGAAGATCCTGGGATGAGCACACTATCGACAACGGAGTCGTCCGACCTGCGGGCGAAGCAGCTGTCCAAGCGTGGGCGGATCAAGTGGGGGCGGATCGGGGCCTACGCGCTGCTCGTCGTGTTCGCCATCATCTACCTTGGGCCGCTGCTGATGCTGGTCAACACCTCGCTGAAGACCCTGCCGGACTTCATGAAGAGCGCGACCGCGCTGCCGACAAAGCTGAACTTCCAGAACTTCGCCGACGCGTGGGTCAAGGCCAACTTCCTGCGCTACCTGACCAACACGCTGATCTACACCGTCTCCGCGACGGTTATCTACCTGATCACCGCAGTGTTTGTGGCCTTCCCGATCGCCCGGGGCTATATCAAAGGCGCGGGGGCGCTGCTCACGCTGTATGTGATCGCCCTGTTCCTGCCGGTGGCGCTGATCCCGCAGTTTCAGCTGATGCTGGGCCTGGGGCTCTACAACAATCCGGTCGGCTACGTGATGCTCTTCCTGGTCAACCCGATCGGGATCGTCATCCTGGTGAACTACATCAAGACCCTGCCGATGGACCTTGATGAGGCGGCCGCCATGGACGGCTGCGGGTATTTTCGCTTCGTGACCTCGATCGTCTTCCCGCTGATCCAGCCAGCCCTGGCCACCGTGGCCGTGCTGCATGCGATCGGCATCTGGAACGAGCTGATCCTGCCGACGATCTACCTCACCAACAAGAACTACTACCCGATCACGCGCGGCATGATCGTGTTTCAGGGCGTCTACGGCAGCAACTGGCCCACGCTGGCGGCGGCCGTGCTGATCATGACGCTGCCGATGCTGGTGATCTTCCTCGTCCTCCAGCGCTACATCGTCTCGGGCCTGACGGCGGGCGCCGTCAAGGGATAGCGCCGCCTACGCATTCGCCGAGCAGGGTTAAAGATGACTATCACAACCGACGCACGAGGTGCCAGCGGGGGCTTCGTCGAGCTTGATGGCGCGCGCCTCTACCGCATTGTCGGCGTAGACAAGATGGCCCCCTTCCTGATCTCGCTGGTTAGCGCGGCAGACCACTGGATGTTCGTGACGAGCGGCGGCGGCCTGACGGCGGGGCGGGTTAGCCCCGAGACGGCGCTCTTCCCCTATGAGACGGTCGACCGGCTCTATGACAGCGGCCCGCACACTGGCCCGCTGACGGTGCTGCATGTGACGCGGGCGGGCAGCACCTATCGCTGGGAGCCCTTCGGCGAGCGGGCTGGCGAGCGCTACCGGGTTGAGCGCAGTCTGTACAAGGATGCCGAGAGCACCACCCTGGTGTTTGAGGAGCGCAACCACGACCTGGGCCTGGCCTTCCGCGCAACCTGGCAGACCAGCCCGCGCTTCGGCTTTGTGCGCAGCTGTCGCCTGAGCGAGCTGTCTGGCGCGGCCTGCGCCGTGCGGATGCTCGACGGCGTGCAGAACCTGTTGCCGCACGGGGCGACCACGGCGATGCAGAGCGGCTTTAGCAACCTGCTCGACGCCTATAAGCGGGCTGAGCTTGACCCGAGCGGCATGGCGATCTTTGCGCTCAGCTCGACCCTGACCGACCTGGCTGAGGCGAGCGAGTCGCTCCGGGCCACGGTGGCCTGGCAGATCGGCCTGGAAGATACGCGCACGCTGCTCTCGTCGGCGCAGGTGGAGGCGTTCCGGCGCGGCGCGGCGGTTGAGTCCGAGCAGGATGTTCGTGGCCAGCGCGGGGCCTACCTGCTCCAGGCCCAGCTGGATCTGGCCCCCGGCGAGTCGTGCTCATGGCGGATCGTCGCCGACGTGGCCCGCGACGCCGCCGATATGGCCGAGCTGTCGGCTGCCCTGCGCGGCGACCGCGCCGCGCTGGCCGCCGCCCTGGATGCCGATATCGCCGCCGGGCGCGCCGAGCTTGAGGGGCTGGTGGCCAGCGCCGATGGCTTGCAGCTCGGCGGCGACCCGCTGATGGCGGCCCACCACGTCGCCAACACGCTCTTCAACATGATGCGCGGCGGCATCTTCGCCGAGGGCTACACCGTGGAGCGCGCCGACCTGCGCGCCTTTGTGGCCGCCCGCAGCGGGCTGACGCTAGAGCGCCACGCCGCGTTCTTCGCCGGGCTGCCGGAGCGCGTCGATGCCCGCAGGCTGCACGAGCGGGCCGCCTCGGTCGGCGCGCCCGACCTGGATCGGCTCTGTAGCGAGTACCTGCCGCTCACCTTCAGCCGCCGCCACGGCGACCCCAGCCGGCCCTGGAACCGCTTCGCGATCAATGTGCGCCGCCCCGACGGCTCGCGGCGGCTCGACTACCAGGGCAACTGGCGCGACATCTTCCAGAACTGGGAGCCGCTGGCCTTCAGCTACCCGCAGTATGTCATGGGGATGATCGCCACCTTCCTCAGCGCCACCAGCGCCGACGGCTACAACCCCTACCGGATCACCCGCGCCGGTATCGAGTGGGAGCTGCCCGAGCCGCATAACCCCTGGGCCAATATTGGCTACTGGAGCGACCACCAGATCATCTACCTGCTCAAGCTGCTAGAGACGGCCGAGCGCTTCGAGCCGGGCGGCCTGCGCGCCCAGCTCGGCCGGCGCGTCTTTGCCTACGCCAATGTGCCCTACCGGATCAAGCCCTATCCGGCCCTGGTCGCTGACCCGCAGCATACGATCGACTTTGACTGGGAGGCCGAGCGCCTGGTGGAGGCGCGGGTGGCCGAGCGCGGCAGCGACGGCAAACTGCTCTGGGATGAGTCTGGCCAGGTGATCCACGCCAGCCTGGCCGAGAAGCTGCTGCTGCTGCTGCTGGCCAAGCTGGCCAACTTCGTGCCCGAGGGCGGAATCTGGATGAACACCCAGCGCCCCGAGTGGAATGACGCCAACAACGCCCTGGTTGGCAAGGGGCTTTCGGTGGTGACGCTGGCCTACCTGCGGCGCTACGTCGTCTTCTGCCGCGAGCTGTTCGCCGAGGGGCCGCAGGATCTGGCGATGACCCGCGAGCTGTGCGACCTCTTCGAGGGCGTGGCTGCGGTGCTGGAGGCGCAGCGCAGCGGGCTCGACGGCCAGTTCAGCGACGAGGAGCGCCGGGGCGTGCTCGACGCCCTCGGCGCGGCCGGCAGCGCCTACCGCTGGGGTGTCTACCGAAACGGCATCTCGGGCGACCTGCGCGTCCTCGGGCGCGGGCGGGTGGTGGCCATGCTCGACCTGACCCTGGCCTACGTCGAGCATGGGCTGCGGGCCAACCGCCGCGACGACGGCCTCTACCACAGCTACAACACCCTGCGCCTGGCCGATGGCCGCGCCGTCATTGGTCGGCTCGCCGAGATGCTGGAGGGCCAGGTGGCCATCCTCTCATCGGGCATGATCGGCCCCGACGAGACCATAGCCCTGCTGCGCGGCCTGCGCGCAGGCCCGCTCTACCGCGCCGACCAGCAGAGCTATATGCTTTACCCCAACCGCGAGCTGCCCGGCTTCCGCCAGAAGAACCGCATCGCCCCCGCGCAGGTGCGCGGCCTGGCCCTGGTCGATGCGCTGGCCCGCGCGGGCGACCGCCGCCTGATCAGCCGCGATATCGAGGGCTTCTACCACTTCAGCGGCGACTTCCGCAACGCCCAGGACGCCCGCGCCGCGCTGGACGAGCTGAGCCAGGAGCCGGCCTTCGCCGCCCTGGCCGAGGCCGAGGGCGCGCAGATCCTCGACCTGTTCGAGCAGACCTTCCACCACGCCCAGTTCACCGGCCGCTCGGGCAGCTTCTTCGCCTACGAGGGCCTCGGCAGCATCTACTGGCACATGGTCGCCAAGCTGCTGCTCGCCGTCCAGGAGGTCTTCCTGCGCGCCGCCGACTCGGGTGCCGACGGCGAGACCCTGGCCGCGCTCGCGGCTGCCTACCAGGACATCCGCTCCGGCCTGAGCGCCCACAAGTCGCCCGCCGAGTACGGGGCCTTCCCCAGCGACCCCTACTCGCACACGCCGCTCGGCCGGGGCGCCCAGCAGCCCGGCATGACTGGCCAGGTCAAAGAGGAGATCCTCGCCCGCATGGGCGAGCTTGGCCTGGAGGTGCGCAACGGCATCGTCAGCTTCCGCCCGCGCCTGCTCGGCGACCACGAGTGGCTGGCCGCGCCCGACATGTTCCGCCACCTCGACCTGCGCGGACGCTGGCGGCAGATTGACCTCCCCGCAGGCAGCCTCGCCTTCACCTACTGCCAGGTGCCCGTGGTCTACCTCCGGTCCGCTGAGCGCCGCATTCTGCTGACGCTGGCCGACGGTTCGGAGCGCGCCCTGGACGGTGACAGCCTAGACATCGCGGCCAGCCGGGGGGTCTTTGCCCGCGACGGGGAGATCCAGCAGATCAGCGTCTGGACATCCGTCGCCTGTTTGTAGTCCCCCCACGTTGACGGGTTGGGAGAGGCGCGGAGAGGGCTTGTCCCTCTCCGCAAGAAACCCTTTACCCATCAGGTTCGTTTGGCTGGAGCGCCGGAAGGAGGTCGCCAGTTGATACCTATGTGCTGACCGTCGCGAAGAGGAGAGCGTACGCATCAAAGAGGTAGCCACCAAGGAATAGGGGGATTCGTGATGTTACAGGGACGATCAATGCAGATCTGGATTCTGGTACTATCGCTCGTTCTGCTGACGATGAGTACAGTCCTTGCTGTTCCCAGCTCGACATTAGCCTCCCCAACCCAGCATTCTGGCGGAGACCAGCCCGACTTCGGCCCGAACGTGAAGATCTTCGACCCGAGCATGCCGATAGGCCAGATCCAGGCGGCGGTCGATACGATCTCCAGCCAGCAGATCAGCGACGAGATGGGGCCGAACCGCTACGCGCTGCTCTTTAAGCCCGGCACCTACGGCACGGCTGACGCCCCCCTCAACTTCCAGGTTGGCTACTACACCGAGGTGGCCGGACTAGGCCGCTCACCGACCGATGTCGTGATCAACGGCTCTATCAACGTGTACAACCAGTGTACCGACGGCAACTGCATCGCGCTGAATAACTTCTGGCGGTCATTGTCGAACCTGACCATTAACGTGACTGATCCGGCGGGTGCTGGCTGCTACGCCGGCAACTTCTGGGCCGTCTCGCAGGCCGCGCCGATGCGGCGGGTCAATATCACCGGCGGCAACCTCACCCTGATGGACTACTGCACCGGCCCGTCGTTTGCCAGCGGCGGATTCATCGCCGACTCGGCATTCGCCGGCGGCACGGTCATCAACGGCTCGCAGCAGCAGTGGCTGGTCAGGAACAGCGTCCTCGATGGCTGGACCAACGGCGTCTGGAATCAGGTCTTCTCCGGCGTCGTAGGCGCGCCCGCCGAGTGCTTCCCCGGCGATGACGCTTGCGGTGGCCCGTACACCACGCTCGCGGCCAGCCCGCTCACCCGCGAGAAGCCGTACCTGTACGTGGACTCGCGTGGGCGCTACAGGGTATTCGTGCCCGCCGCCCAGCGCAACTCCGTCGGCACGACATGGGGCAGCGCTCCGACCGCCGGCGAGTCGCTCCCGATCGATGAGTTCTTCATCGCCACGCCGACCGACAGCGTCCAGAAGATCAACAATGCGCTGGCCCGTGGCAAGAATCTGCTCTTCACCCCCGGCATCTACCAGCTCGACAAGACGATCCAGGTCAAGCGCGCCGACAGCGTTGTTCTCGGCCTGGGCCTGCCCACGCTCGTGCCGAGTAACGGGGTCGTAGCCATGTCGGTCGCCGATGTCGAGGGCATCAAGCTGGCCGGGTTCATGATCGACGCCGGGCCGGTGAACTCGCCGGTGCTGCTCCAGGTCGGCCCGAAGAACGCCCACAAGAGCGACCGCAGCAACCCGACCACGCTCAGCGACATCTTCTTTCGCATCGGCGGTGCCGCAGCCGGCAAGGCCACCACCAGCCTGGTCGTCAACAGCGACGATGTCATCCTCGACGACATCTGGGCCTGGCGGGCCGACCACGGCAACGGCGTAGGCTGGACGATCAACACCGCCGACACCGGCGTGATCGTCAACGGCGACAAGGTCAGCGCCTACGGCCTATTCGTCGAGCACTACCAGAAGCACGAGGTGATCTGGAACGGCAATCGCGGCATGGTCGTCTTCTTCCAGAACGAGATGCCCTACGACCCGCCCAGCCAGGCGGCGTGGATGCAGTCGCCCACGGTCGAAGGCTGGGCAGCCTTGAAGGTCGCCGATAAGGTGACGAGGTTCAACGGGTACGGCATGGGCAGCTACAGCTTCTTCAACCAGGGCCTGGACATCTTCGCGGCCAACGCGTTTGAGGTTCCCGATACCCTCCCGGCGGGGAGCCTGCACAACATGCTGACCCTCTTCCTCGATCCTGCAAACGGGAAGGGCGGCATCCGGAATGTGGTCAATAACACCGGCGGCGCATCGACCATCGCCAACCCAGATATCCCGGTTACGGTGGTGAACTACCCGTGATATCACATCTGGATTGATGATGAAGCATGAGATGGGGGTGCGAGCTTTGCTCGCACCCCCATCTCATGCGCTCCTACCTATACCCCTCCGCCTGGAGGTTAAACAGCCGCGCGTAGGTGCCGTCCAGGGCGATCAGCTCGGCGTGCGTGCCCAGCTCGGCGATGCGGCCATCCTCAATCACGGCGATCCGGTCGGCCATACGCACCGTCGAGAAGCGGTGGCTGATCAGGAAGGCGATCCGCCCGGCGGTCAGCTCGCGGAAGCGCTGGAAGATCTCATACTCGCGCTCAGCGTCCAGGGCCGAGGTCGGCTCGTCGAGCACCAGCACCTCGCTGTCGCGCATAAAGGCCCGGCCCAGGGCGATCTTCTGCCACTGGCCGCCCGACAGCTCGGCGCCCTTCTCGAACCAGCGGCCCAACAGGGTATCGTAGCCGCCGGGCAGCTTCGCCATCACCTCGTCGGCCCCGCCGCGCTCGGCCGCCGAGATGATCCGCGCCTCGTTGTCTAGATCCTTGATCTGGCCGAATCCGATGTTCTCGCGGGCCGAAAGCTGGTAGCGCACAAAGTCCTGAAAGATCACCCCGATGCAGTCGCGCAGGTCGTCCAGATCATACGCGCACAGATCCACGCCGTCGAGCAGGATCTGGCCCTCGGTCGGGTCGTAGAGCCGGGTGAGCAGCTTGATCAGAGTGGTCTTGCCAGCGCCGTTGGCCCCCACCAGGGCGATCTTCTCGCCGGGTCGGATCGTCAGGTTGACCCCGCGCAGCGCCCAATCCTCGCGGTCGGGGTAGCGGAAGCTCACATCGCGGAACTCAAAGCCCTGCTGGATGGGCCGGGGCACCTTGAGCCCATCGCCGCTGCGCATCTGCGGGGTGATCGCCAGGAAGCCGAACAGGTTTTCTAGAAACAGGCCACTCTCGTAGAGCTGGCTGGTGTTGTAGAACATGCCCTGGAAGGTCGTCTGGCTCTGGCGGAAGACCGTCAGGTAAAGGGTCATGTCGCCGATGCTAATCTGGCCGGCGACGGTGCGGTAGACGATCCAGGCGTAGGAGCCGTAGTAGCTGGCGCTGGCGAGCAGGCCCCAGAGCATGCTGATCAGCGAGCGGCGGCGGGCCAGCGACTCATCCTCGGTGTAGAACTTCCAAAAGAACTCCTCGTAGCGCTTGAGCAGCGGCTCGCCGAGGCCGAAGAGCTTGATCTCCTTGGCGCTGCTATCCACCGTGAGCAGGTGCTCCAGGTAGTTCATGCGGCGGCGCTCAGGGGCGCGCCAGGTGAGCAGACGGAAGTTCAGCCGGCTGTACTTCGTCTGCGCGATGAAGGAGGGGATGGTCGCGCCGAAGAGGATGATCGCCACCAGCGGGCTGAAGGCGATCAGGGCGGCGGCGAAGGAGATTAAGGTGATGGTTCCCTGGGCTAGGTTGAAGCTGGTAGTGATGATGCTCAACGCGCGGAAGTTCGACTCGCGGCGGGCATTCTGCAGCTTGTCGTAGAACTGGGCGTCCTCGAAGTAGTTCAGATCGAGGGCCAGGGCCTTGCGGATGATCAACGTGTTGATGCTGTTGGTCAGCCGGGCGTTGAGCATGTGCTCCACCAGGCTGCGCCCCTGGCTGATCGCAGTGCCCACGGTGAGCAGGGCGAACTCGACGAGCAGGAATGGCAGGGTGGCGTCGATGCCGGCCTGTGCGCCCGCGCCCGTGTTGACGGTGTTGACCACCGCGTCCACGATCAGCTTGCCGACCCATGCCTGCGAGATCGGCAGCACGCCGCTGACGAGGGTCATCAGGGCCATGAGCACCGTGCCAATCCGGTGGGCCTCCCAGACGAGGACAAATGCCTTGGGGACATTGCGGAACGCTGAGCGGGCCTCATCCCAGCGCTCGCGCAGGGTCTTGGGTGTCTCAGTCCCCTTCTCAGATTTGGGCGACCTTCGCCCGCGAGTTGCGATCATGTATGCTCCTTGTCTATCATCAGGGTAGTATAGCCCGATTGTGTCGGGAGGAGATCATACATTGGTACGGGCTTCAGGGCTGTTGCAACGTCACCGCCCGGTGGGGGTGCGGGGGCGGCTTCGCCGCCCCCGCAGAATTTTTTTGTTGGGTCTGGGGCGAAGCCCCAGTACTTTGCAACATGCAACCTTTAGCCGATAGAGCACGTCCCTATCATAGCTATTGCTACAACGGAGGCCACAATGATCGGGACACTCATCGCGCTCGCCACAGGCCTGGGGCTCTCGACAGCCGCCGGGCTGAACGCCTTCCTGCCGCTGCTGACGATCGGTATCCTGGCCCGCTTCGGGCTGATCGAGCTGGCCGCGCCCTTTGGGCTGCTGACTCACCCGCTGGTGCTGCTGATTGTGGCCGCCCTGGCGGTGCTAGACTTTGTGGGCGATAAAGTGCCCGCCGTGGACAGCGCGCTGCACGCGGTGGGGATGATCATCGCGCCGATCGCCGGGGCTATCTTGGCCCTGGCCGCCCAGGGCGACGTGGCGACCATCCACCCGGCGGTGGTGGCGATCGCCGGTGTGGTGGCGGCGGGCGGCACGCACCTGGCCCGCACGGCGGTGCGCCCGGTGGTGACGACGGCCACCGCTGGCACGGGCAACCCGCTGCTCAGCCTGGCCGAGGACGGCACCGCCCTGCTGCTAAGCGTCCTGGCGATCATGGCCCCGGCCTTGGCGATCATCCTGGCGGTCATCTTGGCCGTGGTGTTCTTCCGAGTCTTCCGGCGGGCCGCGCGGGTCTGGCGCGAGCGGCAGGCGTAGCGGGCGTAGAGACGCCCCGGCGGGGCGTCTCTCTCAGATCGACAAAGTATCCCCGAGGCCGCCGAAGGCGAGCATCCCGCCCCAGAGCTGTGTCGCCATACCCGCCGCGATGGCCTCCCGCTGCGCGAGGGCCAGGGCCAGCGCAGGGTCGTCTCCCCGCAGGAGCGCCGCGTAGAGCGACTCGATCAGCGGCAGCGCGTCCCCGTCGGCCACGGGCCACTGGCTCGACAGCACCGCCGCCGCCCCCGCCGCCAGAAAGGCCCAGCTCAGGCTCAGCACCTCCTCGCCGGGCAGCACATCGGCCGCCGCGCCGTCGCAGGCCGAAAGCACCACCGTGGCCCCGCCCAATCGCGTCCCGGCCACCGCATCGAGGCGCAGATCCTTGTCGCAGAGCTTGATGTGGGCGGCGCGCCCCTGCTTTGGCAGGAGCTGGGCGTGGGTGGCCAGGTGGAGCACCCCAAGGCCCGGCTCGGCGAGCGCCGCCAGCAGCGCGTCGCAGGTGGCGGCCTCATCCAGCAGCCGGCGCTGCGGGCCAGGCCAGATCGCCCCCACCCGATCAAGCTCGGCGGCCACCTCGGGGAGCGGGGCCGCCTGCCCGCCGAAGGCGATACAGCCAACCAGCAGCGCGCCCCGGCCATTCGGGCGACGCCCGGCGAGCTGCGGGGCAGCCGAGAGCGACGGGAGCACCTGCACCACGGCGCGCTCGGCCAGCCAGGCGTCTTCGAGGCGCAGGGCCGCCCAGGGCAGCCCGTGGAGCGACCGCGCCGGGACAATCAGCAGGCGACGATCCGGGGCGAGCCGCCGCAGCACCTGGGGCGGCAGCAGTGCGTCGGCCAGGCGGCGCAGCCCGTCCCACGGGCGCGCGGTGATCCTGTGTGCGAAGGGCGCATCGTTGTAGGTGTAGTAGCGGTAGCTCGGCTGGCTCGCGTGGCGGATCAGCCGCTTGAGATCCTCGCCTTTTGGCAGCACCGTCAGGTCGATCCCATCATCGCTCAGGCAGACGATGTGGAGGCGCTTGTCGGCCACGCTGTAGACAAGCGCCGTCCAGCCGGGGCCAAGGGCGGCGCGCAGCGTCCGCCGGATCTCCCCCAGGTTGATTGGCCGAGAGGGAATCAGCCGGTCAATGATCGCGGGCACGCCCTCGCGAGGGCGGAAGCGCATCACCGCATCACCGTAGGCATCCAGGGCGGCGTCCAGAGCGACCTCATCGGCGCGGGGCTGGTCGAGCAGCACCGCAAGCTGCGCGCTCAGGTCGGCGAATGCCCCCTGGTGCGGAGCCGACTCGCCCAGCATCAGACGGCGCAGCGTGAGCGCCCGCTGGCCCTCGGCGAGCCGCAGGACAGCCGCCGGATCGCCCAGATCCGTCGCAATGCGCAGGGCATCGGCGTGCAGCCGGGCGGCCTGCGCATAGAGCTGGCTCGACGTCCGCTCGTCGGCGATCTGGCTGCGCAGGGCCGCCACCGTGTCGCTCGCCGCAAGGTAGTGTTCGAGGGCGGCGCGCCCGTCACCACGGCCCTCGGCGCAGCGCCCGAGGCCGTGGGCCAGCCGCCAGGTGTGGCTCGGCTTATGCCGGAGCGCCGCCGCCGCCACAAAGCGAGCCTCAGCCCACCCCAAATCGCCCGCCTCAACAGCCAGCCATCCCTGGTCCAGGCGGCACCCGGCGGCGGCGACCCGATCCCCCAGATCGGCGAACAGGTCGTGGGCCTGATCGTAGCGCGCATCGGCCTCGGCGCTGCGCCCCCGCTCGGCCAGCAGCGCAGCCTGCTCGCTCCAGACCTCGGCGACCTCGGTGCGGTAGCCGTGTGTTGCCGCCTCGCGCTCCACCTCGTCCAGCAGATCCTGCGCGGCGTCCGCACGCCCCATGCGCCGGTAGGCCATCGCCCGGCGCAGCCGGGCGATAGTCCGGTTGCCGATATTGCCGATCTCGGCGAACTGCACCTCCGCCCTGAGATAGGCCACGGCGGCCGCCTCCCAGTGGTCGGTATAGAAGTAGACATTGCCGATATGCAGCAGGCTAGTGGCGACATCGACCCACCGCCCGAAGCTGCGGAAGCCATCGCGGGCGGCCATCGTCTGCTGGAGCGACAGGTCGTAGCAGCCCTGCTGGGCCGCAGTCGCACCGCCGCGCTCGCGGCAGCGGGCCATCAGAAACGGCAGGTCGGCCTGCGCCGCCATCGCCTCGGCGAGGGCGCTGAGGGCGCGAGCGGTGTCCAGATCCTCCCGCTGGGCGGCGGCAGCCAGCTCGAACCAGCAGCGGGCCACGTCGATCCAGAGGCGGTGGCGCAGGAAGACGCGCTCGGCGTTGCGCAGGATCGCCATAGCCTCGGTGGAGTTGCCCTGGCGGAAGATGGCGACCCCCTCGATGCGACGCATGCGGGCCATCGCCACCGGGCCACGGATGCGCATCGTTGGCGCGATCTGGCTGAGCAGCGCGGTGACGGCGTGCGGCGCGCCGCGCACATTCAGCTGGTGCGCCTGGTCGAGCCGCACCATGGCCGCCAGCAGATCGTCGCCGGAGGCAGCGATCTGGTCGGCCAGATCGCCCAGATCCACGTCAATATTCGGGCGGGCGAAGGCGAGCCGGTCGATCTGGAGCAGGCCGTAGTCGCAGCGAAAGAGGCCCGGCGCGCAGCCGCGCCGCAGGAAGATGGCCCGCGCCGCCTCAAGGGCTCTGCGAGCCTCAGCCGGTCGCTCCCAGCCAAGCAGGGCCGCCGCGAGGCTGAGCAGCGCCCATGGGTCCTTGGGCCTGCGCCGCACCATCCGTCGGGCGATGGCCATCGCCCGGCGCGGGCTGCGCTCGGCGGCGGCCATCGTGCGCCGGAAGGCTATGGGGATGGCTGGACGACCACGGTTCATATGAGCGCTTGGTATCCTGCAAGAAAAGGCCCCTGACTCCTGCCTGACTCCTGACTCCTGACTCCTGACTCCTGTCCCCTGTCCTACCGCCCCTCCAGCAGTGTCGCCAGGCGCGCGGCCAGCCCCACATAGGACTCGGGCGTCAGGGCGAGCAGCTCAGCCTTCACCGAATCGTCCACCTCAAGCTCGCCCACGAAGCGCCGCAGGTCGTCCATCGTCATCGCCCGCCCGCGCGAGAGCCCCTTGAGCGCCTCGTAGGGCTCGGGGTAGCCCACCCGCCGCAAGATCGTCTGCACAGCCTCAGCCAGCACCTCCGGGTGGGCCTCTAGATCGGCCAGCAGCAGGTCGCGCCGCACCGTGACTTTGCTCAGGCCGCGCAGCAGCCGCTGGTAGCCCAGCAGGCTGTAGCCAAAGGCCGCCCCCAGGCTGCGCAGCACCGTGCTGTCCGAGAGATCGCGCTGGAGACGCGAGATCGGCAGCTTGCGGCTGATGTGCTCAAGCAGGGCAATCGCGATGCCCATGTTGCCCTCGCCATTCTCGAAGTCGATTGGGTTCACCTTGTGCGGCATCGTCGACGAGCCAACCTCGCCGGGCTTCGGGGCCTGGGCCAGGTAGCCGTCGCTGATATAGCGCCAGCAGTCCTGGCTCAGGTCGATCAGGATGCTGTTCGCCCGCTTGACCGCGTCGCAGAGTGCGGCCAGCGTGTCGTGAGGCTCGATCTGCGTGGTCAGCAGCACCGGCTCAAGGTCGAGCGAGCGCACAAAGGCGGCGCTGAACGTCTGCCAGTCCACCTCGGGCAGCGCGGCGTAGTGGGCGGCGAAGGTGCCGCTGGCCCCGTTCAGCTTGCCGGTGAGCTTCACATCCGTGATCGCGGCCACGGCGCGGCGCAGGCGGGCCAGGAAGACGTTCATCTCCTTGCCGAAGGTGGTCGGCGTGGCGGGCTGGCCGTGGGTGCGGGCCAGCATAGCTGATGCCGCCTCGCCGAGAGCCAGCTCGCGCAGGCGCGCCTCGATCTGGCCGAGGGCCGGCAGCAGCACGGCGTCGCGCGCGTCGCGCACCAGCAGGCCGTAGGAGAGGTTATTCACATCCTCCGAGGTCAGCGCGAAGTGGACAGCCTCCTTCCACGCCCCCAGGCCCAGGTCGTCCAGCCGCTCGCGCAGCCAGTACTCGACGGCCTTCACATCGTGGTTGACCTTGCGATCCCACGCGGAGATCGCCAGGGCGTCGGCGTCGCTAAACTGGCGGTAGAGGGCGCGCAGGCCGGCCTGCTGGGACGCGTCGAAGGCAGGCACAAAGCCCACCCGAGACGAGCGGGACAGAAAGATCAGGTACTCAACCTCCACCCGCACGCGGTAGCGGAAGAGGGCCGCCTCGCTGAAGTAGCTCGCCAGGGCGGCCACATCATCGCGGTAGCGGCCATCCAGCGGCGAGAGCGTCGCCAGCCGGGTCATATCACCAGACATCAGGGTGCCTCCTTCATCATCAGAATCTGGGAGGGTCAGGGAGGGCACTGCCCTCCCTGAAACCCTCGCCTCTCTGTGCTGAGGGTACCACATCTTGGGGTATATCAGGGAAGGAGGGCTGTTGTATTGTCGCTGGCGGCTCCGGCATCGGCGCAGGCCGGAGCCCGGCGCAACGCGCCCCGCTGGCGCGACTTCCAGACGCCAGCCGGGGGCGTTGCAACAGCCTGTCTGCAAATCAATTCTATTTGCAAGAACTACGGCCCTATGCTAAAATACGCGGGCTGAGTTTGCTCAGCACGTTTTGTGTATGTGCGCGTGCCGGCGTAGCTCAATTGGCAGAGCAACGGTTTTGTAAACCGTAGGTTCAGGGTTCAATTCCCTGCGTCGGCTCCAAGGTGCCTGGGTCGGTACCGAAGCGGTCAAACGGGGCAGACTGTAAATCTGTTGGCTTGCGCCTTCGCAGGTTCGAATCCTGCCCGGCCCACCACGCGAATGTTGAATTATGAATGTTGAATGTTGAATGCAAGCAGTGTTCAACATTACATAATTCAACATTTAATGTTATTTTGCCTACGTAGCTCAGTTGGTAGAGCACGTCTTTGGTAAAGACGAGGTCACGAGTTCAAGTCTCGTCGTAGGCTCCAGATGTGAAGGTGGCGGGGCATCCGTAGCGCCCCGCCCGGTTGCTCGTGTCGGTACACCGGCGCGAGCGGCGCATTTTATTGCGCTTTCCAAGGAGATATAACACAATGGCGAAGCAGAAGTTTGAGCGCACGAAACCGCATATTAACGTCGGCACGATCGGCCACGTGGACCACGGGAAGACGACCCTGACCGCCGCGATCACCAAGGTGCTCGCCCTGCGCGGCGCGGCCCAGTTCTTGGCCTACGACCAGATCGACAACGCCCCCGAGGAGCGCGCCCGTGGTATCACGATCGCCATCCGCCACGTGGAGTACCAGACCGAGAACCGTCACTACGCCCACGTGGACTGCCCGGGTCACGCCGACTATATCAAGAATATGATCACCGGCGCCGCCCAGATGGACGGGGCGATCCTGGTGGTCTCCGCCCCCGACGGCCCGATGCCCCAGACCCGCGAGCACATCCTGCTCGCCCGCCAGGTGCAGGTGCCGGCCATCGTGGTCTTCCTCAACAAGACCGATATGATGGACGATGAGGAGCTGCTGGAGCTCGTCGAGATCGAGATGCGCGAGCTGCT